>NZ_JQBP01000001.1:0-26400 GCF_001438705.1 Weissella kandleri
CCTTATGAATGGCTTAATGTAGCTGTTTATAAGGTTTTATTTTTGTGATGATATCTTTTTAGACTCTTGGATAACTTAGGGTTTAAAAATCAATTCAATATGACAAAGCTTATTATCCTACATGAAGGATTGGTATTGAAGCTAGTATCTATAAATGGTATATCCTTGTTTCAAATCTCCGCTTTAATTCAATTTAAGCGTATAAGGTAGTTCATTAAATATTTTGAGCGTTTAAAAGTTATATCAAAAATTGTTAATTCGAGGGTTACATATGAAATTGATTACCGTGTCTTTACAAGAATGAGTGAGTATGGAGTAAGGATTAAAATAATTTTTTACTATACAGTGTAAATTATTGTATAATCTTGTTGTTGATAAGATTAATCAGGGATGGATTTAAGAAAAGCTAATATAAGTCTAAGCCAGCTCAAATTTTTATGCGGGAATTGCTAAATTACTGAAATTAAATGGAGAAGTAGATGATTAGAGAAATTGCGCTAGAAAGTTATTCGGTGGCACAACAGGCGGTTAAAGCCGGCGTGGAACGGATTGAATTGAATCAACGCCTTGATTTGGGGGGCTTGACTCCGCAGCGTGCTACTTGGCAAAAAGTTCAAAAGTTAAAAGTGCCAGTAGTTGTGATGGTGCGTCCGCGTGGCGGTGATTTTAATTATAATAATGACGAATTAAAGCAAATGAAGGCAACGCTGCGGCAATTAAAAGCTGATCAGATGCAAAGTGTGACGTTTGGGTATTAAATGCGGATCAGACTTTAAATAAACCCGCTATGAAAGAGTTAATTGAATTAGCTGCCCCAATGGAAGTTGTCATGCATATGGCTTTTGATGCGATTCAACAAGCCGAACAGGTAGCTAGTATGCAATGGCTCAGTCAAAATCACGTCCATCGTATTTTGACGCATGGTGGGGCATTAACTGAAGACTTGAGTGACACGGTATCGCATTTAAAAGCATTGGTAAAAGCCGCAGAGCAATTAGAGGAGCCAATGATCATTTTACCTGGTGGCGGCGTAACAGCTGATAATATCAAGCAGTTGCATAATCAATTGGGCGTCACGCAATTCCATGGTTCTAGAATCATTAAATTAGATTAATATGGAGCACCACAAAATTTATTTTGGGAAAAAGCATGTTTTGCTTGATAATTTTGGATGATATGCGTATAATTAATTTTGTTGTGTTAGTTATATTACACATCGGGATGTAGCTCAGCTTGGTAGAGCACCTGGTTTGGGACCAGGGGGTCGCAGGTTCGAATCCTGTCGTCCCGATCGTAAAGCAATGCCTTGAGGGTGTTGCTTTTTTATTTTAGAAGGGAGAATTTCAAATGAAAACATCAGTTGATACCATACAAGCAGATTCATTTATTGCACTAATTAATCAACTTTCGGCAGATAGTTTGATTGTTGGTGAAAAAACATTTCATACTGACCCTGGCTTTCAAGTGCGTGATCCGCAAAGTAACGAAGAAATACAATTACCATATTGGGATGTTTTAAAGCAGGCAGATGGTTCATATTGGTCACCTTTAGATGGTGATCGGAAAATGCTATATAATGTGACGACTTTTGAAGTGCGGCCCAATGATCAAACAGCTTGGCAAGCTGTACCAGTGTGGTATGAAGCTGATGCAGTAGAGCAATAAGGTCATCAGGATGAATTCAATTTTTAAAAATAGACATAAAAAAGGGGCAAGTTTAAACTTGCCCCTTTTTATTAAACGTTTTCCAGTTTACGTTGCTTTAAATATCGATAAACATGATAAATCAAAATTAGCACAACCAGACCAAGACCTAGTAATCCGAGCAATAACCCTAATTTAAGACCAGGGGTATGATATTCTAAGTGGATATGGTTGGTGCCGGCTTGAAGTTGAATACCGAGCAGCCCATTATTAATTTTGATTAGTTTCTGGTTAGCACTTGTCCAACCGGTTGACCAAGGAATGGTTGTCGCCAAGACCTGGGGCTGGTCGCAGTGATAATTAAAATCAATGGTATCTTTGCCGTAGTTAACATATTTAGGTGCACTAGTTTGCGCCGTTTTCGCAACTTTTGCAAAACGATCATCAATT
Organism: Weissella kandleri; assembly: GCF_001438705.1. Classification (GTDB taxonomy): domain Bacteria; phylum Bacillota; class Bacilli; order Lactobacillales; family Lactobacillaceae; genus Weissella; species Weissella kandleri. The sequence continues at coordinate 2,095 of NZ_JQBP01000001.1, forward strand.
GGAATTGCTTTAATTTTTAATTGATATTTATATTGACCAATTTGTGAAAAAGTAATTGGAATAAATTGATCATGCTGAATATCTTTGGCCGCTCCTAAGTTTAAGGTTAGTTCGCGCCGCTTTTGATAAAATGATAAATTATTTTGCCCTGGTTGGTAAACAGTTTTATCTTGTCCTTGATAGGTCGTTTTGAGTGTATAACCGTTAATTTTATGACTCAGATTTGTTAAGTTTTGCATGAACCAATTATATTTAAAATTAGCGGGATTATACTGTAAATCCTTGGGGCTGTTTGGATTAGCTAATTCTTGGCGATAGTTAAACTGATATTGGTTAACTTCCGTGGATAAACGTTGTTGCCAAGATGCCGGCTGGTACGTTAAGTTTGTAATTTCTAAATGAATCTCAGTACCTGCTAGTTTTGGATTAGCTTTTAGCATAATTCCATTCGGGAGGGTTGATGGCATTGATTTATAGGTTTGGTGCACCTTTTTTTGCCATTTGGTACTACCTTGATCGCTGATGAGCGCCGTCTGAACCGCTTGTTCAAACGGTGAATGTTGTTGACCACCGCGTGGTACAACGACGGAATCTGCGATGGCAGCCTCCTTTTGTGTTGCCGAGAATTGTTTGTAAGCTTTTTGATTAATTTGATGCTTAGGAATATAAAATTGAGGATAAGCCAAGAGTGACTGTCCGCGTTTAAGCTGGTTTAAACTTGTTAAATTATTCTGATAGGTCGGGGGGAGTTTACTGATTTTAGATGTAAAAATAGATGAAACCCCTAAAGTATTTAGTAAGACATTACGCTGATCTAAATCACCCGTGACATCGTTACCAGACGCGGTGGGAATTTGGAATCCTTTCATAAATTGACCTAATGAACGATTTTGAAGCGACCAATAACTTTCAACATTATTAATACCAGCGATTAATGGTATATTACTAGCTGGTGAAATTCCGGTTGCATTCCCTAACTGATTATCAAGATAAACGCGTTCATGGGGGAGGAGCGCGCCCTTAATTTCTTTTTGTTGTGACATTAAATTCTGTACTGCAGTTTGAGTCATTGTGGTAGCTTCTTTCGGATTACTATCATTAGTGTGATTACGTGCCATTAAAACAAACAAATTAAAAAGCACTAAACCGCCAATCCAGATTTTTTTTCGACGATTTAAAGGTAGATGTAAGAAACTGAGGCCTAAAATTCCCGCAAAATAAGCGGCTATTAGAAAACCAAATTTAGTATTCAAGTTAAAATTGTCGCCTGCCAAAAGTGAGATTGCACTGAGAACACCAACGCCAGTGGCCCAGTGTAAGTCAGGCCGTTCAATGGCTTGTTGATTGATATGGCTAAGATATTCCAAACAGATGAGGGCAATCGGAAGGCTTAATAAAAAGACCCAGCGATTGGATGGTGATGTTCCACCGTTAAAGCAAGCAGCTATAGCTGGAATAAGTAAGCAAATGATGCTACCTAGCCAGATATAGTTGTAATACTTAAAGGTTTGAAAATGACGGAAGCTGTGGACGATTGCCACGACACTAATGAAAGTCAAGCCACCCGTAAGCCAGAAACTAGGGGTTAAATCATTCCCGATAATTTTTCCAGGTAAGGTTAGATAGTAGGAAATGGGGTAGACAATCAGCCCATTTGCGAGGGTATCACCAGCGCGTGCCGCCTTCATAGTTGCAAGGGCGGAAGGGATGAAAAGTGGACTACTAATTAAAAAGCCTAAACCTCCCGCTCCAATAACATGAACAAATTGAGCTCGGACACTCCGTTTTTGAATAAGTAAAAAAATCCAGACCAGACCAGTGGCAATCCCAAGCGACCAAGCAAAGTAAAAATTATTCCAAAGCGTCCAAGCCACCATTAGGGTAAAAGGTATCCATGTTTTATTTCTTATTAAATGGAGGAGACTCAAAAGAAGTAATGGCCATATAATTAAAGGGTTAATAAAAAAAGGATGTTCAAATGCGGCAAACGCAACATAGCCGGAAAAAACATATAAAGTAGCGCTAAGGGCGAGGGCGTTTGGGGTAACCCTTTTTTGTAAAATACGTGGAGCGGCATAGATGAAAGCAATGCCAGCAAGCCACAGGCGTACGATAATCATACAACTATAGTAAAAAGGAACCATTTTAGCGCTAAAAAAAGCGATGGGGTACGTGAAAAGATCTCCCATTACATAGTAAGAAAAGGTTTGAAGATAATCTTGTCCCAAACTGATGTTCCAATTCCACTGGGCTGGCCACTGATGTTGAAATAATATCCCCTTTAAATCAGTTTGCCATTGCAATAAAGCAGGGAAATGTTGAGTGATACCATCTGCATTCCAGATTAAGGTATTTGCGCCTACAAAATAAGGTCCAAAAATAGCACAACTAAGCAGGAAGAAAATGGCGGTATAGCGGCAAAAGGCTGGATTTTTAATTTTTTTAAACCACATAAAAACTTTCCTATCATTTTAATAAATTTATTAAGATTTATTATAGCACGCTTTGCGAATCGTCGATTTTCAGTACAATATATGAATATTATTTCAAATATATAATGTGACTAATTTGCTAAATACATGTAAAAATTTGCCGATTGTTTATAGATTATATTAAAAAAATTAACAATGTTGTTGATATGCTAATGAAAACGTTTACTTATTTGTAAAAATAGGGTATCATAATATACGTACTTAAAAATTATGTAGGTATGAATAAAATATAAGGAGCTCCGCGAAATGGTTAATTTTATTATTGCCAGTCACGGTGAGTTTGCATCCGGAATTAAAATGTCGGGTCAAATGATCTTTGGTGAGCAAGAAAATGTGGAAGTAGTTACCTTTATGCCAAATGAAGGGCCTGATGATTTGCGTGAGAAATATTTGCATGCAATTAATCAGTTTGAAGGTGGACTGGATAGTCAAATTTTGTTCCTCGTCGATTTATGGGGTGGATCACCATTTAATCAAGCAAATTTGATTGTGGCTGAACATCCAGAGAATATGGCATTGATTTCTGGTTTGAATTTGCCAATGTTGGTTGAAGCCTATGGGGCACGTTTTACAAAGGAACATGCGATTGAGATTGCTCAAGATTTGGTCCCCATTGCGCGTGATGGTGTAAAGTCAATTCCAGAAGCTGAAGATGCTAAAAAAACCCCTGTTAAGGCTGGCGGAAATAGTGGTTTAAAGGAAGGAAAGATGAAGATCAATTTGGTCCGCATCGATACACGTTTGTTGCACGGACAAGTTGCAACGGCTTGGACGCCAGATTCAAAAGCCAACCGGATTATTGTTGTTTCTGACAACGTTGCCAAAGATGATATGCGTAAGAATTTGATTATTCAAGCAGCACCAAATGGAATTAGCGCGAACGTGGTTCCCGTTGATAAAATGATTGAAGTTATAAACGATAATCGGATGGGTGGGGTTGAAGCGTTCCTTTTGTTTGAAAACCCTGAAGATGCCTTACGTGCCATCGAGGGTGGTGTGCCGATTGATACCATTAACGTTGGATCAATGGCCCATTCTGCGGGTAAGACGATGGTCAACAAGGTGCTTTCAATGGATCAAACTGATGTCCAAACGTTTGAAAAGATGCGGGACATGGGCGTTAAATTTGACGTCCGTAAGGTGCCTAGTGATTCAAAGGTTGATTTGTTTGAATTGATTAAGAAAGCTCATGTTAAGTAAATATTTAAGGATTGAAAGGTAGAATATTATGTCAATAATTTCGATTATTTTAGTAATTGTCGTGGCATTTTTCGCCGGGATGGAAGGGATTTTGGACCAGTTCGAAATTCACCAACCATTGGTGGCATGTACATTGATTGGACTTGTAACGGGACATTTGATTCCATGTGTGATCTTGGGTGGAACGTTACAAATGATGGCCTTAGGATGGGCTAACATCGGAGCCGCTGTGGCACCGGACGTGGCTTTGGCTTCTGTCGCATCTGCTATTATTCTTGTGCAAAGTGGTCACTTTGACTCAGCACACATCACTATTGCGTACGGAGCTGCGATTCCTTTGTCAATCGCTGGATTGTTCTTGACCATGATTGTTCGTACAATTTCAGTTGGTATGGTTCACGGAGCTGATGCTGCCGCTAAGCGTGGTGACTATAAAGCCATGGAGCGAATTCACGTTACGACCTTGATGTTCCAAGGATTGCGCATCGCCATCCCGGCCGGATTGCTGTTGGCAATTCCAACGGATACAGTGCAAGCTTGGTTGAACTCAGTACCTGCCTGGTTGACTGATGGAATGGCTATCGGTGGTGGAATGGTGGTTGCCGTTGGGTATGCCATGGTTATCAACATGATGGCTACACGAGAAGTTTGGCCATTCTTCGCCTTGGGATTTGCCTTGGCCGCTGTAACTGACTTGACTTTGATTGCCTTTGGAATTATTGGGGTCGCAATTGCCTTGATTTACATCAACCTCTCAAAGATGGGTGGTAATGGTGGTGGCGGATCAAACGGTGGTTCCGGAGATCCTGTTGGCGATATCCTAAATGAGTACTAAAGGAAGGGGAGAGATTATGACTGCAGAAAGAATTACACTTACAAAGAAAGATCGCTTCTCAGTTGCTTTACGCTCAACAATTTTGCAAGGTTCATGGAATTATGAACGAATGCAGAATTTGGGATTTGCATACTCACTAATGCCAGCGATCAAAAAATTATACACGAATAAAGAAGACCGGACGGCGGCCTTAGTACGGCACATGGAATTCTTCAATACTCATCCATACTTGGCTTCTCCTGTTTTGGGAGTTACCTTAGCCTTGGAAGAGGATCGTGCCAATGGAGCTGAGATTGATGATGCGGCGATTGCCGGGGTTAAGGTTGGAATGATGGGACCTTTGGCTGGAGTCGGAGATCCGGTCTTTTGGTTCACAGTTCGACCAATTTTGGGAGCCTTGGGAGCATCATTGGCCATGGCTGGAAACATCATGGGACCTATCTTGTTCTTCGTTGCATGGAACATTATTCGTTGGGCCTTCATGTGGTACACGCAAGAGTTCGGATATCATGCCGGAAATGAAATCACCAAGGATTTGTCTGGTGGTTTGTTGAAAGATATCACCAAGGGAGCATCAATTCTTGGAATGTTTATCTTAGCCGTGTTGGTTGAACGGTGGGTTAACATTAAGTTCGTCCTTCAATTGCCGGCTAAGAAGTTGGCTGATGGAGCTTATATCGATTTCCCTAAGGGCAATGTCACTGGTTCACAATTGCAAGAAATCTTGCAAAAGCAAGCTGATGGTGTCAGCTTAGTTCAAAATGTGCCAAATACTTTGCAAGAAAACTTGGACCTTTTGATTCCAGGTTTGATGGGATTGCTTTTGACCTTCGCCTGCATGTGGCTTTTGAAGAAGAAGGTTTCACCAATTATTTTGATTATTGCTTTGTTCATTATCGGGGTTGTATTGCACGTACTTCACATCCTATAATATAAACATTGTTAATTTTAAAATGGGCTGGGGTTGAAATCCCAGCTCATTTTTTATTTAAGTTTGGTCTTGATGGTAAAGTAGCCAGCACATTCACGAAATTTGATATAATGATTTTTGGCGGTGTTTGAGTGACATTGTTTCTTATATAATAGGTAGAAAATAATATAATTTAAAATTATAGACGGAGGATATGATGGTAGAATCATTGAATACCAAAGTAGATTTAACCGCTAAAGGTATTTCGTATTTAGGAATCGGTGCTAAATATGGCAATATTATGATTGGTGATCGCGCATTTGAATTCTTTAATGAAAAAAATATCCAAGATTATGTACAAATTCCGTGGAAAGACATGCAAAATGTCTATGCCCAAGTGAAGCATGGTCAAAAGCTTGGCCGGCGTTTTAAAATTCAAACGACCGTTGGGGAATTTGATTTTTCTTCCAAAGAAGTCGGACCAATTTTGAAGTTGATTCGTCATCAATTGGGGAATGAACATGTGATTCGCCAAAGCGGTTTTTGGAAGCAAATGGGACGGACCATTTCTGGAATGTTTCAGCATAAAAATAAGACAAAGCCATAATCAACACTAACTAGAAAAGCTGGGATGGAAATCATCCCAGCTTTTCTGATAGGGATTGACGGGGCAGTTTGTGGAATCTTTCCTGATTGTGTGGTAGTATAGAATAACTAATTTTTAGAAAGAAGGCCCCTCAAATGCAAGAATTGGAATATGAGCAAAAGCGTTTAGACGGAGTTTTAGAGTCCATCCATACTGCGCAAATTGAAAATGAAAAGAAATTAAGTCGCGCCGCTAAGGATCAAGCAGAAGTAGATAAGGGGTGGAACGACGTCCGTTTTAAATCGTCAACTTATTCGGGCCTATTTGAGACGGCTATGTCGGTGCGGCAACAACAACAAATGTTGAAAGAACGTGAATTGGCACAAAACTCGGCGGAGCATCAAGCAGAAGTCTTAAAGCGCTTGGATCAGAATCCTTATTTTGCACGGATTGATGTGCAAGATGCGGGGAGCGATCAAGTTGAACCAATTTATATTGGATTGGCTTCATTTTCTGATAAGCCTGATAATTTTTTAGTATATGATTGGCGTGCCCCAATTTCTTCCATTTATTATGACGCGGGATTGGGACCGGTTAAGTATGAAACGCCAGAAGGAACTCAAACGGCGGAAGTTACCTTAAAGCGCCAATTTCAAATTGAAGATGGGAAAATAGTTACTTTATTTGACACTGATGAAGTCGTGGGCGACCAAATGTTATTAAACGCCGTTTCTGGTGAGTCTTCCACGAAGATGAAATCAATTGTGACGACAATTCAACGCGAACAAAATAAAATTATCCGAAATACGAAGGCTAAATTACTCTTTGTCCAAGGGGCGGCTGGATCTGGTAAGACATCAGCCGTTTTGCAACGGGTGGCCTATTTGCTTTATCGCTATCGGGGTAATCTAACCGCGGGTCAAGTGATTATGTTCTCGCCTAACCAACTGTTTAATGATTATATTAATCAAGTTTTGCCTGAAATGGGTGAACAAAATATGATTCAAATGACCTTTTATCAATATACTTCAAGGCGTCTCCCTAAATTAAAATTGGAGACGTTGCAAGAGCGTTTTGAACGGCCTAAAACGGATGAAGAGAATCGGATTACTGACTTAAAGGGATCGAAGGCTTATTTTGATGCAGTTGGACAATATGCTAAAACTTTAAATCAACATGGGATCCGTTTCCGGTCGGTTAAATTTCAGGGTCGGGAATTAATTTCTAAAGACGAGATTGCTGAAATCTATTATTCATTTAATGAAAATTATAGCTTGAGTCAACGTTTGGAAGTAACGCGTGAGAAGTTAGTCAATAAGCTTCGAGGATATGTTAGCAGCGAAATGCGGGCTGATTGGGTTGAAGAAGCCATTCAGAACCTATCCAAAGATGAATATGATAGTTTGTTGGGGGATCAAGTCCGTGAATTTAAAGATGAAAAAGCAGAATATAATGCTTTAGCGAAATTGATTGTGCAAGATGCGATGCGGCCTGTCTTACAACAGGTGAGTCGTACGCGCTTTTTGAATATTAATGCGCAATTTGTGGATTTTTTGCGTAAGGCTCCTCAATTTATTACTTTGGCTGACTATGACTTGGATGAAGCGAGCTGGCAGCGTGGGGTAGAACGGACCTTGCAACAGATGAAGTCTAAGCGCTTAAATTTAGATGATATGACGCCGTTTATGTATCTATTTGATGTCGTAAAGGGGAGTCATGGTGAGCGTGATATTCGCTTTATCTTTATTGATGAAATTCAAGACTACACGCCATTCCAGTTAGCCTTTTTGCAGTTCACTTTCCCAAAAGCCCGGTTTACCATGTTAGGTGATTTAAATCAGGCCATTTTTACGAAAGAAAATGCACGTTCTTTGCATCGAGAGCTATTAGAATTATTCAGTACGGAGGAGAGCGAATTGGTGCAATTGACGCAAACCTATCGTTCAACACAACAAATTTCTGACTTTGCGAAGGCATTATTATTAGATGGAGCGCAAATTGATGCCTTTGAACGTTCTGGAGCTAAGCCGACGATTCAAGTGGTGGATGATTTTGAGACCATGGTACAATCTGCACGAACACAAATCCAGCAAACCAAGGCGCAACATGAGACCACGGCGATTATTACGAAGACGTTGGCAGAAGCGCAACAGGTTTACGCAGTTATGCAAGATGATGAAGATGTTACCGTGATTCGGACGGAAAACCAACGTTTAGTACCAGGAACGTTGATCGTTCCTTCTTACTTGGCTAAAGGTTTGGAGTTTGATGCGGTAATTATGTGGGATGCATCCGAGCAAAACTATCAAGGCGATGACGAACGACAACTAGTTTATACGATTGCCTCACGAGCAATGCATCAATTAACGGTTTTGGCCCAGGGAAAGTTGAGTCCGCTATTGAATGTTGATGCAGCCTTATTTGAAAGAAAGTAGAAAAGTATGGCAGAATTTCCATTAGACTTTACGGTATATCAAAGGCAAACTTGGCAACAATTAACTATGCCCATTGCGCGACGAGCTGATGAATTAGTAACACCGAAAATATTATCTGAGATTAAAGCGTTCAATGATGAGGTGTCAATGGATGATGTGATGAAAATATATCAACCTCTCGTAAATTATATTATTTTACGCAAGCGTCAAGTCGATTTAGATTTGGCGGAACGGCAGCGCTTTTTAAATCAACTAGCCCATCCAGTTCCTTATGTAATAGGAATTGCCGGTTCAGTAGCAGTGGGTAAGTCCACAACGGCGCGTTTGTTGCAGTATATGTTGCAAGTTGAATATGGGTTAGAGCGGGTGGCCTTAGTGACCACGGATGGTTTCATTTATCCGAATCAAGTTTTAAGACAACGAGGGATTATGGACCGCAAAGGGTTCCCAGAATCTTATGATACTAAGGCGTTGGTGCAATTTTTAAATATGGTTAAGGGGGGCGTCAAACGTTTACGGGTTCCTCGTTATTCACACGAGCAATCTGATGTTGTGGCAGATAGTTATGATGAATTTGATCAACCTAGCATCATGATTATTGAAGGTGTAAATACTCTACAAATTAATGATTCTCTTAATGTCTTGTTATCGGATTTTATCGATCTTTCCATTTATGTTGATGCGGAAACCGATATGATTGAGCAATGGTACTTAGACCGTTTTATTGCGCTTTTGGATAAAACTAGAGCTGAACATGATACTAATAATTATTTTTGGCAGTGGGTTGATTTAAGTCGCGAAGATGCTTTGGCCATTGGGCGTAATATTTGGCAGACAGTTAACTTAACGAATTTAAACAAATATATTTTGCCAACTCGTGAACGTGCTAATATTGTCTTGCGGAAACGAGAAAAACATGAAATCGACGAAGTTTGGTTACGAAAGTTCTAAAATGTAACTTTAAAAAATTACATATGTGTTACAAACTAGGCGAAAATCCAAAAATTAAAAACAAAATAATCGAAAAAAGGATTTTTTAGTTACAGACTAAAATAAAATTATTGAGATTAGATTTGTTTTTAAAATTCAGTTGTATCAAGACATTACCGTGTCCAATGTTCGAATATTGCGTTAAAGTTACATGAATTATAGATGATTTGGTGGATTAGTAACGGATTGTAAAGTGAGCTTAATATACAAATGCTGTGACTTGGTAAACTTATATATGTTGATGCGACGAAGAGAAGACGTCGTGAGTAAGAAGTCCACCTGATAATTACATCAGGTGAGAAAAGTTGGAATTCGATAATCTAGGAGAATTTTAAATAATGAATAAAGTAAAAGAAACAGCCTTAACAGTTGCCGGATTGACTGCTGTATTTGGGGCAGGACAAACAGCAATTCATGCCGCAACAACTTATACAGTTGAAGGTGGAGACACTTTGAGCGATATCGCAACAAAGTTCAACACAACGGTTGCTGACCTTGTACAAGCTAATAATTTAAAAGATGCTAATTTGATTATCAAAGATCAAAACTTAGTTGTTTCAGAAGATGCTTCAGAAGTAGCAACATCAGAAGCTACGGCATCTGAGTTGGCCGCCCAAGCTGCTGATGATGCAACATCATCATTAGCTGCTGCTTCAGAAGCTGCCGCATCATCTGCTGCTGCCTCAGAAGCCGCTGCATCATCTGCTGCCTCTTCAGCCACTCCTAAGGCTGCCAGTGCTGCACCCGCTTCAAATGGCGGTTCAGTTCAAGCTACTGCGGCAGGCTCAGGTTCAGTTTATGAACAATTTATTGCTGCCGGTGGAACTGCTGCTTTGTGGCAATACGTGGTTATGCCTGAATCAGGTGGAAATCCGAATGCGACTTCACCAAATGGTTACCATGGTTTGGGACAAACTAAGAATGCTTGGGGTTACGGTTCTGTGGCTCAACAAACTGCTGGGATGGTTGGTTATGCAACTTCACGTTACGGCTCAATTGATGCCGCTATCTCATTCCGTCTTTCACACGGTTGGTGGTAAAATAAACTTAAATTTAGCTGGTTATTCGCAAAAGCGGATAACCAGTTTTTTTGATGAAAAAAACCTCTAAAACATCCATCCTGGCCTAGACTTCGTTAAATTCACGACTATTTATGAATGTATTTTCATATATATGTTAGAATGAAAGAAATAACTCAATCGAGGAGGGTAAAAAAGATGCAAGGAAAGACAACTAATCGACGCTATTCGATTGCGACATTGATGAACATGATTATCACGATTACCGAATTAGTTGGTGGGATGTTGGCCGGGTCGTTAGCATTGGTTTCTGACGCGGTACATAACTTTACGGATGTTATTTCATTGGTGATTGCATGGGTGGCTCAGCTGATTATTGGTCAGCAAGAAAACGCTGAGAAAACATTTGGTTATCGGCGCGCCCAAGTCCTTGGCGCTTTTGTGAACGCCTTGTTCTTAATAATAGTGATGGCCTTTTTGATTGTGGAAGCAGTAAAAGGTTTTGTTAATCCCCAGCCTATTAAAGGAACGGTGATGTTAGCGATTGCTATCATTGGGCTGGTTGCAAATCTTGTGACTGGATTAATGTTGATGGGTGGTGAGCATAATATTAATCAAAAAGCAGCACTTTTACATATCCTGGGTGATACACTATCATCTATGGGAGTGATTTTTGCGGCCGTGATGATTTATTTTTTCAACTGGCTCTGGCTCGACCCTACCATTACGTTATGTGTAGCTTGTTATATTTTGTATGAAACGTGGCCCGTGTTAGTGACAGCGACCAATATTTTAATGGAAGCGAATGCGTCAGTTGATTTAAACGATATTGCTCAAGTAGTGGAGCAATGTCCATATGTGCGCGGGGTACATCATGTGCATGTGTGGCAAATTGATGAAGAGCATTTGGCGGTGTCCTTACATGTAACGATGGAAAATCAAGCCTTATCTGATGTTGAAACGAGTATGCATGCCATGCAAAAAATGTTAGGGCAAAAGTATCCTGGTATGCATGTTACCATTCAGCCAGAAATTGATCATTTAGACCAAGGTCTGGTTAAAAATGAAAGCTAAGGTCAAAAGTGCTATAATAATTTCGTTGCTGTAAAGGGTTGCCCTGCAGCAATACATATAAAAATATTAAATAAGGAGGCAAAATGTTTTTAAGTCTTAAAAACCAACGCTGGTTATTAATCGGGTTGGGTGGATTTTTTGGGGGTGGCCTGAGGGCAGTGGTGGAACATTTGTTACAAAGCGATGCCCCTTTAGGAACATTATTGATTAATTGGACAGGCGTATTTGTTTCAGTATTATTAACGGAAATTTTGGTCAAGCATTGGTCGGTTTGGCAACAGTGGCATGCTGATTTTCTTTCAATTGGGTTAATTGGCGCATACACAACGTATTCAACCGCTTTATTAGAGATGAGCCAACAAGCGTTTGTACCAGCTATAATTTACTGGTGTTTGAGTATCATTGGTGGGGTCTTAATTGCATTAGCGGCCCAAGTATGCGCGCGCTGGATACGAGGTGCCCAAAAATGATATTTTTAATTGCAGGTAGTGGCGCTGCCCTAGGTTCAATTGCACGGTATTGGATGATAGAACGATTACCGGAAAAATTCCCTAAATTACAAAATTGGAAAGTGGTTATATTGAATTTAATTGCAATCTTTATGATGGGTTATGTGACACGTTTAGGGATGAATAGTGCGTGGAGTTCTTTTATTGCAACAGGAATGATTGGTGGTTTTTCAACTTTTTCAACGCCGATTATTGAATTGGCTAATGCAATCACTACTGATAATGACCAGCAGTTGGGGCCAGTGCTATTGAAAACAGTAATTATGTTTATTGGCGGGTTTCCGATTTTGTGGCTGGGCCTATATGTGTCTGGGCATTAAAACGGGTAAATTCGAACAGTTTTAAAAAAATTGTAAAATAAGCGTGTTAAGATTGTTTTGAATCGTAATCTTTTTGTTATTTAGGTTTGGTATAGTCAATGTAGAAATGTTAATCAAGTAAATTAAGAATTAATGAAGGCGAGAAATAATTAATATGAATAATTCAAAAAAAATTGTTGGAACTGCGATTGCAGCCGCAGCATCTGCAATTCCTTTCTTAGGCGGAAATGCTTCTGCTGATCAAGTCTCATCATTCCGTGATACATCTGTTGACGATGCGCAAAAAGCAACAGATGATGCCAAGAATACACCTATGTATACCGTTCAATTTGGCGACACTTTATCATCAATTGCTGACGTAACAGGTGTATCAGTCGATGATTTGATGAAGTTTAACCATTTAAATACTTCATCTGTTATTGTGAGTGGCGATCAATTAAAGTTGTCAGAAGGCGAAGATAGTGCTGTTAATTCTGATGCAGCAACTGATTCGCAGGCTGCAGGTAATAATGGAGTAGCTAGCTCTGCTGGAAATAACGGTTCATCCGCAGTTCAAAATAACAAAAATGTTAAGGTAACAAACACCGCCGCTTCTAGTTCGACGGATGTTACATTAGCAGCGTTGAATTCAATGCGTGTTAGTGCTGGGTTGCCTGCTTTGAGCTGGGATTCCAGCTTAGCTGCTAAGGCACAAGGTCGTGCAGCGCAAGTGGCCGCTTTGGGTGGAATTCCAGCCGATCACTTTAGGACTTCTGGAGAAGTTATTGCCATTGGTTGGGGGGCTGGTTCTTCAGTTATTTCAGCTTGGTATAACGAAACCAACATGATTGGTGGACCTGGACACCGTAATTGGGAAATGAACGCTTCATATACACATGTCGGATTTGGATATGTGAACGGCGTGATTGTCGGAGAAGCACGTTAAAATCGTAATTTAGAAGAGGTTAGCTCGTAAAGGGCTAACCTTTTTAATTTTGGTTTGTGCAAGTCCAAGAGAGGAAATTAACAATGCTCAACTTATGAAGAATGACTTGGGCAAGTTAAAAGCTGAAGATTGCCTCAGATTAAAAAAATAAATTACTCTAGATTGTATGTATAACCGGGTTTTATGCAAACGGTTACATAAAATTTCATAAAATCGGCGTTGCTTTTCATGTTAAATAATCTTACAATGTTATTCATACAAAATACATCGTTTGATGTTAAGGAGGATGACATGACTGATAAAACAAATAAAGTTGTCGATATCCATGGAAAGCCTTATTCAAGGATAGCTTTCATTTTGGTAATCTTATTGGCAACTTTTGCTGGAACTTTGAATCAAACGGCTTTAGGAACCGCAATCCCGACACTAATGCGGGAATTTGATATTTCTATGGCCACAGCCCAGCAAGCCACCACGTGGTTCTTGCTGGTCAATGGGATTATGGTCCCTGTTTCAGCATTTTTAATGACGCGGTTTAAGACCCGTTGGCTCTATGAAATTGCCTACGTGTTGTTATTTTTAGGATTATTGATGACTAGCTTGACGCCAGCTGATCATGATTCATGGTGGATTTTCATTATAGGACGGTGTCTATCGGCTTTGGCAGTTGGGATTACCGGACCTTTAATGCAATTGGTGATGGTTAATATTTATCCACCGGAGCAACGGGGAGCAGTGATGGGACTCAGTGGATTGGTTGTTGGAATGGCACCGGCAATTGGTCCCACTCTGTCGGGATGGATTCTAGAAAAGGATCACATCATTTTAGGTATGACATTGAGCAATTCTTGGCGCTCAATTTTCATTGTGCCAATGATTATTTTAGCTTTGACGGTGCTTATTGGACCTTTTGTCTTTAAGGATGTTATTCCAAAAAGCGCTGGTAAGCTCGATTGGATTTCATTGATTTATTCAACAATTGGCTTTGGGATGTTCCTTTGGGGCTTCACAAATGTCGCCATGGATGGTTGGGGTGATTTTAAAAATGTAATTTTGCCAATCATAATTGGCTTGGTTGTGATTGTCGGCTTTATCTTGCGGCAACTCCGGCTTGAAAATCCATTTTTAAACGTACGTGTCTTCAAGAATAAGCAGTTTACGTTGACGACAATTTTGGTCGCCCTAGCCATGATGGCGATGATGGGGGTCGAAATGATGTTGCCAACTTATCTTCAAAATGTGCATGGATTGAGCACGTTAGATTCCGGATTGGTTCTTTTGCCTGGAGCTTTGATGGTTGGAGTGATTTCAATGGTTGCTGGAGCGGCTTACGATAAGGTCGGAGCTAAACGCTTGTCAAGGATTGGATTCTTGATTCTAGCGATTGGAACAGTACCATTTATGTTCTTAGGAATGGATACGCCAACGCATTATGTAACTTTGCTATATGCTTTGCGGATGTTTGCAATTGCCCTGGTTATGATGCCATTAACTGCTTCAGCAATGTCAGCTTTGCCCGTTGAAACGGCAGCTGACGGAACGGCAGCCAACAGTACTGTCCGCCAGGTTGCTTCGGCGGTGGTAGTTGCTTTGTTGACTTCAGTGACGCAAAATGTAATTAATAATAATACGCCGGCGCATCATTTGATGGGTGAAGATTCTATCAAATATGCTTTTAAAGCAGCCCAAGCGGCATTGGATGGTTTCCATGTATCCTTTGCAATAGGAATGTCATTTGCGGTGATTGGCTTCATCTTAGCTAATTTTTTGGCTGGCAAGCATCACAGCAAAGACATTGATGTAGAAGCATTTGAGGAGGGAAAAGCAGCATGATGATCCTGATATATGTCCTCATTTCCGCCGTGATTTTTTATTCCGTGGCGATGATTAAAAAACCAGTTTTGCGTATTAGTATGACAACAATTGGTTTGTTGTTATTAGTTGGAGCAGTTGGCTTGACTACGCTGAACTTTAATCAACATTGGGGAATGAAAGAAGTAACGACGACGCAAACACGAGCGATTTATTCAGCTGCGCCAGCTCAATCGCCAGTCAAAATGGTAATTAAAAAAGAGCTGGGGACTAAAGCTGATAATTATGTCCTAGTTTATCGTGACCACGCGGACGATCAAGAAGCTGAAGCCCATTTTATTCCAGATAAAGACGATATGAATAAATTAGTGCACAGCTCAGCAACTTATCGAGTGGCTGACGTCGATGAAGCCACGGTTACTACGAAAGTCACACGATGGCGCTTTGATTCGGACCTAGCGAAGTATCTCTTTAGCTTTGCGGGGATGGATGGTAGCCTTGCCCGGCAATCATCGGTGGTGACGGTGCCAAAAGAAGGGTGGACAGTGATGACGCCAGATGAGGCCAAGGCGGCCGCAAAAAAAGCTGCTCAAATGCAACAGCAGATGATGGAACAACAGGCGCAGATGGCGGGCCACTAGCCATAAAAGTTGGGGTTAAAAAAGTTTATGTAAATTAAAAGACTAAGCAAGCTTGATTACAAGCTCGCTTAGTCTTTTTTGAGAAGTATTAGGTTTATAGGCGTGGTAAAATAAAATAAAATGTTAAGCAATTTAGAGGAAACTTCAATGCAGATTATTAAAGATTACGATGATTTTAAAATTATTAATTTAGATGCAAAAGACCCACGTCCAGAAGAACCAACGAGTTTGCCGGTAGGGAGTAGTGGTTTAATGGTGTCCTCCTCTAAAGATGGGGCGTATCTTGAAGAAATGGTAAGTTGGCCAGCGACATACTTAATGTGGGTTGCCGGCGATTGGGAACCCTTAGTTGATCGTTTAGTCATCGATCGCTGGCATTGGGCATTGGTCCATCAAGTCTATCAGCGTAGTTTAATCCGTGTGGCGGGTGATTTAACGACGGGGCAGCAATTGGGTGCATGGTGGTCAGAGCAAGGCGTACCTATTTTAAATGCTGGGTCACGGTTAATGTTGCACCGCCAAAATTTGCAGGTACCAACTACCAAAGTATCGCAGCGCCAGATAATTAATACGCATATCCCAGCTGATTTTCCACGTAATTTCAACCACCTGTAACATTAAGCTTTACAGGTGCGAATAAAAGCACTATAATGACGAAGGACTTAAGTTAAGTCCGCAGGGTAGAATTCGATGCGTATAGGTCTCTAAAAACGGAATGTGAGTTAGAGAAGAAAAATTAAACTTTTGAGTTTAATTTGCGATGTCGGGTTCGCATTCACTGTAAAAGGTGAAACCCTCCATTATTTAAGGAGGTGTTTTCAAATGAAGACATTAGAATATTTCAAGTTACCCAAGTTACGGGTCCAAGCGTTGGCTTTATTAGGGGTCTTAATGGCCTTAGACATTATTATTTCACGTTTTACAGTGGGGACGGCTTTTTTGCAAATTAGCTTTACTTTTATTACTGGAGGCCTGATTGCTAAATGGTACGGTCCTTTATGGGGATTACCGGCAGCTTTTTTAATTGATTTTTTAACCAATTTAATGAGTGGTCAGCCATATATTATTGCTTTTACATTGGTTAAATTGTTATCAGCGTTAATTTTTGGAATCGCCTATTATCAACGTGAACAGCTTTCGTGGACACGTATTACGGTAACGGTCTTCTTGCAACTGCTGCTGGCGAATGTAATCTTAAATACGTATCTGTTAAGTGTGTATAATTTTATTCCGGTGCATTCATTAGCAGCGGCGATTAGTTCACCCATCATTTGGGCCCGAGTGTTAAAAAGCGCGATTATGTGGCCGATTGAGGTGATGTTGAGTTATGCCATCTTGAATAATAAAAATTTGGAACAATTACGAAAAGATGCCTTTGAACGTTAAAGAACTTGTTTTTATGAAATTAGTTTGTTAGTATGAATGTTATCAAATATAGTTTGGAGAAATGTTATGTTAAAGGGACAACAACAATTAAATCTTTGGTGGCGTATTTAACGCGACCGAACTAGTAGTTAGTAGGTTCGGACGTGCACTTTCATAGTGCAATCGAATCTACGGCTAGATTTCTCCTGAATATCAAAGGAACGTCTACCTAGATTAGTTTGTCTATGTAGGCGTTTTTTGTGTTGAAAGAAGTAAAAATGCTGGATATCTCACTAGAATGTTTAGCATTGAGTCTGCCCTAGGGAGAAAGAAATGAATCATAAAATTCTGGGAACAATAGTTGGTCTAGCCGCATTATTAGGCGTGGCTGGAGTGCAAGAAAACCGGCAACCGGCGGATCAAGCGGTTAAAACGGTGGGGATCTTGCAATATATGAGTCACCCGGCTTTAACCGAAATATATCATGGAATTGAGCAAGGTCTACAAGATGAAGGGTACCAGGTAGGCAAAAACATCAACATTGATTTACAAAATGCGCAAGGTGATCAGTCGAATTTGAAAACGATGGCTGCTCATTTTGCTAGTACCAAGCCCGCTGTGACGGTTGGGATTGCGACACCGGCGGCGGTAAGTTTAGTCAACACCATGCAACAACAGCCGGTTGTATTTGCCGGTTCAACCAATCCCGTGGGTGCTAAGTTAGTTCCTCGTTATCAACATCCAGGAGGGAATGTGACAGGAGTGTCGGACCAAGCGCCGTTACAAGCACAATTAAAATTAATGCAAACTTTGGTACCATCAATGCATACTGTGGGTGTGATTTATACTTCATCAGATGATTCTGCAACGACCGAGGCTCGTAAATTTATGCGGTTAGCCCAAAAACACGGAATTAAAATTAAAGCTTATTCCATTGCTTCGACGAATGATTTAAACCAGACGAGTTTACAGATGTTGCAAGCAGGGAATGTTGATGCTGCCTTTGTACCCACTGATAATACGATTGCTGGAGCGATTGATACCTTGATGCAAAATGCGAAAAATGTGCAAATTCCGGTCTTTCCGACAGTCGATAGTATGGTTGAAAAAGGGGGCTTGGCTTCTGAATCAATTAGCCAAAAAGGAATTGGTCGTGCAACGGGGCACATGGTTGGGCACATTTTGTCAGGAGCTAAACCAGGTGATCAAGATGTGGAATTTATGCAACAAGGGAATTTAGTGATTAACCAAACGGTTGCTGATGAATTGCAGATCAAGATTCCGGATAACTTACGAACTAAAGCTAAGATGATTAAATAATTTTTTAAAAGACAAGGAGTGGGCAGATGAGTATAATTGTATCAGCAGTTGGACAAGGGTTAATCTGGGCGATGTTAGGGCTTGGATTATACTTGTCTTTTCGGATTTTAAATTTTCCTGATATGACGGTGGAAGGTACCTTTCCTTTGGGGGCTGCGGTAGCCGTAACGGGTATTAGTACGGGAATGAACCCAGTTGTGGCATCTTTATTAGCAGCCGGAGTTGGAGCTTTAGCGGGGCTTGTAACGGGGTTACTATACACGAAGGGACAAATTCCAATTTTGTTAGCGGGAATTTTAACGATGACCGCGGTCTATTCGGTAAATTTGCGGACTATGGGTCAAGCAAATCGTTCATTGTTGGGGGCGAAGACCATTTTTAATGGTAGTTTGCTTAAGCACTTACCAGAAAATTTTCCCACGGTGGCAGTTGGTCTGGTGATAGCGGTGGTGATGGTTTCAGCTTTGGCATATTTTTTACAAACAGAATTAGGTCAAGCATTTATTGCGACCGGTGATAATCCTAAAATGGCACAAGCAATGGGAATTAATACCCATAATATGACAATTTTAGGATTGATGTTATCCAACGCGTTAATTGCGTTTGGCGGATCTTTAGTCGCGCAAAATAATGGTTTTGCCGATGTGAATATGGGATTAGGCATTATCGTGGTCGCCCTGGCTTCCATTATCATTGGCGAGGTGGTCTTTGTTGAGGATGTGACTTTGACCGAACGGCTCATTACAGTAGTGATTGGATCAATTTTGTACCGTTTTGTGTTGGTATTAGTTCTAGCGTTAGGGCTCAACGCCAATGACTTGAATCTCTTTAGTGCCATTATCTTGGGGCTAGCTTTATTGTTGCCTAAGTTGCGCCAATTTTTCCATTTTGATCGTATTTTGCTAGGACGGAGGGCAGACTAATGACAGAACCAATTTTAGAATTAATTGATGCAACTGTAATCGTTAACCAGAATACGCCGGATGCCAAAATTATTTTACAAGGGGTCAATTTGACAATTCAACCTGGCGAATTTATCACGCTTTTAGGTTCAAATGGGGCAGGAAAGTCAACTTTGTTCAATGTGATTGCGGGAACGTTACCTCTTTCATCTGGACAAATTAAAATTGCGGGACAGGACGTGACGCAGATGGGAGCAACTCAGCGAACCAAGCTGTTAGCTCGCGTCTTTCAAGATCCAAAAGTAGGGACTTCACCACGGATGACGGGGGCTGAGAATTTGTTGTTGGCAGAACGTCGTGGGCAACGTCGCCGGTTATTAAATCGCCGTTTGACGGCCGAAAAGCAAGCCCATTTTGTGAACTTAGTTAATCGGATGGGAAATGGATTAGGAACGCGCTTAGATATGCCGACAGGGGCATTGTCAGGAGGACAACGACAGGCCTTGAGCTTTGTGATGGCGACATTAAGCCGGCCCGAAATCTTATTATTAGATGAACATACTGCCGCTTTAGATCCGAAAACCAGCCAACAATTAATGCGTGTTACTGATGAACAAGTTCGAGAACAACATTTAACGGCACTGATGATTACCCATAATTTAGATGATGCATTACGGTATGGTAACCGGTTATTAATCTTACATGCGGGACAGATTCAAGCCGACTATAATGGCGATGAAAAATCCCAATTAACGCGGAACCAGTTGCTTGATTATTTTGAACAATATTAGTGTAATTAAAAAGCAACAAAAACGTAATACAAGGTAAATAAATTTAATTCTGGCTGCATTTGAAGAATGGTTATGATAGGTATTTATTGAATGGAATCGCTTACTAAGATTAACATCGTCTTTTGAATTCATGTGTATCATGTCACATAAGTCCCTAAATCCGGTCAATCCGGCTTTTACATTTGAAAAATGATTTTACAATTAGACGTAAAACAGTTAGAATATAGGAGAATTAAATCAAGTAATTTGCATGGGTAAAAGGAGATTTTCTTAAGATGAAGAAGACAAAAATTGTTTCAACACTTGGACCTGCTTCAAGTGATGTCGAGACTATTGCTAAGTTGATTGATGGTGGAGCTAACGTTGTACGTTTTAACTTCTCACACGGTGATCACGAAGAGCACTTAGGTCGGATGAATGCCGTCCATGAAGCTGAGAAGATGACTGGTAAGAAGGTTGGATTCTTGTTGGACACCAAGGGTGCCGAAATCCGGACAACTGTTCAATCAACTGGTAAGATTGAATTCAACATTGGAGATGTAGTACGGATCTCAATGGACGATTCTTTGGAAGGGACCAAGGAAAAGGTTGCCGTTACTTACCCTGGATTGTATGACGACGTTAAAGTTGGTGGACATGTTTTGTTTGATGATGGGAAGCTTGACTTCTTGATCACTGAAAAGGACGAAGCAAACCGCGAATTGGTAACAACAGTGCAAAATCACGGTTTGTTGGGATCACGTAAGGGTGTTAACGCACCTGGTGTTTCAATCAACTTGCCTGGAATCACTGAAAAGGATGCTGATGATATCCGCTTCGGTTTGGAACACGATATCAACTTTATCGCTGCTTCATTCGTTCGTAAGCCAGAAGATGTTAATGACATCCGCGCTTTGTTGAAGGAAGCTGATAAGGAAGATGTTATGATCTTCCCTAAGATTGAATCTCAAGAAGGAATTGATAACTTCGATGCTATCTTAGAAGTTTCTGATGGATTGATGGTTGCTCGTGGAGACATGGGAGTTGAAATCCCAGCCGAAAACGTTCCTTTGGTACAAAAGGACTTGATCCGCAAGTTGAATGCTGCTGGTAAGCCAGTTATCACTGCTACTGATATGTTGGATTCAATGCAAGAAAACCCACGCCCTACACGTGCCGAAGCGTCTGACGTTGCTAACGCTGTCTTTGACGGAACTGATGCAACAATGCTTTCAGGGGAATCAGCTAATGGTGATTACCCGGTTGAAGCCGTTCAAACAATGGCTCGCATTGACGAAAAGGCCGAAACTGCTTTGGCTTTGAACGGACGTCACGTTAACGAATTCATTGCAAATGATGGAAATACTGAATCAATTGCTGCTGCCGTTGCAGAAGCAACTAGCAAGTTGGACATCAAGGCAATCGTCGCTTCAACTAAGTCAGGAAACACTGCTAAGTTGATTTCAAAGTACCGTCCAAATGCCGATATCTTAGCTTTGACTTACGATGAGCGGGTTGAACGGGCTTTGAAGATCTACTGGGGTGTACAACCAGTTATCGCTGACATGCCTGAGAGCACTGATGAAATCATTGCTGCTTCTAAGCAAGCTGCTTTGGATCAAGGGTTGGCTCAAAAGGGTGATTTAATCATCGTTGTTGCTGGTGTGGCTGCTGAAGTCGGATCAACTAATTTGATGACTATCCAAACTGTTTAATTTTTAAAATTACAGACAAGTCAAATTTGGCTTGTCTTTTTTTGTGGGTAAAATAAATTGATACTGATTGAAATTAGCTAGTTTGGAAATTTACTTTACTAAAATGTAATAATGATGTAAAATAAACGCAACAATAGAAACAAGAAAATATGAGGTCAAAAATTATGCAAATGAAACGAACATTAACTGGCTTTGTCGTCGGTGTAACGGTTGTTGGAGCATTAAGTGGCTTGATGGGAGTTCAAGCGGCTACGCAGACACAAACAAAGCAATTAAGTCAGGCGTACGTTGTGATTGGCTCAGGAAATAATGATCAAGCGGGGATGTTGAAAAAACTTGATCCAAATGGTAAAGCTAAGCAAATTACGGTGAATGGGGCGGATGGAGACCAATATCTAAATTTACAAGGGGTGAGCGACAGCGCCATGATTAGTTCAGTCTCGGTTGCGCCAGCTGAACCTGGTTCGGGGACCTTGGTTAATTTACAAAAATACAATGGTGAAGATAATATTACCAAAGTCACAGCTCAGCAATATGCCATGGCGGCAACTTTGGCTGGGGTGAATGATGTTATCATAACTGTGACATCAAATCAGGCGGTGTCTGGTGAATCAGCTTTAGCAGGAGTGTATAAAGCCTTGGCATCCGATGGAACTAACCTAGACGACAATAACACCACGGCCGCTAATGATTTATTGTCTGCGACATCACAAGCTCAGTCAGAGGTAGGGGATAAAAATGCTGGTAAACTTTCCGGATCTGTAACTGATACAGCGGCAGAAATTGCCGACAATAAGCAGCAAGGTAATGAAATGACTAATAGCGATATTACTAATAGTTTGAATAATAATTTAAACAATAATAATATCAATATTTCGATTAATGCCCAACAACAGATTGTCAAAGCGCTTGAGACTTTCCAACAAGCGCCCATTGCATCTAGTGCTTCCTTTATCGACAATGCTAAAAAGCAGGCTAAGCATTTAAAAGGATCAACTGGTGACATTATGGCTAAAGCTGGTGATTTTTTGAATTCGGAAGATGCTTCAAATTTGAAGGCGCAAGCGACTGGCTTTTGGGCGAAAATTAAAACCTTCTTCGCCGGATTATTTAATCAAAATTAATTTTGGATATCAAGACTGAAAGTGTTATAGTGAAACTGTAGACATTACGCTAGGCTTTTTACCTGACGTTGATAAAAAAATACGGAGGTACGATGATGTCACAGAAAAATCGTTTAAAGAAATTGTTAGAGAAGCAAGGGATTGATACTTTACAGGTAGATGGAACGGCTGTGCCAGTTCAATCAGCGAAAGAACTTGATTTGATTGAGGCAGCTAAGGCCCAGGGTATTATGAAATAACTATTAACTAAAAAAACTACATCGATTCTTTTATTGGGAATAGATGTAGTTTTTTTATTGATGACTAGTTAACCATACGATATGATTTTCTTCACGTTCAATCGCGCGGTCTAAAATTAAATAATGACCATAATCGTGCTGAATATCAGTAGCGTGCGTAAAAAGGGCTTCTTTACGTTTTAGGAAGTGATCTAGTTTTTCTTGGTGTACTTTTAGACTAGATTTTAAAATATACATTTAAAATGTCTGAATTCTGATCAGCAATAAAATATATTTTTAAAGAAGTTAAGTCTTCGTTGTGTTCAGTGATTGGTTCTAACAACCAATCATTTAACATGCTAAGCCCTTTATCAGTCGCCGTATAGTAAAATTTCCGTGGCTCATCAGTAGTTTTACTGATTAAGTCTTCTGCAACCATTTTATTTAATTAGGGATAGAGCTGACTATGTGAAGATTTCCAAAATTCGCCAATTTCGTTGTTAAATTCATCCAGAATATCATCGGCAGTGATATGATCATTTTGCGATAAAATACCTAAGATGACAAAAGGTAAAATACGAGGATTAGACATAATTAGTGTTTAGTATTTAATCGATGATAATCGGCATCGAAATAGCGATCAGCGCGGATGTCATCTGGCATTCCGGCGTAAGGGGTTTCAGAAATGACATCTTCATTATCTAAACCAGCATCGGCGGCATAGGTAATTTTAGCGAATTCAGGAACCAATAATTTTGGATAAGTTTCGTATTTTACACGTGATTCTTCCATAAGATCGATGTGCTCATTTTGGAAAGTGACAGTGATTTCGGGATGTTCTTCGACCCGCTTGGGGAAGAAGATTGTTCCATGAAGCTTGTCTTCATTTGTCAAGAAGCCTAAAGCAACGTCAGTTCCAGTTGGCTCGGTCCAAGAAATTTTGTAGATACCTTCTGTTAACATAATGATATCGACATAAGATAATACATAAAATTTTAAAAAGCTGAACTCAAAAAAATGAAAAAAATAAAAAAAGTCTTGCATTTTATGGTTTGTGAGCGTATATTTAATTGTGTTGTTAAAAGACATGGACAGTTAGCTCAGTTGGTAGAGCAACGGACTCTTAATCCGTGGGTCCAGGGTT
>NZ_JQBP01000001.1:26580-108932 GCF_001438705.1 Weissella kandleri
TCATAAGCTTCATTTCACTAGTTGCTTTCAATTAATGAAATGAAGCTTTTTTAGTGTGCTTAGTAAATGAGCCGTCTCATCTGAGAGTCGGAAAAAGGGCCAGCAGGAATGCCGGCCCTTTTTTGATGTGTTGATAAAGAGTGTGCGATTAGCTGATCAGCTAATCGTAGGTAATTCTGGAATTCCAAAGTAAGGTCCTTGGGCTTGAGTGATGCCCAATTGATCTTGGAGGTTCGTGAGTTGTTCCTTCGTTGAAACGTTGCTGACGATGCCAATAAGTTCATGTTCTTGACAATAACGTATCCAAGGCTTCAATTGTTGAATCTGCAACTGGAGATTTGGATGGGCTTGGAGGTGGTATTTAATCCCATCTACTTGCTGTAAGATCGTGAAGTCGATTTGCGAGTTGACATCATCCCATAGGATCTTCACGTTGTGCTGATGAAGAAAATCAATCCATTTGGCGAAGCGTTCGTGATTGGTAGGCTTGAGATGATTTAAATTAGTAATCTCTAATACAAATTGAATCTGTGGATACTTTTTCACAGTTGCAAGAAAATCCTTACAATTATCACGATCAAA
This sequence comes from Weissella kandleri, assembly GCF_001438705.1. GTDB lineage: Bacteria > Bacillota > Bacilli > Lactobacillales > Lactobacillaceae > Weissella > Weissella kandleri. The sequence continues at coordinate 27,163 of NZ_JQBP01000001.1, forward strand.
CATTTGTTCCAAAGTCATATTTAGATGTAATTTGGCGGCAGTGGTGGGCTCAAATAATTCATTAATTAAATCAACCTGAATACTAAAGTTTGAGCGAAGATCCGTATCAGAGTGCCAACGGTAAGTACCGAAATCATACTTTTGTAAGACAAGTTCGTTGGCAATGTTTGTAAAGTGACTGTTGTCTAATTTCATAATTGGCTGTTTTAAATAGGCAAACATAGCCATCACTTGTTGACGTCGATTACCAGAATAAACGGTCTTATCATCTAAGCTCACTTGATTTCGACCGTTGCGTTTACTGTGATATAAAGCCTGGTCAGCGCGATTATAAATCGTATTAAAAGCTTCATCTTCAGGGTGGAGTTCGGTTCCTCCCATCGAAATAGTGACATCAATTAATTTACTATTGTAGTAGAAGTCGGTGGTGCGAATGTCATTCCAGATCTTCTTCATTACAGGTAAAGCCTGATCCAATGAACAGTCTGGAATAATAATAGTGAATTCTTCCCCACCGGTCCGATAAAGATCGGCATTGAGCTCAGTATTCTTTAAGGCTTCGCGGACAATATTGGTGGTATCCATGAGGATTTGGTTACCAGCCGAATGACCGTAACTATCATTGATTTGTTTAAAGCGATCGATGTCCCATTCAATGACAGTTAATGGCATCCGCACGGTTGTACTGTAATGGAAAGTTGCATTGCTGTCATGTTTGAAGAGCGCAAATGACTTGGCCTTGGTTAAGGCGTCATAATCAGCTTGTTTTTCAAAATGATTATCTGATTCATTACTTACTCCACGCGTCCAGACAATCAGGACAATAACGTTCATAGCTACAAATATGATAACCCCCAAAGCCGAGTTAAGAGGATTAATTTCAATGTTCATTGAAACTCGAGGGAGTGTTTCCCAGAAGAGAAAAGCTAGAAGAAAGAAATAGATGATTCCGTGGACCCAGTGATAAATAATTCGTTCATGAACCACAGGAATCATACTAGCAAATAATAAGGCAATGGTCACCGCAAAGGCAATAATAACCAATGGATCTGACATATTAGCGCCTTGGACCATTAGTCCGGTATGGTGAGCAATCCACACATAACCAATTGCACCAAACTGTAATATACGTTCAAATAGATTAAAGCCACCAATATATAAGAAAGGAATGACTAATAAGAAGAGGGCGATATCATGAAAGACTAGGGCGATGCTACCGCTGAAATAAAACATCGTGGCTATGTGCAGATAGAGTCCCACTCCACAGCTTAATATAATCAGTTGAATTCGTTTTAAGACTAAATGATTAGAATCTTTTTGAATGAAAACTGTGCTCCATAATCGTTGAAAATAGTGAATATATCCAGTGCTAAAAAAGCAAGCGATAACCAGCGCCATTGTTAGGAAACCGAGGTTATCAAAAAAAATAGGTATAAAATTATGCATTGGTGTTCCTCTGAATAGTTAATTTATATTTGATTAAAAAACGTATCTTTACTATTATACCGGTTTTATATGCATTATGGTTAAAAAGTGACACTTTTTAAGGAGATATAAATGAAAATATTGGAATGAATTGTTTAATTAATTCGGCGGTGTTTGATTCGCAATGCGACAGCAAACATTATATGTTAAGATAAATAAGATTTTGAATATTTTTTCAAACTTGAATTTAAAGGTCAGTAATGACAGTGGCGGAAAGTCATTTTGGTAAAATTAAATGGAGAAATACATGAAAGTTTTATTTGTATGTTTAGGAAATATTGCTCGTTCAACAATGGCGGAAGCATTGTTCACGCAAATGGTAGCTGATGACGGTTTGTCAGCTCAGATTAAAATTGATTCAGCGGGGACTTCAGATGTAGAGCAGGGAAATCCGCCACATCCGGGGACGCAAAAGATCTTACGAAAATTAAATGTGCCGTTTGATTGGATTTATGCCCGACAGATTCAAGCCGATGATTTTAAAACGGCTGATTATATTATCACGATGGATCGGCAAAATTTGGCAACGTTGAAGCGACGCTGCCCCAAACAATGGCAAGATAAAGTTCATTTAGCATATGAGATTTTGCCCGAAAAATATGATCAGGAAATTCCTGATCCATGGTATACACAACGGTTTGATATCACTTATCAACAATTAATTGAAGTTTTACCGATGTGGTTACAGTTATTTAAAAATGAACTAGCATATTATCCGGAGAAATCAGATGAAGAATAAAGGTAGGCTGTTATTGATTGTTTTCTTGACCATTATTTTAGTTTGGAGTGGTCAACGCGGTGTTAATCAATGGCTGGCACATCAAGATATTAAAACGGCCCGCCAAGCTGTGCAACAAGATGATTGGATAACGGCTCAACAGGACTATCAAAAAGCACAAGCGCGGGTGCCGTCGGTTGAAAGTCGTACGTCTTTAGAACAGTTGGATTTATTAATTGTTGGTGATAAAGCAGCTGAGGCAGGTCATCAGGATGTGATGAGGCAAAATTATCAGCGCGCTTTGCACGTTAATGGGGGCATGCACCGAATTAATCAACGCATTCAATCTAAGTTACAACAATATGAACCAGATGTAAAACGAGATAAAGCGTCTTCAGCAACGCATGACAAACGGACGCCGCACACATCGTCGTCCAAAAACCAAGCTACTGCATCTAGCAAAAATAAGAATGTTGATTGGGCGCAGGCAAATTCAAATAATTTAGTGACACCTAGTGCAAATTTAGCCGATGCTTATCAATTTTCAAACGTAGAGATTGAGGCGGCTCGGGACGAATTAGTCCGGATTTATCCTAATGCACAAAATTATGATGATACGAATATCAAAAAGGTTATGGCGATGAGTTTATTAAATAATACGTCGTTAACTGAAGCCTACCAAGCGGGTGGCTGGAATCAAATGCGCTAATATTAGTAGGGGCGTTTTTGGTATAATGGTAATTATAAAATAAGAATTTAATTTATATAGAAAAGATTGGAAATTATGACAGATTTAAAACAAGCAATTGATACGCGGCGAACATTTGCGATTATTTCGCACCCGGACGCTGGTAAAACGACGATTACAGAGCAAATGTTATTGTTGGGTGGGGTAGTCCGATCAGCTGGTACGGTTAAAGGACGGCAAGGAAATTTTGCTAAATCCGATTGGATGGAAATAGAGCAAAAACGCGGAATTTCTGTGACGTCATCTGTTTTGCAATTCGATTATGATGGTAAAAGAATTAATATTTTAGATACGCCAGGGCACGAAGATTTTTCTGAAGATACGTATCGAACTTTAATGGCGGTTGACTCGGTTATTATGGTAGTTGATTCAGCAAAAGGAATTGAGCCTCAGACGCGTAAGCTTTTTGAAATTGTTAAAGAACGGCACATTCCGATTTTTACCTTTTTCAATAAGTTGGATCGCGATGGACGTCCAGCAATGGACCTAGTCGATGAGTTGGAAGAAACTTTGGGAATTAATGCCTATCCGATGAATTGGCCAATTGGTTCCGGTCAGGTGTTATCTGGTTTGTTTGACATTTATCATCAACAAGTTGAGGTTTATCGACCCGCCTCAGAGGATGAACGTTTCTTACCGTTGAATGCAGCCGGGGATGACTTAACGCAACCAAACGCTATTCAGCAGACCCCGGTTTGGAAAGAAGCGCGTGAAGAAGTGGAACTCTTACAGGATGCCGGGAATGCTTTTAATGAAGATGCCGTCTTAAAGGGTGAATTAACACCTGTCTTTTTCGGGTCAGCTTTGGCTGGTTTTGGGTTGGAAACTTTTTTGCAGACCTATTTGCAATTTGCTCCAGCGCCAGCGCCGAAGAAAACGACTGATCAACAAGTGATTGAACCGGATCAGGCTGAATTCAGTGGATTTGTCTTTAAAATACAGGCGAACATGAATCCGAACCATCGTGATCGAATTGCCTTTGTGCGGATTGTCTCGGGGGAATTTGAACGGGGGATGGACGTGACCTTACAACGCACGGCTAAAAAAATGCGTTTATCTAATGTGACTCAATTCATGGCTGATTCGCGGGAAAATGTTGAAAATGCGGTGCCGGGCGATATTATCGGAGTATATGATACGGGTAGCTTCCAAATTGGTGATACGATTTATGCGGGTAAAAAGTCAATTGAGTTTGAAGAATTGCCTACTTTTACCCCTGAATTGTTTATGCATGTGCGCGCGAAAAATGTTTTGAAACAAAAGTCATTTCATAAAGGAGTGACTCAGTTAGTGCAAGAAGGAACCATTCAAATGTATACGGCCTGGGATTCAGGTGATTACATTTTGGGAGCAGTTGGACAATTGCAATTTGAAGTTTTCCAATTCCGGATGGAGAATGAATATAATAGTGAAGTTATTTTAGAGCCGATGGGGTCAAAGATTGCGCGGTGGGTTTCTGAAGATCAATTGGATTCCAAGATGGCTTCTTCACGGAATTTGTTAGCCCGTGATCGGCATGGTAATCCAGTCTTTTTGTTTGAAAACATGTTTGCCGAACGTTGGTTTGAAGATAAGTATCCTAATGTAAAATTAGAAACTAAATTGTGATTAAAAAACGACGGATACGAACAAAGCTGGGGATTTCCGGCTTTTTTGCTATTAATTGAATGCTGGTTATAATGAAGGGGGCAAAAGATGGAACAACCGTTAGCTTATCGAATGCGGCCACGTAACATTGAAGAAGTGGTAGGTCAGCAAGCGTTAGTTGGACCAGGGAAAATTATTTCGCGGATGGTTCAGGCGAAAATGTTATCATCAATGATTCTATTTGGCCCGCCCGGAACGGGAAAAACTAGTATTGCAAGTGCGATTGCTGGTTCAACTCAGTATGCCTTTCGAAAATTAAATGCTGCAACGGATACTAAAAAAGATTTGCAGATGGTGGCAGAAGAGGCCAAAATGTCTGGCACCGTCATTTTGTTATTGGATGAAATTCATCGGCTAGATAAAACTAAGCAAGATTTTCTATTACCACATTTGGAAAATGGCCGGATTGTGTTAATTGGGGCTACTACGGAAAATCCATATTTATCTATTAATCCTGCGATTCGTTCGCGGGCCCAAATTTTTGAAGTCCAACCTTTGACGTTAGATGAAATGGGAGTTGCCGTTGATCGAGCGTTAAATGATTCGGAACGTGGACTAGGTCAATATTTTGTCGATCTGGATGCTGATGCAAAAAAACAATTATTGTATGCAACTAATGGTGATTTGCGGGCTGCTTTAAATGGGCTTGAATTGGCCGTGAAGTCAACGTCTAAAGATGTTGATGGACGTATTAAAATTACGTTACCAATTATTGAAGAAAGTGTGCAAAAGCGCGCTTTAGTGGCGGATAAAGATGGCGATGCGCATTATAATGTTATCTCCGCCTTGCAAAAATCAATTCGGGGAAGTGACGCTGATGCGGCTTTGCATTACGCTGCTAGGCTTATTGCGGCCGGTGATTTAGTGATTTTGGCGCGCCGTTTGCGAGTAATTGCTTATGAAGATATTGGCATGGCTGCGCCTGTAGTTGTGAATCAAGCGATTACGGCGATTAATACGGCTGAGCAGTTGGGATTTCCGGAAGCACGGATTCCTTTAGCGAATGCGATTTTGCTGTTAGCTTTAGCTCCTAAGTCGAATTCGGCAATGGTAGCGATTGATGCGGCCCAAGCTGATTTACAAAAAAGGGGGGGTGGACCGATCCCTGATTACTTAAAGGATGCACATTACCAAGGTGCAGCGGACTTAGGTTATGGTGTTGATTATTTATATCCGCATGCTTATCCAGGCGATTGGGTTGCTCAACAATATTTGCCCGATAGCCTTCAAGGACATCAGTATTGGGAACCTAAAGGTAATTCTAAGGCGGAATTAAGCTATCAACAGCAGTATGAAAAATTGCGAATTGCTCAAAAACAAGGTTTACAAAGGAAAAAGAAATGAATCGAATTGAATGGGTAGACGTGGCCAAGGGATGGACGATCTTGATGGTTTTACTAGTTCACGTTTTAGAGGGGTTTTATAAAACGGGTGCTTATCCCGAACAGATCATTTTGCTTAAAAGTTTGATGGCCGGATTGTTTTTGTTTATTATGCCCATCTTTTTCGCTTTATCAGGATATTTATACCGGGTACCTCGAACTTGGGTGGCCTGGCGCTTACAGATGCAAAAAAAGATGATTGCGTTGATGGGGCCATCAATTATTTTTACCGTCATTTATGTTGGCCTACAACAAATGGGGGGGAAAAACGTCCACAATGAATATCAATGGTCTGATGTATTGTTGATGTTTGTACATCCGGTGGGCTATTTGTGGTTTTTGGAGACGCTTTTCATAATTTTTGCATTAGTAGGTGTTTTGTCTTTATTAAAGTTCCCAACATCGTGGCAAATGTTACTATATTTGGCACTAGCTGTAGTTGGTAATTTTATTTTGACCCCGTTAATTTTACAAGAGGTTTGCTGGTGGACAAGTGCATTTTATTTAGGTTATTTAATGCGGCAACAAAAGCATTGGTGGCAGCAAACATGGGTCGTTGGCGGAGCAATTCTGGTAATTGTGGTGGGGATGTTATGGCGGTATGTTCAAGGAGGGAATTGGTTTGAGACCAATATACCGGTCTTGGATTTGCTTTTGCCCAAACTAGCGACGATTATTATTGGCTTTAATGTCTTTCAAAAAATTAAAGAATCAAATTATTGGGTACGCGTGGGGCAAGCGTCCCTCACAATTTATTTAGTCCATGCCCCTGTCGCTTCGATGGTGCGGATTGGATTAATGCAATTAGGCTTGCATAATTTTTGGCTATTATTGGCTGTGGTGAGTTGGGTAACCTGGCAAATTTCAATTTGGATTGTCCAAGCGACTGACCAATCTGCGAGTCTGGAATTGATATTTTATCCATATCAATGGTGGCAAAAGCGGCACGCCCGCACGTGAAAAATGAATTGATAATTCGGTGAAAAGTGTTGGAACTAACATTATTTTGCGTTATAATTTGATTATAGTAAATTACCTGGTCGTACGCGTGATTCATAATATCATAATGTTGCTTTACAACTTTCTAAACGGGAATGGCGGAAAGCCGGCGGAGCATGCCATGACATGTGGTAGCGACAAACGCTGTCTTAGTGCCCACTTTCTTATACTAGGAGCCAACTTTGACGAATCATCTAACGGCGACATACAAGTTTTTTACAGGCTCGTTTACCTTGTTAAACGGGCTTTTTATTTTAATAAATAGGCTTGATTGAAAAATAAATAAGTGAAGGAAGTGTGAGTAGAACGATGTTGATGATGATTGAAATTTTATTTGCAATTTTAGTTGGTGGGATTGGAATCTATTTGTTACGACATCAAAGTAACTTTTTAGGTCTCAGTGCTAATCAAATTCAAAAGACCGCCCATTTTTATGGCTGGGCACTACTAATGGTGGCAGTGGGGCTACTCATTAGTGCAATTTTTTTTGCAAATGTGGTCTGGTTAATGACAATCTTTTTGATTTTATCAATGGCCTTGACGATGATTTTGGCAGTAATTATTAGTAGTAAATTATTTTAGTTAAGATTATTTTAAAGCCTATGAAAACGCTTACGACATATGTTATAATGTGTATATAGCAAATTGATTTTAAGGAGGGTGAGATTATGATGGCGGAAATGAATTATAAAAATATTTTAGTACCAGTCGATGGTTCCAAGGAGGCTGAATCAGCCTTAAAGCAGGCGATTGATATCACCAAGCGTAACCATGCCAAATTGCATATTTTGCATGTTATTGATACCCGTGCCTTTCAAAACGTAGCCGATTTTAAAACAGCCATGGTCGAAGAAGTAGCTGATACTGCAAAGAAGACGATGGAAACTTATTTACAACAAGCTAAAGATGCTGGCGTTGAAGATGTAGAATATTCGATTGAGTATGGTTCACCCAAGAATATTATTGGGCATCAAGCGGTCGAAAAGTACGATATCGATTTAATTATTATGGGGGCTACTGGGCTTAATACAATTGAACGGTTCTTGATTGGGTCTGTGACTGAGTATGTGACTCGCTCTGCCAATGTTGATACTTTAATCGTTCGGGCTAATTGATAAAGCCGCTTAAACAGGCGCAACGACCACTGGTAAACAGGCGGTACGTTGAACCTGTTTTTTACTTAATAAAATTAAAAGTTTTAATAAATTTTGTGCAAAAATATTCGAATTAGCATATTATATAGTTATATAGACTAAGACAGGCGAGAAGCGCTAGTTAAGTTACGGGGAAATAATATGGAATTACCATTAACAGCAACAGTATTAAATAAACGCAGTGGAATTACAATTGTTGGGTCGGTGGGGGATGCCAAAGCAAACGTCACCGTCCAATTGGCTGATCAGACACTCTTGACACCAGAAATTGATGAGAGCGGTTCTTTTATCGTTCAAGTCGATTGGCAACAAGCGCATGGAGATATTAAAATTGGGGCTAGTTTGCCCAATGATGCAACAACGCGCAACGAAACCACTTTACATATTGAAGCACCACAACCCATTGTGACGGCGGTATTATCAACGCAAGGTATTATGCGTAAATTGACGGGATCTGTGAATCAGCCGGGTCTTTTTATTGAGGTGCATACGCCAGAAAACGCTCATCCAATTGAGGTTTTGGTTGATGATAATTTGGAATTTGAATTACAAATCCCAATCGCATTACGACCAGAGGATTTGCGGGTGACCGCTTTGAATCCGGTGACGGGTGAACAATTAGAAGTGCCAGTTGAAATTGGTGTGACTACCAAAACGATGACAATTCCGATCTTGACTGATGAGATGATTAGTAGTTATGCTGAAGCAGCTGAAGAACGCCGAGCGGCTTCAGAAGCCCACGATCAAGCGTTGGTTGAAAAGGCCGCCGCTTCTGAATCTTTTGTTAATTCGATTGTGGAAGGCATTACACCGTCTTCGGCGGCTGTGTCATCATCGATTGTCGCGGAAAATAAACAAGCCGGTGAACAGCCAGCTGTCCCCGTTGATGAGGTGCCAGTAGCGCCAACAACCCCTGCAGCTAGTGATGAGGCCGCGGAGGTTGTGACATCGGATCAAGTACCGACTGAGCCAGCAAAGGTGATTGTAGAAGTGCTTCAACCACGGCAAACTAAAGAACAAGCATTAAGCGCTAAGGATTCAGAAATAGCTATTTCTGAATCTGAAGCAGTTTCATCTGCAGCAACACTTGAAAAGGATGACGATAGGGCAAAGGTCGAAGCAGTATCTGAGGCAGTGACAACAGAAATTAATCTACTTGATTTTGATGATGGGGATGAAAAAAGCGCAACCGAAACGGGGGTGGCTGAAGTCCTACATGATGGTGAGGTTAAGGTTAGTCGCAAGATTGAAGATCCACGCGCACAAAATAAACCTCAGACGAATTATTCGCGGACGTCGCGTAATCAAGAAGCCAAACCAAAACAAAAAGGTGGCTTCTGGAATTTCTTGAAGCGTTTATTTGGTCGCGCATAATAAAGTAAATGAAAAAGCTCCTCAGCCTGGCTTAACACCAGGCTGAGGAGCTTTTTAATATTTTATATTGGTGAAACTTAGCTTACTTTTTAGCCGTTGAATTATTAATCCAAGTATTAAAGTCATCATTATCGGCGTTTTGCCCACCAGTAATATGGCTTTGGTAAGCATTCTTTTGTGGCTGTGAAAGTGAATCCCAAATTGAACCATTCAGCGCATAACGTGAGGCTTGGGCTAGCAAGTGGTCCGCGGTGACGTCTTTAATGTTTTCTTGTTGGTGGTTAGCTAATTGATCACCAGTCCATAAGGTGGCCACTCCAAATTGAGAACCGTTTTTCAAGCTTAATTGCCGTGCCACGCGCACCGTTGAAATCTTATCAGTTTGGTTGGTAGTAGCGGCTAGGGCGACAGCCGTCGCTTTAGCGTACGAATTGAGATACGTCTGGGTATCGTCTTGTTTTTGATTATCTTGGAAAATCACGGTTGCGGTTTCATCTTTTATCAAAATGGTCTGTAATCTAATATCAATTTTATTAGTAGTTAACATTTGCTGTAGCTTATCACTGTAGTTAGTATTTTGAATCAACGTTTGGCTGGTTGAAGAAGCGACCGCGGTGGCGTTTGGGTCATTAATCGCTGAAGCAATGGCGGCCTTTTTTGATGAACTTGAGGCTGCTTTTTGCGAATTTGACCGTTGACTGGCTGCTTTGGATGTCTGTTGAGCTTGATGTTGACGTTGTGCGGCGATGTGCTGACCAAAGAGCGCGATTGCGCCAATGACTACTAAAATGGCAATCAAGGTGATGCCTGTGCGTTTTGTATTTTTCAAAAGATAAAACCTCCATAGTAATAACTAGTTATCTTTATTATAGCAAATTCATGGTGACATGAGATTGAGAACTGATTAAAAATCGATAACGGACGTAACAATGAACGACTTCAATAAAAATATATTAATATAAATAGTGTTAAAGATAGCCGTTAAATATGGTTGTTGAAGGCATTGGTTTTTGGTTTTAAATAATTAATTAACTAATTAAACTTGTAAAAAAGGTTAGATAAACGTAAAATAATGAAAGGGCAAGGCCTTATTGAGTAAATTTAAAGTCAAGTTTAGAGAGTTTTCGGTTGGTGCAAGAAAATCATGACTTAAATTGAAAGTAAGTAAGGGGCCGAGTTGGTGAACTGTTTAGTAGCTAATTCCGTATTCTCTGCGTTAAGGAGATGAAGATAAGACTTGAGAAAGTCTTGAATTCAGGTGGTACCGCGAAAAATTCGCCCTGATAAATCATTAATTTGGTTTGTCAGGGCTTTTTAGTTTCAAAATAAGGAGAATGAATAGATGCGTGAAATTGACATGCCAGGTAAATATGACCCGCAGGCCGTAGAAGTAGGTCGTTACGATAAATGGTTGGAAGATAAGCGGTTTACGCCGACTGGGAATCGGAAGGCACGGCCGTATTCAATTGTGATTCCCCCGCCTAATGTTACTGGTAAATTACATTTAGGACATGCGTGGGACACGACCTTGCAAGATGTGTTGATTCGTCAAAAGCGGATGCAAGGTTATGATACCGTTTGGGTGCCGGGCATGGACCATGCTGGCATTGCGACCCAAGCAAAAGTGGAGCAGCGCTTGGCGGAACAAGGAGTTTCCCGTTATGATTTAGGACGAGATAACTTTGTGGAACAAGTCTGGGATTGGAAAAATGAGTATGCCGCTACGATTAAGGCTCAATGGGGTAAGCTTGGCCTATCTTTGGATTATAGTCGGGAGCGTTTTACTTTAGATGCTGGATTATCGGATGCGGTTAAAAAGGTATTTGTGACACTCTATCAAAAAGATTTGATTTATCGTGGTGAATACATTATTAATTGGGATCTTAAAGCACGGACAGCCTTATCAGATATTGAAGTTATTTATAAAGACATTGAAGGTGCATTTTATCATGTTAAATATCCCTTTACGGATGATACAACATTAAATGGTAAAAACTATATTGAAATTGCGACCACCCGTCCAGAAACTATGTTTGGGGATGTGGCCGTCGCCGTTAACCCTAATGATGAACGGTATCAAGCAATTATTGGTAAGACGATAAAAGTACCATTGGTTGAACGTGAAATTCCCGTGATTGCTGATGAATATGTGGAGATGGAATTTGGAACGGGGATGGTGAAGATTACGCCTGCCCATGATCCAAACGATTTTGAAGTAGGAAATCGGCATAATCTTGAGCGCATTAACACGATGAATGAAGATGGTTCAATGAATGAACGGGCTGGGAAATATGTCGGGATGGATCGCGATGATGCCCGTAAAGCAATCGTAGCTGATTTAGAAGCTGCTGGTTGGATGTTAGAAGTTGAACCATATACCCATTCAGTTGGTCATTCCGAACGGACCGGAGTGCCGGTTGAAGCACGGTTATCAACCCAGTGGTTTGTGCGCATGAAGCCTTTGGCTGAGCAAGCTTTGGCCATGCAAAAATCAGATGATCGGGTTAACTTTTACCCCCCTCGTTTTGAAAACACCTTTACTAATTGGATGGAAAACATCCATGATTGGGTGATTTCACGTCAATTATGGTGGGGACACCAAATTCCCGCTTGGTACCATAAGGAAACGGGTGAAGTATACGTTGGTGAAGCAGCGCCAGCTGATATTGAAAACTGGACCCAAGAAACGGATGTCTTGGATACTTGGTTCTCATCAGCATTGTGGCCATTTTCAACGATGGGTTGGCCGGATACTGACGCTGAAGACTTCAAGCGTTATTTCCCCACTAATACTTTGGTCACGGGATACGATATTATCTTTTTCTGGGTTGCACGGATGATGTTCCAATCAAAGGAGTTTACTGGACGGCGGCCGTTTAATAATGTGTTGATTCACGGTTTAATTCGAGATGAGCAAGGTCGTAAAATGTCTAAGTCTTTGGGGAATGGAATTGACCCAATGGACGTGATTGATCAGTATGGAGCTGACGCATTACGATGGTTCTTAGCCAATGGTTCAACACCGGGTCTTGATGTACGTTTCTCATATACTAAGATGGATGCTGCTTGGAACTTTATTAATAAAATCTGGAATGCAGCGCGTTATGTTATTATGAATCTGGATGATAACACACCGGCAGAATTGCCAGCTCGTGATCAAATGACTTTGGCTGATCGTTGGATTCTGTCACGCTTAAATCAAACGGTTGAAAATGTGGTGAATAATTTCGATAAGTTTGAATTTGGTGAAGCTGGTCGGGCTTTGTATAACTTTATTTGGAATGATTTTGCTGATTGGTATATTGAAATGACCAAGGAAACCTTGAACGGCGATGACGCAGCTGCGAAAAAGGCAGTGCAAGGGGTTTTGGCGTATACCTTAGATCAAACACTTCGTTTGTTGCACCCGATCATGCCGTTTGTTACGGAAGAAATTTGGTTGGATATGCCAATGAATGAAGGTTCAATTACGAGCGCTGCTTATCCGGAGATACATGCTGAGTTACAAGATACGGTGGCGGAAAATGATTTCCAACGGTTAGTTGATTTGATTACAGCGGTTCGTAATATTCGAACGGAAGCCAACGCCCCAATGTCAACTGCGATTGAAGTTTTGATTAAGACTGATGATGCAGCCTTACAAACAATCGTGGAACAAAATCAAGATTATATTAATCGGTTTGTTAAGCCGAAAACGTTGCAAATTGGTTCAAATTTGCAAGCGCCAAAGTTGGCGATGACCAAGGTGATTACCGGAGCTGAAGTGATTGTCCCATTGGAGGAGTTAATTAACTTAGATGATGAGATTGCACGTTTAACGAAAGAATTGAAGAAATATCAAGGTGAAGTTAAGCGGGGTGAAGGTAAGTTAGGTAATGAAAAGTTTGTTAATTCAGCCCCTGAGGCGGTGGTAGAAGCAGAACGTGAAAAGTTAGCTGATTGGCAAGCGAAAGCCGCAGTGACGCAACAGCGCTTGGCTGAATTGAAGACGGCCCAAGCTTAATAGCAAACAATCAAAATTTGATGTTTTCATAGTAGGTGTTGATTAATGATTGAGCACATTATTCTGGAATCATCATAGATGGGGTTGGCGCAGAAAATGCACCAACCTTTTCTTGTAGTAACGGTAATCCTTAGAAGGGAGAGGTTAAATGATTCAAGATTATCAAGCGGCATTGGCTTTAATTCATGGGCGGCCACGTTTTGGGAAGGCGGAAACGATGACACGGATGCAAGCATTACTGACCTTACTTGGTAATCCACAAGATCAGTTGCAATACGTGCATATTACTGGAACCAATGGCAAGGGTTCTGTGTCTCGCATGACAGAACAAATTTTAAGTGCGCATGGGCTTCAGGTAGGGTTATATACTTCGCCTTTTATCATGCGCTTTAATGAGCGGATTCAAATTAATCATACCAATATTTCTGATGATGATTTGGTCCGGTGGGTTCAGAAATTAGAACCACTGTTAGCACAACTTGATGCGCAAGTGACCGGTGGGCCAACGGAATTTGAAACAATCACGGCTTTAATGTTTGCATATTTTGCGGAACAAAAGGTGGACGTTGTCGTCTTAGAAGTCGGGATTGGGGGGGTGTTAGATTCTACTAACATTATCCAGTCTAAGCTCGTTTCAGTGGTTACCACCGTAGCTTTTGATCACCAAAAATTATTGGGGAATACCTTAACTGCGATTGCAACTCAAAAGGCCGGTATTATTAAAGGGCCGACACATCCAACAGTGGTGGGGCGTTTGCCGGATGAAGCTTTACAGGTCATTGACCGTAAAACAAAGCGTTTAAAGATTTTAGACCGTGATTTTTGGTTAGAGCAGGTACAACAGGAAGCAAATGGTAATTTTATATTTGATTTTGTAAATCAGCACGGCGTAAAATTAACTAATTTAAATTTGAACTTAAGGGGTAATTATCAGTTGGAAAATAGTGCTGTGGCTATTATGACAGCTCAATTAGCGTTGCAAGCTTTAAATATAGATTTAAAACCGGCTGCTGTTCAAGTTGCTTTGCAAAATGTGACCTGGCCGGGACGCTTTGAATATTTGCAACAACAGCCTTCCGTGGTGATTGATGGGGCGCATAATTTAGCAGGCGTGAAGGGGCTGTTGGACAGCTTACAGCAATTGCCAGCTCGGCATATTGAAATTATTATGGGCGTTTTGACCGATAAAGATTACCCCGCGATGTTAATGCAATTAAAAACGGATCCACGGGTGCATTTGACCGTGGTGGATTTTGATGCACCAAATCAAAGGCAGGTGGTGCAGCCAAATAATTTGGAGACGTTAGTCGATGCGACGGCTGCGGATTTTGAACAAGCCTATGCAGCCCTTCAGCCGTTACCATCTGATACAGCGGTAGTTTTTACTGGTTCTTTGTATTTTATTTCAGCGGTACGGCAAGCGTTTGTCGCAAAGAAATTCAGCAAAATTAGGTAAATGATGTTATGATGAAGTGATGTAACAAATGAGTTGTCGCAAATACCATTTGAGGAGAAAAAATTAATATGGCAAAAATTAACGCGCCGGTTTATAAAAACCAAGAGATTGAAGGGGAAGTTGTTGACATTACCTACCAAGGAATGGGTGTGGTAAAAGTTGATGAATATCCCATTTTCGTAGTGGACGCAATTCCCGGCGAAGAAGTTTTAGTGGGTGTCACCAAGGTCCAAAAGAATTATGCTTTTGGCCGGGTTATTAAGCGATTAAAGGAATCGGATTTACGGAATCATGAAGTGAATCAAGCTGCTTTGACAACTGGGATTGCCCCTTTGGCTAATTTAGTTTACCCCGCGCAATTAGAGTTTAAGCAAAAACAAGTCCAAGAGTTGTTTAAAAAGATGCACTTGGATGCTGAAATTTTACCAACCATTGGGATGGAACAACACACGGGATATCGTAACAAGGCGCAAGTCCCTGTACGTGAGATTCATGGTGAGATTAATACTGGTTTTTATCGGCGAAATTCACATAATTTAGTACCAATTGAAGACTACTATATTCAAGATCCAGCCATTGACCACGCGATTGTGGTCGTGCGTGACTTATTGCGTAAATATCAATTGGATGCTTATGATGAGCAAACGCATCGTGGTGATATTAAGACGATTATGGTCCGGCGGGGTTATTACAGTCATGAAATGATGATCGTGATTGTCACGCGTCGGAAAAAGTTGCCGGTGGCAGAAGCATTAGTGGCTGGAATTCGGGCTGTTTTGCCAGAAGTAACTTCAATCATTCAAAATGTTAACTCTGAAGCAACAAATGTTATGATGGGTGATACGAATAAGACGCTTTGGGGGGCCGATTATATTACCGACACTTTGTTAGGCAAGACATTTGAAATTGGGCCTTTGTCGTTCTATCAAGTGAATCCTCAATCAACAGAGCTTTTGTATCAGTTAGCAATTGATAAGGCTGACTTGCGCGGGGATGAGACGGTCATTGATGCTTATTCTGGAATTGGAACCATTTCACTAACTGTGGCCAATCAAGTTAAGCAAGTGATGGGGGTGGAAATTGTCCCTGGAGCGGTGGCAGATGCTAAGCGGAATGCCAAAATTAATGGGGTCGAAAATGTGACCTTTGAATTAGGTAAAGCTGAAGAGAAGATGCAAGAATGGCAAATGGCTGAACTTCAACCGGATGTGATTTTTGTGGATCCGCCACGTAAGGGCTTGGCACCTGAGTTAATTGATGCAGCGGTGGCAATGAAGCCAGATAAAATTGTCTACATTTCATGTAATCCAGCGACCTTAGCGCGTGATGCAGAATTGTTGGCCACGCAAGGTTACGCTATAAAAGGACCAGTCCAACCAATTGATCAGTTCCCACAAACGACACATGTTGAGTGTGTGGTTGTCTTTGAGCCAAAAGAAGCTTAATTAAATTTGGACGGGAAAGTCGACTACTTATATCTAATAAGTAGTCGGTTTTTTTATTGTTTTCATAAGCAATGGCGATGGGAAATCCAACGGGTTAGTTAAAGATATTAGCGGATACCAGTTATTCTTTAGCATCAAGGTCTGAAGTCTGATCCGTTTTTTGGTTTTTAACATGCCGTCGTCGTACTGATGAAGGGGCGTTAATGTTCAAAATGAGCCTAACTAAATCGGGGAGGAAAATGTTATAATAATGGAATAAGCACTTAAAATTAGGAGGATGATGACATGACTTTAAAATTGGGAACGATTGGGACAAATTGGATTACAAAAATGTTTGTAGAAGCTGCCCAGATGACGCAAGAATATGAATTAAGCGCAGTTTATTCGCGAACGGTTGAAAAAGGACAAGCCTTTGCGGACGAACTAGCTAGTTCAGCTACAGTTTTCACTGATTTAGATGAATTTTTAAATAGCGGGATTCAAGTTGTTTACATTGCTTCACCAAATAAATTGCACTTTAAACAAGCGCAGGCTGCGATTAAAGCGGATGTCAATGTGATTGTTGAGAAGTCAGCCTTTGATAATCCTCAGCAATATGAAGTAATTTATTCATTACTGCAAATGCATCCAAGTGTCCGTCTTTTTGAAGGAGCACGGCATCTTTATCAACCTAACTTTATGGTGATTGAGGACCAAATTAAGCAGATGGAGCACATTTCAGGAGCTACTTTGGTATTTGAAAAATATTCATCACGTTTTGATGATTATTTAGCGGGTAAGCAGCCCAATGTTTTGACCCGGGAGTTTTCAGCAGGCGCTTTAGCTGATTTGGGAGTTTATCCGCTGTATGCAGCCATTAAGCTCTTTGGATTACCTAATAATCAGTATTATTTTGCCACAAAGTTGACGAATGGCGCTGATGGTCGTGGGACGGCTATTTTACGTTATGATAATTTTGATGTCACTTTGCTCTTTGGAAAGGGTGCTAATTCTTACGAACATTCAGAAATCTTAGGACGGCGTGATACCATTGTGATTGATAATATTGCTGAACTTGGAAAAGTGACTTATTTAGATGGTCAAGGCCAAGAACGCGTTATTAGCACACCGGCACCAACTAATCCAATGGTACAAGAGGCCCAAAAGTTTGCGGATATTATAAATCATCCAGCTGAATCACGCCCTGAATACGAAGCAATGTTGTTGCTAAGTCAACAAGTAAACTTAGTATTAACGAAATTACGGCAATCAGCGGGAATTACCTTCCCGTCTGATCCGCACACAAATTAAGAGGAACTTGAAAAAATAATGACAGACACGATGGATGAACGATTAGCCCAAAAGTTTGCGGCTACTGGCTTTATAGAACAAACCCCCATTCAAAAAGCAGTTTTTGAACCACTGGTTACGGGACAATCAATTGACGCCTTAGCACCGACTGGAACCGGGAAAACTCTAGCCTTTACTTGGCCACTTTTGCCATTACTACAGCCAAATGATGGAGAACAATTATTAATATTAGCACCATCACAAGAGTTAGCTATGCAAACGACCCGGGTTGTGCGCGAATGGGCGCAAGGTTTTGACTTAAAGGTCTTGGCCTTAACTGGGGGGGCTAATGTTAAAAATCAATTGGATCGGTTGAAAAAGCATCCAGAAATTTTGGTGGGTACGCCTGGCCGGGTTGGCGAACTTGCTGCTAGCAAAAAGTTAAAGTTGCAGCGTTTGCGTACTCTAATCTTAGATGAAGCCGATATCTTACTGCAGGATGAGACGGCTGACCAAATTCAAAATGTTTGGGAATTATTCGGTGATGAAGATATTCAAGTCGCGATGTTTGGCGCAACCGCGGTGATTAATCAACGAGCCCAAACGATTTTTCGACGTGAATTTACACGCATTGATTTACGGGATGTCCAAATGCCTACTAGTTTGCAGCATCAGTTTGTTTTGACAGCCAATGATCAAAAAAATAAACGGTTGCGGCAGTTAGCAACGCGCAAGGGATGGCAGGCGATGGTCTTTTTCAATACGACGAAAGCTTTGAAACAGACGGCTAGCTTTTTGGCGCATGAACACGTGGCGATGGCAACTTTGGTTCGGGGTGATTCCAGCCGGACCCGCGCAAGTGCATTGGAAGCTTTTAGGAATGGACAAGCAAAATTTTTGCTGACGACAGACGTCGCTGCCCGTGGATTAGATGTGATAGATTTACCCGCAGTCATTAATTATGATTTGCCACGAGATGGTGAAACTTATACGCATCGGGCCGGAAGAACTGGCCGGATGGGACGCACGGGTAAAGTAGTGACCTTTGGAAATGACCATGATTTGCGTGATTTAAAACGGATGGTGCAAGTTGAAATAGATGTCTTACCCTGGCAACAAATTGTTGAACAAAGCGAGCGTGCAAAAAGTAAAACCCCCGCGTATGGTAAAAATGGGTGGGAAAGGACGAAGCCACAAGCTGTTCCTAAAAAAAGCAACGTAAAAGCGCAGACGGCAAAGTTAACGCAAGAACAAGATTTGGATAAACCGCGAGCCAAGCAACGGTCAACTTGGACGATAGGAGCCCCGGTCACGGAGCCGGTTAAAAAATCAGAACGTTTGGCCAAAGAGAAAAAAGCAAAGCGCCGGAATCAAAAAGATAAAGGAAAGCCTAAACATAAACTGGGACGTGAGTTAGGGAAGAGGAATTTGAATGGCAGAGATAATTGATGGACGAGCGATTGCTCAGCGGGTCCGAGCACAAGTGGCCACACAAACTCAACGTTTACTGGCCGAAAATATTATTCCAGGTCTAGCAGTTATTTTAGTTGGAAATGATCCAGCTAGTGAAATTTATGTACGCAATAAAGAGCGGGCAGCGGCCAAGACCGGGATTCATAGTGAGACGTTCAAGTTGTCAGCCACAACTACTGAAGCTGAAGTTTTAGCTTTAATTCAGCGGCTTAACCATGACGCGTCAATTGATGCGATTTTGTTGCAAAGCCCCGTGCCAGGCCAAATTAATGAGCAGGCGATGCAAGATGCGATTGCGCCGGAAAAAGACGTGGACGGGTTTAATCCGACCAACATTGGGAAATTATTTGCGAATCGAGCGGGTTATTATCCAGTGGCGAATACACCCAAAGGAATTATGACTTTATTAGAACAAGCCCACGTGGAATTGGCGCAACGTTTAGTAGTTATTTTAGGGCGTTCGAATTTAGTGGGACGTCCGCTATTTGCCTTGATGGAAGCGCAAAATGCCAGTGTTGTCTTGTTACATCGTTTTACACCAGATGATTTGCGTCATCAATTATTGCAACAAGCTGATGTGATTATTTCAGCGACGGGGGTACCTAAGTTAGTCCGAGCCGATGATGTTAAGGCGGGGGCGACCGTCATTGATGTTGGTATTACACGCCTAGCTGATGGTAGTTTACAAGGCGATGTTGACTTTGAAGCAGTTGCTCCAAAGGCACAAGCAATTACCCCAGTACCAGGTGGGGTTGGACCAATGACAATTGCGACGTTATTACAAACGACGGTAGAATTGGCTGCTGAACATCATCAAGTGGAGTTAGAGGCAGGATGGCAGAATATTTAACAGTAAGTGCATTAACACAATATTTAAAACGTAAATTTGTGGCAGATCCATATTTAAAAGAGGTTTACCTGACGGGAGAAGTGTCTAATTTTCGACCACGGTCGAAGCATCAGTATTTTTCAATTAAAGATGAGCATGCGGTGATTAATGCGACCCTTTTTCAAGGTGTCTATCGGAAGCTACCTTTCCAATTGGAAGCTGGTATGCGAGTGAATGTGGTTGGACATATTGATTTATATGCGCCGAATGGAGGTTATTCCATTATTATTGAGCGCATTGAGCCAGACGGGGTCGGTGCCTTGGCAGTGCAATATGAGCAGCTAAAGCGCAAGTTGGAAACAGAAGGGTTGTTTCAACAAAATCAACGAGCTATTCCAGCATTTCCAAAGAAAATTGCGGTGATTACTTCGCCGAGTGGAGCGGTTATTCAAGACATTCGGACGACTGTGCAGCGACGTTATCCGATTGCACAAATTTATCTTTATCCCGCAGTAGTTCAGGGGCAAGGTTCCGTTCCCAATCTATTACAGCAATTAAAACGGGTGGCACAAGTAAATTACGATGTTTTGATTATTGGACGGGGTGGTGGTTCAATTGAAGATCTTTGGGCTTTTAATGATGAACAATTAGCACGCCAATTGGTGCAGATGCCTATGCCAATGATTAGCTCGGTGGGGCATGAAACGGACACGACGATTGCCGATTTTATTGCCGATCAGCGGGCTGCGACACCGACTGCTGCGGCTGAAATTGCGACGCCGGTCCTATTGACAGACCTTTTTAATGAATTAAACCAGACGCAGATGCGTATGATTAATAGTTTAAGTAATCGGTTAAATTATTTGGATGAACGTTTAACCCGTGTACAACAGAGTGCGGTCTTACAACAACCAACGCGTTTATATGAAGGCTTAAGCCGTCGAGTGGATTTAGCTCAAGATCGTTTAGCGCAAATGTTTAAGACACAATTGACGCAAAATCAGCATCGCTTGGCCTTAATCATGCCACGGTTAAATAATGCGATGCAACGGCAAATCGAACAAAAGCAAACACGTTATGCGCGGGCCGTCCATGGTTTAGATTTAATGAGCCCCTTAGCTGTTTTAGCCCGGGGGTATAGTGTTACGACCAATCAAAATCAGCAAGTAGTACGACAGGTTGGTGATGTTGCGACTGGCGATCAGGTATATATTCAAGTGAATGACGGACAAATCTTGGCCCAGGTTACGGAGATAAAAAAAGAAAATGACTAATGAAAAAGAACAAACATTTGAAGAAAAATTAACAACATTGGAATCAATTGTGACCCAATTAGAAAAAGGTGAAATCCCGCTTGAACAAGCGATTGAAGTTTTTCAAAAAGGGATGGTTTTGTCAAAGGAGCTTCAACAAAGCTTACAGACGGCTGAACAAAGTCTGACAAAGATTGTACAAGATGACGGTCAAATTCAAGATTTTCAATCTGAGGATAAATGAATATGAACTTTAATCAATTTACGCAAAAGATGCACCCGCAAATTGAGGAAACTTTAACCCACGGATTAGCATCAGTGTCATCAAATAATGAATTGCAGGCGGCTTTGGAGTATGCCACTTTGGCTGGTGGAAAACGGCTCCGCCCGTTATTAACGCTGGCTGTCTTACAAAGTTATCATGTGAATACGCAGGCATATTTAAAAGCGGCCAGTGCGGTGGAATTAATTCATAGCTATAGCTTGATTCACGATGATTTACCTATTATGGATGATGATGATTTACGGCGAGGTCAGCCCACGACACATCGTAAATTTGGTGCTGCAATCGCTTTATTAGCGGGGGATGCTTTACAACCCTTAGCTTTTGAATGGTTGTTGAGTGCAGAACACTTAAGCTCGCAACAAAAGCTTGCATTAGCCCAGACTTTGGCGCAAGCGGCTGGGGTAGGTGGCATGGTAGGCGGCCAAGTTGAAGATTGGCAGATGACCGGTCGCACGCCCCAAGTTGCAGAATTAGATCAAATTCATCAAAAAAAGACGGGTGCTTTGATTACCTATGCTTGTCAGGCTGGTGGCATTATGGCCAATGCTAGCCTAGTTGAGATGCAGGCTTTAATCCGTTTTGGTCAAGCTTTTGGCTTTGCTTTTCAATTAAAAGATGATTTGAATGACTGGCAACAAGACAAAGGTGCAGATAAAAATGCTTACCCTGCTTTAATTGGTTTCAAAGCCACGCAGGAGCGCTTAAAAGCCACGGTGGAGCAGGCGCAACAGGCGGTAGCTGAGTTAGTGCAAGTCAGTCAATTAGATTGGGAATTGTTGAAAACGAGTTTAGCATATTTTGAAGATGTGATGGAGAATTAGGGATTCATGGCGAAATTGGAAAAAGAGCGGGTTGATATTTTAGCCGTGCAACAAGGCTTATTTACTTCGCGGGAGCAAGCGAAGCGAGCCATTATGGCCGGTGAAATTTTAGGCGAAAATGAGCAACGCATGGATAAACCGGGTGAAAAAATTGCGGTCACAATTGAGTTGCATCTAAAAGGGGCGCCGATGCCTTACGTTTCACGTGGTGGTTTTAAGTTAGAAAAAATGCGCGACGTTTTTAAGCTAGACTTTAGCGGTAAAACGGTGCTCGATATTGGATCATCGACGGGTGGTTTTACGGATGTTGCCTTACAAAGTGGGGCTCAATTAGTCTATGCGTTGGATGTTGGAACAAATCAGCTCGTTTGGAAATTGCGTTCAGACGAGCGTGTCGTAGTGATGGAGAACACAAACTTTCGGTATAGTAAGCTAGATGATTTTAAAATGGGACAGCCAGAAATGGCAACAATTGATGTCTCATTTATTTCATTGAATTTAATTCTAGCGCCCTTGGCTCAAATTTTGGTGCCAGGAGGGTCAGTGGCTACCTTGATTAAACCTCAATTTGAAGCGGGGCGTACGGCAGTAGGTAAGCATGGGATTGTGAAGTCCGCTGAAACGCACCTTCAAGTGATTAATCAAGTCACTGAATATGCACAACAAGCTGGTTTTAGTATGGTGGCACTGGACTATTCCCCAATTAAAGGTGGCTCTGGTAATATTGAATTTATTGCACACTTGAAGTTAGATGGTGGGCAAGATACGATTAATTTAGCAGCGCGACAAGCCATGGTGCAAGCCGCACATGAGCAATTAAATGCACATCGGGAGCAGACGGATGGTCAGAAATAAAATGGCACGGCAAGCCGAAATTAGACAGATTATTAAACAACAGCGGGTTCAAACGCAAGAAGAACTAGCGAGGATTTTAAATGATCGTGGTTGGAATGTGACCCAAGCGACCGTCTCACGCGATATTAGTAGTATGCAGTTGGTGAAAGTCCCTCTAAGTGAAGGGGGCTTTGCGTATGACTTAATGCGGGATGCCGATTATGAAACGCAGGTTAAGGCGATTTTACAAGAATCACAAACGCGGATGCAGGCGCAGGGTAATTTGATTATGGTCAAAGTTTTGCCGGGAACTGGTCCAGCCTTAAAGACTGCCTTAGAAGCTTTAGATTTAAATGAAATCTTTGGGGTTGTCGGGGATGATAACGGCGCATTGATTATTGTCAAAGCCGGGTATCATGCTTCAGGTTTAATGGATAAGTTGGCCCAATTACCATGAAATAAGGAGTGAACAATGTTACAGGAATTATCAATTAAAGATTTTGCGATTATTTCAGAGCTGAATCTCAGCTTTGACGATGGGATGACCGTTTTAACAGGGGAGACTGGCGCGGGAAAGTCGATTATTATTGATGCTGTAGGATTGTTGGCTGGTGGGCGGAGTTCCACAGATTATCTGCGTGAAGGGACGAAAAAAGCTGTTTTACAAGGGCTTTTTACCTTGGAAAACACCGAGCGGATTACGCCAGTTTTGGATAAATATGATATTGAATTAGATGAGCAACAATTATTGATTCATCGTGAAATTCAACAAAGCGGGCGCAATGTCATCCGGGTGAATGGACAATTAGTTAATACGACTGGTCTGCGCGAGATTGGGCAATACCTAGTTGATATTCATGGACAAAATGAACATCAGGAATTAATGAAAGTTGAACGGCATGAGGCACTCTTGGACCAGTATGCTGGGGCTGAGTTAGAACCAGCGCGGCAAACTTATACGGAAGCTTTTAAGCAGTATCAAAGCCTCGCTAAGCGCTATCGGCAGCGCCAAGCTGATAAACAGGCTTTTGCGCAGCGCTTAGATATGTTGACCTTTCAAGTGAATGAATTGCAAGAAGCGCAGTTGATGACCGGCGAAGAAGAGGAGTTAGATCATGAGTATCAGGAGTTGTCTAATTTCCAAGATGTTTTAGAAGCGTTGTCGGCTGCTTATACTTCCCTTGATGGCGATTGGGAAGGAAACGGTTTAACGATTGTAGGTGAAGCTTTGAGTTCGATGGAGAGCATTGAAGAGGTTGGGAGCCGTTATCAAAAGTTGACGGAAACCATTCGTGATTCTTATTATGAGTTGCAAGAAGCAGCGTCAGAATTAGCCGCGGTTCGGGACGGACTAGAATTTGATGGCGACCGGTTACAAACAGTAACTGATCGCTTGAATTTAATTCATACATTAGAAAATAAATATGGGGCGACTGTTGAAGAAATTCTAAGTTATCAAAATCAAATTGAACAAGAATTGAGCTTGATGAAGGGCGAAGGTACGGAATTATCGGATTTGAAAGAACAAGTGGTTCAAGCCCAACATACTACCCATGTGGCAGCTCAAAAGTTAACGGATTTGCGCAAACAAGCAGCGGGCCAATTAACCCAAGCGATTCATGAACAATTAGCTGATTTGTATATGGATAAAGCGGTTTTTTCAGTACATATGGAAAAAACAAAAACGTTGCATGCTACGGGACAAGATCAAATTGAATTTTATATTCAAACTAATCCGGGTGAAGCAGCCAAGCCTTTGGCAAAAATTGCATCCGGAGGAGAACTGAGCCGTATGATGTTAGCGATGAAAACTATTTTTGCGCAAGATCAAGGGGTGACCGCCATTGTTTTCGATGAAGTGGATACCGGTGTTTCAGGCCGGGTAGCGCAAGCCATCGCGAATAAGATTTCCAAAATAGCCGAACACTCGCAAGTTTTAACGATTACGCATCTCCCACAAGTTGCGGCAATTGCGCAACATCAATTATATATTAAGAAAAAAATTGTTGACGATCGGACTTTGACAACTGTGACTCCACTGGATGTGAAGGCACGAATTGATGAAATTGCGCGGATGTTATCTGGGAATCAATTAACTGATGCCGCCCGGCAGAATGCGCGTGATTTGTTGGCTCAAAATCAGGATTAAGCGTATGGTATTGATGTTAACTGTCTTACAAAATTTCAGGGTGGTTGCTGGTGGCTTTTTAAGTGCGGTATGCTTGGATTAGTAGTTGAATAAAATTTGAAAAACAGGTAAGATAAGAGTTATTATTACAAAGATGTAAAAGGGGTACATAGGACATGAAGCGTGGGGTTTTAATTGTTTTGTCTGGTCCATCTGGCGTTGGTAAAGGAACGGTACGGAAGGCCTTGTTTGAGGAGCCAGATATTGACTTCACGTATTCGATTTCAATGACGACGCGTAAGCCACGGGATGGTGAAGTCCATGGAGAAGACTATTTCTTCGTGAGTCGTGATGAATTTGAAGCTAATATTAAAGCAAATAACATGCTAGAATATGCTGAATATGTTGGTAATTACTATGGAACTCCCAAAAGTTTTATCGATGAAACTTTGGCATCCGGACATGATGTTTTTTTGGAAATTGATGTCCAAGGGGCTTTGCAGGTCAAAGAAAAGATGCCTGAAGGAGCTTATATCTTTTTGACACCACCTGATTTAAAAGCTTTAAAAGAACGGCTTCAAGGTCGTGGCACTGACGCACCAGAGGTGATTGAGCGCCGGGTAGCGGCCGCTTCATCTGAGATTCGCATGATGGCTAATTATGATTATGCCGTGGTTAATGATGAAGTTGAGACTGCCGTGGATCGGATTAAGAATATTGTGCAGGTTGAACGGCTACGTGTGAACCATATTTTACCAGAATATATTGCTATGATTGAGGAGTTTGAGAAATGATTTTATATCCATCTGTTGATAAGTTGCTAGAACAAGTAAATTCACGTTATAAGTTAATTGCGCTAGGGTCAAAACGAGCACATGAATTGGAACAAGGAAGTTTACCAACCATCGCGAAATTTGATTCAGTGAAGCCAATTGGGCAAGCGTTTGAAGAAATTGAAGCCGGTAACGTGATTGTTGATCCAGATGAAACAGAAATGGATTAATTGAATGAGCACTTGGAGTGGGTGACGGCAGCGTTTTCCCACTTTTTTTAGAGCCAAAAAGTGTTTAAATCATGGTTGGAATATGATTATTGAGGAGAGAACTGATGGAACAAGCAGCGACAAAGGTGACGATTTTAGTAGCAGCCCATAAGCCCTATTCGATGCCTGATGATTCAATCTATCGGCCAATTCTGGTGGGGGCAGCCCAGCATGCGAATGTACCAAATGAACATTGGCTCAAAGATGAAACTGGTCGCAATATCTCTCAGAAAAATGCTCATTATAATGAATTAACGGCTTTATATTGGGCTAAATATAATTTAAAAGATCAAGAGGTAATTGGATTAGCACACTATCGACGTTTTTTAGGACGCAAGATGAGTCATCAATACACGGCTTTATTGACGCAAAGTGATATTGAGCAGGGGTTGGCGCAAACGGATGTTTTGTTGCCTAAGGCACGCAATTATTGGATTGAAACGCAAGCCAAACATTATTTAAATGCGCATGCCAAACGCCCTTTGGAAGTGTTATCAGCTGTGATTACAAAGCATTATCCTAGATACCAAGCGGCTTTTGAGCAGGTTCAAGCATCAAAAAAGGCTCATTTATTTAATATGAGTATTATGCGACAGGCAGATTTTCAAGCTTATACTGATTTTATGTTTGGCGTGTTAGAATTAGTGGATGACCAGTTGGATTATGCGCAATTAACAGGGGAAGATCAGCGGGCACTCGGCTTTTTAGGTGAGCGTTTGATGGATGTTTGGTTGATTGCAAATGAGAAACGATATTTGGAATATCCATTGGTAACATTGGAAAAAACAAATTGGTTGAATAAAGGGTGGCATTTTTTGCGCCGTCATTTTAGTAATTCTCAAAATAAAAAAACGCATTTCTAAGGAGAGCAATTTATGACGACGAGTGCGGTAGTCGTGACTTTTAATCGGTTAACAATGTTAAAAGAAGTCATTGCGGCTTTACAAAATTCACAAACAAAAGTGGATCATATTATTATTGTTGATAATCATTCAGACCAGGATACATATGAATATTTAACTGGTTTAGGATCGCAAATTGAATATATGCGGTTAGATGAAAACTTAGGTGGTGCGGGTGGCTTTAATCGTGGGGTGCGTTACTTTATGGAACACACCCAAGATGAATTTGTTTGGTTGATGGACGATGATACTGTACCACATCCAGAGACCTTAACTAATTTATTGCGGTTTGCGCATGAAACACCTCAGTTTGGCTTTTTAGCTTCGGACGTACGGTGGACGGATGGTCATCGCGCGAAGATGAATAATCCGGCGCCAAAAAACCGGCTCCATAAAATTCCTGAAAATACGACTAAAAATGAAGAATTGATGAACGCGACTTTTGTGAGCCTATTAATGGCTCGTCCTGTGGTCGCACAAATTGGGCTGCCCATCACTGAATTCTTTATTTGGGGGGATGATATTGAATATACCGAACGGGCTGGTCGTGTGGCTCCTGGGTACTTTGTGGCCGATGCTCGCGTAACCCACAAGATGAAGAGCAATGTCGGGTCTGATATCTTGACTGATTCTTTGGATCGGTTACCCCGTTATTTTTATTCATATCGGAATAAAGTTTATTACGGAGCGAAACGAAATTTCTTGGGGCGGTTGAAATCCGACGCACGTATCTTGTATGAGTTTTTAAAATTATGTTTGAAACCAGGTATTCAAAATCGGCGGCAACGGATCCATGTTTTAGTGAGCGGCGTGCAAGCGGGACGGCATTTCAAGCCGGTCATTGAATCTGTCGAAGTGATGAAATAGAAAATTACCCAGACTTATAGTAAGATCTAGGCGGGTAATGTAGATGATAAAAAATTTTAAATTTGGTATACAGGCGATTTATTATATTTTATAATGTGAAACAGAACTCGCTTTGGTTGGGGCTAAAGTGAGATAGATGAAATGAGGGATAAGTAATGGCATTAAATGATAAAAATTATGATTATTTGATCGTGGGAGCTGGGCCATACGGTTCGATTTTTGCGTATGAAGCAGCGAAGCGGGGAAAGCGTTCTCTAATCGTTGAAAAGCGGCCACATATTGGTGGGAACATGTATACGCATACTGAACACGGAATCACCGTGCATGATTTTGGAGCGCATATTTTCCATACGGACAACAAAGAAGTTTGGGATTATATCCGTCAATTTGCTGATTTTAATGGTTACCAAAATCAAGTTGTTGCCAATTACAAAGGCTCACTTTATAATTTGCCATTCAATATGAATACCTTCTATGAAATGTGGGGGACGAAGACGCCGGATGAAGCGAAGGCTAAAATTGATGAGCAAAAGGCTGAAGCAGTGGCTGCAATGGATGGAAAAGCTCCGCGCAATTTGGAAGAACAAGCCATCTCTTTGATTGGAACTGAAATTTATGAAAAGCTCATCAAGGGATATACTGAAAAGCAATGGGGCCGGAAAGCAACTGATTTGCCTGCCTTTATTATTAAGCGTTTGCCGGTTCGTTTCATTTATGATAATAATTATTTCAATCACCGTTACCAAGGGATCCCTGTTGGTGGATATACCCAAATTTTTGAACGCTTGATTCTGGATAATGATTTAATCGATGTTCAAGTCAATACTGATTTCTTTGCCCACCGGGATGAGTATTTAGCCGAGTTCCCACGGATTATTTATACGGGAATGATTGACCAATTCTTTGATTATAAGTTTGGTGAATTAGAGTATCGTTCGCTACGCTTTGAAACGGAAACGGTTGATTCTGATAATTACCAAGGGAATGCGGTGATTAATTATACAGATGCTGAGACCCCATATACACGAGTAATGGAATGGCGGCATTTTGATGGCTTAGCTGATGAAGGTAAGTCTGTGATTACCCGCGAGTACCCACAAGCCTGGGATCGCACGAAGGAAGCTTATTATCCAGTTAATGATGATAAGAATATGGCGATGTACAAGCAATATGCTAAAGCTGCGCGTGAAGAGCATTCTGAAGTGCTCTTTGGGGGGCGACTAGGTCAATATCGTTACTTCGATATGGATCAAGTGATTAATGCGGTCTTTAATGATTTGCGGCATGAATTTGATTTGCCAGCCGAATTTAATTTTGCTCATGATGAAGTAAAATAATTAATAATTTTAGTAAAAAGGGCTTACACCTCATTGGCGTAAGCCCTTTTGTGATAAGCTTTCATTTCCAATTGATGTTTTCTAGTGTGAATATGCGACGACCAATTTATGGATAGATAGATTGGCTTAGCTTTAGATTTTTTAGTATAATAAAAATTGGCTGTATTCGGACAAATAAACCGGTTACAACATCTCAAAGAGCATAGTCTTTGGAGTAGGAGAGAATGAAATGATTGAAAATTGGCAGAATTTTTTACGCCCGTACGAACAAGCGGTGGCTGAATTAAAAGTTAAGTTTCGCGCTTTACGAGAAGAATATATACAAACTGGGGTTGAAACGCCAATTGAATTTGTGACGGGACGTGTTAAAAGTGTTGATGCAATTAAAGAGAAATTAGTACGACGGCATGTTGATGAGGATCGAATTGAGCAAGACATGCAAGATTTAGCTGGGATTCGGATTATGACGCAGTTTACCAATGATATTTATACTGTGGTTGATTTAATTCGTGCGCGGAATGATATGGTGGTTTTGGAAGAGCGCGATTATGTGACTAATTCTAAGCCATCAGGTTATCGTTCATATCATATTGTGATTGAATACCCAATTGAAACAGCGCAGGGTGAACGTAAAATTTTAGCTGAAATTCAAATTCGGACCATGCAAATGAACGTTTGGGCAACGATTGAACATGCTATGAATTACAAATATGACGGGACCTATCCCGAAGATATGGAAGATAAATTGCGTGAAGTAGCTGAATTGACCTTTAAGGTGGACGATTTATTCCAAGAAATGCATCAAGAAATTAGTGAATCACAACATGCTTTACGGAATCACACGAAACGAGATCATGTACAGGATGAGAATAACAATTTATAAGAATCAAGGTTCGCGGTCCAAAGCGGTCGCCAACATTTTGCAGATGTTATTAAACAAGCATCCCCAGGAATTTATTTTTGATGATCAGCATCCGGAAGTGGTGATTAGTGTTGGTGGGGATGGAACATTGTTAGCTGCCTTTCAAAAATATAAGAATGAAGTGGAACAGGTTCGGTTTATTGGGGTGCATACAGGTCATCTCGGTTTTTATGCCGATTGGCAGGAATTTGAACTAGATCAATTAGTAACCTCTTTGCTAAACTCACAAGGTCAAATGGTCCAATATCCATTATTGGCTACGCAAACGCATTATCATGATGGACAAGAAGTTACGAATTTAGCTTTAAATGAAGCCTCAATTAAACAAGTGACAGGGACTTTAGCGGTCGATGTTTACCTAGATGGTGAAATATTTGAACGCTTTCGGGGCGACGGTCTGACAGCCGCTACGCCAACCGGGTCGACGGCTTATAATAAAGCGATTGGGGGGGCTGTATTGCATCCTAGCTTGGCTAGTATTCAACTAGCTGAAATTGCTTCGATTAATAATCGGGTCTTTCGGACATTAGGATCGCCCTTAGTTGTGGGACCAGACGAGACCATTCGTATTGTTCCACTCAAAGAACAACAGTCAGTCATTATTACACATGATCTTTTAAATGAAACAAGTAATCAGGTGGATTGGATTGAATTTAAAGTGGCAAAAGAACGCATATCGTTTGTGAGCTATCGACATACCCCATTCTGGCATCGGGTGCGCAATAGTTTTATTGGAGATGAGGTTGTAGATTAATGGCAAGTTTTAGTTGGATTAAGCAAGAAGCAGGGCAAACTAAGCTCAAGACCTTTTTAGCTGAACGTGGAGTATCGCATCGCATGTTTAGCATTATTAGGCGTGGTGGCGGGCGCCTCTTATTAGATGGTCGGCCCGTGAAGACGGTTGATTTAATTGATGAGGGCCAACGTGTGACGGTGATTATGCCCCCCGAGGCTAGTAATGAAACGTTAGCGGATTCTAACTTGCCATTGCCCATTCTTTTTGAAGATGATAACTTTTTGGTGGTGAATAAACCCGCTGGTGTGACTTCCGTGCCAGGGAAAGCCGATCGAGAAACTACGATGGTTAACCGTGTGAAGGGTTATTTGGTGCAGGAAGGGGCGAAAGATTTGGTCCCCCACGTCGTTACACGATTGGACCGCTTTACATCAGGGGTTGCGTTGTTAGCCAAGCATCGGTTTGCTCATGGTTTGTTAGATAAAGCTTTGAAGGAACATACCGTTGATAAGCGTTATTTGGCCCTCGTTGATGGTAATTTAACGGATGATCATGGCGTGATTGATTTACCGATTGGTCGAATGGATGATGACTTTATTCGGCGGGAAGTGCGTGAGGATGGGAAACCATCTATGACGGAATACTGGGTTGTACGCAGGTATGGAAATCAAACTTTGGTTAAAGTGCAGCTGCATACGGGACGAACACACCAAATTCGGGTGCATTTCAAAGCCTTAGGACACCCCTTAGTGGGAGATGAAATTTATGGTGGACCCATGAATCGGGGAGCCAATCGCCAGATGTTGCACGCTTATTGGATTCAATGGTTTGATCCGTTTGCGCAGTACCAACGGCATTGTCAAGCTGATATTCCAGAAGATATGCAAGTAATCTTAGGGGATTTTAACTTGCAAGATATCATAGATTAAATTCTAGCGAGCGTTAAATCATTGTAAGAATGGCTTAACGTTGGTATACATAAGTTGATAATATAGAAAATAGGGGTGAATGGCATGGAAACAACTGAATTACGTGATGAGATTATTCCAGTTTATCAACAATTGTTTCGTGCTTTAGAACGTGGTCAAGAGCGGACCTTTCACACGGTTT
Source organism: Weissella kandleri (assembly GCF_001438705.1). GTDB lineage: Bacteria > Bacillota > Bacilli > Lactobacillales > Lactobacillaceae > Weissella > Weissella kandleri. Next base: position 59,383 of record NZ_JQBP01000001.1, read on the forward strand.
TTGATGATTTGCATAACTATGACCAAGCACAAATTTTTCAAGCATTAAGTGCCCAGCAACGGCGCCAATTAATTGAATGGGTCGACCCCGTGAATTTAGCGGACGTTTTTGACTTGATTGATCCCGAGACGATTGATGAACAGGAATATTTGTCAGAAATGACTCCGCAGTATGCGGCGAAACTTTTAAATGCGATGTATGTTGATAATGCGGTCGACTTATTAGGAATTATGCCTGATGTGCAACGCCAACGTTATTTGCAACAATTAGCTCCGGAAGACGCCAAAGAGATGCGCGAATTGTTGGGCTACGCTGATCAAACGGCGGGATCGTTGATGTCAACGGAATATGTTGCCGTTGATCTGAATTTAACAATTGGCGAAGCATTGGTGGAAGTTAAACGACAGGCATCTGAGTCAGAGCAAATTATCTATATTTACGTGCTCGACCATCAAAAATTAGCGGGAGTTATTTCTTTAAAAAGTTTAATTATTCATGCCGATGATGAGCAAGTCGTCGATGTTATGACGCAAAATTTGGTGACGGCTTTACCCAATGAAGATCAAGAAAATGTTGCCCGTTTAATGGCCGATTATGACTTGGTGGCGTTACCTGTTGTGAGTCAAGATGATCAGATGCTGGGAATTATTATGATTGATGACATCTTGGACGTGATTGAAGCGGAAAGTGCGGAAGATTATGAACGTTTTGCCGGAGTGCATAACGTTGACTTTGAGGAAAGCCCCTTTCAATCGGTGGTTAAACGGCTCCCTTGGCTGTTGATTTTAGTCTTTTTGGGCTTGGGAACGGCTTCGGTTATTAAGCATTACGATCTCGTCGTACAACAATTACCCCTTTTAGCTGTTTTTATTACGTTGATTACTGGAACAGCTGGAAATGCAGGAACGCAATCCTTAGCGGTGGCGATTCGGCGAATTACCTTGCATGAGCATCCTGGTGTTTGGCGGATGATTGGGGTCGAAGTATTAATTGGATTATTAATGGGATTATTAGCTGGCAGCACGATTTTTCTAGTGGTTTGGTTGTGGACTAAAATCTGGCTCTTCGGCTTAGCGGTCGGCTTAGCAATGGCATGTGCGATTACGGTCGCGAATTTAGCGGGGACGGTGGTGCCATGGTTGATGAGTAAGGTCAAAATAGATCCAGCGGTGGCTTCAGGACCTTTTATTTCGACATTAAGTGATTTGACATCGGTTGTTATTTATTTTAATATCGCCGAATGGTTATTAGGTTTGCATTTTTAATGCTGGATTGGAACAAATTAAAACAAGTAAAAGTTAGGTTGAGTGGCAGAACTTGATGAAAGGGAGTATAACAAATTGTGGTAAATCAAAATAAATTTAATTATTTACAAGTTATTTTATTAGGGGTGCTAAGTGCCTTTGCTGTTTTTTCAATGGATTTTTATTTGCCGGGGCTCCCTGGGCTGCAACATGATTTTCACACCACGGCTTCTTTGGCTCAGCTTACAATTACGGCATCGTTAATTGGGCTGGGGGTTGGGCAATTATTTGTGGGCCCTTGGTCAGATAAAATTGGGCGGCGTCAACCGCTTTTAATTGGAACTTTTATCTTTGCTGTGACCTCATTTTTAATCAGTATTTCGACGAATATTAGTTGGATGATTGCTTTACGATTTTTACAAGGTTTGTCAGGTTCAGTTGGCATTGTTTTATCATTAGCGATTATTACGGATTCGTTTAATGGTCCTAGTCTAACACGCCAGATTGCCATTAATCAGGCTATTAATGGGATCTTTCCAATTATTGCGCCCGTTTTGGGTGGTATGGTTGTGGCATTGAGCAATTGGCAGATGACTTTTGTGATTTTGATGACGATTGGGTTATTATTATTCGTGGCGGTATTTTTCGGCTTGCCTGAAACAAAGCAAAAATCACCGCAAGTTCAGTCGGTAGACTTCGAGCAGCCTAGTTCACTAGGGGCATCTTTGAAACTTCAGGGGCGTGAGTATTTAAAATTAGCGCACAAAAAGAACTTCATGACTTACTTGTGGGTGCAAACCTTTATGATGGCTGCCTTATTTGCGTATATTTCGGGCTCATCCTTTGTTTTGGAAAATATTTTTCATTTAAATGTGACACTGTTTGGATTGGTATATGCGCTTAATGGGGTCGGGATGACGGTGATGACAGCCTTAGCTGGAAGTTTGGCACCAAAATACGGTGAACGGCGAGTCTTAGGCTGGTTTATTATTTACGGTCTGCTAGGTGGTACCATTTTGTTGACGACGACCTTAATGGGCCCCCGCTTAGGTGGAGTGTTGCTCGCCTTTTTCATGATTACATCAGCGGTCGGTGGTGTGCAGGGGATGGCTACTTCCTTAGCGATGCAAGGTCAACAGGCGCATTCTGGGAGTGCGTCAGCCTTGTTGGGGACTTCGCGTTATGCGATTGGCGGTTTGATGTCCCCTTTGGTCGGTATGTTTGGAACGCAGACTATTTTGCCATTAGCGAGCTTAATTTTGGGGGTCCAATTGTTGGCTGGTGGATGCTTTTGGCGTTCACAAGAAAATCAATAAGTTTGAAATAAAATTAAGAAGAAATATGTTATACTTTTACTAGGACATACGGTTTAAGTCAATGGTTTTAGAGACGTCATGGGTGGTGCAAATGACGCTAAACTTAAAACGGGCTACCAACGTAATGATATTCAAGTTTTTGAATCGCGAGCCAGCGTTATCGGTCTTATGAGAGGTAATGGAGGTAGATCTGCATTGCAATCAGGGTGGTACCGCGAGGATTTCGTCCCTGACTGTAAGAGGTCTATTTTTTTATTAGTATAAGTAATTTAAAATAAGAGGTGCAGAACATGAAAGAACTATCATCGGCTGAGATTCGTTCAATGTTTTTACGTTTTTTTGAAAGTAAAGGACATAGTATTGAACCATCACAGTCATTAATTCCAAAAGACGATCCAACTTTATTATGGATTAATTCTGGAGTTGCCACTTTAAAAAAGTACTTTGATGGAAGGGTCATTCCTGAAAATCATCGGATTACGAATGCGCAAAAATCAATTCGGACCAATGATATTGAAAACGTCGGTTATACGGCGCGTCACCACACTTTATTTGAAATGTTGGGTAATTTTTCAATTGGTGATTACTTTAAAAAAGAAGTGATTCCTTGGGCCTGGGAGCTTTTGACTAGTCCTGAATGGTATGCCTTGGATCCTGATAATTTGTATATTACCGTTTATCCAGATGACCAAGAAGCTAAGGATCTTTGGCTATCAGTAGGGGTAGCGCCTGACCATTTGTATGAAGAACCTGATAATTTTTGGGATATTGGTGAAGGACCTTCTGGACCGGATACGGAGATTTTCTACGATCGGGGAGCTAAATTTGATGCTGATGATTCAGCTGAAAATTACCCTGGGGGTGAAAATGAGCGATATCTAGAAATTTGGAATATTGTCTTTTCACAATTTAACCATTTGCCTGGCTTAACAAATCATGCAGACTATCCAGAATTGCCACATAAGAATATTGATACTGGGATGGGATTGGAACGTTTGGTTTCAATTTTCCAACACGCGGATACCAATTTTGAAACAGACTTGTTTATGCCGTTGATTCGGGCCACTGAGCAATTGTCGGGGCAGTATCATTACGGTGAAAGTGGCGATAAAGATATTTCCTTTAAAGTGATTGCTGACCATGCTCGTGCAGTTACCTTTGCAATCGGGGATGGGGCTTTGCCTTCTAATGAAGGTCGGGGTTATATTATCCGTCGTTTGCTCCGACGCGCAGTCTTGCACGGCCGGAAGTTAGGCATTCAAAAAGCCTTCTTGGAAGAATTGGTACCAGTGGTCGGCGATATTATGGTTGATTACTATCCTGAAGTCAAAGCCAATGCCGAGTACATTAGTTCAATTGTTGTCGCTGAAGAAGAGCGCTTTAGTAAAACATTGTCGGATGGCCTTGACTTATTGAATTCAGTCATCGCTGAACAAAAGCAAGGGCAAGAAATTGATGGGGCAGTGGCCTTTAAGTTGTATGATACCTATGGTTTCCCATATGAATTAACCGTGGAAGCCGCTGAGGATGCCGGCATGACGGTTGATCGAGATGGCTTTGATCAAGCGATGGCCGCGCAAAAAGAACGTGCGCGGGCTGCTCGTTCGGATTCAGCTTCCATGGGGATTCAAAATGAACTTTTGACTGATTTAAAGGTGCCATCAGAATACGTTGGTTGGTCTGAATTGACTGTTGAAGCAACTGAATTGACGGCGTTAATTAAAAATAATACGCTGGTAGATGCCACTGATGACGGTCAGGTGCAAGCTTTGTTTGCCAAAACCCCATTCTATGCTGAAATGGGTGGTCAGGTTGCTGATCATGGAACTATCAAAAATGAAGCTGGTGAAGTGGTAGCACAAGTCGTGGACGTGCAAAATGCGCCCAACGGACAACACTTGCACACCTTGCAGCTCTTAGCCCCAATTCAACAGGGCGGAACTTATCGCTTAGATGTGGATCGGGCTTATCATGCAGCTGTTTCAAAGAATCACACGGCTACGCACATGTTGGACCAAGCTTTACGTAACATTTTGGGTGAGCACACTACGCAGGCTGGTTCTTTGGTGAATGCAGATGAATTGCGATATGACTTTACTTACAATGGAGCAGTCGATTCAGCTAAGTTACAAGAAATTGAAGATTTAGTGAACGCTAAAATTATTGAAAACTTACCTGTAACCTGGGTCGAAACAGACCTGGAGTCAGCCAAAAAGTTAGGCGCAGTTGCTGTCTTTACTGAAAAGTATGGTGAAAAAGTGCGGGTCGTTTCCATTGGTGACTTTAATGCTGAATTTGACGGTGGAACGCATGTGAATTCGACCGCTGAAATTGGAATGTTTAAAATTATCAGTGAATCCGGAACTGGGGCTGGTGTACGACGGATTGAAGCCGTGACTGGGGAAGGACTAATGAAATATGTCCAAAATCAAAACCAGTTATTAACACAAGTTGCACAAACGGTTAAGGCGCCTGAATTAGCGGATGTACCAAATAAGGTTGTGGCTTTGCAAGACAGTTTGAAAGATGCGCAACGTCAAATTAGTGGCTTGGAGAAGAAGCTAGCTAATCAAGCGGCAGCAAGTGCTTTTGATCAAGTGCAAACTGCAGGGAATTGGAGTTATATTGCAACTGAATTGGCGGTTGAATCCATGGACGCTTTGCGTGAAACGGCAGATAGCTGGAAGCAAAATACGCCATCAGATGTTTTGATTTTGGCAGCTAACTTAGGTGAGAAAGTTAACCTTTTGGTAGCAATGAGTCCTGCGGCGAATGCGCAAGGCCTAAAGGCTGGTGATTTGATTAAAGCTATCGCCCCAGCCATTGGTGGTGGCGGTGGTGGCCGTGCTGACATGGCTCAAGCCGGTGGTAAGAACCCAGCTGGGATTTCTGATGCGTTTGCCGCAGCACAAAAATGGCTGACAACTGAGTAATATAGTGTACAATATAGTTAAAGTATGGACAGGACTGTAGCTTCTATATTTAGAAGGGAGAACACTTATGGCAGTTAATGAAAATACAACCGTTTTTAAGATCAATGATAGTAATCAATTAGATGTACGCCAAACGCTAGAGATTGTTTACGAAGCGCTGGAGGAAAAAGGTTATAATCCGATTAACCAAATTGTTGGTTATATTATTTCTGGTGACCCCGCCTACATCCCACGCAATAATGATGCTCGGAATTTAATTCGCCGTTATGAACGGGATGATATTATTGAAGCGTTAGTAAAGGATTATTTGAAGAAATGAGTATTTTTGGACTAGATGTTGGATCAAAGACCGTGGGCGTAGCAGTTTCTGATCCCTTGGGATGGACAGCCCAAGGGTTGGAAATTATTGCGATTGATGAGGACGCCAAAGAATTCGGGATGAATCGCATGCAAGAATTGGTGAAAGAACATCAACCAACCGGTTTTTTGCTAGGCCTTCCTAAAAATATGAATAATACCTTGGGTCCACGCGCAGAAGCAGCGCAAGCTTATGGCGAACTTTTACAAGCAAAGTTTAATTTGCCTATCGATTTTCAAGATGAGCGGCTGACGACCGTTGAAGCAGAACGGATGTTGGTGGAAGAGGCGGATACATCGCGAGTAAAGCGCAAGCAGGTTATTGATAAATTAGCGGCAGCGTTGATTTTGCAAAATTATCTGGATCGTAAAGGCCCCTTGGTTGATTCAAGTGGGTCACGGATGACGTTTGATTAATACGGAGGAATTAATAATGGATGAAGAACAAGATTACATCACTTTGATTGATGAAGATGGAAATGAAGAGTTATTTGATATCTTATTCGCATTTGATGAAACTGAGAAGTATAACAAACGTTATATTTATGTCGTTGCCGCTGGTTCTGAGGATGAAGATGAAGTTGATATTCAAGCCTTTAGTTCTGATATTGCCGATACTGAAGTTACTGATGAAGGTTCTTTGGATATGATTGAAGATGAAGATGAGTGGAAGATGGTCGAAGAACGTTTGAATCAATGGTTGGAAGAAAATGAGGAAGACGAATAATGGCTCAAAACCACGATGACCTAAGCTTTACATTTACCGATGAAGGCGGCGAATATCAATTTAAGGAACTTTTCCGGTTTGAAGAAAATGAAAAATTCAAGCGTACCTACATTATTTTATATAATGCGGCGATGGATGATGAAGCTAGTGATGACGAGGACTATGAAATTCAAGCCTTTGTTTATGCGCCCCAAGCTGACGTTTCACACCCCGAAGATGCGCTTTTGCCCATTGAAACTGATGAAGAATGGGATATGGTGACCGAAATGATTAACACTTATTTTGAAGATCCACAGTTAAATGGTAATTTGTAAGTTATTTTAATCATTAAAACGTTTGGCATTGCTTTTATTTTGAGGTAATGCCAGACGTTTTTTATTAAATATTAAAAAAGAGTTGACTATATGTTATATGTAATATATTATAACTTTATAAGTTATGTTATATCACATATAATTAAAACACGGAAAGGACTATAATTATGAATATACAGGTACCAACTGTTCTATTAGACGGGACGGTTTTGTCCTTGGTGAATGAGCAAGATTTATATGGCTATGCAATTACGAAACAGGTACAAAACCATTTAAATATTAGTGAATCAACCATGTATCCAGTCATGCGGCGGTTACAAAAAAATGGATATCTTGAAACGTATGATGAAGCTTTTGAAGGGCGACATCGGCGGTATTATCGAATCACCGAGAGTGGTCGCATCCATTTGGCAGAAATTAGAGCTGCGTGGGGTGAATTTAGAGTGGCTGTGGATAATTTATTAATCGAAGAAAAATCAGTAAATGGAGGTGACGAAGATGAATCCAGAAATTAAGGAGTATTTGGCAACGTTTGATCGTTATCTGGCCCCCTTGCCAGATGGGGAACGGGAAATGACGTATCGGTATTATGAAGAATTATTCTTAGATTCAGGGATGAGTATTGATCAAATTTATCAAGAATTTGGACAACCGAAGAATTTAGCACGGCAAGTTAATGCTAATTATGCAATGGGGTGGACAGAAATGGATGCTGACGACACGGTCGCAACTGATGGGACGCTACCACATCGCCAGGCTACGAAGCAAGGGAATCCTTGGAATGCTGCATGGTTAATTTTGTTGGGCGTATTTGCTTCACCTATCTTAATTCCGGTCGCGTTGATCTTAGTATTTATTTTCGCATTAGTGATTTTAGGCTTAATTTTTGGAATCTTTAGTGCGGCTGGTTTGATGATTGGGGCAATCTTTTTGAGTGTTGCAGCGATTGTAGCTGGTGTAGGTGTGATGACACAAAGCCTGATGATGAGTTTGATGTTAATTGGTGGCGGAGTAGCACTTTTAGGTGGCATTGTGTTAATCGTGCCAATTGTCGTTTGGATTGTGTACGGCATTGGATGGCTTGGTTACCGTATCGCACGGTGGGTTGGAAATCTAACTTTGAAGCGCCGGCCAGAATTAGCTAAGGAGGACCGTCAAAATGAACAATAAAAAATTAAGAATTACGGCCTTAATTGGATTAGCTGCCATTTTAGTTGGTTCAATTATGGGGATCATTGGTTGGTATGGAAATGATAGTAAATTAGATACATTAAGTTTTGATCGCGGTTTTCATATTGAAAAATATGTTACACGACAAGGCTATGATGTGAAGGATGTTAAAAATTTGGAACTTGACACGCATGATGCTGATATCACGATTAAGCGGGGCAATGAATTTGGCTTGAAGACACGGTTACTAAGTCAAGATCGGGTAACGGTTAAGCGGGATGGTAACCATGTGACGGTTAAAAACCAAGGCTTTGAGGTGAAAAATATCGTGACTGGATATGATCAACCTACGATTACTGTAACCCTGCCAGTCGATTATCCATTAGATGAATTAAATATTAAGGTTCAAGGCGGAACTTTAGATATTAGTAAATTAAAGGTGGAACAAAAAACTGAAATTCAAAATATCGATGGTGGCATTATTTTGAACCATGTTGATTTTAAAAATGGAAGCATTCGAAATGATGGTAGTGGGACTCGTTTAGAAGGTGGTAATTTCCAGCAAATGGAATTTATTAATAATGCGCCATTTAGAGCCATTAAAACCAACTTTATGGGTGACAATACTGTGAAGGTGCAAGATAATCGAGTTGTTTTGACACAACCACAGAGCAATTTAGCGGTGGATTTGACGGCACATGACGGAAATGTGGATGTGCAAAACCAAAAAGATGTGCAGACCAAACGACATGATGACGGTGATTTTAGCACAGATAAGACTACTTTTGGGCAAGATGATGAAAATAAGTTACATGTCATTGCCACAAATGGAGACATCCATGTTAGTGATACCGAAGATTATTAAAATAAAATCACCAATTTATTGTTGGTGTTTAATTCAAAAAGCTCACAGGTTAATATCTGTGAGCTTTTTAGTGTTTTTAGGTTGTTAGCATGTTGTCTATGATACAATGATGTGATATATTCAGCACATATCAAGAATAAAGGGATGCAACTAATGAATTTATATATTACATTTATTCCATGTGCCACCGTAAATGATTTAGGACGTTTTTCATAAAATTTCTACTATTTCTATTATAATATAGAGGAGAAAAGATGAATAACGTCCTAAAAAAACAACCGTCAATTTTAATTATTATTGCCTTAATTGGTTTTCCACAAATAAGTGAATCAATATTTACACCAATTCTTCCGGCTTTGAGTTCGGGTATGCATGTTTCAGCACAAAAAACGCAGTTGACCATGAGCACATATTTTTTAATGTTTGCTTTTGGGGTTTTATTTTTTGGCTGGCTATCTGACAAACATGGCCGTAAACCAGCTATGTTGTTTGGGTTGGCCATTTATTTACTAGGGAACATTGGATTACTTTATACTGAGAATTTTAGTTATATTTTAGTATTTCGAATGGTTCAAGCGTTTGGGGCATCGGCGGGATCAGTTATAACACAGACAATTATGCGAGAATCGTTTTATGGGATTGAAGGAGAGAAAGTATTTGCCAAAGTTGGCGCGGCATTAGCTTTGTCTCCGGCATTAGGTCCGCTGATTGGTGGATACTTACAATCAAGCTATGGATATCGGAGTGTTTTTGCTACACTAGTGAGCATGGCCGTTGCGCTCTTATTATATACAGGGGTACGGTTACCTGAAACACGAAACGTAGATACAATAGAAAAACATGTTAGTTGGATTGTTGCCATTAAAGAATTGGCTAAAAGTTCTAAAGTATGGGGATATGCTGTTTTAATAAGTGGGGTTAATGGGATTTTATTCAGCTACTATGCTGAAGCCCCATTTGTATTTATAAAAGGCTTTCAATTATCGACAGTGCAATATGGATGGACGGGGCTCATCATTGCGGGGGCAATTTTGTCTGGTTCAATAATCACAAATTTCTTAGCAAACATTTTGACAGGTTTTCAGCTAATCGAAATTAGTTTAGTTGTGTCATTGCTAGGTGTTTTAGTTATGTTTTGCGGTGCAAATAGGCACTTAAATCTGATGTTTGTATCCATTCTGTTTGTGTTCATTGGGCTAAACATGATGTTACCAATCGTTCTTAGCCAAGCTTTAATTGGGTTCGAACATATTATCGGCCTGGCAAGTGGAATCTTTAGTTTCGCCTATTACATGTTAATTAGTGCATTAACGTACCTTATGACTATAATGCACAACGGTAGTTTGTTTGCTTTACCGACTTATGTGCTAATTTTATTAATGGCTATGACGCTTAGTTTGATACTGATTAAAGATCGAAAATAAAAATTATTTTTACACTTTTGAAAAAGGGGTGTTTTGATTATTTGGGAATTGAATATACACCAGAAGCATAATTACTTAATTTAGTTGAACATGATTGTCTCGTTATTAATTTAAAGAAACGTCTGCTCATTGTTAGTGGGATTTAGTTGATTTCATTACGGCATATGAAGATGCTTCTTAAAGCTCACAGTTTAATTGCTGTGAGCTTTTTTAGTGTTTTTGGGTTGTTATTATAAGAGACTGAAAAAGGAGGTGCCGCAATGCAATGGATTAAACAAAAGCGGATCTTAATTGGAATTTTGACAATTTTAATACTGGGTGGTGGTATCTTTTGGTCAATACAAGGGTCACGTCAGCAAGCCACCGCGCCTGTTTTGAATCAGGCGGATATGTCTATTAGGAAGCCGGATACTTTGGAACAATCGGATTCGGGGATGGCGGCTGCTAAAGCGGATGCAACAATCTGGCGGATTGATGTTAAAGGCGGTGTTTTACGTCCGGATGTTTATCTTTTTAAAACCCAGCCCGTGGTTAAAGATGTTTTACGGCGCGCTGGTGGGCCCTTAGATGAAGTGGATTTAAAACGACTGAATTTAGCGGCACCAGTAGCCAATGGACAAGTGGTATATGTTCCTTTAGGCGATGAAATAGTCCCCACTGAATATCCGTTACCAGGCTTTAGCAGTGAAGGATTCTTGCCAAAATCAGAAACCTTAAATGAAGAGCATAATAAAATAAATATTAATCAAGCAACGCAAGCAGAGCTAGAAAAATTGCCGGGGATTGGTGCCAAACGAGCTCAAGATATTACGACCTTCAGGCAAAGTCATGGTTTGTTTCGACAAGTGGATGATTTGAAAAATATTGCAGGAATTGGTGAAAAAACGTTAGAAAAATTGAAAGGCAGCATTACGCTTTAATGAAAACAGGATATTGGTTTACGTGTGGCGTAGGATACGTATGTCTTTATAATTATGTATGGTGGCAAATTTGGTGGCTAATTTTCCCTATTTTATGGAGCGCCTGGATTTTATACCAACAATATCGAACGCAAATGGTAATTAGCTTTGTCTTTGGATTAGTGCTTTTAAGCAGCGGTTGCTTATATCAGCAAGTCGTCCCGATAACAACTGAGGAAGCACAATCGGTTAGCGTTGAATTATATTTAGATAATTTGCGTCCTACGAGCTACGGTTGGCGGGGATCGGGTTGGATTGAACGACAGGAAGTCATCGTTTATTTGTCACAGGAACAGGTTGCAGTAGCCGATTGGCGGAAACAAGGGATTAATGGTTTGCAGATTAACGGAGTGGGAGAGATTAGACAACCTCGTGAAGCGCGCAACCGATTTAGCTTTGATGAACGAAAAAGTTTACGGCAACAAGGGATTACAAAACAGGTTTGGCTCCGAAAAATTACGGATATTCAACAAATACAGCGGTTCGTCACACGTCCTTGGTATGAAAATCGCTTACGGTTTTGGCACATGAAATTAGTGAACTGGTTTGAGTGCTTACCACCAGCTTTAAGAGATTATGGCGAAACGTTATTTTTAGGTTACGTGCGGTCTAATTTTTATCATGAAAATATAGGATTACAAAAGTTAGGATTAGTTCATCTATTTAGTATTTCAGGGTTTCAAGTGATGTTATTTTATCAAGCATGGCGGTGTGTGGGACGCTATCTATGGATACCACGGGGTTTGAATCTTTTTGGTCTTCAATTTGGCCTTTTAGGGGTGTGGAGTTTTGCGGGTAATGTTTTATCTTTAGTCCGGCCAATTAGTTTAGCCAGTTTAATGTTGTGGCGTGAAGCAGGTTTGATTCGCTTGAATGGTTATGATGCGTGGGGGATCACCGCAATTTTGGGAGTTACGTTCCAACCCGGAATTTTTCAGACACTGGGCGGACAGTTATCTTATCTTCTAGCTTTAGGATTACTAACTGTTCAACGACGGCCTTGGTGGCAGCAAAGTCTTTGGCTAGGCGTCTTAATTATGCCTCTTTTAGCCAATCATACAGGTTGGTGGCACCCTTTAGCACTAATTGTAAATATTATCGCGGTGCCCATTTTCACCTGGGTGATTATCCCAGTCCTTATTATGGGTGTGATGGCAGCACTTTTACATAATACTAAGATGTTAGTTGCGATGAATCAAATTGTTGAGGGGTTTCGAATGGTACTCAAAATCTTAGATCAAGTGCCGATGAATCTTAATTTTATGACGTTACCTAATATTTTGATTGGGATTTTGATATACCTACTCTTAATTTTATTAGTGACCCAGCATAAAATATTGGTTTGGGGCTTAGGTATCTTAATTATCGGTTGGTGGGTGTTTTCGGCATATCCGGTTTCTGGGAAAGTCGTCTTCTTTGATGTTGGTCAAGGGGACGCGACTTTGATTCGTCCACCCTTTGGTCAAGCGGTGATCTTAGTTGATGTTGGCGGTAAAATTCAGTGGGATCAAGGGAATCAGCCGAAAAGACAACTGCAGGTAAATTATCAAGCTCAAGAATTGGCTAGCAACCTGAGTGCGTTGGGAGTGGTTAAAATCGACTATTTGGTGTTAACGCATCAAGATTTTGATCATATTGGGAATTTACCGGCTTTGAGTCACATGATCAAAATTGAACATATCATTATTCCAGCAGGGATGGAGCAGACATCGACCTTTAAAAAGATGATTGCCCCATTACAGATTCCGGTGCAACTTGCTTTAGCACCAAAATCTATGGGTGACGTAGGAACATTACTGCACCCACATCAGCCAGGCCGAGGACGTAATGAGGATTCATTAGCTTTGTTAATACCGTGTGGACCGGAAAATTTGATTTTAACAGGTGATTTAGATCGAGCAGGCGAGCATACTATTTTACAACATTTTAATTTACCCGCTCACAGCTTACTTAAGCTGGGACACCATGGATCTAAAACTAGTACTGCAAAGGAATGGTTACAAATTTTAAAACCTAAAGTGGGTATTATTTCGGCGGGTGTGAATAATCGGTACCATCATCCGAGTTTAGAAACGTTAGTGAACCTACAACAAACACAGATTCCCGTTTGGAATACACAGGTTCATGGTATGATTGAGTATACTTGGTTTTTGAATTGGACGTGGTGGAGGAGCTTTTTAAATGACAGTTAAATTTCAGCAATTACAAGAGAAAATTGTGGAGCAAAAGATTGCTCCTGTGTATTTAATACAAGGGACAGACGTGTACTTGTTACAACAAGCTGAGCAATTATTTATCCAGTTAGTTCCAGAAAATCAGCAGGCAATGAATTTTGCTCGTTATGACATGCATGAACAAGCTTTGGCGGTCGCTTTAGATGATGCGCGTTCAATTCCATTTTTTGGTGAGCGCCGCGTGGTCATCATTGAAAATGCGTATTTTTTAACGGGCGAGCGGGTTAAGAGTAAAATAGAACATCACCCTGAGGAATTGATTGATTATTTGAAACATCCTGAACCACAAACGGTGTTGGTGATTATGGCACCGTATGAGAAGCTTGATCGCAGAAAAAAAGTGACAAAAATTCTACAAGAGCAAAGTGAGCATGTATCTTTTGGTAATTTAACGGAACGTGATTTGCAAAGCTTTGTGCAAACTAAATTAGCGGAGCAGCATATGGAGATTGATTTAGGGGGGATGGAGACTTTGATTCGTTTAACTGGGGCAAATTTAAGTACCATGATGAGCGAAATTGATAAATTGGTATTGTACGTTTTGCCAGCCCAGCAGATAACCGCTCTAGATGTAGAACAAGTGGTCACTAAGAATTTAACGGATAATGTGTTTGATTTAATCGATGATGTTTTGAAATTAAATTTTAAGGAGGCATTGGAACTTTATCACCAGTTATTATTGAATGGAGAAGAACCATTACGCGTGCAGGGAGCCTTAACCAGTCAATTTCGGTTGTTGTTGCAAGTAAAGGCAGCTAAGACAAGTGAAAAGGGGACGGCAACTGCGCTCAAAGTTCACCCATATCGAGTAAAATTAGCACGTCAGACAGTGCGCCGTTTTAATTATAGGCAGTTAGCGAAAGCTTTTTTGGGTTTGGTTAAGATGGAACAACAAATAAAAACGACCAGTCGGGACCCCGAATTATTATTTGAATTATTTATTTTAGATTATCAGTACGCTGTAAAACCACGACATTAGAGACCTGATTTTACTGGTGGGGTAGGTTGGTAATTTGAAGTAAGAAGTCATTTGGCTTGATGGTTTAAAAGAAAAGCTTGAAAGTTAGTGCTAAATCAGGTAGTATAAGTAAGTGCAATTGATGCATTGACCTAATGCTGTGTCTTCACGGGTCACCGTCGGATTACTCGGCATTAGGCGACATTTTATTTATGAAAGGTGGATATTCCAATGGCAATTTCTGCAGAAAAGAAAACAGAAATCATGAAGGAGTTCGCACGTCACGAAGGTGATACTGGTTCAGTTGAAGTACAAGTCGCAGTTTTAACTGCTGACATTAACACATTGAACGAGCACATGTCTGAACACAAGCATGATTTCCACTCACAACGTGGATTGATGAAGAAGATCGGTCGTCGTCGTAATTTGTTACGTTACTTGCGTAATACTGACGTCTCACGTTACCGTGATTTGATTGCTAAGCTTGGTTTGCGTCGTTAATTTTTAGTTTTCGATGTAAATGATTGTAAGACATAATTCATCAAAGGAGAATTGACATGCCAATTATCGAAGGATCAATTAAGCGTGCTCGTTTGAACAAAGTACAACGCGAGCACAATATTGCCCAAAATTCAGCATACCGGACTGAAGTTAAGAAGTTCCGTAAAGCTGTAGAAGCTGGAGCAGACAATTTGGAAGAATTGTATGTGAACGCATCATCAGCTTTGGATCGGGCCGCTTCAAAGGGCTTGATTGCAAAGAACAAGGCTTCACGTGATAAGTCACGTTTGGCTGCTTTGCTTAACAAATAATAATTAAAAAAGACATCAATTTTTAATTGATGTCTTTTTTTTTGTGGAATGATAACTTATGATTTCGTCTCTATATTGAATCTGAGTTAGTTTGTTGACGTTATATACATGTAAGAAGCTATAAAGACGCGGATCACTATGGTGTTTTAAAATGATGATTCATAAGGGCTTATCTTTTTTACAATGTGGAGTAAAAGATGGTTTTGTTATTGTATTTAAAATGATTAAAAAGATATCTTTATTATTTAGAAAGAGAAATTATTAATCGCTGAATAATTACATGGATGATCTCTTAAATAATAATGACAGAATAGCATCTGACTGTATCACGATAGGTCAAGCTGTGACTAAGTTGATGATAAATTATGACAGCCTAGCAAAATAAGAAACATGTGCTCTCGTGAATCCGTTGTGGTTAGATTGCTTCGATGATGTCAAATTGAATTTTTTCTTTTAATAAAAATTAAAAAACGTGGTGTTGAAGATTTCTCTTGAACGCCATATTTTTGTGTAGAGCTTAAATGAAGCACTAATTAACACAACTACGAAGGGAACTTTGCGGCTTTTTTATTCTGTGAAATCGCATGATGTGCGGATTCAAGCAAAAACTGCGGATCAATTAAGCAAAAATCTGCTATAAAATACTTGACATAATATTGTATAGAATATAATATACTATATGAAAGTTGTTATACGGTGTATATGTTATTTTTGAATCAATATTAAAGGGAGCATAGTAATGAATAATATATTAGATGTAAAAAACCTGACTAAAGTATATGGTAAAGGGTCAGAACAAAAATTTGTCGCATTAGAGAACTTGAACCTATCTGTTGCTAAGGGGGAATTTGTGGCAATCATGGGCGCATCTGGTTCCGGTAAATCGACTTTATTGAATAATATATCGACTTTGGACGTACCCTCTTCGGGTGAAATTTTAATTGATGGTGAAACTTTAATTGGCTTAAAAGGAAAAGCATTAGCAGATTTTCGGGCCCGCAAGATTGGATTTATTTTTCAAGAGTTTAATTTATTAGATAGTTTGACGGTTTACGAAAATATAGCTTTGCCGCTTTCACTCCAAAGAGTACGATCAAAGGAAATTCGACTGGCGGTAAAGCGTGTGGCTAAGCTATTAAACATCGAAGACCTATTGCAGAAATATCCGGAACAATTATCAGGGGGGCAAAAACAGCGGACAGCTTCGGCGCGTGCTTTGGTCCATGAACCAGCCTTGATTTTGGGAGATGAGCCAACGGGAGCCTTGGATTCTAAGAATGCCGTAGATTTGTTGGAGACGATGCAGACTATGAACCAACAACAAGGAGTTTCGATTTTAATGGTGACGCATGACGCCATGAGTGCTAGTTATGCTGATCGGATTTTATTTATTAAAGATGGTCAAGTGCATCAAGAATTGATTAAAGCCCAAAATGAGACAAACCAGGCCTTTTATCAAGAAGTCTTACGCACGGTCGCTCAAGAAAATTAAGCAAGGAGCAAAGAGATGTTATTCAAATTATCATTAGCGGGCTTTAAAGAGCGCCGTCAAGATTATCTAGTATTATTTTCAGGACTAGCGTTCGTGGTTGCCATTTTCTATATGTTTGAATCAATTGCGACAAATCAAGCATTGATTCATAGTACATCTGCGGCGGCGGTCTTACCAATGATCTTTCGGATTGGTTCAGTTTTATTAAGTTTAATTACAATTATCTATATTACGTATGCTAATTCATTTTTGTTATCTTTGCGACAGCGTGAATATGGAATGTATATGATGTTAGGGGCACGTAAAAGTAAAATTGCCCAAATTATGGCAGGAGAGACCTTGTGGTTAGGTTTGATTGCATGGATCTTTGGAATTGGATTAGGCCTTGGCTTAACCGCTGGTGTTAGTCAGCTATTAATGAAAGTATTGGCTATCCATCAGACTAAGTTTATGGTTTGGAATGGAAAAGCTTTATTAGTGACATTAGTTTTGTTTTTTATCTTGTTTGTGCTTGCAGCAATTTTTAATGCTGGTATTTTAAGTAAAAAACGCATAATTAATTTGTTGCGTGCAGATCAAAAAGCACAAACAGTACGTTTGTCAGGCTTGAAGCGTATCGTTTTGTTAGTAGTCGCTTTGATTCTATTAGCTCTCGGTTATTGGGGGATATATCGTGTTGGTGGCGGAGACAAATCAGTTATTTTTGACTTGATCCTGGCCTTGATTACAATTCCAGTTGGGACATATTTAGTTTATTTAGCGGCTGTCCCCCAGTTAATTCGCTGGTTTAGGTTGCGTCCAGGGACGATTAGTCATGGTTTGCATACTTTTACCTTTGGACAAATTGAATTTCGGATGGGCCAATATGCCAAAATGTTGAGCGTAGTGACTATTTTATTGGCTTTGGCATTAGGAAGTATTACCTTTGGCTTTGGCTTTGCGCAGCAGGTGCAAAAGGTTAATGATAAATATAATTATTATGATACAATTTTGAATCAACCTAATCGTCAAGAAATCAAAATGTTAGATCAAGTTAAGGGATCTAAGCAATTAGTTGATTATCGTTATAAAGTTCAAGACAATCAGGTTTATTTTTTAAAGGATGATTTAAAACAACATAAGCCAGTTGATAAGACTTTAGAAAAAGGACATAAATTATCAAATCAAGACTTAAACCGGCCGATTTTATCAGCTGATTGGCAACAGGCTTTGTATAGTATTTACCCAATCTATCAATTAAAAATCACCCCGGAAATTAAGGTGGCTGATCAAAAGCAATTTAACCAGTTAGCAGGTGGAACACAGCGTTTAATGCTGGTTAAAACTGATCGTTTCCATGCTTATCATCATTTATGGGGTGAATTGGATCGAATTGAAATGCAACGTCATCATGTTGGACGTCAGGAATATCTAAGTCGTTATGCGACTCAGCAACAACTTCAATCAG
This sequence comes from Weissella kandleri, assembly GCF_001438705.1. Lineage (GTDB taxonomy): Bacteria > Bacillota > Bacilli > Lactobacillales > Lactobacillaceae > Weissella > Weissella kandleri. The sequence goes on from NZ_JQBP01000001.1 coordinate 77,635, forward strand.
CTGCGAACGGCTTTGAATTTATGGGCTTCTTTTTAGGAGTAGCATTTTTGGCAATGATGGCCAGCACGTTAATGTTTAAAGTTCTAAGCGGGGCGCAAGCGGATCGAAAACGTTATACGATGTTAATGAAGGTTGGTGCGACTCGTGGAGATATGCAGCGCGCGATTTGGCGCGAAATCGGATGGTTGTTCGTTATACCATCGATGGTTGGTGCGGTACATGTAATCTTTGGATTGCAGATGTTTAGGCCACTCTTAAATAATCCATATGGTGATTTATGGATTCCGTTTGGCATTTTTGCAATTTTATATGTGATGTATTATTTCATCACGGTAGGCTTATACCAAAAGATTGTGTTACCCAAACGGGCTTAATTGATTAAAAATGAATGGTGAAAAAATGTGACTTAGAGTTTATGGACTAAGTTGCGTTTTTTATATAGGCATGTTTTCTACTTATTAATAGTAGAAATGGTAAAATGAAAGGATAAAAACCGCTATTGTAATAATTTTGTGGTATATTTAAAATTAATGATTGGTATACGTTTAGATAGAATAAATGAGAACGTAAAGGGGATTCGCATGATTTTAAAAAAACGTGATCGACAAAATTTAATTTTGAATATTTTGACGCAAGAAGTAGTAGATTCACAAGAAGAATTGGTGCGTAAAATTCAAGAAGCGGGTTATGAAGTAACCCAAGCGACGATTTCTCGCGATATTAAAGAATTACGGATTGTGCGGAGAGCTGATAAGGATGGTCGTAATCGTTACCAAGTCATGCGTGAAGGCACAGATACGGCCGCGGATGGGTTAATAAATGGTATCCAAGGTATGGTGAGTGAAATCACGCGGGTTGCATTTATGATTTCAATTCGGACGACACCGGGTAGTGGTAATCGTTTAGCAGCTTTGATTGATGCAGGTCAACTTCCAGAAGTGGTATCGACGATTGCGGGACATGATACAATTCATATTTTGTGTCATTCCGAGACTGATGCACAAGAATTAGAGGAACGTTTAACAAGTTGGTTATAATTTATGGATATATTAAAAAAAGTTTTAGAAATAATGCGTGGTGTATATGCAAAATGTAAAGAATGGCACCATAAACTACAAGCTTGGTGGCAACGGACATTAGGTCCAGTTTGGCATCGTTTTCAAATTACTCGTTGGATTATTGTAGTTATTTTAGCGCTGACCTTGATTATTAGTGTACTGGGAACATTTGAAGCCAAAACGACTGATGTTTCCAATTTAAAGGCGCGTTTAAAAAGTACGACGGAGATTTACGATGTTAGTGGTAATAAAGCTGGGTCAATCGCTGGTGAAAAAGGAACCTATGTTTCATATAAACAAATTTCACCAACGGTTGTTGACGCAGTGATTTCGACGGAGGATCGTAATTTCTATCATGAATATGGTTTTTCTATTACCGGAATTGCGCGCGCAGGCTTGATGATTATTTGGCATAAATTAACGTTTACGAGTACAAATGCGCTCTCGGGTGGTTCAACCTTAACACAACAGTTAGTTAAAAATGCTTTTTTAACTCAGAATCAAACATTAACACGTAAGATTCGGGAACTATTTTTGTCTGTTCAAGTTGAAAATGAATATAGTAAACATGATATCTTATCAATGTATTTGAATAATGCCTATTTTGGTGAAGGAATTTGGGGTGTTCAAGATGCGGCCCAAAAGTATTTTGGAGTTGATGCGATTGATTTGAATCAACAGCAAGGAGCGATGTTAGCTGGAATGTTGCAATCGCCCAATGGATTTGATCCTTTGCAGAACCCGCAAGCAGCTAAAAATCGTCGTGATCAGGTTCTTTTGAATATGGTGGCCAATAAAAAGTTAACGCAAAATATTGCTGATCAGTGGGCGGCCACACCAATTGGGGCAACAAATCATAATATGACGAGTTCAAGTTATGAATATCCATATTATTTTGACGCGGTGATTGATGAAGCTATTAGTAAGTATCATTTAAAAGAACAAGATGTGATGCAAAATGGTTATAAGATTTACACTTCAATGAATCAGACGGATCAAACTAACTTGCAAAATGATTATCAAAATAGTTATTTGAACCCCATTGGTCCCGATTCACAAGCGGCTTCAATTGTTTTGGACGCCAAAACGGGTGGGGTTCGCGCAGTGGTTGGTGGTCGCGGTGAGCATCAATTCCGTGGATTTAATCGTGCTACGCAAATGAAGCGTCAACCGGGATCAACAATCAAGCCGATTGTCGACTATGCGCCGGCGTTGGGGCGTGGTTATGCGTACGATTCGATGCTACCTAATCATTCAATGACCTTTGGAACGAATAATTATGCCCCTAATAATGCCGGGGATGTGACGACTGAGGACATACCAATGTATGTTGCTTTGGAACGTTCATATAATATTCCCGCGGTTTGGCTCAGTGAAAAGCTGGGTATTAATACTTCTTATCAAGCTGGGTTGAAAGCTGGCTTGCCATTAACGAAGGATGATAAAAATTATGCGATGACAATAGGAGGTTTGAGCAAAGGTGTTTCCCCTATGCAGATGGCTCAAGCGTATACAAGCTTTGCCAATGAAGGTAAAATGTCTGATGCCCACTTTATTACCAAAATTGTGGACGCGAGTGGGCGGACCGTTGTTGATACGGTTAAAATTAAACAAACACGGTTATGGTCAGCAAAAGTGGCTAATGAAATGACGAGTATGATGCTTGGAGTTTACACTAATGGAACGGGAATCCCAGCGGATCCAAGCGGTTATACTGTTGCTGGTAAGACGGGAACTACTGAATTTGCCACCAGTGAAGACAATCCAAACGCGGCTACTGATTCTTGGGCGATTGCGTATACGCCAGATATCGTGAACGTAACGTGGACTGGAAATGATAATGGTGAAATTATTCCGGCAAGTTTGGCATCAACGGCAGCGCCATTGATGAAAACTTCGCTGGAGCAGATTATTCCTAATACTGATCAAAACGCTTTTACAGTGAAGAGTATTCGCGAACGAAATAGTGCCGAAAGTTGGAATTCAAGTAGTACAAATAGCTCAATTTCTGATAATATTAATGGGGTAGCTGGTGGATTACGATCAGCTGGTCAAACTATTGTTAAGGGCGCCCAGGCCGTTTGGAGTGGGGTCCGTGGAGCTATTGGATTTTAGAGGAGCCATGAAATGATTAATGTTTATGATAATGTGAACGCAACTGCTAAGGATTTAGCACAAACAGAGCAATATTTAGCTTTAAAGGATGCTTTGGCAGCCGTTCATGCTGACACTGAAGCTGAAGCAGTCTTCAAGCGCTTCCAATCAGAACAACAAGCGATACAAGCAGCGGTTCAAGCTGGTCAAGAACCTACGCAAGATCAAATTAAGACTTGGCAAGAAGTTGCAGCTGATATGGATAAATCAGAAGTCTTGCAGACCTTAATGCAGGCTGAAGGGGCTATGAATAATCTTTTGCAAGATATTAATAGCATTATTACTAAGCCAATCGCAGATTTATATGAATAATTTCAGTTAAACTGCGAGGCATAAGCGTTTTAAAGAAAAGGGGGAATCGATCATGATGATCAACGCCCTCTTTTTAAATACATATTAAAGATAATCTAAGCTTCTGGTAGCAAAAGGAAAGCTTGGTTAAGTCTGCCGAGTATCACGAATAGATATGGTTCAAACCGAATGGAGGTTGAAAATGAAATTCATTCATGCAGGTGATTTACATTTAGGAAATGCTTTTTTGGATTTGTCCCAGCTCCCTGAATGGGTCTTAGAAAATGTGCAGTCTGCAACGATGCGGGCTTTGGAAAGCTTAATTGACACGGCTATCCATGCACAGGTTGATATGATTTTGTTCCCGGGAGATATTTACGATACACATGTGCTAAATCCGCATATCCAGTGGCTGTTCCAGCATCAAATGGAGCGTTTGTTGGCAGCGCATATTCCAGTCGTTTTAGGTTTCGGAAATCATGATTACACAGATACGGTGAATGAACAGCTGCATTTACCAAAGAATGTGACAGTATTGGCCAACCAAGTGCAAACAGTACGTTTGGTAACGCAAAATGGGGAAAACGTCGCTATTTCGGGCTTTAGTTATCCGCAGCGGCATCTGCAAACAAGTCTGGTTGCGGACTTTCCAGATCGTCAAGCTGGCGAAGACTTTCATATCGGAATGTATCATGGCGCGCAAGACCATGGAGATTATGCGCAATTCACTTTATCTGATTTGAATCATAAACATTATCAATATTGGGCCTTGGGGCATATTCATGTGCGGCAAACCCTGCAAGCTGAACCTTTTATTGGATATTCTGGAAATTTGCAAGGTCTCAATCGGACAGAAATAGGTCCAAAAGGTTTTTATTTGGTGCAAAGTAATCAACAAGGGCAACTGATTCCTGAATTTCAAGCATGTGCGCCGGTAATTTGGACGCAGGTGCATGTACAATTGACTGATCAAATGAACTGGGCGGAAGTGATTGATCAAATTCGAAACCAAATACAACGACATAATAAATTTCAATTGGTGGAAATTGACGTGGAGCAGACACCGCAGAAGTTGGTGGCGGGTTTGCAATCGGCGGCATTTATGAATCAATTGGCTGAACGATCACAGGTAACGGATAATTTTTGGATTCATCGGGTCGAAGTAAAAATGACGGTTCAAGGTAGTCAACTGATGGAATTAGGCGCAGAAAATTGGCAAGCACAAAAGCAGGGGTTAGTGACAAGCGCGCATTTGGAAGACTTGGGTTTAAAATTGGTTGACGATTTAGAATTGTATGATTATTTTCAAAAATCGAAAACCCATCAAGACATTGAGCAGGCAATGGACGAGGTGATTCAAGCAATCCAACGGGGGCAGTGGCATGCAGATTAAGCGAATTGAAATTCAAAATTTTGGACGTTTTCAAAATCAAACTTTTAATTTACAAGCGGGCCTACAAGTTATTTATGGTTTGAATGAGACGGGTAAGACTACCTTGCACCGATTTATCAGTGGAGTTTTGTTTGGTTTCCCCAAAGCGCGGGATACACAACGGGCTGACCAAAACGATGGTGGGGTTTTGATACTAGAATTTGAAGGACAAACTTATCGAGTAGCACGGTATGTTAATAAGGCGATTCAATTATCGGTTGAAAATTTGACGAGTGGCGAACAAGCTTTAGATCCAGAAAAGCAACTGCAAACTTTGCTAAATCCGTTGAATAAGCAATTATATCAAGCCATTTATAGTTTTAATCAAGATGATTTATTAAAAATTTATACATTAGACCCGACGGAATTAAATGAAGTATTACGTAGCGTTGGTTATCCCGGAACGGACGAGTGGTTAACGAATGCTAAAAAATTGCAACGGCAAGCAAGCCAACAATTTGGAAAAACAAAAACGTCTAAACGTCCTTTGAATCAAGCTTTACGTCAACTGCGAGAATTGCAGCAACACTGGAATCAGCTAATGCAAAAGGCGCCCGATGTGCAGCAATTACAGCAACGGCAGATTCAACTTCGTGCAGATTTAGCTGCGCTACAACAAAGTCAAGCGCAAGAACAGGTGGATTTGCAGGTACAAAATAAGTTGCAATTACAAGTACCGATGTGGGAAAAGATCCAACGTCTGAAAAAAGAAATTCAAGCGAACCCGAATCTGCTGGATGCTAGTCGGCAAGCAGACGTTGAAACGACACTGCAAAAATTACAGTTATTAGCTGATTCATCAGATGAGCGACAAGAACAATTTAAGCAATTCCAACAAGCAATGCACGCGTTACGACAAATTCAGCAACGAGGACAAACGGTGCATGAAAATATTCGACAATTAGAAGCAATGCTGCGCCAATTACGCGAAAAATGGCAACCTGATTCTATACCGGCACCGTTAACCGTTGCACAGTCAAAAAATTTGCATGCTCATCGGTTAGGGGCCCAACGTTTCACAACATCAGGTAACACTAATGCACAAAAAGGCGCTGGTCTGATAGGTGTTTTGGGGCTGCTTTTGGTTTTATTAGGTCAGTGGTCACTTTTAGGTGGGGTGTTAATGGTGAGTGCCGGTTTGTATTGGGGATGGCGTTATTGGCAGCATAGGACAACAGATGATCAACAGATTAGCTTGCCAGGATATGAAAATTGGGATGTAGCAACCATCGAGCTGATGCAGCCTGATGCCCAACAACAAGCTTTATGGCAACAACAGAGGCGTCAGTTAAAGGAAGAAGAAGAACAGCTTATCGTCCGTCAGCAAAAGGTATTGACGGAATTACGTAACTTAAGTCGACAACCGCAAGCGGATGTCCAACAGTTACAAAAGATTCATGCTAAATGGCAAATGCAGGTGCAAGTTCAGCAGACGACGCAAGTGCAACGTCAAGAATATCAAGCGCTTTTGCAAAGTCAGTTGAACCAATTAGGCTTAGCCGATGTGAAAGATTATCGACAACGTAAATTGGTTGATCAACGTACGCGAGCCTTACAAACGCAGTTGCAAACATTGGAACAACAATTAGGGGATGTCGATCAGGCGACATTAGCAAAGTTTTCAGCCCTGCATCCAGCTCATGCTGATACAGCTGAGGAACAAAAAGCTAGCGGGGATGAAGCGTCTGACAAGCAAGCGCAACAATTGCAAGCGGAATTAGCCCGTGTAAATTATGAGCTAACGGCGTTTGAAACTGATACTAGTTTGGAAACGTTAAATCAAAAAATTGCCACGCAGCGCAGTTTATTACAAAATGAAATGCAAAAATATTTTGTAGAGCAATTGAGCGCGACTTGGATTCAACAAACCGTTGAGCACTTGACGCAAATGCAGTTACCGCAGTTATTCAAGGTAGCGAGTGGTTATTTACAACGTTTGACCCAACAGAAATACATCCAAATTGTGGATCAACAAGGACAATTAAAATTAAAGGATCAGTCAACACATTTTTGGACGTTGGACGAAGTTTCGCGGGGAACGGCGGAATTGGTTTATGTCACTTTGCGTTTAGCATATGCGTGGCAATTAAAAGCGCAGTGGATTGGACCCGTTTTGATTGATGATGCGTTTGTGGATCTTGATGCGTCACGGCGCCAAATTTTATTTGAAATTTTAGGTGAATTTGCGGCAGAAGGGTATCAAATTTTATATTTCACAGCGCACGATAACTTGACGTTGCAACCGACTTTAGATTTAAATTAAGAAAGATTGAGGACTAAGATGATGCAAGGACGTAAATTAAGTGATTATAAAAATGATGAAAATGTCCAGACGTATGCTGTCTTAAAACAAGTCGAATTACGCAAGACTAATGCGGGCAAGCCATACTTAGCGGTTGTTTTAGAAGATAGTTCGATGGAATTAGCTGGTATGAAATGGGAGATTACTGAAGAAGAAGCCCAAACGTTTCAGGCGGGGATGGTGGTGGCAGTTAGCGGGATGCGACAGACATATCGGGATAAACCACAGTTGAAAATTTTTGAAATTCGGCCGACCCGGATTGATGAACCGCAAAATCCAAATGATTTCATGCCGCATGGTCCCATGAAAGCCGATGAAATGGAAGCTGAAGTTAACCGGCTATTTTTAAAAATTTTAAATCCCAAATGGCAACGCATTGTCCGGTATTTATTAGCAAAATATCATGATGAGTTTTATCGTTATCCAGCAGCTAAAACCAATCATCATGCCTTTGCTGGTGGATTAGGGTATCATACGATTTCAATTGCACGGTTGGCCGATCAAGTGGCTAATTTATATTCATCAGTAGATCGAAGTCTTTTACTGGCGGGGGCGTTATTGCATGATTTAGGTAAAGTGATTGAGCTTTCTGGACCGGTCGCAACCAAATATACCCGGTCTGGGAATTTGATTGGGCATATTGTTTTGATTGATGAACAAATTGTGTTAGCAGCTCAAGAGTTGAAACTTGATTTGTTCGATGAAGATCTAATTTTATTACGACATGTTGTCCTGGCGCATCATGGACAATTAGAATACGGTTCACCGGTTCAACCATTGGTCCGCGAAGCGAATGTTTTACATCAATTGGACGAATTAGATGCTAATATGCAAAGCTTTGATCAAGTACTTAATCAAACGGAGCCAGGCGATTTTGCGACACGGAATTGGGCTTTAGATAACCGGGCTGTTTATCGTCCTGAACATGATAAAAATTAATTCATGAAACTACAGCTTTACAAAAAATACAGCTTTACAAAGCTAAAAATCCAGTGTATTATTTAACTTGTAAACTTATTAAAAGTAAGCTTTCTTTCAGATTAAAATTAACGGGAGATTTTTTGATATGACAAAGTATGGAGTGTTAGTTGGTTCATTACGTAAGGGTTCATATAGTGCTGGAGTGGCTGAAGCATTAGTTAAGGGATTACCTGAAGATGCTGAAGTGACGCAATTGCGCATTGATAATTTGCCTTTGTACAATCAAGATTATGATGCTGATTCACCGGTTGTTTATACTGAATTTCGAGAGTTAGTGGCTCAACAAGATGCATTTATTATCGCTACTCCAGAGTATAACCGGAGCATTCCAGGCGCTTTAAAGAACGCCTTGGATGTTGCTTCACGTCCTTACGGCGAGAGTGTATGGGACGGTAAGCCTGTTTTGCCAGCCTCACAATCAACTGGTGGAATTGGTGGAATTGTGGCTAATCATACTTTGCGGCAAACCTTACAATTTTTGAATATGCCAATGATGACTCAACCTGAGTTATATATTGGGGGAACACCATCCTTGAGTGATGAGAATGGACACATCACTAATGAGGATACCTTAAACTTCTTAGCTGCAACAGCTGGGCAATTTGACCGATTCGTTAAAGCCCGCAAATAATATTACTTGAGATAAAACCACTTGTATTATGAGTGGTTTTTTGTTATATTATTTATTGGCTGTAAATGCCATATCAACGATGTTCCGCTGGTCGGATGATGTAAGAACATCGATTAGGAGATTTGCTATGCGTCAAAATGCATTGTTAGAAAAGTTAACTGAATCACAATTGCGGTCAGATATTCCTGATTTCCGTGCCGGTGATACAATCAAGGTTTATGCTCGAATCGTCGAAGGTTCACGTGAGCGTATCCAATTGTTCGAAGGTGTGGTCATTAAGCGAAAGGGTAGCGGAATCCAAGCTACTTATACTGTTCGTAAGATGTCAAGCGGGGTTGGTGTGGAACGGACTTATCCAGTTCACTCACCACGTGTTGATAAGATCGAAGTGGTTCGTCATGGTCGCGTTCGTCGTGCCAAGTTGTACTACTTGCGTGCTTTGCACGGTAAGGCTGCTCGTATTAAAGAAGCCCGGCGCGGTTAATTTTAATATTAGTAGACTGAAAGCTCGTATCATTTGTGATACGGGCTTTTTTGTTTATCTAAATTTAGCAAGTTTCCTGGTAATCCGCGGTGCAGGAAGGCCAATTATCTTGTATAATGGAAGAGACAATTAAACGAAAGTGAGCGCATTTAAATGAATTTAAAAGAGTTAGAAGAGCGCCAAAAACATATCCGAAATTTTAGCATTGTGGCCCATATTGATCATGGGAAATCAACCATTTCCGATCGAATTTTAGAAGCGACCCATACGGTGGCTTCACGGGATATGCAAGCCCAACTGTTAGATACGATGGATTTGGAACGAGAGCGTGGAATTACGATTAAGATGAATGCCGTTGAAGTGCATTATGTGGCCAATGATGGTGAAACTTATATTTTTCATTTAGTTGATACACCAGGGCACGTGGACTTTTCATACGAAGTTTCACGTTCATTAGCTGCCGCGGATGGGGCCATCTTAGTTGTTGATGCTGCTCAAGGGGTAGAAGCCCAAACTTTAGCGAATGTTTATTTGGCTTTAGATAATGATTTGGAAATTTTGCCTTTAATTAATAAGATTGATTTGCCCGCTGCTGAGCCAGAAAAGGTTCGTGCGGAGATTGAAGATGTAATTGGCTTAGATGCTTCAGATGCCGTTTTAGCTTCGGCTAAAAAAGGGATCGGGATTCCGGAGCTATTGGAACAAATCGTGACGAAATTACCAGCACCAGAGGGCGATTTGGAAGGGCCGTTGAAAGCTTTGATTTTTGATTCGACCTACGATGCTTACAAGGGGGTCATTTTAACGATCCGGGTTAAAGATGGAATGGTTAAGCCGGGTGATAAAATTAAGTTTATGAATTCTGGTGCTGAATATGATGTGACGGAAGTTGGGGTTAATTCTCCTCATCCGATTAAACGTGAATATTTGGTGGCAGGAGATATTGGTTATGTGGCGGCATCAATTAAAAATATTCGCGATGCGCGCCCAGGTGATACGATTACGACTGTCCAAAATGGAGCCGCTGAACCGTTAGCTGGTTATAAACCAATGACGCCAATGGTCTATTCTGGATTGTATCCTTCTGATAATGCCAAGTATAATTATCTGCGTGAAGCCTTGGAGAAGTTACAGTTGAATGACGCTTCTTTGGAATTTGATCCTGAGACTTCGCAAGCCTTGGGCTTTGGGTTCCGGACAGGTTTCTTGGGGATGTTGCATATGGATGTGATTCAAGAACGCCTGGAACGTGAATTTGATCTAGATTTGATTACCACAGCACCTTCTGTGACGTACCATGCTTTTTTAAAGGACGGGACAATGGTAGAGGTGGATAATCCATCCGAATTGCCAGAAGTAGGCGAGATTGAGCATATTGAAGAGCCATTTGTGTATGCGCAAATCATGGTTCCAAATGATTATGTTGGAGCGGTGATGGATTTGGCGCAGCGTAAACGTGGTGAATTTGATACGATGGATTATCTGGATGCTAATCGAGTGAATGTGAAATATTATCTACCGTTATCAGAAATTATTTTTGAATTTTTTGATATTTTGAAATCAACTACGCGGGGTTATGCTTCATTAGATTATGAAATGTCGGGATATCGCCCTTCAGATTTGGTTAAAATCGATATTCTATTAAATGGAGATAAGGTTGACGCTTTGAGTTTTATTGTGCATCGAGATTTTGCGCAGGAGCGGGGACGTTTAATTACAATTAAGTTGAAAGATTTAATTCCACGGCGTAATTTTGAAATCCCTGTGCAAGCAGCAATTGGTTCAAAGATTATTGCGCGGTCAACGATCAAAGCTTATCGGAAGGACGTTACATCTAAGATTCACACTGGTGATCCAGATCGACGGGCTAAGCTGTTGGATAAGCAAAAGCGTGGAAAAGCACGCATGAAGTCAGTTGGTACGGTTGATGTCCCACAGGAAGCCTTTATGGCCGTATTGAAAACGGGCGATGACGAAGGTAAAAATTAATTTGATGTCTATAGTTAGCGCTTGCGTTATTTTGCAAAATAGTGACTTTTAGGTAACTTTTTGCAAATAATTCGTGATGGGGTACTGTATTCTAAAATTGGATATGTTATACTAGTTTAGTTAATAAAACTGACTCTGGTTGACCGAGTTTTGATCAGGGCTATAAGGAGACTATTATGCAAGCAGGAATTCACCCAGAATACCGTGACGTTGTATTCGTTGATACCACTACTGGCGCAAAGTTCTTGGCAGGATCAACTGTTAAGACTGACGCTACTGTTGAATTTGAAGGAGAGACTTACCCAATGGTTCGTGTCGAAACTTCATCAGATTCACACCCATTCTACACTGGGAAGGCTAAGTTTACGCAAGCCGACGGAGCCGTTGATAAGTTCAACAAGAAATATGGTCTTAAGTAATCATATTTTGACTTTAAATCCTGATATGCCAGCAAATCCGTTGGTATGTCAGGATTTTTTGTTTGCTAAAAAGGTTTTTATGGGTCATGATTGATTGTGATTTGTAGTTAATTTTGGGCACCTTTTGGGCACTTTTTTAGGATTATTTTACATTTGGGCACCTTTAAAAAAGTTATTTTATTTGGGCACCCAGTATTTTTATCGCAATATATCTAATGTTTTATCTGCTTCTAGACCTCTTTTGGTATCTAACAGATGAGTATATACAGTTTGAGTTATTGATACATTTGAATGTCCTAGTCGCTCAGATACATATGCAATATCAACACCATGGCTGTTTCAAATAGAATTGTGTATGTGTCTAAGGCCAAGGAGTGAATTGAAAAACGGGCACAATTGATAAGAAATCGGTCGACAATGAAAATGAACATGGCATTTATTGATTATGAATTAACGGATAACCCCCTCGCAAGAAATTATTGATAGCATTAATGAATTAATGTTTTTGTGGAGCATCGACAAAGAATATTAGGTAATTATTGTATAAGTTAGCTACTCACTGATAGTAATTAATTGTGAAATTAACTGTTTTGGTGGGAAGTTTTCACAGATACTATAGTTAGTTATGGTTTTAATATATATCCTGAGACAATGATTAATCAATATAAATTAGCTTCATTATGGAATTTATGCATATTATCTTATAATTACAAATATATCATTTTGATTAATTAATACTGATATAATAGTAGATGCTTTGATTACGTAGATTTTTTATCTGTGATATTTCATTAAATTAGATAAGTAAAACAATAGACACGATTCAATTTAAAAAATGATAAAAGAAAGAGGAGGTTAAATGAAGGTAATAAAAAATTGTGAATGATGCAATTTTGGTCATACTTCGTCTTATTAGAATTAGCATGGGAAAATATATGGTTAATATAACGGTAATTAACAAAGGAAATAAACGAATAACTAAAATATTTAAGATGCGAAAAAGCGTCTATAAACTTTTTGCAAAGATAGGTTGGCTAAATCCTGAAGGGTGGGAAGATAAAATTGAATGAATTTTTAATTGGTGCATTGTTATTGAGTGCCATAATAGTAAGTTCATCTTATTTTTATAAAAAATATTGGAAAATCAGAGCGACTAAAATAAAAGATGATGGCCGTAAAAACAAATTGAATTGATGATAATATCTATTATCGATTACTCTGACTATGATTTGGTACTCTGACTATGATTTGGAAGAATTAAAAGAGGACAGCACACGTTGTTGTGTGTTCAAACATATTTTTTAAATAAAGATAACTTGATATTTTCGAACTTAACAAGGGAAATAACATATATGAATAATAATTATAAGAAAATTTCTGATTCAATAATTAAGAATACAATTGATGGGATTGATGAGTATATGGTCTTGTGGGCTGTGGGCTTGGGAGAGAGTCTTTCCATGTTGATCTTTATCCTGCCAATATTATTGTTATTGCAATACTTACATGCGCCGATGCTATTTCAATGGATCTGTACGTATGTATTATTGGTAATTTGTTTTATTTTTTGGAGTCTTGTTGGTTGGGTTCAAAGTAAATTTACTGGTATAGTTATGGCTATACTAAATATGTCATTACTGGTCTTAATAATCATGCAAGATTGATTTAAAAATTAACAATATAGATTAAAATATCATGAATGCGAAAAAATAGTACGAGCGCTACAAATAGTGAGGTATATATGTCAATCTGATAAATGATGAACGATACTTTAACAGGAAGCTTTAATAAAGTATCCTGTAAAAAATGATATAAGATTATTTGGTGTTGGATATATTTTCTAACATCAATTGTTTATATAGAGTCTTATTTGTTAAAGTATTAGTGAATACTACAAATACAGTGTATATAGTGTTAAAATTGATAGATGTTTTAGCTAGATTAATTGGTGAGGTAGATATTATGAAAATTATTTCTGAATTCAAAGAGTTTATTATGCGTGGGAATGTCTTGGACTTAGCAGTAGGGGTTATCGTTGGAGGTGCCTTTACTAGCTTGGTCAAGTCATTAACTGTTAATTTAATCAATCCAATTATTGGATTGTTTACAGGACAGGTTTCAAGTTTGGATAATTTGAAATTTGTGGTATCGGACCAATTAACGTTTAACTATGGTGCCTTTTTAGGGGATGTGATTAATTTCTTGATTATAGCCTTTGTTTTGTTCATCATTATTAAGATGATTAACAAAGTGTCAATTAAAAAGGATAAGGAAGAAGGATCAGAAATAACTGAAATTTCAGTGCTAACTGATATCCGTGATATGTTGGCAAAACAAGAGGCCAATCAAAAGTAATGTTAATCTACCTTGAATAACTAAATATTAAAATCAATAATAAGTGTTAATTGACATATATGGTAGGGTAGTTGGTAAAAAAACGTTAAATGAATATGATATAATTATCAGTATTAAAAGAGTATAATTTTACTAATAATTGATGATGGGAGATATATCATGGCATATTCAAAAGATGAAGTTGTAGCGTGGGTTGAAAATTTACATTTAAGTACTTGGGGACCTACTACGGTGGACTGGAATGATCAAATCCATCGTGTGCACGTGACGGTTGCCGATGGAGGTAGCGAAAAGGTCCGAAAAGAAATTGAAAAGGCAGTTCAATCGGAAATTGATAATCATACGACCAATCCAGATGATGCTGAAGACTTTTTGGCACACCTATATGTGACTGATTATATGCCAGAAGATTAAGTGTTGTAAAATATAATATAATATAAAAGACGAATTAACTAGCCATTGATACTTGGTAGTTAATTCGTTTTTTTTAATAACTAATTCCATCCCGTAAGTTTTAATGCTGTAAAAATAAGCATTAAGATTAAAAATAAAATGGCAAAATATTTATTTGAATTTTTATGGTCAGTTTTGTATAAATAAATTTCATATACAAAGAATACGCCACTCATCACCGGGTATAACCAATCAGCATCATAAACTAAGTTTAGAATTACCGTTAGCAATAAAAATCCAAGCATCGTGTAATCAATAATGTGTTTCAAAATATAATTCCTCCCGAATAAAACAAATAATAACATATTAATTTACATTAAATTGACATTGTATCATGATCGATTGGTTTGTTGAGCATAAAAGATGAGATACTTAATTGAGAATTATATATCCGCATTTTATAATAAATTACAAAGTGTCGTTTAGTCTGAGTTCTAGTTGAAAAATTATTAAAATAATCGTATTCTTAGAGGAACAGTCATTAGGTACAAAGAGGAGATTAAACATGTTATCTGAAAATGAAGTGATGGAAAAGTTATTTGAATTAGAAAAAACAGTTGTTCAACCAGAAAAATTACCCGGGGCTCGTTCAGTTTATTTTGCGCATTCATGGTGGACTGAGACACAGATTGAAGCTACGTTGGCAACGTATGAAGCGCTTTTGAAGAACCCAATGGTGGCCCATATTCATGTCCCGTTGATGCATCAATATAAGGGCTTGGCAGTCTCCGAAGGTAGCGATTTTGAACCAGATTTTGAGTGGGCGACGATGACATATCGTGCCGATATTCGAGCTATTGATAATTCTGATTTAATTGTAGCAACATATCCTGCTGATGCCCCGGATATGGGAGAAGCATTAGAAATTGGTTATGCTATTGGGACTAATAAACCCGTTGTGATGGGGTATTATGGTGATATTAATGAAAACCCGGTTAACTTAATGATTAGTTTTGGAACGGATAGTTATGTCTATGATCCAGCTGAATTTGAAACTTTTGATTTTTTGGATATTGAATCAAAAGCCTTCGAAGCTAAAATTATTTAGTAGACAATTTGATTAATAATAAGTCAATTAACGGTAGTAATAGCGGTTAATTGACTTTTTTATTGGGTTAATCTTATATCAATACATATGGACTAAATCTTTATATTTTAAATTATATTAAATTGTTCATAGATATAAAATCAATGAAGTGTGTTTATTATTTGTCAATGATTTTAAATTTTGATAAAATTAAATGTAAACGTTTTAGTTTAGTAAGTTAAGTGACTAAGTGGAACATTTGAATTATTTTAAGGAGAAGTAAATGGAAAAAAATAAAGAGTACGTAATTGGATTAGATATTGGGACTGGTTCAGTGGGGTGGTCAGCGATATCCACGGATAATTATCAATTGATTCGGCAAAAGGGTAAGAATTTAATTGGGGTGCGTTTATTTAATAGTGCTGAAACGGCTGAAGAACGACGTGGGTATCGGACTACCAGACGACGTCTTTCACGGCGGCGTTGGAGAATGAGTTTACTGAATGATATTTTTAGACCTGAGTTAAATGAAATTGATGAAAATTTTTTGGCACGTTTAAAATATTCATGGGTTAGTCCACTAGATCAGAAAAATCCGCAATTAAATGAACAAGGAACGAATGCTAGTTTATATGGTGATATAGAAGCTGATCAAGCCTTTCATCGAGCTTATCCTACTATTTATCATTTGCGTAAAACATTGATGGAAGATAATCAAAAACATGATTTACGCGAAGTTTATCTAGCAATTCATCATATTGTGAAATACCGAGGCCATTTTTTAACACCAGATTTTGATGCTAATAGTCAGACTATTGATATCAAAGGATTATTTAAGCAATTAGGTGATGTGAGTGGTTCTATTGAGTTACAAGCTGATCAAACATCAACGGTAATAGCGGCTTTTCAGTCGATTTTGTTAGACTTCACTAAGACCCCTACTGAGAGTGGACGATTAGCAGGACAACTTTTTAGTGATCAAAATAAGGATAAACAGGCTAAGAAGCAAGTTGAAGAGTTGTTTAAGTTATTAAGAGGTGGCAAGGGTTCACTGGCAGACATGTTTTTATTAACCGATTTGGATAAGGTAGTAAAAAATCAATTAAAATTTGCTTTTGATGATGCAGTTGATGAAAATCTAAATCTTATTTCCAATCTGATTAATGAAGAACAATATGAACTGTTATTAAACATTCAGAAATTACGTGGGACTATTATTTTAAAGCAAATTTTAGGTGATGATGAGACGGTGAGCGACGCTAAAGTGCGGAGTTATGAAGAACATGCTCATCAGCTTAAGGAGCTAAAGGCACAAGTACTGACGAAAGATAATAAAGAGAAATTTGAAGAAGCTTATCAACTAATTCAAAAAGGGGATGCATCACGTATTGATGGTCTTAAGAAATTGAAGACGATAATTAATCAAGAGCACGAAGCCTTACGATTAGATAAGTATGAGGCTGATAAACTTTTGAAATTAATTGAGCTTGACCAATTATTACCAGTGCAACGTTCTAAGCGAAATGGTGAAATTCCTCATCAATTACATGAATTTGAATTAAAGAAAATAATTGAAAAGCAAGGCCGATATTATCCTTTTTTGCGAGAAACGTTTGAACGCGATGGTCAGGAATTTAATAAGATAGGACAGCTGGTTAATTTTAGGATTCCTTATTACGTTGGGCCCTTGGTTGATCCAAGGTTGGCTGGTATTCAATCGGGTGATCAGACGAATCATTGGATGACGCAAAAGAAAGCGGGAAAAATTACGCCGTGGAATTATACGGAATTGATTGATATTGATAAATCTGCGGCTGAATTTATTAAACGCATGACGGGGACTGACACGTATCTTGTAGGTGAGCCATCATTACACAAGGCCAGTTTAATTTATCAAGACTATAACGTTTTGCAGGAACTTAATAATTTACGTTATGACGGTAAGCCCTTGCCGGTTGATGCTAAGCAGGAAATTTATTCAAATTTGCAAGTGTCATTAAAGAATGCAACGAAGAATAAAATTAATAGTTTCCTTATCTCTGAGGGGTATTTGCAGGATGGAGAAGAATTAACTGGTTTTGCAGGAAAAGAATTGAAGAATAAATTAAGCTCGTTCCATTATTTTAAAAATATTTTCGGCCCTGAACGGATGAACACTCTGGGGACAGATAATTTAGAGAAAATTACTGAATTACAGACCGTGTTTGAAGATCGCCATATGTTAAAACGCCAACTTCAAAAATTAGGATTTTTAGATGATGATGAATGTGAAAAGTTAGCTGGTAAGCATTTCACTGGTTGGGGGAATTTATCAAAGAAATTGTTAAATACGCCGGCCATTATAGATCCAGAGATTAATGAAAATAAAATTAGTTTAATTGATGCTTTATATAAAGGGCAACGGAATCTTAGCTTTTATGTTAATAATATGGATGATAAGTATCAATTTCGTGATTGGATTGAAAGTGAAAATCAAAGTCAACAGGTTGAAATTAGTTTAGATGAAAAAATTAAAAATTTAGCAGGATCACCAGCTATTAAACGTGGGATTACACAAAGTATGGCAGTGATTCAAGACATTATCAGAGCTAATAATGGAATTTCACCAAAAAGAATTTATTTGGAGTTTGCGCGTGAATCGCAGAATTCGTATCAACCTAATTCACGGATAAAACAGATTGAGAAAATTTATGATCAGAATAAGAAAGAGTTAATGAAGGTATATCCAGACGTTTTTAAAGATGTACAAGGTGTATTGAATAACGTTGATGAGAATAATTCTCTATCAGAAAAAGCATTTTTATATTTCATGCAATTAGGTAAGGATATGTATACCGGGGAAGCTTTGGATTTTGACAAATTATATACTTATGATATTGATCATATCATTCCGCAAGCTATGACTAAAGATAATTCATGGGATAACAAGGTATTGGTGACAGCAATTAAAAATCGTGAAAAGTCTAATCAAGTTTTAGATAATGCTATCCAAGCTAAGATGCATAATTTTTGGTTGCAGTTAAAGAAAGTGAATTTATTGAGCCAACGTAAATACGATACATTAATGAAGACCAACTTCAGCAAAGGAGACGAAAAGAAATTTATCGCGCGTTCGTTAGTGGAAACACGTCAGATTATTAAGAATGTTGCAGAATTAATTAAGAGTGAGTTTGATCATGTTGAGGCAATTCCGATTCGACAAGAGTTAACAAGCGATATGCGTCAGTTAATGGATTATAAAAAGAACCGATTAGTGAACGATTATCATCATGCCCATGACGCTCTGCTTATTGCGACGGTAGGAGAGTTTATGCAAAAACGCGGATTTATGCAAGGAATGAATCCATCTCAAAATGTTTATCATGGGTATACGCAATATGTTAAAAAGTGGTTGAGCATGGCTAAAAAAGCAAGGTCCGCTGAAAAACCTGAACGCATTTTTCCATTACAATTCGTGGTTGGATCAATGCGGATGGCTGTACGTGATGGTCAAGTTGATAAGGTTACTCATCCAGCTACCGGAGAGATATGTTGGACAGCTGATAATGAAGCATATTTGAGAAAAGTTTTGGGTTATAAAAACATTTTGGTGACACGTAAGGTTAAAAATGCTGGCAAGTTATATCAAAGAGTCACGGTGAAGCCTAAAGGTAGTGGTGAAGCACCAGTTAATCATCAAAAATCAGATATTAATATTTATGGTGGGGTCACTAGTGAACAGGCAGCAGAGTTGGTTTTGATTCGGATAAAAGCAAAGAATAATGCTAAAAATATGGTGATTAAAATTCCAACAGCTATTGCTAATCAGGTTGCAAATAAGACCACTACGTATGATGCGTACGTTCGAAGCTTAAATATTCCAAATTATGCTGGAATTATTTTGGATCAGATTCCTTTAGGTCAACTGGTTTTTGATGAAAGAACAAGTTTTTATCTGGCTTCTGCAGAGATTAAGCATAATGCTCGTCAACTATGGGTGAATCAACACATTAATAACGTTTTAACTAAAAAGAATATCAATGACGAGGAAAGAGATAATATTTTAAATTTATTGACCAATGAGAAGAATTTAGAGCGATTTAAACTATTAGAACCTGATTTGAAACGGGTGAAGGCAGCTAAACAACAGTGGGCGAGCTGTGACGATCAAGAGCAGATGCAAATATTGAGGATTATTATCAATAAAATGCATGATGATGCTAGTCCGCAGATTCCAGGAAAAATAGACCCATTTAAGAATTACCTAGATAAGCAAGGGAAGGGGTGGCGTGATTTAAGAACTAAAAAAGGAATGAAACTTAGTGATAATGCAGAGTTTGTTTACCAGTCACCAACTGGTTTATACCATCGGAAAATATCAATTAACGAGTTATTAAAACAAAAGCAATTAGAATAGTTGGTTAAATAAAAAATAAGCAATCGGTCATTAGACTGATTGCTTATATACATAATATGTATTGGCCATATAAGACCCAATAGAATGAAACTCAGTGATATAAGTATCACGTTGTGTTACTTCAACTCTCTCTGTCAAATTAATGAGTTGTTTGTCGAATTAGACAAATGTTGAGGTGATGACTCAACATTAATATTATAGCACAGGAGAAGTTATATGTCATTTAGAACTATATATATAACTAAGCATAGTAAGGTTAGTTATAAAATGAATCTGATTTTAGTGAAGACTAATGAAGATATTATTAAGATACCGGTTGATGATATCAACATACTTATTTTTGAAACACCACAAATTGTTATTACGGGAGTAGCGATTATGGAAATGGTCAAAAGAAATGTTCGCATTATCTTTAGTAATCATAAGGGAATGCCAGTAGGTGAGGTTAATTCATATTATGGTAATGCTAAAAGAAATTTGAACATAAAAGAGCAAATCGATTGGAGTGGAAGCAAAAAAGGTAGATTATGGCAGATTGTTGTAAAGGAAAAGTTATTACAGCAAAAGTTAAATTTGCAGGGATGTAATTTGGATACAACAGGCTTTGATGATCTTATTAATGACACACAGTTGGGTGACCAGACCAATCGGGAAGCCGTCGGAGCTAGAATGTATTTTCGACGGCTATATGGAAATAATTTTGTGCGGCAAGATATGGATAATGACCTAAATATTAAACTTAATTATGGTTATCAGATTTTATTGGCAGCTGTTACCAGAGAAATTAATCATTTTGGTTATTTAACTGAGTTAGGAATACATCATGATAATGCAACTAATGAATATAATTTAGCCAGTGATTTGATGGAACCTTTACGTCCATTAATTGATAGAATCGTCTACAATGACTTAGAAATCGAATTTAATACAGCGTTTAAAATTAAAATGGTTAATGTTTTAAATCAAGAGATTAAATTTAATCATAAATCAATGTTAGTGGCGACTGCTGTTCACGATATGGTTCGGTTGGAGCTACAAGCATTATCGGAAGATGGTGAAATAGAATTAGGATTTGAACTATGAGGTATAGGATGATGAGATTGATTGTTTTTTTCGATTTACCTGTAACAACAGACAAAAATCGAAGAGATTATCGACAGTTTAGAAAAAATTTGTTGAACGAAGGATTTTTGATGATACAAGAGAGTGTTTATGTCAGAGTAGCAGTAAATAAACAATCCGCAGAATTTTTAGAAAAAAGAGTAGGTGAGTTTTGTCCTTCTCAAGGCTTAATTCAAACTTTAATTGTTACGGAAAAACAATACACCAGTATGCATTTTTTAAGTGGCGAAGCAAAAAAGGATGTTAGAAATACGAATGACAGGTTGGTAGTAATATGAAGAAATTAACGATTTATCCCTTGTCACCTATTGAATTATCCTCAGGAATCACTATCTTAAAAATTGCCTCTACAAAATTAATGCTGCAAGTTATTCAATCATTACAATGTGCTAATGAAGGAGTGGTTTTAAGCCAAGATGGTGAGATGATTACATCTAAAAGTGTTAATTATATTGGCGATATTTTACAGCCAATAGATTTTAATAAAATTTTTGAAAAAATTCTTATCAAGAATCTTTTAAAACAAATAGATGATTTTGAATTAAATGAGCTACGTGAATTAAATAGTACACTTCAATCAAAACTTAATTTAATTTTATTTGAGTTAGATTTACCGGGGATTGTACCAGGCAATTGGGATTTGAGTAGGTTATTAAAGTACTTGGATTTACAAATAGAAGAGCCAATTTATGATGATTTATATGGTATAATAGAAAGCATAGTTGTTATTGCATCCAGGTTGGGCGACACTAGATTAATTGCGTTTTGTAATGCCGCTTTATATTTGAGTGATGATCAAATTAAGGCGTTAGATTGCGAGATGAAAATTAACAATATTGAAGCACTATTCTTTGAATCTGCTACTTTGCGAGAAAGTATAGGTGAAAGTGTACTAAATGTTGTTGAAATTGATGATGATTTTGTAAAATTCGAAGATGACTTGGTTGATTAACGGAATATAGAAGCGAACATGCGTACAGCTTCATATCTCTGTCAAATTAATGAGTTGTTTAGCTTGATAGCAAGTTTGATGGTTATGAATATGGCTTCATATCTCTGTCAAATTAATGAGTTGTTTAGCTATTTGGCATCATTTCGTCAGTCTTTCCTAGCTTCATATCTCTGTCAAATTAATGAGTTGTTTAGCCCGTTTGTGCGTTCAAGTTCATCTGGTGATGCTTCATATCTCTGTCAAATTAATGAGTTGTTTAGCGGATTAGTTCTTCAGTATTTTGAAAATACAGCTTCATATCTCTGTCAAATTAATGAGTTGTTTAGCACCAGCGTTAGCCATTCTAACTAAATCAGAGCTTCATATCTCTGTCAAATTAATGAGTTGTTTAGCACTAATAACCCTTTAGCTAGTTTTCAGATGGCTTCATATCTCTGTCAAATTAATGAGTTGTTTAGCAAAAAAATGGGTGATCCATACGACTTTATGGCTTCATATCTCTGTCAAATTAATGAGTTGTTTAGCCTGGGTGAGAACTATGTAGCTTATCATTCCGCTTCATATCTCTGTCAAATTAATGAGTTGTTTAGCCAGTGTGTTTTCATTCTTTTTTGTCCAAACGCTTCATATCTCTGTCAAATTAATGAGTTGTTTAGCATTAATTGGGCCTGCGTAATTTGGTCTTGCGCTTCATATCTCTGTCAAATTAATGAGTTGTTTAGCGTTAATGATATTGATGATAATCAAGTGTATGCTTCATATCTCTGTCAAATTAATGAGTTGTTTAGCGGTTTTTGTTGTTGTTATTTCTGCCGTTCGGCTTCATATCTCTGTCAAATTAATGAGTTGTTTAGCCAAGATTATAACAGCGGTCGAAAAAATGATGCTTCATATCTCTGTCAAATTAATGAGTTGTTTAGCTCAATATTTGTGTACCCTTGCCGTAATAATTGCTTCATATCTCTGTCAAATTAATGAGTTGTTTAGCTTGATTTGTATTATCCTAACGTTTGTTTTTGCTTCATATCTCTGTCAAATTAATGAGTTGTTTAGTGAGTAAATTCATTGTTGTCGCGGATCTATACCGTAATCAAATATGAGGATGAGCTAAATTACCTCAGATTGATAATCTAATACTGGTTAAAATTTATGTTGAATGGATGCCAATTTTCTGAAAAGATGATTGGCATTTTTCTGTAGTATGAATATTATTATAATTAAGATATTTAAAATAATATATTTTAATTAGTATATACCTAAAAATATTAATCATAATTAATTGATTGTATTAAAGGGCATTGGTGTGGATCATTTCAAATGGATTATGTTGAAAATTATAAATTTTCTTGTTAATTTCAATATTAAAATTCAAGACGCATATGAATTATTGTGGTTTGGAAGTGTTAGGTGTATATTGAACATTATGTCATTTTATTAACACATATAAAGAGTGAGATTATAATGTCAAGTAGTTAAAGAATGCTGTAAAAAATAAGTATTGGAAGACTACCTTTGAATGTTTGAATATTAATGTGTACCCGTTTCTTAATCAGCTATATCTGATAAAAAATTTAAATGCTGATGAATGTTTAGTAGTTATTGAAATATTATGTAAGCAAAATTAAAATATTGCCACTATGGACTTGAAAGATATTGTAATTAAAAATTTTAAATTAATTTTGTTTATTGTTAAATATCATTCGATTATGTTTATTTTAAATATCATCTATAGTATTTTCCGATATTTGCGACATAGTTCCGCTTATTTGTATACTTGTAATTCATAAATGCAGCGATGATAATCTTTCAACAATAGTAGATTTTTAATTAATTTAATAAAGTACATAGAAGTAGCGCTCATATCAGAATATTAGCGTTTTTATTTATCTAATTTTTAGGACAAATAAAAAATCCAATTATCCAGTTGGAAGTGTAAGTAAATTAACTTTTAGCTTTGGTTAATGGGGTGCGAAGGAAAAAATAATGATAAAGAAATTATTTATAATTTAGAATCAATCGAAGCGCTAATGACATTACCGAATATAACTGAAGCGACAGCAAAACTCTATATTGAGTTATACACAGATGCTCCGTTCCAAGAGGTTAATTGGAAAATCAAACGACAACTTGATGAAGTAGCCAAAAAACATTCGGAATTTGTGTTATATGATAATAAAATTTATAAAATAGTTGATAATCATGGACCAGATTATAAGACTGGAGTGTTGCGCTGCCTTATGAAAGGGCTACTCAAGTATTTGGAATGTTTTCGAACAATGAGCTTGAGACTAGGGAGAAGATTCTGGCTGTTTGGGACACAGAACATTAACTTCGGCAACACCGAAAGAGACGATATAATTGCTATTAAAAAATCTAATTATGTTCTGGAAGACGCCGCATTGAACGATTTTGGGGTGTTCACGAATTTTATGGATGGGTGGCACAGATACTTTGCGCGCATATAAAATAGTAAATGATATGTTGAAACTACGTGGTAAAGCAAATATTAATAAATAAGTTGATAAAGTCGACGTGGCAGACTTGTTTATTGATCAGAAAGAAGCGGTACAGAAGATTATTAATAAGCCAATTTCGTCTTTAACTGGTTATGACGGCACTGGTAAAACTTATGTTCTTAAAAAAGTGTTGCAGTCTTAGGCTACGAACATTACCATGCAGATAATTATACGGTAGTTATAGCGTTGGCTGGTAAGGTTGTTAAAAATTTTGTCGGCAGTGTTGGTTGAAGGCTGAAATTGGTCTTTTGACCAAATGTTATTCAGCAAAGGATTTAGTTGATGTAATCAACAGCTGGATGTTGTACTATAACAACACAAGAATTCCAGTGAAATTAAATGGCCATTCACCGGGAGAATACCGACAAATGACCGCTTAATCAATAAAAATACTTTACTTGAACTTTTTGGGTACACCGCATAGTTAGTAGGCTTTTTTATTTGCACTTATATAGTAGAAAAAAGCTATTTCTCCAGCTGGGATACTATTAATGTAGTGTGTATTTTGATATGTATCTAAATAATTTAATTC
The DNA here is from genome assembly GCF_001438705.1 of Weissella kandleri. Lineage (GTDB taxonomy): Bacteria > Bacillota > Bacilli > Lactobacillales > Lactobacillaceae > Weissella > Weissella kandleri. Next base: position 102,729 of record NZ_JQBP01000001.1, read on the forward strand.
TTTTGAAACGCTGATGTACCAATGTTTTAAATATACAATAAGGAGACAACGGGATTCGAACCCGTGCGCCGGCTCTACACCGGTTCGGCGGATTTCGAGTCCGCTGCATTACCACTCTGCCATATCTCCAATTACTTGTTTAAATATAAATGATTTTAGCGAAAAAAGCAAATGTTAATACTAAGTTAAAAACATGCTATAATTTCACATTGTTTTCACAAAAAACAATTTCAACTCTGTTATATTTAGATTATCAAATAATAAAGAGGTGGAAATATGAAGATTACGATTAAGTACAAATCAGTTACAATTTTATCAACAATATTTAGTGTTAGCCTATTTGGATCAACAGTAGGAGAGGCAAATAGTAATGTCAGCCCTATTGCAAAGGAAAATATTTTATTACATCCCTTAAAAATGGAGGGAAATAATAAAATTGTTTTAACGAAAACAGTTGCTTCGCTCCAACAATCAATTAAAGAACAAGAGGAAATTATAACAGATGAAGAAACCAAATTAAATCTGTTGACTGAAGAAAATAAAGCCTTCAATATCAATCAAAAAGAACAACTAAGCAATATTAAAGGGGAGCTAGAAGTTACATTAGCTAAGTTATTAGCAGAAAATAGACAGCTTATCGCAGGTTTCAACCAAGATTTGAAGCTGTTAATGTCAAACCCTGATATATCAGATCAAAATAAAACATCAGCTAAGGCAAAAATTTTGTCACAAATTGACGAAGTGAATAAGCGAAGATATCTTACAGAAAGGCAAGCTGTGGATAAATTTGAGCGAAAAGAGCAAGAAATTCTAGCCTCGACAAAGCAAACTAATGAAGATTACGAAGATAAAGGATGGCAGCATGAAAGGAACATTATTAATGCTAAAAATATTAAGGCCCAATTGGTAGAAGAAATAAATTCAGTTTTAAAAGATAAATCGAGTAAATCTGAGCCAGTTAAAGTAGAAAATCTTGAATTATCAAACAATATGGCGATACCTGTTCGATCGTTAGATGAAAATAAAAAAGAAGTAAATGAAGCAGCGGAAAAAACGGCGAATAATCTTAACGATGAAGCTAAAACTGTCCAGAATCTTAATCAAAGGGATAAATCAACGCCTGAATTTTCTAATAATAACACATTAAATACAGCTGAAAAAGTGGCGAACAATGGAAAATCACTTAGTGCTACTATTCAAAATTTAGGAGTACAAGAAAACGATGATGACGTATTTAATGCTTTATCTAATAATTTTTCTGATATTTGGAATATTCTGGGAGAAGCTAGCCAAGCTTTAAATGACAATAATCATAAATTAGTTAATGACTTGAGCAATATTTTAAGCCAGGGAATTGATGAACTCAGTGCAATAGTGGACAAATCTTTGGCTCCGCAAGCTAATTTTAATGTAAAGACTCAAGATACTCTAAATGATGAAGAACTCTATAATAATAGTTTGCCTAAATCGACCAATAGAGGAGGTGAAATCAATCAAAGTTTAAATCATAAAGCAATACCAGTTAATATTATGCATGATAAGACAGAAATAATAGTGAAGGAGGATAAAAAGCAGGAATCAACGGAGATATCTAATCAACCAGCTTCAGTAAGATCATTAATTACTAATCCCGGGAGCGTTGTTGAACAGATTGCGCCTATTGTAAATGAAATACCAAAAGCATTAAACAAACCAGCTGTTGTTAAAGCTGAGTCTGGCGCCAAGGTAAAGACAGATAACTATAATGAAATGAATGGAAAAACGGATCCGTTGGTCAAAGAAAATGGGAATGGGGAAGCTAATGGAGTGGATAAGACCGAAGTAAAAGCCTCTGTAAACGTGTTGCAGGGGATGAAGCCACTTATACAAGAAGTTCAAAACAAGGGAAAGCAAGTGCAAAACTTGGCATCGATGCCTGTTGATTTACCAGAGACGGCAGTAAAAGAAAAGAGTGATCGCATATTAGCATTACTAGTTTGTATTGGTGCATTATTTGTTTTGATGAGTAGCAAATTGGTTGATTTAAAAAATAAACAAAAATAATAGAATAGGAAATTTAAAAGATTGATTCAGCCTCTGAATTTTAAAATAATATTGTAAATCTTTTTACACTAAATGAGCGATATTAAATACTAGATATGGATGGTAGCCAGCATGATATATCTAGTATTTTTTGTCTTTAAAAATTGAAAAATAGGCAACTAGCTAGTTGCCTATAAAAATTAATTTAGATTATTATTTTTGGGTACTGTCTTTTAAATGCTGGACCGTGTCCTGTAAATGATCTAAACGAAATTGATTTTTATCTATAGTTTGTTGAATAGATTGTTGTATATCTTGCGTTGTCTGTTCAGCTAATGGTAGTTGATCGATTAAATTTGTTTTGGCCGATTGAAAATGTTGACTAGCAGCACGGGTAGAATTAATAATTTGTTTCCAACTATTAACTTCGGTAGTCAGTTTGTCTTTTAATGACATAGGCTAATCCTCCTGTAGATGAGAAGTGATAGAATTGGCAATCTTTTGGTATTGTTCGTCAGAATATTGGGCAGCGTTATTAAATTCGGTGATTGAAAAATTGTCGCCGGCATAGCGTGGGACAATATGAAAATGAGAGTGTGGAACGACTTGACCAGCACCTTCGCCGTTATTAGAAAAAATATTTACGCCAATAATATCTGGATTGGAATTCTGAACAGCGCGCGCAATAACAGGTAACTTTGATAACACTTGTGCGGCGGTATCTTCATCATATTCAAAGATATCTTGCAAATGCTTTTTAGGAATTAAAAGAGTATGCCCTGGCGTAATTTGTGAAATATCTAAAAATGCTAAAACTGCATCATCTTCATAAATTTTATACGCAGGAATTTCACCATCAATAATTTGATCAAAAATATCCGTCATTACAACCTCCATTAAACGTTTATATTATTTAGCATCATTATAACATGAAACTGACGGGCTGATATATTAACGAAGTTTTGTTTGGTAAATCTGTTGTACAGGATTTTTGATATCGAGTGAAGTTTTGTTTTGCTTTTAAACTTATTTTTTTAATTTATCAATAAAAAATTATTTATTAGGTAAAGGGTTGATTATTATGGGGTAAGCTTGGTAAGCTAGATAGGATTTTAATAAGCCGATTGATAATATATAAGAAAATAACACAGAGGTGAAGAAATGCGTTTGAGAAATAAAAAATGGGCCGCCGCGTGGTTGAACGAGCATGACGAATTAGTCATTACGCAGGATCGGGCGACTGGGTTACAGGGTAATTGGCAATCTTTATTTGAAAATAATGCCCCTTTGCATGTTGAAATTGGAACTGGAAAAGGACAATTCATCATTGGAATGGCAAAAAAGTATCCAAATATTAATTTTATTGGAATGGAATTGCAAGAATCAGCAGTCGCCGTGGCGGCACGTAAAGCAGACGAAGATGAACAATCTTTACCTAATCTACGTTTTATTTACGGGGATGGGGCAGGAGTGGAAACTTATTTTAGTAAGGGCGAAGTTGCTAAAATTTATTTGAATTTTTCTGATCCATGGCCTAAAACTCGACATGAATCACGCCGCCTTACGTATAAAACTTTTTTGGAAGGGTATCGGGCTGTTTTACCAACGGGTGGGGAGATAGCCTTTAAAACAGACAATCGTGGACTATTTGAATATTCATTATATAGTTTTGCGGAATTTGGGGTGAAATTTAACCCAAATGGAATTTCATTGAATCTGCATGAAGATTCCGATAAGATGTTAGACAATGTGGAAACAGAATATGAACAGAAATTTTCAGGAGCTGGTTTCCCCATTTATCAATTTATTGGACATTTCTAAATTGATGAGCTATGTTAAAGTGAACTTTTAAAGAGTTATAGTTCGGCTTTTAAGTGAACGCACCCTTATTAAAAGGCGTGCGTTTTTTAGCGCCACTATTTTAAAATTAGTATTTTCTGATAAGATAAGTTATAGTAAGCAGTTAAAAACGAAAATGAAATTAACAGAAACAGGAGAAATTCCTTGGCAACAGAAACAAAGACCAAAAAAACAAACCCCAAACGGGCTACTTCGAAACGAAAAAAAAATTTAGTTATTGTTGAGTCACCATCTAAGGCCAAAACCATTGAAAAATATCTGGGAACAGGGTATAAGGTGGTTGCTAGTATCGGACATATCCGGGATCTGCCAAAGTCACAGATGGGTGTAGATACAGAACATAATTATGAGCCAAAATATATCAACATTCGTGGGAAAGGCGATATAATTAAAGGCTTGAAAAAAGAGGCTAAATCGGCTAAGCATGTTTATCTTGCATCCGACCCGGATCGTGAAGGTGAATCAATTGCTTGGCATTTATCTCATGCTCTAGACTTAGATGTTGACTCAGATGAGAATCGTGTGGTGTTTAACGAGATTACTAAAGATGCTGTGAAAGATGCGTTTAAACATCCCCGCAAGTTGGATATGAACCTCGTCGATGCCCAACAGGCTCGGCGAATCTTAGATCGGTTGGTGGGCTACTCAATTTCGCCATTATTGTGGAAAAAAATTAAAAAAGGTTTGAGCGCAGGAAGGGTTCAATCAGTTGCATTGGGCTTGATTATTGACCGTGAAAATGAAATCCAGGCGTTTCAGCCCGAAGAATATTGGGAGCTGCCAACAACTTTTAAAAAGTCGCGGAAAAAGTTCCACGCTGGTTTCTATGGATTAGACGGGAAAAAGGTTGCACGGATTCCTGATAATGAAATGGTGCAAAAAATTCTTGCACGATTAGATCAAAAAGCTGATTTTAATATAACTGAAGTGGTTAAAAGTGAGGGAAAGAATAATCCGAGCCCAGCTTTTACAACGTCAACTTTACAACAAGCTGCTAATACGCAGTTGAACTTTCAAACTCGGCGTACAATGTCAACGGCGCAACAATTATATGAAGGAATTAATCTAGGTGGTAAAAATGGAACCGTTGGATTGATTACTTATATGCGAACCGACTCGACGCGAATTTCATCACTGGCTAAAAATGATGCATCGCAATTCATTCATGATGAATATGGGGCAGAATATGCCGCTAAAAAGCCACTGAATACTAAGCAACAAGAAGGGGCACAAGATGCGCATGAGGCTGTTCGTCCAACCTCAGTTTTTCGGACGCCGGCTTCGATTAAAGATAAGTTAACGAATGATCAATTTAAACTTTACCAGTTAATTTGGTCACGCTTCGTCGCTTCACAAATGACGCCAGAAATTATTGATCGAGTTCGGGTTACTATCGAACAAAGTGGCGTGATGTTCCGTGCTAATGGGGCGACGACTAAGTTTGCTGGTTATACTAAAGCTTATCCCGCTGCGAAGGCGAAGGATAATGTTTTACCTGTGATGGAGGTTGGCGATAAAGTTCAACTGGAAAGCCTTAATCCTGAGCAAAAGTTCACGCAGCCTAAGCCACGCTATACTGAAGCCGCACTGGTTAAAGCCCTAGAAGAAGCTGGGGTAGGACGTCCATCAACGTATGCCGCAACGATTGAGACCGTTAAATCCCGTGGATACGTTCGGATGGATGCTAAAAAGTTTATTCCTACTGAAATTGGGAAAATGGTTCAAGCGGCAGTTCGTGAGTATTTCCCTGATGTGGCTGATTTGAAATTTACGGCACAAATTGAGCATGAATTGGATAATGTTGAAGTGGGGGATGAAAATTGGGTTAAGGTTGTCGATGAATTTTATCAACCATTTAAGGTGGAGTTGAATAAAGCTGAAGTTGACATGGACAAGATGGTGGTCAAGGACAAGCTTGCCGGTGAAAATTGTGAAATTTGTGGGGCACCGATGTTGGAACGTCTCGGACGTTATGGTAAGTTTTACGCCTGTTCGCGCTTCCCTGATTGTCGCAACACTAAGACGATAGTTAAAGAAATCGGATTAACGTGCCCGAAGTGTCATCAAGGACAGATTATTGAACGTAAGACTAAGCGTGGTCGGACGTTCTACGGTTGTTCACGTTACCCTGATTGTGATTTTGTTTCTTGGGATAAGCCCACAGAGCAGACATTAGCTGATGGAACGACACCTAAAGCTGAAGATGCAAAAACTAAATCTAAGCAAAAAGATCCTAAGTCTAAAACGACTAAAAAACGGACTAGTACAGTAAAGACTAAAAAGTAATGTTATCAAAGAGACGCAGATATGGCGGCTCTTTTT
>NZ_JQBP01000001.1:109158-120508 GCF_001438705.1 Weissella kandleri
TACTATATACATCATACAGATTATTAAGGAGAAATAAATGATCAAGTTGGAAAATGATTTGTTGACTGTGGAGGTAAACGAGTTAGGTGCCGAATTAAGTAGTCTCCAATTAAATACCACCGCGAAAGAATATTTGTGGCAAGCTGATGCTAAAATTTGGGGACGTCATGCACCAAACCTTTTTCCAATTGTGGGACGTTTACATGATAATGAATATCAATATCAAGGTCATAAATATCATATGAATCAGCATGGTTTTGCGCGTGATATGCCTTTTAAAGTCATTGAGCAAACAATTGAAATGGTCAAATTTCAATTGACTAACACTGCTGAAACTAAGGAAAAATATCCTTTTGACTTTCGGTTTGAGGTGACTTACCGTTTGGTAGATGACCAGTTGAATGTAACATATCATGTGGTTAATCCCGCAGATGAAACTTTGATTTTTGGGGTGGGAGGTCACCCAGGCTTTAACTTACCAATGGATAATCAACATCATTTTGAAGATTATCAGTTAGAGTTTAATCCGCAAAAAACTTTTAATCGAAAAATTTTGGCTGGCCCATTTGTTGATTTTCAACAAGATACTACCTTTGATGGTCGGCAAACTTTACCAGTTCGGTGGGAAGATTACCAAAATGACGCGATTATTTTGGATTTGCAACAGACACCGTTTGAAATTAAGCTTCATGATGAGCAAAACCAACATGGAGTGACGCTAACGATTGATAATGCTAAATATGTTGGTATTTGGACGAAAGCGGATGTTGAGGCGCCTTTCTTATGTATTGAACCTTGGTGGGGGATTGCTGATAGCACCGACGCAACTGGTGATTTAGCGGATAAGTTTGGGATGAATCATTTGGCTGCTCATGATAGTATGACTGGAAACTACAGTATTAAAATTTTCTAGCGTCAGTTTATTTATTGTTGGATACTTGAATTTGGCATTAAAATAAGATAATTAAATTTTAGATTTACCTTTTATTAATAATTTTTTGAAATCAATAGTAAAGTATGTAACACCTTTTTTATCATCAATTAAGAGTTTTCTGGTGCCTTTTGTTACTATTTTGATACTAAATTAATAAACATTGATTTTCTAATTTAGTATATTTAAAAGGATAAAATGTTTTTTATTATAAAAAAATAACATTTACGTCTATATTCTTATTGTGTTATAATATAAATGTAAACACGAAGCTGCGATGAATTAAAATTCATTGGTACACATATAGGAGGAATCTATTATGGCTTTAGATGACAAGTTAGATGGAATGAAGGATCAAGCAGTCGGTAAGACTAAGGAAGTCTCAGGTAAAGTTACTGGTGACAAACAAACCGAAGCTGAGGGCAAAGCCGAAGGATTGATGGGCAAAGCTAAAGAAAAGTTTGGTGATGTCAAAGATGCAGCTTCTGATATGGCCGAAGGCGTAAAAGAGAAGCTTAAAGAATAGTTTACAATTGAGGAGGTAAAAATTATGGGATGGATTTGGACACTTATTGTAGGAGCAATTATTGGAGCAATCGGTGGTGCGATTACTAAAACATCAATGGGATGGATTGCCAATATCTTAGCTGGATTGGTTGGTTCGTGGCTTGGTGAAACATTATTAGGTTCATGGGGGCCACATATGGCCGGAATGGCATTATTCCCATCAATTATTGGGGCTGTTGTCGTCGTAATCATTGTTACATGGTTATTTGGACGCAATAAAGGTTAATCTATTCAAATTCAATTAAATTTGTAGAGGCAACTAAGAAGTTAGTTGCCTTTTTTGTATGAAAAAATGAATACGATTAAGCCTCGGTGCTTCCAATAAGTGAAGGTAGTACTTATTGATGATATTTTGTCATAAAATGTTATTTGTCAATACATTGAAATTGTTATAATATAAACATATTTGATGAAAGGTGAAGTATGATAAAAAGCTAAAATATATTGATTCTTATCAAATATATAATTTAGGTAATTAACTGTTTTTTGTATAAAGTCATATTGTAGATAATTAATGATAACGTTTGGTTTAAACATATTTATGAATATGGATTGGTTGATGATAGTAACATACGTACTGACATTTGTATGGAGCCTTTGGCATTACAAAATGAATGGGCATCAGTTATATATTTGGTTGATGGTTATTTCTTTAATTACTGTAATTTTAGTTGCGCTGAGTATTAGTGGAGTATTATCTTAAATAATAAACATATGCATAATATATTGAGATGGGACGAAAATAACATTGAATAAACTAAAAGCCTACTAACTATACGGTGTAGCCAAAAAGTTCAAGTAAAATATTTTTATTGATTAAGCGGCCATTTGTCAGTATTCTCCCGGTGAATGGTCATTTAATTTCACTGGAATTCTTGTGTTGTGGTAGTACAATATCCAGCTGTTGATTACATCAATTAACTCTTTTGTCGAAGAATATTTGGTTAAAGGATCGATTTCAACCTTCAGCTGATTAAAGAAACTTTGCATAACCGCATTATCTAGAGCAGTCGCACATCGTGACATGCTTTGAATAATGCGGTTTTTCGTTAACGTCTTAATTCATTTTCTGTGACGATATTGCTATCCTTGATTAGTGTACATGGTTGTTCGATACGAAATTTTTGATAGTTGATCTACAAGCTGATTAAGCGGTTGGAAAGTAAAAGTGAAATTCGGATGTGACTAATTGAATGAGATAGAGGCTCGTTATTGTACATGTCGAGAATGGGTTCTAAATATACTTTTCTTCAGTGGTTGGAACCTTGAAATCTGTAACATCACTGAATAGTTTGTGTAATGGTCAATCAGTCTTGAAACACTGATAAAGATATTGATTATTTGATTATTGAATTCTAATAACTCTTATCTTAATAGTTACGTTATTTTATTGAACAATAAGTAGTAAAGCAATTGGATTATAGTATTCAGGTTTTTTAAAGGAGATGTCAAAATGACAATAAACAGTTATGAGACATACAGGTTTTTTTAGTGATTATTTCTATTCACAATTTGGTAACCATAAATGAGCTTTTTTAAATTTTAAATTTACAGATTATTTCAAAATTAACGTGAACGATTGTTGCGGAAATTCTCGGAATATCTGTTAAGACTTCAAATATTGAATAATAAGGAATTTCTTAGATAAGGATATTTACAAAGGTAGCAATCATTTGATTGATGCTTTTTTAATTTTAAAATCAGTTATTCAATAATTTGAATCATGAAAGTTGCAAAAAATGCAACGTCTAACAACAGTTAGGCGTTTTTTATTTACAACAATTATTATAAAATAATTGCAATGGTAGCGTTTTCATAATTGTGTTATAATTTAAATATAAATCTAGGTGCCATGAATGAAAATTCATTATACAACTACTAGGAGGTAATCTATGATGGCTTTAGATAACAAGTTAGATGGAATGAAGGATCAAGCGACTGGTAAAGTTAAAGAAGTAGCTGGTAAGGTTACTGGCGACTCTAAAACTGAAGCTGAAGGAATGGCTAAAGGGTTGATGGGTAAAGCAGAAGAACAGTTTGAGACTGCTAAAGAAGAAGCAGCAAAAATGCCGGTGATGACAACAATCATCTTAACCGTTGTTGTTGCTGCAATTACTACTATTGTTTTTGGACATCATAAAACAGACTAGCGAATAAGGGGGATAATATGGGATTGATTTGGACATTAATTATTGGGGCGCTTATTGGAACAGTTGGTGGTGCTATTACTAATACTTCCATGGGATGGATTGCTAATATTTTAGCAGGATTAGTTGGCTCATGGTTAGGGGAAATGTTGTTAGGGACATGGGGACCACATCTTGCAGGTATGGCGCTTATCCCTTCAATGATTGGAGCGGTAATCGTTGTTATATTAGTTTCATGGCTAGTGGGACGTATTAAAAATAATTAAATTAACATTTAGATAACGTCTGACTAATTATAGTTAGGCGTTTTTTGTGGGAGAAGAACATGTTATTTAATATTATATTCATGTTAGGTTTGACAGCGATGGGACTGCTTCTGTTTGGAGCGGTTCTATTTTTGTTTTACATGGTTGTGATGTTAATGGGTAGGAGCGGTTCTATTTTTGTTTTACATGGTTGTGATGTTAATGGGAATGATGATACAAAAAATAAACAGTTAGTTGAATTATTACCCGATAAATTTGAAGCAATCATTAAAGAATTAGTCAAGGACGCAGCATTAGCTGGCAGTGCTTGGCTTTTTGTTTGGCATGATTCAAATACTGGAGAGATTAAATTCGCGCCCGTACCGCCAAACCAAATTGTCCCAGTGTACAAAGATAGCCTTACGCACGAGTTGCTAGGGGTTAGGCGTACTTATTCTGGTATCAACGCTGAAGGTAAGGAAACTATCTTTGAAGAGTTTTGGACAGATACTGAAGGGCAGTTTTATCAATATCCAGCTAGTCAAACTTACGAATCAATGCAGCTTAACAGCAATCAACAAATGGTTGATGTAATTACAGGTATGCCTGATGGAGAGCCTAGTAATGTATTGAAGCATGATTTTGGGATTGTTCCATTTATTGAGTTTAGAAACAATGCTGACGGAACACCAGACTTGGACCAGTATAAAGGATTGATAGTTACGATTTAATCTACAACGGCTTTATTAATGATGTTCAAGATATTCAACAAGTTATCTTGGTTCTAACCAACTATGGTGGAGCTAATCTTGATGAGTTTATGAATGATTTACGAAATTATAAAGCTATTAAGATGGAAGATGACGTAGCTAAATCGTACGCCGTGACTGAATGGGGTGTTAATTATCCGGTTATGGAAATCAATTACAATAACAAACGATTTGAGCGTAAAAATCTACATCGGAAGGCAATTGAGGGAGAAATCGATGCGGGTTGGTTAATGAACGTGCCTAAGAACCAGGCCTTGAATTATATGCCGACTCATGAAATGGGCCATATGTTGCATAATGTTTTGTATGAGAAACATAATCCTGATTTACCAAAAACCAAGGCAAGTCGCGATGATTGGATTGATGGTCTGGTTGATAAGGTTTATAATGAAGCTAGAAATCAAAGCGGGTTAAATAATAGTGATTTGGACAAACACTTTATTTCAAAATATGCCAAAAGTAACCGTCGTGAACTATTTGCTGAACTATATGCGAGACTTAAACTAGGAGACAAGAACGCCTTAACTGAGGCATTTGAGAAAGTTATGAGGGATTTATAATGGGAATGGGAATGCCGGAATTTATGAAAAACGAAGAGTGGTACACTGAAACTAAAGTGGACCCTTTTGGTGATCCAATTAATAACCCAGGACATAATAACTACATTTGGGCTTTAACAGATAAGGCTCCAGACTCAGTTAAAAAAGATTTCGAAGAATTTGTTCAGGCTATGAACAGTGACAAAGATTACTAAAACAATATTTCGTTAAGGCAACTACATGATTGTAGCTGTTTTAAAGTTAGGAAATAATAATTCATGGGTTAAAGTATTGAGGAATTTATGATGGCACTAACCAGACCGTATTTTTTAGAAAATAAAGATTGGTATATTAAAATTGATACATTTCCTAATAAAAATGAGTACGGAAATTATGTTGATTATCAATTAACTGATAATGCGCCACAAAAAGCCATTGATAGTTACAATGAATTTATGCCTCTGTGGCGTAGCGATAAAGATTACTAAAACAATATTCTTCAAGGCAACTACTTTGTGTAGCTGTCTTTATTTTGACCTGAACATGTCGTAAAAAGGTTCTTTTTTCATACCAAAATCTCGCCTAGTCAGCGTAAATGACTGTAGGGGGACGTTATGAAACATGATTTTTTGGAGAGTTTAGGCGTTAATGATGATGCTATTGACCAAATTATGAAAGCAAACGGCGAAGACATTGAGACGGACAAGTCGAATGTTCAATCAGACTATGGGGCTGTAGTTACCGAACGATATGGCTTGCAAGAACAACTAATGAGTCAAGATAAAGACTTGAAAGAATTAAAAAAGCAAGCTGGCGATAATGAAGAGCTAAGTAGTAAGTATGCAGAGCTTCAACAAAAGTACGATAGCGACACTAAGTCACTGTCTGAAGCATTGTCGCAAACAAAGCTGAACAGCGCTGTATCAGAGGTGCTAGCGGGTACAAAGGCTCTTGATGTTAATGATATTAAGGCTTTGTTGGACATGGATAAAGTTAATTTGCGTTCTGGTGGAACTGTTGGCAGATATTTGTGAACGCTATGGATTGCCGATTGATCGAAGTGCAATTAAGCTACACCGAGAAATTACAGCGACTGCTTGACCTGGCGGACTAGATATTGATAAATTGATTCAGTATGCTCGATAGGCTGCAGGAGACACTGGAACAGACAACGTTGAAGATTCAGATGCCATTAAGAAGTTTAAGCAAGATGGTGGAGCGTTTACCTTATTCAAGCCATTTAAATTTGATAAGGTCATTTTTGCATACGAAATGTGGCAAGGGATTAGCTATTAAATGTCCGATGGGGGCGATGATACTAAGTTAAACTGAATTCCTTTAGCCTTGGTTAGTCGAGTTGATGGTGGTGATAATGTGAACATCGGTCCCGGAGCCATGGTTAAGCGCGATGATTGATATAACTACGGAACTATAGACCAATATGATGCCGCAAGTAATGGTGTGTTCATCGTTTGAAATAATGCATATGGGGGGCCTGGTTCGATGCATTCGCTGTAATGAATCATTAAAATAGAATATACTAAAAGCCTACTGACTAGATAGTTAGTAGGCTTTTTTGTTTGTGATGATAATTGATGATATTTTGGTATAATGGATAAATGATGCCTTGTAAAGTTTTTTAAAATTGAACGATTAAAAATATATGAAACAGAAAAAGTTAGTACCCGAGTTAGTGGACAATCATAAAACTGTTTCTGTATCAGCGGTTAGGAGGGTTATATGCCAGAGCTACCAGAAGTAGAGACAGTACGTCGAGGATTAACAAATTTAGTAGTTGGTAAAACGATTCAGAGTGTAGAAGTTCGTTGGGAAAAAATTCCGGGGATGTCTTCAGAAGAATTTGATGCTGAATTAGCTGAACGTAAAATTGAACGAGTTGATCGACGGGGAAAATATTTATTATTTCGGTTAAGTGGAGATAAGACTTTAGTATCTCATTTACGTATGGAGGGGGCTTATTATACTGTGCCTGCGGGTACTGCACCAGGCAAGCATGATTTAATTACTTTCCATTTGAGTGATAATGTTGATCTTTTTTATCGTGACACGCGGAAATTCGGCCGAATGAACTTGGTTGATACTGATAAAACGATGACGGTGGCTGGTTTAGCAAAAATTGGGCCAGAGCCAACGGAAAAAACTTTAACCTTGGAATATATGCAAAAAGAATTTCAACGTAAAGGAGCTATTAAGCCTTTCTTATTAGATCAGAGTCATATTGCGGGGTTAGGGAATATTTATGTTGATGAAACTTTATGGATGGCGAAAATACATCCATTGCAACCAGCTAATACTATTCCGCTAGAACAGATGAAAATTTTAAGACGTGCGATTATTGATGAATTAAAAGTGGCGACAGAACATCATGGCACCACGGTGCACTCATTTACGAATGCTTTTGGTGAAGCTGGTGGATTCCAAAATGAATTGAAAGTATATGGACGAGTAGGTGAGCCTTGTTATCGCTGTGGGACGATTTTAGAAAAGATCAAAGTTGCACAACGAGGAACGACGTTTTGTCCGCATTGCCAAGTATTACATTAGGGGATAAAAGTGATGCTAAAGATTGGAATAACAGGTGGAATCGCAACGGGTAAATCCACGATCGCACATAAATTGCGGACGCTAGGTTATGTTGTTTTAGACTCTGATCAAGTTAGTCATGACTTAACTGCGCCAGGCGGACAAGCTTTACCTGAAATTGTGCGGCAATTTGGTTTTGATATGGTGGACGAACAACACGGTTTGAATCGAGCTAAGTTAGGGGCATTAGTATTTAATGATCAAACTAAATTGGAACAATTAAACCAAATTATGCATCCATTAATCAATCAAGCTTTAACAAAACAATTATCAGCATTAGACCAAAGTGGACAACGATTAGTTTTTGTCGAAATTCCTTTGCTTTTTGAAACAGATAACTTTATTAAGATGGACCAGGTTTTAATGGTGACAGTTGAAAATAAGCAAACGCAACTAGAACGTTTGATGAAACGCAATCATTTATCTAAAACAGAAGCAGAGCAACGTATAGCAGCACAGATGCCACTTGAAATAAAAGAGGCATGCTCGGATTATGTTTTAACCAATGATAAAGATGAATATGTTAATGAACAGTTGGATCATGTTCTAATGAAAATTCGTGATAGCTTGGCCTAAAAGGAGGTGAGGTGCAGTGAGCTTTAATGTGAATAATAAATTTTCCGTGGAGGGAGCACAACAACTTTCAACTTCAGAGTTGCAAACGTTGAGTAATTTGTACTTGCCATTAATTAGTGGGGATGCATTAACTTTGTATTTGGCTTTAATGCACTTACCACGTATTAATCATAATAAAATTGTGCATACAGTTTTATTAGACCAAATTGGAATTACTGGACCAAATTTTGTTCGAGCTCGTGAGAAACTAGAAGGATTTGGATTGTTGAGTACATTTGAGCAAGTTCTGACTTTGGAATCACAGTGGGTATATGAAATGCATGCTCCGATTAAAAGTGATGAATTTTTATCAGATAAATTGTTGGTGAAAGTTTTGATTAACCAGGTTGGCGAGTCACAGTTTCATTGGTTAAAAGATAATTTATTGGAGCAGCGACCTGCAATCGAAGGTAAAAATATTACTAAAGGCTTCTTTGACATTATTCATGAAGATAATTTTGATCATATTCCAGAGTTGACCCCCCCGCGGGCATTTCAAACTTCTCCTTTAAAAACAGCGGAGGTTAAAAATCAACCTAGCCTGGATTTAGAATTAATGCAATCATTATTAGTAAGCTTTAATATTAGCAAACAAGATTTACAGGCTATTAGTTCAGATTTAATGTTGTGGAAACGCTTGTACGGACTAGATGAATTGAAACTAGTACAGTTGATTCAAAAAAACATTGGCGTCAATCATCAGATTAATGTCAAAGTGATTGATCAACAATTGAGAAATGATTTTCAAAATCAACAAAGCCAATCAGTGGCCGCTGAAAGCAAGTTAAAAGTTGAAAATAATGTATCAAAAAACAAAACTGATCAAAAAGCGCCAACTAGTGCTGTGGAACAGTTGTTTAAGCAAGCTAAATCTTTGCAGCCGTTAGAATTCTTAGCTGATATCCGGAATCAAACAGGGGGAATTATTTCTAGCAGTGAGCGTAATAGTATTGAACAATTAATTAAATACAATCGTTTGCCAGATGAAGTAATTAATATGGAAATTTATGCCTTGAGTGTTCTTGAAAAAAGGACAACTTTGCCACGGGCAGTGCTGGAGAGCACGTATTCAGATTGGTCGCAGGCGAAGTTAAAAACAGTACAAGATGTCGTGGCCTATTTGCAAAAACGGGAACGCAATCTGAAGAACAAGCAACAAACTAAAAAATCGACAACGTATCAGAAGCGTCCAGTTGAGACGCAACCTGATTGGAAAAATCAACATGTCACTCAAGTTTCAGATCAAGAGCAGGAAGATTTGAAGCGGACTTTGAGCCAAATGGATGCGAAACGGAAAGAAAAAGAAAAGAATAATAGCTAAAGTGGAGGCTGAATAATTTAATGAAATTTGTTAATTTAAAAGATCGATTAGATGAATTTGATGCTATGGTGATGCAACATCCCCAAGGTGGTTTTGCTCAATCAACCCAACAACTGGAAGTTTTACGCCGGCGTGAAATTGACACTGAAGTCGTTGGAATCGTTGATGATAACGATGTTGTGATTGGTGGTGGGGAAGCCACTTATCAACAAACTCGGTTTGGTAAAGGAATTAATTTTGATCGTGGACCGCTGTTAGATTTTAATGATCAAGAACAACTGTCAACGTTTATAAATGGTTTAAAACAATTTGCTAAAGATCGGCATTTAATGTATGTTAAAATGTCGCCCAATTTGGTTTATCAGAAATATGATAATGATGGAAATGGTATGAGTCAGCCAGATCAGGCGATGATTAATACAATTAGTTCATATGGACTTAAACACCTCCCATTTAAACATGGTTTAGTTAATTCGGCGCTAGAAGGTAAGTTAAAAGATGAAGTTTCTTGGCAGTATGTAAAAGAGTTTGGCGATAGTGGTTATGATGAGGTTAAGAAGACTTTTTCTAAAAATATCAGTTATTATTTGAAAAAGAATAAACAATTTGGCGTAAAGCTTCGCCAGCTACCATATGAAGAATTGAATAAGTTTTATGATTTGACTTACGAGACTGGGGAACGACTTGGCTTTGGAACGAAGACTTTAGATTATTATCAAGCTAGTTATGATAGTTATGGTGATAGGGTGATGTTTTTAGTCGCTGAATTAACTTTTTCGGATTACATTGCAGAAGAACAGGACAAGATTGCCGAATTAGATAAAAAGTTGGTAAAAATTCAAGGTAAAATCGAGAAATATCCAAATAATCCAAAGTTTGAGCGTCAATATAATGAATTTAATGATCAAAAGAAGTCCCACATGAAGCGGGTTGATCGTGCATCAAAGTTAGCTTCTGAAGCCGATGATGATACGGTGATTATTGCAGGTGGGATGTTTATTAAGATGCCACAAGAAATGTTGTACTTGTATTCGGGAACTTATGAAAAATACATGGAGTTCTATGGCCCTTATCAGATTCAAGATGCGGTCATTCAAGATGCAATTGCTTCAGGCATTAAGCGTTACAATATGTTTGGAATCGATGGATCATTTGATGGTAGTGATGGGGTCTTTGAATTCAAAAAAGACTTTAATGGGTACGCGGAACAAATGATTGGTACATTTGAAATGCCTATTCAAGGTATGAAACTAAAGTTATATCATGCTTTGAAAAAATTACGTGGTTAATGTAGATAGAAGATGAATTAAAAAATGTCGTCGGTGAGGCGACATTTTTTAGTTATTAATAAAGTATTTAGCGTATGTTTTTTATTGAGAGATATTTATTTAAAAAATACTGTAGCTTGTCACGTTAATGAATAGGACTAGAGACGGTGCTGTATCAATGATTGAATTGGCTGTAAGAAAGTCATGGTTAGTTGCTACAACATAAAAACAAACGACATACAAATGCTTTTATGAAGCCGTTTGTTAGTCGTTTATTTTATCTACATATGCCGTTGACAGGCAGAGGCATACGATTGAAACGTTGATATTACTAGCTTTTAAA
>NZ_JQBP01000001.1:120703-167048 GCF_001438705.1 Weissella kandleri
ACTAAATGTAGCAAATTTGTAGCAAATAATTTAAAAATGAAATTTGCTACAAATTCTAAATAGAACTTAGAATATCTAATGAGCGCTCTTCTTCAACTGCACGGTGTTGACTTAATAGGTGTGTATATACACGTAAAGTCATAGATACATTAGTATGACCTAAACGTTCAGATACATATTGAATATCCACACCTTTTGATAGAAGCCAACTAGCGTGGGTGTGACGCAAACCGTGAAAAGTAATTAATTTATCTGAATTTATTTGATTCAATATATATTTTAATTCTTTATTTGCTGCTGCGCTAGTTATTGGTTTATTCGCATTATTATTAAATACAAAGTCGTTTGCTTTTGAAACTGGTTTCCAATTGATAATCTCGTTAAAAACATTCTTAGGTATTGATATTATTCTGTTGGAAGAGTCTGTTTTAGTGGTACTTAGTTTATTATCTAGGCTAATCCACGCTTTGTTGATATTAATTGAATTATTTGAAATATCTTTCCATTTAAGCCCGGCCAATTCTTCATATCGAGCTCCCGTAAAAATATCAAGGTAAATCATCATATCGGAAGCGGAGCGCTGAGAAGAGGGTTTATGGAGAATATATGAAATCAAATCAGTTATTTGTTTTTCTTCTAAAAATTTTAATTCTTTATTTTTACCATCTTTACCAGTTGCCTTTATATCAGCCATAGGGTCTCTAATTATAATACCGTCATATATAGCAGATTTTATGGCTTGATGAAGTTGATTTTTGACTTTTTGAACTGTTTCGAGAGAATATTTTTTACCAAGAATATTGATAAATCTTTGCGCTTCAGTTCTATTAAACTCTTTTAATTTAATACCTGGCATATACTCATCAATATAGAACTCGACTCTCTCATACCAGGTTTTTGTAGAGGTTGATACATCATTTTTATAAAGTTCATGCCAATTTTTAAAATATTTAGAGAGAAGTATATCTGATACAGAAATATTAAACCCGGTGTTGTTTAATTGTTCTTGTTCGGTGGCCCAAGTTTTTGCTTCTGTTTTCGTTCTGAAACCACTTTTAGTTTTTTTAGCGTATTTATTATTTTTTTTGATTGAAACAGAGGCGGTGTAAGTAGAACCGCGTTTGTAAAAGCTAGCCATTAATTTAAACCTAACCTTTCGATCTTATTAATAGCAGTTTAAAGACATGCTCAGGTCTGGTATAATAAATATCAGAAAAGAGCTAGTAATAGTTATTTTTTGTTTAACGCATATCCCGTTTACTTTGGTCGGTAGGGGATATGCGTTTTTTATTGTTTAACGGCGTTCATATTTTCTGAGAATTTAAGTTTTATTTTTTTGCTTGCAAAAATATATTCTGAAAATATCCCCCGCTTATTGGCAGAATAATTCAAATTATAGGCAAAACGTTGATCAGCATTTTGATATATAGTATTAATTTGTGGAGTGTAGTCATAAGTAGTTATCCAATAATACTCATTTAGGTCAAGAATATTGTTGGCCAAGGATATATGTTGATCTTGATTAAAAAAAGATAGGTATAGATTCTTGCCTTGCTCATAGTAAGGGGGATCAAAGAATATAAAAGAATTTTCCTTATCATAGTATTTATTATTTTTAATAATATTAATTAATTCATTAGCATCAACATTGTACAAATCTATTCTATTTTTTTCTTTTGATATATCTTGTATTTTTTTAATTAATGTTTTTTTATTAAATCTAGCATCGATTTTGTACTTACCAGATTGTTTTCTGCCACCGATTGGGCCACCATTAATAATACCGCTAACGTTCATACGATTAAGCATTAAAGTTGAAAAAGCATTCTCTATAGAGTATGGTTCATCAGCGACAGAAGAATGATTATTTTTTTGCTGTAACCAATATTCAGATAAAAATTCATTTGAGCAAATTCCAGGGGTTGTATAATCGAAAGGAACTTTCTTAATTAAATTAATTAATTTTTCGCTATTGTTGATAATGTTAAACCATAATGAGTGTATACTGGGATCGTAATCATTTATAACAATTTTAGATACCGTATTATGTAATAAAAGATCTATGGCCACACCAGCACCACCGGCAAAAGGCTCAATGTATGTTCCGGTGATGTTATTAACTTGAAGAGTGTTCTTTATAAACTCAATTAGTTGCGACTTTCCCCCGGGATAACGAAGGGGAGTCATTGTTGTTCTTGACATAATTTGACTCCTTTCGTAGTCACCTTATCATATAAAAAGAAGCTTGGCCAGTAACTTGTAAATATCATTCCGCAAAATACGAAGAAAATTTAATTCTAGAAACTGACTTGTTGGCTTGAATGAGACTCTGTCCAAATGTATGGATGCATTGTTTATTGTAATCTGATTCATTAGACCAAAATTGGAGAAGTTGTGTGTCGTTTGCAAATTTGAATAGGTATGCATTGGATTCGGGATCTTTTTTCATTTTTTGAAATGTGCGTTTTTTTGTAAATTCAATATCAAGAAAATCTTTTCGAATAATATCAGGATTCCATTGGAATTTTCCTGCTCTTATTAAATCGCTCCAGAATGGTTGGTATGAATTTTCTACGTAATTATACATTATATGAAAAATTAATGCTTCTGGAGCAAATCCGGTTGGAAGTATAACTTCATTCGATGATAGATTTCGGGTTGTTTTATGTTGTTCAGGATTATATTCGCCTCTAATAGTATCCCAGTTAGCAACCATCTTTTCCTCGTCAGAGTTATGTTCAAATCTACCATCACCATCTAGTAATATGATAGATTTAGAAAAATTATCATCTATTTCATTTAACGTTTGAAGTTGAAGCTTACCTAAACCTAACGGAATTATTTGAAATGAGTTGAGGTCAATATACTCTTCAGGGTATTCAATATTGAAGGCATCAACTGCTAAACGTAATAATTTTTCTCCTGCTTTATCCTCTGTATATATCTTGACTTTAGGTTTGTATATGGTTGAGTCCAAATACATATTCGAGAGAATGGAATAATAATCAGGATGATCGTCAACCATAGGAGCATCACGATTTATAATACTTAAAAGTCTATAATTGTCAGTTCCTCCTGTATTGACCAGTTTGTTGAAGAATTTAACAGCGGAGATTGAATGTGTGGTTAAAAATATTTGTATATTTAGAGTTTCAGATAATTCATTTAATAAATCTAATAATCTTTCCTGGGCATCAGGATGGAGAGATATGTCAAATTCATCGATAGCAAGAACCCCACCCTCATATTTTGGATCATCCTTAATTATCCAAAATTCAAGTAATGCAGAGATTATTTCTGATAGTGAGTCTTGACCAGTGGAGATAGATTCAGTTGCGGCGTTTTTAATCGGCATTTCATAGCGATGAGAGCTAGTACCTTTTTTGGTATCTGTTAAATAACCGTTTTCAGAAATACTATCTCTTAGTACACGATTATACCAACATGAATACATTTTTTTCATTTCGTCGGGAAGGGATTTTTTGTTAACAACGTCCAATTTATCCTGTCCACGAGGGAATACGCGTGCTAAAGAAATATATTTTGTTGGATATGGAAGACGAGTTTCTTTCTTAACATTAGGATAAATTTTTTGCAAACGTAAAATGGCATCTGATATTTTTTTGTCAGTTGATGGACTTTTTTGGGTTCTTGGTACAATGTGAGAGGCTCTTGTATCATCATCTGTTTTAAAATCTAGTTTTCTAGTGAAATTTTCGCTATTGTCATAGTTAGAATATTCAATGGATGCATCATATTTAGAAAAGTCTTCAGCAGAACTAATACTGAAATAATCAGAGTAATCGGGCTGCATTTTTCCTAATAATTTACTTTTTGAATCAAATAAATTTTTTGGGGTTCCACTTGCTGATGATAGCAATGCTAATATATTAGACTTACCAGTACCGTTGTGACCAATAATCATTGTAATTTTACGTCCAACATTAAATGTCATATTGTTAATATTGCGGAATTTTTTAATATTTACTTTTGATAAAGTTATTTTCATAATGATACCTCATATATTATTTTAAAATACAATGGACCCTGTCAGACTCGAACTGACGACCGAACGGTTATGAGCCGTTTGCTCTAACCAACTGAGCTAAAGGTCCGTGGCAGTTTAACGACGTACAGGTCGATATATAACAATAACAAATTAAATTACCTAGTGTCCAACTTCCCAATGATAACCTGCAGGTAGAGAACCACCAGGTTGAATAATATGCGAATGGCCCTTACGCGTCTCCCAAGTATAACCGTCTTGAATGGCCCAATGAGTACCATTATTAGATCCTCCAGAATTACTTGGAGAAGTTTGCGTATATTCATCTTGTTGTGCTTGTTGATAAGATTCACTAGCTTTTATCGAATCAGCTAATGAGATAGAGTTAGCTGTAGATTCTGAATCAGCCATTCTTTGAGATTCCGCAGATTGACTAGCAGAAATTGATTCAGACTCTTCCTTTGTGGCTTTTTCTATACTTTCGGATTTAGCCTTAGCTTTGCTTTCGGACTGAGCATCTGCTTTATTTTTTGATATTTCTCTTGCTTTAGCTTTGTCCTCGGCGTCTGTTTTTTTAATGGCTGATGTTGTGTCTTCGTTTTTCTTATTAACTTCTTTTTGGTAAGAAGGATTGCTTGAGCCAATGATCATTGGGGCTATTCCCGCCAATAGTAAGTAATTAGGATAAAATCTATTTGGTTTCTTTAATATGAATTTTCTTATATAAGAAACAATAGCATAGATGAATATTCCAAACCCCAAAACAATGGCAATTGATGGTAGTACGTAAGAAAGTAAGATAGCTATTAATATACTAATTATTTTAAACCACCATGTAGTGTTCCATAACTCTTTAATTTTATTCATGTTTAACTATAAACTCCTTAAAACGAGCCTTTTAATGTGGATGCTTAGCACATATGTATCCCGCAAGAGCGGGGGGGGATAACTATTTTACATCTGATACTTGAATACCTTTGCTCAAAAGAATGTCCTTTGAAGCGTCATCTGCTGGCATAAATCCTTGAGATAGTAAATCTTTAATGTATAAATTATTATAAATAAATGCAAAAACAAGGCTAATAATCCAAGTACCGTATCCCATTGTAAAACTACCTACGACTAATTCTGCTAAGAAAATAATTCCAAACCATTTCCAGTCTCCTCGGAATAAGGCTGGGAAGAATCCAAAAAATAGAGTGGTCCAAGAAAAGCCTGCTTTAACTTGCTTAACTTGATTAGTGACGGTGTTCTTTAAATTGGCTTTCATATTGCCGTGCTCCTTAAAATTAACCTTTTAATGTGGATGCTTAGCACATATGTATCCCGCAGAGCGGGGGGAGTTAATTATAAATAGCCAAAGCATTCATATTGTTATTTGCAGTTTCAGTTTCTGAAACGAAGGAATTAAAATTACCGTGAGGATCAGTAACTAATTTATTATAGTTAGAAAGAACTTTGATGGCGTCTTTTGCATTATCTAACTTGTCGTCAAATTTGGTTCCAGTGTACTTGGCATTCTTTTTTAATTTGTCTATATCAGCATTGATACTAACAATATCTAAAATAACTGACGTGTTATTCTGTTCGTTTTCTTCTAAAACTTGCTGTATATTATCATTAAAATCATCGTCATCCTCGTCATAAATTGAATCTGACCAAGCATCCTGAATGTCATTATTTTCGTCAATTAAAATAGAGTGGGCATCATATAATTTAGATTTAATGGATCTGTAAGATTGATTAGATTCTTTAATAGCATCGGACTTGGTAATATTATATTGGCCAAATAACAATAAACTTAAAGCAATAAAAACAGCTAAAATAATTGAATTAGCTATTGTTAATTTTTTAAAAATGTCATGCCTATTATTTGATATGGGCGTTTTTTTATATAATATACTAAGAATTATTAGTGAAAATAACGTAATCACAGATAAGACACAAAATATAATAAGTGAAATAAACATAATACTCCTTAAAACGAGCCTTTTAGTGTGGATGCTTAGCACATATTCATTTCGCAGAAGCGGGGGAGTGTTTTATTTGTTTAGTAATTTTTGTTTTTGTTTATCAAATTCTTCTTGGGTTAATATTCCTTTGTCTAATAGATCTTTGTATTTTAGAATGTCTTCAGCTGTATTATCAGAAGATTTAGTATCTTGCTGTTCGGTATTTTCAACCTCATTTAAAGAGTCTCTAAGGGCTGATTTAAATAATTCCATTTCTTTTTGAACAGCATTTTTTTGGACAGGGCCTAATCCAAAATTTTTACTGGTTATTATTATAGAAGTGTTGGCGTCATCTTTATAATTGATAGTGTATGATGTTTTAGCTTTCCACTGAAAAGCTACTTCACCCAATGTACGGTTATTAGAAAAACTTCTATACTTCACCATCGTTTTATCTAATATTTTTTGTGATTTATTTAAATCAAAAGGTAAAATTTGCTCTTCAATAATCTTAGACATATGAAACAATACTCCTTGAACCTTTTAGTGTGGATGCTTAGCACATAATTTCACAATAATGAATAAATTAATACTCGTATTGAACGTCTGTAATGGCGTCAATAACTGTATTTTCATATGTTAAAACTGGAAGATGAAAAGCTTCCATAAAATTGTATGGGTTGCGATATTCCAGTGGTGTATGTTTAAAAGAAAGGTGGGCTAAAATGTTAACCATTCCAGTGTTAGCAATGACCTCAGCTTCGTTTCTTAATCCAATAGAGAAGTTGTAAAGAGAAGGCTCAGAACTTCCATACAGGACATGAGACAGCTCGTGCGCTTTTCTAGCTACGACAGGAACATCAGTATTGAAATTTGTATTAATGATGATAATAGCAGGTTTATTTTCACGAATAATAACTGTGTCTGGATCATCAACTTCAAATTCATCAAAATATAATTCTATATTTTGAGAACAGATAAGCTTATCAACTTCTTCTTCCAACAGTTCAAATTCCATGCATTAATCCTCGTCGCCATCTACTAATTTAATAATGTCTAATATTCCTCGTTTAGCTTTGTCAGAGAGCTCTTTACCTTGGAAACGCATTACAACACCTTTATCCTCTAAAGCAGCGTCTAAATCAATTTCCTCAGGCTCAGTGGATGGGCCTTTTTTATTTGGTATCATTTCATCAGTATTACCTAGCAAATAATCAACGGAAACGTTTAAGACTTTGGCAACTGCACTCAACGCTTCAGAATTAGGAGTTTGTGTTTTCCATTTGTATATGGCATTCTTGCCTAAATTAGCCGTATCGTTTATTGAAACAAGGCTTAATCCTCTTTTTTTTGCGATTAATTTAACTCTTTCAAATATTGTCATTATGCCATTCCTTAAAGTATATTGAATAAAATTAGACATTTGGGGTAATTTTATGTTGATATTTTTAGACAAATGGGTTATATTTAACTCATCAAGTAATTAAGCAACAAAAAAACAAGCAATAATCAATGTAACTGTGGTCAGGAACATTAATATAGCGAGTTTAAGTTGTAATTTTTAGTATGCCTTTATTTTAGACGATTAGCTAATAAAAAGCAATGATTACTTGAAAATTACTTTAATTTATCGAGGAGGGAATAATATGTCTGTTCAAGAGGCAGTTATAACATTACGCAGAGCGCGACGGAATTTTAAAGATCACATAGATGATTATGGTTACGAACGCGAAGAGTTAGCAAAGGTAATCGGTACTTCGCCCCAATACTTATCAAGTTTGCTAAATGGCAATGCCAATGGTAAGACGGCTCGTGAGAAATTACGTAAATTATTTAAGTACACAGGATATTCTGGCGACAACTGGTTGCAACCATAAGGAGAAATAAGAATGAGCGTAAAAAATACTGAATTATTTTATGTTGTCACGTCTGATTCTAATAAAATTTTTGGTCCAAGCCGTATGTTAATGAGGTTAAAAGATGGTAGCTATCATTTTGAACCAAAGAAATTTAAAGACGAGTATGTTTGTAAATTTAGTATGGAAGAAATAAAACGGCTGGAACATAAAGGTGGTTTTAGTTTTAGCCCGTTTCTTGTTAAAGCGAATTAATTATATAGGAGAAGAATTATGAATGAAGTGCAAATTTTTGAAAAATTAAAATACAAGGAAATTAACGGACATTTATTATTTGACGCCGAAGATGCTGCTCGAATGATTGGATTGGTAAAAACTTCAAAAGGAAACACCTATGTTCGTTGGGAACGTGTGAACGAATATGCGTTGTCCACTTTTGGACAACCGGAAATTAGGCGTGGAGATTTCATCACTGAACAGCAGGTTTATAAAATAGCAATTAAAGCAAATTCGCAACAAGCTGAAAAGTTTCAAGATTGGTTAACAACAGAAGTTTTGCCAGCTATTAGAAAAAACGGTGGATATCTAACTGATTCAAAAATTGAAGAAGTTCTTACCGATCCAGATACCATTATTAATTTGGCAAAGAAGTTAAAAGAAGAACGAAATCAAAAGCTAATGCTGCAACAGCAAGTGGCTGAAAGTCGTCCCAAAGCCGATTATTATGACCGGATTATGAAGTCGAAATCATTAGTTGCAATTAGTCAAATTGCTGAGGACTATGGTTGGTCAGCACAGAAGATGAACGCCAAGTTACATGACTTGGGGGTTCAATATAAAGTTGGCAAACAGTGGTTGCTTTATGCCAAGCATAAAAATCACGGTTACACTTTCAGCGAAACGGTTGATATTACTAAAAAGGATGGCAGCAGCGACGTAAAGATGAATACAAAGTGGACACAAAAAGGTCGGGTATTCATTTATAACTTGCTTAAAAATGACGGAGTACTGCCAACCATTGAAAGAGATGATGTGGCCTAAGTGTGGAGGTATAAAAGATGACTACTAAAAAATCTGATATTAAATTGCCTTCTGAGCTAATACTTGCAGTAGATGCAAAAACAGCAGCTGCAATGTTATCGAAAGGTGAAACCTATTTTAAAGAACACATTTTGGGAAGTGATAGGTTTAGGCGTTTGCACGTAGAAATACCGGAATCTCCTGGTAGCTTTTCAGTATCTAAATTGAAATTGTTCGCTGATGGGGAGAGTAGATATGAGTAATAATATTGCGATATATATTTTAGGTGTGTGTGCTCCCATAGTTTTGAAGCAATCTATACAAGCGCTTAGAGCCATGCACAAGCCGGTTACTGCTAAAGGTAAAGAACTTAGCGGTGAACTGTTTGGCCGTGGTGAAGTAGTAGGAGGTTCAGAATGGACGATTTAATTATTTTCATTTCCGGCGGACTGGCAGTACTTTGGTCATGGTTGATTTTAGAACATTTAGATAGACCACATAAGGTTCAAGACAGCAAGCAAAAGTTATTAGAGCCTTGGCAGGTAGCTGACCAGTGGTATAAGCATATTTCAGGAGATAAGTAATGAAAAAAATTGATTACAACGTAATTGAAACAGTTCAAAAATTCGTCATATCGACACTAGAAGACGAACAAACTAAATACAACCCAGGAATGGTTGAAAGTATAGCTAAGATATTAGGTGTAATAGAAGAATACGACCAACATATAATTGATGCTGTCAAAGGGTTCGTCGTAGAGACATTAGGGGACAAAACAAAAAACAACTCAGAAATGGTTGCAGCCATTGCTAAGTTGTTAGATGTAACTACTGATTAATCTTTAATTTTCAAAAATGTGACACTGTCAGGGTCAATAAAATATTTAGTTTCATGATCACCAAGAGAATCAGAAACTTCTAGTGAAACTTTTAGAACGTCAGTTAATCCTAAAAATTTATTGGCTTTAATATGTTCACCAGACGTCAGGTGAATTTCAACTGAGTTATCGTTTGAAAGAGCTTCTTGAATAAATCCTGTTACTGCTTTCATTTAGCTTTCTCCTTTCATTTAGGGACTAGGCAAATGAGCCAGTAAATTACTTGTATCAAAGCGGGAGAGAACAACAATGAAAAAGTCACAAAAAAAGACTAGCCGCCGCCAAGCTTAGCTAGTCAATAAAACAAAATACAGGAGAATTTTATCATGAATGAGCTAAAAATTGTAACTGAATTTGGCGAAATATACGGAATGAGCCAATTAACTAAACAACAAATCGCGAATATGTCTAACGATCAGTTAGAAGAATTTGCCTATATCAGTAAGTATATTGAACCCACTTTCAAAGCTGCCAAGGATGAATTGAAGAGGCGCTTTGAGACAGGGCAAAAGTTTAATCACGCTCAATATACAGAAAGTATGCGGGCTACTATTCCTGACAATGAGAAGAATAAACAGGCATTTTTTAAAAAGTACGGGTTAGATGCGTTTGCTATTAAAACTCCAAAGCAATTAAAGACTAAGTTTGGGGAAGACATTGAATCAGATTTAGATAAAGTGACTGTCTATAAACCTACGCATATTTTGAATTTGAAATAAGAGGCAAATTATGAAGATGTACAAAGCTGGAGAAATACCCACAGTTGGGAATATGTATTTCGTTTATGGCGACGGTGGTACTGGGAAGACAAGCCTAATCCGACAGTTCACTGGTAAAAAATTGTTACTAAGTTACGATGGATCAACTAATGCTATTGCAGATACTGATGATATTGATGTGATTGCGTTTAATTCAGAAGATGCACCGCAAATGCAAGGTCTGACGTTAACAGCGCTAACGAAGTTTATAGAGGGTCACGACGTTATCTTTATTGATAACGTAACCGCTTTACAGAACTGGGTACTGGAAAATATTGACGGTGCTTCAAAAGATGGCCGGCAAAATTATCAGAAGTTGCAACTATGGTTTCGAAATTTAGGAATGTGGTTGCGTAGTTCTAATTTAACAATTGTAGCTACAGCTCACCAAATTGATAACGGTCCGTCTGGATTAGATGGTAAGGGACGATTTGAGCCCGATATGAATACTAAAACATTCAACGCGTTTACTGCGCCGTTTGATGTAGTTGGACGTATTTATAAAGATGGTGATAAGCGTTGGATAGATTTAGACACAGAAAATGGAAATCACGCCAAAAATAGGTTAGATGATCGGAAAATGATTAACGCAGCAGAACTAATTCAAAACAAGGAAGAGGGATAAATATTATGTTTACAGTAAATTCAAAGAAAAAAGCAGGAACACGAATTGTAGAATTCGCAGGTAAGTATAACGTTGAAATATCAGCAGCAGAGTTTAAAATGTCGCAATCAAACCGAGAAATGATGGTTATAACTTATCGGGTCTTAGATGGAGAACAGGAAGGCAACATTATTCCTTATGACAGGTTAGTTGATGATAGTGCTGACGAGGGGGTTACGAATAAAACATATTTTTCTTATGAACGCATTAATTCTTTTCTTGTTGATGGATTACAGGTCGAGAACGGCATTCAGTTCGACTTAAGGCAAGCGTCTCAATTAGTCGGAAAACAATTGTCTGTGAATGTTGGATGGAAGAAAGATAACTACGATAACAAAACAAAATATCAATTAAAGGTGAAGTCATATCATCCACTAATGCAAGACGGATCGAAGCCAGATATGAATAAGCCTCGGCCGCAAGCACCAGACAGCAATTCTGGCAATAGTAATGCATTTAGTAATAGTCAACCATCTTTTGGTGCACAGCCCACAAACACAACCAGTAATCAGGACAATGCGAATTTTGGCAATGCGCAGTCTAGTCCGTTCACACAACAAGTCGCGCAAAGTCAAAAAAGTCCATTTGTTGGCGGGCAAACTGTTAATGATGACGATTTACCATTTTAGGAGTTAGTAATGGCACAAAGAAGAATGTTTAGTTCAAGGATTACTAGTAGTGCAAAGTTTTTAAAAATGCCATCCAGCACTCAAAATCTTTACTGGCACTTAGGACAAAATGCAGATGATGACGGAGTAGTAGAAGCTTATAACGTTATTAATTTAATTGGCGCTAAAGAAGATGATTTACGATTATTAGTTACGAAAGATTTTGTGAAAGTTTTGAACGAAGATTTGGTTGTTTTTATAACTGACTGGCGAGAGAACAATCGAATACGATCAGACCGCAAAATCGATTCAATATATAAAGATCTATTACTTCAGATAATGCCCGATGTTGAATTATTGTCCTCTAAACCCCGAGCTGATGCCAAACCAAAGGCCCAACAAAGTGTTAATAATCAGTTGACGTCCACTGGACGTCCAGATGACAACCAACGGTCCGCACAGGTTAGGTTAGGTAAGGTTAGGTTAGGACAGGTTAAGGATGATGATGATGATGAATATAATCAATCATTAGAAATTCAAAAATCGCCAGAAATTTTCCCTAAAACAACAATCGCTGAATTGTTAGCTGAAAATCCACAAGTGGAAGGATTGGTTAACGACTTGTTTTCAGATTTGATTGTAGATAATCCAGACCAAGCTTTTGAAGCAATTAATGCAGTCGTCGGTCAGTATTGGCGATTGAGAACGCTGTTAGATGATGGCAACGAAGTGCTTATTTTAAAAGAACAAGTACACGGCAAAGGTCAGGGAATACTTGCAGTTATTAAAGAGGCGTCAGAAGCCCAATTAGAGTACATGAAGGTACATTTAGCAAACTTTATTATGTTTGGCCGGTACTTTGAAAATGGATTGATAGACAGGATTAATACGGCAATTTCAAGCGGAGGTATCAGTAATGGCAATTAGTAATTTTGAATTGCAAAAGCTTGAAGGTAAGCGAGATGAATTGAAAAGAAGTTTTGATAAAAAAGCTGAAGATTTATTGAATTTATATGCCGGTGATGATGCAGTTCCAGGACTACTGGAAGATTTAATGGACTTGAATAAACAGTACAAGGATCAAGATGATTTTATCGAGAATAGAGGCTACAACGAATGATTCACCATAAGTTCAGATTTGACATTGAACCGCAGCAACAAGAACGCCCTCGTTTTTCGAAACGGGGCAGTTTTGTTAAAGTTTACGACCCAATCAAAACAGCTAACTATAAAAAGCGGTTGCGACTGATGGGAACAAAGTTCGCTGAAAGTGTGCCTAAAATCGACGAGAAGACGCCTATCCACCTTGAAGTTACGTTTTACCGTCAATTACCTAAAAGTGCCACAAAGTGGCAGAGAAGGCTCGTTAAGCTTGAAAAATGGTTACCGGTAACTAAACCAGATTTATCGAATTATATTAAAGCGTTCGAAGATGGATTAAATACTGTTTTGTGGCACGACGATAGTCAAATTGTCGACATTGTGGCCAAAAAGCGGTTTGGCGATCCACGAATTGAAGTGGAACTTATTGAATTGGAGCAAGGAAAGAAAGATGGATAAAGAGTATAAATACAAAGCACGCAATCTAATCAAAGCACTGTATTTGATAATGGAATGGCTAGTAGTCTGCGCTCTATCAACTTATTGGGTACTTGTAACTGTTGATTTCGCTTTGAAGATAATGACAATCGGATACATTTTTACAGCCGGTGGCACGTTGATTTTGGCGCTGATGGGTATTTATTCAGTGTTTATTATCAAAAAGTTAATTGATGATTTTCGGAGGATCAGAGATGAATAGAATTAAAGAGTTACGGGAGAGTCAGAAAATTTCACAGACGTCATTAGCTTGGAAACTCGATATGCCCCAAAACACGATTAGTCAGTGGGAATCTGGTAAAAGAAAACCATCGAGATATGCTGTTAAATTTTTAGCTGATTATTTCAAAGTTAGTTCCGACTATTTAATGGGTTATGAAGAATGAAGTACGCATATAAAAATAAAGACGGGCTTTATTTCAAAGAACACTATCTGAAAAGTGGTAAGAGAGATTGGCAGTTTACTGATGATTTAAATCAAGCTTATACAGAACGCATGAATACTGCACAGTATGGACGACATATTAAGAATAAGTTTGATGGGCACGAATTTGAAGAGGTTGAGCTATGAAAGGTAAAAGAGCAAAATACGTAGTTTATGATCGAGATGAATTACTAGTGACGTTAGGTGATGTATTTGATGTTTCTGACTTTTTAGAATTGACAGTAGCTTCAGTTTACAGCGCAGTGACGAGAAAAAGTGTTACACAAAGTGGATATACAGTTGAAAGGTTGTAGATGGTGACTAGGGGGCAATAGATGGCTGATAAGTTAGATAAATTACTGACTGATTATTTCACTGGTAGATTGGATATATTAATCAAGCAGAGGGAACAAGAGTTGAGAAATCCAAAGCGTCCAGAAGACCTAAACAAGGATATTAAAGCAGCTAACTCATACAGCAATGCAGTTGAAAATATACTGATGAAACTGGAAGATGATGATACTTTGCAACAGTTAGAGAATCTAAGAGGACAAATTAAAGCTTTGGTTGATATGTTTGATGATCAGCATAAGCAAGTTTACTTTGCGAGATATCGAAATAAATTGAGTTGGAAGACGATCGAGTGGACCTATTTTGTTGATGAACGAACAGGACGTAGGTGGTGCAATGAATTAAAGATTTTGCTATCAGAATATAATATTATATATTATTGAAAGCGATGAGTTATTGTTAAAAGATTAATTATTTTGATTTAGTAATTTGGATTAAGTACAATATATTAATACGATTAGGTTATAATTAACATCTAAAATTAAATATTGGGGAATGCCAAAAAAATGAAAAAAAAGAATTTATTAGTCAAGCCATTTGTAAAATGGGCGGGTGGAAAAAGACAATTACTAGAAGATATAGAGTATTTTTTACCAAAAGGAATAAAAAATTATTATGAACCCTTTGTTGGAGGGGGTGCCGTTTTTTTAAGTATGCAATTTAAAAATACTACGATAAATGATTTTAATTCAGAGTTAACAAACGCTTATATGGTTGTTAAAAATAATGTAGAAGAATTAATCGAAGTTTTGAGAATGCATCAGAATAATAATAGTAGTGACTATTATTATTCTGTACGTGCGTGGGATAGAAATTATGAGATTGATAAAAAAACTGATATAGAACGAGCAGCTAGATTTATATATTTAAATAAAACAGGATTTAATGGATTATTTAGAGTTAATTCGCAAGGGCAAATTAATGTACCTTATGGTAGTTATAAAAATCCAGCAATAGTAAATGAAGATATCTTGAGGGCAGATTCAAGGTATTTGAATGAAAACAATATTAAGATATTAAATGGAGATTATGCAGAAGCATTAAAAGGTGTACAGAGAGGTGATTTTGTTTACCTCGATCCCCCATATGCTCCTGTTTCAGAAGATAAGAATAGTTTTGTTGGATACACGTTAAACGGATTTGGTTTTGAGGAACAGCAAAGATTATTGTCTATTTTTGATGAATTAACCAAAAAAGGTGTATATGCTATGATGTCTAATTCTAGTGTACCTGCTATACATGATTTATATAAAAAATATGCTAAAACTACGGCCATTGTTGGAGCTACTAGAAATATAAACAGTAAGTCTTCTGGTAGAAATAAAGTTGATGAAGTAATAGTCATGAATTATAATTACAAAAACAATGAAATTATAAAGGACTAATATTAATGTCAAGCAAATTAGATGAATCCTGGGAAAAATTATTTGATAAATATAATATATTAAGTGAAATTGAGAGTAACAATATTTTTGAAATATCAGCCGATGATATTAAAGAATTTAGAGAGCCTAGGCTGATGACTAAATTTGATTGGTCAAAAAGCAGGCCTGAATTATTTCGGAAAAATCAATTATCAATATTGCCAAATAGTAGAGGTACTTATGTTATTGGTAAATTTAAAGCTTATGAATCGTTGAATTATCAAGAGCTAAAGCCAATTAATGTTTCAAAACCAGACTGGGTTAGATCGTTTGATAAATTCTCTGTTACTTCGGAATCGGTCGCGTTAAATTTAGCTCAAATGACTGGTATGATAGATCAAGTTATGGGAACAAATGTGGGAGAGCCTGATGCTGTTGATACTATAACAGGTAGATTAAAGTCAGGAGATTTTAAATATAATATTGATTTATTAGGTGGAATGGGGGATAGTTTTGAATTTGAAGTAGGAAATTCTCAAGTTGAAATTGATGCTGGTTATGAAAATATAAGTAATCTTGCTGTTATTGAAGCGAAAAATAGAATACCAGAAGATTTTATGATTAGACAACTTTATTATCCGTACGTGGGATATAATAATTTAAATACAAGAAAAAAAGTACTACCAATCTATTTTACGCATGCTGATGATATATATGGATTTCATATATTTGAGTTTAAAGATATAAATAATTACAGTAGTATAAAGAAGGTTAAGCAACTCAATTTTATTATTGATGAAAATTTAGAAATTCATTTAGATGATGTAAAGTATATTAGTAAAAACAGCCCAAATAATGATGAACCGAATAATATACCATTCCCACAGGCTGACAATTTTACAAGGATTTTAGATATACTCAAATATTTAGGTTCTCCCCAAAACGGTGAAAATTTAGCAATTAATTATGGATTTGATAAAAGACAAGGTGATTATTATGGTAATGCCCTTGTATATTTAGGACTAGCTTTTAGAAATAATCATAAGTTCGAATTAACTGGAATTGGTAAAATAATATCTAAAATGTCTAACAATAATTCTAGAAATAAAAAAATAATAGAATTGGTTTTATCACATAAAATATTTAATTTAGTTTTCGAAAACACTTTAAATAGTGGTGGTGAGTTCGATAATGAATATATTAAAAAAACACTTTTACAATATTCTCCAAGCGTAGGTTCAGAGTCCACTGCTAGTCGTAGAACTAGTACAGTTAAAAACTGGATTAGTTGGGTTTTGGAACAAATTATATAAAAAGCTATACTATTCAAGTTTTTTTGATGTATAGCTTTTTTATTTTGAATTACTAAATTTTAAAAGTATTGATTTTTAATTACAGATATATAATACTTTTAATTAAAATAAAATTAAGAGGGTGGTATTTATGATAAAGGGTGGTTCTGGTGGTGAAAAAACCAATTTGAATGGACTAACATTTGAAAATTCTACAGATTTAGTTAGTAAAATTAATGATGATTTATCAGACAAATATGAAATAAAAGAACATATTTTTCCGAAATCATTTAAATCAGTGTTTAAGAAAAATAAAAACATATGGGATGTTTATCGCAAAGATGAAGATAAAAAAATTGGAATTATAACAAAAAAGAAACAATTTTATAATGTTTTGAGGGAAATATACAATTTAGAGAACATACATTCTAAAACTTGGGAACCAGATGAAGCTTTTTTTAACTTAGAGAGAGGGACGGTATTTATCGTTGAAAAAAAGTTTCAGACAGGTCCCGGTTCAGTCGATGAGAAACTTTTTGGATTTAACGCTAAGAGAATAATATACCAGGAAATTTTTAATCAAGAAGATAAAGAACCTAATATTCCGATCGAATTTGCTACTTTATTAAACTCATCATATTGGTTACATAGAAAGTATAAAGACGAAAATGGTGTAGAAAAAGTAAAAAGTAATTATTATCACGATTACTTTAATTCTTTAAGAAATAATGGTATTCGGATAATGTTCGATAAATATGATTATTGGTGGTTCGGCCTATAAATAATATAAGTATATTAATATTTCGGAATAATTTAAATGCTAATTTTAAAGTTACATATAGGACATATCTATTTAATATAAATCACGCGTTAAATAAATGATTCCAAATTTTTTTGAAATCTCACCCTAAATTAATAGCAATGTCTATAGGGTTGTTGATTTTTTATTTTAAAAAATGAAAGGTATCGATATGGCTACAGAAGAGTTAACAGGTTATATATTTCCACATCCCAAGAGAACAGAATTTTTAGTTGACTTAGATGAACTTAATCGAAATGATTTACGAAAATTGGCTGGTGTTAATGATTTTGGAAAATTGCGTAAATGGAAAATTTTTGCAGACGATTTAAAAGGGAATCAAGATCCGTTTGTTTGGAATAAAAATTTTTTGAATTCATATTGCAAGAAACCTTGGAATAGAAAATATTGGAATGGTATTAAATATATTATTTGGGTGTCATCAACAGACGACGGTAAAATATATTGTGATTTAGTTATGTTGATAAAAGAGTATTCTGCTTGGGAAAATTTTGTAACCCCGCTTTATGATGGTAATTTGTTTGCAAATAGAGATCATTATGCTAGATTCGAAGAACATACCACAGATAATCAAAGAAATAATGCTAATAATATGACTAGAACAACCTTAAAAGGCGATTCTGATAAAAGTTTTCAGCCTTTGGATGAAAATGGAGAGTTAATAGAGATTAGTGATATATTACGTAGTAATAATGTGTCTATTATAAAAGCAAAGGATAAAAACGGTAAAAATGTTCAGAATAATATTATAAAATTATATGATTCAAATTCAAAACAAATTTATGAAGACATTATTGAAAGAAGTGCTTTTAAAATTAAAGGAAATAGTTTAGCAAAAATAAGAGCTTTTATGAATGATGAAATAGATAAATTTATTAATACATGAAATTATATTTATTTAGATTAAATGATGTCCGTTTTTGTCTAAAAAAAGGTGTTAAATTTGTATTATCGAATAATTAATATTGAAGCAGTGATTCAAGGCGTCGAATCATTGCTTTTTTATTCGATTAAATAGTGGTAAATGCAGGAGTTGATCTTGTTCAATTAATGTATTGATAGATTATAAAATTCTTGTAAGTTGCAACGATTAACCACTATGTACTAGTACCAGGTCGACAAAAGCAAGCCAATTCTAAAGTTATTTTAAAAATAGAAATTGGTTATGAAACCGCATGCTGGTCAGGTTTCAAAAATAGTTGTTATTTAGGTGATTTTTTAATCAGGAAGGTTAATAGTATGGACTTGTATAATC
Source organism: Weissella kandleri (assembly GCF_001438705.1). Taxonomy (GTDB): domain Bacteria; phylum Bacillota; class Bacilli; order Lactobacillales; family Lactobacillaceae; genus Weissella; species Weissella kandleri. The sequence goes on from NZ_JQBP01000001.1 coordinate 139,550, forward strand.
GTTTGGATAAAAATAATGCAGCCGTTTTGATGGTTGATCATCAAACTGGTTTGATCTCAGGATTCGTTCGTGATTTTGGTGTTGATGAATATCAACAAAATGTTGAAGCAATGGTAGACATTGCGAATTACTTTAAATTACCAACTGTTTTATCTACAAGTATGGAAAGTGGACCAAATGGACCGCTTATGTCATATATTTCAGAAAATCTACCTAATGCTCCGAAGATTGAGCGCCCTGGAGAAATTAATGCGTGGGATAATCCTGACTTCGTTAAGGCTGTTGAGGATACTCAGAAAAAGCAATTAATTATTTCTGGTGTGGTTACGGATGTATGTGTAGCTTTTGTTGCTTTGTCAGCTATTAATGCAGGTTATGAAGTTTTCGTTGTAGCGGGTGCATCAGGAAGTTATGAAGATAAAATTGCTCGTGACGCTCTTAATCGTATGACTAGCGCGGGTGTTCAGGTTATGAGCTGGTTCTCAGTAGCTAGTGAATTACACCGTGATTGGCGTAATGATGTTGAAGGATTTGGTCAATTGGTTCAGTCACATTTCCCTGCATACAAAAATGTTGTAACTAGTTTCAATGCTAAGAATTAAAAATATTTAGAAAGATTAGGTAAGATAATTTTCACTAAATATTAGATGTTTCTTAGTTAATGTTATAGTAGTGGCGGAATAGGTAGACGCATATCTTTAGGCAGGTTGAAATAGCCCACGAATACTAAGATAGATTTAAAATCCAAAATCATGTAAGGTGCAAATCCTTACCTACTATGTTAAAGCAATGATAAATTTACCCATTTCCAATGTACCTAGTATTTATAGCTATCTTTTTGTACTATGTATGTATTGGAGGATGAAAGCTATGAATAGAGAAGGTTTGTTAGAGATGATAAATAATCCAGAATCAATATTAAAGGCTGATAAAAAACACTTGAGGAAAGAATGAGGCAGCGAAAATTAACTGCTGATGAGCAAACGGAAGCTATGATTGATACATTAAAAGATAAAGGTCGAGAATCTGTGTTGAATATACTAAATGGAGATTTAGGGAGTCTCATTTTTGATGTAATTGAAACTGGTGATAAACTAGGACAAAATATAGCTGATATGAAAAAATCTTTGGTAATTGCTTCTTACGTGCAAAAATCAGATGATCACGAAAAGGCGTTACAACATATTATTGAATTAATTACAGATCCATATGGACTGACATTATATTCAAAATTAACTTAAATACTTAATGGTTCACCAGCAGATAATGATACATTAGATGTTTTAGCAAACGTTTTAAGAAATATAAGTGATGATGATGATTTAAAGGAACACTTTTCAGATAAGAGAGTTGTACTTTCTATGATTGCCAAACTATCACCACTGGCACTTTTGGTACTGCAAAGAAATACTATTTACTGGCCGATTATGAAATTGCCGAAAGGTGGGGGTTTCATTTCTGGTGGAGTATTGAGCGGTGACCATAGTGAGTATATCGCTCAGGAGTTATTAAAGAGTGGAAAGTTTAACAATATTTCAAAAATGTCTTTAGGGTTAGCAATCAAAGAATTAGAAGCAAATGGGTTATGTTTTACAAGTGCAGGAAATATTACAGGAACGCCTGAATATCAAATTATGATACAAGAAGTTCTAACAGAGGCAGGCAAAGATGTATATGACTTAATTAAGTGATGTCAATAAGGTATATTTAATAGGATATTAGATTTTGTATTATTACTCCGATATTTTTTAGCGGTATATGATGTTTATCATATTGAAGCAATGACTTAGGTTGTTGCTTTTTGTTATAATCTATCTTTGGAGGTAGGTTATGTTAAATAATAGAATTGCTGAAAAAGTTGATTATACAAATGTAATTGATATATGGGATCGGTCAGTTAAGGCTACTCATCATTTTCTATCAGAGGAAGATAAAGATTTCTATCAAAATATTATTCCTAATTTTTTTGAGGAAGTTGAATTGATGTTATGGTATGACGATGAAGCGTTGATTGGATTTAGTGGTGTAGACGGTCAAGAGTTAGTAATGCTATTTTTGGACCCACAATTTATTGGTAAACATTATGGAACTCGAATTATAGATTGGCTGAAAATGAATAGAAACATTAACAGTATCGACGTTAATGAGCAAAATGAAAATGCATTAAAATTTTATTTGAAGCAGGGATTTGAGATAGATTCAAGAAGTGAAAAAGATGGGTTTGATAAGCCATATCCAATTTTACATTTAAAGAATATTAGCGTCTAATATTTGTTAGGCGTTTTTTGTTATAATTCATCTTTGGAGGTGTGTATGAAAAAAATAATAGAACATCAAAAACCAGAAATATATATAGATAGCTTTCCAGTCGTTCCTGTAGATGATATTTATTATAAAATGAACGACTCTTTTAATGATGAAAGATATGATGAAACTGTTAGTTACGCTCGTTCGATGATTGAATCCACATTCAAATATGTATATGGGATAATTAAAGGAAATAGTGTTTCTGAAGATTTAAAAAGACAACCTAAACTACATGAATTATCAGTAATGACATTGAAAATATTTAACAATGAACTAGCCAATAGTGAAAATGTCATTAAAATGACTAAACAAGTTATAGATATAATTGATGCAATTGGAAATATGAGAAATGATACTGATTCAGCTCATGGTCCAGAAAGACGAACTATTCCAGTCAATAAAATAGAGGCTAGATTTGTAAAATTCAATGCTGAGAGTATTGTTCAGATGATGTTAGATTTGCTCTTTACTAAGACTCATTCGTTAAAGAGAAATGCTGTAAATGGAATAATTGATACAAATGGATTAAAAAAATATAATGCTTCATCCTATAAGGATGAAGAAAGAGATATCAGTTATTTAGTTTTGCCCGATTCTGGCATTATTCATCAAGTTGAATTAACTTTACCTAGTCATACAAATTTAGAATTAGATAGTGAATTTTTCTCAGAACATATTGCTGATTTTGTTGAAGACGATGTTACGTCGGAAGATGTTTCTGAAAATGGTATTCATAAATATAGGTATTATTCTAAAAAGAAAGATTTTTATTATGATGTACTAATTCAAAATAATGTCATATATATTTCAAGAGAATTTTAATTACAAATAGATTTAATTAGATATATGGGCGTCTAACAAATGTTAGGCGTTTTTTTGTAGGAGAAAAAAACATGCTATTTAACATTATATGTGTATTAGGTTTGACAGTAATGGGACTGCTTTTGTTTGGGGCGGTTCTATTTTTGTTTTATATGGTTGTGATGGTTATTGAAATGATGATTAAAGAACTAATTAAAGTGTGGAAGGAATGAGCAAAGATTATAGACGATTAGAAGATCAGATAATTGGTCGATTGGATAAAGAGAAGAAGCGATAGCAAGAAGCTAAGAAGAAAGGTGGTGGTGATATGACATGACAGATAAATGGGAACAGGCAGAGAATGATTATTTAGCTGGAATGAAGCAAAAAGACATAGCCGCTAAATATGATGTTTCATTAAGTGCTGTAAAATCTTGGAAATCTCGAAAATGGGGCAAAGAAAAGGTCGCAACCAAAAGCAAAAAGGTCGCAAAAAAAGTTGCAGCTAAGTCGCAAAAGGTTGCAACCAAAAATAACGTTAATGATGTGATTGATGAGCTAGATGAATACGGACTTACGGATAAGCAGAACCTGTTTGTAGTGCGGTATTTGAAGTCATTTAATGCAACTCAGGCCTACATGGATGCATATAAAGTTGACTACAATACTGCTAATGCAAGCGGCCCAAGGATGTTAGTAAATGTTAGTATTCAAAAAGCTATCAAACGTATCAAAGCAGCTCGATTTAAGGACGTTGCAGTTGATGAAAATGATTTGATTGCACAATTGGCCAAGCAAGCATTTGCTGATATTGGTGATTATGTGATTATCGGAAGTCACGATGAATATAAAACCGATGAAAACGGCAACGTTTTGGATGTTGATGGCAATCCAGTGATTCATCACAAATCTTACGTTCAGTTAGTTCCGGGTGATCAAGTTGATACGTCGTTAATTAAAAAAGTGACCGTCGGAAAAGACGGCCCGATTGTTGAACTGTTTGATAAGACTAGGGCGCAGGAAAAGCTTTTGGATCTATTGCTTGGTGTTGATGATGCTAAGGTCCGAAAGACAATAACTGATGCAAATATAGCAGAGGCTAAGTTGGAACAAATAACAGCAAAACAAGACGATATTGAAACCGGATTGACCAACGTGATGGATTTGTTGATGAAGGGAGAAGACAATGATAGAGACGCTTAAAAATGCATATACATTAAAGCAACGCGAAGCTTTACATGTAGCATTTGATGGGGATTTTCGGATGTTAATACTTCACGGAGCTGTGCGCACAGGTAAAACTGTTGTCAATAATGATGCCTTTGTAGCTGATGTCTTGAGAATTAGCCGTTTACCTCAACAGGAACGTGGTAGGCGTCCTCAATATATATTAGCTGGTTATTCAAGTTCCACACTTCAAAACAACGTCTTGAATGAATTGACTAATAAATATGGGTGGGAGGCTAAATTTGACCGTCACGGTAATTTCATGCTGTTTGGGGTACAAATTGTCGTTACTTATACTAATTCAGAGCGTGGGGTTGGTTCTATCCGTGGTATGACAGCTTATGGGGCCTACATCAATGAGGCTTCATTAGCTAATCGTGCTGTATTTGATGAAATTTTAAGCCGTGTGTCTAAACCAAACGCACATATTTTTGTTGATACTAATCCAGATACTCCAACACATTGGTTAAAGACAGATTACATTGATAATAAAGATCCAGATGCCCGGATAAAGAGTATCCAATTTGTTTTAGATGATAATACTTTTTTGTCAGATGACTATGTTAAATCGCTAAAAGCTGAAACTCCTAGCGGGATGTTTTATGATCGCAAAATTCTCGGACGTTGGGTTAATAGCGAAGGAGCTGTTTATCGCGATTTTGATGAATCTAAAAACTTCGTAAAAATTGATGACATTCCACCAATAGTGAATTATTTTGCTGGCGTTGACTGGGGATATGAGCACAAAGGTGTAATACAAGTCTGGGGTGAGGATAATAACGGAGCTGTATATTTGTTAGATGAACAAGCTAAGCAGCACCGAGAAATTGATTATTGGGTAGACATTGCAAAGGGCTATGAAAGTAAATATGGCAAGCTTGTATTTTGGTCTGATTCAGCTCGTCCTGAGCACGTTGATAGGTTTATTGAAGAAGGCTTAGATGCTCGTAATGCCGATAAACGCATTCTGAAAGGTGTTGAAGATGTGGCTCAGCGCATTAAGCTAGATAAGCTATTCGTAGTTAAGGATAATGCTCAAGAATTTGCCAAAGAAGTATTTGATTATGTATGGGACGAGCGTAGTGGAAAGCCTATTAAAGAGAATGATCACTCAATGGATGCTGCTAGGTATGCTATTCATAATCAATTCGCCGAAAATAACAAAGTTCAGATTTTGGAAGGTATTTTTTGATGGTATTAAAATTTAGAGATGATAAGTTGTTGGCCGACGAAAACGATGTATTCTATTTTGATCAACAAAGCGATGAAATTATAGACGAGAAAGAGCTAGGAGAATTAATTAGCGTACATTCACGTAATGTTGTAAGACGCTTCAATAAATTGATGCGTTATTACTTAGGTAAGCACTCAATTTTAAATAAGCAAAGCAAGTCGAAAGGTAAGCCGGATAATCGAATTATTATTAATTTTGCGAAAGAAATTGTTGATAATGAAGTGGGATATTTTGCTGGAACACCAGTTAAATTTGATTATGATGAAAATGGTGTCAGCAATAATGAAATTGATAAGCGAATCGCCGACTTTGTAAATATTAATATGTTGTCTGACACAGTAGCCGAGTTAGCCAAGCAGGTCGATATTTTCGGACGAGCTAACGTGTTGTTATACCAAGATGAGGATGCTAGCACTTTAGTTAAGCCTATTGATCCTAGGCAGTCATTCATCGTTTACGATACCAGCATTAATAAAAATAAATTATTTGGAATCTATTACAATCAAATTAAGCGAAACGGGACAGTGCGTGGAGTTCTTTATACTAAAACGCAATGTTTTGAGTTTACAGGTAATACGTCCGGGGAAATTATTATGGGAGATGCAATTGATAATGTATTTCAAGACGTCCCATTGGTGGAATTTTATGCATCTGTTGAACGGCAAGGGTTATTTGAACAAGTAATATCACTGATTGATTCAGTTGAGCAAGCATTTAGCAATAAAAATAATGATATTGACTACTTTGCTAATACAATTATGAAGATCGTGAATGCTGCTATTAAGCAAGAAGACGTTGAGGCAATGATTGATAAACGTCTATTAAATGTTAAAAGTGTTTCTGGTGAAGGCGGTGGAGTTGATATCGATTTCTTAAATAAGCCCGATGCCGATAATATTCAGGAGCATTTCTTAGAACGCGCAATCGATTTTATTTATTCAAAATCAAACAGTGCTAATTTTAATGATGAGGTGTTTGGTAATGCGTCAGGAACGGCACTTGAGTTTAAGCTTCAGTCAATGTCTAATGCTGCAGGTATGAAGGAACGTAAATTTAAGACAGCACTGAAACAGGTTTTCAAGCTTGCATTTCAAGTAGGGGCCACGCTTCCATACGCTCCAGGAGCTGAAAAGAATATCAGTATGACATTTAAGCGAACGATTCCGCATAATGTTCAAGATGAAGCTAATACAGCTAAAACGCTGTTAGATGTCACTGATGAGCACACGGCCCTTTCTGCATTATCGATTGTTGATGACCCAGATGCTGTAATTGAAGCAAAGAAGAATGACCAAAGTGGTAAAGCGGAAAATATGTTGGATATGATAAAACAGACGGAGAGCAGCGACAACAATACTTCTGACAAGGAGTAGTTAGTATGACGTTATTAGAAGAAAAGATTCATTTATTAAATACACAAAAACACGATGTTGAGCTTGATAAACAGGTATCAGATATCATTGAACAATATGAACCTTCAATTAGCGCTGAACTAAGCGCTTTTTTTGTTGGCCACAGTATTGACGGTTATATGAATACAAACATTTTAAAAACAGCTCCTAAAACGAGTGATATATCTAAGTTGAAGCAGTGGGTTAAGCCTATTCACAAAATTAATGAAAAGCAGGTAAATAAACGTAAATTAGCGTATGTAAGCTTAGGTTTGGCAGATATGGAAATGTATATTCAATCAATGGTGGGATTGTTGTTGCTACCTACGGGGATGTACCTATATCAAATGTTTACTGAAGAGCTATCCAAGCAGTTTACTGATGAGTGTCAGCGACAGGGTGGGCAACAGCGAGGATTAAAGTCTGATGTTGCAAAACGTCTTTCCAAAATTAGCTTTAATGATTTAAAGCCAGAGCAGGCTTTTTGGAAGAGCTTTGACTTAACTGTGGCTAATTTATCATTGGAGCTAAATGAAGCGGTTAAACAAGGCGTTAGTAGCCAAGAATGGCAAAAGATTGTAGGTGGCTAGATGGACTACGAAGATTATTCAGATAGTGACTTTGAAGCTGAATTAAGCGCCTATGTTAAAGACCATAAAAATCAGCAGGAAAAAGATGACGCCGAAAAGCACAAACGGTTAGGTGAAATGGTTGGTGGTTTTATGGGCTTGTGGTGGTATTTGCGCTCATTTCGTAGCTCCGCCATTCGTAACATTAAAACCTATTCGGCAGTCGCTGATAGAGAAGCTAAGCTTGATGCATGGGAACGGCTAGATAACCCCAAGGTAACGTTAATCAATGAATTTGGTGCTTGCGAGAAATGTATTCCATATCTTGGCCAAGAATATACTTTGGAAGAAGCTAGAGCGATTATTCCTATTCACTATAATTGTCGCTGCACATTCGTATTAGTTGAAGAACCAGCATTGGTATCTGGTCTGATTGCTGGCGCTTTTAGAGAACAAGAAGATGATACTAATCGTGATAAGGAAGATGATGACAATGCAACTGCAGAATTAAATGCAGAAATAGAGGCATGGCTTGATAAGTATGACATAATATCTGATATTCCACAGAAGGTTATTGAAGCTCAAAATAAGCATATTCCAGAGTCAAGTGACTTTATTCCTGGGCGAAGTTATCTGTTGCCCGATATGTACAAAAAAGTTCCAGGAACTAAGAATAAGTTTGATTACACGTCGATTGAAACGTTGTATAATAAGTACAAATGGAATGCTGACTGGGCAGAATTTGGAAACGGTAATGTTAGGGCTATTGTTACAACAAACCGTTATATTGGGTATGTTGTTTTTAAGGATGGTTCTAAGATGTTAACGAATAAATTTACAGTTCATTATAGTCGTAAAAAAGGCGGATATCATATAGTTCCGACACTAAAATAAATTGGGAGGTTACATTGATGATTAATTGGGAGCAATTGACGTTAAATCACAATAAAATATCATTTGAGTATAATGGGAAGACCATTACCGGTGTAGTTAATTATTATTTTGATGAAGCTGATGAATATGATGAAGATCCAGATGAGCGAATTGAGTCTTCTTTTACTTTAAAAGGTTCAAAAGTTGCAAAAGCTTATAACATTCGTGAAGTATCCAACGTAAAAATTTTAGATTAATAAGCGTTTAGTACATTGTTACTAAGCGCTTTTATTATGCCCAAAACGTGCTCATGGCTTAAAAAGGTGCAAGGAAATTCATTGCTGACGAGCATTAAACGGAGGAAAGTATATGGCTGAAGAATCAGGTAGTGCAATAAATGAACAAACAGTTGAGAGCGAAGTCACCTTTACGGAGGACCAGCAAAGCAAGGTTGATGAGTTAATCGGGAAACGCTTAGAGCGAGAGACGGCTAAGAATCAAGATGCAATTAACCAAGCGGTAGCTAAGGCTAAGGAGCAGTGGCAGGCAGAAGCAGAAGAGAATGCGAAGTTATCTAAGATGACCGATGCTCAAAAGCAAGAACACGATCAACAAAAGCAAAACGAAGCTTTAGAAGAAGCTAATGCCGAAAAAGAAACATTGAAGCAAGAACTTAATCACTTAAATATGGTGAATGCGGCTTCAAGTTTATTGGCAGATAAGGGTGTCGTGGCTGATGAAGCTACTTTGAAGTTTGTTGTGCGTGAAGATGCTGATGCTACTCAAGAAGCTGTGGAAGAGTTTGTAAAGTTAGTTGAAGACAAGGCTGAGGCTAAACGTCAAGAAACGCTTAAGGGTTCAACGCCGAAAATTGGTACAGGTAATGGAGGTCAAAGCAAATCATTTGGAGCATTAGCTGCTGAACGGGTAAATCAGCAAAATAATGCTGATGTGGCCGATGATTTCTTTGGCATCAAAAAATAGGAGGATAAGAGATGAAGTTTAAGACAAAAACAGTTGACCAAATTAATTGGTTAGCTTCTTCGCATATGCAAGCGTTCACTGAACAAGCGGTCAATGATATGCAAAGTGGTGAAGCGTTTAAGAAGAACGGTGCAGTTGTAGGTTTGGTTGTTAATGATGTTAAAGCGACTGCAGAAGATCCAATGCCAATTTCAGTTATGTATGAAGGTTGGGTTATCGCTGGTAATTTACCAGTCGAACTATCAGACGCCGATAAGGTGGCGTTAAAGGCTTCTGGAATTAAGTTCCGGGGTGAAGAAGGAACTAAGACTGAAGACAAGCCATCAGAACCCATCAAGAAATCAAAAGAAGGAGTTAAATAATGAGTGATATTTTTGAATTATTTCCACATCAAGACATTTTAGATTATACAAAAGCAATTCAACCTACCAATTTGTTAGGTGCTTCATTGTTTCCAAGTCGTAAGGCACAGTCAAATGATATTAAGATTTTGACATCAGGAACAACAACTCCAACGATTGCTCATGTCCATGCTTTTGATACAGAAGCTGAAATTGGTTCACGTACAGCAAAGGTCACTGAGCAAGAACCATTCTTTGTCAAGCGTAAGATGGTTTTAAAAGAAGATGACTTGGTTAAGCTGCGGACGCCACGAACGCCAGAAGAACAATCATATATCCAAAATGAGGTTTATAACGACACTGGTAATTTGATTCGGTCTATTGAAGCAATGGCTGAAAATATGCGTATGCAAGCGTTGATGAAGGGTAAAATCAATGTAAAGGGTGCTGACGGTAATGCTTATAAGGTCGATTATCAAATCAATAAAGCACATCAAGGAACGGCTGATTTTTCTGATGAGAGCATTGATCCAATCGAGACAATTATGAGTTGGGCTCAATTGGTAGATGTAGCTCCAACTCGTGCTGTATTGTCAGCTAAGGCTTTGGCTGCATTGCGTAAGAACCCCAATGTAATTGCCAATATTTTCGGGTCTAACAATGGTCGGACAGTTATGCAGTCAGACTTAGATGCGTTTATGACATCAAATGGGTTGCCAGTTTTGCGCGCATACAACGGAAAGTATAACGAAGTAGGATCTAATGGGAAGTTAGAATCTCATAGTTATGTTGATGATAATGGATTCGCTATGTTCGCTGATGGAATTGTTGGAGAAACTGTCTATGGATTGACTCCGGAAGAATCACGAGCCGTAGCTGCTGGTGATGTAACTTCTTCTGAAGTTGGTAATGTTTATACAGATATGTATGAAGAGTTGCATGACCCAATTCGGACAGTTGTTAAGGCTTCTGCGATGGTAGTTCCAACTTTGGCACAAGCTGATAATATTTTCCAAGCAACTGTTTTGAAGTAAGGAGGCTTAAAATGGCTCAATTGAGTGAAAAAAGCACGGTTAATGACATCAAGGACGTTCTTGATAAGCTGAAGATTGAGTATCCAAATTCAGCAAATAAGAGCGAATTATTGAAGCTGGTCCCAACAGAAGAAGGGACTGGCGAAGAAGGACCATCGGAAGGAGATAATAACACTCCCCAAGACAATATTGATACTCATACTCCAGTAGTGGGTGTGAAGCCTGATATAACTGATCCAATCATTGATGTACCAGATGAGCCGACAGTTCCAGATGTACCAATGAAACCTGAGGGTGATAGTTGGTCTGATATTATTATGGGCGGTGGTCAAGACGGACCTAAGAACAACATTCCAGAAGAAAATTATTATACGGTTGTCGAAGGTGATACATTAGTTTCAATTGCTAATAAGTTTGGGACATCAGTGGCTAAAATTAAAAAGCTAAACGCAATGACTTCAAATGTTGTTCGAATTGGTCGCAAGCTTAGATTGGTGTAGCCATGGCTAGTGTATTAGAAGTAGTTAGGCGGATTAAGATTGTTGCGCCTCAATTCGACAGTTTGAACGATGAAACGTTAACTACATTGGCCAATGACGCAATTCTAGTCGCGCAGGAAGATGGATTTAAAGGCCCGATGTTAGTGATTGCAGCTAGTTATTTAGCAGCCCATTATGCCAGTGTAGTTAATAGTAAAAATAGCAATGTAGTGAAGCAAAAACTGGCTGTTATGGAAGTTACTTATAAAAATGATTCGTTTAAAAGTGATTACTTAAACCAATATAATAATTTGTTAAATACGCTGACGGACCATGGTAAAAATAAGGTTACTTTTATTTAGGTAAGCGATATGGAAATAGGTTTTAATACAACGGTTGAAAGCAACTTTGATTTAAATGAAATTATTTCGCGTATGAAGTCCGTAGAGGGCAAAAAGGTGGAAGCTGGAGTGTTCGGTGGTTTTGCCGAAAAGAAAGCTATGTGGAACGAATATGGAACTAGCAGAGGTATTCCGGCTCGTCCATTCTTACGCAATAGCCAATATGAGCATGAATCTGAGTGGAGTCGTCAAGTAGGACGGGATATGGTTGAAGTGTTTAGAGGTTCAATTAGTGGACAAGCAGTTGGATTAAAGCTTGGCCAAAAGATGGCAGATGATATTAAAGCGACAATTGATGCCGGTAATTTTGCAGCATTATCCGCTTCAACAATTAGACGTAAGGGCTCAAGCCGTCCATTGATTGACACCGGCGATATGCGCGCTTCGATTACACACAAGGAGTATTGATTATGGCATTTTATTTGGATATGGACTCATTGATCCAAATGTTTGGCGTTCCTTTGACAGTCCTCGAGGGCAAGAATGAGGGACAGTGGATTGATGGTGTGTGGCAGGAAAGCTCTACTAATTCGGTTGAATTGAATGAACCATTTTTAACTTTTGAAATAGTCGGGTCAATGTTGGCAGGAATACTGGAAAGTAACGATTCCGGGGAGCAATTGACTGATAAAGCTGCATGGTTTTCGGAGCATGACTATAATTTAGGGACTAAAGTAATTCATAATAACGTCCCCTGGAAGATTACAAGAAAACAGTTATACTTGGATTACTCTAATGTCGTTCAGTACGAATTAACTCGGGAAGGAGGTCTTGATGGAAGAGACGTTTGATTACAGTGTTTTATATAAATCATTTGCTAATATTATTAGCGAGCAGCAACGATTGACTATGATTGAAGCTGGGGGTGTCGGTCAACAACCTGAACCGCCGTTTGTCATTTTCGATATTATTAGCCCGCATATTAATATTTACGATGACCATGATATAAATGAGCATGAAATATTTGAAGCAGTAGTTAGCTTTACATTGTTTTCATATACTAAGCTTCAAGCACTTAATTTAGCAGAAACATTACGTAAATTAATGTATTCTGACAGCGCTCGTGATATTTTACGACAAAGGGAAATTATTATCGCGGAAGTGATGCCTACTAACATCAGATCTATCCAAAACAAAGACAATGATAAATTTATGGTTGGCTTTGATATGCGTTTGAGGTTACGGGACCCATTTGGGGATGATATCCCTACAGTAGGGTCAGTTGAAATTAATGAAACATAAAGTCGTCTATTTTTTGATAGAGGGCTTTTTATTTATGAAAGGAATTTGAAATGGCAAGTGATTTATTAGATGTGCATGTAGTCTTAGATGTACAAACGCCAACAGTCCCGTTGAATTTAGGGAATATGGCAATTTTTGTGGTTGGTCCGGCAGATGCAGGGACTGAACCTGGAGGTGGGTCAACTGTTTCCGAAGGGGAAACTGTATTAGATGATGTTGTGTTGACATCTTACGAAGAAATCGGAGATTTAGGCATTGACTTGGGAACAGAAGCAGATGATATCGCTAAAGGTTTCTTTGCGCAGAATGGACACGGGAAGAAGTTGTTCATTTATGGTGTGCCTAATAGCTTAGATGCATCCGAGACAACTAAAAAATTTGACTTAGTGTGTGGTGATGATTGGGAATTTGCGTCAATTATTCCAGGAATTGATAACGATATTACAGCGCTATCAAACGGTATCGAAGCCCTAGGGCGAAAATTCTTAGTTTTGAGTGGTAGCGGATTTGAAGGTGACTCAGCGGACACAATTGCCAAGCTTAAGACGTTGAAGGACGCTCCATTTATTGAGAATACACGTACATTGATGATTATCGGCACTGATAAAGACGCTAAATATAATATTGGTGCGCTTGTCGGTGCAATTGGTAATAAGACGCCAGGTTCTGTGACTTGGAAATTTAAAGGATTACAAGGGTCAACGCCGTTAAATGTCTCAGGAGCAGTGGTAAAGCAAGCTGATGACACGCATGTCAATTTATATGTCACTAAGGCTGGAAAGGCTCAAACGTCAGAAGGTTTGACGTTAAGCGGTGATTATATCGATGCATTACATGCGGATGACTGGATTCGCGCTGAACTTGAGACAGAGATTCAAAAGTTGTTGCAAGACAACGATAAAATTACGTTTGATGCCACTGGAATTGGACAAATTGAAGCTGTGGTAACAACGGTATTACGAACCGCTACTGAAAATGGAATCATTTTAATTGATTCTGAGACTGGTATGGGTAAATTTACTGTAACTGCATTGTCTCGCGATCAAATGTCAGATGCAGATGTAGCATCTCGTAAATATAACGGATTATCGTTTGAATATATACGGGCCGGTGCGATTCATGATGTAACTATCCATGGAACGATCGATAACATTTAAGGAGGAATAAAGATATGGCAGACAGCGGTATTAATATGTATGACGCGAAAGACGTTACATTAACGGTCGATGGCGTAGTTATCCAAGGATTTCAAGATGCGGATATGATTACCTATTCATTCAAAGAAGAACAAGTGCGGACATCTGTTGACGCGCAAGGGGTTCCTTCTTTGGCCAAAAACAATAATCACTTAGGAAATATTGTTATTAATTTGAGCGGTAATTCAAAGTCGCATAAATTCTTGAATAATTTAGCGAATACACGGAAGGTATTTCCAATTGTAATTAAGTCTGATCTTGAAAAGGTATCAAGTACACAGTGCATTATTGCTAAGCCTGCGGATGGTGCATTTGGAAAAGATACACCAAAGCGGACGTATACTGTAGAAGCATTGTCTATGGAAGTGACTGCTTTGTAGAAATGTGAATACATTTGTATTCGGTCGTGTTATAATGAAATCATCAAATGAAATGAGGTGATTTATATGGCAACGACAACCATTCGTATTCCAGATGATCAATACAACGAAATTCAAGAATTGGCTAATTTTCACGGTATGAAAGTATCCGATTTTATGCGTGATACTTTGTTAGAACGTGTAGAAGATGAGAATGATTACACGGCAGCAATTGAGGTCTTAAATCAGCATAACGAATCAGTACCATTGGAAGATGTAATGCGCGAGGTTTTCACTGAAGATGAAGTATAGTGTTAACTTTGATAAGAAGGCATTGAAAGAATTTCGTAAACTTGATAAACCGGTTCAAAAAAGAATTGTTACATGGCTTGAACAACATATTTCAGGCTCGGAAAATCCTAGATTATTAGGAAAAGCACTGGAAGGAAATTTCAATACATTGTGGCGCTATCGTGTAGGCAACTATAGAATAATTGCTGATATTAAAGATGATGAATTCATTGTATTGATAGTTAAAACCGGCAAAAGAAATGATGTTTATAAGTCTCGATAATTTCGGGGCTTTTTTTGTTGGCTTGGGTTCGAATCCCAAGTCAATGTTTGTGGAATCGTCCACATAAAATAATTACTAGGCTGTATGCCTGCAAACCACGGAGGGTTTAAAAAATGAATGAAGCAAATGTAAATAACGAAGCAATGAATAACGTAACTGCTACTAACGAAGCGGTGAACAATGCCGCAGCTAAGTCAAAGGAGGCAGCGAATAACTTGCAAATTCCACAAGAAACCAAGTATGGAAAGCAAGAGAACTGGAAGTATACAGATAAGAACGGCAAGGAATGGGATTATAAGTTCCAATATCCAGGAATGCGGACAACTATGGAAATTTTGGACAATTCGCGTATGGCAAATGGAATTGTGTCTCGGACAACCTTCGCGGACTTACTATTGGAACATGTTGTCGTTGAGCCTCGTAATTTAACTATCGACGACTTCGATGAACGGCCAGGTATGAACGATTTGATTGATGCGGCCGATGAATTTCTTGGACAATTTAACGACTAAAGGATATAAAAATGAACTTCATTTAAAAAAAGCTATTGAAGATAACTGGTTTTTTGATTGGCCAGTAATTATGGGAATAGCTTCGAGAGAAGAAGTTAATGCAGCTAGCTTGAAAGAATTGCAATATTTAAACGGGCTGGCTGATAAAAAACAAGAGATGACAATGATGCCATTTATGGGGAAAGGAGGATAAAATTGGCGGGATATTCTACAACTATTAATACAGAATTGCATGTCAGCGGTTTGGATCAACTTGAGAGAGCTAACTCGCTGTTAGAGAAGCTCAAGGGCGAAGCAAAGTCTTTATCTGGTATTGGTAGTTTCGGTGGTTCTTCAATGTTCAACGGCTACATTGAAGGAGCAAATAAAGCAACTGCATCCATAGAAAAAATGCATTCTATGGCTGAGAAAGCCAATACAACAGCTAAATCTTCTAACAGCGACCAGTATTCTAAGCAAGCTGCTGAAATTAATAAAGTAACTGAAGCATATAAAAAAATGGAAGCAGTAGCTAAGCAGTCAAATGAGACTGGTGTGCGTGCTCAGCAAAATGTTGAAAAACTAAGTGCTGGTGGCGAGAAGTTACGTAACTCATTTAAGGAAGTAGCATCAATGTTCTCAGTGGGGATGCTAGGCGCTTCTGCTGTAATGGGTGCTATGGATGGCGCTAAGAAACTCGTTGCTAATGGTTGGGAAACATTAAAACAACGCCAGCAAGGTCAAGCGATGTGGGCTACATCTATTCAAGATGCTCATGGCGACATAACTGGTAAGCGATTAACTGGTCAGGCTCGACGTGCTAATGATGCGGTATTTGCTACATCGTTGAAAGCTGGTAACGACTTCGCGGAAGGTAATTCTATCGCTAAGCAAATTTATTCATCTGATGCTGGAGCATATTCTGGGAATGTCGGTAAAACTAATAGCATGTTGAAGGGGATGTTTAACATTCAGGATGCTAATGCGTTAAATCAGCGTGAGATGGAATCCTTTAAGACAGCAGTTGGTAACATCGGTGATACTGGTCATATGTCCGGAACAATTGCTAAAAGTTTGAATCTGCTCGATGGTAAAATCAGTCGCAAGATTCGGCAAGAATATAAAAAAGAGACCGGCCATGATTTGGGCAAAAACGCGCAAGGTGGTTGGGACTGGAAATCTGTTGACGCTCAAACTGCGTTCAAAGCTATTGATCAATATGGTAATTCTGGTGGTATTGGTAAAGCATCTGAGCGTTATAACTCAACTTTGCCTGGAATGCTTCGATCGGCTAAAGCTGGAAGTGGTGCTTGGATTTCAAAAATTATGGAATCTTTTGGAAGCAATATCGCTAAAGGCGGAGCTTTTAAGGATTTAGTTGGTGGACTATCCAAAATGTTTACTAATGCCGGAGCGATTGAAAAGAATGCTCAGGGAGTTTCTAAAGCATTATCATCAGTAGCGAACGGATTAGGTGGATTTATTAAAATGGTCGCACCATACGCTTCGAAATTTGGTAAAGGAGCTTTTGATGGAGCTAAGGACGTATTTAAGCTGGTTGAAGGTTTTGGAAAAACTATAGGTGATATTGGATCTAAGATAAGCGACGCGCTTCCTAAAGGAGCGAAAGATAAATTATCCGATTTTGTAGGTGAGGTCGGAAAAGTAGTCGGTGCTGTTGCAGCCGCTAAGTTAGCTTTTTCGGGTATTAAAGGTAGCATAGGGCTGTTAAAAGATGGCGTCAAAGGCCTAGGTAAAATGATTCCAGGACTAAGCAAATTACTTGGATTAGGTAAAAATACACCAAAGAATGATTCAATTTTTAGTAAAGCTACAAGTACATTTAGTGCTGCTGTTGATAGATTTGCTGGTGGTAGTGCTGCGGGATCAGCTAATGACTTATTAGGTGGAAATTCAAACGGTAAATTCAAAGGAACTAGAACAGAACGTCTGCATGGTTCTATTTGGAGCAAAATCAGTAAAAAAGGTGAAGCGTTACAGGGACTTGATATACCAGTTACACGAGAAATTGGTGGAACTACTGTCAATAGTCGATTGACAAGAAATAAGCCTGGAATGTTTAGTAGAGTAACTGGGAGAGGTTTTTCAAAAATCGGGTCCATTGGAACGGCAGTAAGTGCAACTAAATTTGGTAGCATGGTTGGTAAATTTGGAGGAGCATTAGGTAAAACTACTAAATTTCTAGGTAAAGGATTGCCAGGTTTAAACACTATTATGGCAGGACTTGATACTATGAATGTGCTTAGTTCAACTAAAGCGGGGTCACTTGCCAGGCATAAAGGTGTTGGTTCTGCTGTTGGAGGTGGAATCGGTGCAACTATTGGTGGTGCGGCAGGCTCTTTACTTGGACCGTTAGGAACTGTAGCAGGTGGAATGGCTGGACAATGGGTTGGAGATAAAGTTGGTTCCTGGGCAGGATCGTTATTCGGTGGAAGTAAAGATAAACCATCTAAGCCATCAAAAGCAAGCCAGATAGCAAACGCGCAATCTAAGGCTCAAGCGTCTTACGAAAAAGACCAATTTGTTGATTCACTCGGTACTATGGGAATCGGTAAAAACGATTCTAAGTCTATTTATAAAACCATGGGTAAAGCAAGTAAGTCTACTAGTTCAAAACAGCAAAAAGCCTTATTGAAACTAAATGATGCAATTCAAAATGGTGATGTTGGACAAATTCAAGCGCTGTCTAAAGAATTAGAGAATAGACAAAAAGCTGATGAAGCCAAAATGAAAAAAGCTTCTAGTAAAAAAGGTAAGAAATCATCTCTTAAAAAGAATAAAAAAGCATCAAAAGGTATTTATGATAGTGATTCAGCGGTTAAAGAACACGATAAAAATCGTAAGAAAATCGATAAAAGTACCAAAGGCATGTCTAAGAGTTTTAAAAATTTCAAAAAAGATTTTAATAAAAATTCTAAAGATGTAACTAAACAAAACGATAAGATGAAGAGCGCCAATAATAAACGGCTAAGCAAAATGGGAAAAGATATTGGTAAGTCTTTTAAAAATGCTAAAAAGAAGGCTAGTGATGGAGCTAAGGGCATTGGTAAGTCGTTAAAAAATGTTGGTAAAGGTGCAGAAAAAGGTGTTAAGAAAAATCTAGGTAAACTGGGTAAATCTACGAAAACAGCTTTAAGTAAAGCTAATAAGGCAGCTAAAAATGAATCCAAAAAATTCAGTAAGGCATTTAAGAATTTAGGCAAGGGTGCTGAAAAAGGTATCAAAAAGAATTTGAATAAAATTTCAAAAGTTACCAAGACTTCATTGAATAAAGCTAATAAGACTGCTAAAAGTGCATCTAAGAAGTTTGCTAAGTCATTTAAAAATATGGGAAAAGGCGCCGAAAAGGGGATTAAGAAGAATCTAGATAAAATTTCCAAGGTAACTAAAACCTCTTTGAATAAGGCAAATAAAACAGCTAAGAGCGCATCAAAAAGCTTCAATAAGTCATTCAAGAATTTGGGTAAAGGTGCAAGCAACGGCCTTAAAAAAGAAATGAATAAGTTAAGTTCAGCAACCAAATCAGGAATGAATAAAGCTAATAGCGCCGCTAAATCTGGTGCTACAAAGATTACCAATACCCTAAAAAATGGAATTAAGGCTGGTAATGCTGCTAAAAGCGCATTTAGTAAATTAACGAGTAATGTTAATAACGAGATGAACAAAGTTGATTCAGCAATTAAGTCTGGATCAAACAAATGGTCGTCATCGGTTAAAAGTGGAGCTGATAAAGCAACTAATTCTTTGAAGACTAGCCTAAACGGAATGGTTAATGCTGCTAAGTCGGCTACGAGTAAGGTTGCAAGTTCATTTGATAAAATTGGAAGTTCGGCCGATACGGCCTCTGGTAAAGTAAAAGCTCTCCAAACAGCTATTGACAACTTGAAATCAAAGACAATTACTATAACTGCTAATGTAAAAGAGACTAAAAGCGCTACTGGTACATCAGGAGCATTATCCGCTTTTTCTAAATTCATGCCACACTATGCAAGCGGAACTACTGCCGGAGGACATCCAGGTGGTGCTGCTTTGGTTAATGATGCTCCAGGAGCTAATTGGCGTGAGGCGTTTATGTTGCCTAGTGGACTAGTGGGATTGTTCCCTAATGAACGAAACGTCCACACAGTGCTTCCACAAGGTACTCAGGTACTCGATGGGAATAGTACTCGGAAAATGTTCCCTAGATATGCCAATGGAACGAATGGAGCCAAGCAATCATTTAATGCTAATACAGGCGGAAATAAAAAAATCGAAGTCAATATGAATATTAATATTAACGGAAATGCTAGTGCTAATGATGCTGATGCTATTGCTAATAAGATGGGTGAAAAGTTAATGACAATTTTGAATCCCATAACAATTTAACCAAAAGAAAGGAGGCATATATGGCTTATTTACAAGGCTCTCATGGGAAAAAGGTTGAGTTAACAATTGAATCGGAGAATGAAAATCTGGATTTGAGCGTATCTACTCATCCAGTAGAAACTGGTTCACCGATAACTGATCATAGTCAGCTCAATAATAAAAGTTTCTCGTTTACCGGATTGATCATGGGAAAGGACCAAAGTGAAGTCGATGATAAATATGTTCAATTGCTTTGGTGGTGTCAAGATGGCGAGGTTTTGTCATACCGTGGCGCTATTGTCCATAATGGGCTGATTATATCAAGGTTAAGCAAGACTTTTGATGAAGGTGGATATACTAATGCTGTTAAGGTTGAAATTGAACTAACAGCTGTTTACATGGTTAAACTGGACTGGGTTAAAAATAAGAATTACGGTAAAAAGCAAGCGAATCCTAATGGTGGAGTTTGGGTTACCGTTGTTCCAGGTAACACTTACTGGGGATGGTGGCAGCGTTATGGGACATCCATTGACCAATTACGTGCGTGGAATCATTGGCCGGACAGACAGATTCCAGTTGGTGTGAGAGCGAGGGTGAAATAATGTCAAAAAGAGCTTATATTGAAATTGATAAAAATGATTTACCGGAAATTTTCGAAATTGAGCTAGCAGGCCAAAATGTTTACTTAAAATTCGATTTTAATTATGTTGGCCAATTTTATACAGTTGATTTATTTGATAACAACATGGAACCGATTGTTATTGGTGAAAAGTTGTCATATGGACGTAAATTGTGGAGCGGGTTAAGTAATCCACTAATTCCAAACGTTGACATTATGCCATTTGATGAAAGTTTGAAAGAAAAGACTATCACCCCTGAAAATTTAGGAGTGACAGTCTTTTTATATTTGATGACATTAGAAAACGACGGGGATTATTTGTGATATGAGTCAAAAAGAACAGTTTTTATTTGAAGTTTATGTAGACATTTATACAGAATCCGGCCTTTTGAAGTACGTTCACAAGTCGACTGCCAACCAAGGCGGGTCATTAGATATTGAATTTAGCTTGCCTTTTGACAATTCGAGTGATCAAAGTACCGGAGAGGTAACAATTTGGAATATGAGCCGAGTTAGTGCTAACCGGATTCATCAAGGTGATCGAGTACAGATTAGGGCAGGGTATCGTAATGATATCGGCATTATTTTTGATGGCCACATTTTTAGGACTACTATCCCCAATTTTGAAGATGCTGACCAGCAGTATATTTTGAGGGTAGTCGAGGGCAATGAGTATCGGCGCAATAAAGACATTAAATTAACTTTTGGAGAAGGGACTAATGCCCGCACGATTATTAATAAAATAACGCAAAAATCAGGTATTAACTTAAACATCATTTCTATGAAGGAAAATCATGTTTATAAAGAAGGTTATAGTGTAGATGGCTCACCATTTGATGCGTTGTCTGAGGTGGCCGAGGATTGTCACTCTGCTCTATATTATCGACGGGGACAGCTTACGCTTAGGTATATGTATGATGGAAACAATACTGGTACCTGGCAATTAAACAATGGAACGGGAATGATTAGCTCTCCGGTGATGGAGCGACGCGATGACGATTGGTTAAAAAGCGAAGATAACGATGGAAATGGGCGCTATCAATATTCTGTCGATAGTATTTTAAATTATCGAATTACAACGGGAGAATACGTGCATATTAAAAGTACATTTGTTGATGTAAATGGGACAGTCATTAGTGGTGAGCATTCTTTTGATGGAACCAGCCCCACGACCTCGTTAGAGATTGGGGTGCAATAATGAATAGAATTAAAAATAGGGATAATGAGGTCTCGTTTTTTCTACATGTATTACCAGATACTATTAAAAGTGAGGTCAATGTTGCTCAATTAGGTAAAGTAGCTAAGCTATACGATGATAATAAGAAAGCCTATGTTGAACCCCTTGCTTTGAAAAGCAACGGTGATAAGCGTCCAGTATTAGTTGGTGTGCATATCGGGCGATTGCTTAGAAACGAGATAAAAGTTGGCGATGTAGTTTTAGTGACCTTTTTAGATCGCTCTATCGCCAATTTTACCGGCGATAACAAGCCTTTTGAGTTAAGCAGTAATCGTATGCATAGTCTAAATGATGCATTCATTATATACGTTTATTAGCTAAGGAGGCATTAATGATTGATTTAAAATTGACTGATGATGGTGGTTTAGATTTAGAAACGCCTATTGATGATACTGAACAAATTAAGCAAGGAATTCGTATTTTGCTTGAAACGCAACTTGGTGAATTTATTGAAGATAAGGAAATGGGCCTGGATGTTGAAAATATTCTAGGTGAACCATATAACGAGTTAGTAATTAGGTCAGCAGTACAAGAGGCTTTGAAACAAGATAAGCAGATAAATCGTTTTGATAGTTTTCAAGTGTCTATCGAGCGAGACCATCGTTCAGTTTTTGTGAATTTGAAACTATATATAAATAAATATGAATATGAGGATATGGAGGTTGAACTAGGTGCTAAATGAAAAAGGATTTTCTAGGCCAGCCAAAGAGGAGCTGGTGCAAGAATTATCAGCTAAATGGATTGAATTGTTTGGTTCCAATAGTGATGTTTCCTCGCATTCAGTAGCAGGGATTATTATCAGATTACTGGCATTCTTTTTTGATTTGGTTTATCAACTCTCAGAAAAAGTTTATTACTCTCAATATCTGAATACAGCTTCTGGTGTTTCTTTGGATCGTATTGCAGCTAATTTTGGGGTTAATAGAAATAGTGCGACACGAGCTATTGTTGATTTGCTATTTACTGGTACACCGGGATATGTAGTGCCAAGTGGCTCGTTGTTTAAAACCAGTGATGATAAAGTTTATCAATTGGGCAGTTCGGTGATCTTAGATACTAAAGGAACCAATACTGGTACTGCGTATGCGGTTGAGTTGGGTGTTGATTATAATGTTCCAGCCAATACGGTTATAAACCAGGTAGAAGTTACTACTGATATTTTTTCAGTGACTAACTCAGAGCCTGCACAAGGTGGGGCTGATGATGAAACGGACGCTGAGTTAGCCAGACGTGTTCGCTTGGCTAATGATACTAAGCCATCGAGCCCAGTAAACGGGGTGATTTCCGCTGTTATGAAGGTTCCCGGTGTGAAAAATGTGCAAGTTATTCTAAATAATACAATGGAACCAGATGAATATAATAATCCGGCAAAATCCATCCATGTTTACATCGACGGCGGGGAAGAATCTAAAATATCTACAGCATTATTTGAATCTGTGGCTGCTGGAATTTTGATGGTTGGAAGTAAAGAAACTTATTTGACTGATTTATCAGGTAACCCAAATAATCACGTTGCATTTGATTTTGCGGAGCAACAAATCATCTATGTAAACGTAAAACTTTCTGTTAATACTGATTTTGAGTTAGATGGATTAGAACAGGTTGAAAAGGCGATTGCTGAATATTTAGATACTGTAAAAATGGGCGGAATTGTACGTTATTCGTATTTGTATAAATACATTTATGACAACGTCAAAGGCATAGTTGTAGCAGATGTCAAAATTGGAGATGAAGTAAATAATTTATCAATGGCAGATGTCCATTTAAAGCAATTTGCTACAGCTAAATCGACTAATGAAAGCATGGTGATTACCAAAGATGGAATTTAATTTTAAAAATTTTTTCTTGGATCATTTACCTGGTCCTTTAAATAAGCTGGATAAAAATTTTAAAAAATTAGCAGCGTACTTTAATTATGAATTTAACTTACTGGTATATTTATTTAATCAAATTGAAAAAATGCGTTCTTTGGACGATGCCAAAGGCAAGGTGTTAGATGAAATTGGAGATAATTATAATCAGCCGAGAGGGGAAGCTGATGATGAATTTTATCGAATTATGATTCGTTCAAAAAGAGCTTTGAATTCAGGTAAAACGACAGTCAATGGTTTACTTGATATTATCAGCCAGTCTTTAAACGTGAAGCCGGATGGCATTGTAATAGAACCATTACGAAGCTATAAGCATAGCAAAGAAGATATTGGCGAGCCTTTAGCTATATCAATCAAAAATATTCCACTCCAGTGGATTGATAAAGAATGGGAACAAAATTATATTATTAATCGCATTCGTGATGGTGTAGCGGCAGGTATTAGAGTGGATGAAATCAGTTTTATTGATAAATCAGATTCTGTTTTGTCAATTAGAGGTATTTCTAGCTCTACGTTAATTTACAAAGTATACGAAAATTACGAAAATAAGGAAGGAGCGTAAATGTCTAATAAATTCTCAGCATTCGAATTTACGGATGAAGGACTGAAAGTTATTTCAGATGTTTTGGCTAATCAAGGTAAAATGTCGATTATGTCGTTTTACACTTTTGATAAAGTCATTACTAAGCAATTAGAATATGACCAAATTCAAACTAATAATCCAAAACAATTTAAACCAGTAGGAACAGTCACGGCTAAACCAAATAACACAGTTGAATCTCGTCTGATATTGGATAATTTAGACGTAACTAGCGATTACTCATTGAAAAGTGTTGCCTTAGTTGGGCAATATAATGATATTAATTTTGTCTTAGGAGTAATTTTTACGAATGAGGCTACAACTATTCCGAAATATGATGGTATATCTGGGCAGTCTATTGCTTTAGATGTGTCATTTGCCATTTCAGATACATCTATCGTTACAATCAACACTCAGTTGGCGGGGATGCTAACTGTTGAAGATTATGTAGCATTGATGAAGTATATCGATTCGAAAGATGCGTTAAAATCTGATGATGATAAAGTAGTTCATTTGTTTAATAATGAAAAAATTGATGGCATTAAAACATTTTTAAATACTATTATCGGAAGTGTGTCTGGTAATTCCGGAACAACCAATCGAGTTAATACGTTGGATTTAAATACATCAGTTGATTTGAACAAAATGGACAATGGGTTATATCTAGCCACATCGCTCGATAAAACGACCACTAATAAACCTGCGAAGGCTGGCGAAGTTTATGTTTTAGTAGTTGAAAGTTATGAACAACGTTTTATCGATTTACAAACTAATAAGCAATATTATCGAAGTATTAACGGTTCCGTTTATAACAAATGGGAGCGTTTTTTTACTGTATCTGAAATGAATGATTTAAATGCTGATTTGGTCCATAAAACTAAAGATGAGTCTATCGATGGCAATAAGAACTTTTTGCAAAAGATTATTGGTAGCATCACCGGTACATCTGGGACGGCTATTAAATTGTTGACGGGTCGAAGTATTCAAACGAATTTATCATCGAATAGCGCAACGAAATTTGATGGATCGGTAGATATTAAACCTGGTGTAACTGGAACGTTATCAGTAACAAACGGTGGTACTGGAACCACTACAGGTAATGCGCCTAGTGCATCAAAGTTGAGCCCTGGTAGAAAGATTAACGGGGTTCTATTTGATGGTTCAAAAGATATTAATGTGATTGACCACAATGCGATTCATAAAAACGCAGCATTGTCTCTAAAAGATTACTCAGTATCGTTATTTGGAGTAGCTGGGGCATTGAAATTTCATGTTACTGATACAGGCGTAGGGGTCACAATCAATGGGAATTTGAAAAATGTTAAGCCAAGCGATGGAGCTATTAAAACAGGCGCAGTAATCCCTACTGGTGTACCGCTTCCGCCGTATGATATTTCAATCCCTTGGACAAGTTGGTCTGGAATTACCGGTGTCACTAATCGGACAGGGTTCTTTGGATTTTTCAAATTGGTTAAGGGCTCAAGAGATATCTACTATAAGCAACAAACGATGAAAGATAATGGCACCACGGAGTACACGCCTGGTACTTTAGGAATAGACACAAGTGGCTGGTACCCAACACATTAAGAGGAAGAAAATGGAACAAATAGCAAAGTGGTTATATTTTAATTTGAACGGACCAACTGAAACGTCGGTTCTTTTTTTATTCATGTTAATCGACACTGTGTTCGCCAATACGTGGCGAAGGCGTCGAGGTGTGGCTATAACAAGCGGTGGCGGATTAGGGGGCTTGATTAAGTCAATTCCATTGGCTCTAATGCCAGTGATTATTTGGAGCTTTGAAATTCCATTGTCAGTTGCACCAGATCATATCGCAGGGTTACAGATGAATTTTAACCCGATGATTTTTGATTTAATAGCATTTTCAGTTTTTGTTTTGATTGGTTGGTATTGGTTAAAGTCAATTTTGGCCAACGCTAAATTAGCTGGATATGATATTCCCAATTGGTTGGAGAAGTATATCGAAGATGAGTATCACATTAAATTAGGAAAAATTGAAACTGAACCTAATTCAGCTAAGAAAGATCAAAAGCAAGTGTCTAAGACTTATGGTAGTCGTAATGACATTAAATAGGAGGAATTAATAATGACAGAAGTATATTCAAATTTAGCAACTAGTTTAGACCCTCGGCCCATGTACAACGGCGGAGAGCGAACTCGAGCAGTAGATTTTGTAGTAATTCATCACAACGCAACAACGAGCAAGGAAGCAGATATTGGAACCTGGGTCGTTGGTTCTGGTGCTTATACGTCGGCGCACTACGAAATCGCTAATAATGAAATTATTGGGACACTGGGTGAAAATTATGTTGCTTATCACGCAGGCGGGACAGGTGGCAGTGACGTGCCAACCATTTCGGACATTAACAATCGTTCAATTGGTCTTGAGTTTTTAAACTCAACTGGGGCACCAGATTGGGAAGTTAGCGATGAAACTTTGCGTTCTGGAGCAAAACTGTTAGCGGATATTTGTGAGCGGTACGGATTGCCGATTGACCGGAGTGTAATTAAGCTACACCGAGAAATTACAGCGACTGCTTGCCCTGGCGGCCTAGACATTGATAAATTAATCCAATACGCACGAGAGGAAGCAGGGGTAATTGGTTCAGATAACGTTGAAGAATCAGATGCCATTAAGAAGTTCAAGCAAGATGGTGGAGCATTTACGTTGTTTAAGCCATTCAAAGTTGACGAAGTAAAATGGATTTACGGTATGTGGCAAGCTATCAGCTATGAGATGACTGGAGGTACTGGTAACTGGTATAACAACGGAATTCCATTGGCACTGGTAAGCCGCACTGATGGCGGAGATAATATGAACATTACGCCTGGCGCAACTGTTAAATTAGACCCAGAGTATAATATTGGAACGATTGATGCTTACGATGCTTTCACTAATGGAATATATATTATTTGGGGTGGTAATTATGATGGTACGTGGTTTGACGCAGACGCTGTAATGAGTCACTAAAATAGAATAAACTAAAATCCTACTGACTAAATTTCTAGTTGGTAGGCTTTTTTGTTATGTACCGTAAACGAGCAGTAGCAGACAGCAATGTACAGAAACAATAAACAATGATTCATTTTGATCGTCGGTATATCAACGCTGGTGGTAAATTTTAGTTGTATTAATTTGTAGCAAATTTGTAGCAAATTGTGTGGTTTTTGGTGATTTTTAACGGGAAATAGTGGGAAATAGCAAAAATTTAAAACAAACAAAAACCCAGTTATATCAACGTCTTGGCTGATATAACTGGGTTTTTAAAAAATGATAAATTATTCTAGTATGCCGTTGACAGG
>NZ_JQBP01000001.1:167219-327196 GCF_001438705.1 Weissella kandleri
AATCGAACCTGCACGAGATTAATCTCACATCGACCTGAACGATGCGCGTCTACCAATTCCGCCACAACGGCTTAAAATATAAATTAAAGTTTAGCATAAATAAAATTCATCGTCTAGATTGTTACCAAATTGAAACATTAAGAATATAATAGGATTCGGTAGTTAAACACGAATTAGTAAGTAATTTTTAAAATAGTATTTAAATTGCTTACCAATACACTTGATTTGGTATAATGGTGGCTACATATGTTACAGAAGCGATAGGAACCAAGGGGGAATAATAATGATTTTTGCAGACATAAGCGATCGGCAAGATGCATGGCAGAATTTCGTTGATGCTAGCCCACGCGGAAATTTTGCCCAATCTGTGGGACAATATAAAATCCATGAAAAAGCCCAACGTAATGTTAAAATTTTAGCAGTTTTAGATGAAAATACTAATGATATTTTGATGGGTG
The DNA here is from genome assembly GCF_001438705.1 of Weissella kandleri. Classification (GTDB taxonomy): domain Bacteria; phylum Bacillota; class Bacilli; order Lactobacillales; family Lactobacillaceae; genus Weissella; species Weissella kandleri. The sequence goes on from NZ_JQBP01000001.1 coordinate 167,678, forward strand.
GGCTTATTACTTGGGCACATGTCAAAATGGGACAAGCCTTTTTGATGGATTATGGACCAGTTGCGATTAACTATAATGCCGATGTATTAAATTTCTTTGTGCAGAGTCTACTTGATTATGCCAAACAACGAAATGGGTTGTTTTTAAAAATGACGCCGGATATGTATTATCAAAATTTTGATAATCATGGAGAAGCTTTGAGTGAACCTAATGATGATTTAATAGCTTTGTATGAAAATGCTGGGCTTAAGCATCAACCCTTTCAGAACGGAATGACAACCGATGGAGTGGCCAGCTGGCAATATGTTAAAGATTTGCAAGGCTTGACAGAAGATAATGTCATGAAGTCTTACCATTCACAAGTGCAAAAAAATGTTAAGAAAGCCCGTAAATATGGTGTTACAGTCCGTTCACTTCAACGTGATGAATTACCAATGTTTCATCAAATTACAGAAGACACCAGTAATCGTCGCGGATTTCATAATAAGTCATTAACGTACTATGAACATGCTTATGATATTTATAAAGATGATGCTTATTTTATGGTTGCAGAAGTGAATTTAAGAGATTATTTGGCGAAAGTAGAACAAGAATTACAAACTGTGCAAAATAAGCGTGATAAATTAGCTCTAAAAAAAGATAATGAAAAACAGGTTCTTAATTTAGATAATCAGATTAAATCGTTACACAAAAGGGTGGCGACGGCGAGAAAGATGTTAGCCGATAGTGCCAATGATGTCGCTATATTATCAGCTGCAATGTTCATTATTACTCCGCAAGAAGTTAGTTATCTTTTCGGCGGATCATATCAAGAGTACGCCGACTTTTATGGCCCTCAATCAATTCAAGATTACATGATTCGCGAAGGAATCCGGCGTCAAATTCCACTATATAATTTCTTGGGAATTGCTGGTAAATTTGATGGATCTGATGGTGTATTTGAATTTAAAACGCGGTTTGGTGGTTATGCTCAGTTGATGCTGGGAAGCTTTGAGATGCCGGTCTTACCAACGCGTTATCGGGTCTATCGGTTCTTAAAAAAATTAATCGGACGCGGTTAGGAATAAATTAGTTATTAACAAAAAGATGGGAGAGGTTGCTGAGCCAAGACTTTGATGTTCAGTTTGAAATTACTTGATAAAAATAAGCCAGAAGTATTTGCGGTGTATCCTGAAAGTTACTGTAACTTTTTGGGTACACCGCAATTTCTGGCTTTTTAGTTAGAGGTCTCAGATGATGATCAAAAATTAATTTGTGGTATTAAGTAAGAAAAAGGTTCTTATTTAGTAAGACCACTCAATTATGGAGGATTTCAAATGACTAGGACTGAGCACCTTATTGAGGAATATCAAAAGCAACTTGGTTATTATCCCCAAGAAGAATGTTGGATTATATTTTTAAATTCACAAATGAATGTATTGGGACGACAGTTAATTGCGCGGGGCGATTTAACACATGTTACCGTCCACCCACGCGATGTTTTTCGGGGCGCAGTGGCTATTAATGCTTATTGCTTTATTATTTTGCATAACCACCCCAGCGGAAATAAGACACCTTCAATGGCGGATTTAAGAGTAGCACGTCAATTGATGGTTTGTGGTGAAATTATGCAAATTCATCTTTGCGATTTTTGGATATTAACCGCCCACGATCATTATAGTTTTCACGAACAGGGAATATTGAAAAAACAATAGGTCGAAAAAAGATACAAAATTCGAGAATGAATGCGTTTTCAGACATTGCATTTACACGAACTATTATGCTAAAATTTAAGTTATTAGTGATTATAGAAATAAATATAAGAAAAGTGGGTGAGTGCTGTGTTTTCATTTGGAACTCGAAATGTAGGAATTGATTTAGGGACTGCAAATACACTTGTCTACATCGAGGGTAAAGGTATTGTGCTACGCGAACCCACGGTGGTAGCCAGGAATAAAGAAACAAACCAGGTTGTAGCTGTAGGTGCAGTTGCTAAAGATATGTTAGGACGAACTCCTGGTTCAATCAAAGCAATTCGCCCAATGCGTGATGGGGTGATTGCAGATTATGATACAACGGTTGAAATGTTAAAGCATTATTTAGGAACTGCTTTGGCCGGCCATGGAGGAAAACCTTACGTGACGATTGGTGTGCCTTCTGGGGTAACTGCCGTGGAAAAGCGCGCAGTTATTGATGCGGCACGGGTGGCTGGCGCTAAGGATGCTTATGTAATTGAAGAGCCTTATGCCGCTGCGGTCGGAGCTGGTTTGCCGGTAATGGAGCCAACGGGATCGATGGTTGTCGATATGGGTGGGGGAACTACTGATGTTGCGACTATTTCATTAGGTGGAATTGTATCATCACGGTCAATTCGAATGGCTGGCGATCGATTAGATGAAGCAGTTTCAACTTACATTCGTCAAAAATATTCTGTATTAATTGGTGAGCAAACTGCTGAACGCCTAAAGATTGAAATTGGTTCGGCTGATATTGAGGTAGCAAAAGAGATGCCTTCAAGTAATATTCGAGGACGTGATTTGGTCACCGGATTGCCAAAGACGATCGAAGTTACCGCTGTTGATGTGGCAACGGCAATGCGTGATGTCATCGCAGATATCGTAACGGCGATTAAAGAAACTTTGGAAGAAACTTCTCCAGAAATTGCGGCTGATATTATTGACCATGGAATTGTTTTGACGGGTGGTGGTGCTTTGTTGAAACATATCGATACAACTATTTCAGAACAAACCAAGGTGCCAGTCTTTGTGGCCTCAGACCCACTTGAAGCCGTCGCAGTTGGAACTGGCGAAGCATTGAAGTCAATTGAAGTATTGAAAAACAACTATTAGAGATAAGCTAAAATTTGGTTGGACGTAAAGGCTGGTAAGGGCATTTAATATGAAAAAAGTATTTACTGCACGTCGATTGGTCGTTGGGGTGTTTATTGCAATGATTACCGTTGGGGTCCTGACGTTAAGCTCATATTCATTGCGTTCAGATAAAAGTCCTTCGTTACCTAACCGAATTGTCAATGACATTACGGGATGGATCTCAAACGTGGCCGCTATACCATTAGGTGGTGTTAGTCACGGTTTTGATAGCGTTGGTAACTTAATGAGCACGTACCAAGAAAATCAACAAATGAATTCTAAAGTGGATGAATTGGCGCAAGCGAAAGTACAATTACAGGTAACTAAAGCTGAAAATAAAGATTTAAAGGAACAATTAAAACTGGATGATACGCTAACCGATTATTCCGTTGTGAATGCTTCTGTGATTTCACGTTCACCAGTTAATTGGCAATCACAGTTGATTATTAACCAAGGCTCAAACGCTGGAATTAAGAAAAATATGCCAGTGATGGGTTCGGGTGGCTTAATTGGTCGTATTTCAAGAGTTGATACTACCAGCTCGAAGGTTGAATTGCTATCCGATAATAGTCAAACGGCCGATCGGTTTGCCATTCGAATTGTTGCCGACGATAATAAATTCGTTGATGGTTTGATTACCGGCTTTGACCAAGGTAAAAATAAAATTTTGATGGAATATGTCACTTCGGATGCAGATATTAAACCAGGTGATAAAGTTGCTACCTCAGGATTGGGCGGAGTAACGCCAGCTGGCCTTTATGTTGGTGAAGTTAGCTCCGTTGAAGCTAATGATTATGGTTTGTCAAAGAAGATTTATATTAAACCTTCAACTGATTTTAACAATATTCCAATGGTATCAGTTGCAATTCCTAAATAATTAAAAATAAAAAATAAGTTAATTAACAATAGCTTATTTTCTACAAAGGGTCGATTTTTATCGACTTTTTATTTGCATAAATTAAGGAATAGGAGATAAAAATGATAACACAAGCAGTCATTATGTTAGTAGTTGGAGTCTTTGCCGGTTTGTTAGGCTCGATATTAGGTCTAGGTGGTGGAATTATTATTACCCCCGTTTTAACGTTAATGGGGATTGATATTAAATATGCGATTGCTGCTTCAATTGTTGCGGTAATTGCGACTTCTTCGGGTTCAGCAATCGCTTTTTTGAAAGATGATGTTTTGAATTTGCGAGTTGCGATGTTCTTGGAAATCTTTACGACTTTGGGAGCGTTGATTGGAGCCATGTTAACTGGCATCGTTGACGGGACGGTATTGTATTTCTTATTTGGGGCCTTGTTGGTATTTCAGGCTTGGAATATGTGGCGTAAATTATTTCACCCAGCCGTGGATTCAGCAGCAGTTCAACCTGATCCGCTTGCTGAAAAGCTTCAGTTAGACAATTCTTATTATGATAAAAATCTAGGAAAACAAGTGATATATCATTTACAAAATATACCTGGTGGTTCAGCGGTTATGTTTGGAGCGGGAATTGCTTCAGGGTTGTTAGGAATTGGTTCTGGAGCGTTTAAGGTGATGGCGATGGATGGTGTTATGAAAATGCCTTTGAAGCCTTCAACATCAACTTCAAATTTGATGATGGGGGTAACTGCTGCGGCTTCAGCTGTTATCTATTTCTTTAGCGGGATGCTTCAGCCAGTTATTGCAGTACCGATTGCAATTGGAATTATTGGTGGATCGTCAGTGGGTGCGCGCTTGATGCAATATTTGCCAGCGAAAAGAATTCGACAAATCTTTATTCCAGTCGTTTTGTTGATGGCATTGCAATTGATTTTGAAAGGGTTAGGTTTAGATTAATGAAGGATGAAATCGAACGCTTAGATATTTTAATTGGGAAAATTTTACGCTTTGGAGTTGCAATCTCTTTGGTATTAATGGCGGTGGGGGCAGTTTTGTTAGTGTTTAAAAATCGGAATGCGGTTATGCCATACTTTAATTATCTTAGCTTGCACAGCTTGATCCAAGGAATGTTGCGGTTACAACCCAACGCCTGGTTTATGGGCGGGATGTTGACTTTGATCTTAACCCCTGTTTTACGAGTGATTAGTTCCATCTTTGTCTTTGCGCAAGTTAAAGATTGGCGGTATGTCTTAATCACGAGTATTGTCTTGGTGATCTTGTTGATTGCTATTTTATTTGGGGTAAAAGCAGCTTAATCAAATTCAGATTCCGAAAAATACAAGAGTTGGGTATAAAACCATGGATATTGTAGTAATAAATATGGATGAAATGGATTATTGTCTTGACAGTTAGTCAATATATTATTATAATTAAATTCTAATAAATAAAGAATAGAGGTCGCAGTGAACAAGATTAGCTGGTGGAGTCGATAGACGAGAAAGCCAGTGAAAGGGAACATTGCCGAAACAAGGGGATAGATATATCTTTTTGTTGGTCCAGACGCCAATAACGGTTGGATTGTCGTAATGAAACACATTGCGGAGCGCTATCGATAAAATGATTTCGACATTTTTAGTCCGCGGCCTGTGTGTTTTCAGGTCGCGTTTTTTATTTATTAATTTGATGAGACAATGTGATAATCCGCAAGGGAGGAAATCAAATGGAACAAAATGCTGATCAAGGCGGGGGAAAGCTAAAGCGAACGATGAAAACGCGGCATTTAGCCATGATTTCGTTAGGGGGAACGTTGGGGACTGGATTGTTTGTGACGTCTGGTGCGACAATCTCACAAGCAGGGCCAATGGGCGCGTTGGTGGCTTATGCTGTAATGGGGATGATGGTTTTCTTTTTGATGACCTCTTTAGGTGAAATGGCCACTAATAATCCGGTATCGGGCTCGTTTTCCGTCTATGCTAATGATTATGTTGAACCCGCTTTTGGCTTTGCAATGGGCTGGAATTATTGGTTTAACTGGGCAATTACGGTAGCCGTCGAAGCCTCAACGGTGGGGGTAGTCATGAGCTTTTGGTATCCCAATATTCCGACATGGATTTGGTCGGCATTAGTGTTGACCTTGATTACCGCGATTAATTTAATGTCGGCTAAAACGTATGGAGAAACTGAATTTTGGATGTCCATGGTGAAAGTGATTGCCGTGCTAGCCTTCCTAGCCATTGGCGTTTTGATGATTTTTGGTGCCTTTACGTATCAACCAGATGTTGTGCGTAATTTGAGTGCGGGGGGGCATCATGGTTTTGTCGGCGGAATTAATGGAATCCTAGCTGTCTTCATGGTTGCTGGCTTTTCTTTTCAAGGGACAGAATTAATTGGGATTGCAGCAGGTGAGTCAGAAAACCCAAGCGAATCAATTCCTAAATCTATTCGCCAAGTTTTTTGGCGGATTCTTCTCTTTTATATCTGTTCAATCTTTATCATTGGGGCAATTATCTACTATAAAGATCCAAATCTGTTAAACGCATCAGAAAATAATGTTGCCGTATCACCATTTACTTTGGTCTTTAAGCGCGCAGGGTTTGCGGCAGCGGCATCATTGATGAATGCGGTGATTTTGACCGCAGTCATTTCTTCGGCAAATTCAGGAGTTTATGCTTCTTCACGTATGTTATGGTCGATGGGTGAAACCGGCTTAGCACCTAAAATTTTTGGGAAAGTCAATAACCGAACGGGGGTTCCAGTTCCAGCGGTGTTAGCTACTGTTTTTGTAGGATTACTGACATTTTTGACGGCCATTTTAGGTCCACATGTTTATTACTATTTGGTGGCAGCCTCTGGTTTGTCGGGATTCATTGCTTGGATGGGAATTGCCTTGTCCCATTATCGTTTCCGGCGCGCACTGGTTAAGCAAGGTTATTCAACGCAAAATTTGAAGTATCACGCTAAATGGTTCCCAGTTGGTCCGCTATTAGCTTTGGCTTTGAGTATTGTAGTAGTGTTGGGGCAAGATTTGGCGGCTTTCCGAGGGTCAATTTCGCAATGGAATTGGGAAGGAATTATTACCACTTATATGGCAATTCCATTATTCTTCATTTTTTATTTTGGCTATAAGTGGCGGCACCATTCACATGTTCGGGCGTTAGAAGAAATTGATTTAGGCGCATTGACGCAAAAAAAGTAAATTAAAAGTTTGAGCTGCTTCGGCGGTTTTTTTGTTATCAAATGGAGTAAGATGATTGCGACGCCCTAAACGAATATGGTATTCTTAGACATAATTAATAATAAAGGTGGTTGTTTGAATGAATTGGCATACGATTGCGGTTGAAAGTCAAACCGAAGCAGTAGAAGCGGTCAGTAATATTTTAATGGAAGCTGGGGCGGAAGGTATTCAGATTGAAGATGCAGCCGATGTCGAAAATTTCCAACCTAATGATGCAACGGTGATGATTGATTGGTCAACGGTGGACCATCGAGCGTCCGGAGCGAAAATTATCGGTTATTTTGAACAAAGCGTTCCTGTTCATGAATTGGCGTTGGATATTCAAAGCCGGGTGCAAAATTTAACGACATTTGGTTTAGATCCGCACCCCGGTACGGTGACGGTGCAATTGGTTAAAGATGAAGACTGGGCGACTGAATGGCAAAAATATTATCGTCCAGTGCGGGTAACGCGCCAATTGTCGGTTGTTCCTAAATGGGAACAGTATCAACCGGAAAATCCTTTAGAGCAGCAGATTATTCTAGATCCTGGTCTGGCTTTTGGAACTGGGACGCACCCCACAACACAATTAATGTTGCAAGCATTAGAGATTGTTGTGCGGGGAGATGAAAGGTTACTAGACGTAGGGACGGGTTCAGGCGTTTTGAGTATTGCCGCTAAATTAATGGGGGTTAAAGACGTAGTGGCTACTGATATTGACGAAGTCGCCGTTAAGTCTGCCCAAACGAATTTAGATTTGAATCCTGTTGCACAAGATGTGCAGGTCTTTGCGAGCGATTTATTACAGGATGTTCCCGCCCAGCAATTTGAGATTGTAGTCGCCAACATGTTGACGGAAGTCTTGTTACCACTTATCCCTGATGTTGAAAATTACTTAAACCCAGCTGGTTATTTCTTGTTATCAGGAATTTACTATGACAAAATTAACGCGATTATAGAAGCATTGCATCAAGCCAATTATCAGGTTGAAGAAACCCTGCATCGAGGAGATTGGTACGGGATTATTTGTCGGCTAAAACCAGAAGCGGAGCGTTAATATGCAACGGTATTTTTTAAATCAAACGGCCCAAAGTGAACCATTTCCATTAGACGAAAAAAATCGCCATCATTTAATGACGGTGTTAAGAGGGCAGGTAGGTACTAAATTAGAATTGGTTGATAATCAACAACATTTATATTTAGCTGAAGTTGTTGAAGTGACACCAACCAATACGATGGTTAAAATAAAAAAGTCTTTATCTTCAGATGCTACTCAATTAGAGTTGCCGATAGCGGTGACTCTAATTTTAGGCTTAGCCAAGGGTGATAAACCTGAATTAGTGGTCCAAAAAGCGACGGAATTAGGCGTGCAAAGGTTAATCTTTACGGAAACGCAATGGTCAGTCGTCCATTGGGGAAGTAAAGTAGAGCGTAAATTGGTACGGTTGCATAAAATTGCCGAAGGAGCGGCTGAACAAAGCCATCGGTTAGTTGTACCAACGGTAGAATATTATGCTAATTTAAAACAAGTGCCAGTTGATGACCAAGCTGTGCGGATGGTTGCTTGGGAAGAGTCAGCTAAGCAAGGCGAAAAGCGACAATTTGTACAAATGATTGAAGCATCGATTTCTTCAGGCCAGTTAACGGCGGTGATTGGACCTGAAGGCGGATTATCGGGCGAAGAGTTAGCGTGGTTGCAGGAAAATGGCTTTACAGCCGCGGGCTTAGGACCACGTATTTTACGGGCTGAAACGGCGCCGTTATATTTATTGAGCGCGGTGAGTTATGCGACAGAATTATTAATGAATTAAAAAGGAGATCATGATGCGTGAATTAAGAAAAGTTCTTAATTGGAAGTTTTGGGGCATGATGTTAATCTTTGGCCTTTTAATCCCTTGGGTGTTTAAGCAAGGTGGCTCATCAGTTCAACCATATAGTGTGATTATTTCACTTTTTATACTAAACAGTATTTTTAGTGTCTATGCTGGAAGCTTTTTGCGGAAAAACGGGTCATTTTGGTATCTATTAATTGTTTGGCCTTTAATTTTTCTAGTTTCAGTTTGGTTAGGTTACGTTCCGGCAATTTATGGGTATGCCTTTGCAGTTTTATATTTTGTTTTGAGTATTTTTTCCTATACAGCAGGACAAGAGGATGATGTTGATATTGAAAAACAAATTCCGATTGATGGTGGAATTAAAGATGTTTAAACTGATTTTTAGTTAGTAACATGTAAAAGCCGGACAGTAATAAACAAACACTTTTATACTAAAATAATTAATTTTTAAAGAAAAATGCAATTCTTAAACTTTTTTTAACTTTTGCGGAATAAAAAAGTAAGCGCGTCATTACGCGCTTTTTTTGTGCCTAAAAATGGGAGCGTGGGAGAAAATGGTGGGGGTTAGTGGTATTAGGTGGTAGAAAGTGGTAAATTATACATAATAAATTGTTCATATACTACGCTGATCAAGGTTTACGAAAGGAGGAATCTTTTATGTTCATGGGATCGTATCAACATACCTTAGATACTAAGAACCGCTTAATTATTCCTGCTAAATTTCGAAACCAATTAGGTGACGGTTTTGTCATAACGAAAGGGAATGAAAATTCGTTACATGCCTATACGGAAGCTGGTTGGGAACAATTTGAAGCTAAGTTAAACCAGTTGCCCTCAAATAATCCTAAAGTACGCCAATATAAACGGGCGATTTTGGCAGGGGCCACGGAAGCTGAGTTTGATAAGCAAGGACGGGTTGTCATCCCAGTAGTGCTCAAAGAGCATGCGGGTTTGGATAAAGACGTCGTGATTATTGGATACGGTGAACAAGAATTTGAAATATGGGATGCGGCTAAGTTTGCGGCATACAATACTGAAGTAACGGAAAACTTTGATGAAATTTCAGCTGATTTGGCTGATTTAGGTTTTGAAGTTTAAAGGTGGAGAAATAATGACAGAATTTAAACATGTCACCGTATTATTACAAGAAGCAATTGATAGTTTAGCAGTACAGCCAGCCGGCACTTATGTTGACGCAACTTTAGGTGGCGGTGGTCATTCTAAACTATTGGCTAGTCGCTTAGAGAGTGGTAAATTATGGTCTTTTGACCAAGATCAAACATCTATTACTTATAATCAAGAGCATCTAAAAGGAGAAATTGCGGCAGATAAAATTGAATTAATTCCAGATAACTTTCGGCATTTGACTAAGGCTTTAGCCGAACGGAACGTGACAGGTATTGATGGAGTTGTTTATGATCTGGGAGTTTCTTCTCCACAATTTGATGATGGTCAACGCGGTTTTTCTTATAATTATGATGCAATTTTGGATATGCGAATGAATCAAAGTCAAACTTTGACCGCTAAGACAGTGGTGAACGAATGGTCATTTAATGATTTAGTGCGTATTTTGTCACGTTATGGAGAAGAAAAGTTTGCTAAGTCAATCGCCCGTGCGATTGAGCGACAGCGTGAAGAAGCACCGATTGAAACCACGTTTGAATTGGTTGATATTATTAAGTCGGCAATTCCGATGAAAGCTCGGCGGACGGGTGGACACCCAGCTAAGAAATCATTCCAGGCCATCCGGATTGCGGTGAATGACGAATTAGGAGCGGTGGAAGAGTCGCTTCAACAAGCTTTAGATTTATTGAATGTTGATGGGCGCATCGCGGTCATAACTTTTCATAGTTTAGAAGACCGGTTAGTCAAGACGATGTTTAAAGAGAAGACGAGTTTGCCTGAGATGCCATCTGGCTTACCGGTGATTCCTGAAGAAATGTTACCTGATTTTAAATTAGTGACGCGTAAGCCAATTTATGCAAGTGATGAAGAATTAGCAGCTAATCATCGGGCGCATTCAGCTAAATTAAGAGTGATTGAACGTATTAAATAAAAGCTTGAATTAAAGAGAAAGGAACTAGATGAATGTTACAAAATGCACAGCGGCAGGCACGCCCGGTTCAAAGTAATCCGACACAACCTAAAGAGCGACCTCTACCGCGACAAACTGTTCATTTGTCTCCAGTTTCTTGGCGCCGTGAAGTAGGACACATGATTGTGGCAATTATCGTGATGATGGCTTTTGGGGTAGGTAGTGTGTGGCTATCTAATCGAGCAACGATGTACAATGAAATTTCACAACAAAAAGCGACAGAATTAGATCATCTACGCAATAAAAATAACGATGCTAAAGAACAAATTAGTAATTTAACTAGTCAAGGTCGTTTAAATGAAATTGCGGAAAAGTCGGGGATGAAGCTAAATAATCAAAATATTAAGAATGTCAAATAAATTAAGGGAAACCAAACGGATGTTAAATAAAAGGAACTTAAAACGGTCTCACGGCGCAATTATTATTATTTTGTGTGTTTTGACGGTTATTGTTCTGTATATTAGCTACCGTTTTTTTAGTATTTCGGTAACTAAAACGGTCGATCAAGTCAATCTTGAAAAGCGGGCACAGAATTTATACCAAAACCAAGGCCAGGCTTCCGTAAAACGAGGCCAAATTTATGACTCAGTAGGAAACATTTTAGCGGAAAACGCGTCCGTGTATACTGTGATTGCAGTTTTGCAAAAAGATCAACCTTCATATGTTAAAGCCGATCAAATTCAAGAGGTAAGCGAAAAATTGGCGCAAGCTTTGGGTGGCGAAGCAAAAAATTATCAAAAAGTAATTCGTAACGGACAAAAGCAGAATTATTTCCAGGTGCAATTTGGGGCTAAGGGCGCTAATATTAGCCAAGATAAATATAAAAAGATGAAGGCGGCTAAGATTCCTGGGATTATTTATGAAGCTCATCCGTCCCGACTTTATCCAAATGGCCAATTTGCTTCAGATTTGATTGGAACTGTCAGTGCGCAGGGATCTGATAATATCAAAGGAATTTCTGGAATTGAAGGTTCTTGGGATAAGCAATTGCAAGAACGAGCTGGTCTCAGTGCGTTAAGTATTCGTAATAATTCAATGAATACCAATGAAAAGGCGGTGGAAGCTAAAAACGGTAGCGATATTTATACAACATTAAATATTAAGCTTCAATCAACTTTGGAAGATAAGATGAATGTATTGCAAAGTGATTTAAACCCGAAGCAATCCTTTGCAGCTATCGTGGACACCACGAATGGTAATATTGTAGCGGAGACTCAACGACCCACTTATAATGCAACAACTAATGAAGGATTCGGGAATTTTTGGTCGAATATTTTAACGCAGGAACCGTATGAACCTGGATCTGTTATGAAGGGTATCACCTTAGCTTCCGCGATTGACACGAATAACTGGGATGGTAATGCTACTTATAATTCAGGACAGATTCAAATCGGTGATAAGTTAGTTAAGGATTGGAATAATGGAAAAGGTTGGGGGCGGATTTCGTTTTCAGATGGAATCGCTGAGTCTTCCAATGTGGCTATGGTTTTGACGGAACAAAAGATGGGGGCTAAAACTTGGGGTAAGTATATTGACCGGTTTAAATTCTTACGACCTACTGATGTCGGATTCAAGTCAGAAGCCGCGGGATCGATGAATTTCCGTTATCCGATTGAACAAGCAAGTACGGCCTTTGGACAAGGGATTCAGGTTACACCAATTCAAATGCTACAAGCCTATTCGGCGATTGCTGGGAACGGGGATGAATTGAAGCCTCATGTGATTTCTAAGATCGTGGATCCGAATACGAAAAAGGTCATCTATAATGCTAAACGGGAAAAAGTCGGTAAGCCTATTAAAGCTTCAACGGCGTCGGCCACTCGACGAGAGTTAGAGAATGTGATTTATAATCCTAAGGGACTTGGATCAATGTATGCGATTCCGGATGTGCGGACGACTGGAAAGTCTGGAACAGCTCAAATTGCAACTTCGAGTGGATATTCACAACCTGGTGATAATCGGAACGAAATTCATTCGTGGATGGGAATGGCACCTTCCGACAAGCCCCGGTATATGATGTACATTTTGGTGAAAGAACCTCAGACACATACTGATAATTTAGCTAAAGATATGTCAGGTGTCTTCATCCCAACGATGCAACAAGCTTTGCAATTAAATAGTGGTGACGAAAAAGTAGTGGTCAGTGATCGGCAACAAATTAAAATACCGACTGTAACAAATGAGGCTGTAAATAAGGCTAAGGTTGAAATTGAAGCGAACCATCTTCAAGTCGAAACGATTGGTGATGGCAAGCTAGTTAAGCGGCAATACCCGGAAGGGGGCCAAAGTAATTTGGCCAACGAACGCGTCTTTTTACAAACTGGTGGTAATATTAAAGTTCCAGATATGCATGGCTGGTCGAAGCGTGATGTTTTAGCTTGGAGTAAAATGGTTGATATTAAAATTCATGCCAGTGGTGAAGGTTATTTGACGGAACAATCAGTCTTACCGGACACGGCATTATCTGATGGAATTCATGAAATTACGGTTAAATATGAAATTCCATAATCTGAGTGATAATTTTGATTAATGAAAAGATTGAGGAGATAAGGGAGAAAAAGAATGTTTGATAAATGGATGCCTGAGTTACTTATGGCGTTTGTGACTTCATTAGTGGTCACAGGCCTCTTACGAAAGTGGTTTTTGAAGATTAAGGTACAGCAATTAGTGATGCGCAGTAATGGTAAGGGACCAGACCATCAAGCTAAAGCTGGGACGCCTACGATGGGAGGCGCCGGCTTTATTGCGGTTGTGACTGTCGCCTTTTTGGTGAGACAATTCTTTTTTGGTGGCATGAACCCAACGAGTTGGGCCATCATTGTCGCAATTTTACTATATGCGTTTGTCGGTGGATTTGACGATAGTGTGAAAATTTTTGAACATCGTGATGAAGGTTTCCGCTTTTGGCCTAAATTGATAGTCCAAATTATTGCGGCCTTAATTGCTTTTTCATTGTTATTCATGGGTGATTTTGAATACATTTTGCATTTTGGCTTCTTTAATTTAGAAAACATCTTTGTCTTTGGTACCTTTACGGTTATCTGGCTAGTCGGTTGGTCAAACGCCGTGAACCTTTCCGATGGTCTAGACGGTTTGGCGACTGGGTTGACGGTCATCGCCTACAGTGCGTATTTGATCATTGCATTGCAATATGGTAATTATGATGTGGCGGCTTTAGATGCTTTAGTGGTTGGAGCGTTGTTAGGCTTCTTCTTTTGGAACCAAAATCCCGCTAAAATCTTTATGGGTGACACGGGCTCATTAGCTTTAGGGGCCGGATTAGCTATGAATTCGCTCACGCTTGGGATTGAGTGGTCATTGGTTGTGATTGGATTAGTTTTTGCTTTAGAAGCATTATCAGTTATGATTCAAGTTGGTAGCTATCATTGGCGTGGTAAGCGGATCTTTTTGATGACTCCGATTCATCATGCTTTTGAAAAAGGTGGTTGGCGTATGAATCCCAAATATCCTTGGAATGAGTGGCAAATCGATGGACTCTTTTGGATGGTCGGGTTGCTAGCAGTATTACTTTATTTATTCATTTGGTTATAAACGCTTAATTCAGTTGGGGGAGACGGTTTGATGACAAAGCGAGTATTAGTTATTGGTTTTGCACGTTCGGGCGCAGCAGCGGCGCAAATGATGTTACGGCAAGAGGCTCAAGTAACAGTTTCTGATAATAATTTGGATTGGACGAATCCATTAGTGAAGCAGTTAGAAGCAAAAGGGGTGCAGTTTACGACTGAACAAGATGCTACGTTGTTGGATCAAGTTGATTTAGTAATTAAAAATCCAGGGATACCGCATTCAATCCCAATCTTACAAGCAGCTGAAAAATTGAATATTCCTATTGAAGTTGAGGTGGCTGAGGCGCAAAAATATATTCAAGGCAATTGGGTTGCAGTCACGGGTTCTAATGGTAAAACAACTACGACGGAAATGATTGCGGCATTATTGCGGACTAAACCAGATGATGATACTAAGGTAGTTGTAGCGGGTAATATTGGAGTGCCAGTGAGTGAAGTGGTACAGGATTTAACTGCACATGATACTTTAATTACAGAGTTATCAAGTTTTCAATTATTTGATATGCCTATTGTCAATCCGCATTTTGCGGTATTAACCAATATTTTTTCATCACATTTGAATTGGCATCGTGATCGAGCAGAATATGTTGAAACTAAAATGAAAATTACGCGCCAACAGACGGCTGATGATTATTTTATTGTTAACTGGGACAATGATGAATGGATGGAGCTTGCACAAACGACGCAAGCTCAAGTGGTACCTTATTCCCGGTTAAATCGGATTCAAACGGGGGCTTACATGCAAGATGGGTGGCTTTATTTCCGGCAAGAAGCCATTATGCCGGCTGCAAAGCTTGCGGTTCCTGGTGAACATAATATTGAAAATGCTTTGGCAGCGATTGCTGTGGCCCGGTTAAATGAGGTGCCAGCGACATTGATTGCTCAAAAGCTCAGCCACTTTACTGGTGTTGAACATCGACTTCAGTATGTGACCGAGTTAGCTGGACGCAAAGTTTATAATGATTCTAAAGCGACTGATATTGAAGCAACGCAAAAAGCGCTGTCTGGCTTTGAGCAGAATGTGGTCTTATTAGCAGGCGGACTAGATCGTGGGGATGACTTATCTCGGCTATTGCCTGATTTTAAAGCGCACGTGAAGGCTTTAGTTACTTTTGGTCAAACGGGGCCCAAGTTGGCCAAAGTGGCTCAAGATTTAGGTATTCCTCATCAAACTACCCAAGATGTAGTGACAGCTGTTCCGGTCGCTTTAGCACTGAGTCAGCAAGATGATGTGATTTTATTATCACCGGCGGCTGCTTCGTGGGACCAATATCATACTTTTGAAGAGCGTGGTGATCGCTTTATGGCAGCGATTAGGGCACAAAAAGGAGAGTAAAAATGAAAGTGGTTTTTTCAGGTGGAGGGACAGGTGGTCACATTTACCCCGCCTTGGCGACAATTGAGGCTTGGCAACAACAAGATTCTACATTAGAAGTTTTGTATATTGGTGGTGAGCGTGGTTTAGAAAAAGAAATCGTTCCTGGAGCCGGAGTTGCGTTTAAAGCTGTTAAAATTCAAGGCTTTGTTCGCAAATTGTCATTGGAAAATTTCAAAACCGTGTATTTGTTTTTACAAGCGGTGCAAAAAGCTAAGCAGATGTTGCGTGATTTCCAACCGGATGTCGTTGTGGGGACAGGTGGTTATGTTTCTGGTCCAGTGCTTTATGCGGCCCAATTGCTTAAAATTCCCACGGTTATTCATGAACAAAATTCGGTAGTGGGAATTACCAATAAATTTTTAAGCCGGCACGTAACTAAGGTGGGCGTAGCATTCCCAGCTGCATTATCAGCCTTTAAAAACGCCACCGTTGTGGGGAATCCTCGTGCGCAACAAGTAGTTTCAGCTAATGGGCAGAATAACTTTACTTTAGAAGCGTTGGAGCTTGCAACTGACATACCAACTGCTTTGATTTTTGGAGGTTCGCAAGGTGCCCCTAAAATTAATCAAGCGGTCGTAGCGGCGTTACCACGGTTAAATCAGGCGCAATATCAGGTTGTTTTTGCGACTGGTAAAAATCGCTATGCCGCATTACAAGATGAATTAACGCATCAACAAATCACCGTCGGATCTCAGGTTAAAATTGTGCCATATATTGCCAATATGCAAGAATTAATGCCATTAGTTGATGTCGTAGTTGGACGAGCCGGAGCAACTAGCTTGGCGGAGCAAACTGCTTTGGGTAAGCCGATGATTTTAATTCCTAGTCCGTACGTGACGAATGATCACCAAACTAAAAATGCCCAAAGTATGGTGGATGCTGGAGCAGCAATACTTTTGCGGGAAGCGGAGCTAAATGGCAATCATTTGGCTGATGCTTTAGATGAAATTATGTTAGCCCCCACTAAGCAGCAGGCAATGGCTCAAAGTTCAGCAACATTGGGAATTCCAGATGCCGCTAATCAATTTATCTCTTTAATTCAAACTGCCTTAGTAACGAAGTAGCGGTTAAATTATTTACTGAAAGGAGTTTATGATGCCTCAATTATCAAAATTCGCCAGCATTCAAAAATGGATGCAACAGCATTTAGGACGACATTTGAACTCTTTTCAAACTCTTACGTCCGATGCTGATGAGGTTGATACACCGGCGCCTAAGCATAGACGCCGTATTCAATTAACCAACGTTGAACGTAATAGTGTACATATGCTAGTCATATTTATTTTATTAAGTGGCATATTAGCTTTGTTGATCTCACCGTTAGCAACGGTAAAAAAAATGACGGTCGTGGGGAATCGTGATTTAACCAAAAAAGATATATTAAGAGCAGCAAATGTTAAAAATGAGCATATGTTTGCTTGGCAATTATTTAGAGAACAACAATATTTTATGCAAGAAGCGCAAAAAGATCCGGCGATTCAAAGCTTACGTATTAAGTTTTTAACCCCAACGATTGCTCAAATTAAAATTGAAGAAAATGTCAAGGTGGGAATCACTAAGCAAAAGCAACAAGAGAAATATCTATTAGCTGATGGGCAGATGATGCCGGTGGACGAGGGTGCCAAGACGATTCGCAACTTACCAACTTATAATGGCTTTAAGCATCAGGCTGATTTGTTGTTGGTTGCTAAACAGTTTGGACATTTATCACAAGCATTGCGTAGTAGTGTTTCGGAGGTGATTTGGTCACCAGTTGTTGAAAATAATCAGCGGGTGATTCTCATTATGAATGATGGGAATAAAGTGTTAGTTAATGCTAATCAGATTGATAAAAAGTTAAAGTATTATCCAGGGATGGTTGTGCAAACCCATCAAAATGGAACATTTGATTTCCAAGTTGGTTCATTTTTTAAGCCATATTAATGAATTTATTTGAAATACACTTTTAGGTAACAAGTGTGACGAAATGACGAAAAATGCAAGAATGTCAGTTCGTTTATGTAATTTAAATGGTAATTTACCTTGCTTTTATGGTATTATTTTAAGTATAAAATTAATCTTATTTATTATAGGATAATTGAACATTAAGGAGGAGCTGAAATGGCTAATCACGGTATGGTTGTTGGATTAGATATCGGAACTAGTACTATTAAAATCTTAGTTGCCGATGTTCGAAACCAGCAAGTCAATGTGATTGCTGTGGGACGTTCTGTTTCGCATGGTGTCAAGCGGGGAATAGTAGTTGATATTGATGCAGTGGCTCAGGATATTCGCACGGCATTGACCCAAGTCGAAGAACAGACGAATCAAAAATTTCATGAAGTGATTGCTAGCGTTCCGGCTACTGCGATTAAAATGCGTCGCTTGCACGGAAGTATTGCTGTAAAAGATTCACAACATATTTCATATCATGATGTTAATACAGTAGTCCGGGCTGCAACGAAGATACCTTTGGAACATGATCAAGCAATTTTGGATATTACCGATTCTGAATTTAGTGTTGATGATTTACAAGGTGTCTTAGATCCTAATGATATGGTTGGAAATCACCTTGGCTTTGATGCTACTGCTTATATTGGTCCACGTTTGTTAATTTCGAATTTACAAGCGGCGATTGAACGCGCAGGTTTGCACTTGCACGATATGATTTTGGCACCTTTGGCTATGAGTCAAACGATTGTGTCAGATGGCGAGCAAGAATTTGGGGCGATTTTGTTAGACTTAGGTGCCGGACAAACAACTGCAACGATTGTACATCAACATCAAATTCGGCAAATCACAACCTATTCTGCGGGTGGGACAAATATTTCAAAAGATATTAGTACTGTCTTAGGCATTAGTGAAAAAGATGCTGAAACGTTGAAGCTAGATTCAGGGGTGGTGGCTCCTCAATTTGCCAATGCAAAAAACATGTTGAAGATCCAACCCGTTGGAAAGAACGAACAACGAATTTCAGAAGAAGAATTAAGTGAAATCATTGGTGCTCGTGTACAACAAATTGTGAATAAAATTGGTGAGCGCTTAGATGCTGTTGGGGCATTTAGCTTACCAGGAGGCATGATTGTGACCGGGGGCGCAGCATCATTACGTAATATGCAAGACGTCTTACAGATGGCTTACGGAATTAATGTTAAACTATTTATGCCCCGTGAAATTGGATTACAAAATCCAGCTTATGTCGGAGCTTGGTCATTGGTTCACTATGCCGCGCAACAAAGTAATGTGGCCTTATTAATTAAGCAATCGTTATATGGACTGCCTTTGGCGATTGATCAACAACCAATCGATCAACAATTCGTTGAAGATTCGTCAAACAATGCTAGGCCAGTTAAACCACAAACAACGCCCTCAAGTCCAGACATAGATTATGACTATGATCAACCAGTTAACACTGGTCCAAAGTCTCAGAAGAGTTGGTGGCAACGGATTCGCAACTGGTTTAGCGATGAACTATTTAACTAAATTAATGAAAGTATAGAAGAGGTTTAACCCCATGGAAATGCAAATGGAAAATCAACCAATTGGTGCAGCAATTAAGGTGATTGGTGTTGGTGGTGGTGGTGGTAACGCAATCGCCCAGATGGTCGAGAGTGGTGTCAGTGGTGTTCAATTTATTGTTGCCAATACTGACGCACAGGCCTTAGCTAGTTCACCAGCCGAAGTGAAGATTCAAATCGGAGCCAAGGCCACGAAGGGGCTCGGTGCTGGTGCTTTACCTGAAGTTGGGGCTGAGGCAGCCACCGAGTCAGAAACTGAAATTTCAGAAGCTCTCGAAGGTGCCGACATGGTCTTTGTGACAGCCGGAATGGGTGGTGGAACCGGAACGGGTGCCGCGCCAATTATTGCACGGATTGCCAAAGAAGCAGGTGCCTTAACGGTGGGAGTGGTAACACGTCCATTTAGTTTTGAAGGGCCTAAGCGCGGGACGGCAGCTGCTGAAGGGTTAGCTAATCTAAAAAAGAACGTTGATTCTTTGATTGTAGTATCAAATAACAACTTATTACAAGTTCTTGATCGGAATACCACGATGGTTGATGCTTTTAAAATGGCTGATTCAGTTCTGGTTAATGGTGTGAGTGGAATTTCACAACTAATTACTAATCCTGGTTTGATTAACGTCGACTTTGCAGACGTTAAAACGGTCATGGCTAATAAAGGAACTGCGGTGATGGGAATTGCTTCAGCGAGTGGCGAAGGGGCTGCTACTGAAGCCACAAAGGCGGCGATTAAGTCACCTTTGTTAGAATCAAAAATTGACGGCGCTACCGATGTCTTACTTTCAGTTAAGGGAAGTTACAGTATGCCGTTGTTTGCCGCCCAAGAAGCTGCCGACGCGATTAAGGAAGCCGCTGGTGATGATGTCAATGTTATCTTTGGAACCACCTTGGATGAGTCATTGGGTGAAGATATTGTGGTAACCGTTGTGGCAACTGGAATTGATCGCCCAGCAACTGTTAAGTCTGAATTAAATTTGAAAGCTAATGGGGCAAAGAGTGAGATGACTGCCCATGTTCAAGCACAAGTTAAAACGAATGATCCATTCGCTGGTTGGAACGCTTTTGATCAGAATCAAAGTACACCAGAAGAACGGGAGATTCAAAACGGACAAACCACTGAATCAGTTTCAGATGAAACAGAGGCATTTGATAATTTCTCAAATGATAATGTGCGAGTGGATGAAGACGAAGTTGAACGGCCACCATTCTTTTCATGGAAAAACCGTAGCAACAACTAACGGAGAATAGGAAATGGGATTCATGGATACATTTAAAAAATTTTTCAATTCAGATGAAGAAGATTATGAGTATAGTGCATCATCGCAAGGTTACTATAATGGCTCGGATGTAGATGATCAACAAGGAACTGATCGGGAGCCAATTCCTGATTCACGCCCAAAGGCTAATAATCAGCGCGCAAATGTTTTGGCCATGGATGGTCGTAATAGTGATGACGTGGCTAAGATTATTGTTTTTGAACCACGAATCTATTCGGACGTTAAAGAAATTGTCAACGAAATTTTAGATGGAAACGCGGCCTTAGTAAACTTCAGCTCAATTGATAATGCGCAATCAATGCGAATTGTGGATTATCTAGCGGGTGCGGCACAATCCGTAGATGGAAGTGTTCAGCGAATTGGTGAGTCAATTTTCTTGGCCACGCCACATAATTTTGAAATCTCTGGGACAATTTCACAAAATTTGGGCAACTCGTTTGATTAACCAGAGGGGTAAATAAATGTTGTTTATTTTTGCAATTTTAAGGATGCTCATTGAAGTGTTAGAATTAATCATCGTTATCGTCGCTTTTATGTCATGGATCCCAGGTTCTGCCGAAAATAAATTTGGTCAGACTTTAATTCAGTTGGCTGACATTGTCGTCGGACCAATTCGCAAACTCTTGCCTAAAACGAACTTTTTAGACTTTTCACCGATTTTTGCTATTTTACTTTTGCAAGCGGCAGCAACTGGTTTAGGAGTTTTGGCGCGCGCGGTGAATTAGGGGGTGGATCATGGAAAGTGATACCATTAAACAGCATTTTCGACCAGAAGAAGCTCAATTTGTTGATCAAGCTCAAGGACTAGTGAATCAAGTAGTTAACGAGTATCGGCCGGTTTTATCAAACTTTTTAAATCCGCGCCAGCGTTATATTTTACAAACTTTGGTCAACCGTCAAGCTGATATTAAAGTAACTTTTCATGGGGGCTTTGATCAAGCTGAAAATCAACGGGCTTTAATTTATCCTGATTATTATGCGGTACAATTGGATGATTTCCAAGTGACGTTATTGGAAATTAAGTATGCCGAGCAGTTCGAAACTTTACGGCATAGTAGTATTTTAGGCGCATTAATTCATGCCGGGCTAAAACGTGAATCATTTGGGGATTTAATCCATGCTGATCAACGTTGGCAACTTGCAATTAGTAAGCCGTTGGTTGCATTTTTGCAATTAGAGCTGACACGAATTGGGCATGTGAAAATTCAATTTGAAGTTATTCCACTCGCAAAGCAGTTGCCCAATAGTTTAGATGGTGAGCTAAAAGATTTACTTATATCGGCATTAAGATTGGATATTCTGGTTGCAAATGGTTATAATATACCTAGGTCACAGGCAAAGGAACTCATTGAACGAGGACAGGTGCGTGTGAACTGGGTCACTAGGGAACAGCCTGATTTACAGGTGGGAATTAATGACTTAATATCAGTTCGGCGTCATGGTCGATTGATCATCGATGCGGTGAACGGACAAACAAAAAAAGATAAATGGCGATTAAGCTTGAGAATTATCAGAAAATAGGAAGAGGTATGCACATGGCATTGACACCACAAGAAATTCATTCAAAAGATTTTACCAGTCGTGGACGTGGCTTTGATAAAGTCGAAGTCAATGACTTTTTGGATCAAATTGTCATTGACTTTGAAAATTTGATTAATGAAAATCAAACGCTAAAGACCAAAGTAGCTGATGCGGAAGCCAACGCCCAACAAGTTGAAGAAATGAAGCAATCAGTTAATTCTTCAATTTTAATTGCGCAAGAAGCAGCGGAACGTTTGAAGAAGCAAACTGAATCAGAAGTGGAGGCTACGCGTACTCAAGCAGAAGAACAAGCTCAAAAGATTGTTTTGGATGCGACGACGAAAGCTAACAGTGTTTTGACGGATGCTAACCAAGATGCTGCACGAGTTAAGCAGGAATCTGATCAAGAGATTCAAAAATTGACTGCTGAAAAGGAAGCTTTGACGCAAGAAATGGCCGCATTTAAAGAACATTTGGTTGGCGTTTTGCAAAACCAAATTGATTTAGTCAATGGTGACCCTGATTGGCAAAAAATTGGACAGGGCGAAATTCCTACGTCAAATACGACCGTTGAAGCTGAGTCAGAAATGGCTAATGATGTACAACCATCTTCAATGGTTGCATCTGAAGCAAGTACTGTGGACGACTCTGAAGCTGAAGTGGGGTCTGAAGAAAATGACGCATTTGACTTTGAAGCAGCGGTGCAAGCTAAATTAGCAGAATTTTCAAATCAAGAGACACCAGCCGATAATGGCAAGGATGTTGATACCGTAGTGGTTCTTCCTGAAGATGAATCTAACCGTGATCAAATCTTAAATAAAGAATAGGTTTACTTAACAAAATGCGTTTAAAAAACACTTTACAGCGACTCGGGGTTGGTGGAAGCCGAGAGGTTAAGTTTAAACGTTTATCACTAAGTAATTAAATTTAATTTTTCTAAGAGGCCATGATGAATGGTGAACTCGGGTGGTACCACGTTTCTTAAACGTCCCGCATTGAATTTAAAATTCGATGCGGAATTTTTTTTTTAAGTCATGTTGATGCACCCGTTTTGTAGATATAAAGAAGGAAAGGAAACCCAAACGCATGAAGATTAAAAATACGTTAAACATTGGTAAAACAAAGTTTCCCATGCGAGGTAATTTACCAACGACGGAGTTACAACGAGAAAAAATTTGGGCTGATAATAAAGTCTATGAGGCTCGGCAAAAGTTAAACGCCGGTAAGCCTTCCTTTATTTTGCATGATGGTCCTCCATATGCGAATGGAAATATCCATATTGGACATGCTATGAACAAGATTTCAAAAGATATCATTGTTCGTTACAAGTCAATGAGTGGTTTTAATGCCCCCTTTATTCCAGGTTGGGATACCCACGGATTGCCCATTGAACAACAATTAACCAAAATGGGCAAAGATCGTAAAGCGGTTGGACCAGTCATTTGGCGTAAGATGGCTGATGAATTTGCGCATAAGCAAGTTAAAAAGCAGATGAATGACTTTAAGCGCTTGGGAATTGCGGCGGATTGGGATCATCCTTATCTGACTTTGATGCCTGAGTTTGAAGCTGCACAAATTCGTGTTTTTGCGACGATGGCGGAAAAAGGTTATATTTATCGTGGTAAGAAGCCAGTCTTTTGGTCATGGTCGTCTGAATCAGCTTTAGCAATGTCTGAAATTGAGTATCATGATGTGACCGCTCCAACGGCCTTTTATGCTGAACAGGTTAAAGACGGGAAGGGGTTGTTGGATGATGAAACTTATTTCGTCGTTTGGACCACGACTCCTTGGACGATTCCTGGTTCACGGGGAATTTCGGTGAATGCCAACTTCACCTACGTGCAAGTGCAACCAGCTGGCTCAACGAAAAAGTATATCTTAGCGAAAGATTTATTAGCGGATGATGCGGCCTTGTTTGGTTGGGACAAGTATGAGGTTTTAGCTGAATTTAAGGGGACTGATTTAGAGTATATGACAGCCACGCATCCTTTTAACTCAGAGATTGAGTTATTAGTGATGCTTGCCGACTTCGTAACCTTGGACGCTGGGACTGGGTTAGTCCATACTGCACCTGGATTTGGAGAAGACGACTTCTTTGTTGGTCAAAAGTATGGGCTAGAAGTGGCCGTGCCGGTTGATTATCAGGGGAAAATGTTGCCAGAAGCCGGGTCTGATTTTGCAGGTTTGTTCTATGAAGACGCGAATGAAGTTGCGTTAAAGAAGTTGCAAGCACAAGGTGTTTTGTTAAAAGAAGAACCAATTACACACTCATATCCATTTGATTGGCGCACGAAAAAGCCGGTCATTTACCGAGCAGTGCCACAATGGTTTGCTTCAGTTTCTGATTTCCGACCTGAGTTATTGAAGTCATTGGATGATGTTAACTTCTCACCAGAATGGGGAAAAAAGCGCCTTTACAATATGTTAAAGGACCGTGGTGATTGGGTTATTTCTCGGCAACGTGTCTGGGGAGTGCCTTTGCCAATCTTCTACGCTGAAGATGGCACACCAATCTTAGATGCTAAAATTATTAAGCATGTGGCTGATTTAGTCGCTGAGCATGGTTCAACTTATTGGTTTGAACAAGATGCTAAGGACTTGTTGCCAGCAGGTTATACCAATGACCATTCGCCTCATGGTGAATTTACCAAAGAAAGCGACATCATGGACGTGTGGTTTGATTCTGGAACTTCACACCAAGGTGTTTTGGCGACTCGCGATAATTTGTCATTCCCTGCTGACTTAGTGTTAGAAGGTTCTGATCAATACCGTGGATGGTTTAATTCATCCTTGATTACATCTATTGCTGTGACTGGACAAGCGCCATACCGAAATGTCTTATCACAAGGCTTCACTTTAGATGGTAATGGCGAGAAGATGTCAAAGTCATTAGGTAATACAATTGTGCCAAGCGAGATTACCGATAGTATGGGGGCTGAAATTATCCGCTTGTGGGTTTCATCAGTTGATACTTCTCAAGATGTGCGAGTATCCATGGATGGATTCAAACAAACTTCAGAGGCTTACCGTAAGATTCGTAACACTATGCGGTTCCTTTTGGCTAACACGAATGACTTTAATCCAAAGGCTGATACTTTAGCCTTTGCTGACTTGACCCCTGTTGACCAATATTTCTATGCTCACTTTAACGAAGTGGTATCCGAAATTTTGGCCGCTTATGATGCATATGATTTCCAGACGGTTAATAAAGTATTGATGAACTTCATTAATACGGATTTGTCAGCGTTTTATTT
The DNA here is from genome assembly GCF_001438705.1 of Weissella kandleri. Lineage (GTDB taxonomy): Bacteria > Bacillota > Bacilli > Lactobacillales > Lactobacillaceae > Weissella > Weissella kandleri. The sequence goes on from NZ_JQBP01000001.1 coordinate 193,046, forward strand.
GGACTTCAATAAAGATGTCTTATATGTTGAAGCGCCGGCGAGCCAAGTTCGGCGTTCAGTGCAAACGGTGCTTTATAAGCTGGTAGTCGCTTTGGATAAGTTGATTTTACCAATCTTGCCCCACACAGCTGAAGAAATTTTTGAATATTTGCCAGCTGAGGTCGGTGATTTTGCTTACTTGACGGAAATGCCAACGGTAGAAGAACTCGGGGACGTGTCGGAATTATTAGCGAACTGGACGGACTTTATGGACCTGCGTTCAGCGGTCAATAAAGCTTTGGAATCTGCTCGTAACCAAGAATTAATTGGTAAGCCCGCAGAAGCCGCTTTAACCATGTATCTCACAGATGCACAAGCTCACATGGTTGCACAATTGCGACAGGATATTCGGGTAGTTTTGATGGTTTCACAATTAACTTTGCGAAAGGTTGATGAAGCACCGGCTGAGGTTCAAATGTTTGATGAATTCTTAATTCAAGTAGAACATGCTAGGGGGGAGATGTCACCACGCGATCGGATGTACCATACCGATTTGGGAGCTGACCCAGATTTTAAAATGTTATCAGCGCACGAAGCCCAAATTATTCGTGAAAACTATCCAGAAGCATTGACTGAAGGATTAGAATAAGCTTGATTGGCCCCAGATAAATAATGAGTGTTTTGAAATGATTAGGGGAATAAAACATGGAAAATAAAGACGCTTTTGAAGCAGTCAATGAAGAATTGGTAGACGTTTTTAACAATGCAATGTGGATTGAAGAAGAAGTCTTGAGAAATTCAGCATATAATGACTTAACGTTAAAAGATATGCATGTTATTGCTGCCATTGGGGATGAACAGCAGGTGACCGCATCACGTTTAGCCGAAATCATTCGGGTGACACCTAGCACGATGACCAGTGCAATTGATAAATTAGTCCGTAAGAATTACGTTCAACGTGAACGGAACCAAGATGATCGACGGGTGGTGTTGATTACACTTACTGAATCAGGACAAAAGGTTTGTGATATGCACGCGGAGTTTCATCGTAAATTAACCAAAGCCTTGTTAAGTAGTTCCGATGAAACGGTTAATCAAAATATTCAAACTGCGCTTGGGCGGTTACAACAATATTTGCGTAATTTAAATCAATAATGTTAAAAAAAATAATCTTTGTAATTAGAACGTTCATTTCTAACTGCAAAGATTATTTTTTGCCTTTAATGAGAAAATTTGGTTAGTTGTAATCGTATAGATAGTGTATATTTAGCCAAATTCATAGGCTAAATGCATTTGATAATGTTGGTTCCCTAATAAGCCAATTTGCTTACTATAGAGCTGATTGAGTTGATCTAAAGCGGTGATGGAGGGTGTACTTTGTTGATCGGAAAGTTGTTCTAGCAGGGGTGAAACCCATTTGGTATCATGGTTAACTAATAAGTAAGTTGGCTGTTGTTGAGCATTGAAAGCCCGGTAAATCTGTTGGACGGGATGCTTTGTCTTTTCGGCGGGTTGATTATCCAATGTAAAAATCGTTTGATAGACGCGCTTGATATCTGTCTTGGTACCACGCAATTCATAGTTATCAATCAAGGGAGCATTAAAAGCAAGACTATAACGGCGGGCTGTTAAGAGATACTGAGCGTTAAAATTTTTATTTCCCGAACCGATAATACCAATAATGTTATCAAAATTGGGTAAATCAGTTAGCGTGTCATATAAGTCAGTCGTCATAATTTCACGTACACCTTGATCAATTCCATTCCCACCGTCTAAATAAGTAGGAACGAAGACAATGGTTGGTAAAGTTAACTGGATTTCTGCGGCTGAAGTGGTAAGTTCAGTGGGGATTAATTCTAAATTGTCGGCCTGGCTCCGGCTAAAATTAACTAGGTGATTTACAAATGATTTGGTATTACCGGCAACAGATATATATAGTAGTTGAATTTGCATAATAAACCTCGAGAGTAATTAATAATTTGGCAATTAAGACATAAATTTTAAAAGTCATAAGAATAGTTTATCAGAAAACAAAAATAAATATAACACTCTGTTATTTTATCTATAAATTGTAAAATAGTTATAAACGGTGTTTTAAAGCCGTTTTAATGAATTAATTGGCATATTAAATAAATTTAAATATTGCATTCTGTTATTTACGTGAGTATACTAAAGGACATAGAAACGGACTAAGCAAAAGAAGATAATTTCGAATAGAAAGAGGGTATACAGCGATGGCAGTAACAGTTTATACGAAAAATAATTGTGTGCAATGCAAGATGACTAAGAAGACTTTGGAACAATATGGAATTGATTTTGTAGAGAAAAATGTTGAAGAGGATGCACAGGCAATGGACACTTTGAAGAGTCAAGGTTACCAAGCAGTGCCAGTTGTGTTTGCGGATCAAGCTGAACCTATTAAAGGGTTCCGACCTGACTTATTAAAGCAATTGAAGGTTGCAATTTAATTGGATTTTGGATGTGTTAATGCTAAAAACGAATGTGTTAATTGATTCCATACAACTTTGATTAAGGAAGATGCAGGTTTGGACATGACGAATTCATTTACAAAGGCAAGTAGGATTCGATGGAATGGTGCAGGGCCTTTTTTTATTGGTTTGGATTGGCTAAACTGATGATTTTTGATTGAAATTAAGCAGATTTTGACCGGATGGGGGCCAATTTAGGTGGCAATTAAAATCTAGGATTCACTGGATGGTACTAGACAAAAATAAAGGAGTTTGAGTGATGGCATTAGATGAATTAAATCAAGATACGTTAACGTATTTTGACTTAAATAATGAATTAAATATTCCTAAAGATGGGATGATTCAAATTGGAAAAGATAAGGAAGCTTTAGCGGCCTTTTTACGCGAAAATGTACAACCGAATACTTTAGATTTTGATAATCTGCAGGCGCGGTTTGATTATTTAAAAGCTGAAGGCTATGTTGATGCACAGATGGTTGATCAATATCGCTTTGCTTTTATTGAGAAATTATATCAATTTTTGGAAGATGCTGATTTTCACTTTAAATCCTTTATGGCTGCCTATAAATTTTATGCGCAATATGCATTAAAGACGAATGATAAGCGTTTTTATGTTGAAAATTATATTGATCGAGTGGCAATGAATGCGCTGTTCTTTGCCCATGGCGATGAACAATTAGCATTGGATTTGGCTGATGAAATGGTACATCAACGTTATCAACCGGCGACCCCATCATTTTTAAACGCTGGGCGGGCGCGGCGTGGTGAGTTGGTTTCGTGTTTTGTGTTGCAGGCGACTGATGATATGAATTCGATTGGACGGACGATAAATTCGGCCTTACAACTGTCTAAAAAAGGCGGGGGCGTTGGAATTAATTTATCTAACTTACGTGAAGCAGGTGCGGCGATTAAAGGAGTAGCTAATGCGGCATCTGGTGTCGTACCAGTGATGAAGCTATTAGAAGATTCATTCACGTACTCGAATCAAATGGGGCAACGGCAAGGAGCCGGGGTTGTCTATTTATCAGTCTTTCACCCAGACATCATGCAATTCTTAGCGACTAAGAAAGAAAACGCTGATGAAAAAATTCGGGTTAAAACGTTATCGTTAGGTTTGACCGTGCCAGACAAGTTCTATGAATTAGTCCAACAAGATGCCACGATGTATTTATTCTCACCTTATGATGTTGAGCGTGAATACGGACAGCCGTTCAATTACGTGGATATTACGGCTGAATATGATCGCATGATGGCTAATCCAGCGATTCATAAGACGATGCTGCGCGCGCGTGATTTAGAGAATGAAATTTCAAAGCTTCAACAAGAGTCGGGTTATCCATATGTGATTAATATCGATACGGTTAATCGGGCTAACCCGGTAGCTGGAAAAGTGATTTCATCAAATCTTTGTTCTGAAATTTTGCAAGTCCAAACCCCAAGTAAGATTAATGATGAACAAACGTATGATCAAATGGGACACGATATTTCTTGTAATTTGGGCTCAACTAATATTGTCAATATGATGGAAACCCCTAATTTTGAAAAATCAGTTGAGACCATGTTGCGCGCTTTGTCATACGTTTCAGATAGCTCCAATTTGAATGTGGTACCAACCGTTCAGGCCGGAAATCAAGCCTTGCATGCAGTTGGATTAGGTGCGATGGGATTAGCTGCCTTTTTTGCTAAGAATCAAATGCACTATGGAGATACTGAAGCGCTGGACTTTACTAATATTTATTTCATGATGCTTAATTACTATACATTGAAGGCGTCTAATAAATTAGCGCGGGAACGCAAGACCACGTTTACGAACTTTGAAGATTCAGCTTATGCCGATGGTAGCTATTTCCAGCCATATCTTGATGAAAACATTCAACCGCAAACATCAAAGGTGCAGCAAATTTTTGCCAAGCATCATGTACCAGATGCGCATGATTGGGCTGAATTGAAGCAATCTATTCAAAAAGATGGACTTTATAATGCATATCGTTTGGCCATTGCGCCAACGGGTTCAATTTCATACGTGAATGATTCAACCGCTTCATTGCATCCAATTATTAATAAGGTCGAAGAGCGACAAGAGAAGACAATTGGTAAAATTTATTACCCAGCGCCTTACTTGCAAAATGATACTCTCGCATATTATGATTCAGCTTATGATATGGATATGCGTAAGGTCATCGATGTGTATGCGACCGCCCAAAAGCATATTGACCAGGGGATGGCGTTGACGCTCTTTATGCGTTCAACCTTGCCAGAAGGTCTTTATGAATGGAAGCAAGGGCGCACCAATAAGATGACGACACGTGATTTAAATATCTTACGGATGTATGCTTATCATAAAAATATCAAGTCGGTCTATTATGTGCGGACCTATACGGATGATGATGGGGAATTGAGCGTTAATGAATGTGAAGCATGCTCAATTTAAGCAGATGGGAGATAATAAATGAGTGACGCATACCAAGCAATTAATTGGAATTTAATTGAAGATCAGGTTGATAAAGCGACATGGGAGAAGTTAACGGAGCAGTTCTGGCTCGATACTCGGATTCCTTTGTCAAATGATTTAGATGATTGGCGAAAAATGATGGCTGAGGAACATCAATTAGTTGGGCATGTTTTTGGTGGCTTAACCCTGCTAGATACGTTGCAGTCGCAAAATGGAATGAGTTCTTTGAAAACAAACGTCCGGACACAGCATGAAACCGCTGTTTTAAATAATATTGAATTTATGGAATCAGTGCATGCAAAGTCTTATTCATCGATTTTTGAAACGTTGAATACCGCCCAAGAGATTGATGAGATATTTGCATGGACGCAAGCGGATGAACACCTACAATTTAAAGCACAAAAGATTAATGATGTTTATCACAACGGGTCGCCTTTGCAGAAAAAAGTTGCTTCTGTGTTCCTAGAAACGTTTTTGTTTTATTCAGGATTTTACACACCACTGTATTACCTTGGTCATAATAAGCTAAATAATGTGGCGGAAATCATTAAATTGATTTTGCGCGATGAATCAGTGCACGGAACTTATATTGGTTATAAATTCCAACTTGGCTTTAATGAATTAGAGGAAAATCAACAATCTGAATTAAAGGACTGGTTGTACAGCTTCCTATTAGAGTTGTATGAAAATGAAGAGCACTTCACGCATACCTTATATGATCCAGTGGGATGGACAGAGTCAGTCTTAACTTTCATTCGATATAATGCGAATAAAGCCTTAATGAATTTGGGACAAGATCCATTGTTCCCTGATGGGGCCGATGATGTGAATCCAGTTGTGATGAATGGAATTTCAACGACGACTTCAAATCACGACTTTTTCTCACAAGTGGGAAATGGGTATCGCTTGGGGCAAGTTGAAGCCATGGAGAATCAAGATTATTTGTATGGTTTGAATGATACAAAATAATAATTTGCAGCTAATAAAAAGCACTTTGTCAGCGGGAAGTTCCCGGGGCACGGTGCTTTTTAAATAATTATTAGTCTATAATGCGAAGATCTTTTGAAAGATGCGTGAATGAATCAGCACCGTTTTCAGTTAAGACCACAGAATCTTCAATTCGAACGCCCATATCGCCTGGAATATAAATTCCTGGTTCAATCGAGAAGACCATTCCTGGTTCTAAGACCAAATCACTGCCACCCATAATTTGTGGATATTCATGAACGGAAGAGCCAAGACCATGACCAAGACGGTGTACGAAGTACTCACCATAACCAGCTTTGGTGATAATATCGCGCGCAATTTGATCTAATTCACCAGCGGTCATACCGGGCTTAACTTGATCTTGCGCAGCTAATTGTGCCTCTAAGGTTACTTGGTAGACTTCGCGTTGATGATCAGTTACCCCTTGGAAGGCAACGGTTCGCGTAGCATCGGAAACATAACCGTCGTAAATAGTTCCGAGGTCAAAGAGGGCCATTTCATTAGGCTTTAGAATATTATTGCCAGTGGCACCATGTGGATTAGCTGCGTGGGCACCGAATTGAACTAAAGTGTCAAACGACATGCCAGGGATGCCACGCTTTTTAGTGTCATATTCTAAAGCAGCTGCCACAGCTAACTCAGTGGTTCCGGCACTTAATGCGGCGAAGCCAGCTTCAAAAGCGATATCGGCATCACGCCCAGCTTGATGCATTTTTTCAATTTCATCGGCACTCTTGTGAAGCCGCATGTTTTGAATTAATTCGGTAATGTTAGCATCAAAGTGAGCTTGCGGTAAGACATGTTGGAGCGCTTTGGCACGTGTTAAGGTCAGTTGAGTTTCTTCAATTGCAAGGTGCAAAAGGGGAGCTTTAGGTGCTGAAAGTGCTGTAGCCAATAAAGCCCAACCATCTTCTTGATCTTGGTAACCGGTGACGCGACCTGACCAGCCGGTTTGCCGCACCGCTTCGACTTCTAGAGCTGGCGCAAAGATCAAAGGCTCATCCTGGGCGTAAATTGCTAAAACTAAGATTCGTTCAATCGGATCTGATTCAAAACCGGTTAAATATGCAATAGTGTGATAATCAGTTAAGAGAGCCATATCGAGTTCATTTTGATTCAGCCAAGTTTGAATGGCTTGGATTTTTTGATTCATCGTAGTACTCCAATCTAAAGTAATTGTTATTAATTGTACAACTAAAAATTGATAATAGCCAATGATAAAAAGGAATCAATGTGATATTATTCGCATTGATTCGCAAATGAAAACGGTTGTATAAGTTTTCATAACTTGCTATAATTGTTAAACATTAATAAGTGAAAAATGGAGATACGGGACTATGGAAAAACAAACCGTGACGATTTATGATGTTGCACGTGAAGCTGGTGTTTCAATGGCTACTGTTTCACGTGTTGTGAATGGAAATACGAATGTTCGCGCCGAGACCAAAGAGAAGGTTGAGGCTGTGATTGAACGCCTAGATTACCGTCCAAATGCGGTCGCTCGTGGCTTGGCATCACGCAAAAGTACAACGATTGGAATCATTGTACCTGATGTAACGAATGTATATTTCTCAGAATTAGCACGTGGAATTGACGATGTTGCGCAAATGTATAATTATCAAATTATTTTGACTAATTCCGATGAGAAGAACAATTCAAATGTGTTTGAATCATTATTGGGCAAACAAGTAGAAGGTATTTTGTATATGGGTAACATTATTGATGATAATCTTCGTGACAAAATCAAAAAGAATAATGTGCCAGTCGTCTTGTCAGGATCTGTCGATGTTGAAAAACAACTTCCATCAGTGAATATTGATTATGTCTCAGCGATGTATGAAGTTACTAAACATTTGATTGAACATGGGCATCAAAAGATTGCCTTTGTTTCAGGCCCATTAGATGAAACCATTAATACTGAGTTTAAATTTAAAGGTTACCAAAAGGCTTTGGTCGAGGCTGGTTTGGATTATACAGATGACCTATTGGTGTCGGGTGATTATAATTATCAAAGCGGCTACCAACTAGGGGCGATGGTGCATGATTCAGGTGCCACTGCAGCCGTGGTTGTCGATGATGAAATGGCAGCGGGAGTCTTGAACTATATGACTGATCAAGATGTTGTAACGCCAGATGATTTTGAAATTGTGACACTTAATAATTCGCATATTACTTTATTAACACGGCCACAATTAAGCTCAGTAACGCAACCTATTTATGATATTGGGGCCGTCTCAATGCGGATGTTGACCAAATTGATGAATGGTGAAGAGCTGGATACACATGATATGATTTTGCCACATGGGTATGCTGGTCGGGGAACTACGAAGTAAATTTAACCATCAGCTCAAACGCCAGTCCTTTGGTTGGACGGGCGTTTTTTTGGTTGGCGGATTAGATTTTAAAGCAGGTTAGTTAAAATATGGATGAGTTATTCGGACCAATAAATTTTTAGTAGGTATGAAAGTAATAATTTTGGAATAAATGTTAAAATATCCGCGTAGTTGTACGGGTTGATGGTATAATTATTGAGTTAATATATGGATGAGAAAGAGGAAAAATATGGCGGCCAAGTACGAGTTAATCAAAAATAAAATTAAAGAGGAAATCGAAGCTGGGGACTATCGTATTGGAGCGAAGTTGCCAACTGAATCTGAATTAATGGCTCGTTTTTCGGTTTCCAGATTTACGGTTCGACGAGCAATTACGGATTTAGAAAACGAAAATTATGTATATAAAGTGCAAGGTGGGGGGATGTTCGTTGATAATTGGCGGGCGCCGGTAGCCACTAGTGGGTCCACGAAGTTAATCGGAATGGTGACGACCCATATTGCGCATTACATTTTCCCAAATATTATTAGCGGCGTGGACCGGGCGGTTTCAAAACAAGGCTATACCATGTTAGTTGCGAACACGCATAATGATCCGGTGCGTGAGCGTAAAGCCTTGTTATCAATGTTAGACAATAATGTCGCTGGGTTGATTATTGAGCCGACACAAAGTGCTTTTAATAAAGAAAATTTGGATGTCTACCAGCACATTGATGAGTTAAATATTCCAATTGTGTTTATCAATGCGATTTATGAAGGTTTGGATTATCCAGTGGTAAAGCAGTCTGACGAAATTGCGGAAAAACATTTAGTAGAATATTTATTTAATAAAGGGCATAACAAAATTTTAGGGGTTTTTCAAGTCGATGATTTGCAAGGAGTCCGCCGGATGAATGGCTTTATTGGCGCTTATCAGGCTAAGCCAGAATTGGCATTAAATTCATCAACCATTATGTATCGTTCATCGGATCCGATTAATATGGTTCTAGGTAAGATAGAGCAATATCTGAAGGTGAATCAAGAAATTACCGCGATTGTTGCTTATAATGATCAACTGGCCATTGAGATTTATGATTTGATCCATGAAATGGGACTGAAGATGCCCGATGATATTTCGATTGTTGGCTTCGATGATTATTTGTTAGATGAGTACGTCAAACCTAAGTTGACCACCATGACGCATGAAAAAGAACGGATGGGTGGGGACGCCGCCAATCTGCTAATTCAGGCTTTGAATGGCGAAAAGGTCGCATCCGTAGATTACGAACCAACTTTTATTGAGCGGGAGAGCGTACGAGATATTAAAGAGGGCCATTAATTTAATAGCGAAATCAAAACTTAGTCCATGGGACTAAGTTTTTTTATTATGAGTGAGTGGTGTGTAATTGAATAACTTTTTTGTGTGTTAAGCAATATAAGCGTTATCTTTTGAATGATAGAATATGTTTGTAAATAAATTTGGAGGAATACCAATGCTTGAAACTCAAAGAATGAAGTTAGAAGTCGCGCCGGCGGGCTATGTAAAATCATTCGGCTGGTTTCTTAACGGCGATTGGAAGTGCCTTTTGTATTAAGATAGGTTCGAGATTAGGCGGATTTTTTACCACCGCTAATCATAAAAAAACGGCTACGGTGCTAATCCTGTTCAGACAAAGTCAGCATTAGATGGGATTAAAAGTTTGTTCCAGCAAGATGCTTTATCATTGTTACAGGTATCATGTTAGCATATCGTAAGTTTGAAAAAATGGGAGATGTCGTAAAAGCAGATTTAGAAGAACGTTAAAGGAATTCAGCTCCGGGATTAAAGTTTTAAGGCTAGTTTTTTTTTATTAGCAATATTATTTTATATAGGCTGAAAAAGGGATTGTGAAATCGATTGCAGCTACAGAAGATAATTTGTTATTAATTTATATGCTTTTTAAAAACATTTTAGCTTGATTTATACGTAAAAATACTTTATTATACTTAATTGTAAACGGTTACATTAATTATGTTAGTGAATTTTAGTAAGCAAATAGCAAAACTAAGGAGTGTTTTTCATGGAAAATTATAATCCATTAATTATTCAACGAGCGGACCCTTATATTTATAAGCATACAGATGGCTATTATTATTTTAGTGCTTCGGTCCCTGCATATAACTTAATTGAGTTACGTCGTTCAAAGACGATTTCCGGATTAGCGCATGCGATGCCGCGTACGATTTGGCGTAAACATGCAACAGGGACTGGGGAAGAGAGTGAATTAATTTGGGCCCCAGAAATTCATTTTGTTAATGGAAAATGGTATGTCTACTATGCAGCTGCGCATACGACAGAGTTTGATGCAAACGGAATGTTTCAACACCGGATGTACGTGATTGAATGTGATGCCACTGATCCAATGGAGACAGAGGATAACTGGGTTGAAAAGGGACGAGTGCAAACGCCACTTGATACATTTGCCTTGGATGCAACAGTTTTCGAACATCAAGAGCACTTGTACTATGTTTGGGCGCAAAAAGATCCAGAAATCTTCGGGAATACTAATATTTATATTGCTGAAATGGAGAATCCATGGACGCTTAAAACCACACCATTTATGCTAACCAAGCCTGAATATGAGTGGGAAACTCAAATCTTTGCGGTTAATGAAGGCCCTGCTATTTTGCACCGGAATGGTAAATTTTTCTTAACTTTCTCTGGTAGTGCTACGGATGAAAATTATTGTATGGGGATGTTGTATGCTGATGAAGATAGCGACTTACTCGATCCGGCAAGCTGGACTAAAGTTGATCATCCCGTCTTTACTTCAGATGTCGAGCATGACCTTCTAGGACCTGGACATAATTCATTTACTGTGTCTGAGGATGGCCAAAAAGATTTGTTAGTTTATCACATTCGCAACTATGCCGATATTAAGGGTGATCCTTTGTATGATCCGAACCGGCATACGATGATTCAAGAATTTAGCTACGATACAGACGGCTTCCCGGTCTTTGGAAGCCCAGTTCAATTTACAGATTTATCAAATTAAGAGGTAGATAATATTATGAATACAACAACAGAAGAGAAGGGAATGTTTTGGTCATTCCCAGTATCGCACTTTTCTTATTTTTTCATATGGGCGATTGTTAATGGTTATTTAACCCTGTGGTTAGAGCAAGTTGCGCACTTAAATGGTAGTCAAGCTGGAATTATTTTCTCAATGATGGCAGTGATGTCGTTAATTTTCCAACCCATTTTCGGATATGTTTCTGATCGATTGGTCATGAAAAAGACCTTGGTCTTTGTAATCCTATTAGCTGGGACTTTGATCGGACCTTTCTTTCAATGGATTTTCTTGCCATTATTAAATTCAACAAACGCCATGGTCGTGGCGATTGTAACTGGAATCTATTTATCATTTGTTTTAAATGGTGGAGTTTCGGTTATCGAACAGTATATTCAGCGGGCTTCAATCACTAATAACTTTGAATTTGGTCATTCTCGTATTGGTGGATCAATTGCGGGAGCAGTTGCCTCATTCATTGGTGGTCGGCTATTCTTATGGCAGCCAAATGCCATCTTTTGGGCAGCCAGTCTGTCGGCTGTCATTGCCCTTATAATGTTTTTGTTCTTTGATAAAATTTTAGATCATAATGTCGCTGCGGCTACCGATCATTTAAGTGACAAGGTTAATATGAAGGACGTTTTGGCTCTCTTTAAAGTTCGAAATTTTTGGATTTTAGGTATATTCTATATGGGAGCTTCGGCTTTATATGATGTATTTGATCAACAATTCGTAATTTTTTTCCAGAGTTTCTTTCATACTGTTTCACAAGCAACAACGGTTTATTCTAATACAGTAACGGTTCAGATGTTTATTGAAATGATTTTGATGATTCCAATGCCTTACATTATTAATAAAATTGGGGCACGTAATGGTTTGTTGATTTATGGATTTATTACTGCTTTGCGGATTATCGGGACGGCGCTAGCACCTAATTGGATTTTCATTGTGGTTTTGCGGTTGTTAGCTGGATTTGAAATGCCATTGGTTTTGGTTTCAATTATGAAGTATATTGGTCTAACATTTGATAATCGTCTGTATGCCACTGTTTATGCACTGGCTGCGAACTTTATGAAGCAAGTGTCAGTCTTTATTTTTTCAGCATTAGCTGGAACTATGTATGACAACATTGGGTTCCAACACACGTATTTGATCATGGGTGGAGTCGTTTTGATCATTACTATTATGGCCACATTTTTCTTGGATAAAGAGCACGATGATCCAAATACAATTCCAAAAATGTAAATTCGTTAGATAAATAAAGAGTGCCTAATGGGTTAATTAGGTGCTTTTTATTTTGCTCGTGTAACAAACAATACAACTTTAGAACAAATATTTAAATTATCTATTGATTTATACGTAACAATAACATACAATATTCAATGTAAACGATTTCATAAAAATAAATAAAAGGAAGTATGCTATGGAAAAAGCAAAAATTATTGAAGAGATTCAAGCAGGTAATACTTCGTTGGGAATAGAATTTGGTTCAACTAATATTAAAGCAGTATTGATTGCTTCTGATTATAGCGTAATTGCAACTGGGTCACATGGTTGGGAGAATCAATTGGAGAATGGTGTTTGGACATATTCCTTAGAAGATGTTTGGACAGGGGTGCAAGATGCGTACAGTAAGTTGTCTGGACAAATCGAAAAAGAATATGGTGTGGGACTAACTCATTTGCGTTCATTGGGAATTTCCGCGATGATGCATGGATATATGCCATTTAATGTGCAGGGCGAGTTATTAGTACCATTTAGAACTTGGCGTAATTCGATGACGGAAGATGCGGCGTTACAATTGACGCATTTGTTTAATTTTAATATTCCAGAACGTTGGAGTATCGCCCACCTTTATCAGGCAGTGTTGAATCAAGAGACGCATGTTAAAGACATTGAATTCATTACAACATTAGCCGGATATGTTCACTGGCAGTTATCCGGAGAAAAAATCTTAGGAGTTGGTGATGCTTCAGGAGTCTTTCCAATTGATGAACTAAGTCATGACTATAACCAAGATATGATGGATAAATTTAATGGTTTGAAAGCTATTCAACAGTATCATTGGTCATTACCAGAAATTTTGCCGCAGGTGAAGTTAGCCGGTGAAGCGGCCGGAAAGCTAACGGAACAAGGAGCCAAATTATTGGACGTCTCCGGCAAGTTACGACCAGGAACAGTGATGGCGCCGCCTGAAGGTGACGCAGGAACCGGGATGGTTTCAACTAATTCCGTGAAGCAACGGACGGGAAATGTTTCGGCTGGAACTTCAGCTTTTGCGATGATTGTTTTGGAAAAGTCATTAAAGAAATTGCATACCAGTATTGACATGGTTACGACGCCCGATGGTTCAGCGGTGGCAATGGTACATGCGAATAATTCAAGCTCAGATATTAATGCTTGGGCCGGACTATTTAATGAATTTGCGCAAATGTTAGGGGTTGAATTGAGCCCGGATGAATTGTATGGACACTTGTTTAACAGCATTTTAAATGCCGATCCCGATACGTCCGGAATGCTCACATACGGTTATTATTCAGGTGAAAATATTACGGGAATGAGCGAAGGACGGCCAGTCTTAGCGCGCATGCCTAATAGTAAATTCAACATTGGTAATTTGATGCGAACTAATCTTTATTCGGCCTTTGGAGCCATGAAGATTGGAATGGACATTTTGCATGAAGAGCAGGTAGAAACCGACTCGATTGTAGCGCAAGGTGGAATCTTCAAGACACCAATTGTTGGACAAAAGATGTTAGCCGCTGCCATGGAAGCTCCAGTCACCGTGATGAAGACGGCGAGTGAAGGGGGCCCTTGGGGAATGGCAATTTTAGCTACTTACGCGGCAATGAAAACCGATCAAGACCTAGCAACTTACTTGGAAGAAGAAGTCTTCTTTGATCAAGAACGATCAACCATTGAGCCGGATGTACAAGATGTAAATGGCTTTAATCACTTTATGGAACGTTATAAGGCTGGTTTGCCAATTGAAGCTCATGCGGTAGCTACGTTAAAAGATTGAAAAGAGGGTAAAAAATGTTAGAAGACATGAAAAAGCGGGTTTATGACGCCAATATGTTATTGCCATCTTATGATTTAGTAACGTTTACTTGGGGAAATGTTAGTGAAATTGATCGTGATAAAGGATTGTTTGTGATCAAGCCTTCTGGGGTCGATTATGACAAATTAACTCCTGACGATATGGTCGTGGTGGATTTAGAAGGTCATGTGGTTGAAGGAGAATTAAATCCAAGTAGTGATACGCCAACTCACATGCATTTATATAATGCTTTCCCAGAAATTGGGGGGGTTGTTCATACGCATTCGCCATGGGCAGTGGCCTATGCGCAAGCTGGGATGGATGTTCCAGCGATGGGAACCACGCACGCGGATACCTTTTATGGTGATGTACCAGCCGCTTCGGCGTTAACGCAAGAAGAAGTTGAGTCTGCGTATGAATTAAATACGGGGGTAGTTATTGAGCGTGAGTTTAAAGCACGTCATCTAGACCCTATGGCCGTACCAGCGGTCTTAGTACGGCAACATGGGCCCTTCACTTGGGGAAAAGATGCGCATGACGCCGTGCATAACGCTAAGGTATTAGAAGTCGTGGCTGAAATGGATTATCATGCAATGCAATTAAATCCGCATGGTGATTTGCGGATTCCACAGTACTTGCTCGACAAGCATTATTACCGTAAGCATGGTGCTAATGCGTATTATGGGCAAAAGCATTAGGTAGTTGGGTTATTCGTAGTTGTTACATTAAATTTTATATAAATTGAGGAGAAATATCATGTTAGAAACGGCAAATTATAAGTTCTGGTTCGTCACAGGTTCACAGTTCCTTTATGGTCCTGAAGTTTTGAAGCAAGTTGAGGAAGACTCAAAGCGCTTAGTGGAAGTTTTGAATGCTTCTGGTAATCTACCTTATCCGATTGAATTCAAGACGGTAGGAGTAACTGCTGAAAATATTACTGAAACTATGAAGGAAGCAAATGCTGATGACGAAGTGGCTGGAGTGATTACGTGGGCTCATACTTTCTCACCGGCCAAGAACTGGATTCGAGGAACTCAATTATTGAACAAGCCTTTGATGCATTTGGCTACTCAAATGTTAAATAAGATTCCATACGACACAATTGATTTTGATTATATGAATTTAAACCAATCAGCTCATGGAGATCGCGAATATGCCTTTATCAATGCGCGGTTAGGAATTAATAACAAAATTATATTTGGTCATTACGAAGATGAAGAGATTCAAACCCAAATTGGAAAGTGGATGGACGTAGCCGTTGCTTATAACGAATCTTATAAGATTAAAATCGTGACCTTCGCTGATAAGATGCGCAATGTTGCTGTGACTGATGGTGATAAGATTGAAGCGCAAATTAAGTTTGGTTGGACCGTTGACTATTGGGGTGTTGCTGACTTAGTAGCTTATGTGAATGCGGTTGATACGGCCGATGTCGATGCCCTGTATGATGATTTGCATGGTAAGTACGAATTTGTTCAAGGTGATAATTCAGCAGAAAAGTATGAGCACAATGTGAAGTATCAATTGCGCGAATACTTGGCCCTTAAGAAATTCATGAATGATAAGGGTTACAGTGGATTTACAACCAACTTTGAAGATCTTGAAGGATTGGAGCAACTGCCTGGTTTGGCGGTCCAAATGCTGATGGCTGAAGGTTATGGATTTGCGGGTGAAGGTGATTGGAAGACCGCTGCCTTGACTCGTTTGTTGAAAATTGTTTCACATAATCAGGCCACAGCCTTTATGGAAGACTACACTTTGGACTTGCGGAAGGGACATGAAGCTATCTTAGGTTCACATATGCTTGAAGTTGATCCAACCATTGCTTCTGATAAGCCACGTGTTGAAGTGCACCCATTAGATATTGGTGGTAAAGATGATCCAGCGCGTTTGGTCTTTACCGGACAAGCTGGTGATGCAGTTGATGTGACGATGGCTGACTTCGGTGATGAATTTAAGTTGATTAGTTACGAAGTGTCTGGAAATAAGCCAGAAGCTGAAACGCCATTCTTGCCAGTCGCTAAGCAGCTTTGGACACCTAAGGCTGGTTTGAAGGCTGGCGCAGAAGGTTGGTTAACATTAGGTGGTGGACACCACACAACCTTGAGCTTCAATGTTGATACTGAACAATTATCAGATTTGGCTCAGCTGTTTGATTTAACCTTTGTCGATATTAAGTAATTAATATTTAAAAGAAAGCTGTGAGTATGGAGTTATGAATAAAGAAACAAAAAAGATTCCCAGTGGATTCATTTACTTTTTTGGGGCATTTGGTGGTATTCTCTTTGGGTATGACATTGGAGTAATGACTGGAGCGTTACCATTTTTGCAACATGACTGGAACCTAACGAATGCTTCCGTAATTGGTTGGATTACATCATCATTGATGTTAGGAGCAATATTTGGTGGTGCATTAGCAGGACAGTTATCAGACAAATTTGGACGACGCAAGATGATTTTGGTGGCATCGTTTGTTTTCGCGGTTGGTGCAATTATGGCGGGGCTATCACCTCATAATGGGGTAGCTTGGCTTCTATTTACCCGAGTGCTCTTAGGATTGGCGGTTGGAGCTGCGTCAGCTTTGGTTCCTTCTTATATGTCAGAAATGGCCCCGGCTCGTTCACGAGGACGACTATCAGGCTTAAATCAGTTGATGATTGTTTCGGGGATGTTGTTGTCATACATCGTTGACTTTATCTTGAAAGGCTTGGCCCATGGTTTGGCTTGGCGCTTGATGTTAGGGTTAGCAGCCGTACCAGCTATCATCTTATTCTTAGGTGTCTTACGTTTGCCTGAATCACCACGTTTCTTGGTTAAATTAGGTAAAAATGATGAAGCACGTCAAGTGTTGTCATATATCCGAAGTGATGATGAGATTCAACCTGAATTAAATGATATTCAAGCAACGGTTACTAAAGAAGCATCAGCTGAAAAGAACGTTAATTTGGGCACATTATTTTCTTCAAAATATCGGTATCTGGTTACCGCAGGAATTGGCGTAGCTGCTTTTCAACAATTTATGGGCGCCAACGCGATTTTCTATTACATTCCTTTAATTGTTGAAAAGGCTACTGGTCAAGCTGCAGCGGATGCATTGTTGTGGCCGATTGTACAAGGAGCAATTCTAGTATTGGGTGCTATCTTGTATATGGCGATTGCAGAAAAGTTTAAGCGTAAGACCTTGTTGATTTTGGGTGGTTCAATGATGGCGTTGTCATTCTTGATGCCAGCTATCTTGAATATGGTCATGGGCGCCGATAAAATCCCACCAATGATGATTGTTGTCTTCCTTTCAATTTTCGTTGCTTTCTATTCGTTTACTTGGGCACCTTTGACTTGGGTCTTAGTAGGTGAGTTGTTCCCATTGGCCATTCGTGGTCGTGCTTCTGGATTGGCTTCATCATTTAACTGGATTGGTTCATTCTTAGTTGGATTGTTGTTCCCTATCATGACAGCAACGATGTCTCAGGAAATGGTCTTTGCCATCTTTGGAATCATTTCAATTATTGCGGTCTTGTTCGTAAAGTATCGGGTGCCTGAGACATTCGGTCGGACATTGGAAGAAATTGAAGCAGAAGGATCAAATCTATAAAGAATCAGTGATAATTGTATTTTTAATATTTACACTAAGCAACCGTCGGGCTGAAGTCTGGCGGTTGTTTTTAATACAAATTAAAAAATAGATGATGTTATAATGGAAGTAAAATTATTCGGACAAAAAGGGGTGAGTTCAATGAATTTAACAAAACAAGATCGTAATCAATTAGCCGATGGGCATCAGATGCCAAAATTAGGGTTAGGTTTGTATAAAGTTACGGATGAAGCAGTGATGCAAAAATTATTAGCGGGGGCGTATGAAACAGGCTATCGGCTTTTTGATACGGCGCAGATGTATCAAAATGAAGCTATGATTGGGCGGGCCCTACAAGCATTACCTGTGCAACGGGATGAATTTTTTATTACAACTAAGATTGCTGAAGCTAATCAAGGTTATGATGCCACGTTGCGTTCATTAGAACAATCTTTGAAAGATTTGCAACTAGACTATGTTGATTTGTTGTTGGTACATTGGCCATTACATCAACATTTCTTTGAAACTTGGCGAGCGTTTGAGCGGGCCAAGGCAGAGGGGATGGTACGCTCCATTGGAACATCAAATTATGGACAAATTCATTTGGAATATTTGGCAACCAAGGCCAATGAATTGCCAGTGGTAAACCAAGTTGAAGTGCATCCATATTTAACACAAAAGCCACTACAGACCTTTACGAATGAACATAACATTGTAACGCAGGCTTGGGCTCCATTGGGACGGGGAGGCGAGTTGAGTGATCCATTAGTCGTTTCGTTAGCCGAAAAGTATCAAAAAAGCCCTGCACAAATCGTGATTCGGTGGCATTTACAAAATCAAACTGCTTTGATTCCAAAATCAAGTCATGTTGAGCGGGTGCAAGCCAATATGGATGTCTTTGATTTTGAAATTACGAATGATGATATGCAAGCGTTGGATGATTTAAATCAATTTAAACGGATTAGTCAAGAACCAGAATTGGTTTATGAACGGGGGGCTCAATACCCCCATCATTAAAAGAGTTGCTGAACTGAAATTTCGTTATAATCAGAAAGGATGGGCGTTATGAAAATTGGATTTATTGGGACTGGTGTGATGGGAACTGGTGTGATTACTAATTTGTTAAAGGCTGGTTTTTCAGTGGAAGTTTATAACCGAACGAAGGCTCATGCACAAACGGTATTAAATTTGGGTGCACAATGGGTTGATGAACCCAAGAAACTTGCTGAACAAAATGACTTGGTGATTACGATGGTTGGCTATCCCGATGATGTTAAAGCCCAATATTATGGTGAACATGGTTTGTTTGCCGGAGCATGGGATGGACAGATTTTGATGGATATGACGACTTCGACGCCGACTTTGGCTCAAGAACTAGCGCAAGCAGGTCTCAAACAGGGGGTCATAGTCCTCGATGCACCAGTTTCAGGTGGAGACGTTGGCGCACGTGAAGGGACTTTGACGGTGATGGTCGGTGGTGACGAAGCGGCCTATATTTCATTGAAACCAGTCTTTGATGCTATGGCTAGCCGGGTCAATCGCTTTGGTACTGCTGGAATGGGACAACACGCCAAAATGGCTAATCAAATTATGATTGCTGGAACGATGCTGGGGATGACAGAGACGCTGGTTTATGCGCGGGAAGCGGGGCTCGATCTTTCGGACGTCTTAACAACACTCAATGCAGGAAGTGCTCAAAATTGGTCTTTAGAAAATTATGGTCCTCGGATTTTGGCGGACGACTTTAAACCTGGTTTTTATGCCAAGCATTTACTGAAAGACTTGCGGATTGCTTTAATAGAAGCAGATAAGTTACATATTAATTTGCCAATGACAAAATTAGCTAAGCAATTGTATGAACAACTAGTTGATGAGGTTGACCTTGAGGACGCGGGGACGCAGGCGCTGATTAAATTATGGTGGATGCAATCCTGATTGGATAAAATTTTATTTTTTGGGGGACTTTGTTTTAGCAGGTTCCTTTTTCGTTCAATAAAAATTTTACAGCTAAACAAGGATTTACTAGTTGCCAGTTGATTATACTAAGGTTATAATTCGATTAGAGAAAAACATTTGTTATCATTTTGATAACATATAATAAACCGGTGGAGGTTATGATGACACATTTAACTAAAACTATACGAGACCGATTATACACAGTGTTGCAGGCCTATGGACGCTTATTTGATTTTGGGAGTACGCTGAATAACTTTAAGGTTGATTATCATTTAGCACATAGGATAGATATGAAGAATGATACTGAAGCAATCCGCTCTGATTGGCAAACGGTTAATAATGATTTATCGTATGCATTAGGTCGAGGTATTGATGAGCTCGATTAATAGTGGTGGTAAAGCCAAAAAATCAGTGCCCATTTCACCAAGCCAAAATTTATTGCCGACTTCAACAGAATTAGAACGCTTTAATAAAATTAATCCTACTTTTGCGGAACGCGTGGTGACAATGGCAGAAAAGCAAGCGGAGCATCGGCAGTATATTGAACGGCAGGATGCTTTACGCCATGATCAAGCTTTGAAACTGAGCGGACGAGATAGCTTATTGGGCTTGTTATTTGGTATGTTAATTGTAGTGCTGGCATTAGGATTAGCTGCTTATATGATTAGTCAACATCAATTGACGGGCGGGGTGTTTACGATTTTTGGAGTTATTGCAACTATTGCGACGGCTTTTGTGATTGGGCACCGGGCTAAAAAGTGAATTAAGGATAAGTATGTGATCAAGATGAGTGTTATTTATTCCTGGATACGGATTGTTTATGGTATAAAAATGAATATTATACTTTTTTTAGGTAAAATAAGCGTAAATCATACCATAATTGCATGATATAAATATAAAAAGTAGGTTGGGTAGCGTAATGTTTAGATTGATACCCTTTCAGAAGTTTTGACCTTTATAAGTATATATTTAGAACATATGATGAAAATTACTAAGTATTTCTTATTAAGTACAACGGTGTGTGGGGGACCTGGTGATTGCTTTGGCAGGTATGTATACTCCAGCACAGGAGGCATCTAAAGATGTAGCGAATGATAAAAATGCTAAGGTAAATGATAAGAGGCAAGTTAATTAGAGCCACCTGTTGAACAACAAGTTAATTAACGATAACTTAAAGCTTAATAAGTTGGGTAATTTAAATAGTGATCAAGCAACAAAACCTGGAGATATTAGAAACATCGTGATTGATAATGTGTGATATGTTTTGTCAAAGATGGCTGCTGTAAAAGTGAGAGCTGCTGGTATTATTAGTGTTGTGTTCAATAGTTGAGCGGGCTGGATTATTTTAAATAATCGTAAATGCTTATGAAGCAGTTTATTTACGCGTATGTTAGATCAGATGATGACTGAAAATATGATTATTCAAAAAAAGGGATTATTTATAATTAAAGATATGGAACGATTACAAGCTGGAATTAATACCTAAAACGATACTGTTATTTACTAACTTCAAAAACATAGTCCGGCCTAAACAGGAATGATGATAAACGGTTGGACAGATCAGACCGATGACAATAATAAATTAGGGAATGACACTGATAATGTAAAACCTAGTCAGCTTGATGAATTTAATAGTAATCAAACAACGCTTCCGGATAATATTGAAAATAATGTTGTGAACCATATCTAACGAGTGTTTCCTAAGATTGTCGCTAAAAAACGGGTGTAGTAGATTTTAGCAGTTCCGTATTAGTTAGTTTGTGGATTTGTTAATTGGGAATGAACGTAAGTAATTATGAATTAGGGAAATTGTTCAGAGATATCTCTGAGCTTTTTTCTTTTGGACAAAAATTAAATGATTGAATTGATATAAGCGCGTTAAAAAGGCACCAGTTATTAAAACTGATGCCTTTTGCAGTTTATATTACTTAATTACTTTTGGGATCTGGTGTAGTATTACCACCGCTAGCTCCAGTGTTATTTCCACCAGTGGACCTATCACCTTGATTAGAATCAGGTATGGTTGTTGATGGAGTAACTACGTTGGTATTGGCATTTGGCGTCTGGCTTGAGCCCGAACTAATGCTTGAATAAATTGTTGATGAGCTAGCAATCGTTGTACTTGATTGTGAATTGCTATTTGAAGCAATTCGGGGTAAGCGGTTAGAGAATGGGTCATTAAAGTCTTCACCAGCAACCTCATATTCAGTTTGACCATTCTTAGTTACCTTGCGGACTGAGGAAGGTTTATTCCAATCGCTCCCATCACGATTATCATGGGTCATAACGTATTTCATCAATGTATTATAAATTTCGTTTGGTAAGTGCGCTGTTGGACCACTCAAGCCATCCAATGGCTTTGAGACTGACATTGGCTCATTGTAACCCGTCCAAACCGAGATGGCCGCTGACTTGGTAAATCCAGTAAACCACAAATCTTGTGCGGCCGACGATGGATAATCAGAATCAGCTGGGTAAGCGACTGTTCCAGATTTAGCGCCTTGAACGTAGTCATCTGTCTGATATTGGCTAAAGCCAAGACTCCAAGTTCCTGTGGCACTGATAACGGATTTCAACATATCATTCATCATGAAGGCGGTTGAGTCCTTCATAGCACGTTGACCTTTACTATCCATTGACTTAACGATTCCGTCTTGCGTAGTAATAGTTTTAACATAGGAAGGTTTGTAGTAGATTCCACCATTCGCAAAGGCTGAGAAGGCTGCTGCTTCTTGTTCGGTTGAAACGTTAAAGCCGATTGCGGAGGAACCAGAGAGCTTAGGAGTCATTCCTAACTTTTTGAGGAATTCACTAGCCTTTGCGTGACCGACGTATTCGTCATGCTCAGTTGCCGAAATTGGACTTTGCCCTTCTAATGTGTGCAATGCTGGCACATTCAAAGAACGGGTTAAGGCATTTCGCATTGAAACATATGGTTGACCAGTCTTCTTTGAATAAGGTTGTGAATTAGTCATCCCAGCGTCACCGGCTGCTAGATCAGTTCCAGAGTACTTAAATGATGATGAATCATCTAATGCTCGATAGGTTGGCCAGTTAAAGTTTTCAATCGCTGGGGCGTAATCAATGAGGGGTTTAACCGTAGAACCACCAGAACGTTGGGTCGAAGTGGCTAAGTTGAGACCTTGTAGGGTATCTTGATTGCGGCCGCCGATTTGCGCGATGACATTTCCTGATTGTGGATCAGTAATTGTAACCGCCGCTTGAACTTCGTCGTCAGGGTAGCTGATACCATACTTATTATTAGCTGATGAGTTGACGACATCGTAGGCCTTACTTTGGACATCTGGATCCAAATTAGTCTTAATGGTCAACCCATCTTGATGAATATTGTATTTAGCCGCTTTAACTTGAGCTAAAACTGAAGTGATGTATGAATCATCAACTTTCGCCGTTTCGGCTTCGTTGTTTTGTTCCGTATGATCAGTAACTAAGCCATCATCAATAGGTGTGGCCTTATATTGACTAGCTTCGTCTCTAGTAATTGAACCATATTCGGCCATAGCATCGAGGACTTGATTTCTTCGATACTTGGCACCGCTAGGATTTGAATAGGGGTCATAGCCAGAAGGCGATTGGGGCAAACCAGCAATCAAAGCAACCTGAGGCATCGTCAAATCTTTCATTTCTTTATTATAGTAGAAATTAGCCGCCGTCTTCATTCCATAGGCGCCGCTTCCCATATAAACTTTGTTCATATAAAGAGTTAAAATTTGGGCCTTTGAATATTGTTTTTCAATGCGCATGGCAATCCAAGCTTCTTGAACTTTCCGTTTGAAGGTTTGGTCGGCAATCGCTGAAGAGAAGGCTGTTTGCTTGACTAATTGTTGAGTTAAGGTTGAACCACCTTGCAGACCTAGGGATGAACCTGTGAAGTTAGCCATGGCTGCTCCGAAAATTCGGCGAATATCAACGCCGCCGTGTTGGTAGAAGCGCCGGTCCTCAATGGCGACAACCGCGTCTTTCAAGTCTTTGGGATATTCATCTTGTTGGGCAATCTCACGTTTTTCGCTACCGCTAGTCCAGATGACATTATCTTTACTGTCTAAAATATTTGATTGGGAAGTTCCCGTTAATTGTGCATTCGTCACTTTTGGTGCGGTGGCTGCCCAGTAAAAACAGAGGATGGTAATGATAATAACTAGTATCCCAATAATAATTCCTCCAATTTGTAAGCCCTTAGTTAGGCGAGAGTGCTTATTATGTGATTTATTAACACGTTTTTTGTTTGTCCGCTTAGTGCGCGAAAGTTTTTGACCAGACATTGATCTACGCTCCTTAAGAAATAAAAATTAAATAATATGATCGACAGCCTCGAGATAAGGCAGTGATGGATAAAGACTCGGTTGAATTAGAACTCCATGTTGGACGATGGCCTGATAGGGAATTGATTGACGTTCAGTCTTGCGTCGTTCCCAAAATTGATTGATTGCATCAATCGGAACACAATAAGTTTCTTGATATTTGGTAAAACGGATGATGAGAAAACTAATCCCCCCTAACCGCTTGGTATCTAATAAATGTGTCACTTGATGCTGATGTAAATTATTGAGTGGGAAGGCTGTGGGACTGTTTGTCTCTTTAGCGTCGAAATCCAGGTAATGCCCCTGATAAATACCATTATAGTCGGTTGTAGAAGCTTGTTGAAAATATGCTTCTGTAATTTTTGCGGCTGCCCGCTTGGGGTAGTCGACATGTACAATCTGAATTGGCGTGGGTTTTTTATGAATATTGGCAATCCCCCGTTGTAAATAAAATTCGTTCGCTCGGTTCAGTTCTTGTTCGAGCGACATCCCCCGATGTCCATGCTGAACAGGCTTAGAATCTGCAGCTTTTTTTGACAACGGTTGATGAGTTGAATCGTGGTATGGTTGCCCATTTGGATATTTAATTGCCACAATCATTCCTCATTTCTGTGATAATCGATATAATTATACCAAACCTTGGCGTATAATTCCTTAATAATGTCAAATCAGCTGAAGAATCCCTTAGTAGGAGGGATTTTGCAGAAAGGACTAAAGAAGATGGAAAGAATTTGGATTACGGGCTTTCGCAGCTTTGAATTAGGGGTCTTTGGAGCAAAAGATCCCAAAGTGACGGTTTTAAAATTTGCGCTGAAAAAGCAATTAACATCAGCGATTGAAGATGGGGCGACCTGGCTCATTACAGGTGGTCAATTGGGTATCGAGCAATATGCGTTAGAAGTCGGGAATCAATTGCGAACCGAGTATCCGGAATTTAAAACTGCTTTGATGACCCCATTTCAAGATTTCGGGCAAAATTGGAATGAAAATAATCGGGCGTTGTTAGGTGCTTTACAAGCTTCTGTCGACTTTACCCAGGCGGTCAGTCAAAAGCCATATCAAGACCCGAGCCAATTGAAAAATTATCAAAATTTTATGTTGCAACATACTGAACGGGCGATTGTCGTTTATGATCAGCAGGCTGAAACATCCAAAGTGCAATATACGGTTCAAGCCATTCAAAATTATCAAAAGCATACAGATTATGAGGTAACATTAATTGATTTTGACCGTTTGCAAGAATATTCTGAAGAATATGCCGAAACTTTAAATGATTGGGAATAGGCGTGTTGATTTTGTAAAATTAATGCATAAAAATTAATTATATGATAATTTATTGATGAAAAAGATAGTTATTAATGAAAATTTGGCGAGTAACTGGTAAAATAACATTAAAGAAGATGAGATAAAGGAGTTTCACTGATGGAACAAGTACGGCATACGGTAGAAGAGATTTTCAACAAAGATTTTAAAAAGACCGCAATTCAAGGTTATAACACAAATGACGTGGATAGTTATTTAGATGAATTAATGGCCGATTATCAGATTTATGAAAGTAATATTAAAGAATTGCAAGAAACTATTGAAAATCAAAAGCGTGAAATTGCTGAGTTAACTAAGCAAGTGAATGCTAATACGGCCGCAGCAGCTACAAGTAATCAAGTGACTTCTTCAGCTAATACTAATATGGATATCTTGAAGCGGATTTCTAATTTGGAACGCAAGGTTTTTGGAGCACCAGAAGATAAATAGACGCAAGAAGTTACTTGCGATTTAACACGGATTAGGTGTATACTTACTGTTATTGTGTTAGTGGGTAATTGCGTGTCGCTTATGCGACATGAGGAAAGTCCATGCTCGCACTGACTGCGATGTCAGTAGTGTTCGTGCTAGCTGAAAAAATAAGGCTAGGCAGTCAGCAATGATTGACGGCCAACGAAAGACCTAAAGGTAACCATGGTTTAGTAGTTGTTAAGGTGCCACAGTGACGAAGCTGGTTAGAAATAAACAGCGTGGAACGCGGTAAACCCCACGAGCGAGCAACCCAAACTTTGGTAGGGGCGCTTGATCTAGCAAAATGAAGCGATGGTCGGGGAGGCAGCAATGCCTGAGATAGATGATTACCGCTAAAAGAAGCTTGCCACGTTTCTTTTAGAACAAAACATGGCTCACAGCTAACACATCCGGCAGCCGACACTTTAGGGTGTCGGCTTTTATTTTTGCTTTAAAAGTACTACCAGCTAGTTAAAAAGATTAGCTTTTACCAAATTTAGACGTAAACAAGCTGGAAAAACATACTATAATAACTTTAAACAATTAGAACAATTAAAGGGAGGTCGTTTAGCATGGAAACAACCAAATACAAATTAATGGCAGTGATGGGGGCAGGGCTAGAAGCCATTGTCGCCAAAGAATTAAAAGACTTGGGGTATCAAGTTCAGACTGAAAATGGCCGGGTCTTTTTTGAAGGAAATTTGGCCGATGTTTATCGCACTAATTTATGGTTACGCACTGCGGATCGCATTAAGATTGTATTAGATGAATTTACGGCAACGACCTTTGAAGAACTATTTCAGGGAGTGAAGGCTTATCCTTTTGAGGACTTGATTCCGTATGATGGAAAGTTTCCGGTCAATGGACGTTCTAAAAACTCAATCTTACATTCTGTTCCAGCCGTCCAGAGTATCACCAAAAAGGCCATTGTTGAGCGTCTAGCGGCGACGTATCAGACGCGGGGACATTTACCAGAAACAGGGGGGCGCTATCAGATTGAAGCAGCGATTGACCGTGACCATGTGATGTTGACATTAGATACGACGGGTGATTCGCTCTTTAAGCGCGGATACCGGACTGAAAAAGGTGGGGCACCGTTGAAGGAAACCATGGCGGCTTCTTTGGTAACTTTGGCACATTGGTTTACCGATAATCCATTCGTAGATCCAGTGACTGGTTCTGGTACGATTCCGATCGAAGCGGCTTTGATGGGGCGTAAGATTGCGCCTGGTTTGAACCGTGAATTTGATATTTCACATTGGGATCAATTTGATGAAAAGATTGGGCAAGCGTTGAAAAAAGAAGCCCGGACGATGATTGATTTTGATGTTGAACTTAATATTCAAGGCTACGATATTGATGAAAATATGATTCAAATTGCGCAAGCTAATGCTGATTTAGCGGGAGTTGGAGAAGACATTACGTTTAAGCAGTTGGCCGCTAAAGACTGGTCGACAACGGAAAAGAATGGTGTAATTGTGGCCAATCCGCCCTATGGTGAACGTTTAGGTGATACCGAATCGGTTCGGAAACTGTACCATGAAATGGGGCAAATTTATCAACAAATGCCAACTTGGTCTAAATACATTTTGACCAGTGACGAAGGCTTTGAATCCGCATACGGACAAAAAGCAACTAAAAAGCGCAAGCTCTATAATGGAGCCTTGAAGGTTGATTTGTATCAATATTGGGGACGAAAGGAACGTTAATTTATATGGAGACAAATTTATTGCAGGGCATGAATCCACAACAGGCCCAAGCTGTCACCACTACAGAAGGACCACTTTTGATTATGGCTGGTGCTGGATCAGGTAAAACGCGTGTTTTAACGCACCGGGTGGCTTATCTTATTCAAGAAAAGCATGTCGCACCTTGGAATATTTTAGCGATTACTTTTACCAATAAAGCTGCGCGTGAAATGCAAGAACGAATTGCTGCCTTAGTTGGGGGTGCCGATGCGAGTCGGATTTGGGCTTCAACTTTCCACTCGATGGCCGTACGAATTTTACGCCGTGATATCGATAAGATTGGGTATAAGCGCGACTTTACCATTATTGACGCTAGTGCGCAAAAAAGCTTAGTAAAGCGGATTTTAAAGATTCAAAATGTTGATATTGAAAAATTTGACCCACGCTCAGTCTTAGGGGCGATTTCGAATGCTAAAAATGCATTGGAGACACCAAGAGACTACCAACAACATGCAGAAGGTGTTTTTGAAAAGATTGTGGCTGAGGCTTATGAAGCATATCAAAATCAATTACGTTTAAGCCAATCCGTCGACTTTGATGATTTAATCATGTTGACGATTCAATTATTTGAAACGGATGATGATGTCTTAAAATACTATCAAGATAAGTTCCAATATATTCACGTGGATGAGTATCAAGACACTAATGATGCACAGTATCGTTTAATTCAAATGTTAGCCGCACAATGGAAAAATTTAGCGGTTGTTGGCGATTCTGATCAGAGTATCTATGGTTGGCGTGGGGCTAATCTAGAAATAATTTTGAATTTTGAGCAAGATTATCCTGGGGCACAGCGGGTAATGCTCGAACAAAATTATCGTTCAACGCAAAATATTTTGAATGCGGCCAATGATGTGATTGCACATAATGATGGACGAATTGCCAAAAACCTTTGGACGGATAACGGGTCAGGTGATTTGATTACCTATCATCAAGCTAATAGCGATCGTGATGAAGCGGTTTATTTAGTGAGCGAAATTACAAAAGCAGTAAAGGCCGGTAGTCGAAATTATCAAGATTTTGCAGTTTTGTATCGGACTAATGCGCAATCACGTGGAATTGAAGAGGCTTTCGTGAAGGCGAATATTTCCTACACCATGGTGGGCGGGTCAAAGTTCTATGAGCGTAAAGAAATTCGTGATATTTTGGCTTATTTGTCATTAGTGACGAATCCAGCTGATGATGAGAGCTTTTTAAGAGTGGTCAATGAACCTAAACGTGGTTTGGGTGATACTTCAATTTTGAAGCTACAAGTCTTTGCGAGTGAACAAGGTTGGCCGCTTCTTCAAGCCGCTGCGAATGCAGATTTAATTAATAATTTACAAAGCCGAGCTAAGAACCAATTGGCGACCTTTGCAGCGATGATGAATAAGTTTGTGCAAGCGACGCAAGACGAAATGAACTTAACAGAATTAACGCAAATGATTCTCGAAGATAGTGGTTATTTGTCAGCCTTAAAAGCTCAACCGACGCCTGAAAATACGGGACGGATTGAAAATTTGGAAGAATTTTTAACCGTGACAGAACAGTTTGATAAAAATTATCAGCCTACTGAGGAAAGCATATCAAAATATGTTGATTTTATGGGTGAATTGGCGCTTGTATCAGACATTGATAGTGTGAACGAAGATGACAACAATGTGACGCTTATGACCCTGCATGCTGCTAAAGGGCTGGAATTCCCGGTTGTCTTCTTAGTGGGGATGGAAGAGTCAATTTTTCCTTCTTATCGGGCCATTATGGATCCCAAACAGATGGAAGAAGAACGGCGGTTGGCCTATGTGGGAATCACCCGAGCCAAGGAAAAGCTATATTTGACTAATGCTTATTCGCGGATGTTGTATGGAAAAATGAATAATAATTTGCCATCGCGGTTTATTGATGAAATTTCTGACCAATATCTGGATCGTGATGCCACCGGTCAGTTAAATCATTTTGAAAACCTTGAAGCAAGTTTGCCTTTTGCCCGGCGTCAAACGCCTGCACAAGGGACGACCTTTAACGGACGGACACGTCCTAATGGCAATCAGGCCCCTAAGAAGACGTCTAGTGTGCAAGTGCATCAAGCACCACAGAAGACGGCTTCAGAGGCTGTGTCTTGGACAGTGGGCGATCACGTCAACCATCGTAAGTGGGGCGTTGGTACTGTGGTGAAGGTGCAAGGTAGTGGTAATGATATGGAACTTGATATCGCTTTTGAAAATATGGGTATCAAGCGCTTGTTAGCGGCCTTTGCACCGATTAACAAGCAATAATAATTTGGATAAAAAGTAGGAGGTTAGAAGCCATGACCGATGAAAATTTGACTTTGGAAACCGCCAAAGTGCGCTTAGAACAATTACAAACGCAGTTACATCAATGGGCAACCGAATATTACCAAAATGATAATCCTTCAGTGGAAGATCATGTGTATGATGCCGCCTATCAAGAAGTCGTTGAAATTGAAGATCAGTTTCCAAGCTTAATTAGCCCTGACTCGATTACACAACAAGTCGGAGATCAGGTTAAGGCTGAATTATCGAAGGTGACACATTCTGTGCCAATGTTGTCCTTAGGTGATGTTTTTTCTTGGGGTGAATTAGAAGTTTGGATGCAAGGTGTTCAAGCTCAATTTAGTGCGCCTCTGGACTACAATGCTGAGTTAAAGATTGATGGTCTGGCAATTAGTCTTCAATATGAAAATGGAAAATTAGTGCAAGCTTCTACTCGGGGAAATGGAACGATTGGAGAAGATGTCACTAGTAATGTCTGGCAAATTCAAGACATTCCACACCAACTAAGTGAAGCTATTACGGTTGAGGTGCGCGGTGAAATTTATATGCCAAAAGCTGCCTTTTTGGTCTTAAATGAGCAACGAGACCGCGATGGACTGGCACCTTTTGCCAATCCGCGTAATGCGGCGGCTGGGTCGTTGCGACAGTTGGATTCTAAGATTACGAAACAACGTCAGTTAGCTGGCTTTATTTATCAAGCGGTCGATCCGCAAAATGTTCTACAAGTAGCCACCCAAGCGGAGTTATTGCAACGTTTTGCAGAATTAGGCTTGCCAGTGAATCGCGATAATCAGGTTGTTAATGATTTGGCCGAGCTGAAAACGTATATTACCAATCAGACAGCGCGCCGAGATGAACTGGCGTATGGAATTGATGGAATTGTGGTTAAAGTAAATGTTTTAGATTTACGATCACAATTGGGTAACACGGTTAAAGTGCCACG
The DNA here is from genome assembly GCF_001438705.1 of Weissella kandleri. Classification (GTDB taxonomy): domain Bacteria; phylum Bacillota; class Bacilli; order Lactobacillales; family Lactobacillaceae; genus Weissella; species Weissella kandleri. The sequence continues at coordinate 223,938 of NZ_JQBP01000001.1, forward strand.
TTGGGCGATTGCTTATAAATTCCCCGCGGAAGAAAAAGAAACAATTTTACGTGAAATTGAATGGACGGTTGGTCGGACCGGTGCTGTGACCCCCACAGCAATTATGGATCCGGTAACTTTGGCGGGGACCTCAGTGTCACGAGCTTCATTGCATAATCCGGAGTATTTAAAAACTAAAGATTTACGCATTGGGGATACGGTGACTTTGCATAAAGCCGGCGATATTATTCCAGAAATTGGGCAAGTCATTTTGGCTAAGCGTTCACCCGAGGCGTCAGTCTACACGATTCCAACGCAATGTCCGGAATGTGGTGAAACTTTAGTGCATGTTGATGGCGAAGTGGCTTTACGGTGTATTAATCCCGCTTGTCCGGCCCAAGTTCAAGAAAAGTTAACCCATTTTGCTTCCCGGAATGCGATGAATATTGATGGACTCGGTCCTAAAATTATTCAACAATTATTACATCGTCAATTAGTTAATAGTGTTGCTGATTTGTATCATCTTACTTTAGACGATTTGTTAACCTTAGATAAGTTCGGTCCTAAAGCAGCGCAGAATTTATTAGATGCTTTAATGAATTCAAAACAAAATTCATTGGAGCGATTGTTATTTGGTTTTGGGATTCGCACGGTGGGAGCCAAAGCAGCCCGGTTAATAGCGGCACGTTTCTTGACGATTGAGCAAATGATGAGCGCCAGCGTTGATGACATTGCGACGATTGATGGAGTCGGACCGATTATCGCTAAAAATGTGGTACAATTTTTCCAAGAATCTGAAGTGATTATAATGATTCAAGATTTACAAGAACATGGGGTCAATACAGATTATCTACAAGAAGCGCCGCGTGAAACATTAACTGAACTAGTGGATAAAAAGATTGTTTTAACCGGTAAATTAGCTAATTTGACGCGGAGTGAGGCTACACATTGGCTGGAACAACATGGAGCCCAATTGAGCAGTTCGGTGTCGAAAAAAACAGATCTTTTGATTGCCGGTTCGGATGCGGGAAGTAAGTTAACGAAAGCGGAAAGTTTAAATGTACCAATTTGGTCAGAAGCTGATTTGCAAGCTTTGATGCAAAAACATCAGTGATTTGTTAGAATATGAAAGAATAAGCAAAAAATCATGGTAAAAGAGGAATACACATGCGCTATATAAAATGGATTGGAGCAGCCATCGGTGTGATTGTATTAGGGGGCGCTTTGCTTTTTTTGGGAAACTATTATTCTAAAAATTCAGCAGAGGTGGCGTCTAAAGACACTAAAACAACTGTGAATAATAAGGTCACTTCTAAAAAAGGAATTAAGTTGACCGGAACCGCCACACAAGACAATTATAAGTCAGTCATTAAAGACGGAAATTATCTTGTTGGAAAAGCGCGCGGAATCACAGCTAGTCAAAATGACAATCAATATAATACTGAAAGCTTTGAAAATGGATTATTAAACTTAGCTAAGAATAAGTTCTCACCAAAATCATACATTTTCCAAGAAGGACAGTATTTAGACGCATCGACCGCTAAAAAGTGGTTGAACCGTAAATCTAATTCTAATCCGGACGGGTTGAATCCCGAAGATAATGGTAAAAAAGATGATGGACGTAATCCATTGTATTTGCAGGCGATTGAAGAACAAGACTTCATGGTGCAGTCTAGTGATGCCTTGCAATTGAAGGGAATTATGTTGGGCCTAGCGATGAATAGCGAAGATATTTATCAAAAGGAAGAGTATGGCGCTAACTATACGCAAAAGATTGATGATAATACGCGTATTGCGAAGGGAAAAGAATTAGCTGCCGAGGTGGTCAAGCGTTATCGGAAATTAGAGGGTGTGACTGACAATACACCAATTGTGGTCGCATTGTTTACCGAAGCACCTAATGATAGCCTGTCTGGTGGAACTTTCTATAGCTATACGGAATCAAATAATGGGGACAAGATCAGCGGCTTTACCCCTGTGAATGATGTTAATGTCGTGTTGCCAATGCAGGAGAACACGTTTAATTATAATGAAATCGCTGCGAACTTGAATGGTGATTTTATTAATTTCCAAAATACGATTCAAGGGTTCTTTCCCAATCTATCTTATATAACAGCACAGGCTCAATATCATGATAAAACCTTAGCTAGTTTGAAAGTGGATGTCACAACCCAGTTCTATTCACAAACGGAAATGAATAGCTTTACGAATTACTTGGCACAAACGGCACCTAGCATGTTACCGACGGATGTGGATGTCCAAATCCGCGTGAAGACGGTGAATGGGGTGCAAGCTGTGCTGGTCCAAAAAGCCAATGGCAAGTCGTATGAAGTGATTCAATTAGGCGCGACTCATTAAATTGCATGTTTGGTGAAAGAGTTCCTGAAATGGGGCTCTTTTTTGTTTGTATTTTTACTTTTGATAAAGCGTAAAGATTTTATTTTTGAATCTTTTAAACCAATTTCTCAATTAACTGGCTGTCTTCAAAAGGGTTTACTTTAAAACCGTTGATATAGTAGAGGAAAGTATCAATATTGATATAAAAGAATGGTCATATTCGGGCCTGTTTTAACATTTTTATAAAAATAAGCACATTGACAGTGTGTCAATATATGTTAGTATTGACACGGTGTCAATACTTGATATTACAAAGAAGGTAAAGAAGATGGTTACTAAGGCGCTCTATAATTTATCGCTTGATAAACGCAATACTATACGTGATTCGTTGGTTCATGAATTTTCAACATATTCATTAAATAATGCTCATATTACTAGAATTACAAAATACGCCAATGTATCAAGGTCATCATTTTATACATATTTTGAAGATATATATGACGCTTATTGTTGGATTTTAGAAGATTATTTAGTTGAATTTCAAAATATGGACGAATTAAATCAAATTTCTGCAACGCTTGTTTTTTTAGAAAATCTGACAGATTCTGTGGATTATTCTTTTTGGCGATTATATTATACAATCAATAAATCTCTGTTATACTCGCATTACAAAAGCGCTGACGTCACTTCAAAGGCAATTTCACATTTTAAAAATCCATCGATGGAAAATCTATCGGAATGGGCATTTAGAATAACGTTACATGCGTTAATACAAGAATATTTTTTGTATCCTAAGAAAAAAGATGAAATCATCATAAATATAAAAAAATTGCCAAGTATAATTAATAAACACTGAAAAAGGAAGTCATAGTTATGTATTTAGCATTAAATGAAATTAAAAAAAACAAAATTAGATATGGGCTTGTTATTTCTGTTATCAGTCTGATTACGTTTTTAATTTTTATATTAACTTCATTAGCACTAGGTTTAGCAAATGAAAACACTACGGCATTAAAGACGTGGAAAATTAAATCTGCGATTATTACTAAAGATTCTAATGGTAATATAGGACAATCTTTAATGTCAGAAGAACAATTTAAAAAGATAAAAATGAATAGTGGTGATTCTCAAGTCGGTATTACGCCAACAAACTTAAAAATGGGGCGCGATGAAACTAAATCAGTCCAGTATGTAGGGGTGAAAAAAGACCAAGAAGTCTACAATAAGTTAGAATATATTACTGGGCGACCTGTTAAAGCGGATAATGAAGTTGTAGTATCGGATAAAATTAGAAATATTAAGGTAAATGATGAAGTTAAGTTAGGGCAGTCGGATCAGTCTTATAAGGTCGTTGGGATTGTAAATAACGCCGAGTATAACATGGCACCGGTTGTCTATGGGGCGTTAAACCAATGGCACAAGATAAAAGGGGTCGATGCTCATTTTGTTGGGAGTGGTGTTTTATCTATTAATCATAAGAATAATAATGAGATATATTCTCAAGATTTAACCCTATTAACTATAGATGAATTTATGAATAAGCTGCCAGGGTATAGCGCGCAAAATGCAACATTCACATTCATGATTGCGTTCTTAGTATTGATTTCGCTGGTAGTTGTTACCATTTTCTTATATATTCTAACAACACAAAAGGTTAAAAATTTAGCAGTCTTAAGAGCTCAAGGCATACCCAATGCATACTTATTAAAAAATACGTTTAACGAAACAGCAATTATTATGATTTCCTCTATTTTAATGGGGTTGGTAACGACATTTGTGATTAGTCTTGTTATTCCAGAAAGTGTACCGATGTATTTCGACGTGAAATTCACTTTGCTAATTGCTGGAGGAACATTGATTACTGGGTTATTAGGTGCGTTGATTCCTATGAGAATTATTTCTAAAATTGACCCAGTTAGCGTAATCGGAGGATAATTATGACATCGTTAAAGTTAGAGAATATTTCCAAAGTATTTGGAGCTGGAAGCAATCGGGTGACAGCTCTAAGCGATATTGAGTTTGAGGCCAAAAATGGTGAATTTACTTTGATTATTGGTCCCTCAGGATCAGGAAAAAGTACTTTGTTGACGATCTTAGGAGGTTTACAAACACCCACCAGTGGGAAAGTACTGTTGAACGACCAAAACGTTGAAAATTACACGCCTAAAAAATTAGAATATCTACGCCTAAAAAATATAGGATTTGTTCTACAATCTTATAATTTAGTTCCATATCTTACAGTTCAACAGCAATTTGATTTAGTCACTAAAGTTAAAGCAACGAATAATATGAGTAGTAGTAGTTTTGATACTGTTATAGACCAATTGGATATTCGTTCATTGCTACACAAATACCCAAATGAACTATCTGGAGGTCAAACTCAGCGAGTCGCCATTGCTCGTGCAATGTATCCGAATCCAAGTATTATATTGGCAGACGAGCCGACGGCGGCATTGGATAGTAGTCGGGTTATTAAGGTAGGTGAAATGTTACATGATATCGCACACGCTCAAAATAAAGCAGTTGTTACGGTAACGCATGACCAACGATTAATTGATTATGCGGATCATGTATATGAGTTAGTTGATGGTATTTTATCTCAACAAAAATAACATCCTAGATTCGAGTATTGAAAAAGCGCAGTTTTTTATAAAGTCTGCGTTTTTTGATTTTTAATGATAGTATCAAATTTTAATAATTAGTAGCTTTTAGTTATTGATGGGTTACATACTGAATGTATTTTTAGTAAATGTGCGTTTTATCAAGAGAATGGTAGAATTATTTTTAGGAAAAACATTTCATAATTGTCGATTAAATTATTTACTATTTCTCATTAATATGGTTCGAAGGAATGTCAAAAAATATCGATTAAAATATATTTTTGTTCCATTATGTATAACACGAAAATTCTATAATGTGATTAATTATCAGATACTTAGCAAATTTAAATTATAACAAAAGGCGCTATTTGTATGGTGCGGGGACAAAAGCCAACGAAATTGGATAATATTTAGAAGGAAAGGATTGGAAGAAATTTCGGTCCTTTTTACTATATGCAGTTCAAAGTTGTCAAAGTTTCGGTAAAAATACGCAGTTATTTTGATGATTTAAATCTTATTAGTGACTAGAGGATAAGTTTTTCTCAATTCTGTAATGTATTAACAGCTTATATTGATGAGATATTTCGTTTCAAAATGTGATGATAATAGTTTGGTTTATCATGATAAGCAAGAAAAAAAGTATCGTTTTTTCTTTAAAATTACGGAAATTAAAAAGATGGCTATTATTTAAAGATAAGTAACTGACTTTAATTTGATAATACTTAAAAACTGGATCAACGATAAAATGTAACGTCTCTTTTTGTTTTTTATATAATGATTTATTGTAATATTTAATTTCATAATTATAAAACACAATATTTGCCGCGTAAAAGCACAGTGAATTGAAATTTAAACTTGAGTAACTATTGTTAGTGTAACCGTTTTCTGATATAGTAGATGAAACAATTTGAGAGAGACGAGGGTTAGGGAATGGGATTTCATCAATATTTGTCAGGCTTAACGGAATTAGAAATGATTAATCGGGCTCCAGGCTATTTTAAGTATTTCCCACACTCCGTAGCAGCACATTCGTGGAAAGTAACTCAAGTTGCCCAATTTTTGGGTGATGTTGAAGAAAAGCAAGGGGAGGCCGTCAATTGGAAGTTGTTGTATGAAAAAGCTTTGAATCACGACATTAATGAACGCTTTATCGGTGATATTCGAACACCGGTGAAATATGCTTCTTCAGAGTTGCGGCATATGTTGGCGGATGTGGAAGAGTCTTTGGCTGACAATTTCATTCGGATGGAAATTCCATCGAATTATCGGGATGCTTATCATCGACGCTTGTCAGAAGGGAAGGATGATACTTTAGAGGGCCGTATTCTATCAGTGGCGGATAAAGTTGACCTTTTGTATGAAGCCTTTGGTGAATTGCAAAAAGGAAACCCTGAACCCGTTTTCTTAGATATTTATAAAGAAAGCTTGGAAACGATTTATGCCTTTCGCGACATGAATAGTACTAAATACTTTATTAATGAAGTTTTACCAGAAATGTTAGCCGAGGAATTCCCCGGATCAGAACGCTTGCAACGGATTTATATTGGCATCTTTAACCAAGGAGTTGAGCAAGCGGACAATGAGTGAAAATTAGTTTAAACTTAATTAAAGATGGCGTATAATATAATTATTAAACACCGTCTTTTTTTGACGCAATGAAAAGATGGTTCGGTAGTATAACCAGATAGTGAGGTATAAAGATGATTACGCAACAAGCAGATCGTAAATATGAGGTGGTTTCTAAATATCAACCCACTGGTGATCAACCGGCTGCCATTGAAAAGCTCACCACAGGGTTGAAAAATGGAGTGAAGGAACAGATTCTATTAGGGGCAACCGGGACAGGGAAGACATTTACCATTTCCGAAGTGATTGCCAATGCTAATAAGCCTGTTTTAGTACTTTCGCATAACAAAACCTTAGCGGGGCAATTATATGGGGAATTTAAAGAATTTTTCCCTAATAATGCGGTTGAATACTTTGTTTCTTACTATGATTATTATCAACCGGAAGCGTACGTTCCTTCATCAGACACGTATATTGAAAAGGACTCTTCCATCAATGATGAAATTGATAAATTGCGAAATTCAGCAACTTCTTCATTGTTGTCACGCAATGATACGATTGTCGTAGCTTCAGTCTCATCAATTTTTGGCTTGGGAGATCCAAATCAATATCGGGATCATGTGATTAGTTTGCACTTGGGCGATGAAGTGGAACGCAATGGTTTAATGCGGGATTTGATTGATATTCAATTTCAACGGAATGATATTGATTTTCAGCGTGGTCGCTTCCGAGTTCGGGGTGATGTGTTAGAAGTGTTCCCAGCTTCTTCTGATGCAAAAGCATTACGGATTGAATTTTTCGGGGATGAAATTGATCGTATTCGCGAAATTGATAGTCTGACTGGTGAAATTGTAGCTGATTTAGATACAGTCACTATTTTCCCAGCCACACACTTTATGACGAATGAAAAAATTCGGGAACGAGCGGTTAAGACCATCCAAGCTGAATTGGATGAGCAGTTAAAAAAGTTCGAATCAGAAGGGAAGTTACTTGAAGCGCAACGTTTGAAGCAGCGGACGGAATATGATATTGAAATGATTCGTGAAATGGGCTTTACTACTGGAATTGAGAATTATTCGCGGCATATGGATGGACGCAAACCGGGTGAGCCCCCCTTTACGTTGCTCGACTTTTTCCCGGATGATTTCTTGATTGTAGTCGATGAGTCACACGTGACAATGCCACAAGTCCGGGGGATGTATAACGGAGATCGAGCGCGGAAGCAGACCTTGGTTGACTTTGGATTCCGTTTGCCTTCAGCGTTGGATAATCGCCCGCTTAAATTAACAGAATTTGAAGAGCATGTGCACCAAATTATCTATATGTCAGCAACTCCTGGTGACTATGAAACTGAGCGAGTTCCTGAAAATGAGGTGGTCCAACAGATCATTCGTCCTACTGGTTTATTGGATCCTGAGATTGAATTGCGGCCAGTTAATGGTCAAATTGATGATCTGTTGGGTGAAATTAACGCCCGGGAGGAGCGAAATGAGCGCGTGTTTATTACTACCTTGACGAAAAAAATGGCCGAAGATCTGACGGATTACTTGGAGGATGTGGGAGTCAAAGTTAAATATTTGCATTCAGATATTAAAACTTTGGAACGGACGGAAATTATTCGTGATTTACGGTTAGGTAAATTTGACGTTTTGATTGGAATCAATCTGTTACGTGAGGGAATTGATGTGCCAGAAGTCTCATTAGTGGCGATTTTGGATGCTGATAAAGAAGGCTTCTTACGAAATACGCGTTCCTTAATTCAAACGATTGGACGTGCAGCTCGTAATGAGAATGGGCATGTAATTATGTATGCGGATCATGAAACTGCATCGATGAAAGCTGCGATGGAAGAGACCGCGCGGCGGCGTAAATTGCAGATTGAATACAATAAAGCACATGGCATTACGCCACATACGATTATTAAGGCGGTCCGTGATTTGATTTCAGTTTCACATCCGACTGATAATCAAGCCCAACCGCAGTCATTTACTGAGGTGGCCTTTAAAGATATGGCTCGCGATGACCAAGAAGCAATGATTAAAAACTTGGAGGAGCAAATGCGAGCGGCGGCTAAGCGCTTAGACTTTGAAGGCGCTGCAAATTTGCGTGATTCTGTGATGGAATTGAAATTGCAGTTAGAGTAATAGGATTAATAAAAGGACTGGTGCTATGGTTGGCAACCAGTCCTTTTGCTTAAGTTAATTTTGATGGAGCCCCTGTAAAGCTTGCTGGTGGGCGCCCTGGTTGGATCGATCAGGGATCCACTGGGTGATGACCACTTGAAAATAATCTTGAAGGGCTAAGAGTTGACTTAATTCCGACGCATATTGTTTAGCGTATTCCTTAGCAATACCATCGCTAACTAGGCGCGAGTCCGTAAAATATTGAACCGCTGTTTGCTCAGGAAGCGGGCAAATTTCTAAAAGCTGTTGAAAGGCCCAAATGGCAGCCTGAAATTCGGCCTGGTGATTATTGAGATGTTTGGGGAGCGGTTGATGTAATTGGATTTGTTTTTGGGCTTGTAAAATCAGAAGGCCCGCACCATTGGTTTGTTGTTTGAAATCGGTTGCTGCATCAGAATAAAGCTGGATGAGCATACTATCACACCTCGTTTTCTGTTATACTATATTTTAATTATATAGTTAAAGCGAATGGGGGACAAATTATGCGTGGATTTTATCAGCCAGCGGGCTTAAGCGGATTGGTGAATTGGGCCTGGATATTAATGGTCGGATTACTAGCTTTAATTTTACAATTGGAATTTATTACATTTAATGGGTGGACGATGTTAGCTACGCTTTTGTTTGTGTTTCTAGTTGCTGTTGTGATCTTGCGTCGGCGAATTGATGTAAATGTAAATTATATTCATTTTCGGCAATTATTTAGCTTTAACCGCTTATCAATTCGGTTTGACGGGATGAAACATGTTCAACCAACGCGGTATGGCATGATGTTTGATTATAATGATAATTCATATAATATGTTAATTTCAAAAAAAGTACGGACACAAATTTTAAAACAACTGGGAGTATAGAATGGGACAGACAACATTTACAGTAGATGAACAAGTTGGTCGGATAGATAAAGTTATAGCACAATATTTGTCAGATTATTCCCGTTCCCAAGCGAACGAATGGATTAAGCAAGAACGCGTATTAGTCAATGGCGAAGTTAAAAAGGCTAAATACCAAGCGAAGCCAGGGGATGAAATTCAAGTGGATATTCCAGATCCAATTACCTTGGATTTGAAAGCTGAAGATATTCCGCTCGACATCATTTATGAAGATGATGATTTGTTAGTGGTAAACAAACCACAAGGGATGGTGGTGCACCCCGCGTTAGGGCATCCCGATGGTACTTTGGTCAATGCTTTAATGTATCATACGCCTTTGTCAAACATTAATGGAGTCTTGCGGCCGGGGATTGTTCATCGAATTGATAAAGATACATCCGGCTTATTAATGGTCGCCAAAAATGACCATGCGCACGAAGCTTTGTCTGAGAACTTGAAAGCAAAAAAGAATTTGCGCGAGTATCTAGTTTTAGTTCATGGTGAATTCAAAGAAAATAGTGGAACAATTAATGCGCCGTTGGGTCGCTCGAATAAAGACCGTAAAAAGCAGGCGGTGGTGGTCAATGGGCGTGAAGCAGTAACCCATTTTAAAGTTTTGCGACGATATGTTGACTACACCTTATTATCCGCCACGTTGGAGACTGGTCGGACCCATCAAATTCGCGTCCATTTGGCTTATATCGGCCACCCGGTAGCAGGTGATCCTTTATATGGTCCTAAGAAAACTTTACCGGGCAATGGACAATATTTGCATGCACATACTTTGGGGTTAACACAGCCGACAACGGGCGAAGAATTAGTTTTTGAAGCGCCCTTACCGGATTACTTCACCGCAATGTTGAGTCAATTAGAACCTTATAATGAGATGAGCGAGGATTAATATGGCAAATAAAGAGATTGTAGATGGAATGTCAATGCAGCGGGCATTAACGCGAATTACATATGAAATTATTGAACGGAATAAAGGAGTAAGCAATCTAGTTTTAGTTGGGATTAAAACGCGCGGCGTTTACTTGGCACAACGCATTGGTGAGCGTTTGCAACAACTAGAGGATGTTGCGATTCCTGTTTTAACGTTAGATATTGAAGCCTATCGGGATGATCGTGAGCCAAAAGACCGGCGCCAACCCCAAATTGATTTGAATTTGAATGGGAAACGGATTGTTTTAGTCGACGACGTTTTGTATACAGGAAGAACGATTCGCGCAGCTTTGGATGCGTTGATGGATAATGGTCGGCCATCGGTGGTTAATTTAGCCGTTTTAGTAGATCGTGGACATCGGGAATTACCAATTCGGGCTGATTTTGTTGGTAAAAATATTCCAACGGCAATTTCAGAACGGATTAAAGTTAATGTCCGTGAATTAGATGGGCAAGATTCCGTTGAAATTCACTCATAAGTAATAAGGGGAGTTGTTAAATGACCCAACGATATTTAATTTTACAAGATCAAAGTGTCTACCCAGGTGAAGCCTTTGGAGCGCCAGCGACGACTTTTGGTGAGATTGTCTTCAATACCGCCATGTCGGGGTATCAAGAGATTATTACCAATCCGATTTATCATAACCAAATCTTGATGTTTACTACCCCCACGATTGGAGCAGCAGGTATTAACCATCAAGCAGATGAAGCCATTGTGCCAACGATTAAAGGGGTAGTCACCCGAGAAATTGCGGACGTTTCCACAAATCGGTTACAGCGGATGAGTTTAGATGCTTTTTTGAAGCGACATAATATTCCGGGAATTGCGCGGATAGATACGCGCGCCTTAGCCCGTCATTTACGGCAAACAGGGACGCAAAAAGCAAGTATCGTTGATGTACCTGATGACCATGCTTTTGATCAATTAAAAGCAATGGTGTTGCCAACGAATCAAGTAGCACAAGCTTCAACGCCGAAAGCCTATGCTAATCCCGGGCGGGGCGCTAATGTTATAATCATTGATTTGGGATTGAAAAATGGAATTTTACGTAATTTGCGGGATTATGATGCTAATATTACGGTTTTGCCACATGATACAACATTAGAGCAAGTGGTTAATCTAGATCCGGACGGTATTGTGTTGTCATCAGGTCCCGGTGATCCGCATATTTTAAATGAGCAATTATTGAGATTAATTCGAACCGTGCAAAGTGAAATTCCACTTTTGGGAATTGGATTAGGGTATGAATTGTTCGCCTTAGCGAATGGAGCCGAACTAGAAGAATTAACTTTTGAACGGCATGGTATGAACCATCCGATTCGTGAGCAAATTACGGGTAACATCATTTTTGCTAATCAGGGAAATGGTTACGTGATTAACCGGGCTTCACTCAAAGAGACGGCCCTGATGGTGACGCATGTGGATCTCATGGATCATTCAGTTCAGGGCGTGCGGCATCGGGACTACCCAGCATTTGGGGTTCAATTTTTTCCGGATGCTGCGCCTGGTCCAATTGAAGCCACCGATATTTTTGCAGAATATATGGAAATCGTATCTGCACGCCGAGGAGGGAGTCGACAATGGTTGAACGAATATTAATGATTGGTGGTTCAGCCAATGATTTTGACCATGAAACGGAAAGCGATTTAGCCAGTTATCAGATGGTTTCATCTTTACGTCAAAATGAAGCCGAAATTTTTATGGTGGATGACAACCCGTATGCGTTTACGATTGAACGAACGGATATTACGCCAATTTTGTGTGCGTTAACTCTAGATAATCTCTTAGAAATAATTGAACAGCATCAAATTACCGCAGTCGTTACGACTGCTGGTGGGGTGGTGGCGATGAATTTAAGTCGCCAGATTCAAAGGGCCTTGGGGACAGCGGCGCCCAAGATTTTAGGCTTATCTAAAGATGCCTTAGATGCCACCCAAGATACGACGATTTTACGTAACCATTTGAACCGGTTAGGCGAAAAAACGGTGGCAGCACGGTTGGCCAATAATGTTTCTGAAGCCTTTGAGGCGGTGCGTGAAATTAATTTTCCAGTGGTAGTACGACCGATTGCTCCAAATGGAGGTCTGTTGCGGTTTAACGTGAATGATGTCGACCGGTTAGAGGAGGCAGTTGAAAAAAGCCTAGAGCGTTCGCAAATTCATCAAGTTAATATCGACCAAAGTATTCGTGGACATCATGAAATTACCATCGTCGCCTTGCGCGACCGCGTGGGAAATACCCTGATTGTGGGTGGGATTGAAGATATGGATCCGGTGGGGATTCATACTGCAGATTCGATTGCTTTTACACCAATTCAAAGCCTTTCAGACCCCATTATTCAAAAGTTGCGGCAAACGACGATTAAAATTCTACATGAGTTTCAAATTATGGGGATGGCGCAGGTGCGCTTTGCAGTTAATCCCGAAACGGATGAATATGTCGTAACTCGATTAACTCCATATTTTGACCGCCAATCATCCTTGATTATGGTTGCCACAGGTTACCCGCTAGTACCGGTCGTTACGAATTTAATTTTGGGTAAGACTTTTGAACAAATCCATTTGCCGGCTAAATTCAGTAGTAATGCGGCTTTGTTGGAACCGGTGATGGATCACGTGGTTACGCGTTTTCCCGTCTTTAGTTTCGGTGAATTTGAAGCAAACTGGATTGTAACGGACCATCGTCTGAATACTGTTCAAAAATCAGTCGGGGCAACAATTGGAGTGGGACGTAGTGTTGAAGAAGCCATTGAAAAGGCTTTACGAGCAGCGCACTTTAATAGTCGTGATTTTTCACCAACGATAATGAATTCTTTGACTGAAGATGACTTGATTGAACGGATTATCCACCCCCGGAACAATCGAATTTTGGTGCTGATGGAAGCTTTGCGCCGCGGTTATACGGTTGATGAATTAGCTGAGATGACTAAAATTGCGCCATTTTATTTTTATAAATTAAAGCGAATAATGGAATTAGAAGATTCGGTGGCTAAAAATCCATGGGATGAGACCATTTTACGTGATGCAAAGTATTATGGCCTAAGTGATGGTTTATTGGCGCGCTTATGGAATGAACCATATGAAAAGGTGCGGCGGTTCCGCTGGGATCACAATGTTTTGCCAACCTATAAGGCTTTTGACCCGTCTGCAGGTGAATTTGATGAAGAAAATTCACATTATTACAGTACGTTTGAAAGTGAAAACGAGACCACTCAATTAGATGCTGAGTCTGCTTTGGTCGTTGGAACAGGGGCTTTTCGCTTAGGGGATGGGGCAGCTGCTTCGTATACCATGGCCTCAGTCGCATCAGAACTACGCCGGTTGGGAATTCCAACGATTGTGGTAAATAACAATCCGCATGGGCTCCTGTTTATTCCACAGATTGCCGATAAACATTATTATGAGCCACTCGAGTTGTCCGATGTGATGAATATTTTGGAAATCGAACATCCTAAATATATTTTTATCCCTGGGAATCGAATTAAGTTAATCCAAAAGTTGCGGGAGATGAACATTCCAGTGTATGTGATTGCTAAGGAAAAATACTTACCATCAACGCTTTATGAAACACAAGAAAAAATTGTGATTGATTATTTCTGGGATGGGCAAAAGGCTTATCCTTTGGCGATGGCAAAACAGGATAATGATGAAATGGTGATTGATCAGCGGGCTATGACCCCATCATTATATGCGGCTTTACCCCGCCCTAAGTTGTCAGTGACGCGTGCCGGTTTATACCAATTGATGGTTGATCATTGGCCAATTGAGGGTGAAGTTACTGCTGAAGATTTACGACCAATGCCTTTTACACATATGGCATTTTTGGTCAAAATTACCGGTGTTAGTTGGGTGCGGATGATGATACGCTATATGACGGGACGACAAAGCGAAACGGATACAAATTTAGTTGAGCATTGGGTTGATTATCAATGGACGACCGAGGCTGGTCGTTTGGCCTATACGCATCCTGATTTTATGACGCATTTAAATGTGCATGAACACCAGATTGATAATGGAAGGCTAGCGATGGGTGCGCATGTTGAGCCTCTCGATCAGGAACCTGATTCGGTGGAAAAATATACATCTTAAGAAGTTTCATGAATGAAGGTATATAATAAAAGAGTTTAATAGAAAAAGGAGTGTTTTAAATGAAAAAAGGTTGGTTAATAAGCGGCGTAATTATCGTTTTAGCTGGTGGATTAATTGCGTTTGGAATGTCAAACGGCAAGAATGTGGCGACTTCTAATAGTGGATCAGTATCTGAACAGGAGTTATATCAAAAATTGAAGAAGACTCCAGAAGGTAAGCAGACTTTCGCGAACATGATGATTAAAAAGGTTTTGGAGAAAGACCACAAGAAAGATGTCGACCAAAAGGAACTTGATCATCAATATGATAAAGCACAAAAGCAGTACGGTGACAGTTTTGAATCTACTTTAGCTCAAAGTGGTATGACAACTGAAACGTATCGTGATAATTTGTATTTATCAGCGTTGGAAAAAGCGGCATTTAAAGATAATCAACATTTTTCAAATAAGGATTTAAAAAAAGCGTACCAAGCTTATACGCCTGAGGTGAACATTTCAGTGATTAAAACGAATTCCGAAGAAGATGCTAAGACAGTTATTGATGACTTGAATAATGGTAAGGACTTCGCCCAAGAGGCTAAAGATAAGTCAACCGACACAACTAGTAAGGATAAGGGTGGAAAATTAGACGCCTTTGATTCAACGGTTGATTCAACGGTGGTTAGCCCTGAGGTAAAAAAGGCGGCCTTTGGCTTGAAGAAGGGTGATTATACTAAGAATCCTGTTAAAGTAGCTGCTAATGCTGCGACAGGAGCAACAGGTGAATCTTATTATATCGTTAAGCTCAACGACCGAGATACCAAGGGTAGCTTCAATAGTTTGAAGGGTAAGATGAAGGATGTCTTGGTTGATCAAAAGTTGGCTAAGGATAGTACGTCCATGCAAAGCTTTATTGGACAACAATTGGATAAAGCCAAGGTTCATATCTCAGATAAGGACTTGAAGGATGCGTTAGCCAGTTATACGCAAGCAGCACAAACCAATAAGTAATTGGTATTAATTGTTAAACAACGTTCGTGGAGATAAAATTCCAACGAACGTTTTTAATTTAGAATAAAATGTAAACGCATACATATAAGTAGACACTTGGCGTATTTAAATTTTGAAAAACATTTTATAATAATGGTGTTCATGGATAAGATTGATGAAGGAAGGTTTGTGGAATGGTTAATAATATTTGGATTGATTGCGATCCAGGTCATGATGATGCATTGGCTATCTTGGTTGCGCTGGCACATCCGCAGCAATTGAAGGTGTTAGGGATTTCGACTGTTGGGGGAAATGAATCACTTTTAAAAGTAACGCGAAATGCACGTAATATTTTAGAATTGTTGAATGCTGATGTACCCCTTATTGCTGGTGCGAAGGGACCGTTAATTAAACCCTTAAAGAGTGCCCCAGAAGCACATGGTGAAAGTGGGATGGATGGAATTGATTTTCCAGCCCCACTATACCCAATTTTACATGTTAACTTAATTGAATATTGGTACCATTTATTAATGGATAGTGATGAAACTATTACGTTCGTTGGGATTGGTCCTCTAACGAATTTAGCGTTGTTATTGCAAACATATCCTGATGTTAAGTCAAAGATTGAGATGATTTGTTTAATGGGAGGTGGAATTTCACATGGTAATATTACGCCTGCTTCTGAATTTAATATTTATGTTGATCCTGAAGCAGCTAAAATCGTTTTCAATTCTGGAGTACCAGTTGTGATGGCTGGTTTAGACGTGACAGAAAAATCATATTTGACTCGAGAAGAAATAGATAGTTTAAAAAGCAGAGGTGGAATTTCACAAAAGGTATATGGCTTGTTGGATTTTTATAATCAGTCTGGGCGTCAGTTTGGGTTTGAGAATAGTCCGTTGCATGATTTGTGCACTATTGTGTATTTATTAGATTCTAATGTGTTTGAAGGTAAAAACTATTCTGTCGAAGTAGTAACAGATGAGGGCGTGACACGGGGGATGACTTTAGCTGATTTAAGAAAAAAACCAAAAATTCAAAATAATATTTTAGTATTATTAGATTCCAAACGTGATCGTTATGTCTCGTATTTAATGGATAGTCTCGCGTATTTTGATTATAAATTGGCAGATTAGGAGGAAAATCATGAATAAAAGAATACAGATGCGTAATATTGTTTTAAAAATTATTCTGATTATGGGATTAGCTGTAGGAGTTTATCTTTCGTTTCAACAAAGTTTTCCTGCTATTTTAAATTCTGCAAGTAAGACAGTTCAAAATACGTATATTTGGACTTCGATTATCGCTATGTTTGCTGGATTT
This sequence comes from Weissella kandleri, assembly GCF_001438705.1. GTDB lineage: Bacteria > Bacillota > Bacilli > Lactobacillales > Lactobacillaceae > Weissella > Weissella kandleri. The sequence goes on from NZ_JQBP01000001.1 coordinate 240,794, forward strand.
ATTAATATATATTACACAACAAAAAGGGATGTTAAATTTATTTATCCTGATCTGATTAATTTGATAATGACGATTGTCGCTTTATTTTTAGCTCAAACTTATTCAATGATTCCTTTGAGTTTTTGGGGAATTATTGTTGGTTTTATCCAATATTTTGACTGGAAAAGTAATGTGACTGAAACTGGTGAGACTAAGCTTTTACGTGTAGATAAAACAGCCATTTATATTATGTTAGCAGGGGCTGTAGTAGCGTTTTTAATAGTTGGAATTCTGATGATAATTGGTCATGAGGGACAGGGACTAATAACCGGGGCTTTTACGACTGGTACTGGGTTAATTGCCAGCTTTTTATTGGCCAAACGCTACTTTATTGCAGAATATATCTTTTTTGCTTTAAACGTTTTGATGTTATCAACCTATTTGATTTCTGGGCAATTTATGTTGATGATTGTACCATTGGTGTATTTTGCTAATAATATTGTATTCTTATTTTTTAATCGGGTTAGCGACTACGATTAAGGTAATATTGGCGACTGAACTTAATTTGGTATAATGACTTTAATGGCTGATAATTCGAAAGGCATATAATCATGAGAAATAGTGATTTAGATGATATGTGGCACAAATATAATGACAAGCATGAATTTAATTATCAAATGGTTCAAGATTTTGTTGATCAGCATGGGCAAAGGCTCAAATATTTGAAGGGGGAACAATTAGTTGAGGCCGGTGATGACACAAGGTATGTTTATTTTATTGTACAAGGGGTAGTTCGTGGTAAAAAAATTTATTTGGATGGTAGCGAATATAGTTATTTTGAAGTGGACAATCAACGAGGGAATATTGGGTTATTAGAGCTATTAGCGATGGAAAATCAATATGTAGTGACGGTACATTGCTTAACTCCAGTAGAAGTTGTGCGGATAGATTATAAAATTTTATATCCTAAATTAATGGAAGATGTTTATTTATTAAGGAGTTGTTTAAAATTAGTGGCAAACGATTTATACAATTTATCGCATCGAGAAGGGCGATTTTTTCATCTAAAAGGCATCGATCGGATAAGATTATCATTTATGAATTATTATGAACATATATCAAAACACCATGAAACGATCGTGTTGGAGCATAAAACGCAAAAAGATTTAGCGATGCAAATTGGATTAAGTGTAAGAACTGTATCACGGTCCTTGAAAATTATGACCGATAATCATGAAATTCAAGTTTTAGGCCGTAAAATTAAAATTACTCCCCAAAATTATCAGATGATGATACAGCAAATCAATAACTTATAATTTATTTTTAGACAGTAAAGATTAACAAAAAAAGCCAGCGAGTTAAAAAACTTGTCGGCTTTTTTAATTTACGGCAAAAGGAAATCATTACAAAAATTTTTCTTGGGCGTCCGTCATTTCTTTAGACATTTCGGCGAGCTCTTTGATGGTTTCTTGCATCCCCGTCGAGATCCAACGAATCGCAATGGCTAACATCCCTGAGGCCGTAAAATCAGAAATATAATCGACGACGGCTGCATTGGTAGCATGGTCACGCAAGATATTAGAATAAAGTCCATGCAAAATATCACGCAAAGGTGGATAGAATTGTTCACGTAAACCAGCATTTAAAAGAATTGCAATCACAACGGCATTAGATTGAATAAATTCAAAAAAGGCGGTTGCAACAACACGTGATTCATTGGGCAAATGTTGGGCTTCATGCGCAAAGTCAGATGTCAATTGTTCAACGATAGTAGCAATAACACTCTCTTTGGTACCAAAGTTCCGATAAAAAGCCATTCGAGACACGCCTGCCTTACGGGCGATATCAGTTACCGCAAGTTGGTCATAGGACTGGCTTTGGAGGAGTGTTAAAGTTGCATCAATAATTTGATCATCCGTTTGTTGACGGATACTTTCAGTTTGAATGTTTTTCATAGTTCCAGTATACAAAAAAACAGCGATGAATTAGAACATCGCTGCAAAATATGATGATAGTTTAGCATTCTTTATTAGTTTATAGAGAACTTAAGACAAAATTAAAAATTTTGAAAATTGTTTAACTTAAGGTGCCGTTGTTGGGCGTAGTTGGCTAATTCAGCGTCGACCACAAAGGGAGCTTTCTGTAAATCAGACCGAGTTTTGGCACCTAATAAAGTGTAAAGCTTTGGTAAATGTTTTTGCCAAAGTTGAATTTCATCGACTAATGAATCAGCTCCTTGATTCAATAAAATGTGGAGGAAATAACCTGCCACACCAATATTTTCTGCACCGAGGACTTGTGCTTTGACTACATCCAAGGGTGATTGGATTCCCCCTGTAGCAAAAATATGCTGCTGGGCGGTTTGCGCTTCTAACAATGATTCAGCGGTAGTTTGACCCCAATCGTAGAGATAGGCGTGGGCATGTTCTTTATAATTGGTGTGGTTGCGCCGGTCTTCAATGCGGGCAAAGTTAGTCCCTGAACGCCCACCAACATTAATATACTTTGCACCAAGAGCTTCTAAGGTTTGAATAGTGTGCAAATCCATGCCAAAGCCTACTTCCTTGATGATGACGGGAACCGGGCTAGTCGCAATAATTTCCCCTAAAGATTCATGCCAGTGGAAGTTACGGTCGCCCTCAGCCATGACAATTTCTTGAGCTGCGTTAATATGAATTTCTAAGGCATTGGCATCAATCATATTGATGACCCGCTGTGCTTCATAGGCCGTGTGACCAGCTCCGAGGTTAGCAATTAAAAAGCCATTTGGATTCTTTTTACGAGCGATTTCAAATGATGGGATGGCCTCGAAATCTTTCAAAGCAATACTTTGGGAACCCACGGCCATGGCTAAGCCAGTTTCTTTGGCAACTTCAGCTAACTGTCCATTAATCTGGCTTGATTTTTCGCTACCGCCGGTCATCGCTTCAATATAAAACGGAAATGGCCAAGGAAACTCAGTATTGTCTGAAGCGAGATTAACCTGATTGACACTAGTTTCGGGTAAAGCTTTGTGAATTAAACGAACTTGGTTCAAAGAAGAAGTGGGCTGCATTTTACGGTACTCTGCTTCAGCAAGAGCAAGATGTTCATCTTTACGATGGGCATGTTCTGATTCCATCTGTGGTTCCTCCCGGGTAGGTTATTCATGATAAATGGTGAGTGGTAATGGTCTTAAATCGGCCTTGATGCAGGCTTGAATGAGGGCATGCCGTTTCGTTTTATCTTGAGTTGTAGTCCAAGCAATGGCATTGTCACCATTACCTGCGCCGGAAATTTTACCAGGTACCGCAAATGTTTTTACGAGTTGGAGAAAATGATCCAACTGTGATGTACGGTAAGTAATATTGGCTGCTTGCGTGTAGGTGAGAATTTCAGTTTGATTTTGTGTTAAAGCTTGTTGAAAAGCACCCCAATTTTCATTTTCCAGCGCTTGGTCCACCTGCTTGACAGTGGCTTGACTGGCTGATAAAAAGGTTGTCGGATCAACGGGTAAACGTTTTAAGCTACTTTGGGTGTCTGCTGGCGCTTGAGTCCAAGCAACCAATGGCTCCCAGGTTGGTGGTTGATGCAGATTTTTTAATTGTAATTGTGGCCAATTCGTTTGGACAATTTTTGAGAGCGGCGTAGTACTTAGTTGATGTGTCAGCCAAGCGGTATCAAATTTTTCATAATAGACAATACCACCAAAGACCGCTGCTGCGACATCGCCCATCGACCCCTTTTGAAAATGGGGGAGTTGAAAGAGGGTTAACGTGGCTAATTTAAAAAGTTCGCGTTTGGTAAAAGGAACTTGATAATACGTCAGCAAAGCTTGGCAGACGCCGACTGCGGTTGCCCCGGAAGAACCAAGCCCAATCTTTTGCCCATCTAATTCCAAGCCACTTGTAATCTTGAGTTGAAAGGGCTGGGTTTGTTTAATTTTCGTAGTTGGTAAATACGTAGCGATGGTACGACAAGCTTGAATAACAATTTGCCAAGCATCATCACGGACCGGAGAAGATACCTTGTCAAAAATTGGCCCAGGATAGATGCCCAGCTGATCACTGATGATTTGATAATTTCCACGAGACCGAATGGTAAAACGCATAAAGCGGTTCATCGCTAAAACAATACTAGCCTGGCCACTATATGTAGCCGCGAATTCTCCGGCGAGAAATAATTTACCGGGCACTTGAATTGTAACCATCACTAAACCTCTTCCCAAATCTGAATGCCGGGACCAGGGGTCGCAATTTGGGTCTTTAAATCGGGGTAAGTTTGTTGTAATTGCGTCATAATCGCTTCAGTATCTTGTGGTCGAGAGATAATTTTTACATTTGGTCCCGCGTCCATAGTGGCATAGACGGAAAGCCCCTGTTCGCGCAGGGTTTGAACCATTTTAATCAAGCCCCATGAAGTATCCGTTAGATAATTAAATGGGGGATTAGCAACCATATTTTGCGCGTGCATTTCTAAAGCATTTTGTTCGGCTAGACGGCCTAAAGTGTCTAAATCATAGTTAGCAATCGCTGCTTGCATCGCAGGAACACTATTATTTGTGTGCTGGACCCAAGCTTGATAATAAGGTGAATTTGAAAAAGCGTTTTGCATCCCACTCCGTGAATCCACGGCTTTGGGTTGATCGGAAACAATTACGGTGATTAATTGAATTGGCCAATCGACAGGATCTTTTAGAGAATGTGCCACGGAGTTATTGGAATCGGTTCCGCGATCCCATTGCACAAAACCGCCAAAAATTGAACGGCTAGCTGAGCCAGAGCCTTGCCGGGCTAACCGTGAAAGATCGCTTGGGTCTAAAGACATATGAGCCGCCGCAGAAGCAGCTCCAGCTAAAGCAGCAAAGGCGGAAGCCGAAGAAGCTAATCCCGCCGCGGTCGGTACGTGATTAATTGAAACCATCCGGGCATACGTTTTGATTCCAGCCAATTGGCGCACGAGATCGAGGAAACGCTCTATTTTTTGTCGCTCATGTGCTTTTAAAACCCGTCCATTTAAAATAATTTGATCATGCGGTAACTGTTCATCAAATTCGACGGTAGTTTCTGTATAAAATTCGTTTAAAGTCAAGCTAATGGAAGTGGTAGTGGGTAAAATGAGCTGGGCATCAGCTTTCCCCCAATATTTTAGCAAAGCGATATTAGTATGTGCCCGTGCTGTATAGGCCGCCATATGTAAGCCTCCTTAATTTGTAGGGTATGTTTGCGTCCAAATTTCAGTTGCGCCAGCATTTTCTAAAGCCTCGATAATACCATCTGCAGCTTTTTGATCAGGGGCTAAAGCTAGCATAGTTCCTCCGATACCACCGCCGGTCAGCTTGGCACCTAATGCGCCGGCTTGACGGGCCGCATGGATTAAGGTATCCAACTGTGGGTGAGAAACCCCCAAGGTTTGGAGCTCGGCTTGCGCTTGGTTCATTAATGAACCTAGTTCAGAAAGTGTGTTGAATTGAAGAGCATGATGAGCCGCTGTGGTCAGTTCCCCTAAATGTTGAATGCTTTTTTTCGTCGTATGGGGTTGTTCTTCTAAGAGACTCCGAACGACTGATACAGCCAGCCCGGTTTGTCCATGAATCCCAGTATCAGCTAGAATAAAAGTGGCATTCAGATTTAATTCAAAGGGCTGCGTTAATTCATTTTTAATAAACCAAATGGGCAAGCTACTAGCTACCGTGGAGGTATCTAAACCAGAAGGCGATCCGTGGGTAATGCGTTCTTCTACCGCAGCCCAAGTTTGTAAGTGTTCGCTTGACAATGGCGTATCAAAAAAATCATAAAAAGCCCGGACAATTGAAATTGCACTGGCAGCCGAAGATCCCATCCCGCGTTCTTGTGGAATATCTGAGTTGATGTGTAGGGTAAAGGGCCGCTTTTTGGCGTTAAAAAAATCTAGTAAGCGCAAAATCAGTTGACGAATTCCTTCATAATTCTCCGCTAAACTTGAGAGTGGTCCTTGATAAGTGGGGGTGAAAATCATTTGCCCAGCTAATCGAGGCATAATGGTTGTTGTAAAGCTAATGTCAGGCAAAGGAAGAGCGATTGCCGGTTGACCATAAACAACGGAATGTTCACCCATTAAAATCACCTTTGCATGACTTTTACCTATTGATGTTTTTTTCAAAATCTTAACCACCATTTCTAAATAAGTATCGTTAATAAAACATTTTACCAAGCTTTCATTAAAAAAATAAGTTATTTTATGAATGTATTAAACTTTTCGGCGACAAAACACTTATTGATTGGCGCTTTTTGATTTTACGTGGCACCGGGTTGTTGTGAAAATCCGCGGTGATATATATGATACATGTTACAATAGTTTTATCATATTGGAGAATAAGTGGCAAATAACATGAAAAAAAGTGATGTATATGCGGTAGTGGACTTAGAAACTACTAATAATCAAAGACAAGTCGGGCGAATTATTCAAATCGCCGTCGTTTTTGTGCGTCAAAATGAAATTGTTAATCAATTTTCAACCTTAGTGAATCCCGGGCAGCCGATTCCAACTGAAATTAAAAAATTAACGCATATTAATGAAAAGATGGTGCAAGAAGCGCCTTATTTTGAAGAAGTAGCGCCATTATTGCATGCGATGCTCGAGGACACGGTCATTGTGGCGCATAATGTTAATTTTGATTGGCCGTTTTTAAATACTGAATTTGAGCGGGTGGGGATGGCAGTCATGGAAAATGAGGCGGTCGACACGGTGACCTTATCGCAAATTCTATGGCCAACTTTGGATAGCTATCGTTTGTCAGAATTGACGAAGCAGTTGGGGATTGCGCATGAAAATCCACATCGTGCGGATAGTGACGCTAGAGCGACGGGGGCCTTGTTAATTGCGGCAATGCAAAAAGCCGAAACTTTACCGATGATGACTTTGCAACAATTAGAAGCTTTACCTTTAGTATTGCCCCAACAAACTAAAGCGATTTTTTCTCTAGCTTTACAAGAAAATCAAGCACACCCTAAGCCACTAGCGGAATATTTAATGATTATTGATCATTTGGCATTGCGGCGTTTTACGCAACCAACGCCTATCAACCTCAAAAGTGTAATCCCGCCTTTTCCGAAAAAAGAAAAACAAAAGCAACAGTTATTCGCTGATCAGTTAGAATATCGAGATAATCAAGTTAAATTAATGAATCAAGTCTATGAGCATTATGAAACCTTGGAAGGAACTGATACATTCGTTCCTGGCGAACAAGCAATGGTGGTAGAAGCGCCCACGGGGATGGGAAAAACCTTAGGCTATTTATTGCCACTAGCTTATTTGGCACGGCAGCACCAACGCCAAGTTGTGATTTCGACGCCGACAAAAGTTTTGCAGCGGCAAATTTTGACTACGATTGAAACAACTTTAAAGGATTTACTACCTTTTGAAGTGCGCGGGGTACAACTTAAGGGCCAAGATAATTTCTTGAACTTACAAAGCTTTCGGCGCAGTCTTGATCGAGATGACGGCAGTATGGCATTGCAGTTTATGAAAGCGCAAGTTTTAGTTTGGCTAACGGAAACGTTGACGGGTGATTTGGATGAATTAAATTTGAATAATGTAAGTTATGAATTTTTACAAAAGTTAACGCAAACGGCTAATAATCCGCAGGCTTCCAAGTTTAAAAGTTTTGAATTTAATCAGCGTCAATCGATTTTAGCGCAACAAGCCACCTTTTTAGTCGTCAATCATAGTTATTTAACCCAAGCTTTGCATGGGGCAGAGGCGTTTGACCGCCGGCCGTATTTAGTCGCCGATGAAGCGCAACATCTCCCCGAAGTGGTTTTAAATAAAAGTCAAAAGCATTTAAACTTAGGCCGCTGGCAGCAACAAGTGCACCAAGCTGGAATACTTTTAAATAATCAACGTGAGCCTAGTATTCAGCCAGTGATGCAACGTTTGCGCGCTGAAGGGAAATTGAAGCCTAAATTGAATGCGGACTTTGATACCCTGGCGCAGTTATTGCAACGCTTGCAACAGCGCTTGTATCGGCATTTTGTCATGAATCATCACGTTATGGCGACGACTGGACAACAAAATTTTGCAATGCAGGCTTCTGATTTAGCACAATTTATGTTGGATTATGATGCGGATTTAGCTCAGATTTGGAAAACGAATCAAAGCATCCAAAATTTATTAGAGCAAATGATGGAACAATTTGTCACGAGTCAAGAACGTTTTAGTATTGACGAACGGCAAACCCTAGCAGATTTCAGGCATGTCCTCATGCAATTAAATCGGCAGGCAGAACAATTCCGACAATTCCAAAATAATTTAGCAGATTATGCTGAAGTTAGTACGTTTTGGATTACTGAAAGTTTCAATAATAATGAAAATACTTTGCAGTTAAATGGGGGGCTAGTTGAGACTGAAGATTACTTCAAACAACAGTTATATCCATATTTTCAGCCACCTTTAATGGTGGGTGCAACCTTATTTAATAGTGCGAAATCGAATTATTTGTATCAAGGGTTGGCATTGAACCACGACACTGCGGAAGTGGAAAAGTTTCCAGAGGTTTTTGATTACCAAAATCAAGCGGAATTAGTTATGCTAACGGATGCACCGGTGCCGACGAAAGCGGAATATGCGGATTATTTGCAGCAACAACTATTACAACTGTTGGTGACAATACCACGTAATACGCTGGTCTTATTTACTTCGGCTGATTTGATGCAACGAGTCTTTACTTGGTTCCAACAGCAAAGCGCTTATCGCAATAGTCCGATGACCATTTTGGCACAGGGTATTTCCGGTACACGGACTAAATTAGTGAAACGGTTACAAAAAGAATCAAATTTGATGATTTTTGGATTATTAAGCTTTTGGGAAGGGGTCGATTTACCAGGAAATCAAGTAGAAATGGTAGTGTTGACGCGTTTGCCATTTGAACAACCTCAAACCTTAGCCACTTATAATGCTTCCCAGCCAGGTGGAGTAGGCAATGAACATGATTTTTACCAAAAACAATTGCCCAAAGCAATCTTACGCTTGCGACAAGGGGTCGGGCGGCTCATTCGTTCAAAAACAGATCGAGGGATGATTATTATTTTGGATTCACGAATTGTGCATAAGCAATACGGTAAAGCGATGCAAAAAATGTTACCAGATGCTTTACCCAAGCTTGAATTAAAAACCGCCGATTTGCCTGCGCAAGTTCAGAATTTTTTTGAAAAGCAAACAGATTAAATGTTTAACATGGATAAATGCGCTCTAATGCTCAGATTTTATTGTTAAGAGTCTTTTAATCTGAAGTTAAATTTGCTATTCTTATTAAGAGTTAAATGCATATAATTTTAGATGGATGGAGCGTTGGAGCATGCAGATGCGACAAATGGAGCCACAAAAAAAGCCCTATCGTACAGTGCTAATTACATTATTAGTAATTATTTTAATCGCTGTAATTAGTGTGTACGGAGTGTTAGGCCGGAGTGTGCAACCAATTAATAAGGCTAATCGTGAATATAGTGCTTTGGTAGTAAATGCTAAAAAGTTAACCAAGGTCGACCATTTTTATTGGAGTAGCCGTGATCAGACATACTATACTTTGATTGGGAACAATCAACGGCACCAGGAAACGGGAGTAATTGTTGAAAAGCGGTCAAAGAAAATGGTGACGATTGCGATGAAAGATGGTCTTTCATACGACGATGTGAAGCAGTTGATTATCAATAAATACGCCCCTAAAAAAATTACCAATATTGGAATGGGAATTTATAAAAAGGTGCCTGTTTGGGAAGTTAAATTTATCAATCAAGATAATAATCTGAACTTCATTACGGTGCAGTTTGAAAATGGTAAGGTTGTGCGGACAATTAATAATTTATAAATTTAAGTGAAAAGGAATGCTAAAATGGAAACAATTCGAATTGAAGACGTTAAAAATTATGTAGGAAAAGAAGTCCGGATTGGAGCCTGGTTGCGTAATAAACGTGGTTCAGGGAAACTTCAATTTTTACAATTGCGGGATGGAACGGCCTTTATGCAAGCGGTCGTTGTGAAAGAGGATGTTGGTGAAGAAATTTTTGCCAAGGCCAAGGAACTTAAGCAAGAGACAAGTATGTATTTAATTGGAACGATTAAAGAAGATGCACGTTCTGATTTTGGATATGAAATGGATGTTAAGGATTTGGTAGTAGTTGGCGAGTCAGAAGGGTATCCAATTACACCAAAGGAACACGGGACTGACTTCTTGATGGATCATCGTCATTTGTATCTCCGACATATCCAACCTTTTGCCGTTCTTCGTATTCGCAATACCATTATTGCCGCTACTTATGAGTTCTTTAATAAAGAAGGCTTCATAAAAATTGATGCCCCAATTTTGACTGGATCAGCACCCGAGGGGACTACTGAATTGTTCTCAACGGATTATTTTGATACCAAGGCTTATATGTCACAAACTGGACAATTGTATGCTGAGGCGGGCGCAATGGCGTTTGGGAAGGTCTTTACTTTTGGGCCAACTTTTCGGGCTGAAAAGTCAAAGACGCGGCGGCACCTCACTGAGTTTTGGATGATTGAACCAGAAATGGCTTGGATGGATCAAGCTGCTTCATTAGAAATTCAAGAACGTTATATCGCATATTTGATTCAAGCAGTCTTGGATCGTAATGGATATGAATTGGACTTGTTGGGACGCGATAAGGATTTGTTGGCATCATATACGAAGTTACCTTATCCACGGATTTCATATGATGACGCGATTAAGTTATTGCAAGAAAATGATTTTGATGTTGAGTGGGGAGTTGATTTTGGTTCACCAGAAGAAACTTTCTTGGCTGAACATTTTGCCAGCCCGGTCTTTATCACTAATTTTCCTAAGGCGATCAAGGCCTTCTACATGAAGCGCCATCCAACGAGGGACGATATTGTCATTTCGGCTGATTTGTTGGCGCCTGAGGGTTATGGTGAAATCATTGGGGGTTCAGAACGTGATACTGATTATGATTATTTGAAAGCCCGGGTTGAAGCAGAAGGTCTAGATATGGACGAATATGCTTGGTATTTGGATTTGCGTAAGTATGGTTCTGTACCACATTCAGGATTTGGCTTGGGATTAGAACGAGCAGTGACTTGGATTACAGGTGAAGAACACATTCGAGAAGCCATTCCATTCCCACGGACAATGACCCGTTTGCGTCCATAAAAAACTATTAAGTCGCTATTGTTGGCTGTATACCAACGATAGGCGGCTTTTTATTATACGTCATAATGGTTCATTTTTATTCATAATTCGCACCGTTTTAAAAAAACAGGCACCATTTGGGTACCACTTGAAACCATTGTATTGGCTAATTAATATCGTTTAGCATTTCAATAGTCTTTTGCTCTTCGGCAATTTTCTGTTCATTAAGAGGGTGATCGTAAATAGATTGTGTAATTGAAATATTAGCGAGCCAAGGCATTTTGAAACGTAATCCCTTTAGAAAGCAAATAAGATGCGTGAAAGTGCCGTAATCCATGGATTGATGCGACGTTATTGAAATTATTCTTTTGTTCAAAACGTTCGAGCGTTTCGTTTGTATTTGTAGCAATATTTCGGCCATCAAATAGCTCATAAATCACTAAGTATTTTAATTTTATGAAACAAATGTTTAGTTTTGGGGGTGGTATTTATGCCATTTTGTCTTTTTTTGTAATCAATATGGTTGGGTTAGATATTAAGGGTACAGTGTTCGTATCGAATAATTAATAAAGTTTTCCAAGAGTGCACAGAAAAAACGGACGATAAGAAGATCCGGATGATAAAATTTTGCTTGGTTTGATTATCAAAAGTTGTGTGAATCCTATGCCAAGAGTGGTAACAGGCGTGAGGACTATAGTAGTGGTGGAATAGGTAGACGCTAGGGTTAACATGTAAGGTGCAAATCCTTATTTAATATATTTAAAAGCAATGACTGGGATTTTCAAGTTTTTGTTATAATCTATTTTTGGAGGCGTGTTATGAAAAATATATATGATGATGAAAAATTCTTTGATGAATATTCAAAAATGAATCGCAGTAAGGAAGGGTTAAAAGGAGCCGGCGAATGGGAGGCATTGAAAAAAATATTACCTGAGTTAAGGAATAAAACGGTTCTAGATTTAGGGAGTGGATATGGGTGGCATAGTATTTATGCTGCTGAGCAAGGTGCTAAGTATGTTTTGGGTATTGATAGCTCAGAGAGAATGTTAGCTATTGCTAATCAAAAGAACCAATATAATAATGTTGAATTTAAGAATATAGATATTAATAATCTATCTTCATTAAAAGCCAATTTTGATTTAATATTTAGTTCGTTAGCGCTACATTATATAGAAAATTTTGAAAAAGTAGTTGATGGTGTAGGTGCTATGCTTAACTCGAATGGAGAGTTTATTTTTTCAGTTGAACATCCAATATTTACATCTGAAGGGACAGAACAATGGGCTTTGAATGAAGATGGGTCCATTAAATATTTCCCGGTTGATAAATACTTTGACGAAACGGTAAGGGAGACTAAATTCTGGGATACTCCGGTAACCAAGTATCATCGTACACTAGAAACATATATTGAAACTTTGGTTCGGCACGGATTTTCAATACAACACTTAATAGAACCTACGCCACCAGACTCAATGCTGGATATACCTGGGATGAAGGATGAATTTCGCCGCCCGATGATGCTTATTATATCAGCTAAAAAAATATAGGATACAAACGATAACGTCTAACAAAGGTTAGGCGTTTTTTGTAAGAACGATTAGTAAATTACCATTAGGACCATACATTTATAACGGATCAGATGATTCGAGAGAAGAAGCTGTTGAACCATTTACAACAGATAAAGCTTTGGATAGTCCTAGATGAATAATTAAAGAAATAATTAGTGAATGAAGAAGATAGTCAAAAAAGATATGGACGAATTAAATCTAAATAACACTTTTCTGTACTATAAATTAAATGATCGAGTAAAAAAAGCCGATATAGTTGACCACATTGTACTGCGTGAGGTAGATGATTCATTAGAGCTCTACATGGAATAACCTGAGGTCATATCAAGCTTGATGATGGATATAACTACAGGATGATTGACCATACGGGAGGAACTTGGTTTGATTCAGATACATTGGTTTAGCATTAGAAAAAATAAAACTCTACCAACCATCTAATTAGTAGAATTTTTAGTTAGTTCAGGATAAATATGGATATAGTTAGATAGGTTGCAAATAATATCCAAGTTAAGTACGGAAATAGTAGGTATTGATCATTACTATTATCTTTATTGATAAGGATGATTGTAATTATGTCCATCAATATAATTATTATTGATGCTAATAAATACAACGATAATCCAAAAAATATTGGTGTCCAAATAAAATTAAGAATAAGTTGAACAAACATAAGCCAACGATATTTTAATTCCATTTTATAAATTCTAGACATGTAAATTCCAATAAGTATATATAAGATTATCCAAACTGGGCCAAAAATCCAATTCGGAGGAGCAAGAGGAGGAAGCGATAAAGAGCTATAAATAGATTGTATAGATGAATTAGATAATACAGGGACAATTAGAGCCGATATTGAGCCCAAAATAACAATAATTATGGAATATAAAACGCTTTTTACCATAGTTTTATTCATATTAGCCTCCTTATTATCAAATAGCGTTAAAATTTAATATCTTTCTAATTAAATTCTAACATAAAAGAGACGATAAATGCGTTCGTTAAATATTATTAAAAAAAGTTGGTGATTAAATGGTTGTAGTTTTTGGTTGTTTTAAAGATTCGCACAATTTTAGCACAAAAAATTATAAAAACGACTTAACTTAATTTGATGGATTTAGAAATGAATAGTTAAAGTAGTTGATAGTTTCTTTTTATTTACTGGAAGTTTTAATTATATTTATTGATGTTCGACAATTTTTTAACGCTTCTTCTTCGTTAAGCTAAAGATATTCGTAAATGAGGAGAATAAAAATGCAAAAATGGTTGAATGAAACAAAGGTAACAATTTTACTTGGGATGGGGTTAATATTAGCTGCGATTTTTAAAATTGTTGATTGGGAAATAGTGAATTTATGGGTCTTAGCGGTTTTGTCGGTGGTTGGTTTATTGCCAATCGCTTGGCGTGCAGGTCAGGCGCTTCGATACCACGTCATTTCAATTGAACTTTTGGTCACAATAGCGATGCTTGGGGCCATGTATCTAGGTGAATTTGAAGAATCAGCAATTGTTAGTTTTTTGTTTTTATTTGGGAGCGTTTTAGAGCAACGTGCTGTTAAAAAAACGCGGGCTGCCGTGCAGTCGTTGACTAATTTAGCCCCCAAAACAGCTTTAGTGAAAAGTAAAGTGAATCAGTGGAAGATGGTTCCGATTGAACAAGTTCAAAAAGGGGCAATCTTGTTAATTAAAAATGGGGCGCAGATTCCAGTCGATGGTGTGGTGATGCAAGGACAAGGGTCAGCGAATCAAGCTAATTTAACGGGTGAAAGTATGCCAGTGGCGCTCACATTAGGGATGCCGGTTTTTGCGGGAAGTTATTTAGTCGAGGGAAACTTGGAAGTAAAGGCGCAAAAAGTAGGTGCGGAAACAGCATTTGGGCAAATCATTGAAATGATTGAGGAAGCGCAAGATCAAAAAAGTCCAATCGAGAAAACGATTGACCACTTTGCGCGGTGGTATACGCCGGCGGTTCTGGGGCTGGCTTTACTGGTAGGGGTGCTTAATCATAATTTAGTCCAGGCTATTACGATTTTGATATTGGGTTGCCCGGGAGCTTTAGTAATTGGGGCCCCGATTGCGATGGTTACTGGAATCGGAAATGGAGCGAAGCATGGAATTATGGTTAAGGGCGGGGATGTTTTAGCGACTTTGGCGCAAGTGGACACGGTCGTGTTTGACAAAACGGGGACTTTGACCGTGGGACAGCCCAAAGTTCAGAATAAACTAGATGAAAATTTGACACAAACGCAAGCAGAAGTGTTGGCAACAATTGAACAAAGGAGTAATCATCCATTGGCACAAGCTTTACTACGTGTATTACCACAGCCAATGTCAACTTTGGTGGGGCAGCTGACAGTTAAAAATGGCTTAGGTATGGTTTTTGAGGGGAATAATCAGAAATGGTATGTAGGAAATGAGCATTTAATTCAAATCTCAGCCGTTCCAGTTACGACAAAGCAAAGAAAATTTATTCAAGCGATTGAGGATGCTGGGCAAAGCTTAGTACTTTTTGCCAATCAAGAACGGGTCTTAGCGATTTATGGAATTGCTGATCAAATTCGGGTTGAAACCAAGATGGCATTAAGAGCGCTAAGACAAATCGGGGTTCAAAAAATGGTAATGATGACTGGTGATCATGCGCAGGCCGCTGAGGCTGTGGCCAATCCGTTAACACTTTCTTATGAATCAAATTTGTTGCCAGCCGACAAAGCAGACTTAATTCAAACGTATCAAAAGGCTGGGCATAAAGTGGCGTTTGTTGGTGACGGAGTCAATGATGGACCGGCTTTGGCGCAAGCTGATGTTGGGATAGCAATGGGAAATGGGGCTGAAGTTGCGATTGAAACGGGGGATGTTATTTTGATGCACAGTAATTTGGAACGTTTAGTGCATGCCCGGCAGTTGGCTCAACAGACACAAAAGATTGTATGGCAAAATATTACGCTTGCTTTGTTGACTGTAGCTTTTTTATTGTTAGGATTAATTTTTAACTTTATCTACATGGCTAGTGGAATGTTTGTCCACGAAATGAGCATTATTATTGTTATTTTAAATGCATTAAGACTAACGCATTTTCGACCTTGACAAACAAAATCGAACAAAACTTTTCAAGTGTTCTGAGGAAGGACACTTTTTTATATGTATAACTGACGATTGACATGAGGGGATCTTTATAGATGAGCTATAATAAGTGATTATGCAGTAAAAAATTTGTAAAGATCCTTGAGGAAGGAGGTGTGATGATTATGAATAAGCCACAAAATTTACGAAATAGAAGCTTGTTTCAGAAAACTTTATTAATACTAATACCGGTGGTTGGTATGGGTTTAATGCTATGGGGTGCGCAAGGTGATTCTAACGGGACTTCGAAGCAGTTGAATTCTGTTGCACATGCAAAATTAAATTATCAGGTATATGAGCAGCGGGCTGATAATGGCACACAAATGTGGAATGTCAAAATCAAACAGGCTAAACTTGGGGTGGGCTTTGCCCGAGATAGTTTGGCACCAGGCAAGGTGGTCTTAGAGACACCTTCACATTTTGCTCAACGTCACAATTTACCGTTAGTTATTAATGCATCTCGATATAATTTAAGAAAAAATGAAATGTGGGGAACGCACCTTCATCGAGGAAGGATTATTGCACGTCAGCATTTTGACAGCTATAGCTCTTATTTAACCATTTCAAATGATGGGAAAAATTTGGGTTCACATCCCAATCAGACTATTTTCAGAAATGGTCAATTTCAAGAAGTTCTTACGGGATTTTTCCCGTTAATTCAACACGGACGAGCAGTTGCTCAGCCGCAAAATTTAACTGTGGCTAGTAGGCAACATCCCCGTCAAATTATTTATCAATTAAAAAATGGCGATTTTGGTATTTTATCGATAGCAGGCCGGTTTGATGGGAATCAAGGTTTAGATTATCAAGAAATGTTACATGAATTAGCTAAAATCAAGCACATCCAGTTTGCGTATAATTTAGATGGGGGTGGTTCAACCTCCACGGTGGTTCAGGGGCAAATGATTAATCCTAGTTTTGATCAATCTCGAAAAGAACGGCCAGTACGTGATTATATTTACTTTTACCCTGATGGGCAGCCGGATCCTTTAAAGGACAAATGATGTCAAAATTGGTGATAATATATAAACTGTTTGTATGGTTACATGAACAGCTTTAATGCTACAATTATATAAAAAACATTAGGAGATTAGTGTTAATGGATTATTGGATAAAAAAATTTGGTACAGATATGAAAATTGGTGATAACGAGTTAATAGCGCCGGATGCAGAGATGGAAAATTCGTCAATTTTATTTCGCGGGAAGGGGAATATTCTCTTTTTAGCGCCGGGGGTTCATTTAAATAATGTTGTTATTAAGTTTTTAGGCAATAATTCAGTGGTTTATATTTCTAAAAGTAAGTATCCTTGCGCATTTCAAGTAAATATGTTTCATGATTCAGTGTTTTATATGGGTGAAAATAACTCAATTAATGGTAAAAAGGCGGTGTTCCAGTTATCGGAGTATAAAAATATATTTATTGGTGCCGACAATATGTTATCGTATGGATTGACTTTAAGAGTCGCTGATCCTCATCTCATTTATTCAGCCACTACTAAGGAACGTGTAAATCCCAGTAAAAGTGTTTATATTGGTGACCATGTTTGGATTGGACAAAATGTTAATATTTTGAAAGGCGTGCGTATTGGTTCTGGTAGTATCATCGCCGGTGAAGCGGTACTAACCAAACCGGTTCCGTCTAACACAACTTTTGGTGGAAATCCGGCTAAAAAGCTAAAAGAGGGGGTCTTTTGGATGCGGCCATCAGTTCATGCCTTTACATCAGCACATACTGAAAAATGGCAGCGACATGATGGAGATGAATTTATTTTTACTAATAAAAATACATATTCGTTTGCAACGATTGAAAAAGAGTTAACACGGTTAGCACACACCCAGGATAAGCTAACCTTTTTACAACATTTACCAAAAGATAAAAATCGTTTTTTTATGGATGTTGATGTGAATAAGAGCCAACGTAAGTCTGGAAAATCGCATTTTTTTAATTGGGGTAAAAAGTAGAAACTAAATTTGGAGTTTAACTTAAAATGAGAACATGCCATTGAAAGTGGTGTTTTTTTTGTTCGGTTATCTATTAATAAATTGATGGTGATCAATTTTTGCAAATATCTTCCGTGTCATAATGATATTAGTCGGAATATCAAAAGCAAAATGAGGTGAATATAATGAGTGAATTAACACTTAAATTGGATGCATTAACTTGTCCATCGTGTTTTATTAAAATTGAAAAAGCTGTTCGAAAACAAAAAGGGGTCCAAGGTGTGGAAGTCCGATTTAATGCTGGGAAGGTGAAAATTGAATTTTTACCAGAGACAGTACAAGCTGAAGCGTTAAGTCAGGTGGTTGAGCACCTAGGATATCAAGTTTTAGACAAGCAAATACGAAAGTTAGGGGACGCATAATGACAATCGATGATCAGTATCAAAAAGAATTAAAACAGAGTGAGGTTGATCACCATACTCCTACGGCAATGGCAATGACGAGCCACATTCTAGCTAATCTAGAATTATTGAAACTAAAAACACGGCAATTTCGTTATTATCAATCGGACGTGACTGTTCAAGCGGTCATGGCTGGTTTAGAAACAAGCTTTACTACCCAATTTGAGCAAGTATCACAAATTTTATTAACTCGTTTGGCTATTGTGCCAACGACATTCGCCGAATTTGAAGAGTATGGTATGCTGGAATTAAATGGGCGTGATAAGTATTTAAGTGCTTCAGAACAACTTGATATGATTAAAGATGACTTGAAAACGGCTAATTTATTTATTGAGCGGGGCATTGAGCTGGCAAAACGAGAAAATTTGTTTAACTTGCAAATGCTTTTAGCATACTTGTTAAAGTTTAATCATCAGTTTATCGCATAAGCAAAGGGGAAGTGATGGCAGATTTACAGCATTCAAAAAATTTGTGCGTCACACAAGTGCCCCTATTTCAAGATCTACCAAACGTGGAATTAACGCAGATTAATAACTTAGTAGTGCATCAATATTTAACGCCGGGGACGTTGGTATTTAGTCCATTAATGACATCGCGATTAGTGATTGTCCATACTGGTAAAATTAAGGTATATCAATTGAACGCTAATGGTCAAGAGCAAGTCTTGCGAATTTTAGGGGCCGGGGATGTTGAAGGTGAAGCTTTATTATTTGGTGATTTGACGTCAACAGTTTATGGTGAAGTGCTCAAAGCTGGTGAGATGTGCACCTTAAGCGGGACAGACTTTCAAGTTTTACTTGCGAATAAGCCACAAATGGCGTTGCAACTACTTGACCAATACCATCAAAAAACGAAGCAATTAGAACGACAGTTGAGTTATTTAAGTATTAATAATAAGGAACGGCGAGTAGGCACATATTTGGTTGATCAAGTCAAAAGTCAAGGCCAACAACAAATTACTTTGCCAATGAAGTTAAAAGATTTGGCAACATATTTAGCTTTAACGCCGGAGACCTTATCACGTAATTTGGCGCGGTTAAGCCAAAAGAAATATTTAAAACAACATTTACGGCAAGTGGAAATTTTAAACTTGGCGGCGCTTCAAGCAAACTTGTTTGATTAAAAGATCAAATGAGCTTGTTAATTAATAAGAATCGGACTGTTTTGAAAAGGACAGCCTTTTTTATTTGGTATAGAATGATTAATTTTCAAGTGATACATGATTCAATGGTATAATAAAGGAATTATAGAAAACAGGAGGTTCGACTTAGATGAAGCAATTACGAGCCACGAATTTAGAAAGCATGTATGGAGAAAAGGTCTTATTGGATCAAATTTCCTTTTTGATTGAAACGGGTGATCGTGTGGGAATCGTCGGGGTCAATGGGACTGGAAAGACGACTTTATTAAACGCCATTGACGGGAGTGTACCGGCAGATCAAGGACAGATTGAGACGCCAAATGATTACCGCATTGGTTATTTAACCCAAGACCCCGTTTTAGATGCTGATAAAAAAGTAATGGACGCTATTTTCGCGGGAAGTCAGCCGGTTTTTCAATTAATTCGAGAATATGAAGCCGCTCTACAAGCTTATTCCGCTAGTCCGGCCGATAGTAAGGCTGAAGATCGTTATACTCGTCTAGAACAACAGATGACACAATCTGATGCGTGGGAAGCTGAAGCAACGATTAAAACGATTTTGACGCAATTACATTTACCTGATTTAGACTTATCGATTTCAGCTTTATCAGGAGGTCAAAAGAAGCGGGTTGGATTAGCGCAAGTTTTGATTCAAGCACCCGATCTTTTGTTGCTAGATGAGCCGACCAATCATTTGGACTTTGATTCGATTGCCTGGTTAGAAAAGTATTTAGCTAATTACCCAGGAGCTGTGATGACAGTGACTCATGATCGTTATTTCTTAGACCATGTGGCAAATCGAATTTTTGAACTTTCATTTGGTCATTTATATGAATATGTCGGAAATTACCAAGATTATGTTAGCGCAAAAGCAGAGCGGGTGGCAGCCGCCCAAGTTGCTGAACATAAAAGTAACCAATTATATAAAAAAGAATTGGCCTGGATGAAAACTTCCGCACGGGCTCGGAGTACGAAGCAACATGCACGGGAAACGCGATTTGCTGAATTAGAAGCACAACAAGGAACTTTACAAATGGATGGTGCTGTTGAGGTTAATTTAGGGCAGCAACGGTTAGGTAAAAAAGTCATTCGTTTAGAAAATGCGAATTTGAAATTTGATAATCGAGTCATTTTAAATGATTTTAATGAATTAATTCAAGCTCATCAACGGATTGGAATTACTGGTGGCAATGGGACCGGGAAATCAACGCTATTAAATGTTATTGCGCAACAGCAATCTTTAGATAGTGGAGTGTTAGAAATTGGTGAAACTGTTAAGTTGGCGTACTATGCGCAACAAACGGAGCCAATTCCTGAGGATAAACGAGTTATTGAATATTTATCAGAGGTGGCCCAGACAGTGACGAATGCTGATGGCGACCAAGTTTCTGTGACTGAATTGCTTGAACAATTCTTATTCCCACCATTTATGCATGGTACGTTAATTCGAAAGCTATCCGGTGGTGAAAAACGGCGACTTTATTTGTTGAAATTATTAATTCAACAGCCTAATGTTTTATTACTAGATGAGCCGACGAATGATTTAGATATTAGTACTTTGACAGTTTTGGAACAGTATTTACAAAATTTCCAAGGGACGGTTATTACTGTTTCGCACGATCGTTATTTTTTGGATAAAGTTGCAGATCATTTACTGATTTTTAAAGGCTTGGGTGAAATTGATCGCTATGATGGGAAATTTACGGACTATCTAGCTCAGATGGCACAAAGTGATAATTCATCCGTCAGTGTCGATTTCAGCTCAACTAAGAGTGGGGTTAAAAATGATAAGCTCGTGGATGATACGCCTATCACTAAGCAAGCACCGGCCAAAAAGAAGTTAACCTATATGGAACAAAAAGAATTTGCTGGGATTGAAAATGAGATTGCTAAGCTCGAAAGCGAGCTTGAAACAACTACTAGTGCCATGAACGAACAAGGCGCAGATTTTGCAAAATTAAGTGAATTACAAGCTCAATTTGATGCTTTAAATCAAGAATTAAATCAAAAAATGGATCGTTGGGCGGAACTGTCTGAACGTGCTGAGTAAGAGGGGACGACATGGTGAAAAAAGTTTTAATATGGGCGCAAACTTTGGATGGAACAATTGCTTTAAATGGTCAGATTCCTTGGCATCAACGTTCCGATATACGGTTTTTTGCGCAAACGACGCGTGGTCAGGTGGTAGTCATGGGCCGGCATACCATGGAATCTATGCATGGACGGGCGTTGCCTGGACGGACCAACTTAGTGTTGACGCATGATGCCAATTTAACCGTGCCAGCTGGGTTTGAGCGTATTTTATCAATGGCGGAAGCAGAAGAAATTGCACAACAAAAACAAAGTGATTTAATGATAATTGGGGGTAAACCCATTTATGAGTCATATTTGCCGACTGCGGATCAATTGTTAGTGACATATTTGCAGTCAGATTTGCAAGGGGATGTTAAGATGGATCCAGTTAATTTGGATCAATGGCAACGAACAATTGTCCAAACTGGACCGGCCGATACAGAGAATGATTATGCCTATGAAATAGTTAATTATCAGCGTAATTAATTTTAAAAATGTATGTGACTTTCAAACTGGATAGGCGTAAAATGTAACTAACATAAATAAAAAGAGAGGCAAGGCAAAATAATATGCGTTACGTAACGACATTCTTTTGGACAGGAATCTTAGGAGCTTTGATTGGATATATTGGTGGGGCATTGTCAAACGTTTCGGTTAATTACGAACAAGCCATGGTGACTGCGTTGATCGCTGGATCTTTGGGAACGATTTTGACATACTTTATTTCAAAGAATAATGCGCCACAAGTGAAGAATGGTGATAAAGCAGAAGCTTAATTTAATAATGGTGAATTACTGTTAAGATGTTTAAGTTTGACGATTTTAACGGGGTAGTTTACAAAAAGTGCTGAAGCTAGCTAGCCTCGGTGCTTTTTGTTTAGTTGAAATTATAAAAAATCTGTGTTTGGCTGGAGAGGCTAAGAAAGGTGAGGCGAATGGTACCGTTGAATGTTAGAAGTGCTTATAACTTGTTGGAAAGTCCATTAATGGTTTCAAAGTTAGTGTCAGCGGCCAAAGGCTTAGGTTATCAAGCCATTGGACTAGCTGATCAGACTGTCTTGTATGGTATGGCCGAGTTATTTCAAAGCGCCCAACAGTTGGACTTAAAGCCAATTTTAGGCTTAACAGCTCCCACAGCGGGAATTTTGAATCAGGCTTCTCAGTTTGATATGCAACTATATCCAGAAAATAACACTGGGTATCAACACCTTTTAAAGCTTTCAAGTTTACTGGCAACTGGACAGGCCAATTTAAATTTAAAAGTTTTGCAACAGCAGGACTTGCTTGATGGCTTGATGTTAGTGCTCCCACCGCGTAGTGAGTTGAGTCTGATCCTTCAAAATAATGCTGACTTGCAGTCTGGCTTGCAGTATTTACAACTTTTATTAGATATCATCCCCGCACAGCAAGTATGGTTAGGGATTGATTTGCAAATGTCTGAGGCCTTATTGACGCAATATCAGCAATTGGCTCAAACGTATCATTTATCATTATTAGCATTTGATGAAATTAGTTATTTAAAACCGCAAGATTATTTTTTGCAAAGAGTATTAGGGCATATTAAAGCTGGTACACCATTAACTAATTTAGGAAGTGTGCAAAGTGAGGGGGGAGCTAATTATTTACGCACACCAAATTTGTGGGAAACAGCGTATGATGAGCGCGGTGTTTTAAATGCTGCCCAAGCGACGGATGCTTTTGCTGCTCGTATTGATGTGCAAGTTCCTAAGCGGGTAGTGGATTTACCCGATATTACCCCCGCAAATTTTGCGTCGTCGGCTGAATATTTGGAAAATTTAGCCACGCAGGGGTTACAAAATCGTTTGGCGAGTCAAAATTTAGATCAACCAGTCTATCAGCAACGTTTAGCGTATGAATTGCAGGTCATTAATGATCTTGGTTTTGATCAATATTTCTTGATTGTGTGGGATGTTATTAATTTTGCTCATGCTCAGCATATTTTAACCGGGCCGGGTCGGGGTTCGGCCGCGGGTTCATTAGTAGCTTATAGCTTAATGATTACTGATGTCGACCCAATTGCAGAAGATTTATTGTTTGAGCGTTTTTTAAATCCAGAACGAGCTCAAATGCCCGATATTGATATTGATATTCCAGATAATCAGCGGGAAACCATTTTAAATTATTTGCATGAAAAATACGGTCATAATCAAATGGCTCAAATCATTACTTTTTCAACGTTGGGGATGAAACAAAGTCTGCGCGACGTGGCCAGAGTTTTTGGCTTGCAACCAATTGCCATTGATACTTTAGCTAAAGCATTGCCTCGTGATACCCAAAATTTAGAAATGGCTTTTCAGAGCAATCAACGGTTTCAAAATGCAGTCTTAGATTTGCCGGTTGATGGTAAATTATTATTACATACGGCGCAGGCGTTGGCGGGCTTGCCGCGGAACCAGTCGTTGCATGCGGCCGGCGTTGTGCTAGCCGCGCAACCGCTAGTTGAGCTGGTGCCGATGCAACTCGGTGATGATGGTCGGTTAGTGACGCAGCTGACGAAAAATCCGGTTGAAACCTTTGGCTTGTTAAAGATAGATTTTTTAGCGTTGTCGAATTTAAATTTATTGACGATAGCGTTAAACGAAATTCAAAAGCATGAAAGTTTTGTCTTAGCTGATATTGATGTAAATGATGTACAAACTTTGAAATTATTTCAAGCTGGTCAAACGAATGGAGTGTTTCAATTTGAGTCGGGTGGCATGAAAAATTTATTGGTCCAGTTACAACCGGATCGTTTTGAAGACCTAGTTGCCGCCAACGCGTTGTATCGTCCGGGACCTATGGAGAACATCCCGACCTTCATCGCTCGCAAACATGGTCAAGAAAACATCCCGGTGGTTGATCCAAAAATTGATTTAATCTTAGCGCCAACTTATGGTGTCATTGTTTATCAAGAACAAGTCATGCGCGTAGCAGAACAATATGCTGGATTTAGTTTAGCCGAAGCGGATTTATTGCGCCGAGCGATTTCAAAAAAAAAGCAACAGCAGATGGCAGAATTAAAAACAATCTTTATAGAACGTGCCCAAGCCCAAGGTCATGCTTTGAGTGAGGCACAGGCTGTCTATCAGTATATTGAAAAGTTTGGAGCGTATGGATTTAATCGTTCGCATGCGGTAGCGTATTCAAAGTTAGCCATGCAGTTAGCTTATATTAAAGTCCATTATCCACTAGCCTTTTACAAGGGAGTTTTGAATTTAGAATTAGGTAATCAAACTAAAGTGCGGGGTTACGTCGAAGAATTAAGAGCCCAGCGGTTGCAACTTTTAGGTCCTAATATTAACCAAAGCTTTGCAGGATATTCAATCTATCAGCAGCAATTACAAATGGGGTTAGCTAGTATTTCAGGGTTACAACGTGATTTACGACAAGCGATTTTAGAAGAACGGCGAGCCAATGGAATATTTGCCGACTTGGGTGATTTTATCTGGCGGTTAGGGGCTCAATATAAAAAGGCCGAGATTTATGAACCTTTGATTGAAGCCGGCGCTTTGGATGAGCTCAATTCAAATCGGCGCGTGGTAATGCAAAGTTTGCCGAAATATCTAGAATCACGTCAGTTAGCTGGACAATCTCATCATTTATATGAAGTTTATCAACCGCTCATTCGGACTAGTGAAGATTATCCCGCTAACGAACGTTTGGCCCATGAATATCAACGTTTGGGGATTTATTTGAGCGGTCATCCTATTGAGGCGGCCATGCAACAGGTATCAAAGGATCAGTATCAGACGATTCAAGAAGCGATTGATCGGGGTAGTGGTTTGGTACGCCTCTTAGTCATGATTGAAAATATCAAGCAAATTCGTACGAAAAAAGGCGAACAAATGGCCTTTTTAGACGTTATGGATCTGACAGGGCAAATTTCGTTGACGCTTTTCCCTAAACAATACCAGCAATATCAAAACGATTTAAAAACACAAGGTTTCGTATTAGTTAATGGTAAGTTGGAAGCCCCTAATGAACGTAGTCGTCACTGGCAAGTGACAGTGAATCAATTGCAGCCAATTCAAGCGACAGCTAGTCAGCCTTTGCCACCGGCAACAGGGACTTGGTTTGTTCAGCTTGCTAATTGGCCTTTAGCTGTGGAGCATCAAGCGGCGTGGCAGCAATTATTACAACCGTACCGGGGTCAAAATCCGGTCGTGATTGTAAGTGAGGACCGCAAATATAAGTGGAAATTACCGCTCACGGAAGCCTTAAAGGATGATCCGGCGATTGGTGAAATCTTACGCACGCAATTGCAGGCGTTGCAAGTTAAGTTTGTCGTGGGAAGATAGGTGCTTATAATTTTTTAAAATTAGAACTTTGTTAGGAAGTATGATGATATAGGAATTTTCGATGAGCGTGCTATAATGTAAGTTAAATTATAGGTAATTAAGGGCGATTAGGTCGCTTTTGGCGTAAAGCGATAAATCGAGAAATTAGGAAAAAACTACATGACAGAAGCAAAAGTTTATTCACAAGCAGAAGTACATGATATGTACGCGAGTTATTTAAATGCTGAACATGTTGCGGCAGTAGACCGAGCATACGCGTTTGCTGAAAAATTACATCAAGATCAAAAACGAAAATCAGGTGAACCGTATATCATCCATCCGATTCAGGTGGCAGGGATTTTAGCCGATTTAAAAATGGATCCCGATACAATCATTGCGGGTTATTTACATGATGTTGTCGAAGATACCCCGGCTGAGTTGGGTGATGTGGAAGTTGCTTTTGGGACCGATGTAGCCCACATCGTGGATGGGGTTTCAAAGATTTCAAAAATTGAGTATAAATCAGATTCTGAACGTTTAGCGGAAAACCATCGCAAATTATTGTTAGCTATGTCGCATGATATTCGGGTTATTTTTGTTAAATTAGCAGATCGGTTGCATAACATCCGCACGTTAGGGGCTTTGAATCCGGAAAAGCAAAAACGGATCGCTGGAGAAACGTTGGAGATTTATGCGCCTCTAGCAGATCGGTTGGGAATCATGACGATCAAGTGGGAACTAGAAGATACGTCGCTACGCTACTTGGATTATGATGCCTACCATGCGATTGCGCAGGCTATGCAATTACGGCGTGATGAGCGGATTGAAATTGTTGATCAAGCTGTGCAAGAGATTAAGACTGCCATCACGGATTTGCATTTAGAAAATGTGCAAGTTTATGGTCGTCCAAAGCATATTTATTCGATTTATCGGAAAATGCAAAAGAAGCATAAAGACTTTGAAGAAATTTATGATCTCTTAGCCATTCGAGTCATTGTGAATTCCATCGGGGACTGTTACGCTGTTTTGGGGTCGATTCATTCCCATTGGACACCAATGCCTGGGCGTTTTAAGGATTATATTGCTTTGCCTAAGGCCAATGGCTATCAATCGTTACACACATCAGTCATTGGGCCAGAGGGACGACCTTTGGAAGTTCAAATCAGGACGCATGAAATGCATGAGGTGGCCGAATTTGGGGTAGCAGCGCACTGGGCTTATAAAGAAGGCAAATTCGATGGGGTGGATGTGCAAACATCTGACCAGCGTCAATTGAATATGATTCAAAATATTTTGGAATTACAAAATGAATCGAAAGATTCCGATGATTTTATGAAAACCGTTAAAAGTGACCTGTTCACTGATCGGGTTTATGCCTTTACTCCACGCGGGGATGTGGTGGAATTGACACAAGAATCTGGTCCTTTGGATATGGCCTATTCGATTCATACGAATGTCGGAAATCATACCACTGGGGCGAAAGTGAACGGTAAGTTAGTGCCTTTGGATTATGAAATCAAGACTGGAGATATTGTCGAGATTATCACTAGTCAAAATGCTCAACCAAATCGTGATTGGTTAAAGCTAGTCAAGACCCGCCGAGCCCGAAATAAAATTCGTCAGTACTTCCGAAAGCAAGATTATTCTGAAAATGTGGTGGCCGGGCGTCAAGAATTAAGTAATTATTTGATCAGTCAAGGTTATCGTTTGGAAGCCTTGATGGAGCCCAGCAATCTACAAAAGGCCGTGGATAATTTACATTATCGATCAGCAGATGATTTGCTCGCCGCCATTGGTTACGGTGAGCAATCAGTTCAAGGGGTAGCAAATAAGTTGACCGCTGATTTGAGAATGCGCTTAGAAGAGCAGCGGCTAAATGCGGAAGAAGCGCAAGTCTTTGAGCAACATGCCACCGTTGAGACAAATCCCGAAGAACGTCATTTGAAAGAAAATCAACGTGCTGACGCCATCATGATTCAAGGAATTGATTCCATGTTAGTTCGTTTAGGTCGTTGTTGTACGCCCGTTCCAGGGGATGAAATTGTGGGTTATATTACCAAAGGAAGGGGCGTTTCGGTACATCGTCTTGGGTGTCCAAATTTAGCCAGTGATACTGAATTAGGGCAACGCTTAGTCGACGTAGCGTGGGGACCTAATACTGAAAATAGTAAAAAAGAGTATCGAGCTGATTTAATTATCGGTGGAGAAAGCCGTCCACGGCTATTAAATGACATTATTCGAATGGTTGGGAATCATGCCCGAACTATGAATTCAATTAATGGTCGAGTTGATGGGAATAATCAAGCTGTGATTTCAATGACCGTCGAAGTGCGCAATTTGACACAATTAGAGCGTGTGATGGATGCAATTAAGAACGTTAAAGATGTACATTCTGTCAAACGAGCTTACAATTAAAGGGGAAGTGGATTGAAAGTTGTATTGCAGCGGGTTTTAAAAGCGCAAGTTACTAGCCAAGCAGAAATTTTAGGGACGATTCAGCAAGGTTTAGTTCTTTTCGTGGGGGTCGGTAGTAATGATACCGTCGAAGATGTAAATTATTTGGTCCGAAAAATTTTAAATTTAAGAATTTTTGAAGATGAAGTTGGTAAGATGAACCTTAACATTCAGCAGGTGGCTGGCTCGATTTTATCTATTTCGCAATTTACGCTTTACGCGGATATTAAGAAAGGGAATCGACCGAACTTCATGCAAGCTGCAGAACCGAAAATGGCAAATGAATTGTATGAAAAATTTAATCAAGGCTTGCGGATGGGAAAAATCACCGTTGCAACCGGGCGTTTTGGTACTGATATGCAAGTGGATTTTGTCAATGATGGACCAGTCACTATTCTTCTAGACAGTCAAAATCGTTAAGTATATACAATGAAATGTAAAAGATTTGTGAAAATCGTTAAAAAATCTTTGACTATATGATAAATAGCATGATATGTTAATAACACGATTAATAAGGTGAATCGAATTGAGAGGGGAAAATCAATGTCAGAGAAATTAATCCAATTACGTGTAGAGGAAAATGTGAAAGATACAGCCGATGAAATTTTTAAGGCGCAAGGTTTAACAACCCAAACGGCCATTAAGATTTTTTTGACGCAGGTTGCTAACACTGGTGACTCACCATTTTCTAATTTGTTTAAGTCAAATAAAGAACAGTAATATTTTAGTTATGAATAATTTATGTCGCTAGACGGTTACAAAATTTTGATTTTGTAGCAGTGTGGCGATTTTTTGTTAGGCATAGCAATTCAAGAAGTGGTTTGTTATAGTAGACACAGGGTATGTCAATGGTTGAGCCGGTTGTAAATTTTTGTTAGATTTTAAAGTGATCTGGGTACTGACATATAAATAATTAATTAAAACGAGATATTGAGAGAATATAAAATGAGTAAAATTATTGGAGAAGTGGTTACAGCACAAGTAACTGATGAAAATGAGCAGGCGTTTTTCGCCCAGATTGATGGACAAACTTACCAAATTGATAAGAGCGAATTGTTAAAGCCGTTAAAAATTGGTGGAATGGTGACAGGCTTTGCCTATGAAAATAAGGACGGCCAATTACAAATTACTAAGCAAGAGCTTGAAGTGACTAAAGGACATTATGCATTTGGAACAGTTACGGATGCACGGCGTGATTTAGGAGTCTTTGTGGATGTGGGCTTGCCAAATAAAGATTTAGTAGTTTCATTAGATGAACTCCCTACAATCCATGAGTTATGGCCGCAACGTGGTGACCGGTTGTTGATTACGTTAAGGGTTGATACTAAGCAACGGCTATGGGGTGAATTAGCGCCAGTTGAAGTGTTTAATGCAATTCGGATTCCTGCTAAGCCTACGATGAAAGGTCAAAAAAATGTCTTGGGGACGGTTTATCGTTTAAAAATGGTAGGTACATTAGTGTTGACGGATGATTTCCATGTTGGTTTTATCCATCCCAGTGAGCGTTATCAAGAGCCACGTTTAGGCCAACGGGTTGAGGCGCGTGTAATTGGGGTGCGTGATGATGGAATCTTAAATCTTTCGCTAAAGCCATTAGCTTATAAAGCAATCAGTGGTGATGCTAAGCTGATTTTAACTTTGTTACAACGGACGCCAACCCATCAATTACCATATAATGATCATTCTGACCCGGCGGAAATTAAGCAGTATTTTGGGATGTCAAAAGGACAATTTAAGCGAGCGTTGGGCCATTTATATAAAGAACGGCTAATCACGCAAAATGATCAAGGAATTGAATTAGTACTATCAGAAGAATCTTCAGATTAAGTTTGTTAAGCACATTAAAGGAGATGATTAGATGTTAGTGGCGGTGACTGAAAATCAACCTAAAATTGCGATGGGCTTGATGTCTTATATTGATGATTTTGCAACATATGCAGATGTGCAAAGAGAAATCCAATGGTATCACGCAAACCAGCATCGGCAATTACTATTATGGAAAGATCCCATGACACGGCATATGACAGCCGTGATTGGAATAGAAGAGATGGGTCAATGCGTTTTAGTGCGCTTAATTGCGTTTGGCTCGGAAATTGTACCATATGAACAGCAATTGGTAGGTGGAGAAATTTACGGGGCTCTGCAAAATTATTATCCCAAAGCATTTATTATGGGAACCATTCGGACTCAAGACATCTTGCGAGATTGGGAAACTTATCAAATCAAAAATTTAAATTAAAATAATACTTTGAGCAAAAAGAAAAGAGAAATTTATGGCAGAACGACTACAAAAAATTATGGCGCAAGCAGGAGTGGCATCACGGCGGGCTTCTGAGAAATTAATTGAAGCAGGTCGTGTGAAAGTAAACGGTGTTGTCGTCACGACTCTAGGTACCAAAGTAGAACCACATGATCATATTGAAGTTGACGGAAGTCCGCTAGAAGGCTCACAAAAGCACGTCTATTATTTGTTAAATAAGCCAAGAGGTGTTGTGACGACTGCTTCAGATGATAAAAACCGTGCAACTGTTTTAGATGTATTATCTGATGTGACCGAGCGCGTTTATCCCGTGGGTCGCCTAGATTATGATACGACAGGGGCTTTATTATTGACCAATGATGGGGAATTAGCGAATCAGTTAATGCATCCACGGTATCGGATTGATAAAGTGTACGTGGCTAAGGTCAAGGGCATTCCGACCAATGATGAATTAAAAACATTACGTCAGGGTGTGGTCATTGATGGTCAAAAAACAGCTGAAGCGCGGGCCGAAATTTTGCGAACAGATACACGGAAAAATACGGCCACTTTGGAATTGACCATTCACGAAGGCCGTAACCACCAAGTTAAAAATATGCTTAAAAAGGTCGGACATCCAGTTTTGAAATTGCACCGAGAGCGTTACGGGATGCTCGAAGTACATGATTTGGTGTCTGGGGAATATCGTGCTTTAACGCATAATGAAGTTCAACAATTGAAGCGTGGAAAACAGGTTCGGAAGAGCTCAGGTCGGTTATAATAAATAAAAGCGTGTTGTGATTGTATTTAATTAATATAAGTTTGATAATAAGAGTTAGTTTTGTTTAAAAGGAGACCGGGTGTGGACGCACAATGGCTTTTGACGTTATATGATGTAAATCAGATTCGACGACAACGGGTTATATATGGCCTTTTAAAAAATCAGTTGACGGTCTCGACAGCCTACAATGGGATGCTATATCATCAGTTTATTTTGATTGGACAAAGGCCGTGGCTTACCAAGCAAGAATATGATCAAACACTACAACAACTCATCCAAGCGCAATGGCTGACCGAGGTAGCCAAGGGGCAAATGCAAGTTACTGCATTAGGCTTAGAACAACAAACGCTATATTGGCAAAATCATTATCGGGTGCAACATGTGTTGATGTTTGAACGGTATGACGTTAGTGGCTTTCGGGACGCTTTTTTATTAGCGAATCAGGTGGTCTCAGAGGCTTCGTTTGAAAGTAAAAGTTATTATCCTTTGCCAGCGGATAATATGACTAAAAATTGGGTTAAAAAATGGTATCATGCAAACAAACATGTTGATATCGTTTTTCAGTGGGCCCAGCAATTGAAGACCTATTTGGAAACCTTACCCCGACAAGATGCTGATTGGTTAACGAGTACTTGGGTTGGCCATGAAGTACCGGGGATGACTCATCAACAAATATCTGGTCCCACTAGTTGGGATGAGGAAGATTATTACTGGTGGGAATTAGACCAGTACGCCCAGTTGATTGAATTTGCATTAGCTAATCCAAAGTCCTTAATTGGTAAGTTGTTTGTACCTTATCGACGTCTTACGATTAGTGCTTCTAATTTATTAACCTACCAAGCTTTTGAGCAGGGAATGTCAGTCAATGAGATCCAAAAGCAACGGCGTTTAAAGATTAGTACCATTCGCGAACATTTAATGTTAAGCGCAATGTTAGTGCCCCTAGATCAGTTTTCATATGAACGTATTTTAAATGTCGATGTAGTCGCCTATTTCCAAACACGATTAACCCAACCCTTGACACAATGGTCTTTTGATCAAGTTAAAAATCAAGGGACGGCGGAAGAATTTTTTTATTTCCGTTTGTATGCGATTCAGCAATTTAAAAAAGCGGAACAAAGTGAGGACCAAGTTAATGAATGAGGATGAGTTATTAACGGTGCTGCAACAGCATTTCGGCTTTAACCAATTTCGAGTAGGCCAGGCAGAAATTTTACAAGCACTGATGCAAGGTCAATCGACCGTCGCGCTACTGCCAACAGGGGGCGGTAAAAGTTTAATTTACCAAATGATGGGGGTTTTGCGTCCGGGTTTAATCGTTATTGTGACACCTTTATTATCTTTGATGCAAGATCAAGTTGCGCGCTTGAATTATCTAGGTGAAAAACGTGTGGTGGCTTTGAATTCAATGTTGAGTTCAACGGAGCGAGCGCAGGTTTTACAAGCTTTACCGCAGTACCATTTTTTATTCATTTCTCCTGAAATGTTGGGTAATCAGGACGTTTTGCAACGTCTAAGACAATGTCAGTTAAATTTGTTGGTCGTCGATGAGGCGCATACAGTTTTGAGTTGGGGGTTGGACTTTCGCCCTGATTATTTAAAACTGCCAGGAATTGTGGCGCAGTTAGGACAACCACAATTGTTATTGTTAACAGCGACAGCGACTGCGCAAATGTTGACAGCGATGATGCAAATCTTTAAGCTTCCCATCGATCAAACTTATCTTTATCGGAGTTCCGTGGATCGACCTAATATTTATTTACACACGGAAAATTTATCCGATGAAGATGCCAAGCGCGACCGCTTAAAGGCTTTGGTGCAAACCATGGTCGGACCAGGGATTGTTTATTTTTCATCGCGGCGTTTGGCTTCCCAAATGGCTTTGTGGTTACAGCAAGTCACTGGGTTACGAGTAGTTGCGTACCATGCAGGTTTAGACGCTCAGGATCGGTATCGTATTCAGCGACAATTTATGCTTGATCAAATTGATGTTATCACGGCTACTTCGGCCTTTGGGATGGGCCTTGATAAAGCGGATATCCGTTATGTCATTCATTATCAAATGTCTGCCGATATTGAGAATTATTTACAAGAGTTTGGTCGTGCGGGACGAGATGGTAAAACGGCGATAGCGGTTTTGCTATATAGTCCAGGGGATGAACAGCTACAACGGAGTATGATTGATTTAGACTTGCCAGATGCCAACGAGGTGCGTAATTTAAGCCAAACTTCTGAGCAATTACCAGGGATATCGGAATCAGCTTACCGGTTAGTACAGTATTATGCACAAAAAAGTTTGTCAATTGACGATATTAATCAAAAGTTTGAATTACGGCGTAAGCAAAGAAATCAGGCGTTAAATGCTCTGTTGGAATACACTCAATTAACTTCTGGATTGCGTGCTTATTTATTACGTTATTTTGCAGATGATAGTAAAATTGACGCGACTTTTGAAAATGCGCAGGGCGATGTAGATTTTAAACGATTAAACTTAAAACGGGAACAAGCGATGACTACAAAAGACACGAATTCAATGGATTGGCAGCAAAAAATAGAGCAACTGTTTAATATAAGGTAAAGACCGCGTTAAAATGCTTTATTTTTATAGGTAAAATATGGTAACGTAAGAGCATTAAAACTGGTATGGAGGGTTCCCCTTATGGACAAGCAAAAGCAAGTGAAACCATGGGAAGCATCCTTTGAAGAAACGGATGCAGTAAAAAAATATTCACGAACCGCAAATCGACGCAAGTCACAACGGGTCAGTTTGGTAGTGGGATTATTAGTGACATGTGTTTTGGTGTTGTCCTTTGTTCCGGTGTACAACTATCTTAAAGAATTAAATCAGCCTAATCAAAACGCACAAACGGCTGTCTCATCATTAACCAATAATCAAACGAAAACGTCAACTTCTAAGGTTGATGGCAAGAGCAAGTCAGAAAAGCAAGCGGAAGCCAAGGCGGAAAAGAAGCGCAAAGCTGCTGAAGAAAAAGCAGCCTCTGAAAAAGCGGCTTCAGAAGCGGCGGCTAAGTCTTCACAAGATGAGGCTGATAGTAAGACGGTCTTAGAGTTGCCTGCTAATCGACCAACTTTGTTTGGTTTTGCCGCAGCACATAACATTTCAGTTGAGCAATTATATAATTTGAATCCAGGCTTGACTGCAAGTAACTATACCCAGTGGGTTGGTAAAGAAGTTAAAATTAAATAATAAATTTAAGGTATGAAACAAGGATGATTTTTTGGTATTAAACATTCAGTTCATGCCTTTTATTGAAAGTAAAGGAGAACGTATGGCTAATAACGAAAATCATAATAAGATTATGATTCAGCCGATTGAATCAAATATGAAAGCGGCCGTTGGAACTTTATTGCATGCCGCTTTTAGTGGAACTAAACATGGTTATGATGGCGAAGCAGAATTAGTTGATGCATTACGAAAGAGCACGGAGCAAAAGATTGAACTGGTTGCCTTGGATGCTTATCATGCAGTGGTTGGTGAAGCCTTTTTGACTCAATCACAAGTGGCTGATAAAGTTGGTTACGTCTTAGCTCCGCTGGCGGTGATGCCAACGCTACAAAGGCAAGGAATTGGTGGCCGCCTGATTGAACAAGCTGAGGCTTGGACTGCTCAGAATGATGGGGATTATATTAGCATTTTAGGTGATCCAAATTATTATGGCCGTTTCGGTTACAAACGGGCGAGCCAGCTGGGCGTTTTGCCACCCGCTGAAATTCCTGATGAATATTTCCTAATGAAAAAAATGAACGGAGATCTTCAATTAGAAGGAACATTGAAATATGCGCCAGAATTTGGTATTAATTAAAGTAGTTTAAAAATTGATAGGTACAGGTGAAATTAAAATATGGTTGCAATGCAAATCGCAATTGATGGGCCTGCTTCAGCCGGTAAATCAACAATTGCAAAAATTTTAGCAAATCAATTAGGTTATATCTATGTTGATACAGGTGCAATGTATCGAGTAGTGACATTGGCTGCCTTGCGGGCGCAAATTGATATCAATGATGAAGACGCCGTGACACAGCTCTTGCCAACTATTCAAATCACGTTTGCACCAGGTGAGCCTGTGCAAAGGGTTTATTACAATGAACAAGATGTGACGGAAGAAATCCGGAGCGCTACGGTGACGAAAAATGTTTCTGCAGTGTCTTCTTATGCGGCAGTGCGTGAGGCTATGACGAATTTGCAGCGCTTGATTGCGCAAGATGCAGGAGTAGTTATGGATGGTCGTGACATTGGAACGACAGTCCTACCACAAGCACAGGTAAAAATTTTTCTAGTTGCTTCTGTCCACGAACGGGCTTTGCGACGCTTTAAAGAAAATCAAGCGAAAGGAAGCAATGAAACATTGGCTGAAATTGAGCAAGCGGTTCAGCATAGAGATGAATTAGATTCTAATCGAGCGATTAGTCCCTTACGTAAGGCAGATGATGCCATTAAGGTAGACACAACAGGGATGTCAATTGATGCCGTGGTGCAAAAAATTAAAGGTATTATCACAAATATCGCATAATGCAACTGATTTATGTAAAAAGGTCTAAAAAATATTAAAAAAACGCTAGCAATTATCGAGCACTTAGCTTATAATATACTGTATTATCACATTTGTGTGACCAGGAGGAATTATTGTAATGAACGAAGAAAACAACGAGCTATTGGCTGCGCTAGATGCACAACCCGATGTAAAGGTTGGGGATGTAGTAACTGGTGAAGTTTTGGCAATTGATGACGCACGTCAAGTTGTAGTTGGTATTGATGGAGCTGGGGTTGAAGGTGTAATCCCTGCCCGCGAATTGACTTCAGATCGCGATGCTGATGTAAACGACTTGGTAAAAGTTGGTGATCAAATTGAAGCAGTAGTTAAAATGCCTATTACTTCAGAAAAAGAAGGATACTCATGGATCCTTTCAAAGCGCCAATTGGAAGCTCGTCGTGCTTGGGAAGAAATTGCAAACAAGTATCATGAAGGTGATATCGTTGAAGCTCCGGTTACGCAAGTCGTTAAGGGTGGATTGGTTGTCGATGTTGCCGGTGTCCGTGGATTTATCCCAGCATCAATGATCGAAAACCGTTTCGTGCAAGATTTGAACCAATACAAGGGTGAGACTGTTAAGGCGGAAATTATTGAAATTAACGCTGCAGAATCACGCTTGATCTTGTCACGTAAGGCTGTTTTGAATTCAGAACGTTCAGAAGCTTTGAAGCGTATCTTTGAAGAATTGACAGTTGGTGACGTTGTTGAAGGTAAGGTTGCTCGGATGACCAACTTTGGAGCCTTCATTGACCTTGGTGGGGTTGATGGATTGGTTCACGTTTCTGAAATTTCATACGAACGTGTTTCACAACCTTCTGATGTTTTGTCAGTTGGTGAAACCGTTAAGGTGAAGGTTTTGGGATTGGATCCTGAAAAAGAACGTATCTCATTGTCAATCAAAGCAACACAACCAGGACCTTGGGAATCTGCTGCTGAAAATGCTCCAGAAGGAACTGTACTTGAAGGAACTGTTAAGCGTGTAGTTGACTTCGGTGCCTTTGTGGAAGTATTCCCTGGTGTTGAAGGATTGGTTCACGTTTCACAAATTTCACATGAACATGTTGACAATCCTTCTGATGTTTTGAAGGCTGGAGACAAGGTTCAAGTGAAGGTTTTGGATGTTAACCCAGACCGTCAACGTTTGTCATTGTCAATTAAGGCTTTGACAGAGGCGCCTGCACGTGAGAACAATGATAACGGTGATCACGAACGTCGCAATGGTAACAATAATAACAATAACCGTCGCAACAATAACGGTGGACGTAAGAACAACCGTCGTGACTCAACACCTATGAATTATTCAACTTCTGAAGAAGAAGGAAATGCTACTTTGGGTGATTTGTTCAATTTGAAGGATTTTGACTAAAATCTAAATCAGCTTTGCTGAAAAAGGTCGGGCGTTTGCTCCGACCTTTTTCTTTTGTATTCAAGCAAGGTAACGTAGTGTATCCTGTTGATACGGTGCTAGATACCAAGCGTAAAATTGATACACTTTTAAAGACCGAGTTCATTCTAGGTTGCGTTATCGTTGTATGTTATAATAACAACAATTAATTAAGATGCTATTGCAGCAGAAAAGAGGTAAGGATGGCTTATCCAGTCGTAGCGATTGTGGGACGCCCCAATGTGGGGAAATCCACGATTTTTAACCGTATTGCCGGCGATCGAATTTCGATCGTTGAAGATACGCCAGGAGTAACACGTGATCGAATTTATACACGCGCAGAATGGCTTACACATGAATTCCGTTTGATTGATACCGGCGGCATTGAAATGAGTGATGAACCATTTATGAGCGAAATTAAGCAACAAGCTGAAATCGCGATGGATGAAGCGGACGTGATTATTTTCATGGTTTCCGGACGCGAAGGGTTGACCGACGCGGACGAACAAGTGGCTAAATTATTATACAAAACGAATAAGCCGGTCGTTTTAGCCGTGAACAAAGTTGACAATTTCGAAATGCGCAATGACATTTTCGATTTTTACGCTTTAGGATTGGGAGAACCATATCCCATTTCTGGATCACACGGAACGGGACTGGGGGATTTAATGGATGCGGTTGTCGCTAATTTTCCAGTTGATGACGGTGTTCCTGATGATGATACGATTCGTTTTTCATTTATTGGACGTCCGAATGTGGGAAAGTCATCCCTAGTTAATGCTTTGTTAGGTGAAGATCGGGTAATTGTTTCAGATATCGCTGGAACAACGCGTGATGCCGTCGACACAAAGTTCGTGACCGCTGAGGGTGATGAGTTCACGATGGTCGATACAGCTGGAATTCGAAAGCGTGGTAAAGTGTATGAGAACACTGAAAAATATTCAGTGATGCGCGCAATGCGTGCGATTGATGATTCGAATGTGGTCTTGATGGTTTTGAACGCCGAAGAGGGAATTCGTGAGCAAGATAAGCACGTCGCTGGTTACGCCCATGAAGCTGGTCGCGCAGTGATTATTGTGGTCAACAAATGGGATACTTTAGACAAAGATAACCATACCATGAAGGAATTTGAGGATTTAATCCGGACCGAATTTCAGTATTTGGCCTATGCACCAATTATCTTTGTTTCAGCTAAGACAAAGCAACGGTTAAATAATTTGCCAGCTTTAATTAAAAGAGTGAACGAAAACCATCAACGGCGTATTCAATCAGCAACATTGAACGAAGTGATTATGGATGCATTAGCTTTGAATCCCGCCCCTAATCGGAGTGGAAAACGGCTTCGAGTTTATTATGCAACGCAAGTTTCAATTCAACCACCAACTTTTGTGGTCTTTGTGAATGACCCTGAATTGATGCATTTTTCATATGAACGTTTCTTAGAGAACCAAATTCGCAAGGCGTTTGACTTTGAAGGAACGCCAGTGCACATTATTAAGCGAGCCCGGACCTAGGATAGAAAAAGTGGTCAAAAAGAAGCTTTTTGGCTAAAACTTGCTTTATTTTATTAAAAAAGTGTTATAAAA
The DNA here is from genome assembly GCF_001438705.1 of Weissella kandleri. Classification (GTDB taxonomy): domain Bacteria; phylum Bacillota; class Bacilli; order Lactobacillales; family Lactobacillaceae; genus Weissella; species Weissella kandleri. The sequence continues at coordinate 279,470 of NZ_JQBP01000001.1, forward strand.
GGCGTTCTGGTGCGCTTTCTTTCGTAAAAACGCTTGTTATTGCTGTTAAATTATGATAAATTTAATAACGACATAAGGTTAATTGCTTTATGAAAAAACATTGATTTTAAAAATCAGGAGGATAGTCTCATGGCTAACAAGCAAGACTTAATCAATAAGGTAGCAGAAGCTGGTTTCTCAAAGAAAGATGCAACTACTGCTGTTGATGCTACTTTCGCTGCAATTCAAGAAGAATTGAGTGCAGGTGAGAAGGTTCAATTGATCGGATTTGGAACTTTCGAAGTACGGACACGTGCCGCTCGTAAGGGCCGCAACCCACGTACAAACGATGAAATTGATATTCCAGCATCAAAGGTACCAGCCTTCAAGCCTGGTAAGGGATTGAAAGACGCTGTTAAGTAAGCTTCTTCCTCTCAAAAAATTTAGCTCTACCTAAGTTTTAGGTAGAGCTTTTTTTCGGATAAATTTGCTTTATTTAATCAAAATGAATTATAAAATGAAAAAAACTTGAAACAATTTAGTGAATCGTTTTAAAAGGTCTAGACCATTGCGGCCGAACCGTTTCCATTGATGATGTCGTAAATATACATGTAAATTATTTACATAAATTAAAAATTTATTGTAAAAAAAGATAACGCTTACATATATAATATGATAAAATCGTATTTGTGATATTAATAAGGGGACGAAAGGAAAATTAAAAACCATGTCAATATTGATAGCGTTAATCCCAGCTTTAGCTTGGGGATCAGTCGGGATTGTTACAACCAAAATGGGAGGGTCTGCTGGACAACAGTCATTAGGAATGACCTTTGGAGCTTTGCTTTTTGGTGTGGTTACTCTGTTGTTCTATGTAGTGCCAAATGCCGGTGCTGATTTTGCTTTTAATTCGCGTATTTGGGTTGTAGGAATTGTTTCTGGACTAGTGTGGGCGATTGGAACGGCTGGACAATTTATTGGCTTTAAGAAAATGGGAGTTTCGGTAGGTAACCCAATCTCAACCGGGGGTCAAATCATTGGAAACGCTTTGATGGCTGCTGCGGTACTTGGAGAGTGGAAAACTGGTAAAATGTGGTTGTTTGGATCAATTGCTATTTTAGGGGTAGTACTTGGTGCGATTTTAACTTCCTTGCCTGATCCTAATGCGCCAAAAGAAAGCAATGCTAATCGCGATTTTAAGGGTGGCTTGTTGGCCATGTTGATTTCAACATTAGGATTCATGATGTACTTCGTTTTGCCAAATCTTTTGTACAAGACCGGTTATATTTCATCCGTTTTGCATGGAGCACCTGATGGATCAGGATTGTATTACATGACGGCAGTGGTTGGACCACAATCAATTGGACAAGTCATTGGAACGTTTTTGATTGTCATCTTCTTTATGAAAGAACAAGCTACAATGTTTGAGAAAGCAACTTGGCGGAATATTATTACTGGATTAGTTTGGGCCTTAGGAAATGTCTTCATGTTTATTTCAGCTGCTAATCCAGCCGTTGGTCAAGCGACAGCCACGACTTTATCACAAATGGGAGTTGTCGTTGGAGTCTTTGGTGGAATCTTTATCTTAGGTGAGAAAAAGACAAAGCGTCAAATGTTATATTCAATTATTGGATCAATCTTAGTGGTCTTAGGTGGCGTCATGATGGCGAACCTAGGAGCTTTATAATCTGTTATAATTAAGTTTGTAAATTTAGCAGGATAGACGGGGGATAAAAAATGGCTATTAAGATTATTTCAATTGATATTGACGGAACTTTACTGGATGATCAACATAAAATTATGCCAGCTGTGGCTGAAGCCATTAACCAGGCACGGCAACAAGGGGTTAAAATTGTAATTACCACTGGTCGGCCTTTGACAGGTGTAATGCCGATTTTAAAAGAACTGGATTTGGTTGGCGCAGATCAATATGTTATCACCCATAATGGGGGCTTAATGCAGACCACGGATGGTTCTGAAATTTTATTTTCCGAAGCGCTGACCTTAGATCAATGGTCAGAAATTAATGATTTTATGCATCAAGAAGGAATTTATTTGCAGGCTGAAAGTCAAGATCAGGCATATACCACAACCCATTTAGTTGACCCGTGGGCTAGTTTTGAAAATTCGTTAGTTAATTTGCCTTTACATGTCGCAGAAAATGATGCCGCATTTGAAAAAGTGGAACTTATCAAGGGAATTGCGAATGCGAATGCAGATGAATTAGATCGGGTTGAAAAAATAATTCCAGAATCAATTCATCAGTCGGTCTCAGTCATACGCTCGACTGCTAATAATTTGGAGTTTGTTAATCCAATTGCTTCAAAAGGAAATGCTTTATTAGCATTAGCTAAGCAGTTGGATGTAGCCCAAACCGAAACGATGGCAATTGGTGATCAAGAAAATGATCGCACGATGATTAAAGCGGCTGGTTTGGGAGTGGCAATGGGCAATGCCGTTCCAGCTATTAAGCAATTAGCGGATGTAATTACTGCTGATAATAATCATGCCGGTGTAGCACAAGCTATTCATGAGTATGTGTTAGATTAAAAATCAATATTGAAGAAGCAGAACTGCGGTTCTGCTTTTTTTGATGGGTTCGAGATGAAATTTATAAAAACAATATTTCACAATAAATAACGGTTTACTAATTTAAAACAAGTAGATGCACAAGCAAATATTCCAGACTTAAGACTAGTTCAGGTTGATCATTGATAAATGTCACAAGCAAATTGTGAATAAAATTATTAGTAAGTGAAACCTTTAAGGAGGCTAGTATCTTCCTATTATAAATATGATATACTTAAGCCGTAAGAGTAAGTAAGCGCTTACATAGATGACTGATAAGGAGTTGTTCTAGATGCAGTTTATTAAATATTTTGGAAATGATGCATATGAAAATATCGCAATGGATAGTTGGCTACTTTACAATTTGAAGCCGACGGAGCCCGTGTTTGCTTTATGGCAAAATAAACGGGCGATTATTGTCGGACAAAATCAAAATACGTTTGGTGAAATTAATCAAGAATACGTGGATACGCATGATGTGCAAGTTGTGCGACGAGTCTCTGGAGGTGGGGCGGTCTATCATGATTTAGGCAATATCTGCTTTACCTTCTTTGTGCCAGTTGAGCATAGTAGTTCTGTTAATTTTAAACGCTTTGTTCAACCAATGCAGGATGCGTTGCAATCGATCGGGATTGAAGCGCAAATTACTGGGCGTAATGACCTAGAAGTCGATGGGAAAAAGGTTTCTGGAAATGCGCAGCGCTATGCCGGTGGATACTTGATGCATCATGGGACATTGCTTTGGGATACGGACGTTGATGCGATGGTGCACGCCTTAAACGTGGCTGATGAAAAATTTATGACGAAAGCGGCTAAATCAGTTCGTGCACGGGTGGGAAATATTAAAGATTATGCTCCGCAGACGAAAACTTTAGATAAATTTATCGAGGCCCTAACATACTACCTTAGTGATAAAGGTCGCGATGGAGAATTAATCTTAACTGATGTGCAAAAAGCTGGGATTGAATCATGGCGAAAAGACAAGTTTGCGACTTGGGAGTGGAATTATGGGCAAAGTCCGAAATTTGATTTTCAAAATCATGCTAAATATCAAGGCGGAAGCATTGATGTGTTAGCGAATGTGGAACATGGTTTGATTCAAAAATTGAATTTTACGGGTGATTTCTTGGGGGTTCGCGATTGGCGGGAGATTGAAAATCGTTTAATCGGGCAGCCGTTTAGTCCACAAACGATTGAAAAGCAGCTAACACCTGAAGATGTTCAACAATATTTCGGTGACATTACGCAAGCTGAATTAGCGGCACTCTTTACTGGTGACATTGCAGAATAGAAAGGAGCCTGGGATGGCAAATATTACAGAAAAGAATCGACAAATTTTAGATTTTGATTATCAAATTCAAATGCAAGATGAAGCTTTTCCAACTTTGCAGATTTTAAATAATGCTGGTGAAGTGGTGGATGCCGAAGCTTTGAAGCGCGCTGAATTGACCGATGAAGATTTAATAGCGATTATGCAACGCATGTTATTGAGTCGGCAATTGGACATTCGTTCGACAAAATTGGCCAAACAAGGTCGCTTTGGATTCTTTGCACCAACTGCTGGTCAAGAAGCTTCACAGATGGCATCATCGTATGCGTTTAATGATGAAGATTGGTTATTCCCTGGCTACCGTGATATTCCTGAAATTGTGGTTAAAGGTTGGCCCATTTGGAAGGCGATTTTGTGGTCACGTGGACATGCTAAAGGAAATGAGATGACAACCGAAGATGGACGCCCAGTTAATGCTTGGATGCCCCAAATTATCATCGGTGCTCAATATGTTGAGGCAGCTGGAACAGCTTTAGGTTTGAAGAAGCGTAAGCAGAATGCAGTGGCATATGCTTATACTGGTGACGGTGGTTCATCGCAAGGTGATTTCTACGAGGGAATTAATTTTGCCTCAGCATACCATGCCAATGCAGTTTTCTTTGTTCAAAACAATGGTTATGCGATTTCGACACCACGAAAATTACAAACTGCCGCGCAACACTTAGCATCTAAGGGTTGGGCAGCTGGTTTGCCAAGTTTGGTCGTGGATGGAAACGATCCACTTGCGATGTATCTAGCAAGTAAGGAGGCGCGCGCCTGGGCTGTCGCTGGGAATGGTCCAGTGTTAATTGAGACTATGACAAATCGTTTGGAGCCACATTCAACCGCGGGTGATGATCCATTGCGATACCGGAAGCAAGAAGATATTGATGCTTGGTGGCAAAAAGAGCCATTAATCCGGATGCGTAATTTCATGACAGAAAAAGGCATTTGGGACGAAAATAAGGAACAAGCGTATGTAGACGAAGTTAATACTTTAATTGATGAACAAATTAAGATTGCGGATGCGGTTGAAAAACAAAAAATATCTGATTTCTTAAAGTATACGTTGGAAGTACCTGGTCAAGCAATGCAAGAGCAAATTGCGCATTTTGAAAGTGAGGGCAAGTAATTATGGCTACAAAAACTTATATCGCAGCAATTCAAGAAGCGTTGGATCTGGCACTTGATCACGATGAAAATACTTTGATTTTTGGAGAAGATGTTGGTAAAAATGGTGGAGTATTCCGAGCGACAGATGGTCTGCAAGCTAAATATGGAGAAGAGCGGGTCTTTAATACCCCTTTGGCTGAATCTGGAATTGGGGGAATGGCGATTGGACTCGCCACACAAAATTACCGGCCGATTATGGAAATTCAATTTTTCGGATTCGTGTTTGAGGTGATGGATTCTATTGCTGGGCAGATGGCACGGACCCGGTTCCGCTTTAATAATACCAAAGAGATGCCAATTGTTGTGCGGGCGCCATATGGGGGCGGAACTAAGACCCCTGAAATGCACGCGGATAATTTAGAAGGAATGGTAGCACAAGTGCCCGGAGTGCGGGTTGTAATGCCAGCTAATCCAGCTGATGCTAAAGGGTTATTATTGAGTTCAGTCGAGTCGAATGATCCAGTCATCTTTTTGGAAAATTTGCATCTCTATCGGTCTTTGAAGGGTGAAGTTCCTGAGGGTTATTATACGACGCCATTGGATGAGGCAGTGATTACGCGTGAAGGAAAAGATCTTTCCATCATTAGTTATGGAGGCGGTGTGCCCGTTTCGTTAAAGGCCGCTGAAGAATTAGCTAAGCAAGGAATTGATGCAGAAGTGGTAGATTTAAGGACGGTTTCACCATTAGATTTGAAGACCATTGGTGCTTCAGTGGAAAAGACCGGTCGGGTTTTGGTTGTTCAAGAAGCGCAACGCATGGCAGGAGTAGGAGCCACCGTGATGGCTGAAATTGCAGAACGCTTTATTTTAAGCTTGAAAGCTCCGATTGGGCGAGTTGCGGCGCCTGATTCAATTTATCCATTTGCGCAAGCTGAAAATGATTGGATGGTTAAGGCTGACGACGTTGTGGCTAAAGCACAGGAGGTTGTAAATTATGACTGAAATATTTAAGATGCCAGATATCGGTGAAGGGATGGCAGAGGGAGACATCACCAATTGGTTAGTGAAGGTTGGTGACCATGTAGCCGTTGATGATTCGGTGGCAGAAGTGCAAAATGATAAGCTCATGCAAGAAATTTTATCGCCATATGAAGGAGTTGTAACGAAGCTTTTTGTAGAGCCGAATACAACCGTGGCAGTCGGTGACCCTCTGATTGAATTTGATGGGGATGGCAGTGACGATGTTGCAAAAACTGCTCAACCAGCTAAGGCGGAGACCCAATCTCAAGCGCATGATCAATCCGTTTCCAAACCAGCTACCCCAACAGCGACTGAAGTGAGGCCCAGTATGCATACGGCCACGAATGGGAATGTGTTGGCAATGCCATCCGTACGCCATTATGCAATTGAGCATCAGATTGATTTAAATCAGGTGCCAGCTACAGGACGGCATGGACATATTACATTACAAGATGTTCAAAACTTCACCAACGTAGCACCAGAAGCATTAGAAGCGAAACAAGTGATGGACGATTCAGTGACGGCCCCAAAAAAGGCCACTCCAGCATCCGCAACACCGGTTGAAACGCAGGCGGTCCCAAGTATGAAGGCGGGCAGCCAACCAATGTCTGGTGTGCGCAAAGCAATCGCGCATGCGATGGAAACACAAAATAAAACGATTCCAACTGTTACGAATTTTGATAGTGTTGAAGTCTCAAATTTAGTTGCTCATCGTCAACAATTTAAGATGGTGGCTAAGGATCATGATATTCATTTGACATATTTGGCTTATGCAGTGAAGGCGATGGCCGCTGTGGGTCAGAAGTTCCCAGAGCTAAATGCTTCCGTGGATATGGACAAGAGCGAGATTGTCTATCATGACACCGTCAATATGGGAATTGCGGTGAATGCGCCAGCTGGGCTATACGTACCAGTGATTGCGCATGCAGAAAGTAAGTCCATTATGATGATCGCCAAAGAAATTGCTGAATTGGCTAGTGCAGTACGTGAAGGGACTTTGAAACCGGCTCAAATGCAAGGAGCTACCATGACAATCTCTAACTTAGGTTCTGCGCGGGGAACTTGGTTTACACCGATTATTAATGGGCATGAGTCCATTATCTTAGGTCTTGGATCGATTGTAAAAGAACCCATCGTCAATCCTGAAGGTGAGTTGGCCATTGGTCAGAATATGAAATTATCTTTGAGTTATGACCACCGCTTAATAGATGGAATGTTAGCCCAAGAAGCCTTGAATTACTTAAAGCAATTGTTGGCTGATCCGGCCTTTATGTTAATGGAGGTGTAAGCATGGTTGTGGGTGCACAAGCAACAGAAGTAGGAACCGTGGTGATTGGTTCAGGACCTGGCGGATATGTCGCCGCAATTCGGGCGGCCGAACTGGGACAAAAGGTCACGATTATTGAACGTGATGAAATTGGTGGAGTTTGTTTAAATATTGGATGTATCCCTTCCAAAGCTTTGATTAATGTAGGCCACCATTATCGTAATAGTGTTGAAGAAAATCCTTTTGGTTTAACTACGACGGGAACATTAGATTGGGCCCAGACTCAGGATTGGAAACAGCATCAAGTGGTTGAAAAGTTAACTAGTGGGGTTGCCATGTTGTTGAAGAAACACCATGTGGATGTCATTAAAGGTGAAGCGAGTTTTAATGATAATGAGACCTTAAATGTGGTGCAAGAAGATGGGCACCAATTATTACAATTTGAAAATTGTATTATTGCAACGGGATCACGCCCCGTCGCGATTCCAGGCATCCCATTTAATGGGCGCATCGTTGATTCAACGGGCGCTCTAAGTTTGCCAGAGGTTCCGCAGCATTTAATCATTATCGGTGGTGGCGTAATTGGCTCAGAGTTGGGTGGAGCTTATGCGAACCTAGGAGCTGACGTTACGATTGTTGAAGGGTTAGACCATACTTTAAATGGTTTTGATAAAGAAATGACCAAGCCTGTTTTGGATGATTTCAAAGCTCATGGTGGGCAAGTCTTTACGTCAGCGATGGCTAAATCAGCTGTTCAAACCGATGATGATGTAACTTTAACTTTTGAAGTTGATGGTAAAGAACAAACCGTGACGGGTGATTATCTATTGGTATCAGTTGGACGCAAAGCTAATACTGACACTTTGGGCTTAAATAATACGGATATTAAAATTGGTGATCATGGACTGTTGGCAGTCGATGATAGCATGCAAACTAATGTGCCTCATATATATGCAATTGGTGATATTGTCGCTGGACCAGCATTGGCGCATAAAGCTAGTTTCGAAGCCAAGGTCGCAGCCGCAGCGATTAGTGGAGCAGCAAATGCGCATGATTTGCACTATTCGTTGCCTGAAGTGGCCTACACGCATTATGAGCTAGCAACGACTGGTGAAGATTTGGCGTCAGTTAAAGCTAAGCAATTAGATGTTAAAATGACGAAGTTTCCCTTTGCCGCTAACGGACGGGCCTTAGCGATGGATGCTGGCGTAGGTTTTGTTCGTTTGATTACTGATAAAGCTACGAACGCCTTATTAGGAGCGCAAATTGTCGGTCCTGGGGCTTCTGATTTAATCTCCGAATTGTCATTGGCGATTGAAAATGGCTTAACAACTGAAGATATCTCATTGACAATCCATCCCCACCCAACTTTAGGAGAAGCTTTGATGGACGCAGCTGAAGTCGCGGATGGCCTTGGAATTCATATTTAGAAATTGATGGCAGATAAATGATGATATAAAACTATTAATACATCCTTATAGATAAGGGTGTATTTTTGTTTTTAGCCTGCAGACAAGAATGATCAGTATTCGATTAGTAAAATGAATTAGATGAACATTTAAATAATGATAACTTTGTGAATGATGACAAGAGACTGACTTATAATATGGTAAGATATTTGTAAACGAATACACAATTGAAATAAAATTTTGGATAAGTGTAATACTTGGCATGGATGAAGGAGGAAAACATGTCGTTTTTTAAAACTAATGACGGAATTCAAATTCATTATCAATTAGATGGTCCGCATAATGGCACCACCGTGTTACTACTGGGGGGCTATACTAGTAATATTGCTACTTGGGCGGAACAGATTGAAGCGTTTAACGCAGCCGGTTATCGCACTTTACGGCTCGATTATCGCAACCATGGCCAAAGTGAACAAGCCGCGCAGGGACTTCGAATTGCGCGTTTGGCGATGGATGTAGCTGAGCTACTACATCAACTGGATATTACAGCGGTACATGTCATTGGGCATTCAATGGGTGCTAGTGTGGGGGCATTATATCTATCGCTTTTCGGTAATCAAAAGGTCTTAAGCATAATTACGGAAGATCAATCACCAAAAATGTTAAATGAAGGAGAATGGCAGGCTGGTCTCAAAGACTCGGATTTGAGTCAATTAGGCAGTTTTGCGGAGCGTTTTCCACATATTAAATTAACGCAAAAGCATTTAAGTGTCGAGATTAAAAGGGTTTTGGCAGAAAATTACACGCCGTTTGACTTTAAATTAACGCATCCGTTATTGGTGGATGGGATTGCGCAAGATTGGCGCGATGTTTTGCCGGCCGAACATCGACCGCATTTATTTATGTCGGGGGATGCGTCACCGTTGTATCCGGCTAATTACCCAGAAGTTGCGTTAAAATTACAAGGGAATGCGCAATCCCAGACCTATCATTTTGAGGGAGTGGGGCACGTGCCACATCTCGAATCAGCAGATGAATTTAATCAGGTCGCTTTAGCGTTTTTTGACCAAATTAATTAAAAATTCGGCTAGAGTATAACATATTAAGCAAAATCAGCTTGTTTATTAATATATAAGCGTGATATTGTAAATAATATGAATATTTTTATTTTTGGTAATATTCATTTGATAAACTGTGTTAAAGATTATAGATGCAATTTTAAAATAATGTATATCTATTTATTTTTATAATAAATAGATATTATGATGGTGACCATATAATTAGGTTGCGTTAACCATATAGAAATATGCTGGTTGATTTTGATAATGTTATGCTTGTTTGTGCATTATTTAGGCATCGTTAAATTAATGCAAATTACCCAAAAAGAAGCAAGTATACATAAGGAGTGATGATTAATGAAGGTAATAAAATTCGATAACTTAGGCTTTGAAGTAGCGGGTGATGGAGTTGAAAAAGTGACCGATATTTATGTGGGCCCAGAAGATGGTAGTGAATATTATGCGATAATGGTTGATCGAAATGATTCAGGCCATTTAGTTGTTTCTGAAGAGGCAATTAATTCAACTTTTAATCAACATAACTTACCACGAGGTTCATATGGCTATTTCGCTAAAACGGAGTTTGGAATGATCAGGCTAGATAGCGATACTGTTAATACAGTGTTAATCTCAACAAAAACTAAAAATCAAAAGTCATTGTTTAAACCTAAGCAAGGTTATTTTAAAACCTTTTATCCAAAATTAAACTTACAAGATTTTGCCGTTTCTGTAGTGATGGCAGTACACAATGCAGAACCATATTTACAAGAAGCAATTGATAGTTTGGTTGCTCAAACAATTGGGTTTGATAAAATTCAGCTCATTATGGTAGATGATGGTAGTACTGATCGTTCCGGAAGCATCGCGCAAAAGAATGCCGAACGTTACCCTAATAATATTAAGTACATTGCGTTACCCGAGTCAAAAGGGGTTTCTGTAGCACGTAATACAGGCCTGGACTATATCCAAGGTGCTACAGTTAATTTTATGGATTCAGATGATGTTTTACATCCTCGTTTATTGGAAAACTCCTACAATTTATTTTATCAACATCGTGATGAAGTCGATGTGATTGGATTTCCAATTAAGTTTTTCGGTAATATAAATCGTGATCATCCCCTCAACTATAAATTTAAAGAGCAAAAAGTTGTTTCTTTATTAGATGAACATTATAATTTCGTGCAATTGTCTAGTTCAACAGCATTGGTTCAAGCTGAATATTTTAAAAGTGGTTATCGGTTTAAAGAAGATGTCGTAGTTGGTGAAGATTTCTTATTAATGAATCGAATTATCAAACATAAAATGACCTTGGGCGTTATATCGGGGACGCCTTATTACTATCGCAAGCATGGCTCAAGTACATTGGATACAATTACAGATCATAAAGAAAATTATTTAGATAGGGTTAAAAATTTGCATTCTGTTTTAGATGATGCGCAAAATTTCTTTGGCTATATTCCAAGATATTTTCAATTTGCGGTAATGTACGATATTTTTTGGTTGGTTTCTAGCACAGATCTTAATCAAGAATTATTGAATGATAAGGAGCAAAATAAATATTTAACGTGGATTGATCAACTTTTTGATCGTGTTGATTATGATGTTCTTAATAGTAATCGCAATGGAAGTTATTGGTTAATTAATTATTATTTACAAAAGAAAGCTGAGCGGCAAGGCCGTGAAAATTTGAAGTTAGGTAGTCATTTAAATGATACAGTGAACTTGTATAAAGAAAAAGATATTATTACGAATATTGATGGCGTTGACGACCGTTCAGATGGTGTAGTGATCTGGGGGCATTTGCTAATCCCAGAAATGGTTGCTAATAAATTAACGGCACGATTATTTATTGGTGATCACCCATTTGAAGGTACCTTTAAAACAGCAGTTAATTTGAGTCGTAAAACGCTGGGTTCGGAATATTTACATGCTGCGTATTTTGAATTTAAATTGCAAGAAGATGAAATTATTTTAAACGAGAAGATTGCGTTGGAAGTTACCGTCGATGGAAATGTTATTTATCCGCGTATGAACTATGGTAAATTCTTACCAGGGATTCCTGATGACATCTTTGGTTTAGCTCATGTTAATGAAGATTTAGACCTTGTTTATCAAAAAAATGCACTTCAATTCAGTAACCAAAAAGATTTTAACCAGTTGAAATTGGATAATAAACTGGTGGTGCTAGATAGTGAACTACTGTCTTTGTATAAACAATTTGCTGGCGGTACGAAACCAATTTGGGTCTTCCAAGACCGTTTAGATTTGGCGGATGATAATGCGAAAGTAATGTATGAGTATGTATTAAAAAATCATCCAGAAATTGATGCTTACTTTATCATTAATGAAGATTCGAAAAGTGTGCCGATGTTACAAAAATTAGGGGGACATGTTGTTTACGCTGATACTTATGAACATTATGCGGTGGCATTAGCAGCGGATATCTTAATTTCATCGGCGGGAGAAGATGCCGTTTTCCGTTTTTTGCCTCAAAAGTTAACCAAGTTTTATATGTTGGCTAAATTTAAATTTGTCTTTTTGCAACATGGATTGTCATTAGGAGTTGATTTAACAACGTGGTTAGCGAAGACAAATAAAAACATCCAGATGTTTGTCTTATCTTCACGCCAAGAGTTCTTGTTGAACGGACGTGATATTAAAGATAATTTACTATATCCAAAAGAAGTTTTCCAATTAACCGGTTTCGCGCGGCATGATTTATTAACTGAAGCAGCCACAACTAAGCATGCTGAGAAAACAATTTTGTTCGCACCGACTTGGCGTAAATATTTAGTTTTGCCTAATCATGAATATGACGAACATTTTGTTGAATCGCAGTATTATCAACAAATTGAAGCTTTGTTAAATAATGAAGCGTTAAAAAATGCCTTAACACAGGCTAATGTTAAACTTAAGTTCTTACCACATCCATCCATGCGTCAGCAAAACGCAGACTATCACGTCGATGGACCTGTTGAAATCATTGAAGATAATTACTCTAAGGCGCTGTCAGAGGCGGATATGATGATAACTGATTTATCAAGTGTTAGCTATGATTTTTCTTACTTAAAACGACCAATTTATTATTGGGATTTGGAGTTTGATGTTAAAAAACACAGTATGGATAATGCTGATTTAAATACTCGTCGCCTATTCGGTCCTGTTGTTAAAAGCAATGATGAATTAGTAAAGATTTTAATTGCATGTATTAAGCATAATAAGTTCAAGATGGATCCAAAATATATAAAACGTGTAGACGACGTTTTTAAATATAATGATAGCAAGAATCGAGAGCGAATTTTTAATGCTATTACTAGACTATAGGTGGAGAAGCGAAATATGAAAAAATGGGCTAAAAGAGCGGGAATTATTTTAATTTTGATTGGATTATGTGGTAGTTTATATCTGAATTTTAAATTGAAGCCTTATTATGATAGTGCCATGCAAATTCAACAGACGAAGGTAAAGCCGGGACAGTATTATCAAAATAATGATAAAAGTAAGAAAGTCATTGTGCATGATAATATTGTAAATGTTAATGGTCAAAATTTTTACATGGTTCAGTCGGTTGATAGAAATAAAAATGTGGTGACTCTTCAAAATATGAAGACGAATGAATCTTTTGTTTATAAGATTGCGCGTATCGATAACAAATATGTTTTGCGAACAATTGAAAAAGGGGCTGTTGGTAAAATTGCGATTACTTGGAATAGGTAAATACATTTAAAAATTGGAGAAAAAAATGAAAAAAGTTCTATGGAGTATCTTGGGTGTCATTGTTGTGTTGGCTGTCGGAATTTCTGGATATGCATATTATCAGTTGCATAATGCGACATCAAAAATTAATTCTTCTGATAGTACATTGAGTAAGGTTTCCGATCAAAAGACCAGTTCTGGTAAATCCGTTTCATATTTGTTATTAGGGACAGATACTGGGGCTTTGGGTCGTGATTATAAAGGTCGAACTGATACGATGATGGTCATGACGGTTAATCCCAAAGCTGAAAAGACAACTATAGTGTCAATTGAGCGTGATACGCAGATTCAATTAAACGGGCATACTGCTAAATTAAACGCAGCTTATGCAGAAGGCGACGCTGATTCAGCAATTAGCGCCGTTGAGAATCTATTAGATATCAAACTGGATGGGTATATGTTAGTTAATATGAACGGCTTGAAGCAATTGGTTGAATCAGTTGGTGGCGTGACGGTAACCGCACCATTAACGTTTGATTATGAAGGCTATTCATTTGTGAATGGTCAAAGCTATAGTATGGATGGGGATGAAGCCTTGGCCTTTTCTCGGATGCGTTACGATGATCCAAAGGGGGATTATGGTCGACAAGAGCGTCAGCAAATGGTTGTGAAAGCTGTTTTGAATAAGTTAAAGCAAAATCCAACTTCAGCCTTATCAAATAGTTTCTTAGCTTCAGTTTCAGATAACGTTCGCTCAAATATTTCTCAATCTTCTTTCCAAAATTTGGCAATGAAGTATAGTAAAGCGGCTAATACAATTGAAACCGATCAAATTATGGGAAATGGTATCATGGAGAATGGCGTGTCGTACCAAATCATTCCACAAAATGAAATCAACCGCGTGCATAATGAAATTGAAAACGCTATGAATGAACAATAGTCGGGAGATGGTAAAAAGCTAAATGATGGGCATTTAGCTTTTGTTTATGCATCTTTGATATTTAAAATTAATTATTTTAGGCTGGAAATGGAAGTAGGTAAAATGAAAAATAATATCAAATTAACGCTTTCAGACGGTAATTTAGTGGTTGATTTTCAAAATGATAGTGTTAAAAATTCAGTACATTTATGGCGAATTGATCAGCAGGAACGACGTAATCGGGAACGAGTATATATTTCCGGTTGGACTGATCAAAAAAGTTTAACGGTGCCTTTGTATAAATCGGGAAATTATTATGTGCAGATATTTAATTTTGATACAGGTAAAAGTTTGATATCAGAGCAGGTGACGGTGAATGATGAATATATCATGGATCATACGCCGAGTTTATATGGGATTGACCGACAACGTGAAGAGTATTTTGCTAAAATGATGCAGAAGATGTATGTGGTTGGTATGGACGAACTGCGTTCAACTTTATTGCAATTTACCAATAGTAAGAATATTTCTATTTTTGTTAGCTCATTTGAAGGAGCCCGCGCTGCTAATTTCTTGTCGGCTGATGAATTTTTCCGAGGAACTTTACAAATTAGTCATTTGTTAGCTGCTGATCGTATGCAAGTCGGATATCAAATGTCCATGACGTTTAGGCAAACATATGAACCCATCAATATTTATGCAGATAAATTGGGTGATAAGGATATCGTCATAGATTTTAGCGACGGGAATGAAAATAGTGTTAATACACATAAAGATTTAAATAGGCTGCGCCAATCAGGGGCCGAAGTTATTCCGTTTAATGCGATTTTAAATGCAGCTTTTATTAATAAAGTTTTGGTTAACCCCTTAGCGAAAACATATGAATTAGGAGCACAAGTTTTATATGTCCGTTTTCCTACTTCTAAGGGGATTCAAAATAAATCAGCATATGAAAGGCAAGCTGCGCAAACATCGATTTCTAAAATTCGCGAAATGGCCCGCCATGATCAATTTCCGCAAAGTTTGTTAGAATTAAATGAATCATCTGAGTATATGCAACAAGTTATTGACGGTTGGTCATTAGATACGTATGCAGGGTATGATTTATTACAAGATAAGGCTGAGACTTATGTTAATATTCAAGATGGTCATCGTATGATACCTGATGAACAAAAAACACAGGGTGAGCGGAATGTCTATTTCTTAGGTAATTCTGTCATGTATGGGATTGGCAGTGATGATGCGAATACGATACCTAGTATTATTGCAGAAAAGGCCAAGGCAGATGGTTTAGTAGTAAATGTGGAAAATAGAGCTAATTTTTCGATGAATGATTATATTCGGGGCACTAATTTATTGAAGCATTTACCTATTCATGGAAATGATGTAGTTGTATTTGGATCTCATCAAACTTTGAATGCAAAACAACAAGCGGCCTTGAAGGGGAATTATCTGGATTTGCAGCCATATGTCGAACGTCCACACGATGATGGTGAACTCTTTGTGGATATGACACATTTGACGCGTAAAGGTTATCGACGAATTTCAGAACCAGTTTACGAAGTTTTAAAAGATAATTTTTTAAAGAATTAAATTAGGGCTAAAAATAGGCTCGCCTATTTTTAGCTATACATAAATAATAATGTGTTAGGTGTAGGTTATAGATTATGAATTTTAAAAACATAGCGCAAGTCATTGATCGATTCGGGGCTTCGGAGAAAAGGGTTACTAAAAATTATCAACAATATCTGGAAGCACAGTTTGGTAATTGGGAACAGCTGCCTAAAACATATAATGAAGATCATCAGCAGTACCGATTTAATAGTGCTGGAGTAGACGTTGTTATCACGCACCAAGGTCGGTTTAATCATGAAGTTAAACAAATTAAACTAATAACTGGGCAAGAAAAAGTCATTATTAGGTTGAATCGGCGTAAAAATGCAACTTTGTTTAAATTTTACCAATTAGAAACCGGACGGCATCTGCGTGACGAATATCGTGATGGTCAGAATCGAACATACTTAATATATTATTTTAATCGCCGAAATCGAATTAAAAGTTATCGGTTAAATTTTTTGGACCAAGATTATGATTTTCAGACATCAGCTGATTTATTAGCATTTTTAAATCAAGTTGAGACCCCTGTCAATTATCAAAGACAAATGATTGAAATACAACAGGTGCATGTAAATAAAGCGGGATTGATTTTAGACGATGAACTGTTAAAACAAATTAATGAAGCACGCTGGATTGATCGTCAGCAACAAGCTATGATACCGGCTAATTTACAGGCTATTGATGCGACCAAAAAAGAAATTACCTGGCCTGATGATTTGGAAGCGGTGGTCGCTGATTATGAATTACAGCTTTTGTTTCGAGGAATTTATTTTGCAGTAACGCAAAATGGCATTGAGAAGATACCTGTAGATCAACGAGAAATTCTATTAAGCGTTGAAACGGCAAGCCCTGTGATTAAACTAGGTTACAGTCATCAGAAACATTTAGTGCTGAAGGTGATGAACGAGCAAACGGCGCTAGATTCGGTTAATTTGAGTGGTTCGCCCATTTTTGTCTCAGATGTGACCGAAATTGGGCAAATAATTCAAATTAAATTGGCGCTAGTTTTAACTAAAGTCAAAAACGTCACTTTTTTTCAGAAAATTGGGGCAAGTGAGCAGGATATTTCAATTCAGGCGCTAGACGTGGCGGATAATTTAATTGTTTTTCAAAAACATGCCTGGTTGGATGATCACGAGCTCTACATCCGTTATCAACAGGAGAATGGAAATTTTCAGCAAAAATTAGTTTCTTTTAGTCAATGGTTACGTGCAGTGGTGCAGCAAAGTAATGTTCAGTTGATGACGAAACAAAATCATTTTGAATTAGTCATGTGGATGCAACCAACGCTCACTCCGGTAGGTTTGAGTTTAGCAATTCGCAATCGTGGCTCTAAGGAGACTTTGTATTTATCATCAGACGCGAATGATGAGAATGGTAAGAAAGCTTACCAATTTGATGTGCATCAATTTCCGTTTACTACTGGAATTACACGGGATAATTACGACGGTACAATCTATGATCTTTTGTTTCGGTTAGATTATCCAGGGGTGTCTGTTGGGAAATACCATGTGCGGGCAAAGTGGAATCATAACATGCCAGAAGAATTGAGTAATGAATATGAAGATGATGGACAGGTTTTGTTAAATCCTTATGGGACATCAAACCATCAAGAATTATCATTACGCACATATTTTCTTTCAAAGGAGGCATTAATTTTTTATCAAAGCTTAAAAAAGCAACACTTAACCGGTCATAAACGTAATACACGGCCGCAGATGGTAATCGTTGAATCACCAGATCGAGCGCAAGATAATGGGTTAGCCTTTTTCAATTACTTAATGCATTCACAACAACAGCCTTTTGATGTTAAATATGTGTTGACGGCGGATTCAGCGGATTGGAAAAATCTAGCAGGTTATGAAGATCGAGTTGTTGTTTACAAATCTAAGGAACATTTTGAATTGATGGCGCATGTTGATCTCGTAGTTCATACGAATTCTTCATTTTATGCATATCCCGTCAATACTAGCTTCTGGCAAGGGTATCAAAAGCGGGTTAAGAAGATTTTCTTACAACATGGTATTATGGGGGTTCGTGACTTGTCACGCTTGTATGGACGAAATCCAATGTTTACCAATCGCTATATTGTTTCAAGTCAACGAGAACAACAAATGACGATTCAGCAAATGGGTTACCGGCCATATGAAGTTGCCTTGACGGGGCTTGCCCGGTTTGATGAATTATTAAGAAAGCATGCTGAATGGCCGGAAGCAAAAGTACGACAGAGAATTTTAATTATGCCTAGTTGGCGTAAAGGGCAAGATCGGTTAGAACCAGATGAATTTATGCAAACAGACTTTTATCGCCATTTGACGGCACTATTGATGCATCCAGATTTAAAAGATTTAATCAAGCGAGAGCATTTGCAAGTAGATTTGTATCTACATCATAATTTCCAACGTTATAATCAGCTGTTTGCATTAACGGGAGTACATGTCATTAGTGAAAAGGAAGATACGGTTCAAAAACTATTGATTAACCACGGATTATTAATTACAGATTTCTCAAGTGTTGCTCTAGATTTTGCGCTGCAAAATCGGCCGGTATTCTATTATCAATTGGATGATAGTTTGGCCCAAAAAGAACAGCAAGTTAGTCAACTATTTCCTGGATCTATTTACTGGCAGGTGGATGAGTTATTACAAGCCGTGGAAATTAGCTTAAAGCAAAAGCATTTGATGGTAGCCCAGCCTGATAAGTTGGATGATTTATATCTACAACGGGATACTCATGCAAACGATAGAATTTTAGCAACAGCAGAAGCATTGATGGACACTAAACAAAATTTTCAAAATTTTTATGAGTATCATTTGCATAAAGTAAAACGTAAACTCAAACATCTATTAAAGAAATTACGATGAATCTGGATAGAGGGGCACAGAAGAGGTCAATGAAAAATTTAAAGGGAGCCTATGTCAAATTTGAAGCAGCAGGCGTGCAGATAAAATTGCAACGTCTGGGTGGCACGCAAATTGATCAATTTTGGCTGGTTAATCAAAAACAAAATTTAAAAATTTCGCTTCATAGTCGACAATGTGCAGACGATCTTTTTGAAATTAATATGGACGAATCGACTTTTAGTGATTTAACACATAATTTTCGGTTTGTGATTTGTGCCCAAGTGGATGGTCAGTTGTATCAGATTGTGAATGTTAAGACGCTTGGTATGCCGACTTGGGCGCGTTATTTTAATCCATTGGCGGCTTTGGCTAGCGCGGGACGGGACGTGATTCCTTATATGACTCCTGATGGCATTTTAGCTGTGTATCTTTGTAAGAAATTTTATGCTGATGGAAAAGAGCGTGGCTTAATTGCAAAACAACGCTTGGATGAAATTATTGATGCCCCACAAACATTAACGTTTGTCGTCCAATTTAAACCGGTGTATCCACAAAATTTAAACCACATTAGCGGGATAACTTTGAGTTATCGGCGTAGTGATGCGACTGTGGATTTGCAACCTCAGCACCAGGCAATTGAAAGGCTAAACGGATGGTGGGAAATTCGAGCTAGCTTTAATAAGTCTGATATTTCTAATGAAATATATAGTGATTCATATATCTTAATTGTACATGCAGATAAGAATCAGTTGAATTTAACGTATCAGGTTAATGCAATTTCGCGTAAATTTTATCAACAGCTACATCGTCCATATCGAGATGTATTTAAAATTAATGCACAAAAGAAGTTGTTAGTGCAAGTCGCTTTTAATAAAGCGTTATGGATTCATTATCGCGATTTACACCAAGTAGATTTGCCAGAAGTTCGAGAGCGGGAAGCTCAAGCTTTGCGCCGTTATCGCCCCAATCAGAAAAATGGGAATATCATTATTTTTGAAAAAGAGGCACAAATGGCGCAAGACAACGGTTTCGCCTTATTCTGTTACTTACAAACGACGTCTTTGGCTGAGCATACATTCTATGTCATTGACACCAAAGCGCCCCAAGCACATGATTTGGCACCTTGGGCGTCACAAATTTTACCGCTTTTTAGTGATAAATATTATCAGCATTTAATTGAAGACCAAATGTTAGTAGCCTCAGAGAGTATTCCGCATGTTTATCAATTTAATTTTAATTTTGGAAACATAATTGAACTAGCCCGTCAAAAGAATAATTATTTCTTACAACATGGGGTGGTGGGCATTCGTAAATTGGGGGACGTCTTTAAGTATCAGCGCTCCGGTTATGATTATATCAACTCGTCTACGAACCACGAACGGCAGTTGATTCAGACAATCTTAAAATATCCCCGGCGTCGGATTAATACATTTGGGTTACCACGGTGGGAAAAGTTAACACCGCAGCTTTCACAGCGGATGATTTTATATTTTCCAACATGG
Source organism: Weissella kandleri (assembly GCF_001438705.1). GTDB lineage: Bacteria > Bacillota > Bacilli > Lactobacillales > Lactobacillaceae > Weissella > Weissella kandleri. The sequence goes on from NZ_JQBP01000001.1 coordinate 299,770, forward strand.
CGCGAAAAATTAGCTTATTTAACTGATGAAGAATTTTTGCAAAGTGATTATTTCCTGGCAATTCAAGAACTAATTAGCAGCCCAATCTTACAGGATTTATTAAAAGAAAATCATTATCAATTAAAGGTGTTTTTGCATCCGAAGATGCGTCGGTTTAGTAAATATTTAGGGGAAAACGAGCAGATCATGGTAACCGACAGTAGTCAAGAAGCCTTGGGACAAGTCATTCATGATGCAGATGCAGTTATTTCTGATTATTCAAGCATGGTTTGGGATTTTGCCTATCAACGAAAGCCTATTATTTTATTCCAGTTTGATCAAGCAGAGTATGAACAACAATGGCATGGCTTTTTTGATAAAACGATTTGGAAATTTGGTCCAGTTGTGATTAATCTAGATGCTTTGTTAGTGGAACTAACTAATTTATTCCAAAATAATTGTCAGATGGGAATGGAATACAGGCAGGCAGTTGATGCACAATTAGCTGATATCACGGACATTAATGCAAAACATACTCAATTTATCCGCAATAAGTTGAGCCATCAAAGACCTGTGCATTTAAATTTAAGTAGTTGGCAGAGACTTAGTTGGCATTATTTTTTGGTAAACGTTCGACAATATTTGCGCATGTTGAAGCGACGCATCTTGTCAGTGAAAGTTTTTTGGCAATAAAAATAGCATAAAAATGTTACATTAATATATTATGTACGTAGTATGATGAAAGAGGGTTAGTTGTGAGAAAAATCCAGCAAGACAATCAAGATATTCAATTACCATTTGGGACTAATGGGTTACCTGGTTATGCCCTGGAAGCTCAAAATACAGTAGTGGTACCTTCGATTTTAAATAATCCATTTTTTAAAGACTTTAATTTATTAAAAATTAGCAAGCAGTTAAAGGGCTTGCGGAGTAATCCCGATTTACAGAATATTTTAATACCCTTTGAAATTCTCACTGGCATTACCATTGAGTTAGATGATTTGGAGTATATTCAATTACATTTAACAGATACTTTATCGAAAAAACATTTATTGTTAGTTCAGCCTGTAACAGATGGGAAAAACTTGAAGGTGCAGGTTTTAAATTTGGGATTAAAGGATGTGAAAATTGAAGTGGGGACACTAATTGCGACCGCTTTAATTCAACGAGCCATCCAGTAAATAATATTACTTAGTGATAGAAAGAATTTATTAATGAAAATTACCGCTCAAAAGATCAAAAATTTTATTAAAGCCTCTAAACTATTTGGGTTTTGTTGGCTTTTTTTCGGTTATATTTTAATAACTATTTTAAAAGTATTTGTAAAACCGAACGAAAAACAAATATTATTTATGTCTTATAGTGGACGGCAATATTCAGACACGCCATTAGAGGCTTATCATTTGTTGCGTGAAGATCCGGATTTTGCTGATTATGAATTGGTGTGGGCGTTTAATCGGCCACAAGATTTTCAACAATCTGCCATACGACGGAAGGTATCTTCTAATAATATCAGTTATTTTTATCATTTACTGAAATCAAAATATTGGATTTCCAATACGAGTATTGATCGCTTAGTCCCGTTCAAGCATCCGAATAATATCTATATCCAATTTTGGCATGGAATTCCAATGAAGGCGCTAGGACATGCAGAAAATGGTTTAGCACCACTAGTGCAGTATTGGTACGATCATGTGCAGATTGATGATTTATTCACCTATGGTCCATATGATACTGAAAAGTTAACGAATCTGTTTCCACAAACACAAAATGTTTTGGAAGTCGGACAACTACGCAAAAACATTAATTTACGTTACGACCGTTTATATCGGGCGAAGCGCATCAAAAAGCAGTTAAACATTAAGAATAATAAACCAGTTTTGTTATATGTTCCTACCTATCGGAGCGGGTCAGATTTGCATAGTGGAATCTTATCTGATCAAGCCTTGCAACAATTAACTACAAAATATAATGTAATTTATCGTGGTCATTATTTTACTGAGGATGAAAAGCCTGATAATTTGATTGTTGCTTCAAAGTTTTCTTTATATAAATTATTTATCGTGGCTGATGTTTTAGTTACTGATTATTCATCAGTTTTCTTTGATTTTGCCGTCTATCAACGACCTATTTATTTAATCCAAACCGATATTGATAGTTATCGGCAAGAACGGGGCTTTAGTTTTGAACCAAGTGAAACTGGCTTGCCCATTTTTTATAAAGAGCAAGTGTTTGTTCAACAGCTCTTAGAAACGAAGCCGTATCCAGTTGAAAAGTTAGTACAGCTTAATCAGAAATTTAATTCGCATGCAGCTACTGAGACGGTCCAGAGCTTAAAACAAATTATTAAAGAAAATTGAATTAGATGTAGGTAGAATATTATGAATAAAAAAAATAATTGGTTAATAAATGCTATAGTAATTTTGGTAACTTTAGGCGCATTGGTTGGGTCCTTTTTTTGGGTTCATGCTTATTTAAGTCGAGATAGTTTAATCGGGAAGTCTTATAAAACACAAGAAAGTTATATCGATAGTTCAGATAGCAATCGACGGATTGTTTGGAATTCCACGGTAGATTTTTTAAAGAACGGGACCATGATTATTACTTCGAACGGAACGTCGCTGAATGGGCAGTTACAGCAACAAGTTGTGCAATATGGTCGTTACGGACGTCCCCGGCATGGGAATATTGATTTTATTTTAAGTTCTAAGTATATTGTTGATACTGATAACCAAGCTTCGGGCAAATTTGGGGTGCAACATTCGATTAATAAAGATTATTATTCTAATCAAAAGGGATTATCAAAAATTTTAAGTATTAATGGAGATGGTAATCATTTAACGTTAACCCAACAAAACTTAAAAAACGACCAAAAACGCCAAATTAGTTTGACTGAAATCAAGCAAACTCAGCAATCATCATATAATCAGCGGGTGCAAGCGATTAAGCTTAAAAATAAAAAACGCAGTCAAGCTGGATTAGATAAATTGAATAACCATCAATACGGTGCTGTGTTAGCGTTAGCAATGGTTCGAATTAATCAGTCAAAATTAGATGAAAAGCTCGATAGCGATCGAGCTGTTAAAGCTTTAGCACATAATCCGCATGCGATTCAGAAAGTGACGTTAACTGAAGATTTGGCCCATAACTTAATCAAAATTACGTATAATCAAAAGATTATATTAGGTGTTCATCCTCAAGGCGATCGCTTGGAATTGTTTGTGATGCGTGCTGGAAAATTTATTCCGGTTGGACAAACGAAATTGACTGACCTTTATCAAGAAATGTATGGCTTTAGTGAAACTTCAAAGCAGATGTTGGCAACTTATCAAAAGGTGCAAAAGTCGATAGTTGTTGAAGGTGACATTAATTTGAAAACTTTAATAAAATAGTTGAGGGTAAACAATGAGTGATGAACAAGAATATGAGCAACGACCTTTTCGTTCGCGAAATAGTCGGATGCATGAAAAGCCAAGAGGCCGGTTTAGTTTTGGGCGATCATCGCACAATAAAGGCCATAAAAAGCCAAAAGCAGTTGAAAATGTAACGATTGATCAAAGGGAAACATCCAGGCCAGTTGATGTGAAACCAATAGATAATCAATACACTCCAAAATTTAATATGGAGCATTCAGCAGTTAAAATTAGAGCTGAACATGTTTCAAAGCGTTTTGAAATGTTACAAACGCGGAGTGATAAATTAAAGGCGTTATTTAATTTTAGGCAACGTAATCAAAATTATTTTTGGTCTTTACGTGATGTTTCGTTTGAAGTTCTAGAAGGTCAGACGGTGGCGATTGTCGGACTGAATGGTTCAGGTAAATCAACTTTATTGAAAGCAGTGAGTGGATTCATTCCCATTACTAGCGGTTCTTTAGACGTGAATGGGGCGGTGTCTGAAATTTCCGTGAATGCGGGATTACGAACCAATCTATCGGGGCGAGATAATATTTATTTACGGATGTACATGTCGGGCTTTACGAAGAAGCAAGTTAATGAGCGTATTGGTGAAATTATTGAATTTTCAGAACTTGGGAAGTTTATTGATCAGCCGGTGAAGAGTTATTCATCCGGAATGCGCTCTAAATTAGGATTTTCCATCATGATTCAAACCGATCCAGACATCATGATTATTGACGAAGCCTTGTCAGTTGGTGATTCCACTTTTGCGGCCAAGTCTTTTGCTAAAATCCAGGAATTCAAGGAACGTGGTAAGACCATTTTCTTTGTTAGTCATTCAGATAGTCAAGTGGCTCAAATCGCAGATAAGGTGATTTGGATGCATTATGGACAGCTGATCGAATTTGGTGATACTAAGGTTGTTTTAAGTAAGTATCAACGGTGGCAACGCAATTTTGCGCAAAAACCAAAAGCATCACGGCGGCGTTATATGCAAAATGCGAAGCGGAAGCAAGCACAGTTTGATCCGGCGGTTGTCTCAGATGATACACCATTAGTGAATTTAGATTTGTCGCCAAAAGAGCAACGACGTGCTTTTTTGTTTGGGACGGCCCGCAGTAACTTAGATCAAATTCATTTTGGGGTCGTTAATTGGGCGATTGTTGGTGGATTGATTGGCTTATTTATGGCCGTTTCACTTTATTCAATTCAAGTTGCTTCCCAAACGCGGAATGCGGCTGCGATTGAAAACGCTAAAATCTTGAAAAAACGTGAATTAGATAAACAAAAGCGATCAGATCAGGATCGGAAAAAAGATGCAGTTGAAAGTTCAATGGACAGCATGATTGCTCCATCGGTTGATGATGCTCCGGCTTATGTTGCACCTACAGTTCCAGCGGTGACCCCTAGTGTAAGTAGCAGTAGTAGTCAAGCAGTTGTTCCTACACCTGTAACTCCGCCAGCTAATGATTCAAATAATTCACAACCGCCAGTAGATAATTCCAATTCCGATAGTGGTACAAATTCGGATGGAGATAATATGGATTCAGGAGCAGCTTCTCCTACTGATGGTAATAATTTGGAACATTAATGATTTGAAGAAAATTTAAAGGTAGGTAAAAATGAATAGTTTAATTCAAGTTTTAATAGAACAGATTAAGAATCATCAGATTGCTCAACGGATTGTTAAGTATGATCGGCGCAGTTCGAGTCAGGACTATTATTTAGGTCAAGTGTGGGAAATTATTAACCCCATCTTACAAGTGAGTGTCTATTTTTTGATGATTTTTATGGGATTGCGTAGTTATTCCGATCGAGCGGGTGGTTCATGGGGCTTTTTGTCTTGGATGCTAGTTGGAATGGGTGTTTACCGTTTTATATCACAAACGATTAATGTTGGTTCTAAAGCAGTGAAGCGTCAACTAGGAATTGCAGCGAAAATGAATTTTCCTTTGTCAATTGCTCCGCAAATTTCGCTTTTGAGTAATTTGTTGCCCTTATATGTGTTAGTTTTGCTTGGTGTTGGAATTCGGATGTATGCCCATTTATCAGTGCATATTAACCTAATTGCCTTGGCTTATTATTTTGCTGCTGCTGTTTTGTTTGCATATGGCATGGCTTTATTATTATCAACACTTGTGATTATCGTACCGGATTTGTCTCCGTTGATTGGAACGGCTTTAAATATGGGAATGTGGTTGAGCGGGGTTATTTTCCCGGTTGAAAGTATGTCACCAGTTTTGATGGATATTTTACAACTAAACCCAACATATTATTTAGTGTATGGTTTCCGTAATACTTTATTTGGAAATGAAGCGGCATTTAATATTAATTGGGACAATATGACCATTTTATTTTGGACTATTACCCTGATTATTTTGATGGTTGGTTCACACTTACATTTGAAGTTTAAGTCACAATTCTCAGAATATGTCTAAGTTAAGGATTGAAATAATGGAAACGCAGCAAGAATTATCAATACCTGAAGTTCAACAGCGAATCTTAGCGATGTATGATGATGTTATTAAGTTTTTTAATGATAACCAGATTCCTTATCTTTTAACGGGTGGCTCAGCACTAGGTGGCACTCGACATCATGGATTTATTCCCTGGGATGATGATATGGATTTGGGTTTGTTAAGGGATGATTATCAAAGATTTGTTGCTGAATATCAACCGCAGAACACGCAATTCCAATTAAAGAGTTTAGAATACGATGCGAATTGGGAGAATGGTTATGCCCGGGTGATTGATTTACAAACTGGTTCAATCAATCAGTATTTGAATATTAACCACGGGGTCTTTTTAGATGTTTTTCCCATCGACCATTTGCCAGATTCTAAGCAAGGGCAAAAAAGACATTATTATCAAATGAAAATTTTGGATGTTTTGAGAAATAGTAAACGGCGTGTGGGATATCGAGATGATGAATCAAGGTTGGCCGTTTTTTGTAAGGAAAGTTTACGGATTGTCTTGAAGCCTTTCAAAATTAGTTATTTTGCGCGAAAGATGTCCACATTAGCACAAAAGACGAATGCAAAATATAAAAATTCGCAAGTGATGAGTTTGTATATCGTACAAGGCATTAATCAACAACGTGAAACGAATGCAGCTTCTATTTATCAACATCGCCAAAAAATTCAATTTGAGGGACGTGAAGGATATGTACCAACAGATGTGCAAACTTATCTCACGCATTTATATGGCCCACAATATTTAGAATTGCCCCCCGTTGAGGCACGCAAAGCACATGGTCATTTTTATCTAAAATAAAAAGCGGCTCAAAAAATGAGCCGTTTTATTATGGATTTTTAGTTAAGTTATGTTGATTTAAATCGTTTTTGATTTGGCTAGTGGAAATTTCCGGAGTGCGTTGTAAGTATATAACTTCGGCATCAGTCTGATCGGCGATATAGTCAAACTTACCTTGCCAGTCATCACCCATGACAAAAATGTCGGCTTGGTATAGTTGAATGTCAGAATTTTTTTGTTCCCAAGAAGTTTCAGGAATCACCAAATCGACATAGCGAATGGCCTCTAAGAGTTGCTTTCTTTTTTCATAAGGAAAATAGGTCTTTTTTTGTTTAGCATCCCAATTAAATTCATCAGTAGATAGAGCGACAATGAGATAATCTCCTAAGTCATGGGCCCGTTTCAACAGATTAATGTGACCATAGTGTAAGAGGTCAAATGTTCCATAGGTAATAATTCTTTTCATAACGATTCCTTCAGTATATTAATAGTTAATATATTCAATTTAACATATTATTGGCCGAATAGGGGATTAATCGCATCCGTAGATGCGATTCGTTGACAAAATTGATAAATATTGTGAAAACCCTTTCAAATATATAACAAATCGGTTATTATTAAAATGTTAAAAGATATCATTGTTTTATCATTATTTTATTATTATTGAATAGCGAAAGGAACGAGGTAAAGCTGATGATGAAAAATAAATTAAGTTGGTGGATGATTATATTTATAACAAGTTTATTAGGATTTGTGTTCATTAGCCCTGTCCACGCAGATAATAATGTGCAATTTAGTGTCGTCCCAGAATTGCCGCAGAATCAAAGTCAAAAAGATCAGAGCTATTTTGATTTACGTATGGCACCGGGTCAAAAGCAAACTATTTATTTGGATTTAAAAAATACCGCGCAAGTAGAGAGCCAATTTAAAATCAGAATAAATCAAGCCTATACAAACCATGCTGGTTTTATTGATTATGGGCAGAGTAAGCAAGGCGTTGATGCTAGTTTCCCATATCAATTATCTGAGATAGTGCATGCGCCCAAGACGATTAAAGTAGCCGGTCAAAATAGTGCCCAGATTCCCATCGAAATTAACATGCCTGATAAAGAATATGCTGGTCAAATTTTGGCGGGAATTCAAGTTTTAAAAATGAATGAGAAACAAGAGGGCGGCATTAATAATGAATTTGGATATATCGTTGGTTTGAAGTTGACTGAAAACGATGAACCAGTCACACGCAAACTAGAATTAATTAAGGTTAAGCCGGCTGTGTCGTTTGCGAAAACGAGTGTCGTGGCGCAATTAAGGAATCCGACGATGGATGCGATGGGCCATTTAAAATATCAAGCTAAAGTGATAGACCGTCATTCTGGAAAGACGGTGCGCCAGGTTAAATATGATAAGAATATGCAAATGGCGCCCAATTCTACCTATAATTTTGCTATTGATTGGGAAGGTAAAGATTTGCGTGCTGGAAAATATCTGCTTGATTTAAAAGTGCAGGATGCTAAAGATAATCATTGGCATTTCAAGAAAAATTTTGTGATTACAGCAAAGGATGCGAAAAATGTTAATCGGGCTGTTGTCGGTCAAGCATCAATGCCATTGTGGATTTGGATTGTCGGCGTCCTGGTCTTGTTAGTACTTTTGGGAAGCATCTACTGGTGGGTCAAGAAACGGTAACCTCGTTAAAAATTAATCCTAGTTTAAAAGTAAACGCCCAAGTAGGTGCAAATTGTCGGCGGAACCCTTGAGATGTTACAATGAAATGATAATTGAAAGGATTGAGGTTCAGTGGAAAATGACATGGATTTATTTAATATGTGCTGGTTTATTGGAAGTAGTGTGGGCCACGACAATGAAGCTAAGTCAGGGTTTTACAGATTTAAAATATACAAGCATCACACTGATTGCAATGTTGGCGAGTGTGGGATTGCTGGCTTTAGCCATTAAAGCATTGCCGTTAGGGATTGCTTATCCAGTCTGGACAGGCATCGGAGCAGTCGGTTCGATTATTGTTGGTGTGACGCTCTTTGGTGATCATTTAAGCCCTTTAACTTGGTCTTTTGTCGCTTTATTGTTAATTGGCTTGATTGGGATTAAGGTGACAAGTAGTCATTAAACTTATTTTAATTCAGTAAATGCGATAATTAAGCTTTTTAAATGTGCTATAATTGATAGCGCAGAAAATGGATGATAGCTTAAAAACGGAGGCAGATTTCAGATGAAAATGCACGATTTTACGATTTTTAATGATACTAAATTAAAATTTGGTACTGATTATATTGATGCAGAATTATCAGAAGACTTAGCACAATATGGACATAAGGTACTGTTAACTTATGGTAGCGGTTCAATTAAGGCGTCTGGACTATATGCCCGTGTAATGGATTTGTTGAAGAATTTTGAAGTTTACGAATTGAATGGTATTGCACCTAATCCTAAGATTGATTCTGTGCGAGCAGGGCAAAAGCTGGTGCAAGAGCATGATATTGATGTTATCTTAGCCGTTGGTGGTGGGTCAGTCATTGATGCTTCTAAGGTAATTGCTTCAGCGAAGTTTTATCAAGGTGATCCATGGGACTTGGTCTTAAATCCAAGTCTTCGTCAAGATATTAAACAAATGCCTTATCTTGATATTCTAACTTTGTCAGCCACTGGAACAGAAATGAATAAGGGTTCAGTGATTTCAAATCCAGAAACGCATCAAAAGTTAGGTACTTTTGGTCCGCAAACACCACGGGTTTCATATTTGGATCCAACATTAACTTATTCAGTTTCAAAGTGGCAAACAGCCGCTGGATCAATTGATATTTTCTCACATTTGACTGAACAATATTTTGATCGTGCATCAACGGATGTGTTTGACGGGATGATTGAAGGAGTGATGCGGACGGTTATTGCCAATGCGCCACTTGCCTTGGCTAATCCTGATAATTATATTGCTCGGGGAAACCTCATGATTTCAGCTACTATGGCATTAAATAGCCTAGTTGGTTCTGGTAATGAGAATGGCTGGACAGTTCATCCCGTAGAACATGAATTGTCAGCTTATTATGATATTACTCATGGAGTTGGTTTGGGAATCTTGACGCCACGTTGGATGGAATATATTTTGGATGATAGTTCATTATCAAAGTTTGTTCAGTTCGCGAAGAATGTTTGGCATTTAAACGGCGATGATGATTGGAAGTTAGCACATGCGGCCATTCAAGCAACCTATGATTGGGTTAAGTCACTTGAAGTGCCAACAACTTTGCCAGGAGTGGGAATTGAAGATGAAATTAATTTCCAAGCGATGGCTAAGTCAGCGGTGGAAGTTGGTCGATTAGCAAATGGTTATAAGCCAATGCAAGCGCAAGATGTGGTGGCTTTGTATCAAGCATCCATGACAAACGACCATTTTGAAGATTAATTGATTGGTGAGTTTTAATAGTTTAAAAATATAAAAGTTGGTGTTTTTCAATACCAGCTTTTTTTACGCCCATGAGCGCAAGCAATATGATTACGGACATTGATGCATTCAAAAAAGCTAACCAAGCTTCAGAGTGCTTAGTTAGCTGTGTTGTTGAAAAAAATGGCTTAAATTTTAGCAAGCCTGACTGCGGTCCCATAAGCGGTGACGGAATCACCGATATTGGAAGAAGATGAATCAAAGCGAAACATAATCACGGCATCAGCACCTAGCATAGCAGCTTGTTGGCGTAAGCGCGTGATGGCCTCTTGTCGTGCTAGTTCTTGTAAAGTTGAATAACCCTTTATCTCACCCCCGACGATAGTTTTCAAGCCTTGCCCAATACTTGAAAAAATATTGCGAGAACGGGTTGTGAGCCCAAAAACTTCGCCTAAGGTTTCGGTGACGGAATAGCCGGCGACGTTTTCAGTCGTGACAATTTTGATTTCGTTCATTTTATAGCTCCTTAATGATGTGTGTTAGGTGAACCTGTTACCTATAACTATAGCATATAATTTGGGTTGATGAATTGATGATGAGGCTTTGATGCAGCAGGCTTGACAAGGGGTTGACAAAATGTGATACTTAAAGTTGCTTATTTAGTGTTTAAATCATGAGGAGGGGATTATCATCGCTGTTTCAATTCCAGATGAAGTCGTTGAAAATATCCGCCAAAATGTGAATATTGTTGACGTAATCAGTCCATATGTCACTTTAAAAAAACAAGGACGTAATTTTTTTGGCAAATGTCCTTGGCATGAAGAAAGAACTCCATCATTTTCGGTTAATGAAGAAAAGCAGATTTTTCATTGTTTTTCGTGTGGACGTGGGGGAAACGTCTATACCTTTTTAATGGAAAAAGAAGATTTAACATTTGTGCAGGCGGTGGCCCAGGTAGCCGAGCAATCAGGGATTGAATTGGATGCTAGCTATACTGCTGACAACCAGGCAAAGCAGTCACAAATTTCAGCTCAGGACCGCGCGATTTTAACCTTGTATGATGACGCGATGCATTTCTATCATTATTTATTACTTAATACTGCGGTTGGAGATGCAGCCTTGGCCTATCTTCATCGGCGTGGTCTAGATGATAGTACAATTGATACGTATATGCTTGGTTATGCGCCAGCGGGGGATGCTTTATTCCAGTACTTTAAGGAAAAAAATATTGATTATCAGCTCCTGCGTGACTCGGAATTGTTCATTGAATGGGATGATGGAAGTTTACATGATCGGTTTGTTGATCGGGTGCTCTTTACGATTCGAAATCAAAGTGGCGCACCAATTGCTTTTTCGGGACGACGGATGTCCCAAGATGACAGTGTCGCCAAGTACATGAATAGTCCTGAAAGCTCGATTTTTGACAAATCAAACGAATTATTTAATTTAGATTTGGCGAAGGGCAGTATTCGTAAAACTAAGTCTGTGATTTTGTTTGAAGGATTTATGGATGTTATTGCCGCTTTCCAAACCGGGGTAACCAATGGAGTGGCCTCAATGGGGACTAGCTTAACGCAAAAACAAGTGCAACGTTTAGGTCGAATGGCACAAGGCATCACGATTGCATATGATGCCGATACAGCGGGACAAGCGGCGAGTTTACGCGCACTAAATTTGATTGAACAAAATAGTGCTGCTAAACCACAAATTTTACATATTCCGGATGGATTAGATCCAGATGAATATGTGCGACAAAAGGGTGTTGAAGCCTTTCAGCAGGTTTTAAAGCATAATTTGGAAGATCCGGTAGCATTTAGTTTACGTTACTTCAGGCAAGATTATAATTTGCAGAATCAAAATGATATTTTTAATTATCTTGAGCAAGTTTTGCCAGTTGTGGCCGGCGTCAAAGAACCTTTAGTTCGCCAAACTTATTTAAAACGTTTGGCCGATGAATTTGATGTAAGTTTAGATGGCCTGGAAGAACAATTGCGACATCTTTTGTTGCAAAAGACTGCTCAAGGACGTGCTAATGATAATAAAATGCGGGCCAACCAAGTTAATCTGGCAGAGAGTGGTGCGCAGCGTACACCGCAACTGTCGGGGATTGAGCAAGCTGAGCGAATTTTGTTGGCGTGGATGCTAAAGGACCAAGATGTTTGGTTAATGGTTACCCGTGAGCCTGATTTTCAGTTTATTGATGTTATCTATGAGACAATTTTTCTGTTAGCTGAAAATTATAAAGAAACCAATCAACTCACCACGATTGATAACTTGGCTAATTTTATGAATTTTGTCAAAGAACCTGAATTGTCACGGATGGTCGCCGAATTTGATAATGTTAATCCGGCTTTGATGCAGGATAAAAGTCAAGTACCAGAATATATTCAAGTTATTGTTAAAACTGCACCTCTGCAACAACAGATTGCGCAAAAGAAACGGGCATTATCAGAAGCAAAGCAGATGCATAATGATAGCTCAATAAACCAACTTAGTATGGAATTACTAACGTTGCTGCGAAAGCAACAAGCAAAAGATTTAGCAAATCAATGAGACTGTAGTAAAAAAGAGGAGCTTTAAATATGGCAAAAGCAAAAGGGACAACCACAAATGAACCGTTTGATCAAAAAGGTTTTGACAAAGCAATTAAAAATTTAGTAGCTGAATATAAGCAAGCCAAACAAATCAAAGAAGATGAATTACATGAAACTTTGGTGAAGCGTTGGAATTTAAATGCGGATCAAATTGATGAACTTTATGATAAGGTTGAGTCCGCTGGAATTTCAATTGTTGATGAAAAAGGTGAACCAGCTGCGCGAGCTTTAAATAATAATAAAACGAAATTAACTGAGAAGGAACTGCGCGAAGCTGAAGAAGCTCCCAGCGGAATGAAGATTAATGACCCAGTTCGAATGTATTTAAAAGAAATTGGGCGAGTTGATTTGTTGACTGGAGAACAAGAAGTTCAATTGGCCGAACGGATTGAGGCTGGAGATGAATCAGCTAAACAAGAGCTAGCAGAAGCGAATTTACGACTAGTGGTGTCAATTGCTAAGCGTTATGTCGGACGGGGAATGCAATTTTTGGACTTGATTCAAGAAGGAAATATGGGGCTGATGAAGGCTGTTGAGAAGTTCGATTACCGGAAGGGATTTAAGTTCTCAACTTATGCAACTTGGTGGATTCGGCAAGCAATTACGCGTGCCATCGCTGACCAAGCGCGGACGATTCGGATTCCTGTGCATATGGTTGAGACGATTAATAAGTTGATCCGGATTCAGCGAGCTTTGTTGTCTGATTTGGGTCGGGAACCAACACCTGAAGAAATCGGTGCAGAAATGGATATCCCAACGGAAAAAGTGCGGGATATTCTAAAAATTGCGCAAGAACCAGTTTCGTTGGAGACACCAATTGGCGAAGAGGATGACTCGCATCTTGGGGACTTTATTGAAGATAATGAAGCTATTTCTCCCGCGGATTCAGCCGCTTATCAAATGTTGAAGGAACAGTTGGAAACGGTGCTTGATACTTTGACAGAACGGGAAGAAAATGTGTTGCGGTTGCGATTTGGTTTGGAAGACGGTCGGACACGAACCTTGGAAGAAGTTGGAAAAGTATTTGGGGTTACGCGTGAACGGATTCGGCAAATCGAAGCCAAGGCCTTACGGAAGTTGCGGCATCCGTCACGTTCAAAGCAATTGCGTGACTTCTTGGATTAAGATGATTAAAATTTTAAAGTTAAAAACTCGTCGGTAGATGAGTTTTTTTATTTATCTAGGTTAACTAATGTTTTTCATTATTGCATTATAGTGTATTGTAATTTTCAGAATGGGATGACGAAATACTTCAGATTCGGGGGTGGCGTGCAAGACCGTCCATTTTTATTAGATGTGGTTAATGAAAAATGTTTGGCTGGTGGTATGCAAGCTTAATGGAATCTACTTATAATTAAGCGCTAATTAGTAGTTAAGAACCGATTGAAGTTCGCGGTCAGGTCTTGTGATTAGAGAAGTATACATGATTGGAATGTGGGAATTTTTAACTGCTTTATAAATAATCTACTGAAATAATTTATATGATTGGCTTAATAATGTTAAAATTAAACTATTGTTGAAAAAGGATGAGGGATTAAATAATGAAAATGAACCCGGTATTAAAAGAACAATTTTTTGTGGATGATTTGTCAGATGATCAAAAGGCTGTCATTCAAAAAATGAATGCCTATATTGCGCAAAGCTTGCAAGGTAAAGAACATAGTGTAGCGATTATTCAAGGAGCTGCCGGGACAGGTAAATCAGTCGTTTTGATGGAATTAGTCCGGCAATATATGACTGATCAGCGTTATAAGACAGCTTTGGTTGTTAATCATCCTGAATTATATAAGGCGTATCAAGATTTAGGGAGTGCAATCCCGAAGATGGATGTTAAATCAATCCGGCGGCCCACGGCGTTGATTAATGATGCACAGAAAAATCATAAGAAATATGATATTATCTTTGTCGACGAGGCTCATTTATTGTATTCCAAGTCAGAACCATATGCTCATTACCGGGGTGAAAATCAATTGACTGATTTAATGAACTTGGCCAAAGTGGTAGTGGTTGTTTATGATTTTGAACAAGTCTTCCAGTCGAAGATGTATTGGGACGAGGATTTGTTATTTAAAACCATTGGAAAGCACCCATACCAGATTTTTGAGATGGATTTTCAATATCGAATGGTGGCTAGTGATGAACAAGTGGCCTGGATGGATAATTTAACGGCGCAACAGCCATTGACGACCTTTCCAGATAATAGCTCATTTGAATTCAAGATGTTTGACACAGCTGGAGCTTTATATGAACAAATTAAGGTAAAGAACCGTGAAGCAGGGATGAGCCGCGTTGTTGCGACTTCAGGCTTCCCGCGCATTGATGGGCGCCACAATGTTGAAATGGACACATTTAGTTTGCCTTGGGATGAGTGGGATCCGCAACGGACGCACTGGGCCAAGCGAGAAGGTTCAATTACCCAAGTCGGAACGATTTACACCTTGCAAGGGTTTGATTTAAATTATGTGGGAATGATTATTGGGCCTTCATTTGGTTATGATGCCAAAAAAGATGTGATGACGATTATCCCTGAGAAGTATTCACATAAAGAGATTTTCAAAAAACGGAAAGACCGACAGTTTACACAAGCAGAGTACAAAGCATTTATTGCGAATGTACTGAATGTCTTAATTAAACGTGGTAAATATGGTTTGTATTTAACAGCGTATGATGATGCCTTGCGGGCTCGGTTATTGGAGTTAAATCTAGGTGCAGATCAAGAGAACTAATGATTCAATGAAAGACAGTTTAGGACTTAAAATTCTAAGCTGTTTTATTTTTATGAAGCTAAAAAATATCATAAAATCAGTTTTTTTTGAAAAATGAAACGGTTCAACAAGAATGAAGCGTTGGTATACAATGTTTAATTAGATTTTTAGCACTCGTAAAATATAAGTGCTAAAAAGGTTGACATCTTTTCGAAAGGGTGTAATATTATAGGTGTTAGCAAGAACAAGATATGAGTGCTAAGCTAAACGGAAAGTTGGTTTGAAATGTTAACTGAGCGACAACGGATTATTTTAAATGCGATTATTGCTGATTACATTCATTCAGGAAAAGCCGTGGGTTCTAAAGCATTACTTGTGGATATTAAATTACCAGTAAGTTCGGCGACGATTCGCAACGAAATGGCACACTTGGAGATGCAAGGGTTGATTCAAAAGGAACACACTTCTTCTGGACGCGTGCCATCTCAACAGGGTTATCGCTATTATGTGGATTATTTGATGTCATTGGATCGAAGTACTAATAGGGTTCAAGCGGAATTAAAGCATATGTTTAGTCGTCGGTTCCAAGAGGTTGATGATCTCTTGCAACAAGTTACTAAATATTTAGCTGATAAAACAAGATTAACGGTCTTGGCATTGAAACCAGAAGCACGCGACGTGCGTTTATCGGGATTACAATTAATCCCAATTGATGGACAGCAGGTCATGGCGATCTTGGTAACAAATGATGGTCAGACGGTTAGTCAAAGTTTCCGATTGCCTAAAGGTGCAACGGTCCAAGAGCTACAAACAATTATTTCTTATATTAATGGAAAGTTAGTAGGACAGTCGATTCATGAAGCACTGGATAGTTTGAGTGGAGATTTACCACTAGACTTGGAGCGTACGATTCGATCACCACAAGCATTTCTACAATTGTTCGGAGATATGTTATCCCGTTCAATTCAAGATAAGGTTTTCATGGGCGGACGGTTAAACGTCATGGACTTTGCCGCTGGGGAAAGTCTAAAAGATGTTAAAACGTTGTTTGAGCTTTTGGAAGATCCGATTGAAATGCGGCGCGTGATTGGTTCAGTAAATGATGGAATTGTCATTCAAATTGGGGATGAAAATATTGATCCTCATTTGCGACCATATAGCTTAATGTCTACACGTTATGCTGTTCCACGGCACGGCTTTGGAGAATTAGCTATTTTGGGGCCAACCAGCATGCCATATGCTGAATTGGCCAACCTATTAACTGAGGTTAAGCAAGCAGTTGCTGAAGAATTGGTTGAATATTATTAGAAAAGAGGTGTGTACATGGCGGAAAATCAAGAAGAGCGTGATGAAGTTGTAGAAGAGGTTGAAGTTGAAGAGTTAGAACCGACTGCAAACGAAGCTGAAGCTCAAAATTCAGAATCAGCAGATGATGAAGAAGTTTTGCAAGCACGTTATGACGAATTGGAAGATAAATATCTACGTGTTAACGCAGAAATGCAAAATATGCAAAGCCGATTTGCTAAAGAGCAAGCCACAGCTTTAAAATATGCCACGCAAAAGTTGGCAAAATCAATTTTGCCAGCCTTAGACAATTTAGAACGCGCCGTGCAAGTTGAAACGGATAGCGAGACTTCTCAACAACTTAAGACAGGAGTTGAGATGGTTTCTAAGACGTTGATTAAAGCCTTAGAAGATAACGATATTCATGCTGTTGGAGCAGTTGGGGAGCAATTTGATCCAGAGATTCATCAGTCAGTACAAACGGCACCAGCCGATGAAGATCATCCTGCTGATACGATTGCACAGGTTTTGCAAAAAGGTTATGTCTTGGCCGATCGCGTTGTTCGCCCAGCCATGGTCGTAATTTATAACTAAAATTAAAAGTGAGGTATTAAGTTATGTCAAAGATTATTGGAATTGATTTAGGAACTACAAACTCTGCTGTTGCTGTTATGGAAGGTGGAGAGCCAAAGATTATCACTAATCCTAATGGGGGACGGACAACACCATCTGTTGTTTCATTTAAGAATGGTGAGACACAAGTTGGTGATACAGCTAAACGTCAAGCCATGACGAACCCTGACACTGTGATTTCAATTAAGTCACACATGGGTGAAGAAGGATATAAGGTTAATGCGGGTGGTAAGGATTATACACCTGAAGAAATCTCAGCTATGATTTTGCAATACATCAAGAAGTATGCTGAAGATTACCTAGGTGAGACAGTCGATAAGGCTGTTATTACAGTACCTGCTTACTTTAACGATGCCCAACGTCAAGCTACTAAGAACGCTGGAAAGGTTGCTGGCTTAGAAGTTGAGCGGATTATCAATGAGCCAACAGCTGCAGCTTTGGCTTATGGTCTTGGTGATTTGGATAAGGATGAAAAAATCTTGGTTTATGACCTTGGTGGAGGAACCTTTGACGTTTCAATCCTTGAATTAGGTGATGGAGTGTTTGAAGTTTTGTCAACTTCTGGTGATACACATCTTGGTGGAGATGACTTTGATGCTAAGATTATCGACTGGTTGGCTGACGACTTCAAGACAGAAAACGGCGTAGATTTGAAGCAAGATGCTTTGGCAATGCAACGTTTGAAGGAAGCTGCAGAGACGGCTAAGAAGACATTGTCACAGGCCACTGAAGCACAAATTGATTTGCCATTTATCGCTTCATCAGATAATGGTCCTTTGCACATCCAAACGACATTGACGCGTGCTAAGTTCAACCAATTAACACTTGACTTGGTTGAGCGGACTAAGGCTTCGGTTGAGACTGCTTTGAAGGATGCTGGGTTGAGCAATTCTGATATTGATCAAGTGATCTTAAATGGTGGTTCAACTCGTATCCCTGCCGTTCAAGAATTCGTTAAGGACTTAACTGGAAAGGAACCTAACCACTCAATCAATCCTGACGAAGCGGTTGCTTTGGGAGCTGCTGTTCAAGGTGGTGTGATTACTGGTGATGTTAAGGATGTTGTACTTTTGGACGTTACACCTTTGACACTTGGAATTGAGACAATGGGTGGGGTCTTTACAAAGTTGATTGATCGTAACACGACTATCCCAACTTCTAAGTCACAAGTCTTCTCAACTGCTGCTGATAATCAACCTGCTGTTGATATCCACGTCTTGCAAGGGGAGCGTGCGATGGCTGCTGACAACAAGACTTTGGGACGTTTCCAATTAGCAGATATTCCTGCTGCTCCTCGTGGTGTTCCACAAATCGAGGTTAAGTTTGACATTGACCGTAACGGAATCGTAACGGTTTCTGCCAAGGACTTAGGAACGCAAAAGGAACAAAAGATCACCATCCAAAATTCAGGTACATTGTCAGATGAAGAGATTGAGAAGATGATGAATGATGCCAAGGCCAATGAAGAAGCCGATAAGAAGCGTAAGGAAGAAGTTGATTTGCGTAATGACGTTGATCAAATGATCTTTACTGCTGAGAAGACTTTGGATGATACTGGTGATAAGTTGAGCGATGATGATAAGAAGCCAGTTCAAGATGCTTTAAATGATTTGAAGTCAGCCAAAGAAGCGGATGATTTGGATCAGATGAAGGAAAAGAAGGAAGCTTTGGAAAAGGTTTCACAAGAATTAGCAGTTAAGTTGTATCAACAAGCTGCTCCAGAACAAGGAGCTGACGGTGCTGACGGTGCCAAGGATGACGACAATACTGTTGATGGTGACTTCGAGGACGTATCAGATAAGAAGTAATTTGGTAGGGGAAATCGAATAACCATTGGATTGAACAAAGATGGGCTGTAAGGCTCATTTTTATACATATAAAAGAAAGTAGAGGCAGGTTTCCCATGAATAATACTAAATTATATGAAACCTTGGGAGTTGATCAGAACGCATCCCAAGATGAAATTAAAAAAGCATACCGTAAGTTATCCAAAAAATACCATCCTGATTTGAACAAAGAGCCAGGAGCTGAAGAGAAGTATAAAGAGGTGCAAGAAGCTTTTGAGACCTTAGGGGATGATCAAAAGCGGTCCGCTTATGACCAATTTGGTACAACTGGTGACCAACAAGGCTTTGGTGGTCAAGGTGGTTTTGGAGGCCAGGGTGGCTTTGGGGGTTATTCAGACTTTGGTGATATCTTTAGCCAAATGTTTGGGGGAGCTTTTGATCCTAATCGGCCACGACAAGGTTCAGACTTACAATATCGGTTACATTTGAGCTTTGATGAAGCCATTGCTGGTAAGGAAGTTGATATTGAGTACAGTCGATTAGGGGCTAATGGCCAAAATGAGCAAAAGAAGGTTAAGATAACGGTACCTGCAGGAGTTGAAGACGGTCAACAAATGCGCATGGCTGGGTATGGTGAAGCCGGAACTAATGGTGGACCATTTGGTGATTTGTTTGTGGTATTCAATGTTGCACCTTCTAAGGACGGCTTTGAACGTGATGGCGCAGATGTTTATTTGCAACAACCTTTGGACTTTGCAACGGCTACTTTAGGTGGCGAAATCGTTGTTAAGACGGTGCAAGGTGAAGCAAAATTGAAGATTCCAGCCGGAACGTCTAACGGTAAGCGATTCCGTCTTCGTGGTAAAGGTGCTCCACGTTTGCGTGGCACGGGAACCGGTGATCAATATGTAATTGTTTACATTGATGTGCCAACGAAGTTATCAAGGGATCAACAAGATGCTTTGAAGCAATACCAAGCAGCTATGAATGGTCAACATAAGAAGGGTTTCTTCGGATAGTGACTAAAATAAAAGATACTTTATCTGTAAATGATTAAATTTTTAAAAGTTTAATGAAGTCTTCATGATAGTGATACTGTTGTGAAGATTTTTTTGTTATGATAAACTTACTGGCACTTAAGAAAAATGAAATGCGTAATTATATTTGAAATGGGGACTGAATCAAATGAACTTAGGACAGTTCAAGCAAGCCACGCAAGACATGGCGGCGACTTATCAACTTTGGAGTCGATTTAATCAACAAGCGTTGCCTTTATTGATGATGAGTGGCTATACTGATCAAATTATCTTGACGCCCCATATCAATGGACGCTTGACTTTGGCTGATTTACGCAACATACCAGATAATAATGAACGAAATCTATTAATTAAATGGGAAAATCAACAACAGTTAGTCTTTGGCTATCATATTCAAGGGTGCCAATTGTACCTGGGTTAGGAGAAGATATGCAAAAAAATAAAAAATATTGGTGGATTGGCGGAACGGTAGTAGTACTCGGTGCGATCCTGATGGGTGGCTGGTTATTGTTGGATCGGCAACAACAAATTAAAAAAACAGCGCAAGAACCATCGATTAAGAATCAAGATAAACCGCTCCAGGATGGGGCGGTTGGAAAAAATAATCAACGGCGCTATAAAATTAGTAAGCAAGAGCAGCAATCAAAGCAATACGTTAGCTCAGGTAACTTAACGCAACCAGGACAATTTAGTATTAGTCCAGCAGGTAATCGTACTGAATTAAAGTTGTTACAGGATCTAAATGGGAAAATGGTGGTCGATCAGCAGGCACAGTATAATTTACAACAAGTGAAGTGGCAACTTAATACTCCGAAAACGGATGAGGCTTTGAGAATGGCCCAAATGGCTTTTAATTCACGTGACGTGCAAGGCGATTATCAAAACTTAATTATTAAATATCAAATTAAAAATCTTAGTAATCATCCTTTACAGATGGACGGGGTTAAAGCGGTGGTACTAAACCAAGATTATGAAGCCAATACTTTGAGTGGGTTGGATAATGATGCGCGGCTAGCTAATCAAGAGATTCAACCGGGGGCTATACAAGACAGCTTTGTAACGGTTTTGATTCCGCATCGTCTAGCTAATCAAGTTCAAAAAGTGCAAGTGCACTTTTCGCAAGAAGCGGTCGTGGATTTTGCTATAATCCCAGAGGAAGGATAACAGTGATGCAAAGAAATAAAATGTATATTTTTGCGAAGCGTTTTGTTGATATTTCAGTATCGATGTTTGCTTTAATCATTTTAGCGCCATTCTTTTTGATTATGATGCTTTTTTATACCTTTGGTGAAAATAAAGGGCCCATTTTTTATCGACAGAGACGGATTGGCGAACAAGGGAAACCCTTTTATATTTTTAAATTTCGGTCAATGGTGGTCGGCGCTGAACAAAAATTATATGATAATCCGGCATTATATGCTAAGTTCGTCGCTAATGGGTATAAATTGCCCACAGCTGAAGATCCGCGGATAACTAAATTTGGAGCTTTCATACGTAGAACAAGCATTGACGAATTACCTCAATTTTTGAATATACTAATTGGAGATATGACCGTTATCGGTCCGCGTCCAGTGGTGGAGAAAGAATTGAAAGAATATGAGACGCCAGAACGAGTGGCCAAATTATTATCTGTTCGGCCGGGAGCGATGGGCCTATGGCAAGGTAGTGGACGTAGTGAGATTCAATACCCGGAACGTGCTGATATTGAATTAGAATATGTCGACCATCCTAATTTGTGGTTTGATTTTGTAGTTTTGTTTAAAAATTTTGGAGCTGTATTTACGGCGCGTGGTGCCGAATAGTAAGTGATATTGAAATAATATAGATAAATAGCGGTCAATGTATCCTGATTGAATAAAACGGGTGCGTTGACCGTCGTTTTATACGAGGAATTGTGTAATGGTTGAAGTAAAAAAAGTGGAGAAGCAAAATTTTAGTGCCCCGTTGTTAGGTTCTAATTTTGCGTCGGTGTTTGGAGAAGGAATTTATCATTTTGCGTTAAATTGGTTTTTAGTGGCAAGTTTTGGTAATGCTAAAATTTTAGGTTGGCTAACTGGCTTTGGCTTTTTGGTTTTTATGGCGTGTGATTTGGTCGTGGGGATTTTGTTGGATCGTTACAATCGTAAGTATCTCTTAGCTGGGGCGGACCTGATAGGCGGTATATTTATTATGGGATTGGCCTTTGTGCTAAATCCGAACCAACCGCAAATTTGGGTTCTGTTTTTAGTTACTTTAGTATTGAATGTTGATATTTCATTTGCATATCCGGCGGGGAGAACCTTGTTGCCAGATGTTATTAAGCCAGAACGGGTCCCAGTAGTAAACGCGATGATTAGTATGGCATTTACTACTGGGCAAGCGTTAGGACCGTTAGCGGGTGGTTTCTTGATGGCGTTTAAATGGATGAACTTGCGGGACTTTTTGTTGATTTATAGTGGGTTGTTGATTTTGACCGCGGGGATTAATGCGTTGATAAAGTATCGTCCTGATTCGGGACAGAGTGTTAAAGAACCTATGTGGCGCGGAATTGTGGCTGGTGGTAAGTATGTTTTGAATACACCACAACTATTAGAATCGATGTTAATTGCGATGTGGTCCAATTTCTTTTTTGAAGGTTTCTTAGTCATTACGCCTTATTTAATTCAAAAGGTTTATGGTGGGACAGCCGGATCATATTCAAAAATGTTGTCCTTTGCAGCTATTGCCGGTTTATTAATGGGACTTCTCTTGTCGCGGATTCCTAAATTGAATCAGATTAAAACCTTGTATGTTGATTTAAGTTTATTGGGGGTAGCTTATTTGTGTGCGGCGATTTTCCCATCCTTGCCAGTGTTGGCGGGAGTCGTTGTACTTTCAGGAGCCGTTCGAGCGGCTACGACGGTTAAGGTGAATACAACTAACCAACAGACGAGTAGCCGCGAGTTCTTGGGTCGTGTGATGAGCATTACTTTCTTTTCGATCGATTTGTGGGTGCCTTTAATTGTGATTTTGGTGGGCTATCTGGTCGAACCATTAGGCAGTTCGATTCTTTATGGTTTTGGTGGTCTATTGTTGATTGGGATTTGGAGCATTTTTGCTTTTACCTGGCGTCAAAAGCGACATGCAATTTAATTGAAACAAAATTAGCTTGTGCCATGGGCATAAGCTTTTTATTTTGGGCAAATTTAGGCGGTTAGATCGAGTTTTGACTGGTAAAATGCCGCTGTCTATACATAGAAATAAGTGTTTAGATCACCTTCTTACTAAAAGTCAGAAATGTGCCAGTGAAAGGGTAAAAAAAGCAACATTTGATACTATATGTGATGGTATAGTAAATAAAGATTGTTAATCCTAAAATTTGGAGTATAAAATATTTGGTTGCTTCTTAATTATGGAAAAAGATATAAAATTTAGTGATTACAGGTGGTAAATATGAATTTTTTTGTAAATAAGGCGATGGGCCATGGAAATAGTGGCGTTGAACATGCACAGTTTTATCGCGCAGATCTTTTTAAGAGTAAAAATATTTCGTTTAAGTATATTTTTACGGAACTTTTACCCGATTTACATCAACATATGCATGAATGGAAAATTCAAGAAGATGAAGTCATTAATATTTTCGATTTTTTCATGAGTAGCAATCCGGATCAGTACTTGGAAAAAGGCTTAACCACACCTTATGAAGCCCCGGAAAAATATAAAACCACAAAAGATTTTACGGATACACATCGGTTGGCAACGAGGCGCTCCACGGCGGGCTATACGATTGAAATTTTGAAAAACAAACGTTATTCTGACGAGCGTAAATTATATCTGGTTGGGGATGACCGTTATTTCTTAAAAAATGGACCGATTGAGATGATGTGGCATGTGCATGAAGGCCCTGGTGACTGGCGTCAAATGCGTTCTATTACAATTAATAATTTTAAAGGTGAATTCTTACGATTTGAAGCGTTTGATGATTTAATAATGTATTTTTATCAATATTTAAATAAATTCTTTCAAAAGAATGTTTATATTATCGATCGAGGGGTTGAAAACGAAGAGGCTTTAGTCAAGCTCAAGCAACAAGGTGGTAATTTCAAATTAGTTGACATTGTACATGCTGCGCATCTTTCTAGATTCCAGGCAGGACATCCACTATGGAATAACTATTATCAATTTATGTTTGATCATATCGAGATGATGGATAGGGTCGTAGTCGCGACGGAATTACAGCAAAAAGAAATCGTGAGTGATTTGGCACGAGTTGGGATTGATGCTCAATCCACCGTGAAAATGATTCCAGTGGGGGGCGTAGAAAAAGTGATGCCACCACATCGTTTAAACGGAAAACAGGTTAAATTTGTAACGGCTTCGCGTTTACATCCGGAAAAACATATTAGTCAAATTGTACAAGCCCTTAAAATTTTGATTGATGCAGGGTATGATGCAACCTTAGATATTTATGGGGCAGGGTCAGATGAATTACCATTAAAAAATTTGATTAAAGAGCTCAAATTGGAGGGGTTTGCACATGTTCTCGGTTTGAGCCAACATGTTCCCCGTGATATTCAGGATGATGACGTTTTTATTTCTGCCTCATATTCGGAAGGCTTTGGCTTGACGAATTTAGAAGCTTTAGGGGCAGGATTACCATTAATTTCATATGCGAATAAATATGGGGCCCAAGAATTAGTGGCGGATAAAAAGAATGGTTATTTGGTTGATTTTGAGAATTCAATGAATGACCAGGCTGTTGCACAGAATATTGTTAACTTAGCTGAAGCGATGAAAAAGGTTTATGTCAATTATGACCGATTAGCACGTGGAGCACATAAGACAGCAAAAAATTATCAAAATGCGGTGATTGCAAACCTTTGGTCTGAGTTTATGGAGGAGTTGGGATGAAAATTGAATTAATTAATTCATTAAGTTATACCGATTTTCCGGGAATTCAAAAGCAGATTGCCCGGGTTAAAAACGGAGTGAGTGATGAGTTGTGGATTGCAAGTCAGCATGAAGATGCCGCGTATTTACTGAAAAATAAGTTGGGGATTGATTTAAACCAGATTAAAGTCTTTGACATGATTAATCAAGAATATTTAGCCCCTATTGATGAACAAAAAGGACTATGGTGGGCTGATTTGCCACTACCAAATCAAGCTCAATTAAATATTACCAAGCAATGGGATAAGCTAATTATTAGTCAAGGGAAAGTCATCGGTCAGATGGAATGGTTCCCGAATTCACAACGTTTTGTTCGGTCAGTAACTTGGTATGATTTTGATGGTCAAATAGATTATCGAGATATTTATCGACGGGATGGTACACTATTTGCCACTCAATATTTTAGTTCCGGTGAAGTACTAGAGATGAATTTATTTAATTCAAAACATGTACTAAGTAATCGATTTTTTTACTTTAATCAAAATCTAAACTTTGTTATCTCAGATAAATTGGAAACTTTTGATGGAAATGATGCATATGTAAAAGCGTTTGCTGAAAAATATAATCAGTATGAATTTATTGTTGCTCAATTAGGACGCGAATTATCTTTTGCCCCACAAAACAGTGTTCTTGATATGACAGCAGGAATAAAAGATTCTGATGGTCATATTTTCGGTAATCTATTACATGTTATGAAAGAGACACAACCTAAATTCAAACGAATATTAGTTGATTCAGAATTAGATCGACGGTTACTGCAGTCTGAGGCCGAAAACGATATTAACATTCAAGTTGTTAGGCGTGAAAAGTGATTATATGAGAAGGCTTGAAATATGGTTAAAAATAAATTTAAAATTATCTCAGAAGAAAAAAATTCACAGTATCATTTGTTTAAGAACGGTAAGTACTTAGTTAATGGAAAAGATACATTGACTACAATGACTACAATAGACACTACACAAACAAAGGTGGTTAAATTTACATTAGGAGCACTTTCTGCTTTAATGACAGGTGGGGTAG
The DNA here is from genome assembly GCF_001438705.1 of Weissella kandleri. Taxonomy (GTDB): domain Bacteria; phylum Bacillota; class Bacilli; order Lactobacillales; family Lactobacillaceae; genus Weissella; species Weissella kandleri. The sequence continues at coordinate 325,764 of NZ_JQBP01000001.1, forward strand.
GGTCCTTGGTGGCGTCAGCAGATACGTCAGTTGATAATATAACTACTAATCCAACGAAAACTACCAAAATAAACGATAGTAGATCTACTACGTTAGCTAATAAATCAACTGTTAGTGTGCCTTTATCTAATCAAAATGCACAACAAGATCATAAAATAAGCCCTTTTGCTTATCCATACACAGGAAAGGAAACTTATGTAACAGAGGATGGTACTCCGCTTAGTGATCCTTACACTTTTAAAATTAATAGTGGAAATGAAACTTGGAAGTTTACGGCTCCAAAAATGTTTGATGGATATTACCCTTCCTTAGAAAAATCTACGATCTTTTTACCTAGTCTTGGCGTGCCATATCCCATTGGTGATCTTATAGAAACAAATTCTAAAACATGGGATGATGTAATGCCAGTAATTAACAGTCGGACAGATTATGGACCCGAGGAAGATATAGGTGGAGATGTCACATTTGAGATCGTTTACAAAAAGTCTCAATTTGAGATGACTCTTAAACCATTAAGTATTATGAAAGGTGATGTGGCTCCACAAGCGAGAGATTATATCGAAAAATTAATTGAGCCTGATGGTGCGGATGCTAATTATGATAACTTAATATTAGACGATTCATCAGTTGACTATAATACAGCTGGAAAATATAAAGTAAAAATTGAATTTGACGATGATAAATTACAAAAGCATGTTAAGGAAACGACTCTGACAATAGTTGACGAACAAATCAGTATATCAGAATCAGAATCAACAAGTGTAAGCGAATCAAAGTCAATCAGCGATTCAGAATCAGATTCATTGAGTGGGTCAAAATCAATCAGCAATTCAGAATCTGATTCTATGAGTGATGAAAGTAAGAGTAGGTCAGAATCAATCAGTGATTCAGAATCAGACTCATTGAGTGGGTCAAAGTCAATCAGCAATTCAGAATCAGACTCATTGAGTGGATCAAAATCAATCAGCGATTCAGAATCTGATTCTATGAGTGATGAAAGTAAGAGTAGGTCAGAATCATTAAGTGAAAGTAAATCTGAATCAATTAGTGAGTCGATTAGTGAGTCGGAATCAGTTTGGGAGTCATTCAGTAAGTCAAGATCAATCAGCGGTTCTGCATCAGATTCATTGAGCGATTCAACGTCAATTAGTGATTCAGTATCACTTAGTACATCTGATTCTATGAGTGATGAAAGTAAGAGTGAGTCAGAATCATTAAGTGAAAGCAGGTCCGCATCAATTAGTGAGTCGGAATCAGTTTGGGAGTCATTCAGTAAGTCAAGGTCAATCAGCGATTCAGAATCAGATTCATTGAGCAATTCAACGTCCATCAGTGATTCAGAGAGTGATTCAAAGTTAATTAGTGATTCAGAGAGTGACTCAAAGTCAATCAGTGATTCAGAGTCAGACTCAAAGTCAATCAGCGATTCAGAG
>NZ_JQBP01000010.1 GCF_001438705.1 Weissella kandleri
CTGATCTAGATTCTTCAACCCATTAATTTGATCAATTGCGGCCTGCTTTTCAGCTGCTAAATCGTCAACTTGTTCTGTTCCAATAAACACATTACTTGAACCAGAACTATTTGTAAAAAGATCTACCGAAATAAAATTCGGATTTGCCATCGTCCCAACAAATTTTTCTGAATTAATTTTACCATTGTTTAAATTGACAGCTGGATTAATTGTCGTTGGCATTACCACAGTTGTAGATCCAAATAATGAAATATCTGCAATCTGATTAAATAAAGTACCACCAGTCTTCAAACCCGTCTTTGAAACTTCTAAAGCATCTATTGCCACTTTCTTCGGAACACCTAACAAATTATTAACTGTCCCCGCCCCAAATCCAGTAAATTCCGTATTATTAATGGCTGTTTCGAGTTGACTAAGAGCCGTCACTAAGTTATTAGCAATAATCACGCTACTCCCGGTTCCAATATCGGCAGATAAGTAGGTGCCATTATCACTAATTGGACTAGTATAACTTCCTTTTGTTGAGCCCAACACGGTTTCTACAGCATCTAATGCGTTATTGACGCCAGCCAAATCAATTTTCAATGTTGGGTTTAAGCTTTGCAAACGATTAGCCTCAGTTACGAATTCATGAATTAAATCTAAATTTGTCTTTAATAAGGTAAATTTATCTAGCGGCACTGTCACATTAGTTGTTACCTGCGCTGACCCATTTGCGACTACCTTGCCTTGTAAGTCAGTGGGTATCCCCAAAACAGCATATTTTTGATTATCTCCTAATACTGAAATATCAACCGCACTGCCTCCACTAATTGTAAAATTAACATTATTAATTTTAAGTGGGTCTAAACCATTTTGAACAGTAGTTCCGCTATCATTAACCGTCTGAATATCCGAGAATATTTCTCCATGAACGACTGATGCCGAAACTGAATGACTAAGATTATTATTAAATCCAAAGATATTATTAATTGGGCCAACTCCACTAAATCCTATAACTGCTCCAACCATCAAAGAAGCCATCCAGGCCTTCTTTGACTTATATAATTTTTTACGAGTAATACGATTTGTACCTACTACTGAATTTATGCCAGACTTTTTCATAATTTATTACCTCCAAGTTAAGGACATCTATATTTTATAGATGTGAATGCTTTTAGTATTAATTATTTTAAGGTTTAATTATATTCTAACATATAACTTTTAATTTTTTAACCTTTATTAAATCTAAAAACAATATATTTTTAATAAAAGATTATTAAACGTTGCAAATGAAGGGTTTTAATTTTTTAAAATTACAATTAAAAAGAATAAAACTATCTATTTTAATTAATTTACTTTTTTAAATTCTCAGTCATCGATGTTTTTGTTATGTGCGAACTAATTTATAGTGATTCAACTATGATCAATACTATTTTGCTATGGGAAATGTTATTATCCGTAAAGCATCGGGATAATGCACAAATCATTGCAGCAAATGTAAACACATTATTTATCTGCCACGTCTTTAGATGAAGCCTTTAATTATTCATCGCCTTGAATACTGCTTTGCCGTCACTTGAGACGATGATTACATCTCCGTAGCAGTGCGAACTAAGACAAATTTATATGATGACATCGATAGCGTTTTACTCCAAATTGAGACCATTGCGTTTTGTATCGCCATTATTATTTCTAATATTGTGGAAAATAATGGTTTTAACTCACGTGAAATTAAAAATCAGATTTATCTTTAGTCTAAGTTGAAAAGCACCGTATTAAATCATCATTAATACGGTGTTTTTTATATAATATTTTCATATGTATATCCAAATACCTTGTATAAGTAGTAAAACACTTGAACATATCCACATTTTTTGAAACTTTCTTAAGGTTAATTCGCCCTTTTCAAATTCAATGGAAAAAGCATCCCAGAGAGAACAACTAAATTCGTAAACTAGATAAACCGTCAAAATTAGAATTAAGTCCACCAGTTAAAACAAAGGTAACGCCTAAAATCACATTTGACGTTAATAACTGGATAGTTAATAATAAATCTAAATTTTTCACTTTTAGGTGCATAAATTTTTTTAGCTTAAGCCTTGATAAATCTCCTATTTTTCCTTTTTTAACATTCATTCTTAAAAGTAAATTCACTAGTCACTAACGACAAACGCGTGCATTTACTTTAAACTGAATGTAATTCAAAGAGCTATACTTATCTTATTCAGTTGAAAGGAGTTTCTTATGTGTACTAGTCTGATTATGCATGCTAATGACGGGAGCACGCTGTTGGCCCGCACGATGGATTGGCATCCTTTTGGCGCTACAGTCTTGACTTTACCACAACAATATCAATGGCGAAGTGTTGTAAACCCTCAGCGCACCCTAATCAATCCCTATCAAGTGCTGGGTGTTGGTTATAATATCCCTAACTTACATGTTGACATTGCGGATGGCATCAATGAATACGGTCTCGCTATGCAAAAGTTGACCTTTAATCAACCTAATAATCCTAATTCCACGTTTAAGCTCCAAACACAACAGCATAAAATTCAATTAGCTCCCTTTGAAGTCGTCACTTGGTTCCTTGGTAATTGTCAATCAATTGCTGACGTTATTACCCAACTACCCAAAATACAACTTATCCCCGACTCAAATCAGAAGCATAATGTTTTGGGTCAAACCTTACACTATGCGCTCACTGATTCAACTGGTCAATTTATTAATCTGATTCCGCAAAATGGGCAATTAATTGCCGTTGACAATCCGATTGGGGTCGTCACAAACGCACCTGATTTAGATAAAGAAATCACTAAATTAGACCAGTTTTTAGACCTAACCGTTCCTCCAACCCACCTAAATGCGATTGCCGGCGATAATTTTAATGGTAAGAAAACTATGCCCGGTGGGTTTACCCCATCCGCTCGCTTCATCCGGGCCACCATTCTCAAAGAACATGCCATTGTCCCGATTAATGAACAAGCTAATCTAATCGAAACTTGGCATATCTTAAATAGTGTTACCGTACCCAAAAGCCGTCAGCGTTCCGATACATACACCCTTTATCGAAGTGCCGTCGATCTTCAATCACGCCGTTTATACTTTCAACCCTACGACGCCGTTGGTATCTCTGTTTACGATTTCCCTCAGTCTTAACATAGTTTCATGATTAATTATCAGTTATAGCAAAAAAGGTCCGCCACTTCGTTAAGAAGTTGTGGGCCTTTTATCTTTTAATCTTAATGTTTATCAAAAAGTATCATCAATGTTCCACGTGGAGCATTTCCAAAATTTCGACCAATCATCACGATTCACGATCAGAGCTTGGACTAATGATCGATGCGAGCTGATTTGTATATTCTCGATGGGTTTTATTTTGATAATACTGTTTATACGCTTGGTTCATTGAGACTTTGACGATCTGTCCATCTACTTTCACTTTCAAATTATCCCGATTACCGGAACTATAGACCTTCAACAGGATTTGTTCTGGCATTCCAGTTTTAAAGACAAACTGATCTTTTTTAACTTGTGTAACATAAATTTGATCAGACTGCTTAATATTTTGATCGAACCAATTATAGTCTTCTTGCTCTACCGCTTCACTTACAGCCTGTAGCAATAATGACCCTCGCTGTGCTGCGGAGAGACTTTGAACATTTTTATCTAATGTCGTTTTTTCCGTATGGGCTTTATTATCCGTACTATTATTTGCAAACAGGCCATAACCTAATGCCCCAATCAACAATACTAAACCAAAACCTAAAAAAACAATTTGCCATAACTTTAAGCTTTGATTCTTATTTTTATTTTTTACCATCATCCATACCATAGATCCATTCTTAATTTCTTTATTTAAATTTTATTATTACACCTAATAATAGCATGATATTTTAGAATAATTTCGCTTAACTTTTCGCTTATGAAAATTTTAATTTTTTGAAATTAACTCTGCCAAACACCTAAAACAACTTTTATTGTCTGCGAATGATTCATTTATGTATGAATAAAAAAAGCCAATGTTAAAAATTTTTCTAACATTGACGCCAATTATTTGATACACAACAGCATTTTTGGATTTTTAAATTCCACCCAAAGTGAAATCATCATCAGACAGATATTGTTGGACATTTGAAAGTCGGACAATTTCATAAATCAGATAAATCGTTACCCCAATCAACAGATATGTACAACCAACCTGATGGAATAACTGATCAAGCCCATGATACCCTGACCAAACTAAGAAATCAATCACGGTTAACAACAGCCAGTGTTTCAAACGGGGCTGAATACTAACTAAAATAATTACAAAGATTCCAGCAACATTAAAATACGTTTCATGCTGAGCGGGTAAAAATAACCAGAAAATCAACGGTGCAACCACCAACATATACAGTAAGGCTTGATTTTGCACACTACGACTACGCTGAGGAATAATATAAATCAATAGATATATTGCTAGAAACAATAACATTACCATCGCAATACCATATAGATATAATTGTTCTTTTTGAACACGCGTTAAATTAGGAAACCAAACCCATGGTCCACCATTGATCAACTTCCAAATTCCATAATCACGTTTAATCACACCCCCGCTGCGGGCAGCAATGTTACCAAAAATAGCTAGCCATGGTTTTTCACCTAACACCATAGCTGGAAGTGAGGCCAATGCCATCCCCACCAACATAAAACCGGGTCCGATTCGATTTAACCAATTCATTTGTTTGAAGTCGCGTAAGTATAAAAAGGCTAAAAATGGCGTTACATACATCCCCATCGCTTTAAACGCAATTGCCACCCCGACGAAAATCCAAGACAGCCAATGCTGCTTTTTTAAAACCATTAAAATTGCTAGCGCGCAAAAGAAAAAGTAGGAACTATCCGGTAAATTCGTTTTTAATATATCGCCAAAAACAACGGGACTAAATAAAACTAAGGTATATGCTAAAACATCATTCCAGACCTGACGCCCCACACTCACTTGAACGATTTTAGCCACCGCCCAGGCCGTTAAAATGGTAAAACCAGCGGCTAACATTTTAATGCACCAAACCACCGAAAAAGTTGAATAGATCCCCAATTTACAAAAAATCACGATAATAAAATACCAAATCGGTCCATAATTACCATTAATATCATGATTAATCGTCAAAATCCCATGAAATCCATGGAGTTTTAAATAATCCCACCAGGGGACCTGAAAAGCATTTAAATCCGATCGCGGTGAGAGTGAATATACATTTCGCTGCGCAATCATCACCAACATCCATAACATTGTCACAATGACTAAAATTAATTTTTTATTGACTCGCATTTAGTTTTGAGCCGGGCAATAACATACTCGCTAGTACCACTGAGCTCCCCTCCTTTAGATTGATTCATGCTGAAAGTTTTACAACAGATCTGATTATTCCTAAATTTTTGCTCTATATTTTCAGCTTTTTTTAAATTTTTTAACCCTACCGTATTTTACATGATTCAAACTTGTTATACTAGATATACTATGAAAAAAGAACTGAAAATTTCCAAAACCACCATTTATTGTGGGCTGATTTTTATTTTAGGTAGTTTATTAAGGGTCGTTCAATTTGGTCAAATTCCCGCTGGCGTCACCACTGACGAAGCAATGACTGGTTATAACGCTTGGACGCTTGCCCATTATCAAACCGACATGTGGGGTAACCACTATCCATGGTACCTCAAGGCTTGGGGCAGTGGAATGAACGCTCTCCATGAATATCTCATTTTACCACTAGTCAAATTCTGGGGCTTAAATATCTATACCGAGCGCTCCGTGGCTTTAGTTGCTGGGCTGCTCCTATTACCGCTCTTTTATTATTTTTTAAAACAATTGTGGAATCAAAAAGTGGCCGTAATCGGATTAACTTTGCTCGCTTTCAATCCCTGGGCGGTCTTAATTGCCCGGCAAGGATTAGAGTCTAATTTATTACCCTTTGTCATTTTAATAGCCTTTACGTTATTTGCAACCCGCCATTTCCGCTTAGCTGCAGCAGTCTTTGCCTGCTCCATTTATGCCTATTCCAGTGTCCTATTAACACTGCCAGTTATCCTAGGCATCCTTTATCTTTCAGCACTTTATCAAAAACAAATAACCTGGCGCCAAATTTTTGAAGCAGCCTTTTGCTTTCTTATAATTGCCTTGCCGATGCTTTTATGGTTCGCCGTAAATCTATTTCACCTACCGCCGTTTGACTTAGGATTCTTTTCTGTTGAAAAATTTACCATGCTTCGTCAAACCCTCGGGAATAGTTTCGGTCAAAACTGGCTTGTCTTATTAACACAATTTGACGGATTACTGCAAAATGCCACGCCTTTCTCTGCCCTTGGCTATACGCTTTCCTTAATTTTTGCTGGTTTAGGCTGGATTCAAGTCCTTCGGGAACGTAACTGGGTTATTTTAGCCTGGCTAAGTGGCGTCTTGGTCCTGACGTTCACCGTTCAAGGTAATATTAACCGTTACAATTTAGCGTGGCTCCCAATCTTGGCTTTAACTGCTTTAGGCTTGGTTCAATTTATTCAGGCGCTGCAAGATTGTCAATTATGGCAACAAATCGTCTTTAGCGCCATCGTGGCTTGCATGTTTATTTTACCTACCGGCGCATTTTTCTATCAATATTTCACAACATTTAATTCACTACCAAAAATTCAACGTGTCTATAACCAAGGTTTTGAAGCTGCCTTAAAAAAGGCCAAGCAACAACAGCGACCAATTAATATTATTCAACCTGGTAATCAGCGGTACTCTTTGACCTTATTTTATGACCGCCCTACACCCCATGACTTTTTAAAAACCCTCCAAGTGGAATCAGGTCAACATGAGTTTATTCGGGTCAAGCATTTTACCAACTACACATTTACTAAACAACCCGTGCATAATCATCAAAGTGTCATCATCGCACCAGATTACGCTCACGTGTGCTTACCTCAAGATCAATATACACACCAACAATTTGGGATTTATACAGTTTTCTTCCCAAAATAAACCGGTTTAACAGATAAAAATCCGTAACCAGAAACATTTACGTGTATAATTAACAACATAATTATAATTTAATAATCAAAGGAGGATCTTACCAATGGCAGACACTTATGCCGTAATCGGTTTAGGACGTTTTGGTAGCTCACTTTTAGAATCATTAATTAACGCTGGACAAGAAGTTTTAGCGATTGATAATAATACAGAAACCATTCAAACATATATGGAAATTGCAACACATGCCGTAATCGCTGATGCTCAAGATGAAGCGTCACTCCGTGAACTAGATTTGGCTTCCTTCGATCATGTCATTGTTACCATTGGTCATAACCAACAGGCTTCCATTCTAGCCACGATTATTTTAAAAGACATTGGCTGCAAACATGTCATCGCCAAAGCTGAAAATAATCTCCATGCCCATGTACTAGAAAAAGTCGGTGCGGATGAAGTTGTGCGACCAGAACATGAAATGGCTCAACAAGTGGCCAATCGTTTGGTTTCACCCAATCTATTAAATTTTATTTCATTAAATGATGATTTTTCAATCGGAGAAATTAAACTGACCAATTTCCACTTTGCTAATCGCTCAATCGCCGACTTAAATATTCGTTCTGAATACGGTCTAAATGTTATTGCTGTTAAAGCCCATGAAGAATTTGTTATTTCGCCAGATGCTGATTTTATTATCAATATTGGGGACGTCTTAACTGTCATCGGATCAACTGATAATGTTCAAAAATTTGACCATTTAATTTCTGGTAATTAAATTCATGGCAATCGCAATCATCGCTCGATTTTTAAAAGTTAAAAATATGCTACAATTAAGAACAATATTCAAGAAATGAGGACAATCATGTACAATTTCAAAAAAGTAATGTCATGGCTCCTTCCAATTCTCGTTGGATTAGCCATCGCCTTACTCATTCGTCAATTCTGGTTTACGCTAATGCGCGTTGATGGAACTTCCATGGAACCAAACTTAGTCAATAACGAACGCGTCCTCGTTTTAAGAAATCAAAAAATTAATCGCGGAAGTGTGATTGTTTTTAACGCTAAAGGTGCTGACCCTAGCGCAACCACTAATCGTGATTACGTTAAACGCGTGATTGGTCTCCCTGGTGATCGAATTTCCGCCATTGATGGAACGCTTTACGTCAACGATAAGAAAGTCAATCAAGACTTCATTCCCCAAAGTGAACAGGCCGCTACAAATGCTGTAAATAATGTGGGAAACTGGGAAAACTTAAAGGAACTTGGCACTCATATGAGCTGGTCTAAGAATGCAAGTTCCTTTACGGTTCCTAACGATGAATACTTTGTCTTAGGTGATCACCGTTCTGTCTCAAATGATTCTCGTTATTGGGGTTACGTCCCTAAAGAAAATGTGGTCGGATCGGTTAAGCTTAGCTTCTGGAACAATGCTAAGACCAAGTCAAAGATCAATACCGAAAGCCAGCGTTTCTTTGCTGTGAATTAATTTTATAAAGTAAGCCAGTCTTCCATTAATGGAAGACTGGCTTACTTTATATTTAATATCATTATGTCAAAAAGCACCTTTAAACTAGCGTAAAACCGGCTAGTTTAAAGGTGCTTTTCATTAGCTTTTTTAATGTTTCTTTGAATGCTTAGCCTTCTGAATGGCCCGTTCCCGTGCTTTCTCGGCTGACTTCTTTGCTGCCCGATCAGCGCGAATCTTAAAGGGATTTTGAATCGTCCAAGTTTGGACCACTTGGTACGCATTTGAAATCACCCAGTATAGTGACAATGCTGATGGTACGTTAATTGCGAATAAGAAAATCATCACTGGCATAGCGTAAGTCATCGTACTCGTCATCGTATTCCGTTCAGGTTGTCCCATCATTACCAAGTATGAAGAGACAAACGTAAAGAACGCCGCCAAGAGGGGCAAAATAAAGGTATGATCATGCTGCCCTAATTGAACCCACAAGAAAGTCCCCGTCTGAAGTACCTTCGTATTATAGATTGATTGATACAAAGCAATCAAAATGGGCATCTGAACTAACAAAGGAATCATCGAAGCAAAAGGATTAACCCCCGCTTGCTTATACAAAGCGCTCGTCTCCGTTTGCAACTGTTGCATCTGTTCTGGATCTTTACGATTAGGATATTTAGCTTGTAGCTTTTGAATGGCCGGTGCGACCTCTTGCATCTTCAACATTGAAGAAGTTTGATGCACCATCAGTGGCAAAATTAAAGTTCGAATCAAAACCGTAAAAATAATGATCCCTACCCCATAATTATCGCCAAACCAGGCGGAAACCCCTAATAGCGCGCGCGCAAAGTTTCCAATAATTACACCATTCCAAAAACCAGTTCCAGGCGTTGCCCCTTGATAAGTTACACCAGCAATAATCATCACTAATAATGCAAGACCAGCTGTCACCATTGACTTTTTATAATTTAAAAAGTCATTTTTATTTGTTTTTGCACTCATGCTTCTCTCCAATTATTCCTTGTTTTCTTCAATTAATTCTGGTTGTTCTTCAATCCACAAATTAGCTAAATTAAAGACATGCTCAAGATTTTGTTTAATCACAGCCATGGATTGTTCATAGGCGGGAGATCGAACAATTACCAAAATATCCACATTAGGTTTGATTTTAGGCATTAGTTCTAATACACTTTGCCGAATTCGCCGTTTAATCCAAACCCGTTCATGCCCTCGCAAGGCCACTTTTTTAGAAATTGAAATTCCTAAGCGTAGATGTTTGGGTTCATCTCGTTCCATTGTATAAACAATAAACATTTTATTAGCCACTGATTGGTGTTGATCAATCACCTTTTGAAAATCTTGTTCTTTTTTCACCCGATAACTCTTGCGCATCCCGTACTCCTTAATTCAACAAATTGGTGGGTTTTTCCACCTCTCTCGATTGTCTTTAATCAAGAATCTTACCTATTTACGTTTGACTCAGCTATTAAATTAATCTCGAATCTAACTTAAATGGGAGCTTATTATTACTTAAACAAAATAAAACACGGGTAAGCCCAGCCAAATAGCCGGAATTACCCGTGTTAGTTATTATCAGTATCCTAATAAAGGCCCTGCCGAATTAGGCTGACAATACCTTGCGGCCCTTTTGGCGGCGACGTGCAAGCACTTTGCGCCCGTTGCTAGTGCTCATGCGCTTGCGGAAGCCGTGCACGCGTTCGCGATGACGCTTCTTTGGTTGATATGTGCGCTTCATGTGATTACACCTCCCATTCGTAGTCAGATTTTTTCTGTCCCTAAAAGCGGAACAATTCAAGAATTATAATACCATTGATAAAGATTAAACGCAAGTAAAATCATAAATATAGCAATCAATCAAAAATATTTTAAAAAAAAGTTTTCCAAAAAATAACTTTCCGTGATGTTAACAAATAACGGGATACTAACAGCGTGTTAGGAAGTTTTCCACAGAATGCACATCTTTTCCACAGTTTCCACAGGGTTGTAAAACCGAAATTTTTATACCTGTGGAAAAGTGGATAACTCTGTTAATAATTGTCTCTTTCCCACTAGTTATCCACAAAATACCGTGAATAATCCAAAAAAAGCTAATTTCTACACAACTTTCTCAAATTTGTGGATTTTGTTTTAAACAACCCTGTGTATTATTGGAAAACTCAATTCACAACTTGTTAATATCACTCTGTGTTATTTTTTTAAGGCTTTTTGGCTCTTTTTTCAGCTTTCACCTGTGGAAAACTACCTAAAATACTGCTAAAATAGCAGATGCTTATTAGTAGTTTTGCAAACTTTTCTTTCTATATAATTTGCAATAACTAGAATTACCAAATTTATACTAATTAAAAATAGACAATCTACCTATAAAATAAACTTACCGTAAAGGAGGCTTTCCCGAATGGATCATATACAACTCTGGGACGCCATAAAAACTGAATTAGCTAAAACAATTGCTCCCGGAATTTCATTTGAAACCTATGTAAATGGCTTAACACCAATTAGTTTGGTCCATACTCCCAATAATTCCGATCAACTTTATCTTTCAACTTCACATAAAAATGTCGCTGAAGAATGGTCTCCAAATGGCCAATATTATAATCAATTTCTATCGGCTTCCATTCAAGCGACCCTGCAACTTTTAGGTACTCCAACCCTTGTTTTACCAGTCGTTAGCTTTGTCGAAGCAACGCCTCAGCCTACGCCAAAAGCAACTCCTACGCCGACCGCTGAACAACTTGATTTAGAAATACCACAAGCTGAAGGTGGTTCTAGAACACCTTCGCGGCTTAATCCTAAATACCGCTTTGACTCGTTTATTGCTTCAACCCCCAACCGCGAAGCAAAGTCAGTCGCCGAAGCCGTTGCTGAACACCCCGGCCAAGAATGGAATCCACTTCTTTTATATGGAAACTCTGGGCTTGGAAAAACCCACCTAATGCAAGCCATTGGGAACGACCTAGTACGTCGCAACCCCAATGCCAGCGTTAAATTTATTACTACGGACGACTTTATGAATGATTGGACTGATGCATTACGCTTTAATCGGACTAATGAATTTAAAAAAGCTTATCGCAACGTTGATCTTTTACTCGTTGATGATATCCAACTGCTAGCCGATAAAGAGAATGTCCAAGAAGAATTTTTCAATACTTTCAATGCGATTACGCGTGATGGGCATCAAATTGTTTTAACCTCTGATAAATTACCTAAAGATATCAAAGGAATTGAAGATAGATTAGTGTCGCGCTTTGCAATGGGCTATTCAGCCAATTTAACACAACCAGATCCTGAAACTAAGATTGCCATTTTGAAAAATAAAGCTGAAGAATCACAGATTGAAATCTCATACGATGTTCTTTCTGAAATCGCAAATGCCGTCAATACCAACGTGCGAGACCTAGAAGGGGTCTTCAAAAAGGTTGTAGCTAAAATTAAAATTAGTAATTCTGAAGTCACCGTTGATGCAATTCGAGAAATTCTCAAAGATCTTAACTTCGAACGTTCTACGATTGTTACGATTCCTGGTATTCAAGAAAGTGTCGCCGAGTATTTTAATTTAAACGTCAGTGACTTAGTCGGCAAAAGTCGCGTCAAAGAAATTGTGATTCCGCGTCAAATTGCGATGTATCTTGCTCGTGAAATCACACAAGAATCATTACCAGCGATTGGGCGGTCCTTTGGAGGAAAAGATCATACAACTGTAATGCATTCAACTAATAAAATTGAAGAATCAATGCTTGATGATCCTAAATTAGAACAACAAGTACAAGAAATTCGGGCTAATCTTCAATAATCCCATTGTGGATAACTTTATAGTTATTAAAACTTTTCCACAGTTTTGTATACACAGCTCAAAATGTGCGGTTACAAGCGTAAAGTAACTTTTCCACAGTATCCACAGCCCCTACTACTACTACTATTTTCTATTAATTAATTAATCATTAAAGCAAGCTTACGCCAAGGAGATTTTTAAAATGCAATTTACCATTAATCGACAAATTTTGATTAAAGCTTTAAATAATATCAACCGTGCTATTTCTTCTAAAAGTGCATTACCAATCTTATCAAATATTAAGTTAGTCTTAACCGAAGATACTTTGGTTTTAACTGGCTCAGATACTGATATTTCAATTGAGACCAAAATTTCAGTACACGACGATGAAGCTAACTTAAAGATAGATTCAATTGGAGGACTAGCATTACCGGCCACTTTCTTCACAAACATTGTGAAAAGACTCCCCGGTGAAGAGATTACTTTAGCGAACAAAGAAGGTTTTCAAGCAAAGATTATTTCTGGATCAGCTGAATTCGATATTCATGGACAAGATGTCAATAATTATCCACATTTACCAGAAGTTGAAATAAAAAATAATTTACAGTTAGCAGCTAAGACCTTAAGCGAAGTCATTCGTCAAACCGTGTTAGCTGTATCCAAACAATTAAGTCAGCCAATTTTAACTGGGGTCCACTTTATTTTAGGTGGCGGTAACTTAACAGCGGTTGCGACTGACAGACATCGTTTAGCCCAACGAACCCTAGCTTTTGAAAATCATGATGCAACAGCTGATATTATCGTGCCAGGAGTTTCTTTAGTTCAATTGCAAGGAATGCTTGAAGCCGTTGAAACTGTTGAGATTCAAGTGGCAACGAATCAAGTTATTTTCAAATTGGGACCGAATACGACTTTCTATTCACGTCTATTAGAAGGTAATTACCCTGATGCATCACGTTTAATTCCTACCGAAAAGCGGACAACATTAACAATTAATGCGCGCGAACTCCTTCAAACAATTGATCGAGCTGCTCTGCTATCGCATGAAGGTCGCTCCAATGTGATTCAATTTGATATTTCTGGTGATCGGTCAATCATTTCTTCCAATTCACCTGAAGTCGGAAAAATTGAAGAAGAGATCTTTGCTGCGGAGACAGCAGGTGATGCGCTAACGATTTCCTTTAATCCTGATTATATGCGCGATGCGTTAAAGACATTCGGGGATGAAGAGATTCAAATTGGCTTTAAAACGGCACTTGATCCATTTACGATTGTCCCAACAAATAATGAACATAATTTTATTCAATTAATTACTCCAGTTCGGACATATTAAAAGAATATTGAAAGTAATGAATAAAACGCCAAATAAGCAGTGATTGCTGAATTTGGCGTTTTTTGTCAAAAATAAGTTAAGACGTGATAATAGGTATTAATGTGCAAATTAAGAAAAAATGGTATAATTATTTGAAACGCAAAATATTATGAATTGATCAAATGCGAGTAATAAACTGCTCAAAATAGAAGCATCAAATTCATGTTTAGACGTATATTAAATATGTCGAGAAAGGACAGACGAGTGGCTAAAGAATTGTCCATTACGACCCCATATATTACTTTGGGTCAATTATTAAAAGAAACGAGTACGATAGCGACAGGCGGCCAAGCTAAATGGTACCTGCGCGAAAATGAAGTATTAGTCAATCAAGAGATTGATGAACGACGCGGTCGGAAATTATATCCTGGTGATGTTGTTGCATTGCCCGATGGTGAACATTATGTTATTAATGGGGACGGGGCGAGCCCTAAGTTTGAATAATGCAATTAAGATCAATTAAGTTGGAAAATTTTCGCAATTATACCGATTTAGCATTGGATTTTTCTCCGGGCGTGAATGTCTTTTTGGGGCAGAATGCGCAAGGGAAAACTAATTTATTGGAAGCTATTTACGTCTTGGCCTTAACTCGTTCCCATCGAACCCATTTGGATCGCGATTTGATTAATTGGGAAGCAAAAACTGCACGCATTAGTGGACAGGTTGAACGGAGAACGGGGAAACTGCCGTTAGAGCTTAGTTTGACTAGTAAGGGAAAAAAAGCGCGAATGAATCATTTGGATCAACCAAAGTTAGCGCGATACATTGGTCAAATGAATGTTATTTTATTTGCGCCAGAGGATTTAGAACTAGTTAAAGGGGCACCCCAAAACCGACGGCAGTTTCTAGATCGCGAATTTAGCCAAATGAGTCCAAAATACTTATACACTGCAAATCAATATAAAGCTATTTTGAAGCAGCGCAATCAATATTTGAAACAATTGAATACGCTAAAAGCGCAAGATCAGGTTTTTTTAGATGTGTTAACAGATCAGTTAATTGAATATGGGAGCGACTTAATTCAGCAACGTTTGAATTTATTAGAACAGTTAGATGCTGCAGCTGTGCCTGTCCATCAAGAAATTACGCAAGGTCAAGAGCACTTAACTTTAAAATATGTTTCGCAACTTGATATACATGAATTAGATTCGCTTGAACAAATTCAAAAGAGTTTACACGAGCGTTTTCAAAAATTACGTTCTAGAGAAATTCAATTAGGGACGACTTTGTTAGGCCCGCAGCGTGATGATATTCAATTTTTAGTAAATGAACATGATGTTGCAGTTTTTGGATCACAGGGCCAACAACGAACGACAGCGCTAGCGGTGAAGCTGGCTGAAATTGAATTAATGTACATGCAGACTGGTGAATATCCAATTTTATTATTGGATGATGTCTTATCTGAATTAGATTCAGCGCGGCAAACGCAATTGCTAGCAGCAATGCAAGACCGAGTTCAGACGTTTTTAACAACACCGTCTTTAAACGATATTGCGAGTCAATTAATTAAAACGCCTAAAATCTTCCAAGTAAGTGCGGGTAAAATTACTGAAATAAAAACCGATGATCGTGATGATTAAATTTAAGAATTGAGGAGAAAGTTTAATGGCTGATGAAGAATTAAAAAATGAAACAAGTAATCCGAATTCCGGGGTGATGAACACTGAAGCTGATGATTACGATGCGAGTCAAATTGAAGTCTTAGAGGGCTTAGAAGCGGTTCGTAAGCGGCCAGGGATGTATATTGGAACAACTTCAAGTCAAGGGTTGCATCACTTAGTTTGGGAAATTGTGGATAACGGAATTGATGAAGCGATGGCAGGCTTTGCTGATCACGTCACAGTGACGATTGAAGCAGATAATTCAGTAACGGTTACAGACAATGGGCGTGGAATTCCGGTTGATGTGCAAAAAAAGACAGGTAAGTCCGCTTTAGAGACGGTCTTTACAGTTTTGCATGCTGGTGGAAAGTTTGATGGCGGGGGCTACAAAGTTTCTGGCGGTTTGCACGGAGTTGGAGCATCAGTTGTTAATGCTTTATCAACTGATTTAGATGTTTTAGTTGTCCGCGACAATCAGGGTTATGAAATGAAGTTTGAACGTGGTCGTACCGTGCAAACAATTACAGAAGTTTCAGCTGAAAGCGCACCGGTGGAACGTGGAACGGTGGTTCACTTTGTACCTGATGCTGATATTTTCCAAGAAACAACGGTTTTTGATGCGAAAGTATTAATCGATCGCGTTCGTGAGCTCGCTTTTTTGAATAAAGGGTTGAAAATTTCATTTACTGACAAGCGTGTTGAACCTGAGGAAACGCACACCTTCTACTACGAAGGTGGATTAAAAGAATACGTTAAATATTTGAATCGCAATAAGACCGTCCTCTTTGAAGATCCCGTGTACGTTGAAGGAACTGAGAACAACATTGAAGTTGAGGTAGCTTTACAGTATACCGATGATTATCGTTCAAATGTATTATTATCATTTACTAATAACATCAACACTTGGGAAGGTGGAACGCACGAAACTGGATTTAAGACGGCTTTGACGCGGGTAATCAATGATTATGCCAAGCAAAACAAAATGCTTAAAGAAGGTGACGATGGCTTAACAATTGATGACTTGCGCGAAGGGTTAACGGCGATTATCTCAGTTAAGCATCCTGATCCTCTTTTTGAAGGGCAGACAAAAGCTAAGTTAGGTAGTTCTGATGCCCGGACAGCGGTTTATCGGATGTTTAATGAAACCTTTAAGCGGTTTATGTATGAAAATCCAGTAGTTGCTAAACAGATCGTTGAAAAAGGCTTCTCAGCGCAAAAGGCGCGGATGGCTGCTAAACGTGCACGTGAAGATTCTCGGAAGAAGACAGGCCTTGAGATTGCTAATTTGCCTGGAAAGTTAGCTAATAATACTTCTAAGGACCCTGAAATTTCAGAATTATTTATTGTCGAGGGTGATTCAGCCGGTGGTTCGGCTAAGCAAGGACGTGAACGTTTGACGCAAGCTATTTTGCCAATTCGTGGAAAAATTTTGAACGTTGAAAAGGCGCAGATGAAGACCATCTTAGCTAACGAAGAAATTCGTTCACTCTTTACGGCGATGGGAACTGGTTTTGGTGATGAATTTGATATTAGTAAAGTAAATTATCATAAATTAGTAATTATGACTGACGCCGATGTGGACGGGGCGCATATTAGAACGCTCCTTTTGACATTAGTTTATCGGTATATGCGACCATTGTTGGAAGCTGGATATGTTTATATCGCACAGCCACCTTTGTATCAGGTGCGGCAAGGTAAGTTTGTTGAATATCTAGATTCAGATGCTGAATTAAATGCATTACTCGCTAATTTGCCAGTCAGTCCTAAGCCAGTGGTCCAACGGTATAAGGGGCTTGGTGAGATGGACGCTGAGCAATTGTGGGAGACCACTATGGATCCTGAACGGCGGCGGATGTTACGTGTTGAATTGGACGATGCAGCTGAAGCAGACCAAATCTTTAGCATGTTAATGGGAGATAAGGTTGAGCCACGGCGTGAATTTATCGAACAAAATGCACGTTACGCTGAGCTTGACGTTTAGTTAATTGTGAAAGGTTTGAAGTGAACCTTAAATTTTAAACGTGAGAGTAAAAAACGTAAGATGAAACCCAAAGTTGGAAGGAGTAAATAATGTCTGAAGATATAAGGCATGAAGAATCACGTATTAAGAACGCCCCGTTAGGCGCACAAATGAAAAATTCATTCTTGAATTATGCGATGTCTGTCATTGTGGCACGTGCGTTGCCAGATGTGCGGGATGGTCTAAAGCCAGTACACCGCCGGATTTTATATGGAATGCACGAATTGGGTGTGACCCCCGATAAGCAACATAAAAAGTCAGCACGTATTGTTGGGGATGTTATGGGAAAGTATCACCCCCACGGTGATTCAGCCATCTATGAAGCAATGGTACGAATGGCGCAAGACTTCAGTTATCGTAATATGTTGGTCGATGGACACGGAAATTTTGGATCAATCGATGGTGATCCGGCTGCGGCCATGCGATATACGGAAGCTCGGCTTTCAAAAATTGCCTTAGAGATGTTACGTGACATCAACAAAGATACGATTGATTTCGTTGATAACTATGATGGAACTGATCGTGAGCCAGAAGTATTACCTTCACGTTTCCCGAATTTGTTAGTGAATGGGGCTACTGGAATTGCAGTTGGGATGACGACTAATATCCCACCACATAATTTGGGTGAAGTAATTGATGGATTACACATGTTGATGAAAAATCCGGATATCACAACCAACGAGTTGATGGAAGCGATTCCTGGTCCTGATTTCCCAACTGGTGCCATTGTGATGGGAAAGGCTGGAATTCGAAAAGCTTACGAAACTGGTCAAGGAAGAGTTACTGTTCGGGCCAAGGTTGAAATCGAAACCGATAAGAGTGGTAAGGAAAAGATTGTTATCACTGAATTACCATACATGGTTAATAAGGCGCGCTTAATTCAACGAATTGTTGAATTAGCACGTGATAAGCGGGTTGAAGGGATTGCTGGCGCAAACGATGAATCAGATCGTCAAGGCTATCGAGTGGTTGTTGATATTCGGCGTGATGCATCAGCTTCAGTTGTCTTAAATAATTTATATAAAAACACGCTCTTACAAACGACATATAACTTTAATATGTTAGCGGTTAAAAATGGTGAACCAAAGTTGATGGGGATTAAAGATATTTTGACCTCATACCTTGAGCACCAACAAAACGTAATTCGGCGTCGGACTGAATTTGACTTGAAAAAAGCGCAAGCACGAGCGCACATCTTAGAAGGATTACGTATTGCATTAGACCATATCGATGCGATTATTGATATCATTCGTAATTCAAAAACGGCGGAAGTAGCTAAGGATCGTTTGATGAATGAATATTCATTGTCAGATAAGCAGTCCCAAGCTATTTTGGATATGCGATTGGTGCGTTTGACTGGATTGGAACGCGACAAGATTGAAAATGAGTATCAAGGCTTAATGGCAACGATTGCTGATTTGAAAGATATCTTAGCTAATCCAGAACGAATTGATCAAATTATCTATGAAGAGTTACTTGAAATTCGGGATAAGCATGGGGATGCCCGCCGGACAGAATTGCAGATTGGTGATGTTACTAATCTTGAAGATGAAGATTTAATTGAAGAAGAAGAAATTATTGTCACGTTAACCAACGGTGGTTATATTAAGCGTGTTCCAGCTAATGAATTCCGGTCACAAAACCGGGGTGGTCGTGGTGTTCAAGGAATGGGCTTGAATGATGATGATTATATTGATCAATTAATCGGAACCTCAACGCACGATACGTTGTTATTCTTCACTAGTTTGGGTAAAGTTTATCGGATGAAAGGTTATGAAATCCCCGAATACGGTCGGACAGCCAAAGGAATCCCAGTGATTAATTTGCTTGGTAAATTAGATGATAATGAACAAGTAACAAAGGTCATCAACGTTCGTGGGGATGCCAGCGATTCAAAAGATTACTTGTTCTTTGTCACCCGGCAAGGTGTCGTTAAGCGGACACCGATCGCGGACTTCAGTAACATTCGAACGAATGGTTTGAAGGCATTGACTTTGCATGATGATGACGAGTTAATTGCTGTTTTGACTAGCGATGGTGAACAAGAAATCTTTATTGGGACGCATAATGGTTATTCAGTTTCGTTCAATGAAACTGAAGTTCGTTCGATGAGCCGAGCTGCGGCCGGAGTCCGTGGAATTCGCTTGCGTGAAGGTGACTATGTTGTTGGCGCTGATGTAAGGCATGCTGATGAAGAAGTCCTAGTGATTACTGAAAATGGTTACGGTAAGCGGACAGCGATTGGAGAATATCCAATCAAGGGGCGCGGTGGTAAAGGAATTAAGACAGCTAACATCACCGAAAAAAATGGTCCATTGGTGGGAGTGGTAGTTGTCAAAGGTTCCGAAGACATTATGTTGACGACCGACCAAGGGGTGATGATTCGCTTTACTGTCGATACAGTTTCGCAAACCGGCCGTTCAGCCCAAGGAGTGCGTTTGATGCGTCTTGGTGATGAAGCGAAGGTGGCAACCTTTACTAAGATTGAACCCGATGAAGTTTTGGAAGAAGATGCAACAGCGACGCAATTAAGCGAAACTGATGATAATGCCGATCAACAAGTGCAAACTTTAGTAGATCGGGCGGAAGCCAACTCAGTTGAAGATGAAAATGGAGAACATTAAATCTAACGAGTTAGGATAGCACAAAGGAGCAAAGCGGATTTTAAAAACAAATTTTCAAGACCTGCGGTAATTGTAGTTCGACTTGAGAAGGCAGTTTTAAAAACGCTTTTTCTTTTTGATTACGGGGTTAAGTGACAAGGCTGTTACATGAGACAGTGAATTCAGCTTACTTACCATGCAAAAAAGTTAAATGATTCAGGCAAGTTTAAGGTTAATCTAGGAAAAAGATTTTACAATCAAAACGCTTAGGTTAAAAATATAAATAGATATGGCTTGAATTGATTTGAGAGGAGTTGTTTTTTGAGACACTACGGACGGTTTGATTGGGTGAAGTCACGTATCGGCTTTGTTGCGCTCTTAATAATTTTATTCTGGGCAAAAAGCATGATGGCCTATGCGATGGATCTGCATTTATTTAGTGGATCAAGTTTCATTCAAATATTAACGATTATTATTAATCCTTTTCCGATACCATTGTTATTAATCGGATTGGCATTCTACTTTAGAAAAACTAAATATTTTTATCCGGTAGCATTGATTATGTATTTTATTAATACGTTGCTGCTGTACTTAAACGTCATTTATTATCGTGAAT
The DNA here is from genome assembly GCF_001438705.1 of Weissella kandleri. Lineage (GTDB taxonomy): Bacteria > Bacillota > Bacilli > Lactobacillales > Lactobacillaceae > Weissella > Weissella kandleri. The sequence goes on from NZ_JQBP01000010.1 coordinate 20,438, forward strand.
TTTCAGATTTTATGTCGGTTTCAACGATGCTCGGATATAATAAAGTTAATCAAGGCTTGGGAGCTTCAGGGCTCGCCTTGGCTAACTTCCATGACATCTTTTTCTGGTTTGATTTTGTCATTATTATTGGCTTAATGCTAATGCGAAAATTCAATTTTGATGCCGGAGCGGTTACAAAATTTATGAGTTTTACCTTTACTACATTAGGGTGCTTCTTATTTATGGTGACGCTCACATTAGGTGAAATTGACCGGCCACAATTGATTGGTCGGCAGTTCGATTCAAATTATTTCGTTAAATATCTGGGAATTGATGCTTTTACTATTTCGGATGGGATGCGCTTACGCAGTATTAATAAAGAGCGCAGTACCGCGAAAAAAACGGACGTAGAAAAAGTGCTGGATTATATTGATCAGCATAATTTGAACGATGTGACGAAATATCAAGGGGTCGCCAAAGGTAAAAACGTCTTTGTTATTCATTTGGAGTCATTCCAGCAATTTGGTCTGGGGATGCAAATTAATGGGCAAGAAGTAACGCCGTTTTTGAATAGTCTCTATAATTCAGATTCAACGATTGCCTTTGACAACTTCTTTAATCAAGTTGGTCAAGGGAAAACCTCTGATGCGGAGAATATGTTAGAAACCGGAACATTTGGATTATCTTCTGGTTCATTATTTGCATCGCATGGATCTGATCAAACCTTCCAAGCGATGCCAGCAATCTTGCATCAAAGTGAAGGGTATTCATCAGCAGTCTTCCATGGGAACAATGCTAGCTTTTGGAATCGGAATAATGTTTATAAAAATATGGGTTATCAGTATTTCTTTGATGCTAGTTATTATGATACATCGGGGGATAAAGCAATGGGCTATGGCCTCAAGGATAAATTATTGTTTAATGATTCTATTAAATATCTTGAGCGCTTGCAACAACCGTTCTATGCTAAATATATTACGGTTACGAACCATTTTCCATACACTTTGGATGACAATGATAAAGACCCTAACTTCCAAACGACGAGTACAACTTCTGATATCGTGAATGGGTATTTCGAAACTAATCATTATTTGGATCAAAGTGTTCGTGAGTTTTATCAATATTTGGATAAGTCAGGCTTAGCACAAAATTCAGTGGTTGTTTTGTATGGTGACCATTATGGAATTTCGAATTCAGAAAATAAGGCTTTGGCGCCTGTTTTGAATAAGAATCCTGATGAGTGGACTGATTGGGATGACCAGCAATTACAACGTGTGCCATTTATGATTAATATTCCAAATTGGCATGGAGGTGGAATTAACCATACTTATGGTGGAGAAATTGACGTGATGCCAACCTTGCTCCGAATTTTGGATGTTGATAATCCCAACCAGTATGTTAATGTTGGGCAAAACTTGCTTGATGATAAACGGAATCAAATTGTAGCATTCCGGAATAATAATTGGATTACACCTAAGTATAGTCGGGTGGGGTCAAATATTTATGATAATCAAGGACAAGTCATTGAAAAGTTAACCAAGCAACAGCAAGCTGAAGTTGATAAAATTCAAGATGAAGTTAATCAACAATTAAATGTATCCGATGCAATTAATCAAAAAGATTTGTTGCGTTTCTATACGCCAAAGCATTTTACGCCGATTAATGCTCAGAAATATAATTACGCAAACGGACTAGGTAAATTGGATAATCTTTCAGTTTCGTTAGGAAATAAAGCGACTGACTTATTTACTAAAAATAACAAACATTCAACACAGGATTTGTATGAGACTGATGCTCCTGAAAAGAATGAGCCAAAATCAGATACATCACGGATTCAGCAACAAAATCCGGATGGAATTGACAAACATGATGGTGGGTCAGATACGCCTAATCCTTAAAAAATTATGTTTTGAAACATGCTTAAAGTGAGACCAGTTTGAAATTAAAACTGGTCCACTTTTTTATAAAAATTGAAGTTGACAAACATGTTAAATAATTTTACGTTAGTGGGAGATAAATAAGGATAAAGGGGTCTGACATGCGCTATTTGATTAAAAAAGGATATTTAAAAACAGGCTTTGATGTCTCTAAATATAAATTTAGAATTGGTGAAATCGAGAAAATGACTGGTATCTCAGCCCGCCAATTAAGATATTGGGAAAGTAAGGGAATTATCAAACCACTTGAACGGACTGATGAACAAACGGGTAGAGTTTATCCGTTTAATATGTTTATTAAGATCACCATGATTAAAAGCTTCTTAGCAGAAGGTTTGACCTTAAAAGCAGCGGTCGCTCGGATGAAAGAATCTCAAAAATATATGATTTTCACGCATGATGTAATTAGTGGTGCTGTCCAAGGTTTGGTGGAAGATGGTGATCGGTTGTTAGTTGACTTAGGTGACTTTGATGAAGCCGGCACTCAGCGCTTATTGGCGTATCAGAAAGAACCGGGAGAGCATCAACGCGTATCATATGTAGTGGTTGATAAGCGCACATTGGAGAGTCAATATGAGTAAATGGTCTGGATTTTATCGGCATTCAGTAAGCGAGCGGCGCGACTTAATTAGCCAAGCTTGTCATTTAACGGCAGCCGAACAAAATTTGATGCAGAAAAACACTGATGCAATTGGAGATACACAAGTTGAAAATTATTTGTATAGTTTTCAAGTGCCGGTTGGACTATTACTAGATTTACCAGTTAATCATGAAAAACATTTAGTACCGATGGCGACAGAAGAGCCAAGCGTGATAGCAGCGGCTAATCATGGTGCGCGTTTATTGGCTAAAGGAACCGGAGTAATTACAACGCAAGCCGAGCGTTTGCTGATAGGTCAAGTCATTCTTCAGAATTTAGGCGATGCGAACGCCGCCGGAAAGATTTTAATGCAACAAGCTCCTCATCTGATAGCAGTGGCCAATCAATCCAAGCCAAGTCTGATACAACGCGGCGGTGGTACTCAGCGGATTGAAGTTAAGATTTTGGATGCAACGACACTCAGTTTAGACCTATTGGTGGATCCCAAAGAGGCGATGGGGGCCAATTCAGTAAACACGATGTTGGAAGCAGTTGCTAGCTTTTTGCGGAGCCAAGGGTATGATGTTTTGATGGCGATTTTATCAAATTATGCAACCCACGCACTTACCCACGCGCAGGCGCGGATTCCAGTGGATGCTTTAGTTGAACATTCAGATTTATCTGGAATCCAAATTGCTGAACAGATTGTCGCAGCGAGCCACGTGGAACAACTTTCCGTTGAGCGAGCAGTCACATCTAATAAGGGGACTTTAAATGGGATTGAGGCAGTAGTATTAGCAAGTGGAAATGATACTAGGAATGTAAATGCGGCTCTGCACGCTTATGCCAGTCGTACTGGGCAATACCGTGGCTTAATTCAATGGACAATGGACGACGGTGAATTAGTTGGCACAACAGAATTACCATTGTTAGTGGGAGCAGTTGGGGGCTCAATTGGAATTGTGCCGGCAGTGCAATTAAATCGGCGTATAATGAATAATCCAAATGCTAAAATGCTAGCAGATTTAATTATTGCCACGGGGATGGCCCAAAATTTAGCGGCTTTGCGAGCATTAGTTACTGATGGAATTCAGAAAGGACATATGAGTTTACAAGCTAAAAGCTTAGCCGTCCAAGTCGGAGCACGTCTCGAGGAGCAAGCGCCTTTGGTGGAAGCATTACAGCAGGCTCAATCGATGGATGCAACCCAGGCAAGCCAGATGTTAAGGAAGATGAGGGAGAATAAATGAGTTTTTCAAAAGCAACCCAAGATTTATTAGCACAATTAAATGAGAGTTACCCAGGTTCAGTTATTTTACGAATGAGTGGGAAAGAAAGCGGGACAATTTTACCAGATCAAGTTGATACGCAGATGTTGGGGACGCGCCTGATGATTGAAGTGACAGATCAAACTGCGCCTGATTTTGTGGCAACGCGGGAAATGTTAAAAATGTTGTTAATGTTAAATGGCTATCCGCAAGTGTATTATCAATTAGCGACAGAAGATGGTGCGCTTGATGAACAGCGGGTGATTATGATTAATTATCTATCACAAGCAGCTCTACATGCTATTATTTATCGGGAACAGGCGACACATAAACAATTAACGCCAGAAATTATTTCAGCATATGCCGCGGGTGTAAAAGCCACCCTAACGCCAGAAGCAAATGACCCAGAGCAAAAAGAAGCAGCTTTGCGCTTATTAACATTAATTGATGCTGGTATCTTTATGTATGCAGCTGGAGATAATTCGGATTTAGTTTCAGAATATTATCAAGTCAATTACCCAAAGGCTTGGCAAGCGACGCAATTAATTTTGGAACAATTGGTACTTGATCAAATAAAGACACCTGCGACAGTTGGACAAGCAGTCCAAACTTTGTTTAAAGCTTTTGACGCTCAAATGCTGGATTGGAATTTACCAGAGTTAGGAGCTAGTGAATTTGCGACGTTAACGCCTAGTTTGACACCACAACAATTAAAGGCACCTGTTTTTGAAACTTTCGGGATTCGGCATGTTAATTATAAAATGCGTAGTGATGATGACGATGAAGCTGCCGTATTTGTAGGTGAATTGAAGTCGAGTGGTCAAAATAGCTTTGTGTTGAAAGCGCCTGGAACAAATACAGCTGAATTCTTTAAATCAATCTATGCTTTACCAGCACAAGATTTGTTTACTAAGCTACAACAACCATTTACGTTTGATGAATAGCGTGTTGATGTTGAATAATTGAATTTAAAATAAAAATAAAGTTACTAAGTCGAAAAAATTGCAGTTTTAATTGCTAATCTTTTCGGCTTATTTTATTAGTTTTGATAAGCATTAATCATATTAGTAATTAGATTATGTCGCTGGTAGATATATGTCACTTATCTATACATAAGCTAAAGGGATGGAAAGTTAGATTTAGGGGTTGACGATTCAAAGTGTTTCATGTAATATTAATAAACGTTGTTACGAGTTATCGCA
>NZ_JQBP01000011.1 GCF_001438705.1 Weissella kandleri
ACGGAATTCAATCAGCATTACCTAAGACAGCAGCTGAAAAAACAACCCTAGCTGGAGCTATTAGTGTTGTGTTAGCTTCGTTGGCTGGATTAGTATTCTGGAATCGGCGTAAGTAAAAGATAATTATATATTAGTAACGCTACAAGTCTATAACTATACAAAAAGGCAAGTGCTAACGTACTTGTCTTTTGTTTTGTGTTCATTTATTTTATGAGAGAAGATTTGAGTAACAAAAAGGGGAATATTTTTTAAACAGTGTATTTATTATTTTTTTAAATTTTTCAAAAACATCACTAGTGGTAGAATAATATTTTCTGGTTTTGGGAAATGGGTGAAAGGTTCTTGTTCGTTTGAAACGAATTTAAAATGTGTCGAAATGGCGTGAGTTGGCTTTTTAATCGCTGCTATTGGGGATCATGTAACGTTATATCGCACAGCTTTAAAATGATCGGATAGGAACTACTAAAATATTCATCAAACATCTTTGAAATTGTTAAAAATATTTTCTCCTAAAATGACATAATATATTCAATCAACGAACCTATTTCGGCAATAAATTTTAATAGTTATCGGCTTTTTTAATGGGTTAATTACTATATATTTGTACACATTTTTAACTTAAAGTTATGCATAAAAGGCGCGTTTGTTATTATAAGGAACTTTATAATAATATATGTAATTGAGGGCACGCATCAGCCTGACACGATGGCAAGCTGCATTTAAAGTCTGTATTTACGCCTTTACACAATTCTAAGAGAAGTGCGGAAATGATACAAAATATTAAGAGGTTAGTGGTTTGTTAGGCTGATTTTGCGCTGGCTTTCTTAATTATTATTACTTCCGGGGGTAAGTTGGTGATTCAATGACCAAAATTTTACGGAAATAAAAAATAGCCTTTAAAATGATGTATAAAAAATTCATGAGTATTTTTAGGATAGTGGTGTAATCAAAATGAGAAATAATTTATTTTAATTGAGTCCGAATTGATGTTTTTTTGGATAAATACTGGAGAATAAGCATAATAATTGTTAAATTTTTAATTTAAATCAGCCATTGAATCGTTTAGAACGTCTTATATTGAGATATTTAAAGAAAAATTGTCCGATATCCTGACATGTTTGTAAAAAAATCTTGTATCTATAAGGGAATGCTGTTAAAATTAAAATATTATTAGATTTTTTACATAAAGGTGTAAGAGGAAAGATCAGGAGTTTATGGGTACAGAAGAAACAGAAGAAAAGAAATTTTTTGGTCAACCAATTGGACTCGCTACTCTATTTATGACGGAGATGTGGGAACGCTTTTCATACTATGGAATGCGGGCTATCTTGTTGTATTATATGTGGCATTTAATTGCAACCGGCGATTTAAATATTACGCGTGCGGTTGCAGCTTCAATTATGGCAATTTATGCATCGATGGTTTATCTATCAGGAGCGGTAGGCGGATACATTGCTGATCGAATGATAGGTTCACGTAAAGCGGTCTTCTTAGGTGGAGTCTTTATTATGGTTGGGCACATGGTCTTAGCCTTACCATTTGGAGCCTCAGCGTTATTTGGTTCGATTGCCTTGATTATTATTGGAACCGGACTGTTAAAGCCAAATGTTTCTTCAATGGTTGGTTCACTTTATACACCAACCGATCGACGCCGGGACGCCGGATTTTCGATTTTCGTTTTCGGAATTAATTTAGGTTCATTTATTGCCCCATTATTGGTTGGTTGGACTCAAGAAAGTTTTGGTTTCCACGCTGCTTTTGGTTTGGCAGCGATTGGAATGTTCTTTGGATTAATCCAGTATTATTTTGGTGGTAAAAAAGATTTGCCAACGGATGGACTCTATCCGACTGACCCTCTGCAACCAGAAGAAGTTAAACCATTGATTTTAAAAGTAATTTTAGCTTTGGTTGTTTTCACCCTAGTTGTGATATTGATGAATTTGATGGGTTGGAATTCGATTGCTGACTTCATTAATTTGTTAACAGTAATTGCGGTTGCTGTCCCGGTCATGTACTTCGGACAAATGCTAACATCGTCCAAAGTTACTAAGCAAGAGCGTTCACGTGTCTTAGCTTATCTACCTTTGTTCTTAGGGGCTGTGCTATTTTGGGCTTTGGAAGAACAAGGTTCCGTTGTTTTGGCTACCTTTGCGCAAAACCGGACGATGCATACATGGTTCCCAGCTTCTTGGTTCCAGTCATTGAATCCATTCTTTATTATGTTGTATACGCCGTTCTTTGCTTCTTTGTGGAACCACTGGAAGAAGAATTCGCCTTCTGCTCCTATGAAATTTTCGGTTGGATTACTCTTTGCGGGAGCTTCATTCCTGCTCTTAGCCATTCCTGGAACGCTCTATGGAACAGAAGGCCGGGTCTCACCACTTTGGTTGCTTGGTTCATGGGCTTTGATTATCATTGGAGAAATGTTAATTTCTCCCGTTGGTTTGTCAGTAACGACTAAGTTGGCACCTAAGGCCTATACAGCCCAGATGATGTCACTATGGTTCTTATCTTCAGCCGTGGGATCAGCTTTGAATGCACAATTCGTTGGAATGTATAGTCCAAAGACAGAGGTACAATACTTCTTTACCTTTGGAATTGTCACAGTTGCTTTGGGAATTTTGATGTTATTTATGGTTAAAACCGTGGTTCGTTTGATGGACGGGGTTGAATAAGTTTGAACATAAAATTAACCAGGTCGCAATACGACTTGGTTTTTTAGATTGAATGACGTTTCAAGTTACAAATTAGACACCTATTCGGTAGACTTTGATTAGATATGATAAAATAGTATTATTAATTAAGAAAGTGAGACATGCAAAATGCAAGATAATATGCAGCTAAAGCGGTCTGCGTGGCAGCGAGTAAAATTAAACTGGTCGTTAGTTTTTAAATTGGCATGGCCTTTAATTGCTTGGCAGTTTTTAAGTGCGTGGTTTTCATATGGGAGTGGTCTTAAAGATCAACAAACGTTTACGTTGGCCAACTTAATGTATATGTTCAGTGAGAGCCTTTGGTCTGGATTGGTTGAAGCCGTCTTGGTTGGAGTCATTAGTCTGGGAACTGTCTATGCTCTAATTGAGTGGGTGCGAACAGAAGAAGCCCCTGAACATCCGGAGAAACAAGGTTTTAAGTATTTTAAGCGCCAAACCGTCAGGGATGCGGTGGTCTTAATGGGGCTCCGCTTCCTATATACCATTTTATGGGGCATTTTGTTGTTCATTCCTGGTGTGATTAAGGCGATCGCATATTCACAGGCAGAGTTCTTGTATGCAGATGATGTTAAACAAGGGAAAACGATTGATTCAATGGGTGAATATTTGAGCCGTTCACAAGCTTTGATGGCTGGACACAAAGTTCAATATTTTTGGTTACAAGTTCAATTTATTCCTTGGTGGATTTTAGCGGTTGTGACCTTTGGTATAGCATCATTTTGGATCTTGCCATATTATGAAACGGTCATGGCGGAATTCTATTTGAGTTTACGTAATGAACAATAGCTTGGCTTGGTCGAATTTAAAAATTCATTGATGAAAAAATTCAACATTAATTTTCAAGCGATTAAAGACCCTGCAGTGAAAGCTGGAGGGTCTTTAATTTTTCAGACGCGTATACAATGTTAATAAATTCGGTTATACTTAATAATCAAGAGCCAATGGGCAAATTAAAAAGAGGTAAAGTGCATATGGAACAAAGTTCAGCCGCAAAGCATCGCTACATTACTGGACTCGATGGACTCCGAGCGATTGCGGTCGTCGGCGTAATTCTTTTTCATCTGTGGCCTCAAAAAATGGTTGGTGGCTGGTTAGGAGTCCCATTATTTTTTGTGATCTCAGGATATTTGATTACAGATTTACTGATACAAGAATATGATCAAACGCAGACAATTAATTTGCACAGTTTTTGGTGGCGTAGAATTAAGCGGTTATATCCAGCATTGCTGGGGATGCTTTTGCTTGTCACAACAATGATTGGGTTGTTTACGCGTGATTTTCTATATAATTTACGTGGCATCATCGCCACGAATTTAACATATGTGTTTAATTTTTGGGAAATGGGTCATGGACATTCATATTTTAATCAATGGAATAATCCTTCGCCGTTCACCCATCTTTGGTCATTATCAATTGAAGGCCAATTTTATTTAGTCTGGCCCTTAATTGTTTGGTGGGTATTAAAACAGGAGTGGAATCGCGCTAAAATTGCTGGTAGTTTGGTCGGTGCATCGGTTATTTCAGCAGTTTTAATGCTTACTTTATATAATATGGTTGGTCTTAACCGGACCTATTACGGAACGGATACACGGCTATTTTCCATTTTATTAGGAACGGCTTTGGCTTTTGTTTGGCCCTCACTGCATCTGCGTGAGCAAATTAAGCCCAGGGTGCGACGCATCTTAAACTTGACAGGGTGGGGAGCCATGTTGTTGATGTTAGTGGCATTTTTGATGATGGATGGTCAATTAGCTTGGCCTTATGACGGGGGGATGTACCTAGTTAGTTTGGTGATGACCATTTTAGTAGCAGTTACCGTTCATCCAGCTTCACAATTTAGTCAATTATTAAACGGCCGCGTCTGGAATTATTTAGGAACGCGCTCGTACAGTATTTATCTATATCAATTACCGGTTTTTGTTCTGTATGATCAATTAGTGCATCGGCCGGTGAATCTTTTTGATGGCTTTTTGAAAATCGCGTGGGTTTTGCTGTTAGCTGAAGTGAGCTACCGTTATATCGAAGAAGTCTTTCGGCGTAAAGCGAACTTCACACATCAAATGGTTGGACGAACCCGTTTGGTTTACCAAATTATTGCTGGGACATTAAGTTTGGGAATGTTGTTTGCGTTAGTTCAAACTAATGCAGGTAAAGCGCAACCAAAGACGGATTTAGAGCAACGTTTAACCACAAACGCGCACAAAATTCAAAAGGCCAATCATCAGGCGCAGGCGGAAGTTGCAACGACTGATCAATTAACAGATGATGATCGTGCTACAATGGATCAGTTTGCGGTGAATGAGCAACAGTACCAGCAGCTGAAAACATTGAAAGTGACGGCGGTGGGAGATTCAGTTTTGTTGAATACGGCACCGAATTTACAAGAATTAGTTCCGCATATGCAAGTTGATGCTAAGGTTGGTCGTAGCGTGGCAGATATAGTGTCAATCGTGCAACAAACGCGCCACAAAGATCAAATGGCCGGTGATTTATTGATTGCGGCCGGAACCAATGGAAATATATCTGAAAAACAAGTTCAAATGGTGATGCAGGCTGCGGGCCCTAAGGTACAGGTTTATTGGGTGAATGATTTTGCTAATCGGAGTTGGATTGCGGGTAATAATTTACTTTTGAACCAAATGAACAAAAAATATGATAATTTGCATATTATTAATTGGCAACATCAGGCGCAACAACATCCAGAATGGTTGGGTAAAGATGGCGTGCATCCCAACCCAGTTGGGTCGGTTGAATACACAAAATTAATCTTACGTTCCGTTTTAAAAACGGGTAAAGATTAAGTGATATATGAGTAGATTTAAATAGGTTAGCCTCTTTTCACTAAAGAAGGGCTAGGCTATTTTTTTATGGACGAGGTTGTTAAATTAAGTGACATTCGATATAATTAACTGGTTAATTAACCAGTAAAGGAGTTTGATGATGACAGATATGACCAAAACGACAGCTTATCTAATCAATGAAAGTTTGGATCGCTTATGTCAAAAGGCGGAGCAACAACGCGAATTTTTGTTGAGCCCGAGTCAGGATAATCTGACGACGACGCAAGGGCACATTCTAATGTTGCTAGCTGAACAGCCAATGCAAACTAATGCCCAATTAGCGGACGGGTTAAACCTTAGTCGTGCAGCGGTTACTAAAGCAATCAAGGGTTTACAACGCGATGACGATAATGGTTGCTATTTAGAGACTGTGATGGATCAGCATGATGGACGGGTAGTACGTTTTCAGTTAACAGAGCAAGGCCAATTACATGCACAGGCCCATTTACAGCAACATCAGGCGACTTTACAAATTTATCAAGAATTATTAAAAGATTATTCTGAGCCAGAGCAACAGGTAATTAAAAGTTTCATGGAGCAATTGATGATGAAATTGGAGGCTTAGGATTGAAACAGCATAAAAATATTAATGGTTGGCTCGGCTTAATCGTGGTGGCCAGCTTGGTAGGCTTAATTTTACATCAAGCCGTATTGGTGCGGCCGGTTGGTTTTCAAAAGAGCACAGTTGATTCACCTAAGAAGTTCAAGATTGTTAGTAGTCTATCGGTATATGGTGAGATGGCGCAAGCGGTTGTTGGAAAATATGGGGAGGTCGTTAATATTGTGGGACCTCATAATGGTGATCCCCATGATTTTGAACCCACTTTGCAGACAGCCAAAACATATGCGCAAGCTGATTTAATGATTAGTAATGGGGGCGGTTATGATGAATGGGCGTATAACTTAAGCGCCGCGCATGCAAAAACACCACAAATTGAGGTTAGTCGTTTGGTTAACTATCAGGAAGGTGATAATGAACATTTCTGGTATCGGCCGCAAATTGCGCAAGTAGTCACGGCTGCATTGGTACAACAATTAAGTCGTCAAGACGGTCAACACCAAGCTTATTATCAACGGCGAGCGCAAAATTATTTAGCGACCCTGGCGCCCCTGCAACAGATACGTGATGACATTAAGCCTCAACTGGAAGGGAAAATGATTCTGACAACTGAGCCAGTTTATGACAATGCCTTTTACGGTTGGTCGGTTCATATCGGTGATCAGAAATTTGCGCAGGCAGTGGAGGCCGGCAATGATCCTAGTCCGCAAGCAATTGAACAGTGGCATCGAGCCCTTAAAAAAAGGCAAGTTAGCTTGGTCGTAGAAAATACGCAAACGACTAATCGGATTACGCAACAGGCCGTGAAAAAAGCACATCAAGCCGGTGTGCCGGTGGTTGCAGTGACAGAGGCTCAGCCAGCAGGGAAAAATTATTACCAGTGGCAAATGGATATTTTACAATCAATTAAAACGGGGTTGGAAGCGTGATAATATTAAAAGGAACAAATATTGGAATTCAAGCCAATGGGCGTTGGTTATATCAAGCCGTGAATTTTCAGTTGGAACAACAACATATTTTGGCTTTGTTAGGAGAAAATGGAGTTGGTAAAACAACCCTAATTCAAACTATGATGGGCGAGCGGACGTTAGATCAAGGCAGTTTAACCTGGGAACAAGCGGGTTTGCAAATTGCTTATGTACCACAATATCGCAATGATGTGAATCAATTTCCTTTAACAATTACCGAGTATGTCAAGTTGAATTTTGACACCGGTTGGCAGCCGTGGTTAACCCAAGGGGAACAGGCATGGCTAAAGCAAGTTTTGGCAGCCACGGCGCTAACTGAATTAGCGCATCAACGGATTGACCAAGCCTCTGGTGGCGAACGACAAAGAGCATATTTAGCCCAAGCCTTAGTGAAGAAGCCTGATGTTTTAATTTTAGATGAGGCGACAGCAAATTTAGATGCCGCCGCTAAATTTCAATTCATGGATGTGTTACAACAATATCAAAAAAAACATACTTTAAGCATTATTATGGTTAGCCATGATGCTGAAATTGTTGATCGCTATGCTGATGATTATCTCTTAATTCAACACCATCAGGGCCGTTTTGGACATTATCAACATCAAACGCAACATCCTTTACTGGCGGAGGTGGAAAATGTTTAGTTATTCGTTTATGCAGCAGGCGTGGCTAGTCGGAACCTTAATTGCGATTGTCGCAGCTAGTATGGGGGTTTTTGTGGTGGCGAAGCAGATGGCCTTTTTTGGGCACGTTTTAAGTGAAATTGGGTTTGCCGGCGCAGCGTTTGGTTTATTTATGGGTTGGTCGCCTTTGTGGGGGATGTTGTTCTTTACGTTAGCTTCTGCGTTAGGTATCGGTCAATTAAATCAAATTGAGCAGCAAAAAGAAGCATCGATTTCCGCGGTGAGCGCGGTCGCTATCGGACTAGGAGTTGCCTTTTTAGCATTGTCTGGTAAAAGTTCGAGTGCCGCTACAGGAATATTATTTGGATCAATTTTTAGTTTAAGTTGGTCAAATGTCTGGCAGGTGGTGCTCCTGGCAGGCATCGTTTTATTCATCTTATTGGGCTTATATCGACCATTACGGCATTTGGCCTTTGATGCGCAGACGGCAAAATACAATGTAAAACATGTCGTTTTATTAGAAAGTATTTTTTTAATGTTAATGGCAACCACGGTAGCGGTTTCCGCTCAAGTTGTAGGTTCATTATTAATTTTTATTTTGTTGATTTTACCAGCTTCAGCAGCCCTGCAATGGGGGCGAACGGTGGTGTCAATGCTATGCTGGGCAATCCTTTTTGCGCTGTTGGGCGTATGGGGTGGGTTACTTTTAGCATATTGGAGCAATCTGCCAGTTAGCTTCTTCATCGCCTTAATTGAGGCCGGGATTTACTTTGTTAGTCTACAGGTCAAGGCAGCAAGTTTTTAGAAAAAGCACGCAAGACCGGTGGTTTCTGTTAGAATGGATAAAGCGCGTTTTAATTAGATGAGAAATTCAAGCCAGTAATTAGGCGGATAAATTAAAGTAAAAAAGGAGTTATGAATGTTAACAGTAACAGATCTTTCGATTGCCTTTAATGGTAAAAAATTATATGACAATGTCAATTTAAAATTCACCCCAGGAAATACCTATGGCGTGATTGGAGCTAACGGGGCTGGAAAGTCAACGTTCCTAAAAATTTTGGAAGGTAAATTAGCGCAAACCACTGGAATCGTTAAGATGGGCCAAAATGAACGGATGTCATCATTGGTGCAAGATCACTTCGCCTTTGATGAATATACTGTCATTGACACAGTTATGCGTGGTTATACGGAATTATATGATGTTAAACAAGCGATGGATGAAATTTATGCACATGATCCATTTACGGATGAAGATGGAATCAAAGTGGGTGAATTATCAGCACGTTTTGAAGAAATGAATGGTTGGACCGCTGAAACAGATGCCATCCAACTTTTGCAAAGTATTGGAATTCCTGAAGAATTGAATTATGCTTTAATGGCTGATCTTCCTGAAAGTACCAAAGTTAAAGTCTTGCTAGCACAGGCTTTGTTTGGTAATCCGGATATTTTGATTTTGGACGAACCTACCAACGGACTTGATACCAAGACGATTGCTTGGTTGGAAGACTTTTTGGCTGATTATCAAAATATTGTGATCGTGGTTTCCCACGATCGACACTTCTTAAATGCGGTTTCAACAATGATTTTGGACGTTGATTACGGAAAAATTAAGCTCTTTGTGGGAAATTATGATTTCTGGAAGGAATCATCCGAATTAGCGGCACGTTTACAAGCGAATGCTAATGCTAAAAAGGAAGATCAGATTAAAGAGTTACAAGATTTTATCGCTCGTTTCTCAGCCAATGCTTCTAAATCTAAGCAGGCCACCTCACGTAAAAAGCAATTGGACAAAATTACGCTTGATGATATTCAACCTTCGTCACGAAAGTATCCATATATTCACTTTGATATTACCCGTGAAATTGGAAATGATTTATTACGAGTTGAAAATCTTTCTAAATCTGTTGATGGTGTGAAGTTATTGGATAATATTACTTTTACTTTGAATCCTGATGATAAGACCTTGATTGTTGCAGAAAACGACATTGCTGCTACAGCTTTGCTGGATATTTTAGCTGGACGGATGGAGCCGGATTCTGGAACAGTTACTTGGGGTGTTACCACAACGCGTGATTATTTAGCGAAGGATATGGGCGCTAATTTTGCCAAGGCGGATATGCCAATTCTGGACTTCTTGCGCGACTATGCATCGAAGGAAGAAAATGATAATACATTCTTGCGTGGTTTATTAGGACGGATGTTGTTTAGAGGTGAAGACGCCGAGAAGACCCTAGATGTTCTTTCTGGGGGTGAGAAAGTTCGTGTCATGTTATCAAAGTTGATGCTGACAAAAGCGAATGTTTTGGTTTTGGATGATCCTACTAACCATCTGGATTTGGAGTCAATTACTTCATTGAATGATGGATTAGTAGATTATGAAGGATCTTTGATCTTTACTTCGCACGACCATACTTTCGCTCAAACAATCGCAAACCATGTGGTTGCTGTATCAAATCGTGGATCAATTGACCGCGCTGATATGAAATATGATGAGTTCTTAAATCATCCTGAAGTGCAAAAGCAATTGGACGAATTGGGAATTGTGTTATAATTTGAAAAATATAAAATGAAATGTTTAAATTATGCGCAAAGATTGTAATTAAACATTCATTTTTAAAATCTGATTGAATAAATATATCGAATAAATTTGTAATAGTAAGCCGGTTTGATGAAAATTAAACCGGCTTTTTTGCGTTAATTTTAATTGTGAAGAAAAAGATATCCTTGTCAGAACGTGAGTTAGTATATTATTATTAGAAAATAATTAAATTAATAAATTTAAAATTAAAAGGAGGGTTGAGGGTGATTGATTCGTTAAACCAATAAATAATGATATATAAGTATTAAAAATAATATTAATTATGATAGATAGAATCAAGATGAAGGGGATGACAGACAAGGATAAGGAGTTGAATATGGTTTATAAAAAAGTGGGAGTTTACTTACAGCTATTGGGATTATTATGCGGGTTTATAATGTATCCTTTCATTGGATTAGTTCATGCGGATATTAATAATAATCAACCGCGCCGAGTTGCGGTGCGCTGGCCTAAGGTGGTGGTGGAACAAAATGGGCAGCAAATTTTACCCAATGTTCCGTATCAAGGGACGGGGAATCAATTAGATGTTGCTTATGATTGGAATATAAATGATGCGCAGGTTATCGAAAAAGGTGATTACTTTGTGCTCGAAAAAATTCCACCAGAATTTAAAGTCGCTAGCCCGTTAGGATTTAAAACGCAGGTTTTGGATAATGCTGGACAGGTGATTGCAGAAGGAACCTATTTCAGTCATCAGAACCAAATCAAGTTTAATTTTATTCGAACGCTTGACGCTCATAACCTGCGGGGAAAAATTAAATTACATTTTGAAATGAGCTATTCTAAAGATGGACAAGCCCATTTTAATTTAGGTGGTGAAGATTATGTGGTTAATGATTCAAGCTGGGGACAAGAACCTGTTAGTCAACCGGGGAAATTGTCACGCTACAAGTCTTTGGAAAAGAGTGGACGGTATGATTTTAATGAAATTACAAATGAATTAATTTATTCATGGCGCTTGTACTTAAACCATACTAAGCTACCGGCTGGGCATTATTTAATTCATGATACATTGCCGGAAAATATGGTGTTTGACCAAAAGAATTTTACAGTTCAAGCCGGTAAATGGAATGTTAAAGAAGATGGAAATGGTAATTTGTATAATAGTGGATTTTCAGTGGAAAGAAGTCTTACAGATCAACGCGTTCGAGTACAGCAATTAAATGGGCGTCATTTAGTGATTGCGGTTGATATTCCAGCGGATAACCAGATGGATTATATACTTTCCTATAAAACCGCAATTCCTGTTGATGATCCTAATTTTGCGAAATTTTATGTAGGTGACCAGGTCGTTGTCCAAAATGTGGCGCGTTTGGAAAATGAGCGAGGTCAAGTTTTGGGCGCAGATGTCATGAAAATTGCTTTTATTGCGCGTGGTTCTGGGATTGGTGATTTTAATGAAAATGGTAGTTTGTTAGTGAAGAAAGTGGACGGGGCGAGCCAAGTTGGCTTAAGCGGGGCAATTTTTAATTTATACGATGACCAAAAACGCTTGGTTAAAGCTAATGTAGTCACAGACCAACAGGGTATTTTGCAAATTAAAAGTTTATTGCCAGGAAACTACGTCTTAGTAGAACAGGAAGCACCGGTTGGATATCAGCTGGATACCAAACATTGGTCTATTCAAATTAGGGCGGGTCAGCCGACTGAATTAACGGTCCCTAATCAAAAAATTAGCGCCAAAGTTAGTCAAAATGGGCAAATTATTTGGCATGATCAAGATAATTTTAATAAAAAACGACCTGAATTGATGACGGTTGAGCTCTATCAAAATAATCAATTTTATGAAAAACAAACCGTTTCAGCCAAGCAAGGTTGGAAATATAATTTTAGTGATTTACCTCAAGTGGATATGACAGGCCAACCGTATCGATATACAGTAAAAGTGGTAGGGTTCCGCCATTATGAAACTAAAACTGTAAGGCATAATATTGAAAATACTTTGGTCGGATTAACTTCGCGTACAGGTAATAAAATCTGGCGTGATGATGAAAATCATGAAGGCCAACGCCCAGCTGAGGTCGTAGTTGAACTTTATCGAAATAATCAAAAAATTGCGCAACAAGCACTTACAAAACAAGTCCAATGGCATTATGCTTTTAAAAAATTACCAAAATATGACGAATATGGGAAAAAATATGATTATCAGGTAAAGGAAGTCCCTGTGAAAAATTACCACTCAGAGAAAAAAGGTAATGATATTATCAATACTTTGACGGGTACGTTGAATTTACAGGGAACGAAAAAATGGAACGATAATCAAGATCATGCGGGGTTGCGCCCCAAACAAGTGGTCTTTGAGTTATTAAGAGATGATGTGGTGGTGCAAAAGGCGCAAGCATCAGCCCAAACCGGGTGGAGCTACGTTTTTAAAAATTTGCCGAAGTATGATCCACAAGGGCGGCGTTATCACTATCAGGTGAAGGAACAACCCGTGAAACATTATCAAGTCCAACAAAAAGGCGCCAACTTTATTAATACCTTAGTCGGACAAGTTGATGTCCAAGGTATGAAAAAGTGGTTCGATCAAAATGATATGTATAAATTACGCCCCCAAGTCGTTACCATTAATTTGCATCAAAATGGGCATAAAATAGCTGAGACGAAAACTTCAGCCCAGGATGATTGGCGTTATCACTTTAAAGCGCTTCCTAAATATGATCAAAAGGGGAAGCCATTTAACTATACTATTAGTGAACACCCCGTCGCTAATTATCAAACAACCATTGTCGGTTACAATGTAACGAATACTTTAGCAGGGTTGACGCAGATTACGGGGACCAAGACCTGGGATGACTTAAATGATGTTCAGGGGTTACGTCCGTCTGAAATACAGATTGATTTACATCAAAATGACCATTTAATGGCAACGGCAGTGGTAACTAAAGATCAGGAATGGCGTTATCATTTTGATCAATTAGCTAAGTACGATGCGCAAGGTAAATTGTTTAATTATACTGTTTCAGAACGGACAATTCCTTACTATCAAAGTATTCAGGAAGGTTATAATTTTATTAATCGATTAAACGTAGCTGAAACACAGACTAAGGTTGATGGTAAGAAAAAATGGTTAGATGATGAGAATCATGAAAATCTGCGGCCAGATCAAATTACGGTTGATTTATATCGGAATCAAGTTAAAGTCGCTACGCAAATGGTGAATGCTCAGAGTAATTGGCAGTATCATTTTGAAGGTTTACCTAAATACTGGCAAGGACAGTTGGCAACGTATAAGATTCAAGAAGTTGGTTTACCTCATTATCAAATGACGCGTGAGGGCTTTAATTTGACGAACAAGCTTGTTGGAACGATTGATTTACATGGTGAAATTTTGTGGAAAGATGGCGATGATAGTGAACGACCTAAGCAGGTGACCATAAAACTTATGCGAAATGGTGAGGTCTGGAAAGAGCTAAATATTACACCTAAGTTGGACTGGAAGTATATTTTTAATAATTTACCAAAATATGATGAAAATGGGCGACGTTATATATATACAGTAGATCAAAAAAATGTACCAAATTATAAAAAAAGGGTAGACAAAACGAACTTCATCAATACACTTATTAAAAGTGAGCCAAGTGAGCCAAGTGAGCCAAGTGAGCCAAGTGAGCCAAGTGAGCCAAG
>NZ_JQBP01000012.1 GCF_001438705.1 Weissella kandleri
AATATAAATTGAACCGAGTAATCAAGAGTTGATTATCGTCAGATAATTGACAGTGTATTACACCGCGTTATTTTTTGAGTTTTTTAATTAGTTCATCACAATCGAAAGATTGTGGTAATCGCAAGTGACGTAAAGTCACATACTCAAGACTTGAATCATCAACGAAAGTTGATCGGTTAAGTTATTAAGGGCGCATGGTGAATGCCTTGGCACTAGGAGCCGATGAAGGACGGTACTAACACCGATATGCCTCGGGGAGCTGTAAGTAAGCTTTGATCCGGGGATTTCCGAATGGGGGAACCCAACTTGTTATGCAAGTTATCACTAGTTGAATCTATAGACTAGTTGAAGGTAGACGCTGTGAACTGAAACATCTCATTAGCAGCAGGAGTAGAAAGAAAAATCGATTCCGTCAGTAGCGGCGAGCGAACGCGGAAGAGCCCAAACCAAAGTGCTTGCACTTTGGGGTTGTAGGACTACCGTTGTGGAGTTACAAAATTGTATGTTAGTTGAAGTGGTTGGGAAGCCACGCGAGACAAGGTGATAGCCCTGTAAACGAAAGCATGCAATCTCCCGTGTAGGATCCTGAGTACGGCCGGACACGTGAAATCCGGTCGGAATCTGGGAGGACCATCTCCCAAGGCTAAATACTACCTAGTGACCGATAGTGAACCAGTACCGTGAGGGAAAGGTGAAAAGCACCCCGGAAGGGGAGTGAAAAAGTTCCTGAAACCATGTGCCTACAAGAAGTCAGAGCCCGTTAATGGGTGATGGCGTGCCTTTTGTAGAATGAACCGGCGAGTTATGATTACATGCAAGGTTAAGGTGGAAAGACCGGAGCCGTAGCGAAAGCGAGTCTGAAATGGGCGAGTAAGTATGTAGTTGTAAACCCGAAACCAGGTGACCTACCCATGTCCAGGGTGAAGGTGTGGTAAGACGCACTGGAGGCCCGAACCCGTGCATGTTGAAAAATGCTGGGATGAGGTGTGGGTAGCGGTGAAATTCCAATCGAACTTGGAGATAGCTGGTTCTCTCCGAAATAGCTTTAGGGCTAGCCTCGGAATGTAGCGTATTGGAGGTAGAGCACTGTTTTGGTGCGGGGCCCATCTCGGGTTACCAAATTAAGATAAACTCCGAATGCCAATTACGTATGTCCGGGAGTCAGACAGTGAGTGATAAGATCCATTGTCGAAAGGGGAACAGCCCAGATCGTCAGTTAAGGTCCCTAAGTGTGTGTTAAGTGGAAAAGGATGTGGAGTTGCATAGACAACTAGGATGTTGGCTCAGAAGCAGCCACCATTTAAAGAGTGCGTAATAGCTCACTAGTCGAGTGATTCTGCGCCGAAAATGTACCGGGGCTAAACACACCACCGAAACTACGGGTGCCACTAAGTGGCGCGATAGGAGAGCGTTCTATGGGCGAAGAAGTCAGACCGTGAGGACTGGTGGAGCGCATAGAAGTGAGAATGCCGGTATGAGTAGCGAAAGACAGGTGAGAATCCTGTCCACCGAATGACTAAGGTTTCCTGGGGAAGGCTCGTCCTCCCAGGGTTAGTCGGGACCTAAGGCGAGGCCGAAAGGCGTAGTCGATGGATAACTGGTTGAGATTCCAGTACCAGGTGAACATGTTTGAACAATGGAGGGACGCAGAAGGCTAATGGATCCCAGCGACTGGAAGTGCTGGGTTAAATTGTAAGTTTGGGGAGTAGTTAAATGCTTATCCCTGTTAAGAACAAGCAATGATGAGGATCGAAATAAAGTAGAGAAGTCCATGATGTCACGCTGCCAAGAAAAGCTTCTAGTTAGTGTTTACCTGCCCGTACCGCAAACCGACACAGGTAGTCGAGGAGAGAATCCTAAGGTGAGCGAGTGAACTCTCGTTAAGGAACTCGGCAAAATGACCCCGTAACTTCGGGAGAAGGGGTGCTCAGCGCAAGCTGAGCCGCAGTGAATAGGCCCAGGCGACTGTTTATCAAAAACACAGGTTTCTGCAAAATCGAAAGATGACGTATAGGGGCTGACGCCTGCCCGGTGCTGGAAGGTTAAAAGGAGTGCTTAGCAATAGCGAAGGTATGAATTGAAGCCCCAGTAAACGGCGGCCGTAACTATAACGGTCCTAAGGTAGCGAAATTCCTTGTCGGGTAAGTTCCGACCCGCACGAAAGGCGTAACGATCTGGGCACTGTCTCAACGAGAGACTCGGTGAAATTTAAATACCCGTGAAGATGCGGGTTACCCGCGACAGGACGGAAAGACCCCATGGAGCTTTACTGTAGCTTGATATTGAGTGCTTGTGCAGCTTGTACAGAATAGGTAGGAGCCGTAGAAATCGGGACGCTAGTCTCGATGGAGGCAACAGTGGGATACTACCCTCGTTGTATGATCACTCTAACTCTCATCACTAAGCGTGATGGAAGACAGTGTCTGGCAGGCAGTTTGACTGGGGCGGTCGCCTCCTAAAAGGTAACGGAGGCGCTCAAAGGTTCGCTCAGAATGGTTGGAAATCATTCGTAGAGTGTAAAGGCAGAAGCGAGCTTGACTGCGAGACTAACAGGTCGAGCAGGTACGAAAGTAGGACTTAGTGATCCGGTGGTTCCGCATGGAAGGGCCATCGCTCAACGGATAAAAGCTACCCTGGGGATAACAGGCTTATCTCCCCCAAGAGTCCACATCGACGGGGAGGTTTGGCACCTCGATGTCGGCTCATCGCATCCTGGGGCTGTAGTCGGTCCCAAGGGTTGGGCTGTTCGCCCATTAAAGCGGTACGCGAGCTGGGTTCAGAACGTCGTGAGACAGTTCGGTCCCTATCCGTCGCGGGCGTAGGAAATTTGAGAGGAGCTGCCCTTAGTACGAGAGGACCGGGGTGGACGTACCACTGGTGTATCAGTTGTTCCGCCAGGAGCATCGCTGAGTAGCTATGTACGGATGAGATAAACGCTGAAAGCATCTAAGTGTGAAACTCGCCTCGAGATGAGATTTCCCATTCGAAAGAAGTAAGACCCCTTATAGATGATAAGGTAGATAGGCTAGAAGTGGAAGTACCGTGAGGTATGGAGCGGACTAGTACTAATGGTTCGAGGACTTAACCAAGTTGAATAAAACGTGGTGGTTCAA
>NZ_JQBP01000013.1 GCF_001438705.1 Weissella kandleri
AATAACGTTTCGATGAAACAAATGCAGTATCAAAATGATACAAAAATTTGCGAAGTCAATTCGCTAGTAAATTCGTTTAACATCTGTTAAACAACAACAAGATTGAGTTAAAACTCAAACTTACAATTTTAAATTGAGAGTTTGATCCTGGCTCAGGATGAACGCTGGCGGCGTGCCTAATACATGCAAGTCGAACGCACTGTGGTTGAAATGAGATGAGAAGCTTGCTTCAAGTCAAATGCCAACATTGCAGTGAGTGGCGAACGGGTGAGTAACACGTGGGAAACCTACCTCTTAGCAGGGGATAACATCTGGAAACAGGTGCTAATACCGTATAACAATAAAAACCGCATGGTTTTGATTTAAAAGATGGTTCTGCTATCACTAAGAGATGGTCCCGCGGTGCATTAGTTAGTTGGTGAGGTAAAGGCTCACCAAGACGATGATGCATAGCCGAGTTGAGAGACTGATCGGCCACAATGGGACTGAGACACGGCCCATACTCCTACGGGAGGCAGCAGTAGGGAATCTTCCACAATGGACGAAAGTCTGATGGAGCAACGCCGCGTGTGTGATGAAGGGTTTCGGCTCGTAAAACACTGTTGTAAGAGAAGAATGACATTGAGAGTAACTGTTCAATGTGTGACGGTATCTTACCAGAAAGGAACGGCTAAATACGTGCCAGCAGCCGCGGTAATACGTATGTTCCAAGCGTTATCCGGATTTATTGGGCGTAAAGCGAGCGCAGACGGTTATTTAAGTCTGAAGTGAAAGCCCTCGGCTTAACCGAGGAATTGCTTTGGAAACTGGATAACTTGAGTGCAGTAGAGGAAAGTGGAACTCCATGTGTAGCGGTGAAATGCGTAGATATATGGAAGAACACCAGTGGCGAAGGCGGCTTTCTGGACTGTAACTGACGTTGAGGCTCGAAAGTGTGGGTAGCAAACAGGATTAGATACCCTGGTAGTCCACACCGTAAACGATGAGTGCTAGCTGTTCGAGGGTTTCCGCCCTTGAGTGGCGAAGCTAACGCATTAAGCACTCCGCCTGGGGAGTACGACCGCAAGGTTGAAACTCAAAGGAATTGACGGGGACCCGCACAAGCGGTGGAGCATGTGGTTTAATTCGAAGCAACGCGAAGAACCTTACCAGGTCTTGACATCCTTTGACCACTCCAGAGATGGAGCTTTCCCTTCGGGGACAAAGTGACAGGTGGTGCATGGTTGTCGTCAGCTCGTGTCGTGAGATGTTGGGTTAAGTCCCGCAACGAGCGCAACCCTTATTGTTAGTTGCCAGCATTTAGTTGGGCACTCTAGCAAGACTGCCGGTGACAAACCGGAGGAAGGCGGGGATGACGTCAAATCATCATGCCCCTTATGACCTGGGCTACACACGTGCTACAATGGCAAGTACAACGAGCAGCCAACCCGCGAGGGTGCGCAAATCTCTTAAAGCTTGTCTCAG
This sequence comes from Weissella kandleri, assembly GCF_001438705.1. Taxonomy (GTDB): domain Bacteria; phylum Bacillota; class Bacilli; order Lactobacillales; family Lactobacillaceae; genus Weissella; species Weissella kandleri. The sequence goes on from NZ_JQBP01000013.1 coordinate 1,465, forward strand.
TTCGGACTGTAGGCTGCAACTCGCCTACACGAAGTCGGAATCGCTAGTAATCGCGGATCAGCACGCCGCGGTGAATACGTTCCCGGGTCTTGTACACACCGCCCGTCACACCATGAGAGTTTGTAACACCCAAAGTCGGTGAGGTAACCTTTATAGGGGCCAGCCGCCTAAGGTGGGACAGATGATTAGGGTGAAGTCGTAACAAGGTAGCCGTAGGAGAACCTGCGGCTGGATCACCTCCTTTCTAAGGAAAATCGGAAGGCATTTGTTGAAACGTTATT
>NZ_JQBP01000014.1 GCF_001438705.1 Weissella kandleri
TGCGATAACTCGTAACAACGTTTATTAATATTACATGAAACACTTTGAATCGTCAACTACTAATTTAATCTTTTTTATACTTTTCTAGGCAAATATGATAACACCGCCGTTGAACTAAAAAAGATATTAACCTAAATGTTCAATTTCAATAACTAAATCCGTTTGCTTTACCTGCTCTAAATTATGAGTCACCACTATCACTATAATATTTAAATCTTGTTGTAAAGTTTTTTTCTTGATTAAATGCGATTTGAGTTAACTCTGTTTACAATGCCCCAGTTAGTTCATCTTCTAAAAAACTATTTACTGGCGCTTTTGTCTTATCAAGTAATTTTTTAATTCTTCAAATTATCTTCAATTAAGTGCATCCGTCGACCACGATAGAAAATGCACCGCTCATAATAAATTATGTTTAACCGTCTGATCCTCAATCAAATCAAACGATTGAAAGTAGGAAAAATACCAGGTTGTGTGTAATACAGCTTAAATTCATCAATTAGATCACTATGTTGAATCTCTTGAATTCCTGAATTATTTAATCAATCTTTTATATCTTTCTTTCTAACTCCACTATCATATTTTCTAAATCTTTGTTTAACGTCTTATTAATGCCGGTATCAGTTGTTAATTTTTATTCAATATCGAACAATCTCTTAGCTCTCTATATAACAACCATACTCCTTATCTTCATATTCAAAACGGGTAAGCTTAATTTCACGATTAATAATCATTAGCAATTTTTGCTTGAATTCTGGTAAAAACTTCGTCAACGCATATCTTATCATATCCAATCTAATAGATTCATAATCATATGCAATTATATTTTTTAAATTATTAATTTTACGCCAAGAAACATCTGGATAATCATCAGTAATATTTAAGCTTAATCTACCCACCATCTCTCCAATTTATGACAATTTCACCAAAACAGCGCTTAATTCTACATTATGATTTTCCAATATTTGGTCTATTTGCTGTCTATTTTTGATATTTTCAATCTCATCTATATATTGAATAATAGCATCAAATGACGTATATCTTTATTATTGTTTTCCATAAATCAACACCTTATCCCTATTTTCGTTATCCTTAAACGCATGATCTAATTCATTCACGCTCTGTTCCTTTAAGGTGTACACTAAACTAATATCAACTTCTCGATCTAAAACCTTGGCACTTTCTAAATCACGTTGCATTCTACGCAAAATCTTTCCCTTTTCATAGAAATCGTTATAGTTATTAAATCCATCAATCAATAAATCATAATCACTTGTAAAATCAAAGCCACCGTTTACATATGAACCATAAATATATGCTTTATCAACATCATAATCTTTAAATACTTTCGATACACGTTCTTTTATCATATCTAATGGCATCTTGTTTGCTTGTAAATCAATCTCAATCATATTTAATCACATACGTTTGATTGTCCCTAGCATTAATTTTGTCCATCTCAAAATATTACACAACTATTTTTTGTAAACTATTTATTCTACAAAAGTGAATTCAATATAAAACAAAAAAGGCTCATCATTGCTGATGAGCCTTTACTTTGCATCGCGACTTCCTATCCTCGCAGGAAGCGATC
>NZ_JQBP01000015.1 GCF_001438705.1 Weissella kandleri
TACGACCTTCCAAGCTAAATTCAGAGTTGGTCAACGGGTTCAAGTTTTGAACACGGCCATCTATGAAACTAATGGGAACCGCATCGTGGATAAGCGTGGTAAGACTGGAATTGTCAAAAAGGTAACCCGCAAAGATTATAGTTATTCACACTATGAATACTATGTGGCCTGGGATGATGGTAGCCAAGCTAATTACTATATGGCCGAACAAGATTTGAAGGCGGCCGCATATCAACGTTTCAGCTCGGAAAGTGAGCAACCAAAAGATACTTCTGCGCCCGTATCCAGTTCAGTGCATGCGACGAGCGCGGCTGATGCTAATAAAACCTCATCCAGTCAAGGTACGTTAACATATAAGAATTGACAACAAGTCTATGTTAAGGTGTTAATCGGGCTGGGCGAGATGAAACACGGATTGGAATGATTGTGGACGTAAAGCCAACCACTAAAGGTGCAGCTTATCAGGTACAATTTGTTGATGGTTCAATTTTAAATAATGTATTCGCCAATAATTTATTAGTACGGCAACAATAAGTGGCTGATTATTTTGTAGGTGAACTAGATTAGAGATAAGACAAGAATGCGGTAAGAGCCGAGTTCTTGTTTTTTTAATGTCTAAAAACATGTAAAAATATAATAAAAAAGTCCTACAAGTTAAATTAACTCGTAGAACTAAGGTAGGTAAAATTTATTTAGCGGTTAAGGTGTACGCTGGTAATTGTTTAATGACTGAACCATCTGATAATTGGATATCATAACTAGTTTTAGCTTGATTATTATTAATCTTAATTACTCGGCCGGCATGTTTATTGACAACACCATCTTGCATGAGTGAAACATTAATCTGTTGATTCATTTTATATGTGGGTGTAGTTGAGGTTGAGATAGATGTATCGTTAGCACTAGAATTAGCAGTTGTTGAACTAGCGCTGGTTGTTGATGCAGCTGAACTATTGTTTTCAGAGCTATTAGGAATTAAAGCATTGAAACGTCCTGTTGCAAGCTTCAAGTCTTGTTCAGCCATGTAATAACTAGCCTGGGTTCCATCATTCCAAGCGATATAGTATTCGAAATGGGAATTACTGTAATCTTTACGCGTAACCTTTTTAACGGTTCCAATCTTACCCCGCTTATCACCGATCCAATTTCCATTGGTTTCATAACTAGCCGTGTTCAAAACTTGAACCCGTTGACCAACTCTGAATTTAGCTTGGAAGGTCGTA
>NZ_JQBP01000016.1 GCF_001438705.1 Weissella kandleri
CTCCAGCTAGGGTTGTTTTTTCAGCTGCTGTCTTAGGTAATGCTGATTGAATTCCGTTAACCACATTATTTACTACGTTGCCATCCGATGAACCAGTATCTTTTCCAACATTGTTATTTCCTGGTTGATTCGTCTGGCCTGAATCATTTGGTGTATCCGGCTTATTCGGATCAGTCGGTGTTACATTATGATTATCATTTTTAGTATAGACATACGTAACCGTCTGGTTACCTGCCACATACTTACCAACCTCATTACCCTTGACTTCTTTAAAGGTATATCCTTCAATGTCTTTCTTCTCAGTCTTGTATGCAGTACCAGCCTTCTCCTTTGTCACTACCGACTTAGCAATCTCTTTTCCATTTTCATCAACATACTTTACCGTCAATGTTCCATCTTGGACTGGCATTACTGGCGTATTATCCTTTAACTTCTTATAGATCATTGTTACTGTTTGTGGTTTATCTGTAAATTTACCACTTTCGTTACCATCTTTTGCTTCTGCAAAGATATATCCTGGAATA
>NZ_JQBP01000017.1 GCF_001438705.1 Weissella kandleri
CTCTGAGTCACTGATTGACTTTGAGTCTGACTCCGAATCGCTGATTGACTTTGAGTCGCTCTTTGAGTCACTAATTGACTTTGAGTCACTCTCCGAATCACTGATTGACTTTGAATCGCTCTCTGAGTCACTGATTGACTTTGAATCACTCTCTGAATCACTGATTGACTTTGAATCACTCTCTGAATCACTGATTGACTTTGAGTCTGATTCTGAATCGCTAATCGACTTTGAG
>NZ_JQBP01000018.1 GCF_001438705.1 Weissella kandleri
AATAAAAAATTGATATTTTAAATTTAATGATATGATTCAGTTTTCAAAGAACTAATTATAGTGTTATAAAAAACACTAATGGGCCTGACAGGACTCGAACCTGTGACCTCTGCGTTATCAACACAGCGCTCTAACCAGCTGAGCTACAGGCCCATCAAATATTTCATTGAATGCTGTAAAACACTCAAAACTAAATAACGTTTCAACAAATGCCTTCCGATTTTCCTTAGA
>NZ_JQBP01000019.1 GCF_001438705.1 Weissella kandleri
AATCGGAAGGCATTTGTTGAAACGTTATTTAGTTTTGAGTGTTTTACAACATTCAATGAAATATTTGATGGGGAATTAGCTCAGCTGGGAGAGCACCTGCTTTGCAAGCAGGGGGTCAACGGTTCGATCCCGTTATTCTCCATTAACAACCAGTAGGTTGTTAAATTAGTTCTTTGAAAACTGAATCATATCATTAAATTTAAAATATC
>NZ_JQBP01000002.1:0-31526 GCF_001438705.1 Weissella kandleri
GAGCCAAGTGAGCCAAGTGAGCCAAGTGAGCCAAGTGAGCCAAGTGAGCCAAGTGAGTTCAAGAAGCGAATTGAGACGGAGTCAACGGTGTCTAAGTTAAAGCGTCCAGAGCTACCATATGTGGCTAATATAACTGAACCAACAGGGTCGTGGGATAATAAATCGCAAAAAATCCAAGTGCCTTTTTTGCAAGATAAAGACAATAATTTACCCCAGACAGCGGCAATTAGTAGCGATGACAATTTAAAGATTTTTGGGGTAAGTGTAATTAGTTTGATAATCGGATGGTATTTGAATGGGTATTTGATAAAAAGATTTGGGATTAAAAAATTCAAGAGCAGTATTAAGAACAGGTAGGTATAAGTGTTAGTCATTTTAAAAATAGCGGTCTGAAAAGGGAACTCCTTTTTGGACGCTTTTTAATGTATGGTAAACTAAATGTACATTAAAACCGCCTGTTATGGAGTGATGAAGGAGAAAGAAGAATTTAATGGTTAATCGAGTTCAGAAATTTATATTTGGATTATTAGCAATTATTTTAATGATTGGGGTTGTTAGTAATATCATTAATCCTTTTTCGGTGTTTACAATTTTTGGTAGCTTTTTTTTAATTTGGTTGGGCTACTCTTTAAAAACACGGATCGATGGTTGGAGTAGACGTCAAGTTAATATTTATGTCCTCAGCTTATTATTGTTGATGTTGATGGGGCAGTTATTAGTCTTAAAACATTTACCAATGACGGTGTACCATGATCCATTTCGAGTCTATATCCAAGCTGAATATTTAACGCGACACTCAGGATCGTGGGGATTGACCACTTATTTTTGGCGTTATCCAAATAATGCGACTTTAGCGATTGTCCTATCTTGGTTTATTAAACTAGGACAAGTGGTTGGCCTAACTACGACGGGAGTTTTGCATGGCTTATCATTAGTTAGCTATGACGGACTAATAGTCTCATTATTAATGATGGCAAAGAAATGGTCTTCGCGTATGAGCCATCAGATTTTTTTAGTGACCTTTTTGGCTGTCTTGCCATTATCGTATTCTTATTTTATTCAAGTATTTTATTCAGATACACCAGTAATCCTTTGCTTAGCTTGGATTATGTTTATCGTCTTGCAGTGGCCAATTTTTAGTATGAATAGTCGCCGGATAGCAGGCGCCATACTACCCTTTTTGGTGATGATTGGGCAAATTATTAAACCAAATTTAATCGTTTTTTTGATTGCAATGATTCTATATGCAGGTTGGATTTTTTGGACGCAACGAGCACATTTTAAACAGATTGTGCTAATGCCCTTGATACTGGTAGTTATTGGCTTTGGTTTATCGATTCCCAGTAAACAAGTGATTTTGAATAGTCAAGATTATCAAGCCAATGAACGGTACGAATTGCCGCCAACATCTTGGATTTATATGGGCTTAAATCAAAAACACAATGGATCGTATGCTAGTTCCGATGTGCACTCAGCCTTGAAATTAACTGATAAAGAGGCACGAAATGAATATTTTAAGTCGGCAATCCCTGCCCGTTTAAAAACATATACTCCTTTTAGTTATCTGGTTCATGTTGTGGGTAAAATCGGTACTTTGTTAAGTAGTGCTAAATTACCGCAGGCTTATGTCGGCGGACACACTAATGCACCAAAATGGTACCAAGAACATCAAGCAGTGATTCAACATGGAGAAGCCATCTTGCAACAAACGTTGTGGTTGACATTATACCTAGTAGTCTTGGGACGCGTTATTAGTAGTTTTAAAAATGTTTGGGATGGTAATCAAGTGCGCATACGGCAAAGTATGTTGGCAGCCTTAGTTATTTTGGGTTATAGTGCCTTTCACGGATTAATCTGGGAAACAGAGGCCCGTTATGGTCTGATATTAATACCGGTATTAATAATGTTATTATGGATTAGTGAAGCGCCTACCTTAGAATGGCAGTCAAAGCTTCGTTCCAGCGGAAAATTAAATGGACGATTAATCACTCTCTGTGTTTTGGCGGGACTAGGTTTGATGGGCTTAAGTATAGGGACGCAAGGCTTCGAGCAAAAAAAGGTTGTAACAGTGGCGCAACGGAGTCAATTATCAGAACAATATGGTGCGCCGGTAAAAGAGATGCCAGCACATACGACATTGAAGCAGAAGATGCCAGTGAAGGCTAAAATTACTAATTTAACGGTGCAAATACCTAGTGATTCGCAAGTTGAAGGTGAGTTGATTAATTTAAAGAATCAAGAACATCAGCGCTTGGTTAAATTAGACAAAGAAAATGGTAGCTTTTTGGTAAATACAGAAGCACTATCAGCAGGAGATTATCAAATTTTGTTGAAGAATACGACGAATGAAGGACAGCCCGTTTGGATTGTTGAACTGCCGGCTTATAATTTGGCCCCTGATTCCATTCGAGGGACTCAAGATACTTCGTTAATTTATACATTCTATGATCAACAACCGGTATTTATATTTTAAATTGGGTCAAAAGAGGCATGGAAGAATAGCCTCTTTTTGATTGTGAACGGTTTAATAGCATGTGGTTCTTAAAGTGGTAAAATTAGTAATTAAGAATTTTTTAAACAATTTGGATGAAGAACGAGGAAGTAAATGAGTAATCAAGACTTACGACGATTTGAAAAAGCTGTTGCGTCAATCAATCATTGTGGCTTCGTTCCAATTTTAACGGGGACGGCAGCACTAGAAAGTTTGACCGGTTTGAACTTTGGGAGTGAACTGTATCCAATCACCCTGCCCGAATCTGCTTTCAATGAAAAAACCCAATTAAATATATATAATGCAATGTTGACAGCCGGTTTTAAACGGAAGGAAGATAGCGATGATATTACATATTATGATGGTCAAATTGAAGTTGTATTGGTAACAGAGCCAGAAGTTGAAACTTTAATGGGCGATACCGTAGATCCAGAATATTATGTTCATCACCATAATCCCGATTATGACGTACTCAATGCAGTCAGTATCCTTAAAATGTTTAGAACCTTATCTATTGCTCAAAAACGTCCAACAATGTTTCAAAAACAAGATTTATTAAAAGTTGAATTTCTGCAAAAGTACGGGTATACGTTAGATCGTTTAGCGACCGGGACAGCTGGATCTAATGACTTTGTACCAAATCTGTTGGTTCGAGTGGCTCGACCAGAAGATTATGTTGGGATTGATGCAATGATTCTAGATGGATTTGATTCTGCGATGGAAGGGCGCCAACATGTTCGACAAGTACAGAGTCGGCGCCGGCATCGCTTTGGACAAGTAGTGAACACTGAATTAGTTGCGATTTTGAATAATGAAATTGTTGGTCAAATTTTTGTTGACTTTGGGAGCTTAATTAGTACAAAAGGCGATAAAGTATGGATCTATGGTCGGGTATTGAACTGGGTAGTCACTGCAGACAAGCGGGGTCGGGGGATTGGGCATCGCTTGATGCTCGATTTGGAAATGATGCTTATTATGGCGTCACCGGCGATTTTATTAATTATGGAAGCACGTGATGAACGCTTACAGTATCTGGATTATAGGCCTTTAAGTGAGACTGAAATTGAGCTTAACGGACATGACAATGCAGATTATTCCATCAAAGAACTGTTTAGTAATGCTTTAAAGCATGTCGACGGTTATATTCGGTTGCCACAGGAGGTTGACTAGGATACTTATGTTGAAAACGATGGGTCAAGATTTCCCGTTTTTGAGTTTATTAGGGATGTTGATATTATTAGGATTGGTATTGCCTTTAGTAACTAGTTGGTTAATATCTAAGAATATGAAAAGTGTATCGGGTATGATCGGCCATAAAATGGTGATTGGTTGGTTAGGAATTATTGTTCATGAACTTTCACACGCTTTGGTGGCGTTGATTTTTGGCCATCATATTGAAAAAATATCATTGTTGCAAGCGGCTGACATAAATGGAACGTTAGGTTATGTTCAACATACATGGAATCCGAAAAGCTTCTACCAACAAATAGGAAATTTTTTTATTGGTTTAGCTCCAATTTTGGGAGTTTTAGGATCAATATATGGGGTGACATTGTGGCTGTGGCCGGCTTTATTAAATGGTCAATGGATAATTTTAAGCTGGCCAGCTTTATTAGGCTGGATATATTTGGTTATTACTTTGTTATTTGGGATTGATTTAAGTTCATCGGACTGGGCGGGAATGCGTGCTGGCTTGACGGTATACTTAATTGCATTATTTTTAGTAACGTTAATTTTATACTGGGGGATGCATGTTTCTGTGGGTACAGTTTGGGAAAATTTAGGCCAAAAGATGACTTGGTTATGTGCCGGCTTAGCCAGCGCTAGCGCAGTTTTACGTGCTGTGGTTAAATTAATGATGAAGAAATAAACCAATTAGCAGAGGAGTGCTATACGAAATAAGAACCAAGTTAAAAAAAGGGGTAAATTTTATGCAAGGAATAACCAGACGCGAACGGGGAACATTATATATTTTAATGGCCGGCGTATTCTTAAGCTTTTTGAACCAAACCTTAATGAATACTGCTTTGCCAAGTATTATGCATGAATTTAATATAAATACTTCTTTAGGTCAGTGGATGACCAACGGATATATGTTAGTAAATGGGGTCATGGTCCCCTTAACGGCTTTTTTGATTCAAAGGTTTAAAACGCGTGATCTATACTTATCCGCAATGGCTATTTTTTCACTGGGAACCTTAGTGGCTGGCTTTGCGCCTAATTATGGTGTATTGATTTTAGGACGAATGGTTCAAGCCATTGGGGGCGGAGTCTTTGGTCCCTTGATGAACGTGGTTGTGATGAATCTATTTGCCAGTGATCGACGTGGAGCAGCGATGGGGATGATTGGGTTAGCGTTGAATTTTGCACCGACAATTGGTCCCACTTTATCTGGAACCATTGTTTCGTATACTTCATGGCGCTGGCTGTTCTTGGGGATTGCTCCATTTATGATTGTTGATTTGATTTTTGCTATTTTTAATTTGGAAAATATTGGTGATCAACAATTCTTGAAGTTTGACTTTTTAGGTGTTGTTTTATCTTCAATTGGTTTGGGAACTCTTTTGTATGGTTTTTCAAATGTTGGGAATGGAGATTGGAGTAATCCGAATGTTTGGGGCTTCATTTTAATTGGGTTGTTGATTACTAGTTCCTTCATTTTCCAACAAACGCATACGAAAGTGCCTTTGTTAAATTTGAAAGTTTTTGGTTATCATAATTTTTGGGTCTCAGTGCTAATCAACGTGGTTTTGATGACAGCTTTATATGGCGGTGCTTTGATGTTGCCGCTTTATTTGCAAAGTGTGCGTGGCTTTTCACCAATGATTTCAGGAATGGTCTTGATGCCTGGCGCAATTGTCACGGCATTATTATCACCTACTTCTGGTAAATTATATGATCAGTACGGAGCTCGAGTTTTGGCACCAATTGGCTTAACTATTACCTTCTTTGGGACAATGATTTTGGCGACTTTATCGATGCACACGCCAATTTGGGTGCCTGTGTTAGGCCAATTTATTCGTCAATTGGGACTAGTTTTGGTTTCAATGCCAATTCAAACGGAAGCGTTTAATGCTGTTCCATTAGCATTAATGCCCGACGCCTCAGCTTCCTTTACAACTGTGCGACAAATTTCAGCTTCGTTTGGGACAGCAACGTTGATTACCATTTATAGCTTAGTGAGTTTGCAAAAAGAGCGGGCGGGGATGGTAACGCATTTGGCTCAACTTTCAGGAATTCATGTTGCCTTTTGGACAGCAGCGATGTTGGTCTTGACGGCCGCCTTTATGACGCTCTTGTTGCGGAAACGTGAAGTTTAATTATGATTAATTGGTCGGACCACTTTTATCTGGTCCGACCAATTTTGTGTTAAGATATAGTGACTGAAAAAATTAGAACAAATGGGAGATTATCATTGTGAGTGAGGCAGTTTACGTTCGAATTATGATAGACCTACAGCGTCGCATTGATGTTGGTGAATTTAAAAATTTAAAATTATCAGATGAACGTTCATTGGCGATAGAATATGAAGTATCACGTAGTTCCATTAAGCGAGCGGTAACGGGGTTGGTCAACCAAGGGATTATATTTAAAAAACGTGGTTCGGGGACTTTTGTTAATCCGCTATATTTAAAAAATAAATCGTTATTTCGTTCGGTTGGTGCTAATTTAGGAGTTTCAGATTCCTTTCGACACCATGGAGAAACACCGGCGATCCATTTATTATCCGCTGAAAAGCAAGTAGCGGATGAAGAGACAAGACAGGCACTATTCTTAGAACCCGGTGAATTAGTGTGGGTTGTGCAACGTTTACGCAGTATTGATAAGAAGTATTTTATGATTGAAAATGCCTTGATTCCCGTGAAGCTAATTCCGCAAGCTACAGAAAATGATTTTAAATATTCAATGTTCCATTATGCGGAATCAGCTACAAAGAAAATGGTTTCAAAATCATTAATGACGGTGACAGTTGAGCCTTCGAAGAGTCAAGATCAGCAAATGCTTGATCTAGCGCCCAATGAACCGGTGGGTATTATGTCTGGAATTTATTTTTTGGATGATGGAACGCCGTATGAGTACGGGACAATGCGCGTTCATTATAAATATATGCATTATACTTCTTTTGTTTCTTTGGATGGCGAGTAAAAGATGTCAAAAAAGAACCTAAAAGTTGGCGCTTGTCCAATTTTTGGGTTCTTATTAATTATAGCGGGGAAATTATTTTAATTTTTGGTTCATTGATAATAGATAGTATAGGACGGCGGAAATTAACATAGCTACGAAAGTGACACCAATTGACTCCTTGATGAACACGACGTAACCGAGTGCCCAATAAGAAATTAATCCAATAATCCAGGCGGTAAAGGCGTACCAATTAGCTCCATTTTGATACCAGTACCGGCCATTAGTTTTAGAAAACTCGTCAATTTGATAATTACTTTGTTGAATTAGATAATAGTCGACTAAGAAAATGGCAATTTCAGGACCAAGCATCATACCAATGAAATCTAGAAAGGCAGTAAAAGTAGTTAAGAAATTAGCCGCAATTAATGGAATAAAGGAAACTACGGTAGCTAATAAAGTAACAATCCATAAAGCTGGTTTGAGATTGATTTTATGATATAAGTTAGTTAATGCGGTTCCAGCAGCCATTAAATTAATGGCGTTGGCGGTCGTTGAGGTAATAATAATAACGAGTAAAGCTAAAATGCCAAGACCCAATTTTATGGCAATGGTAGAAGGGTCTGAGTTATTGGGGTCGAAGTGTTGTAAAGTGACGGCAGTAGCGATAGTCGCCGATAGACCAATGAAGGCAAACCAGAAGAGACCAAGACTAGCGCCCCAAAATGATAAAGTAGTCGCACCAGACTTAGTTTTACTAAAGCGAGAAAAATCGGCCGCCGCCGTAACCCAGGCTAAATTAAAAGCGGCTAAGATATCGACAGTCGCGCCGGAGGTAATTTTAATATTTTTAGGTGGTTGCCAAGTGAAAAGGGTGTGAAGTGAAATCGTTTTGAAGATTACAATGCTTTCCCAAGCGACAAAGATAATGACGAGAATAATTCCAATTCTTTCAATTAACCGAACGGATGTTTCACCTAGTGAAATTGAAAGTAAATGTAAAATACTCATAATTACAATGCCGAGAATAATTCCCCATTGTCCGCCCGGTTGACCTAATTTAGGCCAGCCAAAAATAGTTTGGAAAATTGTGGATACAGAAATTGCCGCGATGAATGTATTGGAAGCCGCCCAGCCGATAAATTGGATAATGTTGATTAATGAAGGTAACGCTGATCCGCGTATTCCAAAGGAGGCGCGGGTGAGGACCATGGTGGGCAAGCCGGTATTGTATCCCATGATACTGGTGAGGGCGAGTAAGATATACGACAGCACGCCAACTATAATTAGAGTTGTAGATGCTGTAGACATTCCAGCGGCAGCAATGGCACCACCAATATACCATGTGCCATTATTGGCATTGGCGCCAATCCAGGTAGCAAACATATCCCAACGATTAGCAGTCCGCGCTGCCTTGGGGATGGGATGGACGGGGGGAAATGATTTATTCATGATAAGACTCCTTTTGCGGGTGCGATGGCTAAAAAAGCTGTATCAAAAAAATCTCTGCACCTTAAAAAGCGCAGAGATGTCTCAATCCATTAATACACGCTTTTACTAATCTCACGGGATTAGCTTAAAAAGATATTTAGAAGATAATAACAGCTTCGGCAGACAAGTGCAAATTTAGAAAAATAAAATTGGAACGGTCCAATTTGTTAGAAGGCGTTGAAAGTTTGTTATTGAGGTGTTATTATTAAGTTGTTCTTAGGGATTGGCCCTATTGGAATTTATAATTTCACACCTAATTAAAAGGAGATTTAATCAAAATGGCAGTAGATTTTGATTCAAAGGAATACCTTGCTAAGGTTGATGCTTGGTGGCGTGCCACTAATTACCTTTCAGCTGGTATGATCTTTTTGAAGAGCAACCCATTGTTCTCAGTTACTAATACACCAATTAAAGCTGACGACGTTAAAGTTAAGCCAATTGGACACTGGGGAACTATCTCAGGTCAAACTTTCTTGTATGCACATGCAAATCGTTTGATCAACAAGTATAACTTAAACATGTTCTATGTCGGTGGCCCTGGTCACGGTGGACAAGTTATGGTTACGAACTCATACTTGGACGGAACATACACTGACAACTATCCTGAGATTACTCAAGATGTTGAAGGAATGGCAAAGTTATTTAAGAAGTTCTCATTCCCTGGTGGAATTGGATCTCACATGACTGCGCAAACTCCTGGATCATTGCACGAAGGTGGAGAACTTGGTTACTCACTTTCACACGCAACTGGTGCTATCTTGGATAATCCTGACCAAATCGCTTTCGCAGTGGTTGGTGACGGGGAAGCTGAGACTGGTCCTGCAATGACTGCTTGGCACTCAATTAAGTTTATTAACCCAAAGAATGACGGAGCTGTTTTGCCAATTTTGGACTTGAACGGATTCAAGATTTCTAACCCTACTTTGTTCTCACGGATGTCAGATGAAGACTTGACTAAGTTCTTTGAAGGACTTGGATACACTCCTCGTTTCATCGAAAATGCTGATATTCATGATTATGCTGCATATCACGAATTGGCTGCTAAGGTTTTGGACCAAGCCATTGAAGATATTCAAGCTATTCAAAAGGATGCCCGCGAAAACGGAAAGTATGAAGATGGAACTGTTGCCCCATGGCCAGTCATCATCGCTCGCTTGCCAAAGGGTTGGGGTGGACCTACACACAACGAAGCCGGAGAGCCTATTGAAGGTTCATTCCGTGCTCACCAAGTTCCATTGCCTCTTGCTCAAAAGAAGATGGCTACTTTGCCACAATTTGAGGACTGGTTGAACTCATATAAGCCTGAAGAATTATTTAACGCTGACGGATCATTGAAGGCTGAAGTAGCTGAAATGGCTCCTAAGGGTGATAAGCGGATGGCAGCTAACCCAATCGCTAATGGTGGACGTCGCCGTGGTGAAGCTCCTGAGAATTTGGATTTGCCAGATTGGAAGAAGTTTGCTAATAACATTACTGCTGAAAACCGTGGTACTGAGTTAGATGATGCTAACCGTAATATGGACATGAATGTATTGTCAGGATACTTTGCTGAAGTAGCAAAGATGAACCCTACGACATTCCGTATCTTTGGACCTGATGAGACTATGTCAAATCGTCTATGGGATATGTTCAAGATTACCAACCGTCAATGGATGGAACCAATCAACGAACCTTACGACCAACACCAAGCCCCTGAAGGACGGATCATTGATTCACAACTTTCAGAGCACCAAGCTGAAGGTTGGTTGGAAGCTTACACTTTGACTGGACGTGTCGGAGTATTTGCATCATACGAGTCATTCTTGCGTGTTGTAGATTCAATGATTACTCAACACTTCAAGTGGTTGCGTCACGCCTCAGAACAATCATGGCGTAATGATTACCCATCATTGAACTTGATTTCAACTTCAACTGCTTTCCAACAAGATCACAACGGTTACACACACCAAGATCCTGGAATGTTGACTCACTTGGCTGAAAAGAAGTCTGACTTTATCCGTCAATACTTGCCAGCCGATGGTAATACATTGTTGGCCGTCTTTGACCGTGCCTTCAGTGAGCGTCACAAGGTTAACCACATCGTTGCTTCAAAGCAACCTCGTCAACAATGGTTCTCAGCTGAAGAAGCTGAAACTCTTGCTAACGAAGGTTTGATGGTTGTTGACTGGGCTTCTACTGCACCACAAGGTAAGGCTGATATCGTCTTCGCATCTGCTGGTGTTGAGCCAACAATCGAAACTTTGGCAGCTTTGAACATTGTTAACCACGCCTTCCCAGAAGTGGCAATGCGTTATGTTAACGTTGTTGAATTGATGCGTTTGCAAAAGAAGAACGGACCTATGAATGCTGAGCGTTCATTGACTGACGAAGAATTCACTGAATACTTCGGTGAGTCAGGAACTCCTGTTGTCTTTGGATTCCACGGTTATGAAGATTTGATTGAATCATTCTTCTACGAGCGTGGACACCTTGGATTGAACGTGCACGGATACCGTGAAGATGGTGATATCACCACTACTTACGACATGCGTGTTTACTCAGAATTGGATCGTTTCCACCAAGCTAAGGATGCTGTTTCAGCATTGTTAGAGAATGGTGTTGTTGACGCTGCTAAGGCTGATGTATTCTTTGGTGAGATGGATAACATCTTGGCAAAGCACTTCGAAGTTACTCGTAACGAAGGTCGTGATATCGAAGAATTCACTGACTGGAAGTGGTCACCACTTGTTTAATTAATTAAACTTAATAAACCTCGTTATACCTTGTTAAGCATGGGTATGACGGGGTTTATTTTTTTAATCTACGCAATTGGTATGGTGTTGGATTAAAAATTAACTTAATTAGGTAGGCTTTAGAAGCAAAGGGTTGTCCGAAATGGTAACCCTTTTTAAATGCATTATATTAAATTATGGCGAAGCCTTGTATTCACGAAGGATATACTTTGTTGACGCAGCTATGAAATTTTAAATTCATAACTGTAAAATAAACGTTGATTATTTTAAAATATTTAGATCGTTGGCGATTTCAGGATCATTATCATTGATAATCTTAATAGTAAATAAATCACTTAATATTTGTATTTTAAGCGACTAAAATACATTAAATGCAGTAGACTAAAATGAACCTAAAAAGACGGCAAATCATATTGGTGGAAAGTGGCGAGGTACAATCTGATTAGGGTATAATGAAATTGTATTATTTTGAAGTGAGAGGCGCTTTTATGGCTAAGAAAAAACGTATTAAGAAAATTTTGGTAGAACAAATTTTAGATAAAGCGCAAATTGTCTACAAGTCAATTGTCTTTGAGCATGGAATGCAACATATGAATGATGAATTAGAGAATATGGGCATTGAACGCCATCATATGTACAAAACCTTAGCCTTGATGGGGAATAAAACGGGTCCGGTTATTGGGATTGTGCCAATTGATATGCACTTAAATGAAAAACAATTAGCGGCTGTCTCGGGTAATAAACGCGTTGATATGTTGCCAACGAAAGATTTACAAAAAACAACGGGTTACGTCCATGGAGCCAATAATCCAGTGGGAATTTGGCAAACTAAGAAATTCCCGATTTACTTTGATTCAAGTGCGCAAGCGACCGGTCAAATCATAATATCGGCGGGGGAAATTGGTCGTTCGATTGAAATTGATGCAGAAGAGTTGGCTCAATTTGTGCATGGGCAGTTTGCGGATATTGCGGTAAATGAACCACAAGCATAGGTTGTTACGTGGCGAATAATGAAAAAAGATTCAAGGAGTGGGCTACATGGAATTACCATTAAAAGGAACGCCAATTTGGCTGTATACAAAAGAAGTTGGAACGAATCGTTCATTGGGGTTACCTCAAATTATCGAAGGTGACTTGGGAAAAAATTATAATTTACAAGCGCCAGTATTTGAAGGGTATGTAGTTGATCATGTGAATGGTTCTTTGAAGGGCCATTTTACGGAAGACACGCAAAAGATTGAAATTTTTTACCGTGCGGGCGAGATTGCGCAGATTGAGCAACTAGAACATTATCAGGTCAAAATTTTGAGTGAAACGCCCACTTATGCGCATCCAGATACCACGCAAGCGCCATTAGATGATTTGTTAACGCCAGGAACGACGTGGCCGATTGTCACGCGTTTGGCGACGACCAAGGGTGTCTTTTGGCATCAGCTGATTGATTCGCGCTGGGTTTTGTATGATCGGAAAATGATGAGTATTGAAAAGGCCCCTAACGCCGAGGAAATTTCCAAGACGGAGCCTCAATATCGAGTTAGTCAAGTGCCGGTGCCCGATTCTAGTCAATATGATTGGACTCCCACCGAAATTGAACAGGCGGGACGGTTGACGGCAGAGCAAGATGATCAACAGGTGACAGTTTATTCCAAACCCTATGGTGGCAAGGTGAACGAACTTAACCAAAATTTGACCGTTTTGTTGACGCAAGTGTTGGAAGATCCGTCTGGTAAAACATGGTATGAAATTGGCGGACATGGATGGATTGAGGCAGAGAATGTGGAACATCTTACGGATGATAAAGGAGAATAACTTATGATAGCACCAATCTTTTTAACTCCAGTTTTGCATGAAAAAATCTGGGGTGGGACCGCTTTGCGTGACCATTTTGAGTTGAATATTCCAAGTGACACGACTGGGGAGGCCTGGATCATTTCAGGACACCCAAATGGGGTATCACCTATTGATTCGGGAGCTTATGCCGGTAAGACGTTAGCTCAATTATGGCATGATAATCCAGAGTTGTTTGAAAATCATGATGTTTCACGTCCATATCCTTTATTAGTGAAGTTTTTAGACGCCCACAAAGATTTGTCAGTTCAAGTGCATCCCGGGGACGAATATGCAGCAGAACACAATAATGGTGAATTGGGGAAAACGGAGTCATGGTACATTTTAGCAGCTAATGAAGGGGCTGAAATTTATTATGGTCATCAAGCCCAAACTAAAGCCGAATTCGATCAAATGGTTGATGCTGGTGATTGGGAGCACCTTTTGAAGAAGATTCCGGTTACGCCGGGTGATTTTTTCTACGTCCCTTCTGGAACATTACATGCTTTAGGTGCTGGGGTGTTGGCACTTGAAACACAACAAAGTTCGGATGTAACGTATCGAGTATATGATTTTGATCGTCCCAATCCAAAAACAAGGGAATTGCGTGAATTACATTTGACGGATGCTAAGAATGTAACACAAGTGCCGTTTAAGCCTGAAACTCCGCAACAAAAGGTGCTTCAAGTTGGTGAGTTGAAAGAAACGACCTTAGTTGAAGCTCCATATTTTAATGTCTATAAGGATGAATTAGATGGGGAAGCCTTTTTAATAAAACAAGCACCATACACTCAATATACAGTAATTGAAGGTGCTGGGCAGGTTGTGGTTAATGGTGTGGCTTATCCGCTGGAGTTAGCAACAAGCTTCATTATGCCAGCGACAGTTGAAGAATGGATGTTTAAGGGTAAGATGACTTTGATTGCATCGACGCCTGGTCCTAAGTCACGATAAATTGATTTTTGCCTAATCTAATAAAAAACTAGCATGTTAGACCATTGGATTGATCTAGCATGCTAGTTTTGTTTTATAATCGGCGGGCCAGCCAGTTGCCGCTGAGTTGAATGAATAAAATCAAAATGAGAATTAATCCGGTAGCAACCCACATGACATCTGGTTCAAAACGTTGATACCCCGTAACAATGGCGGTCGTACCCAGCCCACCAGCACCAACGACGCCAGCCATGGTGGTTAGCCCGACAAGTGAAATTAATGTGACCGTGGCCACTCGGACTAATTCTGAACGACTTTCATGAAAATAAACATTTTTAATGATGTGCCAGTTTGTCGCACCAAACGCGCGGGCGGCTTCTACTTTACCAGGCTCTAAGCTCAAGAAGACCACTTCCACTTGGCGAGCGAAGAAAGGGGCAATGCTTAGGGCTAAGGGGATGAGGGCAGCTGTCGGACCAATAGTGGTTTTAACAATACTGGCCGTTAGTGGCGAAACAATCACGACCATAATAACAAATGGTAGAGCCCGTCCGATTGAAGTAATTAAACTGAGAAAGTGATTCAGTCATGGATGAGGGATTAAACCATTTATAGGAGTGATTACCAGACCGGTCCCTAAAAGTAGGCCTAAGGCACCACCTAAAATTGCTGATGCACCAGTCATGTAGAGGGTTTCAAAAATTGCTTGGCTCCAGCCCAAATCGCCGGACCATCCTAGGGATAAGACGTTGTAAAAATAAGTTTGTAGCCAGTTAGACATCGGTGACCTCCCACGCTGGATTTATTTTTGAATATTGAATTAATTCTTGCGTAAATGACGTTTGAGGGTTGTTAAAAATTTGTTGGGTTGGACCAGTTTCTATAATTTCACCAGCGGCCATAATTGCAACATTTTGGGCCAAAGCGGTAACAACTTCCAATTCATGGGTGATTAAAACAATGGTTAAATGATACTTGGCATTGAGTTCTTTTAATAATTGCAGAATTTGATAAGTTGTTTTAGGATCTAGCGCTGAAGTCGCTTCATCTGAAATCAAGATGTCAGGATCATTGACTAAGGCGCGCGCAATGGCAACACGTTGTTTTTGCCCCCCTGATAGTTGGCGCGGGTATTGATCGGCTAAATCGGTTAAATTGACTTGATTTAACAAAACGTCAACCTTGGCTGCTTTTTGGGGAGGGGTCAGCGTTGTTTCTTGCAGAGGTAAAAGTATGTTTTCGCGCACAGTCATGGAATCCATGAGGTTGAAATGTTGAAAAATCATTCCTATTTTTTGGCGGGCTTGGCGTAAAGCAGCGGGTTTGAGATTGGTTAATTCAGTTTGATTAAATAGCACGGAACCACTGGTTGGCCGCTGCAACAGATTAATTGTGCGTACGAGTGTGGATTTTCCAGCACCAGAATAACCGATGATGCCAAAAATTTGGCCTGTTGGAATTTTTAAGCTAACGTCTTTAATCGCGGGGATGCTTTCTTTTTGACTGTTTTTAAAATTAACGTTGATATGATTTAATTCAATGATTGACATAAATGACCTCCGCGTTGATGTAGTTATTTTAATTTAATATCCCAGGCAGGAACTTGGGTGTCACCCCAGTGCTGTTTGAAATATTGTTTGGTGTTCTTTGATTGATAGGCTTTTAAGACCTTTTGATAAGCAGCATCGTTCTTATGCTGTTTGTTGACGGCAATAATATTAATCCATGGCTTGGCATCATGATTTAATGGTTCAACATAGATAGAACGATTTAATGGGAGCTTAGCTTCTTGCGCATAGTTAGTATTAATGACCGCCGCATCGACAGATTGGAGCGCACTAGGAATTTGTTCCGCTGCAATCGTTTTAAATTTCAGACGCAATTTATTATCTTTAACATCTTTAACGGTAGGTTGATTTTGGTGATTGAGCTTAATTAAGCCGGTGGTTTGCAACAGTTTCAAAGCTCGCCCTTCGTTCGTTGGATCATTGGGCAAAACCACCGTGGCACGGGGCTTTAAATCAGTTACTTTTTTCACCTTTTTTGAATAAATGCGCATTGGAGTTAAATAAGTTTTACCTAAAATTTTGAGCTGATTATGGTGGGCTTGATTCCAATTATTGAAAAAGTCAACATGTTGAAAAGCGTTTAAATCAAGGGAACCATCGAGCAAAGCTTGATTGGGTGTATTGTAGTCGGTGAAAATTTTAGTTTTAACAGTGATGTTGTCATCACGTTTAACTTGATGGGCAACTTTTCCCCATAATTCTTGATCCGAAGTTCCAACTAAGCCGACAGTAACTGTTTTACTTGCGGCTGAGGCGGGCAAGGCAATGACGCTTAAGGCCAGCACACCGGTAGCGAATGTGATAAATGTATTTTTAATGATATTTTTCATAATAAACCTCCTAAGATTGCGAAAAAAACACCCGTTCCTACTGACAAATATCTTTGCCAGATAGAAACGGGTGTCCGTGGTACCATTCTACTTCACACTAATGTTTACACACTAATGCCTCAACAACGAGCGGGTCCAACAAAATGATGCCGACCGATTCGCGTGTCTTGTAACGTAGACCAATCCGTCAACGGCTGATAGACTTGCTACTCACCATTGCCAATCACAGTTCATTTTCACACAGGGTGTTTACGATAACTTCCACCAACCGTTATCTCTCTGGGCTAAAGCCTTGTATTACTTTACTGATCAACTTGTTTAAAATCTATAGGCTCATCATAAGGGCTAATCTTAAAACTGTCAAATGTTTTTTTCATTAATCCGATCGAGTTTAAGCGTTTGATTAATGATTAATAGAATTAAGACTGGTAACAGCAAAGTCCAGCCGTGAAGCATTTCTCCAATCCAACTAGCAATGACCGCCCCGATAATAAAGCTAAAAATAACGAGACTTAAATTTTTCAAATGTTCAAGTTCACTAGGCTCATGGTTCATCAAATAACTAGCAATCGTTGAGCCGAGACGTTTTAAATTCCCAGTAAACATGGTCGTGGCATAAGTCATCCCATGTAATTTAGTGAATGTATCGGCTTGAATGGCCATGCAAATCGCTAATAGGGAGAGGGTGAGGGGCGTTGGAACATGAAGGAGCTCCAAAAAGACGGTTACAAAGATGCCCAGCGCTTCTGCTAATACTGCGAATTCTTCCCATTGCCAGGTATTCACATAATGAATCCGTTTGATGAACTGATTTAACATGGCTCCACCAAGAAAGGCTAAGGCAGGCCATAGAAAGATTAAAGCGTGGCTCCAATGTCCATGCGCTAAATTTACGCCTAATTGGAGCATATTTCCGCTTTGAAATGAAGCAAAGCGCCCATCATGAAAAGTAAAGGTATATGAATCAATAAATCCTGAATTTAAAGCCAAGAGCGCTCCGATGGTCAACGATTCTTTCATCTTAATGTTGTTTTTTAACATATGAACCAGTTCCTTTAAAAAGTGTAGGTGCGTTTCACGTGAAACACAAAGAATATTTTCTTTAATTATAACAGAAGGGGCAAGCCGCTTGAGTTTGCTCAAAATTGGGAAGTAATTATAAGAAATAGCGCTTTTGTGATAAAATCTATATATTACTTAAAGTTTTGAGACATAAATTGGGAGATGTAACTATGACGGCAAATTTTCCGGATGATAGTTTAATTTTACACACAGATGCATATCAGCTTAGTATGATGCAAACGTATTTTAAAAAAGGAATTCATGAACGTCAGGCGGTTTTTGAATTATACTTTCGGAAAATACCGTTTGAGAACGGTTACGCGATTTTTGCGGGGCTTGAACATATTTTAGAATTTGTCGATGGTTTACATTTTTCAGCTAGTGATTTGGCCTATATGCGAGCAGAGGCGATGTTTGATGATGATTTTATAGATTATCTTGAAAATTGGCATTTTTCAGCAACCATTCGAACTCCCCGAGAAGGCGAAGTAGTTTTTAATAATGAACCTATTTTACAAGTCGAAGGCTCAATTTTTGATGCGCAATTGATTGAAACGCCATTGTTAAACATTATTAATTATCAAACGTTGATTGCGACGAAAGCGTCTAGAATTCGTTCAGTTGTTGGTGACCAAGGCCTCTTAGAGTTTGGAACGCGGCGAGCGCAAGAAATGGATGCGGCTTTATGGGGAACTCGGGCAGCCTTTATTGGCGGATTTAATGCAACTTCCAATGTCCGCGCTGGAAAGCGCTTTGGGATTCCAATTAGCGGAACGCATGCCCATGCGTTAGTGCAAATTTATCGTAATGATTATGATGCTTTCATGGCTTATGCGCAAACGCATCAAGATTGTGTATTCTTGGTAGATACTTATGATACTTTACGCTCTGGTGTACCGAGTGCCATTCGGGTGGCACAAGAGATGGGCGATCAAATTAACTTCTTAGGCGTGCGGATCGATTCAGGTGATATGGCTTATTTGTCAAAAGAAGTGCGAAAAATGCTGGATGCTGATGGCTTTTACAACGCTAAAATTTACGCCTCAAATGATTTAGATGAAGAAACAATTAGTTCTCTGAAAATGCAGGGTGCTAAAATTGATGTCTGGGGTGTCGGTACGAAATTAATTACAGCTTTTGATCAACCAGCCTTAGGGGCAGTGTATAAAGTAGTTTCGGTGGAAAATGAAGCCGGGAAAATGGTAGATACGATTAAAATTTCAAGCAGTGCGGTTAAAATTTCAACGCCTGGTAAAAAACAAGTTTGGCGGATTACGCGACACAGCAATCAAAAGTCAGAAGGTGATTACGTTGCTTTGTGGGATGAAAATCCGCAGGCGCAAACGGAATTACACATGTTTGATCCAGAACATACTTATTTAAGTAAGCATATTAAAAACTTTGATGCACGACCATTGTTAGAAGAGGTTGTCGTGGGTGGAAAAGTGATTTATACAAGCCCTGATGTACAAACAATTCAGGCCTATTCGGAAAGTCGTTTAGACCATTTATGGTCAGAATATCGACGCGGTTTGAACCCGCAAGAATATCCTGTCGATTTGTCGCAAAAGGCTTGGGATAATAAAATGAATTTGATTCAGCAAGTTCAAAGTTATGTCGATGAATTGGATCGACAGAATTAAGGATGGGAGGTCACTGGCATGCGTGAATTGCAAGCAGAGATTATCAAAGCATTAGGAGTGAAAAGTAACATTGATCCAATGAAGGAATTTCGAAGGTCAGTTGAGCTTTTAAAAAATTATTTACAAACAACCCCTTTGAAAACTTATGTCTTGGGTGTTTCAGGTGGTCAGGACTCAACCTTAGCGGGTAAGATGGCTGCCGTAGCGGTGGATGAGTTAAGACAAGAAACGGGTGATGTATCTTATCAATATGTCGCGGTCCGTTTGCCATATAATGAGCAATCTGACGAAGCTGATGCCCTGCAAGCGATTGAATGGCAAGCAGCTGATCGGACCATTCGGGTTAATATTGAAGCAGCGACTGAAGCGGCAGTAGCTGAACTGAAGCAAAATGATTTAACGATTAGTGATTTCAATAAGGGAAATATCAAAGCTCGTCAACGCATGATTGCGCAATATGGTGTGGCCGGGGCTTTAAATGGTGCCGTGATTGGAACTGATCATGCCGCTGAGGCAGTGACTGGTTTTTATACTAAATTTGGGGATGGTGCGGCTGATATTATGCCATTGTATCGTTTGGATAAGCGGCAAGGACGTGCTATTTTACAAGCGCTAGATGCTCCAAAAAATCTATATTTAAAGGTGCCCACAGCCGATTTAGAAGAAAATCGCCCAGCTTTGCCGGATGAAATTGCCTTAGGGGTAACCTATGATCAAATTGATGATTATTTGGAAGGTCAAACGGTTGACACCACCGCGGCGGAAACGATTGAAAAATGGTATTTACGAACAAAGCATAAGCGTTATGGCGCTGTGAACGCCTTTTCCCAGTGGTGGCAGGCGTAACTCAGAAAAGAGAGGAAAACGACATGATACAAGTTTTTAATACAATGACCTTGCAAAAGGAACCACTTAAGCCCATTGAGGCTGGTAAAATTAGTATGTATGTCTGTGGACCAACTGTTTACAATTACATTCATATTGGAAATGCACGTTCGGCAATTGCTTTTGATACGATTCGACGTTATTTAATGTATCGAGGGTTTGAAGTGCGGTACGTATCGAACTTCACAGATGTTGATGATAAAATGATTAAGGCAGCGGCAGAACAAGGTATTACGGTGCCAGAATTGGCAGATAAATATATTGCCGCCTTTGAAGAAGATACAAAAGCTTTGAATATTTTGCCAGCAACGGTCCGGCCACGCGCCACGGAAAATATCCCTGAAATTATTGATTTTGTTCAAGCGCTAATTGATAAAGGGGCCGCTTATGAAGTGGAAGGTGATGTGTATTTCCGGGCGCATTTGGACCAAAATTATGGAATGTTAGCACATCAAGATTTAGCGCAAATGGAAAATAATGCCGCTGGACGTTTGGACCCATTAGAAAATGCACGTAAGGAAGACCCCATGGACTTTGCGGTGTGGAAAGCAGCCCCTGATGATGGCACGATTGCGTGGGCATCACCTTGGGGGAACGGTCGTCCGGGCTGGCATATTGAGTGCTCAGTCATGGCGATTAAATATTTAGGAAACCATTTTGACATTCATGGTGGTGGAATCGATTTAGCTTTCCCACATCATACAAATGAAATCGCACAAGCAGAAGCACGGACAGGTGAAAAGTTTGTCAACGAGTGGTTACATAATGGTTTTGTAACGGTCGGGGATGAACAGACTAAGATGTCTAAGTCGTTGGGGAATTTCACAACGGTCCATGATTTGTTAAATGAGCTTCATGATCCTATGGTCTTACGTTTCTTCATGGCCACCACGCAATATCGACGCCCAATTGCTTATACGACGGATAATTTGAAATTAGCCGAGCGGAACTTAACTAAAATCAAAAACGCTTATCGTAATCTTAATTTCCGGCGGACTGACGTTCAAATGAGTCAAAAGCTTGATGTTGACATGCAGACGCAAGTCCAACGAATTTTGCAAGCGTTTGAGATCGCAATGGATGATGACTTTAATGTTCAAAATAGTTTAGCTGAGGTTTTTAATTTGGTGGAGTTAGCTAACGTGTATTCCACGCGAGCAGAAATTAGTGAGCCAACGGTGACGTTGATTTTAGATAAATTAACAGAATTAATGAGCGTTTTTGGAGTAGAAAATTTAGCAGAAGATGAAACGGAAGTAACATTTGAAATTGATCAACTAATCCAAGAACGTGAGAATGCGCGGAGCAACAAAGATTATCAACGAGCTGATAAGATTCGGGATATGTTGAAGCAACAGGGAATTGTGTTAGAAGATACCAATCAAGGAGTGCGTTGGCATCGCGAGTAGGCGGTTGGTAAACTGGGCAATGTTTCACGTGAAACAAAAAAGATGCTGGATATAATTTAATGGACAGCAAAGGTGGAAAAAATTTAAAATGGATGAACACATTAATTATCGACAATTAAATGGTTTGGATTTGGCTTATTTAGGGGATGCAGTTTATGAAACTTTTATTCGGCAGCGCCTTTTAGCCCAAGGGATTACGAAGCCTGGACGTTTGCAACGCCAAGCCAAAGCGTATGTTTCAGCCAAAGCGCATGCGGCATTGTTTGAACTGATGCAAGCCGATCATTTTCTAACAGATGAAGAATATGAATATTTCAAGCGTGGTCGGAATGCAAATTCACATACGAAGGCGAAAAATACCGATGTAGTAACATATCGGATTTCCACTGGATTTGAAGCGTTAGTTGGCTATTTACACGCTAGCAATCAATTTACGCGGTTAGACGAAATGATGGAATGGATCTTTAAACAAGTAGAAAGTGGTCGAACAAGACATTATGGGAATGAAAAATAATCAAAATAAATTCAAACAGCCAAGAAATAATAAGGCAAAAGGTGATCGACAAGCAAAAAGTGCACCAGAGCAAGATGAAATGACAGAATTTGTCTATGGGCACCATGCCGCAGTTGAAGCCTTAAAAGGAACAACTGAAATTAATAAAGTGTGGTTGCAATCGGGTGTTGGTGATCAATTAAAGCAAGAAATTGTGGCATTGGCTAAAAAAAGGGGTTTGGTCATTCAAGATGCACCGAAGTCAAAATTAGATGAGTTAGTTGATGGTCAAAATCATCAAGGAGTGGTGTTGTCGATTTCTGCCTACCACTATGCCACACTGGATGACCTTTTTGATCAGGCAGCCAAAAAAGATGAGCCACCGCTATTTTTGATTCTAGATTCAATTGAAGATCCGCATAACTTAGGCTCAATTTTACGGACGGCTGATGCGGCAGGGGTACACGGCATTATCATTCCAAAACGTCGGGCGGTTCAATTAACGGCAACGGTGGCCAAAACTTCAACTGGTGCGATTGAACATGTTCCGGTGGCGCGTGTGACGAATTTAGTACAAACGGTTGAACAATTAAAAGAACGCGGCGTTTGGATTTTTGGAACTGATATGAACGGAACTGATTACCGGCGCTGGGATGCAACCGGACCAACGGCATTGATTATTGGTAATGAAGGTAAAGGCATCGCGCCTCTATTGAAAAAATCAGTTGATGAGATGTTAACAATCCCGATGGTAGGACATGTACAATCTTTGAATGCTTCTGTAGCGGCCGGACTTTTAATTTACGGTGCCTTTAATTCACGGCATCCGTTTGGTAATTAATCGTAGTTCATGCCGATGGTTAGAATCGTAAAATGTTTAAAATAATAAGGATCATGAAGGCTTCGGCTTTTTAACGGATTATCTCCCCATTATTACTTAGCTTAGGCATAATAAGTCTTGGAGGTATGGTGATATGGGGATGAAAAAAACGGGAATTACACAATCGCAATTAGTACGCCTACAACAGGGTGAGAATGAAGTAATACTGGAATTAACGAAACTATATCGGCCTTTAATTTGGGGATGTTTTCGGGGTCATCCGTTTGATATCACTGCCGAAGATTGGCAGCAAGAATCCATGATATTATTGATTCAAACGGGGCGTAATTTAGCAGCATCAGAATATCGAGCGTTTACTTCATATTTTCAAAAAGCCTGTTGGCGGCGGATGCAACGCCTGAAAAGTCCTAAAAATAACTGTATGGAACAGACAGTGCATCTGGGGGATTTAAGTATTGAAGCTATTTTGCCCAAACAAGGGGCGACCTTGCGCCACTTAGAGCTTTGCGTAGTTAATCAAATAACTTTAAATCAAACGACAAAACCATTACGGGTGACATATGATTTAATGCGGATGGGTTATTTGCAAGCTGAAATGGCACAAATTTTACGTTGCTCAACATCTAAAATTCGGTTAGATTTAGGAAAAGTGCGAAAACAACTTGAACACGGTTAGAAACAGATGCTATAATCAGGAATAAATAAATGATAGTGGAGATAGACCATGGCAGTGAAAAAAGTAGCTTTAGCTTGTAGTGTTTGTGGTTCACGGAATTATATGGTAGCGAAGAAACCTGAGCGCGTTGAACGGCTTGAAGTTAAAAAATTCTGCCCATTCTGTGGTCACCATACCTTACATAAAGAAACAATGTAAGGTTATAAATGTGAATTTAACGAGATTTGGAGATAGATGATGAAATTTTTTAAATCCGTATCAATGGAAATGCATCGTGTCACTTGGCCGACATTTAGTGAAAATACACGAAATACTGGAATTGTGTTAGGAACCTCCATCTTTTTTGCGTTATTCTTTGGTGGAGTTGATTGGTTGTTGCAACAAGGAATTATGTTCTTGTCCAAGTGACCCAAACGGCATATAATAATAGTTATTAATAATTCATTAGGGGCCCTTAGTCATAAGGGTTTTTAATTTACAAAAAATGGATAAAAATATTTGGAGGATTACATGGTTGAGTCGATTGAAGCTGAATGGTATGTGCTACAAACATACTCTGGTTATGAAAATAAGGTTAAGTCTAGTTTAGAGTCACGAATTGAGACAATGAACATGGTGGATTACATTTATCGCGTGATTGTGCCAGAACAAGAAGTAGTTGATCGTGATAAAGATGGAATGCCAATGCATGATGCAGATGGCGCTTTGAAGACACATATGGAGAACGAATATCCTGGTTATGTCTTGGTAAAGATGATTATGACGGATGAAGCATGGTATGTTGTGCGAAACACACCAAATGTCACAGGATTTTTAGGATCACGTGGAGGAGGAGCTAAGCCAGTTTCACTAACACCTGAAGAAGCCAACACGTTCTTGAGCCGTTATGATTCAGATGGTAATCCAATTGTTGAAGAAGAAGCTGCTGACCGGACCCAACTGACTTTGGATGCCAAGGTTGGGGATTACGTGAAGATCACTTCTGGACCAATGGCGGATCAAGAAGGACCAATTACCGAATTGGATAACGATAAGGCTGAAGTAACAGTCTTGGTAACCTTCTTTGGTCGGGAAACACCAACGCAAGTTTCATTTGCGGATGTTGATCCAATTGAGTATTAAAGAAATTAAATGACAACGTTCTTTTTAACGTTGCCATTTACAGTAATGTTTGGTATTATTAATTATTGTATGCGTGGTGACACGGATATGTGGGAGGCGGAAATCGAAACTCGCCATTTAATACCACAAGCACGAAGGAGGATACAATCGTGGCTAAGAAAGTTTCAAGTATTGTAAAGTTGCAGATTCCTGCCGGTAAGGCAACACCTGCTCCTCCAGTTGGTCCTGCATTGGGACAAGCTGGGGTTAACATCATGGGATTCGCCAAGGAGTTTAACGCTCGTACAGCGGATCAAGGGGGTCTTTTGATTCCTGTTGTAATTACAGTTTATGAAGATCGTTCATTTACCTTTATTACAAAGACTCCACCTGCAGCTGTTCTTTTGAAGAAGGCTGCTGGTGTTGAGAAGGGTTCAGGAGAACCTAACACAAAGAAGGTAGCAACGGTTACTGCGGCGCAAGTCAAAGAAATCGCTGAGACTAAGATGCAAGATCTAAACGCAGCTGATGTAGATGCAGCTGTTCGCATGATCGAAGGTACTGCCCGTTCAATGGGATTTGTTGTTGAAGGTTAATTATTTAACTGAAGTAATGAAACTTGAGAACCGTGTAAGTACGGATCGCATAGGAAACTAAGCATGATCAAGCGGGAGGTCTTGAACGACCGTTTGACCGCATTTGCAAGGAGGAATAGCTACCATGGCTAAGAAGTATGGAAAGAAATATTTAGCAGCTGCTGAAAAAGTTGACGCTGAAAAGTTGTATAGCTTGGATGAAGCGGCTGCATTGGTAAAGGACATTGACTTTGCCAAATTTGATTCAACTGTAGAAATTGCTTTTAAGTTGAACGTGGATACTCGTCAAGCTGATCAACAATTGCGTGGAGCCGTTGTTTTGCCAAATGGAACTGGAAAAGACCAAACTGTTGTGGTCTTTGCTCAAGGCGACAAGGCAAAAGAAGCTGAAGCAGCTGGAGCCGATGTTGTCGGTGGTGCTGAATTAGTGCAACGGATTTCTGATGGATGGTTGGACTTTGATGTTGCAATCGCAACTCCTGATATGATGGCACAAGTTGGTCGCGTTGGACGTGTGCTTGGGCCTAAGGGATTGATGCCAAACCCTAAGACAGGTACAGTTACATTTGATGTGACTAAGGCTGTTGAAGAGTCTAAAGCTGGTAAGGTTACTTACCGGACGGACCGTGACGGAAACGTTGCAGTTCCTGTTGGGAAGGTTTCATTTGATGCAGATAAGTTGGCTGGAAATATCAAGTCAATTTCTGACGTTGTCTTGAAGGCACGTCCTTCAGCTGTTAAGGGAACTTACGTGCAACACGTTTCAATTGCATCAACGTTTGGTCCTGCTATTAACTTGGATGTTACTTCATTGTAATTAAAAAGTTATTATCGTTCATTGACTTTCATCAGGATTATCTGGTATATTGTCTAATGAATTAAATCGATTCTACCTAAGACGCCGGTGGCTATTAGCCTTAATATCCTGCCGAGGAAGTGAAAATGAGCGAAAGCAAGTTTGAGCCCCCGGCACTCTAAGTGTTGGGGGTTCTTAGTTAGAATCAAATCTAAATAGGAGGATACAAACCCATGAGTGAAGCAACTATTGCAGTTAAAGCACAACAAGTTGAAGAAGTCGCTAACAAGTTTAAAGAAGCAACTTCTTCTGTTGTGGTTGACGTCCGTGGATTGACTGTTGATCAGTCAAACAGTTTGCGTAAGTCATTGCGTGAAGAAGGCGTTGAGTTGAAAGTTATCAAGAATAAGGTTTTGACGCGTGCTGCTGAAGCAGCTGATTTATCAGACTTGAATGACATTTTTGCTGGACCTTCTGCGGTCGCATTTTCAAATGAAGATGCCATTGCACCAGCCCGGATTTTGAAGAAGTACTCTGACGAAATCGATGCCCTTGAAATCAAGGGTGGTGTGATTGACGGCTCAATTGCTAGTGTCGAAGATATTAACAAGTATGCCGCTTTGCCAGACCGCGATGGATTGCTATCAATGTTGTTGTCAACATTGCAAGCACCAATCCGCAACGTCGCTTATGCAGTTAAGGCTGTTTCTGACGCCAAGGCTGAAGAAGCTGAAGCATAAGTACAATTGGTTTACAATCAGTTACAACAAACTATTAATTCTGCCATTATGGCAAAAATAAAAGGAGATTATTATCATGGCTTTTGATAAGGATTCAATCATCGCTTCATTGAAGGAAGCAACGATTATGGACTTGGCTGACTTGGTATCAGCTATTGAAGAAGAATTTGGTGTTTCAGCCGCTGCCCCTGTTGCAGCTGCTGGTGCTGCTGGTGGTGAAGCTGCTGCCAAGACTGAATTCGATGTTGAATTGACTTCAGCAGGTAACGCTAAGGTTCAAGTAATCAAGGCTGTTCGCGAAGTTACTGGATTGGGATTGAAGGATGCTAAGGGTCTTGTTGACAACGCACCTTCAGTTATCAAGGAAGGAATTTCAGAAGACGAAGCTAACGATTTGAAGGCTAAGTTGGAAGAATCTGGAGCTGAAGTTACTGTTAAGTAATTTTTGCTTTAATAAAATGAGAGCTTTAACTTCTCTTTGTGAGGAGTTGAGGCTCTTTTTTTGTAAATCATCATTTTTGACGTGCATTATAAATTTATTGGGATGGGGTGATAAATAAATCCAGATAAATATAAATAGTTTTGTAAAGATTATTACGAAAAAACACGAACTATATTGATGTTAATAGATACAATAGTTACTGATTTAATCGATTTAAAGCACGAATCAATTCAACGACGTTAGGGATTAAAAAAAATCCGGACGTTAGCTTAAAGTAAATATTTTATATTACAGTTTAGTGTTTGCGTAAAGAACACTTTTTTCAGATAATAGATAAGTTGAGTATTTATTATAAGGAGATGGTGGAGCATGGAGCACTTAAATCATACCAACCATAATTTATCGACTGGGCAGTTAGCAATTGAACTAGTCCCTGTAATCATGATTACAACTGGCGTTACTAGTATAATGGCAGCTAAGGCTTATCAGATGATTCGTCGTGCGAATAGCGAAGGCCGTGTCATGGAGAAAGTGCAGTCGATTAATGATTAAACAAATATTTACATATTTAAAAACGGACGTGATGTTTACCGCTAGTATGGTATTAGCCTTAATAACTTCGCTTTGTGTCCGACCTGATTTTAGTGCGATTAATTGGCACACCATTTTTAGTTTAATGACGATGATGATTTGGGTGGGCTTGCTTGAAAATGCTGGTATTTTTCATGCAATTGCGGTCTGGTTGGTCAATCGGAGTCATCATGCCCGCACCCTGATGACGAGTGTGACCGTCTTATCGTTTTTTGGAGCTATGTTTTTATCGAATGATATTGCGATTTTAACGATTATGCCGATCTATTTACGGCTTGCCAAAGAATTATCACCACGCTTAAAAATCGTGGGATCGACTTTAGTGATTATGGCCGCCAATTCAGGAGCCATTTTGTTTCCGTTTGGTAAATCACAAAATTTGTATATGTTTGGTTATTACCATAGTAGTGTGCAAGAATTCTTTAAATGGTCGTTGGAGCTGACTATAGCTAGTCTGGTATTAATGCTTATCATTACCCGTTTTGTGCGGGCCACACCCTTAAAAATTGATTTACCCCAAAAAGTGGAAGTTAATAATCGACGCTTAAGCTTTCTGGTTATTACTGGTTTAATCTTGGTGGCGACGATTTTTGGTTGGACCCCTTTTAATTTGGCCATTGGGACGGTGCTAATTGCTTTTTTCTTATATAACCGCAAGATGTTTAGAATGGTTGATTGGGGGCTACTAGCAACCTTCTTGTTCTTTTTCATTGCTACGAATAATTTATCCCATATTGCGATGGTGCAAAATGTGGTGGACATGTTATTTGATACGCAAACCCATGTTTTCTTAGGCACCTTTGTGTTGAGTCAATTCATTTCGAACTTACCAACAACCATTTTGATTTCAACGTTTACGACGCATGCCAAAGCACTTTTTTTGGCATCTAATATTGGGGGATATGGAACCGTCGTCGCGTCGATGGCCAATTTGATTGGTTATCGGCTCTTTAAACAAATGGAACCAAGGTATTCTAGCGCATTTATGAAGTTATTTATGGTAGTTAACTTTGTCTTTGCTGGAATCTTATTATTAATTTTTGGAATTTATATGATTTAAAAATAATTAAGGCCAGTTGAGATTCATCAGCTGGTTTTTTAATATTTTAAGAGTGAATGCGAATTATATCAAAGCGATTGCACGTTAAAAAAGGATATATTGATGAATTGCTTAGATTTTGGTTGTTTTTTTAATAATGGGCATAAACTCGGTGAATTATTTTGCGTGTGCAAGTTATTTTCATTTAAAAATAAAATCTAAAAACTTAATTTAAATTATCTAAGTGAATGTATTGACCATTAATATACATAATTGTGACAAATAAAATAAAAAAACATAAATAGTTATATTTAGATAAAACGTTTAAATTATTTGAATAAAACGTTTAACATAATGTAATGACGTAATTTGGAAAAAAATTTCAGAAAACGTTTACAAGAGAAAAATTATATATTATAATATAGAAATTGAAAGGTGCTTCACATGAAGTGGAAGACTAATAATGAAAATGTTAGCACGTCGCCCATGGTAAGTAGAACTTTTTAAAAATATTATAAAGAAATGAAGGAAACAAACATGGCTAAGATTATTACAGTTTTGGGATCAACCAACATTGATAAGGTCGTTTCTGTCCCACGTTTTGCGACAAGTGGAGAAACTTTACACACTCCTAACCACCAAGTTGAGGCAATGGGTGGAAAAGGTTTGAACCAAGGAGTTGCGGTTGCGCGCTCTGGAGTTAAGACGAACATGATTACTAAGGTTGGAAAAGAGCTTGATCTTTCTAAGAACATGAACGTTGAAAACCTAAGTACTGAGCATGTTATGCTTTCAGAAGGTGAAGAGACTGGACAAGCTTACATTACAGTTTCAGAAGAGACTGGTGACAACATTATCCATATCTATGGTGGAGCTAATGCTGATATGACCGCCGCTGATGTTCGGGCCCATGCGGAGGCAATTGCTGAATCAGATTTCGTGATTGCTCAATTGGAGACACCAATGGAGACGGTTATCGAGGGCTTCAAGATTGCGCGTGAAAATGGGGTCAAGACTATTTTGAACCCAGCTCCAATGCCTGAAATGGGTGGTTTGCCTGCGGAATTGTTGTCATTGACAGACATCATTGTTCCTAATGAGCATGAAACGTTTATCTTGACTGGCATTGAAGTTACTGATGAGCACTCAATGTTGCATAATGCGGCTTATTACTTCGAGCGAGGAATTGATACTGTAATCATTACTATTGGTTCAGAAGGTTCATTCTATATGCGTGACAATGGGGACGAAGGAATTGTACCAGCCTTTAAGGTAAATGCTGTTGATACCACCGCCGCTGGAGATACTTTCATTGGGGCCACTGCGACTCGTTTGAACAAGGACTTGGACAACTTGGCTGAAGCAATGCGTTATGGATCAGCCGCTTCATCATTGACTGTTTCACGGGCAGGAGCACAACCAAGTATTCCAACTGAAGCTGAAGTTTTGGCTGTTTTAGAAGCTAACAAATAATTCAGATTAAAAAAGAGGAATTAAAAATGCGTAAAACAAATCTTTTGAATACTAAGCTTTCAAATGCTATTTCAGAAATTGGGCACACCCAATGGTTAACAATTGGTGATTCAGGTCTTCCAATTAAGGATGATGGACGTAAGATTGATTTGTCAGTTGTGCGTGGATTACCTTTGTTTATTGATGTTTTGAAGGCTACTCTTTCAGAAATGAAGGTTCAAAAGGTCTTCTTAGCTGAAGAAATTAAGACAGAAAACCCA
The DNA here is from genome assembly GCF_001438705.1 of Weissella kandleri. Taxonomy (GTDB): domain Bacteria; phylum Bacillota; class Bacilli; order Lactobacillales; family Lactobacillaceae; genus Weissella; species Weissella kandleri. Next base: position 30,042 of record NZ_JQBP01000002.1, read on the forward strand.
GCACAATTTGAAGCAATCAAAGCTTTGCTAGATGATGATGTTGAAATTGCCTACATTTCACACGATGATTTGAAGGCTATGAGCCGTGATGATAACAACATTGCCACAGTACGGACTGGTGAAATTACACCATTTTCAAATATTGTTTTGGAATCAAACGTTGATTTTGAAGGCGAAGCAATTAAGTAATTGAGCTATTATTAACGAATTGATCACTAATATGAGACCCATAGCGTAGCTTTCTATCACGGTGGGTCTCATATCTTTGTGATGAAAATTTTATTAAAGTAAGGATTAGAAAAATGAATATTACAGGATTATTCTTTGCCTTGTTGGCAATTATTGGTTGGAGTTCTTATCCTACCTTGGTTTCATACTTTGGTGGTAAGCCGGTTCAAGGAATCTTTGGGGCAACTTGGGGAACTTTGATTGTTGCGATTGTCTTGGCTTTGGTTACTAGAATGCCAATGTTAAATGGTTCTAACTTCTGGTTGGCCTTCTTCTCAGGGGCTGCTTGGGCCTTTGGAAATGTGTTGACGATTATGGCTTTTGGAATGAAAGACGAAGCCGGTAATGCGTTAGGTTCAGCTAAGGCTATGCCGATTTCAACTTCTTTCCAAATCACAGCCAACGTGGTTTGGGGTGTGACAATGTTAGGTAACTGGGCTTCAATGACATCAAAGGTGCTTGGTTTCTTTGCGGTTGTGATTATCTTGATTGGGGCTTACTTAACTACTTATCAAGAAAAGAAGACTGCTGGAAACAAGCAATTGTTGCTGAAGGCAGTTGGGGTTTTGTTGATTGCCCAAGTTGGTTACTCATTGTACGGAATTCTTCCACAATATACGCATGGTACTGATGGAATGCACATGTTCTTGCCACAAGCAATTGGAATGGCTGCCTTTGGGTTGTTAGTTGGATTGTATGAGACATTTAAGAACAGCAACAACATCTTCAAGCAATCAGTAACTTACAAGCAAATTTTCTCAGGATTATTCTTTGCGATGGCTGCTTTGGGATATTTGGTTTCAGCTCAACCAGCTATGCTTGGTTTGGCAACCGGATTCGTTTTGTCACAAGTTTCAATTGTTGGAGCTACAGTTTCAGGAATTCTTGTGATGCATGTTCACAAGACTGGTAAGGAATGGACTGTAATTTCAGTTGGGTTGGTCATGATTGTGGCTGCCGCTGCGGTAACTGCCTTTATCTAATATTAATTTAATGTAAAAATAATTATGATTAAACGACTTCATCAGTAATGGTAAGGTCGTTTTTTTGTGTTTTTAAAAGTTTTCAAGTAGCATATGTTACTTGATGGACTAGGGGTTGTATAGTAAAAATGATAAAAAAATTATACAATGTGGTTATAATTTATAAATTAAATTAAAATAAATTGGACAAAAAAGAAGAAGGAGGCACATAATGACTGAGCACAGCACAGCACAGCACAGCACAGCACAGCACAGCACAGCACAGCACAGCACA
>NZ_JQBP01000002.1:31804-323141 GCF_001438705.1 Weissella kandleri
GCTAGTGTTTTTTCATTATGTTCGCTAAATAAATACCTATGAGCGTAGCTAATTCTAAGGGGGATTAGCTGCGTTATTTGTTTAAAGGATTATGAATATGACTAATATGACTAAAGTAAATGAAGATAAATTATATAATTATTTTTTAAACGTGATGAATCAAATGCCAATTGACGACCAAATCAAAATTGAAATTTTAAAGAATAATTATTTAACGCGAGAACATGATTTGGAATCGAGTGTTTATATCTTATTAGAAGGTGTTATCATTACTTCTTTAGTTGGAATTGATGGTGAGCGTGAGCGTTTTAATTTGATGTATATGAATAAACCGGGGATTGTTTCTTTGGTGCGCAGTGAGAATGAAGCAATCGTGGAACAGCCTTACGACATTAAAGTAGACTCTGAGCGGGCTATTTTTTATAAAATTAACCGCGTAAAATTTTGGCAGTTGATTAATAATGATGTTTTATTAAGCCAATATGTCAAAATTTACTATCGTAATCGAATCGATGCCAATATTAAGCAAATTGAACGGATTTTAGGAAACCGTAAAACCGGTCAAGTGGCAGCTTTTTTGTATGACTGTACGAAATTATTTGGCGAGCGCGATGATGTGACCGGCGAAATTGTGATTAATCACCGAATTACCCATAATACAATTGGTGAATTTTGTGGGATTAGTTCACGGAGCTCAGTCACGCGGATTATTAATGAATTAGTAAAGAATGGAGCCATTGAGCAACGTGATGGTTTATTTGTGGTGAAAGATGTAGAGTATTTAAAACAATATACTAATTAAACGTTTTTAAATGCACTTAGAACTTCTATTAAGTTATATATGGGTAGGATCAGCAATATGTTGATCCTTTTTTATATGACATGATGAGCAAGCATGAATCGCGGGCAATAAAAAAACGCCTAGCACGAAGCAATCGTGACTAGACGTTTAATCATTAATTTCGTTTAGGCATAGACCATGACTTCCGCAACTAATAGAATGCCACCAAAGACAAGCACAAAGGCGACAACGGGCCATACGAAACGCAACCAATGAGAATACTTCATGTCTAACATTTGTAGAGTAGCCATGACCAAGCCGGTTGGGGCCAAGAAGAGCATGGCATATTGACCGAATTGGTAAGCAGTGACGACGACGAAACGTGGGATATTAACGGTATCAGCTAAAGGTGCTAAGATTGGCATCGAAAGTACGGCTAAACCAGATGATGATGGAACGATGAATCCTAAGACGAAGAAAATCAAGAGCATGGTAATGATAAAGACTGGCCCGCTCATATGATTAACTAACGATGACGAGAATTCTAACATCGTGTCCGAAATCATACCGTTGTTTAAAATGAGATTGATTCCCCGTGCAAGACCAATGATTAATGAGACCCCAACTAAGCTGGAAGCGCCATTGACAAAAGCATCAACGACGCCTTTTTCACCAATCCCATTTGGACCGGTAGCGGTTAAGAACATAATTAAAATGGCAAAGGTTAGGAAGGAAGCAGCCATGGTTGGGAACCACCAACCTTGTGACATAACGCCCCAGACCATGAGTGGGAATCCAACGACAAAGAAAATTAAGATTAATTTCTTACGGAAACTAAACGTACTCTCTAAAGGATTTTGATCGGACGTGACTGCCCAAAGTTTTTTAAAGCGATCGCGGTCTTCATAGGAATACGAAAGCGCAGGATTAGCCTTCACGCGCTTACTATACCAATAAAGGTAACCAATGACGAAAGCCCCGGCGATAACACATCCGATGATTCGCCACATAATTCCTTGGGTAAAATCAATTCCAGCCGCATTTGAGGCAATTACGACGGAGAAGGGATTAATGGTTGAAAAAGCGGTTCCGACCGAACTAGCGAGGAAAATCGCGCCAACACAGACAATCGAATCATAACCCATCGCAATAAAGACTGGTACTAAGATGGGATAGAAGGCGACAGCTTCTTCTTCAATTCCACATAAGGTTCCGCCTAAAATCATTAGAATCGCCACTAAGAAAATGAGCATAAATTCATGCCCCTTCGTTTTTTTCGTTAAGGCTAAGAGACCGGCTTCAAAGGCGCCACTGGCTTTAACGACTCCAATTAATCCGCCCAGGACAAAGATGAAGACCATAATATCAACGGCTTCTATTGTTCCTTGAACCATGCTATTTGGAAGTGCAGCTAAACTAGCGGGGCGTTGTTTCAACCGATTATAAGTATTGGGGATGGAAATTTCTTGGGTAATTCCACCGCTAGTAAATTGATTTATATCAATTTTAACGCCCAATTTATCAAGTTCTTGTTGGGTGGCAGGAACTTTATCAGTGGGACCGTCCGGTGTTTTAACAACTAAATGTTTTGAAGGCTGATCATAAGATAGCTTTGAATAACTACCCGCGGGGACGAACCAAGTCGCCGCAACAGCAACAATTGTTAAAATGAAAAGAATAACAAAAGCGCCGGGCATTTTAAACTTAAAATGGGGCTTTTTACTAATACCGATCATAATAATATTCCTATACCTATTCATAATATTATAGCCAAAGCAGCTTAAATATGAAGACAATAGTTAAATTCACAATCATGATTGTATGAATCAAACTTGTCAAAGCTAGTTACTTCTGACTACAATTAACATTATATGTAAACGGTTTCTTGGAACTTCAAGAAACTTCAAAAATGGAGGAGTGTATGGATTATCAACTTAAATCTGCTGGACGTGAGCAACGAATCATGATTGCGGCGTTTTGGATTGCTTTAGCTTCCCAAATTCAATTGTCAGCGCTCGTGCCAGGCTTTATTATTGCCTTGTCACCGTTGATTCTCCCCATTTTTTTGTATTTTAATACGGATTTGAACCCGATCCCTTTAACGTTGACGGTGGCGGTGGCTTCCCCAGTTTTTCGTGGAATCTTGATGCTAGTTAGCCAACAAAGTTCGCCGCAGCAAATTTGGTTATATACTTGGGCGGATATGGCTTTTTATATTATGTATGGGTTGATTTACTATTGGTTTTATTGGCGCCGTGGTAGTTGGAATAATGCCACATTCTTTGTGACAATTGTGCTTTGTGATTATGGGGCTAACTTATTAGAAGTTAGTATTTTAAACCATTGGCAAGTACCAAATTTAGACTTCTTTAAAATCATTTTTGCGGTGGCTTTACTGCGAACACTGGCCAGTTGTCTACTGGCATTTGGTTACCATTATTTTGCGCTATTATTACGCCTCGAGCGGCATGAACAGCAATATTATGATTTTATTATGGCGGCAGCATCAGTCAAAAATGAGCTATATTTTATGCAAAAAAACGTATCGGAACTGGAACGCATTATGAAAAATGCATATCTATTAAATGATGAATTACAGGTGGTCAATCATGCGACGAGCAATCGGGCGCTAGCGATTGCGCGGGATGTGCATGAGGTAAAAAAAGATTATCAAAATGTGATGCGGGGGCTGGCTGCTAGTTTTACGATGGAACGCGTGGTGACGATGCGTTTAACCGAAATTATTCGGGTGGTCACGGAATATGCGCGGCGGGTGATTTTTGATCGCCAATTGGATGTGGTGATTCAAGAAAAGATTGAAGGCGAATTAGTGATTGTGGAGCATTATGCCGTAGTGACGATATTATCGAATTTAATTTTTAATAGTATGGATGCACTTAGTCAGTAACGCCGTGGTGTGATTCAAATTAACGTTTGGCGCGATAGTGAGCATTTGTGGCTGGTGGTCGCGGACAACGGCCCGGGGATGACGCGACAAGTGCAAGCCCAAATCTTCACATCTGGTTTTACCACTAAATTTAATGCCGAAACCGGTGATGTTTATCGAGGGATTGGACTTTATCATACGCAACAACTGATGGAACACACTTTTGCTGGTCAGATTGATGTTGAATCCAGTCTACAACATGGCGCTAAATTTACGGCTCAGTTTAAAATTGACCATTTATTAGGTGAGGTAGAAGCATGAACTTTTACATTATAGATGATGATCAGGCGGTTCCCTTGGTGCTGCAACAAATCATTGAGCAAGATCACAATGCGATGGTAGTGGGAACGAGTCAAGATGCTTTGTCCGGGCTTCAAGCCGTCTTAACTTTAGATGTTGATATTTTATTGGTTGATTTATTAATGCCAGAATTATCGGGTATTGATTTGGTATTACGTTTAAAGCAGCAGCGCCCCCAGATTAAAGTGATTATGATTTCTCAGGTTCGCGATTTGGAATTACGAGAGACAGCCTATCAAGCGGGGATTGAATTTTTTATTGATAAGCCGATTAATGTAATTGAAGTTAAAACCGTGATTGAAAAAGTACGCGATAGTTTACAAATGCAGACTAAGCTGGCGTATATTCAAAGTCTGGTTGGGAGTGAAAAAATGCAGCAAAGTCCCCCCGCTCAAACGGTCCCACAAGCGATGGAACAAGTACGGACGATTTTAAAATATTTGGGAATCTCGACCGAAGCGGGAACCGCTGATATTTTGTTTACCGCTGAAATTATGTTGGAGCATCACTTACATTTCAATCAAATTGATTTTGAAAAACAATATACGATTGATCAACATGAAAAAAAGATTATTTTTCAGCGAATGCGCCGTGCAATGAAAAAGGGGTTGACGAATTTAGCTACGCGGCAACTAGATGATTTTAATGATGATATAGCCTTAGACTATGGTAATATCCTCTATGATTATAAAAATGTCCGGATGGAAATGTTGTATCTAAAAGGACAACATCATACCCATGGGAAAGTGGCTTTACGTAAATTTATGGAAGGTTTGATTTTGATGGCAGAACGAGAGTAATAGGTTATTGTTTCACGTGGAACAAGGGTGCGTCGTTGAAGGATTTAGTAACACAGCGGAGGTGGTTAAACAGGATTTAAAGAAAGGTAGTTGTTAAATTACGAGAATGCGAGTCTAGCAAGATAATCGTTGATATAAAGCCGTTTCGTAAGCTTTAAATATCTCTGACCACTCAATCGACCACAAAAGCATTTAATCGATATATAACTTTGCTCCCACAGGCATGTTCGCTTTAACTAATTGTTAAGGCGATTTTTTTATTTGTCCCCCGGCTATCATTTAGGAAAAGAACCGAATAACAAATGGTGCCGTCTCTTTTAAACACTGTAGTTATTATTATTTTTCAAAATGCCCCCCGTTATAAAAAATAACATTTCCCTCAATCTGGGGTACCGGGGGTAGGGGAATAGATTGTCTGAAATGTCCTGAAAACGTAGAGGTGGTGGGGGTAACACTCTTAAACCGTTGATATAACTGAATTTATGTATAAAAATAAGCGTCCAAAATGGGCGCTTTTGGGCTATTTAGGGTCTAAAACGACGGTTGAAAATAGATTATTTTAGTTATAAATAGCTTTGACGTAGTCTTTATAACCATTTAGCCCCCCTACCTAAAAGTTTTCAAAAATTGACTCCGACACAAGACGATGAACTGTGTGCGCTCCTTTAATTTGAAAATAGGCAGGGGGGGAGTATCACCCTCTAAACTCGTATGTATCTTTAAAGTTATCTGCAAACATTAAAAAGGCTTCACTGATTATTTGATATACTCGACTTTCCGAGTAGCCTGTTTGCGTTGCATATCTTTGGTTGATATACGTTCAAAGTATTTCATTTGAATCATTTGCCTGTGTTTGTCTGGTAGTGCCTTCAATGCTACTAAGACGTTAATTAAGTTGGCTCTAGCTATGTCTAAGTATTTATTCCCAACGGCACGATGTCGGACGACGTTTCAGCTCCAACAAAGAAATAGTGAGCCATTTGTTCTAAGCAGGGTAATTCTTTTTAGAGAATAGTCGGACGTCTTTTGTAACTTGCTTATTTGTTACGTTCTTGTTGGTCCTCCTTCAATGGTAGAATAGAATTATTTATTTATTTATTTAATACTGGCGACACTGAAATATTGTATTAGGTTTTTTATGATTCTTAGTATATAATGCGTATTACTGATTAAAAAAATATTATATTAAGGATGTCATTTATAATGATAATAAGCAAAAAAGTGAGCAGTATATTAGGGGTTTTAATTTTATTTTTATCTCCATGGGGAAGCATACAAGCGAGTACAACTAATAATGAACTTTATGCTAGTGGATTAAGATTTGAAAGTTATAAAGGTACTAACATTAATTCCGGAGAAGTTGATGTAAGTGTAGGTAAAACTATAGATTTAAAATATAAAGTGATGACTTATGGGGTTGGAAATAGAGATTTAATCGAAGTTCATGGAAATGATATAAAAGGTTTTACTGCTGAAAGTATAAATACAGGCAATGGGACGGGAATTATAAGAATTACGGCAAATAGTGAGGCAAATAGTAATAACCCTGGGATATTATTTTATGTTACCGGTTGTGCATCGACATATAAACAAAGGATAGGACTTAAAATAGTAGATGAATCTGATAATCCGAATATTCCTAGTGACAAAGATCCAGTAGATCCAAAAGACCCAGCAGATCCAAAGGATCCAGCAGATCCAAAGGATCCAGCAGATCCAAAAGACCCAGTAGATCCAAAGGATCCAGCAGATCCAAAGGATCCAGTAGATCCAAAAGACCCAGTAGATCCAAAGAATCCAGTAGATCCAAAAGACCCAGTAGATCCCAAGGATCCAGTAGATCCAAATACATCAAAAGAATTAGCGACAGAATCTGTTGTATCTGTTGCTAATGTAAAAAACAATTTAAAGTTATTGCCTAAGACAGCAGCTGAAAAAACAACCCTAGCTGGAGTTATTAGTGTTGTGTTAGCTTCGTTGGTTGGATTAGTATTCTGGGATCGGCGTAAGTAAAATGTAATATAATATTATTACTAAATATAAAAATTAAAACAAGGGATCCTAGTCTAACATTAATAAATACGATCGATATATTAAATTGAGTCAAGCAATTAATTTGCTTGGCTTTTTATTTAAATTCATATTCGACGAATTTCGAGCCAAGTGCATTAATGTAGTTTCGCCAGTATATCGTGGTGACTAGTTACATCCCCGCCGTTCTTTTTATAACTTTGCGTGAACTTTTGTCGTACCTTGTTGATGTGATTAGGAGTTGTGTTGTACATTTTAGCCAGTGCATCGGCAGTTAGTTTATCTTTGCCGTAGCTTTTGGTTATGATGTCTTGATTATCTTTAGGAAAGACTTTTAATGTGGTTTCAATCGTTTCACTTTGTCGATTGATTAATTCCTTTAACTCATTGTAGACACTTGCCGTTGCATCACTGATATTGAGCCTGTTTAACGTTATATCGCACAGCTTTAAATTAATTGAATAGCGACCACTAAAGTATTCATAAAATATCTTTGAAATAGCCAAAAGTGTGACCTCCTAAAAATGATATAATGTAATTAATCAACAAACCTGCTTCGGCGATAACTTTTAATAGTTGTCGCTTTTTTTTGATACGTTTGATAGCTTTTTGAATACTGGCATTCTGATGTTAGCATTTTATCTTTTTTGAATCTTAACATTTCTTAACATTTTCTGAGTCCTTAATGTTAACATTTGTCAACAACCTATGGCGTTCCAATGCTAGCATTATATAGGTTTTCAAGGGTGTTAAATATAGCTTTATATATGTTGTTGAGTGGTGTTGTAACACACTGCAACACTATGAAAAAACATTGCAACTTTTTGATTTGGGTTAAATTTTTGTATGCACACATTTTTAGTTTTTGTGTGCATACTTTTTACTCAACTTTATTCATAGATAATGAGACACATATTAGTGCTAGTTTTATAATGTGATTGATAGCAATATAAAGCTTTTATAAAATAAGGTTTCAGTATTCTCATGGCGTGGTTATAGCTACACATCAATTCAGTTGAATGTTCTATGATTGGGGATGTGCGAAGATCTTAAGGCTTCGTTTCGGCAGAGCCTTTTAATTTATACATAAAAAGCCCCAATCAATAAGTAATAAGTACTATTTAGGGCAACGTTGGGCTTATGTAGGTAATTATTATACGTTTTAAGGTGTGTAATATCAAAAATAATATTTATGTATTTTGTGTTTCAGTAAACATATATAATTTAATTATAGTAAAATACGGAATAAATTTATAATTTTAAGGACAGGTATATCATTATGAAGTTTGAATTGGGACCGATAATAAAAAAAGAGAGAAAGTTAAAACATATATCACAACAAGAATTATCAGAGGGTATATGTTCACAAGCAATGTTATCATCAATTGAAAATAATAAATATATCCCGAATATTAATCTTTTTTTAAAATTGTGTAAAAGATTAGATATTAGTTTAGATGACATCAGTTTAACGAATAATTTTGATATATCTGAATTCGATAATATAAATAAAAAAATAAGTATGTTATGTAATAATCACGACTATAGAAAATTAAAGCTTTTTTTGTTGAATGAATCAACTGTAAATGGATTGAAGACGGATAAACAGTTACAAGCTTACTACTATTATTTGGGTGTTGCCGAGTTAAATGATGGAAATAATATGAAAAATGCTGTTAATAATTTCAAATTATCATTAGCTTGTGAAAGCGGAAATACGAACTCGTGCTTATTTATTTTAGCAAAATGTTCAATTGGTTATGTTTATTCGTTGCAAGGTAAGAGTCATATAGTCATGGGACTATTAAAAGAAACTTTGAGATTAATTGATAGTGTTAAATACGAAGAAAATTTAAATATTATTTATTATGTTGTGGCATTATCATATTATCGATTAGGTAAATACCAAAATTCTCTGGAATGTATCGAATTAGGTATTAAATTTATTACAAATCATAACTCGCATTATATGCTTGCGAATAGTTATAGATTGCTTGCTGAAACTTCAAATAATAACATAGATTTACACAATAAAAGTGATTTTTTATCACAGCTATTTAGTGAGCCTGTTTTTGATAAATATTAGTATTCTTATTTTATTTAATGTTTATTTCTGGATATGATTACATTATTAAATAGTAAGGAGAATATTAAGATGAATGAGAAAATTTTTGAAAATGAATCAGAGACGGTAGCAAGCTTTGAAAAGGTTGAGAATACACTTATGGATTTAAATAATTTATTAAAGTGGGTACCGGATGTCACAGTTGTAGATGGAGTGGGTAATGATGAATACAAATACATTGTTAGACGACATGATAACGCATTTAATGATTATGAAGAAATAACCATTAAAAATGAAGATTCGAATATTATTTATATTAGTCAAAAGGGCAATATTGAATATAATTTAATCTTTAATATTCATAATGATGGTGGAAAAACTCGCATCAAACAAGCTCTGTATATCACTAACCAAGGTAAAATTAAGTTACCTTTAAAAATACTATCACCAATAGCTAAGAAAGCATTTAAATCAAATTTGAATAATTTAGTAAAACTAGTTGAATTTACGAGAAACTAGTTGAATTTACGAGAAACTAGTTGAATTTACGAGAATACGATTTTAGTAATTTAATCTTTGATATAAAGACGTTTCAGTCGTCTTAAAATTCGCCAACCACTCAATCGACCACAAAAAGTATTTAATCAATATATAACTTTGCTCCCACAGGCATGTTCGCTTTAACTAATTGTTAAGGCGATTTTTTTATTTGTCCCCCGGATATCATCTAGGAAAAGAACCGAATAACAAATAGTGTCGTGAAAATATATTTATTTTAGAATATAATTTACTTATGAGGTAATTAAAAAATGAATTTATTTAGATATTTTTATATCGCTTGGGAAACACTTTGGTAGAATACTTTTTTGTTAATTTATAACTTTTAATTGATATGAGAGGTATTCAAGAATGAACTATTTATTTTTATTTTTAGCAATTTTTGCGGAGTTAGCCGGGACTAATTTATTAAAGTTTACAGACGGGTTTACGAAATTATATCCTACCGCGGCTACGTTATTCATGTACGGGCTAGCTTTTTATTGTTTATCAATAGTTGTCAAAGATTTTCCAGTAAATATTGTTTATGCAATTTGGAGTGGCGCTGGAATTGTACTGGTTACATTAGTTTCGGTATTTATCTTTCATAATTCGATTAATTGGCAAACACTACTAGGAACATTGTTAATTGTTGTTGGAGTAATATTAGTTAATATATTTGGAACAAGTCATTAATTTTCAAGCACCGTAAAAAGGTGCTTTTTATTGTCTTTAAATTCACATCCGACGAATTACAGGTCAAGGTTATTGATGTAGTTTCGCTAGGATATCGTGGTGACTGGTAACATCTCCGCCGTTCTTTTTATAACTCTGCGTAAACTTTTGGCGCACTTTGTTGATGTGATTAGGCGTTGTATTGTACATTTTAGCCAGTGCGTCGGCGGTTAGTTTATCCTTGCCGTAGCTTTTGGTAATGATGTCCTGCTTTTTTTGAGGTAACGCTCTTAATGTGGTTTCAATCGTTTCACTTTGTCGATTGATTAAGTCCTTTAACTCATTGTAGACACTTGATGTTGCATCGTTGATATCGAGCCTGTTTAACGTTATATCGCACAGCTTTAAATTAATCGTATAACGACCACTAAAATACTCATAAAATATCTTGGAAATAGCTAAAAGTGTGACCTCCTAAAAATGATATAATGTAGTTAATCAACAAACCTGCTTCGGCGATAACTTTTAATAGTTGTCGTTTTTTTGATACGTTTGATAGCTTTTTGAATACTAGCATTATGATGTTAGCATTTTGTCTTTTTGAATACTAACATTTTATACGTTCTTAATGTCAACATTTGTCAACAATCTAGGGCGTTCCAATACTAGCATTATACAGACTTTCAAGGGTGTTAAATATAGCTTTGTATATGCCTTAGAGTGGCGTTGCAACACACTGCAACACTATTAAAAACGTTGCAACTTTTTCTGCAACCTTCTGCAACCTTTTTTGATTTTGGTTACATTTTTGTATGCACACTTTTTTAGTTTTTGTGTGCACATCTTTTACTTAAATTTATGTATAAAAGACTTGTTTTATGTTATAAGGTACGTTATAATAATATATGTAGTTGAGGGAAGTCATGAGCCTGATGCTATGGCAAGTTATATTTAGGGTATGTATTCGCACTTTTACACAATTCTAAGACGTGGAGTGCAGAAATGATACAAAATATTAAGGGGTTAGTGGTTTGGTTGAGTTTGCTTTGGCGTTCTCAATTGTTCTTACTTCCGTGGGTAAGCTGGCGATTCAATTATCAAAAGCTTACGGGAATAAGAAAAAAGCCGACTACTTATTTAAAGATAAGTAACCGACTTTAACCAACTAATACTCTAAGACTTGTCAAACGGTAAGAGCCTGGAACCTCTTGCCGTTTTCTTATACATTTAATTATAGCAACTCAATAAAATTATTCAAGGGGTAGAGTATGACTGAATATAAGACTAGTGAAGCACAACGCCGGGCCGTTAAGAATTACGAGCAAAAGCGTACACAAGGAGAAGTAAACCAAGGAAGAGCTAAGACCTTTGTGCGCAAATATGCCACTGTTGACGATATGAAGGAGCTTATAGAGATATTCAACGATAACCATACGGAACAGATAGAAATACGTCAATAACTTATTTACGTTGCAATTAAGTTAAACATTTTATAGTTTGCTTTTTAATTATTTTGGAAACGTAGTGCTTTGGACACTATTTTTTCATAAAAAGGAATAGATATATATGATTATTAGAAGATACGACAATAACGATTTAATTTCAATTGTAGATATATTCTTTAATTCAATTCACGCAGTAGATTCTTATTATTCTATTGAGCAATTAAACGCGTGGGGGAATTTAGATAAAAAAGCCGAATTAATAACAAAATGGGAATATAGTCTACAAAATACATATACATTAGTCGCTATTTTGGATGACGGTGTTGTAGGGTTCTCGAATATAGATAATGATGGATATATTGATTTAATGTATGTAAGTCCTGATTATCAGAATAAAAGAATAGCGACAACTTTACTAAAATATTTGGAAGATTATGCCCATAGAATGGGGTTAAAAGAATTGACCGTAAATGCTAGTGCAGTTGCAAAAAATATGTTTATAAAACAAGGCTTTAGGATAGTTGCCAAACAATCAGTAGTTAAAAATAACGTAGAGATGTACAACTATAAAATGTATAAGAGTCTGTAAACAGTATTTTTTGGGAATGTGTTTCAAAAGTTATTTTTTGGGAAAAACTCATAAAATGACAACACTGCATCGTTTCTCTTATTGATGAGTAGGGCGGGCCTTTTAATTGAATTTTATCCTAACTAAGTCTAGTTTAAAATTAATTGTGGCTAAATTTATATACCTTAATGCTAAAAGGTCGTATACAGCCTTATATGGGTAAAATAGAGCGAGTGAATTAATAACAAGTTTTAACAGGTTTTTAGGTTAGGTTTTATTAGGTTCTTTATGGTAGGTTTTGTCAGGTTCTTAAGTGAAGTTTATTTATCAGATAAAAAGCCAGTCGCTTATTTAAAGTAACTGGCTTTTTGAATATTTATATTTACAGAATGTAAATGCGCATGTTGTTTTAAATTATTCAATTTTTAAAAAGGACTAGTTCAGGACTAAAAAAAGGACCGCTCTAAATGGCTACGTACCAATGTGCGGAGCAAAAAGACCACTTTTTTAAAAAACTCTCTTATATAGTACAATAAAAGGCTATTTGTAACCTTCTACTTAATAATAGTGGTATTTCTAGTCCTAACCTTGGGGCACAACGTTTTAGCGTGGTACTTTAGGTGGTTCTCAATGGTCTTTTGGGCCCTATTAAATTAATGGAAGTTGTTTAATGCCTCGATACTTAAACATCGTGTTATTTTTGGTTAAGCCTAAATCTTTAAGAGCGTTTAAAATATCTAGGTATACTCACGCTACTTTATTAATATCAGACGGCATGGAAATTAAAAAGGTAGCCAATAGACTAGGACACAAAGACATATCAGTTACGGCGAACATTTATGCGGAAGTTACACCAAAAGCTAAGAAGGAAGTTGCTGAACGGTTTAGCAAAATATTGGTAAGTTGACCACTCAATCGACCACTCAATTAACCACAAAAAAGTTTAACGCTTATTATGCTCGGTGAGTATGCGAACGTTGATATAACTGATTTTTTGAGGGTTTGTTGAGGTTCATTAATATTTTACTGACTAAATTACGAGAATGGTGTACACTAATAGAAGCAAATTAATAACATTCCTATCAAGAGTTCAGGGAGGGACTAGACCCGAAGATCTGACGCCAGCGTACCCAAAAGGGCGATGTGGTAACTTCTAGTAGATAGGCGTAATGATCGGATGACATGCGCTTATCGTATGTCATTTTTTTGTATATCGATAAAATATAAAAATAGTGGAGGATTTAATTCATGGAAAAACGTTTATTTACGTCAGAATCAGTTTCAGAAGGGCACCCGGATAAAGTTTCAGACCAAATTTCAGATGCGATTTTGGACGCAATTTTAAAGCAAGATTCAATGGCGCGGACAGCGATAGAAACTGCAGTAACGACGGGATTTGTTAATATATTTGGCGAAGTTTCGACGAGTGCCTATGTAAATATGAATCAGATTGTCCGTCAAACTTTGAAGCGGATTGGTTATGATGATCCTGAAGCTGGCTTTTTGGCAGATGATGTACATGTGGCATTGACGATTGATGAACAATCACCCGATATTGCGCAAGGAGTCGACCAAGCTTTGGAACAGCGTGAAGACGGTGGCGTTGATCCTTACGATCAAATTGGGGCTGGTGATCAAGGATTGATGTTTGGGTATGCAACCAATGAAACGGACCAGTACTTACCATTATCAGTCGTTTTGTCGCATGCCCTGGTGCGAAAGCAGGCGGAAGTGCGGCGTTTGGGTCAGTTGGATTATTTATTACCTGATGCCAAAGCCCAAGTGACGGTTGAATTGGACGAAAATGACCGGGCACAACGCATTGATGCGGTGGTGCTTTCAACGCAACATCGTGAACGGGTGACATTGGATCAATTACGGCGCGAAGTTAAAGCACAAATTATTGACCCCATCTTACCAGCTGACATGGTGGATGAGAACACACGCTATTACATCAATCCAACGGGCCGTTTCGTGATTGGTGGTCCTAAAGGTGACGCGGGGATGACCGGTCGTAAGATTATCGTCGACACGTACGGTGGTTATGCGCGGCATGGTGGTGGTGCCTTTTCGGGTAAGGACGCGACGAAGGTAGATCGTTCTGCAGCGTATGCTACGCGCTATATCGCCAAGAATATTGTGGCTGCACAATTAGCTGATCGTGTCGAGATTCAAGTTGCGTACGCGATTGGGGTGGCAGCCCCAGTTTCAATCGACGTTAATACGTTTGGTACGGGAAAAGTGAGTGATGAAGAGTTGGTAACGGCGATTCGTGATCTCTTTGAATTGCGCCCCGCTGGAATCATTGAGGACTTGGACTTGCGCAAGCCTCGTTACGAAGCCACGGCTGCCTATGGGCACTTTGGTCGTCCAGAGCTTGACTTACCATGGGAGCGGTTAGACAAGGTGGAAGCTTTACAACGTTATTTTAATCTGTAAAAAGGATGTGGAACAACTTAGTCGTTAGTAGTGGCGGCTAAGTTGTTTTATTTTGGCTAAAAATATGTCTAACATATTAATATCTTTCAATGTCGTATATTATTCAAAAATTGCATGGTGTGGCATCGATGATATATTAGAATTGTTGTCAATCATTGGAAGGGGTGTGGGAGATGCTATATGGCTTGGGGTTTTGTGGATGGGGTGTTATGGACGCTAATGAGGATTTTTAGTGGGAATTTGGGAACGATTTTGGCCTAAGACAAAAAACTTGGCTTAAAACCCTGGGAATCATCTGATTGATAGTTGGTGTCATTTTAATTAAAGTCATTGGTTAATTAGATTTATGAAAAGATGCGCTGATGCATCTTTTTTATTGTTAAACATTATGGAAGTTTTAAGAAAATACTTCGTCAATCAAAATAATTGAAAAAAATAAAAGGGTGTATTAGTATTTGGAAAGAATAGTTTAAATATTAAGGATGTGAAGCAAGTGCGGAAAAGAATTTTAGCGTTTGATATCGCCCGGGCGGTGACCATTTTTTTGGTGATTGTTGGACATTCAATGAATGGATGGAATCATCCCCTTTTAAGTAATTTAATTTTTGCGATCAATTTACCGGTGTTTTTCTTTATTTCAGGGTACTTTTATCGGCATAAATCAATACTGCAAACAATCAAAACAGGCTTTAATAACTTAATATTGCCATATTTTGTGATTGCCACGGCGATTGTGGGATTAAACTTTTTAAAAGAATCGCTCCATCATCAAGCTTTGAATTGGGGCTTGTTGATTCCTTATTTTTATGGCAATGGGGCATCAGTTACAACTCCTGGTAATTATGACATTGTGCCGCACATGGGAGCCATTTGGTTTTTGTTAATGATGTTTTTGGCCAACATCATCTTTCAATTATTCATGCGGTTGGAATCACCGGTCAGTCAAGCTATGGGCGTTTTGATTGCGGTGCTTTTAGGAATTTGGTTGGCTAATCGCTTTTCCTTACCTTGGACCCTACAAAGTGCGCTAGAAGTTCAAATCTATTATTTGGTTGGTTACTGGGCACACCGAATGAATTTAATTAAAACGCATCATTGGCAACGTCTTATTATCGGTTTATCGGTCATTTTGTTGGGTCTGACAACAGTTTTTGGTGGTAAATATACGTTAGTGACCGGTCAAGCTGCACATCAAGGATTGAGTATTTTGGCCGGGATTGGTAGTTCATTTTTATTAATTTATTTGGCGCAAGCATTGGAACATTTGTTTGACCCAAAGCGTTTAGCGCGCTTAGTTCAACTGGGTGCAATTTCCATGTTAGTACTTTGCATTCATGATTTAGATATTATTTTTTTGGATCAGTACCTTGTACATCACTTCTTAAGTCATTTACACGGCTGGCAACAAAATGGCGCTTACCTAAGCTTAATTGTTATACGAGTATGGTATACTTCGGTTCTTGCTTTGGTCGTTGTTAAAATCTCGTGGGTGCGGCGCATCTTCATTGAACGCGATTATCCGTTGGCTTTAACTTAGCTGTTTTTTTGATAGCTGAAATTGATGGTAAGGTTTGGCAGAATCATTTCTGACAAACTTTTTATTTGTTCGTAATTGGAAAAATTGACCGGTTATTCAGTCAAGCACGCCACTTACTGAAAAGCGATTTACGATAAAAGGCGATTATGGTGTAATAAGTAATCGAAAGGATAGGGCGATGAAAGTAAAGATTGAAATTAACCCGGAGCTACAGGATAGCGAAATCATCATAACCGCCCCTGAAGCAACGACTGAAATTCAACGGCTGCGGCAAATCATTGAGCAACAGAGCCTAGGATTAAAAACACTCCCCGCTTATCAAGGGGATACCGAGTATTATGTTGATGTTTCGGATATATTATTTTTCGAAACCAGTGAGCGCCAAGTTTATGCGCATACCGCTGAACAAATATATGTGGTGCATCAACGTTTGTATGAACTCGAAGGTGTGTTGCCAGCTAATTTTGTGCGGATTTCAAAAGCTGGAATAGTGAACGTGCAACAAATTTTGGCTTTAACGAAATCTTTGTCGAATTGTTTGGTGCAATTTCAAAACACCCATAAAGAAATTTATGCGTCACGACGATATTATAAAACACTACAAGAACAGTTACAGATTTGGAGGTAAGCGGGATGCGAAATAGAAGACAACGCGGAAATGCATTTTGGGGCAGTATTTTTATTTTGGCGGCGATTGTTTTAGTCACAAAGGAATTAGGGTGGTTAGATGGGTTAGGTCCCGGTTGGGTGATTAATCCCTGGAGCTTGATTGCCACATTATTATTAGGTGCGTTGATTATTGCTAGTTTAGCGCATCGGTCGTTGATTGGGACGATTTTTCCAATTGCCTTTTTAGCGATTTTGTATAGCCGACCTTTAGGGATTGAGTCCTTAGTACCCTGGACAATTTTAGGGGCAGCCTTCTTGCTAACGATTGGGTTTGCCATTTTAAGACCTCACTATGGGCACCCTTGGCATTACCACCATCATCATGATCAATATATGGAAGAACAGACATTTGTGTATGATGAAACGGGTCAGACGGATGAAATCATTAATATCTCAACTCAAATGGGGAATACCGTGCGTTATTTACAAGCACAAAATATCAAGGTTGTGAATGTTGCTAATAATATGGGCACGACAAAAATTTATTTTGACCATGCACAGCTAGCGGAGACGGCGACCTTGAATTTAGATAACATGATGGGAACGGTCGAATTATACCTACCTGCAGAATGGAAGATTGATAATGAAATTAATCTAGTCTTATCAACGATTTCGGAGCGGGGGATGCGGCGTGGACAACCAAGTCAGGTCTTACGCCTGCAAGGACGTTCGAGTGTAGGAAATGTAGTTATTGTTTATATTTAATAATTTGGTTGAAATTAAGTTTTAGCACTGGGTTGCTAGAACTTATTTTTGATTGGGGAATCGAGTGAACAAATCGGTTGAGCTATAAAAAAGATTTCGCGTGTTCGGTTGGTTCTGTTATAATTTATTAGTTTAAGTTTATTAATGGAAGTTAGGTTGATGCGTCGAGCGCCAGCCAGCCTTTATTAATAATAGAAAATAACAATTGAAATCAATTGTAGAAAGATGAATGTAGGTTTTTATACGCAAACAAATTGAATTTGGAAGAGGATAATCATGAGTGATAAAACAGAATTGAAACGGACGATGACCTTGCTACCAGCCATTTCCACGGTAGTTGGGACTGTGATTGGAGCGGGGGTATTTTTCAAAGTATCAAGTGTGACGGCTTCAACGGGCTCAACGAGCATGGCGATGTTGGTATGGTTATTAGGGGGGCTGATTAGTCTTGCCGCTGGTTTAACGGGGGCCGAATTAGCAGCGGCTTTACCGGAAACGGGGGGGATGCTGGTTTATATTGAACGGGCTTACGGGAAGGTACTCAGTTATTTACTGGGTTGGACACAATCAGTGGTTTATTTCCCTGCCAGTGTGGCGGCCAAGGGCATTATTTTTGGAACCCAGGTTGTCAATTTATTTCATCTTTCGGTAGATGCTATCATTCCAGCGGGCGTATGCGCGTTGATTTCAGTTTTTCTAATTAACTTGTTAGGATCAAAGATTGCTGGACAATTTCAATCCTTAACCTTGTTGTTTAAATTAATTCCATTAGCGTTAATTGTGATCTTTGGATTACTACAACCTGGGGGCGTGGATGTAAGCTTTTTCCCTGTCCAAGCTGGGGCGCACACTAGTGGCTTTTTCACTGCTTTAGGCGCTGGATTGCTAGCTACAATGTATGCCTATGATGGTTGGATTCATGTAGGTAATATTGCGGGTGAATTGAAAAAACCATCCCGTGATTTGCCACGAGCGATTGCAGGAGGACTGTTAGGGATCATGATTATATACCTCTTAGTTAACTATGTTTTCTTGCATACGTTACCAATCAGTGCCTTGGCTGGCAATGAAAATGCGGCGATGGATGTTGCGGATGAAATTTTTGGTGGCTTCGGTGGTAAGCTGATCACGATTGGAATCTTAGTTTCAATTTATGGGACGTTAAACGGTTATACGATGACGGGGATGCGCTTACCTTATGCGATGGCTTTGGAAAATAATTTACCTTTTTCAAAGACGCTCTTAAAGTTAAATCGTTTCCAAATTCCTTACGTGGCTGGGTTATTCCAATTGATTTTGTCAATTGCCTTGATGTTTGTCGGTGGATTTGACATGTTAACGGACATGCTGGTGTTTGTGATTTGGATGTTTTATACCTTGGTCTTTGTCGCCGTAATTAAATTACGGCATACTGAACCTGATTTGATTCGGCCTTACAAGGTGCCATGGTATCCATTCATACCAATTGTGGCCATCTTGGGCGGAGTCTTCATTTTGGTGATGACTTTGATTTCTAATTTTGGACTGGCCATGATTGGAATTGGGCTAACTTTGATTGGATTGCCGGTTTATTATGTACATCAAGCTTTTTCAAAGCAAAAGTAAATCTTAAAGAGTCTTCAACTGAGTTGAAGGCTCTTTTAGTTGGGGTATTGGTGGGACACGAACCGTTGTTGTGACCATTAGAAGGTCCCCACGCTTTTGCATTGCATTTTGGGGAAGAACTGGAATGGTTTTAGTGCATGGTTTTAATGTTATTGATGAAAAAATACGATAATTTTGAGAATTATTTGCGAGCATGATTACAATTTATAGTTCCAGCGACTTTTGTAACTGGTTTTTTGGCTAAATTCATCCAATAGTGCTGGATTTATGCATTCGGATATAGATAAAATAACAAAAAAATGAGAGTTGATAATAATTAACGACTTTAATTTGATCCTGTGATAGCGCTTTAACCGAACAAAATAATAAAACTCTGAGAATTAGTGAATAATTATTGAAATTCATGAAAAAAATGAATAAAAAACAGGTAAATGTTATATAATAAGTGCATATTAAATTTAAAACAGCGTGAAAAACCGATGTATAATTATGCACAGATGTGCAAAGTAATGAGGTAAATATCATGGAATATAATAAGGCTGATTTAAGTGCTTGTACCAGTATCCTAATTGGGAAAAAGGCAACGATTGATGGCTCGACGATTATTGGGCGCAACGAAGACGCTCAGGCTTCGTGGCCAAAACATTTTGTGGTGCGCGAGCATCAGGAGTTTCTAACGGAACAAGAATTTATTTCAACCGCGAATAATTTTAAGATGCCCCTTCCTAAGATACGGTATAAGTATACGGCGACCCCTGAATGGACAACTAAAGAAGGGTTGTTTGAAGAAGATGGTTTCAACGAATATGGCGTGGCAATGAGCGCCACGGAAAGTGCCTATGCGAATGAAACTGTCTTGGGAGCAGATCCATTGGTAGAAGACGGAATTGGTGAAGAAGCCATGGTTACCGTTGTCTTGCCATATGTGAAAACTGCGCGTGAAGGTGTTGCGCGGTTAGGTGAAATTGTTGAAAAATATGGGACATGTGAGACTAATGGGATTTTGTTCTCGGATGCTGATGAAGTTTGGTATCTAGAAACTGGTACTGGTCACTATTGGGTTGCTCAGCGAATTCCAGATGATAGTTATGCCGTAGTGGCTAATCAATTGGCTATTCAAGAGGTTGATTTTGATGATCCGGATAATTTTATGTTTGCTAAAGACTTACAAACCTTTGTAACGGATAATCATTTGAATCCTAATCCTGAAACGTTTAATTTCCGCAATATTTTTGGAACGCATACGTTGTCAGATGAACATTACAGTACGCCACGCGTATGGTGGGGTCAGCAACAATTTTCTGGGGCAACCGAAGAGTCACCAATGAGTGAAGACTTAAGCTTTATCAAAAAGGCGAATCGCTTGTTGAGTATTGATGATGCCAAGATGTATTTGAGCTCGCATTATGAGAAGACGGAATATGATCCATTGAACGAATCAGCACAAAATCATCTTTTCCGGCCTATTAGTCTGGCGAAAACACAGGAATCGCACCTGCTGCAGCACCGACCTAATATGGCGCCTGAAGTTGCGTGTGTGCATTGGTTGGCCATGGGTGTGGCCGCACAAAGTGTCTATGTGCCATTTTATATGGGTATGAATGACACACCGTCCGCATATAAAATTGGAACCTTACCTTACGATGGCGAGTCAGCTTATTGGGCTTATAAGCTAGTCAGCGTATTGGTAGACGGTCATTACAAGGAATTTGGCAAGCAGTTACAAACCACGCAAAAGAAAGTTAATATTACCTTGAATAAGTTGGTTCGATCGACGGATAAAATTGCCCAGCAAATGGATAATCCGGGTGACTTAGCCCAGTATTTGACTGAGGCAAGTGCCCAAGGGGCCAAAGAAGCCTTGCAAGCTTACCGTCAATTGACGGCCGATATTATCACAGCTTCGACCGATTTTTCACCGTTAAACTTTAAAACCGATTTGAATTTATAGTTAGTAGTATGATAGGAGTAATTTTTTATGAGTGACACAGATAAAGGATCCGCTGGCAAAACGATTACGTTAACCATGCTGATTATGATGATTTTTACAACCATCTTTGGATTTGCTAACACCCCGATTGCCTTTATGCAAATGGGTTATGCTAGTATCATTTGGTATATTCTTGCGGCCGTCTTATTCTTCTTGCCAGTTGGAATTATGATGGCTGAGTATGGTTCAGCCTTTAATGAAGCTAAGGGTGGCATTTATTCTTGGATTGAAGGTTCAGTTGGACCACGCGTTGCTTTCATTGGAACGTTTATGTGGCTAGCTTCTTGGGAAACTTGGCTGGTGGCGACCGGGTCTAAGATTTGGATTCCATTGTCCGTTTTTATTAGCGGTTCCGACCAAACGCAAACGTGGCATTTAGGCGCTCTTGGTTCAAATCAAGTAATTGGAATCTTGGCGGTGCTTTGGATTATCGCAGTTACTTTCTTTGCTACTAAAGGAATTGATTGGATTGCTAAAATTTCATCGTTTGGTGGCACGATGATGGTCGTAATTAATGTTTTGTTCTTTATCTTGAGTGTTTATGTTTTGATTTCAACCGGCTTTAAGACGGCGGAACCAATTCAGGGCTTGAGTACCTTGTTGAAGAGCCCTAATCCAGCGTTTGCGAGTCCAATTGCCATGATTAGTTTTATTGTTTATGCGGTCTTTGCATATGCTGGAATGGAATCAATGGGTGGAATTACTGACAGCATGAAGAACCCTAAGCGTGATTTCCCACGGGGAATTTTAATTTCAACGTTGATTATTGGGGTTTTGTACGCGTTGTCTATCTTCCTTTGGGGAGTTAGTGCGAACTGGTCTGGTTTGATTGATAAGGGTAATGTTAATTTGGGTAATGTGACTTATATCATGATGGATAATCTTGGTCGCACCTTTGGACATCAAATTGGTTTGAGTACGGCGGCGGCGGCCACTTTAGGTGAATGGTTCTCACGGTTTGCTGGATTAGATATGTTTATTGTTTATACTGGTTCTTTCTTTGTCTTGATTTATTCACCATTGAAAGCCTTTGTGTTGGGAACACCAAAAGATTTTTGGCCTGATCACGTTACGCAATTGAATAAAGAAGGAATGCCTGCTAATGCGATGTGGTATCAAGCAGCCTTCGTGGTTGTGTTGATTTTAGCCATTTCATTTGGAGGAGCCACAGCGCAATCCTTCTATAATATTTTGACCTTAATGGGAAATGTTTCGACGGCTTTGCCATATTTGTTCTTGGTTGGAGCTTATCCATTCTTTAATCAGAATAAAGCCATTGAAAAGCCATACCTCTTCTTTAAGAATCGGTATTGGATGTGGACCGTTACCACTGTCAGCTTCTTAGTCTTAGCTTTGAGTGTGATCTTTACGGGCTTGGAGCCACTCTTAGAGCACAATTGGAGTGATGCATTCTGGACAATTTCTGGTCCGGTAATCTTTACGGTGATTGCGGTGGCGTTGTATCGACGTTATGAAAAAAAGCATGGACTGTTACGTTAAATTTTAATTGAGATATAGGAAAAGGTTGGAACTTAGGTTCTGACCTTTTTTATGAGAGCTAAAAGTGCCAAAATGTGTTATTTTATAGAATATGCAATTACGTTATAAAATTAGGAGTAGGGTATGGAAAATGGGCGGCTAAACTTTAGCAAAACGATTCTATTAGCATCGTTGATTTTTGGAATATTTTTTGGTGCGGGGAATTTAATTTTTCCGATTCATTTAGGACAATTGGCGGGATCACATTGGTTATGGGCCGCGGTTGGCTTCATTTTGACAGGAACTTTGGTGCCTTATTTAGCGATTTTAGCGGTGTCAGTGACCAAAAGTGATGACTTATATGAATTAGCTAGTCCCGTATCACGTGGTTTTGCATTATTTATTGTGATTGCTTTTCATTTGGTGATTGGACCTTTGTTTGCGACGCCACGTTTGCCCGCGGTGGCTTTTGAATCTGGGATTGCCCCCTTGTTACCCGCGGCTTGGCACGGGGGTGGAATGTTGATTTATTCAGTTATCTTCTTTGGATTAGCTTACTTATTGACGGTGCAAGAAACCGATATTACCGCGTGGATTGGAAAATATTTAAATCCGCTCTTCTTAATTGGGTTATTTTTGTTGTTCATTGTAGCTTTTATTTGGCCGATGGGTGATTTACATCCAGTGGCGACTGCAGCCTATCAAAAAGGCGCTTTATCAGCTGGGTTTATGGAAGGTTATAACACCATGGACGGGATTGGTTTGTTAACAGTTGGAGTGACGATTGTTTATGCGGTCCGTGGTTTGGGTGTATCAGAGCAACAAACTTCAAAAGAAATCGCGCGGGCGGGAGCTTTAAGTGTGCTCGTTGAGGCCATCATTTATTTGATCTTAATTTTGATGGGTGTGATGAGTTTAGGCAAGGTCGCCGGTTCGGATAATGGTGGGGTCGCTTTAGCCCAAATAATTCAATACTATGCCGGAGAGTTGGGTTTGATTTTAACCGCGATTTTAATCACCTTGACAGTCTTTACGACGGCGATGGGAATTTTTCAAGCCTTTGCGCAAGATATGGAAGCCGTTTTCCCACAGTACAGTTATCGCTTTTGGTTACGTGTGATTACGATTGGCTCATTGGTTGTGGCCAATTTAGGTCTAACGAAAATCATTGCTTGGTCAGTGCCAGTGATGATGTTGTTGTACCCTTACACCTTAGCACTGATAGGGCTTAGTTTAACGAAACGTTATTTTAACGGGTCAAGCTTAGTTTATCGATGGACAATGGCTTTAGTTACGATTCCGGCCGTTGGGGATCTATTCGCAAACTTGCCATTGTTAGATCAACAGACGGGATTGCAAGCGGTTGTAACTACCTATCACCAAGTGATTCCATTTAGTACGAATGGGTTTGGGTGGGTTTTGCCCGGCTTGCTTGGCTTTGCATTGGGTTATGGTCATTATCGTTTGCGTTTACAGCACGAGGTTTAAATGTTAAAAGGAGGCTGTCATGCCAAGAAATACTTTACCGGTGAAGTTAAATGAAGTTAAGATCGGAGTGGTAGTTGATATTTTGCATAATGGGATGGGGGTTGTGCTGGTTAACGAGAATTATCCGGTAAAAATCACGAATGCCTTTATGGGTGAAAAAATTCGGTACCGCTTAACCCAAGTGGATCGTCTATCTGCCTATGGAGAAGTCGTAGAAATATTAGTGGCGCATCCGGAGCGAATTGATGCCGGCAAAGATTATTTATTGGATGCTGGAGTCGCACCATATATTAATTTAAGCTATGCAGGTCAATTACAGTTAAAACAATGGCAGGTGCAACAAGCATTTGGAGCAGTTGGTTTAACCCCAACAATTGCACCAACAATTGGAGCTAAGCATCCCGCCCATTATCGTAATAAAACGGTGGTGCCTATTCGGCGGCAAGCTGGTGCGGTTATGACGGGCTTTTTTGACCGGAAAGTAAAAACGCAGTTAGTACCGATGCAAGATTATTATTTGAATGATTCACTCATCGATCAGACGGTGGGGATTGTTCGTGAAGTGGTGGCGGAACTAGACCTTGCCATTTATGATGACGCAACAAAACAAGGAGCCTTACAATATGTGATGGTGCGACGTGGCTATTATTCTCATGAGTTAATGGTCGTTTTGGTGAGTTACGAACCTGATTTGCCGGGGGTTGAACAATTAACCCAACGTTTGGTTGAGCGCTTGCCAGAGTTGACGAGTTTAATTTTAAATTATAACCCGCGGACGACGAATCAACAGTTAACTGGTGACAATCGGGTGCTTTGGGGCCAGGCAGCGATTCATGATACCTTGTTAGGGCATGATTTTATTATCGGGCCGAATTCATTTTATCAAGTGAATCCAGAAACGACGGAAACCCTGTATCAATTGGCCGCCCGCCTAGGACAATTACAGCCAACGGATGTGGCAATTGATGCGTATTCAGGAATTGGAACGATTGGGTTATCAATTGCTGATCAAGTCGCAAAGGTTTATGGTGTGGAAGTGGTTGAGCGGGCGGTAGCTGATGCACAAATTAACATTAAAAATAATCAGATTACCAATGCAGAATATATTGCGGCAGATGCACCTGAACAAATGCATTCTTGGCGCCAAGTGGGTCTGCAGCCGGATGTGGTTTTCGTCGATCCACCACGGCGCGGTTTGACGGAAAAGTTGATGGACGCGGTTGCATATATGGCACCGAAGCGAATGGTGTATGTTTCATGTAATCCGGTGACGATGGCGCGTGATATTAAATATATGTTGAATTTAGGTTATCATTTAGAAGGACCAATCAGGCCATTGGATCAGTTCCCACAGACAGCGCATGTTGAATGCGTGGCAGCCTTGGTACAGACAAAATCTTAACTTGATTTTAAATTATGAAAGAATAAAAAGCATTCAAACGCTTAACGAATTCGTTAGGGGCTTGAATGTTTTTTTATTGACGTTGGGGAAGTAAGTGTCAAAAATACTGGTAGAACGCATTATGAAAAAATATTTGGTAAGTCATTTTGGGTTGTTTTATATGTCATTGATACCTGTATCTACAGTATGGGGCGGATAATTTTTGATAAGAAAGTACCCGAATTATTTTACTTTTAAATATTTTTAATTTGTTCTATGGCATATGTTTGTTTATCTAACGAAATAGCCAAAGCGCTGGATATTAGAAATCCAGATAGAGCGCTTAAAATTAGAGCTATGTCGGCGCATAAATTAATTAGTAATAAATATTTAGCATTAGAACTGATAATGCCTGCTTTGTTAACATTTGTATATCCGTCAATTATGATTATTGCGACGGTCATTGAGTTGATTATTATGGCGTTCCCTACGCCTGTCGATGGAGATAAAATATTTTAAAGACTGCAGTTATTGTTACTTTTAAATTTATCCCTGACAGGTAAGGTCATTGATTTAAGTTTAGTAATATATCGTGATGAATACTTATATCCCGCTGCTCTTCTTATGAATATGTGTGAATTTTTATCGTACTTTTTTGATGTGATTAGACGTTGTGTTACACATTTTAGTTGGTATATCGGTGGTTATTTTATCTTCTTCGTATCTTTTGATGATGTATTGTTTTTTCCTCGTCAATGCGCATCGCGTAAGGTGAACTAGTTTTTTGGTAGAGCCTTTTAATTTAACTGAAAAAACCTAATTAATAAATAATCAGAATGCTTTAGGCAACGCTAGAAGTTGATTAATACATATTATGTGTTTTAGAATTTATTTTTTTGCCAAAATTAATAAAACGATCACATTGTATCGTTCTCTTATCGATGGTTGTTAGGGCGGGGATTATTATTTTCACATTTTTGATTATTTAAAACATGTTGTGCGTGTTCCATAGTCGACTTAATAACGGTAAGAATATGTAAATCATCTAATCTGTAAAAATATGTAGTTCCTCGCTGATTATAAGTTACAATTTGAAATTCTTTTAATATATTTAGTTGCTTTGATACTGCCGGTTGAGAGACCTGTAATTTTTGTGCTAGTTCATTAACGGAGAGAGAATCTTGTTCAAGTAATAGTAAGATCTTTAAACGTGTAGAGTTACTTAAGACTTTTAGTATTTTTTGTGTTTCATTGATTAATTCTATGTTTTTTTTCATTTCGGCACTCCTTGAATTATGAATATACGCATTATATAATTAAAACGTTATATAACCAAATGGTTATAAAAGAAAGGTGTTTATATGTATATTGCGTTAATGACAAGCTTATTTATTGGTGCCAACCTAGATTTTTTCATATTACTCATCCTATTTTTAAAAAAACGTGGATTTGTTAATACTATTATAGGATACGCGATTGGCGTCATTTGTATGTATTTCATAAGTGCAACTCTTGGACAGTTTATACAGACGATTTTTCCTACATGGGTGATTGGTCTTTTAGGTTTAATACCTATTTGGTTTGGAATCCGTGATGAAGGAGAAGAAGTTAAAAATACAAATTTAAATAATTCTATTTTTACTATAACTATTATGTATTTAACGTCATGTAGTGCGGATAATTTAGCATTATATGTCCCTGTATTATCAACGCTATCAATTAAGCAAAGTATAATATATGGATTATATTTTATTTTTTTATCAATAGTTACAGGTATTTTAGCTTACTTTATAAGTAATGTAAGAATTGTATCGATTATCTTTGATAAATTTGGAGATATTATTACTAGGGTTATTTACATTGGTATAGGATTATTTGTCATTATAGAAAGTGGATTATTGGCTCAAATATTAAATTTAGTATTTTAAAACTAAAACGCTCATATTATGTGGAATTATATACCTGAATGCTATAACGAAGTATGCATCCTTATACGGGCAAAATAGAATAAGTGAGTTTTTAGGTTAGGTTTTATTAGGTTCTTGCATCAGATAAAAGACCAGTCACTTTTAAAGTGACTGGCCTTTTGAATAATTAACATGCAAAGTTATAACTACACTTGCTTAATCGCAATAATATCACCCAAAATAAAAGCAAGTAGCGTTTAAACGTTCTTTTGGAAAAAGTACACTTGTTTTTCAACTGATGGTTATGAAGAAAGGAGGCGATTAAATGCCGAGTTAGGAATATTAGTGTGGTTATCCGGGGGATCAATTCGTTACTTTAGGGTATAATACACCATATGAACTAACAGATATTTAATACAGGTACATACTAGCACACGCGAAAGAGATCTATAATGCTAAAAAAGAAACAAATTACAACTAAAGAAATATGGGTTAATATTTTTAAAATGCTTTTGTTTGTTTATTTGGTATGTATAAGCATTAATTTTTTCTACAAGGAAAAAAATTACGAACATAAGCATGCGACGATTACTTATATCAGAAATGAGTATAAGGATAATAGTTTAGATGATCTCGATAAATATCAAACAGTAGTAAGTGCCACCTTCAATGATGGACACGGAGTAAAACAGGTTAATGGTGTCCGTTTGAAAGGAAATTCATTTTTCCATGAAGGGGATAAAATTTCAATTTTATGGGATCAACAAAATAAAAAAGTAACTCAATTCAGACCATATTTTGATAATATTGTGTATTCAATCATGTTATTGTTTTGTCTTAATGAACTCATAACTACAATGAGATTTTTTAAAAATTATTACGTTACCTTAGAATAAAGGTTCAAAAAATTTTGTTAACCTGACTGAAGCATTACCTCAGTTAAATTGGATCGTGCTTAACGCTCGCAAGGTATGAATAATATATACTACATATAAATATAAAAAGAGATGTCAAAGATAGAAAATCCATAAGTTCTTTCTGCATTCATGGGGAGGCTAGCACAATGTTTTGCAAACTAAAAAGGGAGTGTAGCTATAAACTACACTCCTATTTTGTTTGAGTCTACTGTTCAATATAACAATAGGGATATCGAGCGATCTTTTTATGAAATGGTATAACAAAAACTATGACAAACAGGCACTACTTTTGAATTTGCATGGTTTTAGTTGTACCCACGTTACTTTATGAATGTCTGATAACATGAAACTTAAAAATTAGCCGATAGAATGGGACCTAGAGGTATGACCAATACGGTGAAAGTTAACGCGGAAGTTATCTCAAAAGCGAAGAAGTAATTTGTTGAACGATTTATTAAAATATTGGGAAATTGACAACGCAATCGATCACAAAAAAGTTAAAGGTTTATTGTTAATTATGCACGTTTAAACTTAAAGATTGGTTCGATTAAATTATTTAGGGTTTGTCGAGGTTTCTTAATGCTTTAATCATTAAAGGCGTTGGATAAGCAAGGCGGCTTCCATTGATAATGGATCCGAAAAATAACGGACAGCGTATGCATCGGCTGGTAGGGTCTGTGCATAGGCTAAGGTTTGCACAATCGCTGGGTCCGCTAAATGACCATCCAAGACGATTAAGCCATGACTTTTTAGATATAGTTGCACATGTTGGATGGTTTGTACGAGTGCCTGTGCGTCTAGGCCTGGGTCGGTTTGAAATAAAAAGACGGCCACTGGTTCGGTTGGATTTAAGTATTTTGGAATCATTGAAAAATCTTTTTCAATGAGTTCCACGCGGGCGGTTAGGCCACTGAGGAAAAGGGAAGCAGCGACTTCGTCAATTTCATTTTTATGGGCTGAAAATGATAAAACGTGGCCGTTATCTCCCACGCGACTAGCTAAAAAGCGGGTGGCATCCCCGCCCTTAATGGTTGCGTCAACCACAGTGTCACCAATATTTAAAAATTCATCAATTTGTAATTGAGCTAAATTATGTGTTTTACGCATTTTGAAAGACCTCACGTGTTTTATATTTAAAAATTAATTCTTTGGACATAATTAGAAAAAAGGTGGCAAGAAAGAATCCGGCTAAAACATCGGATAGGTAGTGCACACCAAGGTAAACCCGACTCATGGGGATGGCTACGATTAGGCTCGCAAAGAGCGTTAAGAAAGTATATCGGAAAT
Source organism: Weissella kandleri (assembly GCF_001438705.1). GTDB lineage: Bacteria > Bacillota > Bacilli > Lactobacillales > Lactobacillaceae > Weissella > Weissella kandleri. The sequence goes on from NZ_JQBP01000002.1 coordinate 61,358, forward strand.
AATCGTTATTGATGTAATAGTGGACTAAGACAATTAAAGATCCATATAACAAGACGGCATTCATGGCGTGCCCTGACGGAAATGAATAACCTCGCTCAATGACTAGATGTAATAAGCTCGGACGGGGACGGTGAATAAAAGCTTTTAACAGAGCCATTGCCACTAATCCAAATCCCCCAACGTTAACTAAGACAAAGGCAGCGATGTCGTATTTGCGGAAAATGAGGGCGGCAATAAAAGCTAACCCGGCGACAAAGGCAGTCCAAATCGGATTCCCGGCGCGGGTAACATTTTTAAAAAACCAAGTTCGCTCGGGGGACACCGGCTCACGAATGACTTGTAGACCAAATTGATCGATTTGATGAATAAAAGGTAGGTTCAAAATGACGCCAAGCGTTAAGATGAAGAAACTAGCAAGGCAAAATAGGGCAATTCCAATTTGAAAGTAATCAAATTTGCGCATTTGAATAGTTCTCCTTAAATAAAGTTTTCCTTTAATCCTAACATATGAATAATTTTAAATGTTTGTTAAATTGAAAAGTTATGAGAAAAGAATTGTTCGCATGAATAGTAAAATAACATGTTAATTACGCGGGAATTAGTGTACAATTTTTACATATAGCTAGGACTGATAAAGCTTGTTTTATCAATGAAGGCACTAGTCAAAAATGAGTAACGAAGTGAGGATGAAAATATGGCATATCAACATCAAGCGGTGGAGAAAAAATGGCAACATTTTTGGGACGAAAATCAAACTTTTAAAACAACGCATGATTTTACTAAGCCCAAGTATTATGTGCTAGATATGTTCCCATTCCCATCCGGTCAAGGATTACATGTTGGGCACCCTGAGGGTTATACGGCAACGGATATTTTAGCGCGCATGAAGCGGATGCAAGGCTATAATGTGTTGCATCCGATGGGCTTTGATGCGTTTGGGTTGCCGACTGAAGATTATGCGATTAAAACTGGGGCTAATCCAAAAGATGTCACGAAAACAAATGTCAACAATTTCCGCCGCCAAATGCGGTCGTTAGGTTTGTCATATGATTGGTCACGCGAAGTTAATACAACAGATCCTAAGTATTACAAGTGGACTCAATGGATTTTTGAACAATTATATAAAAAAGGGCTTGCCTATGAAGATGAAGTCATGGTGAATTGGGCGCCAGATTACAATGGTGGAACCGTGGTGGCCAATGAGGAAATTATTAATGGGCGGACTGAACGTGGTGATTATCCGGTTTACCGCGTGCCAATGCGGCAATGGGTTTTGAAGATTACCGCCTATGCAGATCGTCTTTTGGATGATTTAGATGATGTCGATTGGCCCGAAGCTATTAAAGAGCAACAACGGCATTGGATTGGACGTTCAATTGGTGCAGCAGTTAATTTCCAAGTAGCTGATCAAGCTGATCTGCAAATTGAAGTCTTTACAACCCGTGCGGACACTTTGTTTGGGGCTGAGTACGTGGTTTTGGCGCCTGAACATGAATTTGTTGATCAAATTGTGACACCGGAACAAAAAGCGGCGGTTGACCAATTTAAGGCAGATTTGGCTTCGAAGTCCGATTTAGAGCGGACTGACTTGAACAAAGATAAGTCAGGAATCTTTACCGGTGCTTATGCCATCAATCCGGTCAATGGTGAGAAGCTGCCAATTTGGATTGGTGATTATGTTTTAGCTTCATATGGAACTGGGGCAGTGATGGCTGTGCCAGCGCACGATGAACGTGATTATGTCTTCGCTAAGAAATATGATTTGCCAATGCGTGAAGTAGTTGCTGGTGGTGATATTACCCAGACCGCTTATACAGACGATGGGGAACATATTAATTCTGATTTCTTGAATGGTTTAAAGCAAGAAGAAGCAATTAAGAAGATGATTGATTGGTTGACTGAACAAGGAGTTGGTAAAAAGCAAGTGAACTACCGACTACGGGACTGGTTGTTCTCACGGCAACGTTATTGGGGTGAACCCATTCCAGTAATTCACTGGGAAGATGGAACGACAACTTTAGTACCAGAATCGGAATTGCCATTACAGTTACCTGATGCTAAAAACATTATGCCAACAGGAACAGGTGAATCACCGTTGGCTAATATTGATGATTGGGTCAATGTCACAAACGCCGAAGGATTGCATGGAAAGCGTGAAACGAACACGATGCCACAATGGGCTGGTTCTTCTTGGTATTACTTGCGATACATGGATCCCCACGATGACAATTTCTTGGTCAAGCCTGAATTAGAGCAATATTGGCAAAATGTTGATTTGTATGTGGGTGGGGCCGAGCATGCGGTCTTGCATTTACTATACGCGCGTTTCTGGCACAAAGTTCTGTATGATCTAGGGATTGTAACGACCAAAGAGCCATTCCAAAAGTTGGCGAACCAAGGAATGATTTTGGGCGCTAACCACGAGAAAATGTCAAAGTCAAAGGGCAATGTGGTTAATCCTGATGATGTCGTAGAAAAGTATGGTGCAGATACTTTGCGGCTATACGAGATGTTTATGGGACCTTTGGAACAATCAATTGCTTGGTCAGAAGATGGTCTGGCTGGTTCGAAGCGGTGGTTGGACCGTGTTTGGCGGTTGTTGATTGATGACGACGATAAGTTGCGTGATCATATCACCACGGTCAATGATCACCAATTGGATAAGGTTTATAATGAAACCGTGAAAAAGGTCACTGAAAACTTTGCAGATTTGCGCTTTAACACGGGAATTTCACAGTTAATGATTTTTATTAACGAAGCATATAAAGCTGATACTTTGCCGGTTGAATACGTGGAAGGCTTTATTAAGATGTTGTATCCCGTTGCTCCGCATATGGGAGAGGAACTATGGAGTTATTTCCATGTTAACGAGTCTGTACAAGGGACCGCTTGGCCAACTTATGATGAAAGTAAGCTAGTAGAAGCCACTACGGAAATTGTTTTTCAAGTCAATGGTAAGCTCCGTGGTAAGGCTCAAATGCCAAAAGATAGCACCAAGGATGAGATGATTGCTGCAGCTTTGGCTGATGAGGGCGTTCAACGTCAGTTAAATGGGGCTGAACCAAAGAAGGTGATCGCTGTCCCCGGTAAATTAGTTAGTGTTGTCATGTAAGCAAAGGGTCTAAGTCCAGTGATGATTTGTTAAGTTCACCTTATAGACTAACTAGGAAGCTGTTTTTAATAGCTGGGTCTAGTTAGTCTTTTATGTATAATTGATTCAAAAATTGATGCTGGAAGATTACGGCATCACAGATTAAAATATGTTATCAAAAGGAGGATCAATCAATGAAGTTTTGGTGGCACTTCTTAGGCGGTTTTTTAATTGCCTTTTTTCTATTCCAGCCGATGACACAAGCCGCGGTGGTGGAGGCTGATTTAACTGCAAAAGCTGGGATGGTGGTAGATGTAAAAACAGGACAGGTTTTAGCGTCCCACGATGATCGAAAACGTTTTCCAATCGCATCATTATCTAAGTTAATGGTGATTTATTTAACGGAACAGGCCGTTCAAAATGGTAAAATTAAGCATGATCAAGTCGTACATGTTTCAAAGGAAGTGGCTGATTTTAGCCAAGATAGTCAAGTCGCCAATATTCCTATGACTGTCAATCAAGGCTATACTGTTGAACAGTTGGAGAGCGCAGCCTTGATTGCTTCAGCAAATGGAGCAGCGATTGCCTTGGCTGATTTAGTGTTTGGAAGCCAAAATAATTATTACCAAGCAGCCAATCAATTGTTAGCAAGCTGGGGGATCTATAACGCTCAGATTACTTCGGCTTCTGGATTAAGTCAGGGGGATATGGGGCCTTTTAAGTCTGATCATTTGGATGATACAGTGGAAAATAAATTATCCGCCCGCGAAATTGCGTTAGTGTCATTACGTTTAGCGCAAGACTATCCTCGAATTTTGAAAATTACAGCACAGCAATCCGCTGATTTTCCGGACAAGGCTGGCCAACCATCTAAAATGGAAACGACTAATCCGCTAGTTAAAAGTACCAATTTTAAATTTCAAGGCTTAAAAACGGGTCTAACACCGAATGATGGATTTAATGTGGTTGGTTATACCTGGTTGAAAGGTCGTCCCGTAATCACGGTGATTTTAAACGCAGATAAAGAAACAGTGGTTAATGATACTGAAAAGATGCTTAAGCAGGTTGATACTCAGACGGATTTGAAACAATTGAATCCGACTCAACAAATCCATGTTAAAAACGCGCCCGCAAAAGCAAGTGTGGTAACGGTCAAACCGCAAAAACCGTTGACTGTTTTTGCCCCCAAAGATGAATTGTTGACCCAGCAAACATTAAAGGTGACAGATGAACATTTAGCAGCACCGGTGGCCAAAGGTCAGGTAGTCGCCGCGCAACAGGTTGAGTTTAAGGATGCGAAACTAGATGATTATTTACAGAACCGACCGATTTTGCAATACCAGACAAAACGGCGGGGGGCGGTGGCTAATCCATTGCAAATCATGTGGGATCAGCTCAAAGAAATTGTTAGACATTGGTAAAGAAGTTATTTTAGATAACGCGTACTTTTGATAATCGTGTATAATTAGACTGTGCGAGTTATTGACGCTATAGTTCAACTGGATAGAACAAGGACCTCCTAAGTCTTAGATCACAGTTCGAGTCTGTGTAGCGTCATTATTAGAGTAGATATTTTGGAAGGAGACGGCATGGCTGGTGAAACGCATACGAGTAAAAAAATTCGGCGTGAGATGACCTACCGCGAAGTCCGGAATTTACTAGACGGTCAACCGTTAGTGGAGATTAAGGATCATCCAAAAGAGCGGTCGCAAGCGCAATTTGATGCCGCAGGGCGTAGTGGTAAGCAAGCGGTTCCTAATCAGGTGAAAATTCGCCCAGCTAAACGAAAACAAGTGACTTTTCCGGCTGATGAACATGGGACAAAAGTCGATACGTTGGATCATCATATTAAAGTGACGGAAGTTTCCGATACGTATGAGTACCAAAAGATTGGGTGGAAAACGCGAACAAGTTCAAGTGACAAGCGAACGGGTTCAAAGTTGGCATCAGGTGCGCTGCAAAATACGGCGGCCGATCAGCGACCAAAATCATTTAAAGAGGTAAAAACGTCAGACGTTGGGGATGAGGCGTTAAAAAATCAAAGTAAGATGCTGCGTGGTTCACTTTGGATGACCATTGGGAATTTGATTTCCCGTTTGTTAGGAGCCTTATATATCATTCCTTGGTCGATGATGCTGGGGGTTACGTACACGACAGCAGCCAATGGTTTATACGCGCAAGGTTATCAAATTTATTCGGTGGCTTTGTTGATTGCAACGGCTGGATTGCCCAATGCGTTAGCCCGTCTGGTTGCCGAATTTTCCGCCAAAAAGCAATTTGGCTATGTGAAAGATGTATTACGTCAATCTTTGCTTTTGGGAAGTGTGATGGGAATTATCGCCGGCGCGGCTTTATATGCTTTAGCAGGGCCGTTATCCCAAGGAAATCCAAATGTAATTCCAGTGATTCGTTCTTTGGCGGCCGCAGTCTTAATTATCCCCGTGTTATCAATGCTGAGAGGATATGTTCAAGGACTGGAAATGATGGGATTGTCCGCGTTGTCCCAAGTGGTAGAGCAGATTATACGAGTGGCTTACATGTTAGTTTTGACCGCTTGGATTATGCTCGGTCAGCATGGCAACTGGGTGGATGCCACCGTCCAATCAACGTTTGCGGCCTTCTGGGGTGCCCTCGCTGGAGTGGCGGTTTTACTCCTCGGGATGTTATTTCATCGAAACTATTTAAAAGGTCAATTTGTTGTTAATGAGAATAAGGGTGATCCCAAGCGTTCATTTATCGGGGTGATGGCGCGACAATCGATTCCGGTGATCTACGCGGGTTCGGCTATTTCATTAGTTCAAGTGATTGACCAATTTACCTTCTTTAAAATTATGCATATGGTTTCAAATGTCAGTCAAGACATGCTTGACCAAATGTTTGCTCAATTTGCGTTTAATTCAAATAAACTCGTCATGTTGGTGGTTTCGTTAGCAGTGGCTATGTCTGAGACGACGTTACCCTTGTTGTCACGAGCTCGTGCGATTGGTACGCCCACGACGATTGCGAATCAAATTTCGTATATTTTTAAGTTATTAGCGGTTGTGATGGTTCCTGCTTCGCTGGGGATGGCGGCGGTAGCCCGCCCACTGTATATTCTTTTTTATGGGATGTCAGATGTGGAAAATGGGGTGTTAATGCTTGAACTTTCGAGCTTTGTGGGACTCGCTTTTGGTGTGTATATGGTTGCTTTGGCCATTTATCAAGGTTTGGGGCGTTTACGGTTAACTAGCCACTTGATGACTTTGATTTTGTTAGCAAAACTGATCTTACAATATCCAGCAGTAGCTTTGTTCGGTGGAATGGGACCTTTAATTTCAACCGGAATTGCCTTCTTCATTGGTTTATCTTGGATTTTATGGCATTTAAAGCGAGAATATCCTTTAGATATAACTGACTTTAATTATTCATTAATGGTGATTTTATTTTGGGGTTTGATTATGTTTGGAGTGATTTCACCTTTGACATGTTTATTAGAGCTGCAAGTCAATACCAGTCGTTTAGCGCAACTCGGAGTTTTAGTGGTTATGGTATTCTTAGGTGGATTGATTTATGGCTTGGCGATTATAAAAAGCCATGTTGGACCAGAAGTCTTTGGCGACCGGGCCTACCGAATTCGTCGAAAATTAGTTTGGCGACACTAGGTGCAATGCATTTAATTAGCAGTCTGGGCGTGGCTTGGGCTGTTTTTTATTTTACAAAATACAAAATTAATCCTAAGCGGATGAGCGGAGGAAAAGATGATAGATGTAAAAGAATTTGATAATTTTAAGTGGGTTCGGGCTCATCAGGTTAGCTCTGATGACCGGAAGATTTTACATCGACAGTACCAAATTGCCAATGAGATGATTAATTACGCAATTGACCCGTACGAAAGTGCTCGGGTTGAAGTGGATGGTGATTATTTATTGATGATTTTTGATATTGTAACCCCCACTTCGGCGATTGCAACGACCGAACCGGTTGGGATAATGATTGAAAAAACGGGGGCACAGTTCATTACATTTACCCGGGTTGAAACACGGTATATCGAAACGTATATTAATAAAATTAGTAGCCAGTTATCGACCGACGAGCAACCCGTCCAGTTGGCGGATCTCTTGATTGATTTATTACGGGTGGTTTCTAGTCGCTTCCAGTCCGTGATTTTGGAAATTAATCGGCGTCGGGCACCGATTCAGCGAGCCTTACGCGAAACCAAACAGGTACAAACTAAGATTGATGAATTGATGAGTTTGCAGACAGATCTTATCTACCTCTTGAATTCATTACATAGTGATAAAGAGTTGTTGGTGTCTTTGCAAGGGCAAAAGTTGATTCCTTTAACCGCATCCCAGCTGGAACGGTTGGAAGATGTCCAAGTGGAATTACAACAAGCTGTTGATACAGGAGAATTATCACAACAGGTGACAAACCAGGTGGAAGATTCGTATGCTGCGATTGCAAATAATAATCTAAATTGGACGATGAAACTGTTGACGGCGTTGACGATTATTTTAACGATTCCAACAATGGTGAGCGGTTTTTATGGTGAAAATGTTAAGAGTCTCCCGATGGCCAACTTTGATAGTGGTTGGTTAATTACGATAGGGGTCATGTTATTATTGATGATTGCAACAACCATCATTTTTTGGGTTTCAGGTTTTTTCAAGCGTTGAAATTAGTAAAAATTAGGAATAATTTGGCGTAATTGTTGACTTTTGTGGATAAATTCGCTATGATTGTACAGTTATCGATAACAAAACGGAGGTAAATATCATGGCTGTTCGGTCACCATATAACTCATGGGCAGGAAAGCGCCCAGTGAGCCACGACGCAAACAAGAAAGCGCGTCAAGCAGAAATTGTTAATATCCAAGCTTGGGCTAAGGGTAAAGCAGAATTGGAAACAAAGTAATTTGTAATTCCGTGGAAAGCACCTATCTGTCGCAGATATGCGAGGATAAGTGCTTTTTGTTTGCCCTGAATTGTTTAGAAGGTACTAACTTAAAAACGGATAAGTAATTTGTGAATTAGTGAAGCAAAATGCATTTATCAGTGTATAATTTAATTAGTAAAATATAAATTACTGGATATTTTTAAGGGGGATAATCAGATGGAAAAAGCGAATTTTGGTGTAGCCGGATTAGCCGTTATGGGGCGTAATTTAGCCTTAAACGTTGAATCACGTGGTTATACTGTTGCGGTTTATAATCGTTCAAGTGCTCGGACTGAGGACTTGGTCCAAAAGCACGCAGATAAGAAGTTTGTACCCAGTTATACAGTAGAAGATTTCGTTAACTCAATCGAACGCCCTCGTCGGATTTTGTTGATGGTTAAAGCTGGAGCTGGAACTGATGCCGTAATCGAAGAAATGCTACCATTCTTGGATAAGGGGGATATCTTGATTGATGGTGGAAACACCTTCTTTGAGGACACAATTCGCCGTTCAAAGCACCTGGAAGAGTCAGGAATCAACTTCATCGGAATGGGCGTCTCAGGTGGTGAGTTAGGTGCGTTGCAAGGGCCTTCTATGATGCCTGGTGGACAAAAGGAAGCTTACGATTTGGTTGCCCCAATTTTGCAAGAAATTGCAGCTAAGGCCCCTGAAGATGGTAAACCAACTGTTACCTACATTGGACCAGATGGAGCCGGACACTATGTTAAGATGGTGCATAACGGCATCGAATATGGTGATATGCAATTAATCGCTGAAACATATGATTTGTTGAAGCGTGTGGTTGGGTTGAACCAACAACAACTTGCTGAGACTTTTAAGAGTTGGAATGAAGGTGAACTTGATTCATATTTGATTGAGATTACAGCCGATATTTTGACGCGTAAAGATGACATGGGTAGCGACAAGCCGATGGTTGATATGATTTTGGACCGGGCTGGGAATAAAGGAACTGGTAAGTGGTCTTCACAATCAGCGCTTGCAATTGGCGCACCTCAATCATTAATTACTGAGTCAGTTTATGCCCGTTACATTTCAGCAATGAAGGATGATCGAGTAGCTGCTTCAAAGGAACTACATGGACCTGTTCAAACTTTTAATGGTGATATTGATGCAACTATTGAAGATATCCGCAAGGCTTTGTACTTTGGAAAAATTATGTCTTATGCACAGGGATTTGACCAATTGCGGATGGCTTCAGATTACTATAACTGGAATTTGCCATTTGGTGAATTAGCTCAATTGTGGCGTGCTGGAGCAATTATCCGGGCCCGCTTCCTACAACGGATTACGGATGCTTACGATAGCAATGCTGATTTGCATAATCTTTTGTTGGATGATTACTTCAAGGGAATTGCCGAAAAATATCAAGATGCAGCTCGGCGTGTTATTGCTTTAGCCGTGCAAGCTGGTATCCCTGCTCCTTCATTGTCAGCAGCGGTTGCTTACTACGATTCATATCGTTCAGAAGTTTTGCCTGCGAACTTGATCCAAGCTCAACGTGACTACTTCGGTGCTCACACTTACGAACGTGTTGACAAGCCAGCCGGTGAAATGTACCACTATAGCTGGTATGACGAGGCTTAAAATTAAAAAATTAGCCAGATGGGTTAAATAGCTATTTTAATTGGATTGATGCGCTTTTAGGAGTGTCAATCCTTTTTGTTTGGTCAAGCTAAGCACTGAACATCTTTGACAGTGGGGAGAGAAACGAAATGCAATCAAAAAATATGCGTAAAGATTAGTGGGAACGCTTGTTTAATGCTAGGCAGGCATGCTATGATTATTAGAGTTTTTTAATTTAAAAGCAATGGGGGATTGGGTATGCATGAGGGACAAGAGAGTGGTTATAAACCGAATTTAGGACTGGCATCAGGGTTATCTTTAGTAATCGGAACGGTGATTGGGTCAGGAATATTTTTTAAACAAGCCAGCGTTTTAGAAACGGCTGGAAGCCCTGTTGCGGGCTTAATGGCTTGGATTGTGGGTGGAATCATTACTTTGGCCGCGGGGCTGACGATTGCTGAAGTTGGAGCCCGGGTACCCAAAGCTGGTGGATTTTATAGCTATTTAGATGATATTTATGGTCATTTAACAGGCTTTTTGACGGGTTGGTCGCAAGTTGTGGTGTATGCTCCGGCAGTGATTGCCTCAATTGGAGGTTATGCGGCCCATTTGACGGCTAATTTTTTAAATTTGGATCTTGGTTTAGTGCGCTGGATTGGTGTTATCTATATCTTATTTGTCATGGGAATTAATTTATTAGACCACCGTGTGGCCGCTGGTTTTGCGGTTTTAACGACGACTATTAAGTTGGTGCCAATTGTTATTTTAGTATTATATGGTCTATTTTTTGGACAAGCGGATGCGATCGGTACAACGGCGCATCAGGTGACCCAAACGACCAGCGGTAGCTTTGGAATGGCGATTTTAGCGACTTTATTTGCTTATGATGGCTGGGTGTTAGTCGCCAATATCCGCGCAGAAATGAAAAATCCGCGGCGGGATTTACCACTGTCAATTGTCCTCGGGGTTTTAACGATTATATTGGCGTATGTCGGGGTGACTTATGGAGTCTACCGTGCTTTGCCAGCCCACACGATTGTATCCTTGGGTGATAATGCGGTCTTTGCGGTCATTCAAGCCGCCTTTGGGGCAATCGGAGGTCGGTTATTAGCAATTATTATTATTATTTCAATGTTGGGAACTTTGAATGGTAAAATGGTCGCTTTTCCGCGGATGGCCCATGCGATGGCTGATGATGGTTATTTCCCCAAATATCTCGGGCACTTAACTACACGAACGCATGTCCCAGCCGCAGCCACAATGACGATTGGGCTAGCAGCTATTTTTATTACAACTTGCACTAATTCGGCAGATCGGCTATCTGATATGGCGATTTTTACGGTCTGGATTTTTTACGTTTTAGCTTTTATTGGGGTATTCATCTTACGACGAAGGCAAAAAAATGGTGGATACGTCGTTGATTTTAAAACACCACTTTATCCGCTTACGCCCTTAGTTGGAATTGTGGGTGGTAGCTTTGTTATTATTTCAACGTTGCAAAATGACTTTAGTGGAGCCGTCACCTCTTTAATCATGGTACTTGCAGGGGTTCCGGTCTACTTATATTATAAAAATAAGAATTAATTATGAATGGATAAAAAAATGAAAAAAATTGATAAAGGTCGGCAATTCCTCCAAAATAATCTGGCTTTATTTAAATGTGGCGTTTGTGATCAACCTTATGCCAAAATTGAAGACACCAGTTTAGTTTGTCCGTTGGGGCATCAGCTAGATTTAAATAAAAAAGGGAGCATGGTCTTTTTGAAGCATGCGGTGAATACGGAATACGATGATGCGATGTTAGCTGCCCGCCGCCGCATTTTAACGGCCGGATTATTTGATGGGATTATTCAAGCGGTTAATCAAAGTTTACCAGCGACACCCCAAACGATTTTAGATGTTGGGACTGGCGAAGGGACGCCATTAGCGCGCTTGTTAGCGCAGCGTTCCAGTCAAACACCCGATATCGCGGTTGGGTTTGATATTAGTAAGGCAGGCGTTCAACTGGCGACGCAATTGGATACGGACGCGTTTTTTGCGGTAGCTGATTTAGCCCAACTACCATTTAATGATCAGGTCTTTGATGCCATTATTGAATTCTTTTCACCGAGTGCCTATCATGAATTTCAGCGCGTTTTAAAACCCCAAGGGACCTTAGTCAAAGTAGTGCCCAATGCCGGTTATTTGCAGGAATTACGGGAAAAATTATATTTACCAGATTCTAAAAATTATACTTACGATAATCAAGCAGTGGTCGAACGCTTTATACAGCAATATCCGGAGGCAAACAAGCAAATTGTGCAGTATCAGTGGGCCATTCCACAGGCCTTATGGGTTGATTTATTACATATGACTCCTTTGCATTGGGGTGCTCGTGCTGAGATGCAAGTTGCCGCAGAACAGCAGCCACTCCCAACCGTGACGGTGGATGTGACTATTTTGCAAGTTTAATAACTAGCAATCTGTTAAATTTAGTGGTAAAATTAATTGATTTTCGTTAAAAATTAGATTTGTTTGAACCAAAATTATGAGCTTAAAAAAGGAGGAGTGAGAATCACATGTTTCCAGAACGATTACGTGAATTACGTAAAAGCCGTAATATCACGCTTGAAACGTTGGCAGAAGCGCTTAATCAACAGCTTGATCCAGGACAAAAACCTAATACTGCCGCACAAATCGGGAATTGGGAACGTGGCGATCGTTCGCCTTCATATGTAGAAGTTCGAAAATTGGCGGATTTTTTTGATGTGACCATGGATTTTTTGGTTGGAAGAGTTAGTGTTGAAAAAACTGATTTATCCCTCTTGTTTTTATCGGGGAAAGAGATTGATTACAACGGTAAGCCTTTGACCGACCAAGAGCGTTTTGATATTTTTCAGATTATCAACCGCCATTTCGTGGAGAAGAATAGTATATTTAGTGCTGATCAAGGCGCCGATAACGGGTCCCATATTCAGCAAGGAGATTTATTTTAATGATGTTAAATCAACTGATTAAGGTTGATGAACGCCAGCTCACTGAGTCCTCTGTACTTAGTGAGCTGTTTATTTATCAACATAAATTTGAGCAGATTACGACCATTCAAGCGTTGTTAAAGCAAGTACAGCAAGTTGTGGAAGCCTTACATGCCGGTTTATTACCACCCAATTTACCATGGTTGGAAGTCGATGAAGCAATGGTGGGGGAAGTTCAGCAGGTTATCTTAAAGCGTTATCCCACGCAACCGGATTTAGGGAATCAAGCGTGGCAAAGGTCCCTAGATGATTTAGAAGCGTTAGATCAGTGGCTGCATAATTTTCGGGATCTTTTAATTACTAACTATCAAATGTATGGGTATGTTTCAACGCCTTGGTTAGGCGCGTTACAGGCTTATCTGGGTCAGCGTTCAACTTTGGAACTGATGGCGGGGCGTGGTTATTTAACCGCCGGTTTGCGGGCCTTAACCCCAGATGTCAAGCATCAAGCAGTTGATAATTTGAGCTGGAAAAATCAGCCAGATGTAAATGTTATGCCCGCTGTAACAGAGGTGGAAGATTTGGATGCCTTGCAGGCGTTAGCAATTAATGCGCAGCAAAGCGAAGTGCTTTTAATGAGTTGGGCACCAGATAACGCAACGTTGGATGTCGAAATTTTAAAATGGGTGCGGGCACATTATGCAGGTGAGTTTTTGGTCATAGGTGAAGTGAATGGTGCGACTAATTCGGCGGAATTTTGGCAAACTGCGCATTTGAAGCCGCTAAAAGCCATCAATCGCAAATTTCCTAGTTTTGATTTAATTGATGAAAAAATTTATCAAGTGCATTAATAAATTTAATTGCTTATCAGGGTTTAATTGGGTATTATTAGATAATTATGTGATGATTAGGCCTGAATGAAAGGGGTAGGTTATGAAAATTTGGGAACAAATGACGCAAAGAGAGCAAGCTAGTAACTATGAAGATAAAGATTCTCAATTGCAACGGGTCTTGGGGGTTAAAGATTTCTTGGCGCTGGGCGTGGGAACGATTGTGTCGGCATCCATTTTCACTTTGCCAGGAGTGATTGCAGCACAACATTCTGGTCCAGCGGTGGTAATTTCATTTTTGTTGGCGGCTGTAGTAGCGGGTCTAATTGCTTTTGCGTATGCTGAAATGGCGGCCACGATGCCTTTTGCTGGCTCGGCTTACTCATGGATTAACGTTTTATTTGGTGAATTTTTAGGTTGGCTTGTTGGCTGGGCGTTATTAGCCGAATATTTCATTGCCTTAGCGTTTGTTGGGGCCGGACTATCTGCAAATTTACGAGGTCTCTTAGCAGAATTTGGCGTACATTTACCACGGGTTTTGACGGTGCCGATGAGTGCTGGCGGATTTGGAGATATTATCTCGATTTTAGCAATTTTATTGGTAACCTGGTTATTGGGCCGGGGCGTGAAAAATGCGACTCGCGTAGAATTATTACTGGTTTTGGCGAAAGTCTTTGCGATTGTTTTGTTTTTAATTGTTGGCTTAACCGCTTTTCATCCCGCCAATTTACATCCGTTTGTACCAGCCTATGACCCAGCCGTAAAACCTGGGCCTTATGGTGGTTGGCAAGGCATTTGGGCGGGAGTGTCTGGTATTTTCCTTTCATACATTGGATTTGATGCAATCGCCGCTAATTCCGCGGAGGCCAAGGAGCCTAGTAAAACTATGCCTCGTGGAATTTTAGGCTCATTGTTAATTGCCGTTATTTTATTTTCCACGGTATCGTTAGTTTTGGTCGGGATGTTTAAATCAAGTGTCTATGCTGGCAATGCAGAACCGGTTGCATGGGCACTACGGGCGACGCAACATCCTTTGGTTTCCGCGATTGTCGCTTCGATTGCCGTGGTCGGAATGTTTAGTGCTTTAATTGGAATGAGTATGGCGGGTTCACGTTTAGTTTATGCCTTTGGTCGGGATGGATTGTTACCCCAATCATTAGGTAAATTAGATGCTAAAGGGACCCCGCAAGTGGGCTTGTGGACGATGGCCTTGGTGGCAATTATCATTACTGCGTGCTTTGAGTTTGCGCAGTTAGCTCAATTGATTTCAGCAGGTACTTTAGTAGCCTTCGTTTTTGTTTCTTTGGGGATTTATAAATTACGTCCGCGGGAAGGCAAAGACTTAGCGCAACCAGCCTTTCAGATGCCATGGTATCCCGTGCTACCGGGGGTGGGAGCCTTGGCCGCCCTATTAGTATTGTTGGGTCTTGGGACGGATGCCAAATTGATGATGTTGATTTGGTTTGTCATTGGAATTGCAGTATACTTTTTGTATGGAATGGAACATAAAATTCGGGCTAAATAGTTTGAAGAACTTTAAAGATGGTTGATAACATTGGGATTAGCCATTGTAATACATAAAATTAGGCTGGAGGTTGTTGAGATGTATCAATTAAATTGGGATTTGGATTCAATTTATCAAGGGGGCGTAAATGGTGCGGATTTTCAACAACATTTAGCTGAATTTAAGGAAATGCTGCAACAATTTACGCAAACTATGCAAGCTTTAGCTGATCGGGCATTAGATGAAAACATTTTCCCGGCCGTAACGCAGGCACTAGATGCATATCAGACGCTGTTATCAAGACAATTGACATTGGATTTATTCGTTAATGCATGGGCAGCGGATAATTATGGAAATCCCATTTATCGGCCTATTCAGGTTCAATTGGAGCAATTAGCTGCCCAATTGACCGAACCTGAGCAAATTCTTCAACGCTTATTAGGATCGATGCCAGAACCAGTCTTTCAAGTATTTGTGGAAGAGCCGGCCATTGGACCGATTAAATTTGCGGTGCAAGAGATGCGATCTGCGGCGCAACGGTTGTTAGCACCGGCGACCGAACAATTATTCAATCAAATGCAGTTAGATGGATTATCAGCGTGGTCTAGCCATTATGAGACTTTGGTTGGTGGTCTAACATTGACGTATGTTGATGAGTTTAATCAAGAACGGACAATTTCGGCGGGACAAGCTGTGAATGAAATTGATGGTTACCCGGATGCTAAAGTACGAGCGCACATCATGCAAGCATATGAACAGATGTGGGCGCAGGTAGAAGACTTGGCGGCTGATACCTTGAATCATTTGGCTGGAGCACGTTTAACGGAACAACATGCCCATCATGAAATGGACTTTTTGACTGAGCCCCTACGCTTAAATCGGATGTCGAAGGCTGCTTTAGATATGATGTGGCAGGTGGTGGAAGAACATCAAACTATGTTTAAACCTTATTTCAAACGGCGTGCTGAATTATTAGGGGTTACGGAGTTAGGTTGGCAAGATCAAACGGCACCTTTAGGCGCATTAGGTAATTATCAAGCGCAAAAAATGAGTTATGATGAAACGGCACAATTGATTATTGAAAATTTTGCTAAATATTCACCCAAGATGGCGCAATTTGCACAAAACGCGTTTGAAAAGCAATGGATTGAAGCGCAAAACCGGCCGGGTAAGCAACCGGGGGGCTGGATGGAGAGTGTGCCAGATTTACAAGAATCACGTATCTTTTTGACCTTTACGGGTTCACCTAATGATGCGGCAACGATTGCACATGAATTAGGGCATGGTTTCCATACTGAAGTCTTAAAAGATTTGCCATACTTGCGAAATAATTACGCGATGAACGTCGCTGAGACGGCTTCAACTTTTGCCGAGCTAGTGGTTAATGATGCCAATGTACAAAATGCACAGAGTGATGCCGAACGGGTAGCTTTATTAGATGCTAAATTAGCTAATCCGGTCGCTATGTTTATGAACATCAACGCCCGTTACCGCTTTGAGCGGCAGTTTTATCAAGAGCGTCAGGCTGGATATGTGCCAGCTAGTCGGTTAAATGAAATGATGGAAGCGGCCCAAAAAGCCGCTTTCCAAGGTGTCTTAACGACCTGGCATCCCCACTTCTGGGCCTCAAAGCTTCATTTTTACGCGGACGATGTACCTTTCTATAATTTCCCATACACCTTTGGATACTTGTTTAGTCTAGGTATTTATACGTGGGCTAAGCAGCAACCAAACTTTGAAGCAGCCTATATTGAATTATTGCAAGACACGGCTGCGATGACGACTGAAGAACTAGCACTGAAGCATCTACATGTGGATTTGACACAACCTGATTTCTGGGAGCAAGGTGTTAAAGCAATTCAAGCTGATTTGGATGAATATTTGACTTTATCAGCACAATTTGTAAAATAAACTAAATTATATAAAAATGCGAGGCATGTAATATGACGATAAAAAGTAGCTTTGCCAAAATGGTTGGAAAGTCAACTTATTTTGTGTTAACCAAAGTTTTCCATCGGGGTGGAACCTCCCTTCCCGGTACATTGGCCATGAAAATTGATCCGAATGTATTACAAACGATGGCCAATCAATACAATGTTATTTTAGTCACGGGAACGAATGGAAAAACGTTGACGACCACTTTAATTACGCGTGTTTTGCGAGAAAAGTATACGGATGTGATTACGAATCATTCTGGTTCAAATATGCTTCAAGGAATTACTGGAACGATGTTGTCGGCCAAGGTTAAAGATCGGACACAAAAGCCGTTATTAGTCTTAGAAGTTGATGAAGCCAATGTTGAGGAAGTTAGCCGCCAATTAAAACCTAAAGCGTTTGTCTTGACTAATATTTTCCGTGATCAGTTGGATCGTTATGGTGAAATTTATACCACCTATGAGAAGATCTTGCGGGGAATTCGTTTGGTACCGGAAGCCACTTTGTTTGTGAACGCTGATTCGCCAATCTTTATGCGGGGTGATTTACCAAATCCACGCGTTAATTTTGGTTTTAATCATGTTCCAGCTAAGGGTGATGAACGGGCTCCTCATAACACGGATGGGATTTTGTCACCCACGGATAACAGTATTTTGTCATACCATTTCCGGACGTTTGCAAATCAGGGTGATTATTTCTCAAAGACGGATGATTTTAAACGGCCTACATTAGATTATGCGGTGACAAAGTTGAATCAGTTAACGCCTAAATTCTCTAATTTTGATCTTGATGGTGAAACCTATCAAATTGAAATCGGCGGGATGTACAATATTTATAATGCTTTGGCCGCTTATACGGTTGGTCGGACCTTAGGTGTTTCAAAAACCCAAATTCACCATGCGTTTGAATCGAATGAGCAAATTTTTGGTCGACAAGAACAGATTCAAGTCAAAGATAAAGCCGTTACGATTGTATTGATTAAAAATCCTGTGGGTGCTAACCAAGTCTTGGAAATGATGAAGACTGACCCTGATCCGAAATCAGTGATGGTTTTGTTGAATGCAAACTATGCAGATGGAATTGATACGAGTTGGATCTGGGACGCTGAATTTGAAGATTTGAAAGACATGAACGTGCAAGCTTTGGCCACTGGTGGTGAGCGGTATAAGGACGTGTATGTTCGATTGAAGATGTCGGGATTTGGAGATCACCCGTTCTATCCAAGCATGAAGCAAGTTGTTGGTGCCATTGAAAAGATGCCGACGAAAAATGTATATGTCATGGCGACCTACACGGCAATGTTGCAATTACGAGAACAATTAGCCCAGCGCGGTTATCTTAAAAATCATCAGATGGGGGAATAAGCATGGCTAAATATCAGATTAACGCCGCACATTTATATGCTGATTTGATGAATACGTATGGCGACTATGGGAACTTAGTGGCTTTACGCTATTATGCACAGCAAATTGGGGTGGATTTTAACGTGGATGTGGTCTCAATTGGGGATGAATTCCATGACCAAAAGTACGATTTCGTGCTGTTTGGCGGTGGTCAAGACTATGAAGAACAAGTGGTCGCTGCTGATTTGCCTACAAAGTCCGCAGCCATTAAGCGCTATATTGAAGCTGATGGACCTTTCTTAGGGGTTTGTGGTGGATTCCAGCTGCTTGGTGAATATTTCTTGTTGGCTGATGGGACGCGCGTGGAGGGGATTTCAGCGATGCGTCATTACACGTTAAATCAACCGCATAATCGGTTTACTGGTAACATTCGCATCCAAAGTGAAGAAACTGGACAGATTTATGTAGGTTTTGAAAATCATCAAGGCCGGACCTTTATTGCGGATAATGAGCGCCCCCTTGGGAACGTTTTGTCCGGGAATGGAAATAATGGTGAGGATCACGGCGAAGGCTTAATCTATAAAAATGTGTTTGGTACCTATTTTCACGGGCCAATTTTAACGCGGAATGGTAATTTAGCTTTACGGATGTTGGCGATTATCTTAAAGCGTAAATATCCAGAAATTGATTGGAAAGCTAAGTTGGCGCCAGTTGAACCAGAATCGTTTTAGCTAGTTTGGCAAAATTAAGTGCATTCTCGTTGCTTGAGGGTGCCTTTTTTGTTGATAAGATGAGTTCAATCAAATTAGTTGAGGCTTGGTCATTTTACGAAGGAAAGACACGGATAATTCATCGAACGACAATGATTTTCGTGTATAATAATTAAGATAGATTAAAAAGGGGTGGTAGATTATGGCACAGTTATTCTTTCGTTACGGCGCAATGGCCAGTGGTAAGAGTATTGAGATTTTAAAAGTTGCACACAATTATGAAAGTCAGGGCCGGAAAGTTTTACTATTAACGAGTGCTTTTGATAATCGGACCGAAATTGGAGCGATTGCTTCACGAATCGGGTTGCAGCGGACTGCGCGAGCAATTTCACCGGATGACGATTTGGCCGCAATTATTCGACCAGTCACTGATGATATTTCAGCGGTGCTTATTGATGAAGCCCAATTTTTAACGAAAGCTCAAGTTTTAGAATTAACCCAAATTGTTGATGATTTAAATATCCCAGTCTTAGCCTTTGGGTTAAAACAGGATGCATTTAATCAGTTATTTGTCGGTTCAGAAGCCTTATTAATCTATGCTGATAAAATTGAAGAAATGAAAACGCTGTGCTCATTTTGTACGCGCAAAGCAACCATGAATTTGCGGATTGCGGATGGGCAACCCGTTTATAGTGGTGCGCAAATCCAAATTGGGGGCGATGAGGCCTATATGCCCGTTTGTCGACGGCACTATCAGCACCCTGATTTAGCTATGATTGAACAACATCTCCAAAGTTTAGAAAAGGAATAATGATAATGGACGAAATTTTTGAAAAGGTGCAAGCGCTAGTTGACCGCTACGATGAAGTGAGTGAAATGTTGAGTGATCCAGATGTTATTAGTGACACCAAACGGTTTATGGAACTTTCAAAAGAAGAAGGTTCACTTCGCGAGACGGTGGAAACTTTTAAGCATTACCAGGAAGTCTCGGCTGATTTAGCTGGTGATAAAGAGCTTTTGCAAGAAAAGCTTGATCCAGAAATGGAAGAAATTACCAAAGAAGAAATTAAGGAATTAACGGCGGAAAAAGTGAACCTAGAAGATCAACTGAAGGTTATGTTGTTACCCAAAGACCCTAATGATGATAAAAATATTATTATGGAAATTCATGGGGCCGCTGGTGGGGATGAAGCAGCGCTTTTTGCGGGTAATTTGTATGAAATGTACTCACGCTATGCCGAAAAGCAAGGTTGGACGATTCAAGTGATTGATGAAAACCGAACTGAAATTGGTGGTTATAAAGAATTAGTTTTGATGATTCAAGGGAATAATGTTTATTCTAAGTTGAAATTTGAGAATGGGGCGCACCGTGTTCAACGGGTGCCCGAGACCGAATCGGCTGGCCGCGTACATACTTCAACAGCGACGGTTGGGGTGATGCCAGAATATGAAGATGTTGATATTGAGATTGAAGACAAAGACCTCCGGGTCGATGTGTATCGGTCTTCTGGGGCTGGGGGACAGCATATTAACAAAACTTCATCAGCCGTGCGGATGACCCACATTCCCACGGGGGTGGTGGTTGCAATGCAGGATCAACGTTCGCAGCAACAAAATCGGGCCAAGGCATTAGAAATTTTGAAGGCGCGTGTTTATAACTACTACGCCTCGCAAAATGAAGCGGAGTATTCAGAGATGCGAAAGACGGCGGTTGGAACGGGCGATCGTTCGGAGCGGATTCGGACGTATAATTACCCGCAAAATCGGGTCACCGACCACCGGATTGGCTTATCGTTGAACAAGTTAGATCGTATTATGAATGGTGAATTAGAAGATATTATCGATGCTTTGGTGATTGCTGATCAGACCGCCCAGCTTGAGGAATTGAAGAAATAGCTTATGTTTGAAGAAGAATGGACTTTTGAAGCTTTACGGCAATGGGGTAATTGGCAATTAGAACCTTATATTCAAGATCAAACCGATCGTGAAAATCAATTAGACTATTTATTAACAGGCATGATGGACTGGAATTATAGTCAATTGAATAATAATTTAAATACAGTGATTGAAGATCCCAAACGGATCCGCTTCATGGTCGCGGTGCGCGCCCTTAAAGGCGGGGAGCCCGTGCAATATGCTTTGGGGCATGCGCCATTTTACGGTCGCGAATTTCAAGTTGATCGGCGGGTTTTGATTCCACGTCCAGAGACCGAAGAGTTAGTAGATTGGATTTTAAAAGATCAGCCCCAAACCACCCAACGCGTTTTAGACGTTGGGACTGGTTCAGGGGTAATTGCGATTACTTTGCAGGCTGAACGCCCAGCTTGGCAAGTGCTAGGGAGTGATATCTCGGCCGAGGCTTTGGCTGTGGCAAAAGTCAATGGAAAAAAGTATGCGCCAGCCGTTACGTGGCAACAGAGCGATTTATTTTCCCAAATTGAAGGACAATTTGATGTGATTGTGTCTAATCCGCCTTATATTGCGGAGAATGAAAAAACAGTGATGGATGATTCGGTTCTTTTTTATGAACCGGAATTAGCTTTGTTTGCAGACGATCAAGGGTTAGCTTTATATAAGCTAATAGCCCAGCATTTATTAGATTATCTAGCGCCGCAGGGGACAGCCTATTTTGAGATTGGCTATTTGCAAGGGCCAGCTTTAGTGGAGTTGTTTGAAACTTTGCCCGAGGTTCAAGTTGAATTACGGCAAGATTTTAGTGGACATGATCGAATGCTGCAAGTTAAGCGGATGAACTAAGATGTAAAATGAAATATTGAAAAAAGAGTGAGAAGGCAAATATGGAAACAAAAATATGGCAAGCGACCGATTTAAGCGCAGCTGTTACAGCCTTAAAACGGGGGCGTCTAGTGGCGTTTCCGACTGAGACCGTCTATGGTTTGGGAGCAGATGCGTTCAATGAAAAAGCAGTTAGTAAAGTGTATGCAGCAAAGGGACGACCTTCTGATAATCCGTTGATTGTTCACGTTGCCACGCCTAGCCAAGTGCGTGATTATGCTCAGGTGAGTGAGCAAGCCCAGCAATTAATGGATGCCTTTTGGCCGGGACCATTGACCATTATCTTACCAGTGGTACCAGATAAATTATCAAAATTAGTGACGGGTGGCTTACAGACGGTAGCTTCCCGGCTTCCCGATAATGCAGTTACGCGGCAATTAATTAATGCGGTGGGTTCACCCTTAGTGGGACCATCGGCGAATACCTCTGGAAAGCCTAGCCCCACCATTGCTGAGCATGTCTACCATGATTTACACGGTAAGATTGCCGGAGTGGTTGATGATGGTGCCACCAAGATTGGAGTTGAATCAACAGTGATTGATTTATCAACCGACAGTCCTGCTATTTTACGACCAGGTAAAATTACCGGTCCTGAAATTGAAGCTGTTTTAGGGGGGCCAGTTGATTCTTTTGAACATCACGTAGCAGCAGATGAGGTGCCTAAAGCACCGGGTATGAAATATCGGCATTATGCGCCAGACAAAGATGTCTATATGGTTAAAGAAGCGGATTGGACTCAAGCTATCATCTGGGCGCAAGGACAATTGGCCCCTGTCGGTTTGATGCTCCCTGATCAATTGGTTGAAAAACATCAATTAGCGGGGATGGACTTTGTTTGGCCATTAGGTGAAAATGATGCCAGCGCGGCGGCAAAATTATTTGCTGGGTTACGTAATTTCGATGACCAGCCCATGGTAAAAACGATTTTGGTGGCGCGGTTAGCTGACACGCCAGCGAATGGAGCTTATAATAATCGTTTAAATAAAGCAGCCGGTGGTCAATATTTTGATGTGGCAGAATTTATGTGATTTAAATTTATTACCTATGTAATGTAAGTAATAGGATAATGGTTTAAACATGATAAAGTGGTCGCAACAAGATTATATATTTATATTTAAGTAAAAAAGGAGCGTGTTAAATGAATTATCGTGAATTTGATCCTGAATTATGGTCAGCGGTTGATCGTGAAGCAAAACGGCAAGAGCATAACGTGGAACTGATTGCTTCTGAAAATATTGCTTCTGCGGGAGTTCGGGCTGCACAAGGTAGTATTTTGACAAATAAGTATGCTGAAGGTTATCCAGGCAAACGCTATTACGGTGGAACGGAATATATTGACCAGATTGAGCAATTAGCGATCGACCGCGCCAAGGAATTATTTGGCGCTGAATATGCTAATGTGCAACCGCACTCTGGTTCACAAGCTAATGCCGCCGTTTATGCCGCTTTATTAGCGCCCGGCGATGATGTTTTAGGCTTGGGATTAAACGATGGTGGTCATTTAACACATGGATCACCAGTTAACTTTTCTGGAAAAATGTACCGATTCCATTCTTATGGGTTAGATGAGAATGAATTAATTAACTATGATGAAGTCGAAGTTTTAGCCCACCAATATCATCCAAAGTTGATTGTGACGGGGGCCTCAGCTTATTCACGCTTTATTGATTTTGATCGTTTCCGCGCTATTGCTGACGAAGTTGGCGCTTATTTGATGGTTGATATGGCCCATATTGCTGGGTTAGTCGCTGCCGGTGTTCACCCATCGCCAGTTGGAATCGCGGATGTTGTAACCACGACGACGCACAAAACTTTGCGAGGACCACGTGGAGGATTGATTTTAGCTAAGGCCGAATTAGGTAAAAAGTTAGATTCAGCGATTTTCCCGGGAACGCAAGGTGGCCCATTAGAGCAAGTGATTGCGGGGAAAGCAGCGGCCTTTTACGAAGATTTACAGCCTAGCTTTAAAGCGTACGGGCAACAAGTCATTGCGAATGCCAAGGCCATGGTTGAAGTCTTCAAGGCTTCTCCAGTGGTCCATGTAGTTTCAGGCGGGACCGATAATCATTTATTCAACCTAGATTTAACGAAAACGGGCTTGAATGGAAAAGAAGCGCAAATTTTGTTGGATTCAGTTGCGATTACGGTCAATAAAGAATCAATTCCAAACGAACCACTTAGCCCCTTTGTGACGTCTGGAATCCGGATTGGAACCCCAGCGATTACCACCCGTGGTTTTAAAGAAGCCGAGGCAAAAAAGGTTGCGGAATTAATTTTGCAAGTTATGACGCACCCTGAGGACGAGCAAGTTTTGGCAGAAGTCGCGCAAAAGGTGCGAGATTTAACTGATAAATACCCATTATCAGAAATTGAATATGCTAATTAGCCGGTAAAAACGGGGTAATGGACTGGACGATGGATGGTAGCTTCTGCTATAATGATTAACAGCAAATTTTACATAATTCATCCAAACATTAGATTTTGAAAACGAAGGGAACCGCGTTATGAGTAAAGTAACTGTTATTGATCACCCCCTAATCCAACATAAATTAACCATTATCCGGGATAAAAATGTTGGGACGAAAGAGTTCCGGGAAGTTGTGGACGAAATTGCTTCATTAATGGCATATGAAGTCACTCGGGAATTGCCAACGATGGATATTGAAGTGGAGACGCCAGTTGCTAAAACGACGCAAAAAACATTGGCCGGAAAGAAGTTGGCGATTGTACCAATCTTGCGGGCTGGTTTGGGAATGGTTGACGGCATCATGAAGTTAATTCCAGCCGCTCGGATTGGGCATATTGGAATGTATCGTGACGAGGAAACTTTAGAACCAGTTGAATATTTTGTTAAGTTGCCAGAAGATATTGACCAACGAGAAGTTTTGGTGGTTGATCCGATGCTTGCAACTGGTGGTTCAGCAGTCATGGCGATTGATGCTTTGAAGAAGCGCGGTGCTAAGACAATTAAGTTGATTACCTTGGTTTCAGCTCCAGTGGGAATTGAGATGATTCAAAAAATGCATCCTGATGTCGAGATTTATACGGCTGGGTTGGATGAAGGGTTAGATGAACATGGTTACATTGTGCCTGGTTTGGGTGATGCCGGTGACCGTTTGTTTGGAACGCATTAGTTATTTTATTAAGATCTGAATTAAATCAAGTCCATGGAACAGTTATTTGTTTTGTGGCCTTTTTTATTGATTGAATGAAATTAGATTGGTGGTAGTGAAGAAATTTTCTTCTTACTATAAATGTAAAATGCTGAATGAACAATTTGACGTCGTGGTAATTTATTTTAAATTAATTTTTTAACTATTTTTGGTTTGGTGACTTAGAAGCTTTAATTTTAAATGGAGATAAAAAAAGAATGAAAACGGAACCAAAAAAAAGATAGTAAAGGTTGATAAATTAGGACTTAATTACTTTTGGCAAGGAACAAGATAATCTCGATTTCTTTCCCGTATTTATCGTTGAAAAAAGAATTTAATAGAGTAAAATGAAGTAGTAAATATTAAAAACGGTATTGCTCCCCAGCATTTACCGAAAAATTATGAAAGGAAAGAGGTGAGTTTTTTGGATGAGAAGTCTGCCACATTCCAGTTATTAGGGTTGACATTTGATTGGTCGATTGTTATTTCAACGGTCATCGCTGCATTAATTGTCTTTTTATTGGTCTTTGTCTTGTCGCGTAACTTGACAATGAAGCCCGGGAAGAAGCAAAATGTTTTGGAAGCGATTGTTGACTTTACTGACGGAATTGTGGATAGTTCGTTACCCAGTTCGATTGGAAATGAATTGAAATTAACGGCATTTACGTTGTTCTTATTTATTTTTGTTTCTAATGAAATGGGATTAGCTGTTCAGGTAGCCTTTGGTGATGTAACTTATGTTAAGTCACCAACGACTAATCCGATTGTAACCATGGGACTAGCGTTGTTAGTTGTTGGTTTAGCTAACTTTGTCGGTGTTAGCAAGCTCGGATTTAAGGGCTATTTCAAGACGACTTTCATGAGTCCCATGGCGTTTTTACTACCAATTAACATTTTCGAGCAATTTACTAATTACTTGACTTTGGCATTGCGTTTGTATGGAAACATCATGGCTGGTGAAATGCTTTTGACATTGATTACCAATTGGGGTAATCCGTCACATTTGGGACTCACTATAGTTCCCGCATTTTTCTTGTCAATGCTTTGGCAAGCATTCTCGTTATTCATCGGTGCTATTCAGGCCTTCATCTTTGTCACTTTGATGTCAATTTATACGTCTGAACACGCTGTCGCTGAATAACAATTGTTATTTGTTTTATTTTTTATAATTCGGAGGAATTAATATTATGACTGGTCATATCGCTACTATTGGTTCAGGTATTGCCGTTGCTGGTGCCGCTATCGGTACCGGAATTGGTAATGGACGTGTTATTGCTGCTATGATTGAGGGGACTTCACGTCAACCTGAATTAGAGGGTAAGCTACGTACAAACATGTTCGTTGGAGTTGCCTTGATTGAGGCCGTTCCTATCTTGGCCTTCGTTATCTCATTGATGTTGCTTTCAAAGTAATTTATAGCGGCAAATAGAGAGAGGAGCCAACAACATGTTAAATGGAATTTTACTGGTTAATGCCGGTGAGCAGTTGGCTTTGGGTAATATGCTCTTTGTTTTATTGACTTTCGTAGTCTTACTATTCTTTATTGGAAAGTTTGCATGGAAGCCTATCACAAAGATGATGCAAGACCGAGCAGATAAGATTGCTAATGACTTGGATTCAGCAGAAAGCAATAAAAACGAAGCTGCAGAGCTCGTTTCAAAGCGCAATGCTGAATTACAGGCAACGCAAGCTGAGGCAACGACGATTATTAACAATGCTAAAGACACTGCTTCAAAGCGCAGTGACGACATTATTGCACAAGCGCGTGATAATGCTTCATCAATGAAGGTGAAGGCTAACGCTGAAATCGCTCAAGAGCGTTCAGAAGCAATGGCAGATGTTAAGAATGAAGTTGCTGATTTGTCTGTTTCAATTGCACAAAAGATTATCCAAAAAGAACTGAAATTAGATGATCAAAAAGCATTGATTGATGCTTACATCGGAGAGTTAGAGGCAAAGTAATGGCATTAGATAACGCAATTATTGCGCAACGCTATGCACGTGCTTTGTTCGAATTATCTCATGATCAAAAGAGTGATACAGAAACTTTAAATGAATTGTTAGAGTTGCAAACTGTATTGCAAGACAATCCAGAATTAGAGCAAATCATTGCATCAAATCAGATTAGTGATGAGCAAAAGCAAGCGATTTTGAAGCCACTTTTGGCGGACGCCTCACCTTTGGTTCATAACTTAATCCAGATGACATACGATTATCGGCGCTTTGATTTGCTTCCAATGATGATAGAAAATTATCAACGGACCGTTAATCACGCAATTGGTCACATGACTGCTGAAGTTAAGACTGTTGTGGAATTAGATGCTAATCAAATCGAACGCTTGAAGCAAGTTATTGCTAAGCGTTTTGACGCTAAATCAGTTGATTTGAAGCAAACGATTGATCCAAGCTTGCTTGGTGGGGTCGTGATTACGGCTAATAATCAAATTGTGGATGGATCATTGGCAACTAAATTAGCTGCTATTCGACAAAGCATTGTCCATTAGCAACCAGTATTAAGTAGCAGTGTTAATAACACTAAAGTAAGAAAGAGGAACTGTTCAAATGAGCATTAAAGCTGAAGAAATCAGTTCACTCATCAAAAAGCAGCTTGCAAATTATGAATCAGAATTGACGGTTCAAGAAACAGGAACAGTTACGTATGTTGGTGACGGAGTCGCCCGTGTAACTGGTCTTGATAACGCAATGGCCGGAGAATTGGTTGAATTTGCAAACGGTGTATATGGAATGGCACAAAACTTGGAATCAAATGATGTTGGTATCATTATTCTAGGTCAATTTGATGGAATCCGTGAAGGCGACATTGTCAAGCGTACGGGTAAGATCATGGAAGTTCCAGTTGGTGAGGAATTGATTGGACGTGTAGTTAATGCGTTGGGTCAACCAGTTGATGGAATGGGCCCAATCAAGTCAACTAAGACACGCCCTGTTGAAGTTAAAGCACCTGGAGTTATGCAACGTAAGTCAGTCTTTGAACCTTTGCAAACTGGTTTAAAGTCAATTGACTCATTGGTTCCAATCGGTCGTGGTCAACGAGAATTAATCATCGGAGACCGTAAGACTGGAAAGACTTCAATCGCCATGGACACGATTTTGAATCAAAAAGATCAAAATATGATTGTTGTTTATGTCGCAATTGGACAAAAGGATTCAACGGTCCGGACTCAAGTGGAAACTTTGCGCGCAATGGGCGCTTTGGATTACACGATTGTTGTTACGGCTGGTCCTTCTGAACCAGCTCCATTATTGTATCTAGCACCTTATGCTGGAGCGGCCATGGGTGAAGAGTTCATGTATAACGGAAAGCATGTTTTGATTATCTATGATGATTTATCAAAGCAAGCTACCGCTTACCGTGAGCTTTCGTTAATTCTACGGCGTCCACCTGGACGTGAAGCCTACCCAGGAGATGTCTTCTACTTGCACTCTCGTTTGCTAGAACGAGCTGCTAAGTTGAGTGACGAACTGGGAGGAGGGTCGATGACGGCTTTGCCAATCATTGAGACTCAAGCTGGAGATGTTTCAGCCTATATTCCAACGAACGTTATTTCAATTACTGATGGTCAAATTTTCTTGGATTCAGATCAATTCTATTCAGGAAATCGTCCCGCTGTTGATGCCGGAACTTCAGTTTCGCGTGTTGGTGGTGACGCTCAGATTAAAGCGATGAAGAAAGTTGCCGGAACTTTGCGTTTGGATCTTTCTTCATACAAGGAATTGGAAGCATTCGCTCAATTCGGTTCTGATTTGGATGCTTCAACACAAGCTAAGTTGGCGCGTGGTCGTCGGACGGTTGAATTATTGAAGCAGCCTTTGCACCAACCAATGCCAGTTGAAGAACAAGTTTTGTCATTGTATGCCCTTGCCCATGGTTACATGGATGATGTCGCTGTTGATGATATTAATCGTTTTGAAACTGAATTGATTCAAGCGGTACGCTCAGCGCATAATGAATTGTTGCAGACAATTGTTGATACCAAGAATTTGCCTGAGACTGATGCGATGAACGCAGCAATTGAAGAATTCAAGGCAACTTTTAGTGCCAGCGATTCTGAAGCAAAATAAGTAGAGGAGGGGCGAAATGGTAGCTTCTTTGGAAGATATTCAACGCCGAGTTGCCTCAACGAAAAAGACGCGTCAAATTACGTCAGCCATGCAAATGGTTTCGACCTCAAAGTTAAGCCAAATCCAACGGCAAGGCGGTTCATATTATGATTATGCCGACCGTTTACATGATATGGTGGCCCACATTGCGGAAGCAAATATTGCTAATCCGGCGGGTACTTTGTTGGAACAACGTGAAGTTAAGAAAGTTGGTTTCTTAATTATTACGTCTGATCGTGGTTTGGTGGGCGGTTATAATTCAACAGTTCTTAAAGGATTGATGTCAATTATCCACGAACGGAAACTAAAGCCTGAGCAAGTCGAGCTATTAGTGATTGGTGGAAACGGGGCAGATTTCTTAAAAAAGCGGGGCTATGATTTAGCTTATGAATATCGGGAAGTTTCTGATGTTCCTACATTTAACGATGTGCGCGAAATTGTTAAGACCGTTACAGAAATGTACGATAATGCGATTTTTGATGAACTAACAGTTGTTTATAATCACTTTGTATCACGGATTTCAAATGAATTCCGGGCTGAAAAAATGTTGCCGGTTACGACGGATGATATGGTCGATCCTAATAGTGAGACTACATTTCATGCCGAGTATGATGTTGAACCATCCGCAGAATCAATTTTGCAGGTGATTTTGCCACAGTATGCGCAAAGTTTAATCTATGGAGCAATCCTAGATGCTAAAACGGCGGAACATGCGGCCTCATCAGCAGCAATGTCATCAGCCACTGATAATGCCAAGGAAATTATTGATCGACTTGATCTACAATATAACCGGGCGCGTCAGAGTGCAATCACGACTGAAATTACTGAAATTACTGGTGGAATGGCAGCTCTTGAATAGAGTTTGTTGAAACACCATTGAATTTGTTTAGAAAAAGGAAGGATAACGACAATGAGTACCGGACGAGTTGTACAAGTCATTGGCCCAGTTGTTGACGTTCAATTCCCACTAGATGGTCAAATTCCTGACATCAATAATGCTTTAATCATTGATCGTGGTGATGAAGCAAAATCATTGACTGTCGAGGTTACATTGGCCTTAGGTGATGGAGTTGTACGGACGATTGCCATGGACTCAACTGACGGCTTGCAACGTGGTATGGCTGTAGAGGACACTGAAGAACCTATTTCAGTACCTGTCGGCGAAGTTACGTTGGGTCGTGTCTTTAATGTTTTGGGTGAAACTATTGATGAGGGCGAAGAAATTGGAGCTGATGTTCAGCATAATCCAATTCACCGTTCAGCACCTGCTTATGACCAATTGAAAACATCAACTGAAATTCTAGAAACTGGAATTAAGGTTATTGATTTGCTTGCTCCATATGTACGTGGGGGAAAGATTGGTTTGTTCGGTGGAGCTGGAGTTGGTAAGACTGTCTTGATTCAAGAGTTGATTCACAACATTGCACAAGGACACAATGGTATTTCTGTCTTTACTGGAGTTGGGGAACGTACCCGTGAAGGTAACGACATGTACCACGAAATGATGGATTCTGGTGTGTTAAAGCAAACCGCCATGGTCTATGGACAAATGAATGAGCCTCCTGGAGCACGTATGCGGGTGGCATTGACTGGTTTGACAATTGCGGAGCACTTCCGTGACGTTAACGGTCAAGATGTGCTATTGTTTATTGATAATATTTACCGTTTCACGCAAGCTGGATCTGAGGTTTCTGCCCTATTGGGACGGATTCCATCAGCCGTTGGATATCAACCAACCTTGGCTACTGAAATGGGACAATTACAAGAGCGGATCACGTCAACCCAAAAGGGATCAGTTACGTCTATTCAGGCGGTTTATGTGCCAGCCGATGACTATACCGACCCTGCACCTGCCACGACTTTCGCCCACTTGGATGCAACGACTAACTTGGAGCGTTCATTGACGCAACAAGGTATTTATCCAGCGGTTGATCCATTGGCTTCAACGTCAACGGCTTTGACACCTGAGATTGTTGGTCAAGAGCACTATGAAGTGGCAATGCAAGTTCAACAGACTTTGCAACGTTATCGTGAGCTCCAAGACATCATTGCCATTTTGGGAATGGATGAGCTTTCAGATGAAGAGAAGACGACCGTTAACCGGGCTCGTCGGATCCAATTCTTCTTGTCACAACCATTCTCAGTGGCGGAGACGTTTACTGGATTAAAGGGACAATATGTGCCGGTTGAAGAGACAGTGCGGAGCTTTAAGGCAATTTTGGATGGTCAGTGTGACGACCTGCCAGAAGAAGCTTTCCGAAATGTTGGAGCGATTGAAATGGCCATTGAAAAAGCCAAAACTTTGGCTTAGTGAGGTATTGCCATGAATGAACACAGCTTTAAGGTATCCATTGTGACACCAGACGGCGTGGTCTTTGAATATGATACTGCCACGCTTGTTGTATTGCACACAACGGGTGGTGAGTTAGGTATCATGGCAAATCACGTGCCGGTCGTTACTTCACTTGAAATTAGTGAAGTACGGGTAGTTGTTGGACAATCAGATACGAAAGAACGCCTAGCAGTTAATGGTGGATTTGCGGAATTCTCAAGGAACACTTTGACGATTGTTGCGGATTCAGCCGAGTGCTCAGGTGATATTGATGTAACTCGGGCGGAAAGTGCTCGAGCACGGGCCGAACGCGCTTTGCGTGAAGCCCAAGAAGCACATGATGAACACGAAGTTCGTCGGGCACAATTCGCTTTGCGGCGGGCTGTTACTCGAATTCATGCAGCATCAGTGAAATAAACTTAAATTGCAGTGGGATTTTATGACCACTGCTTTTTTTGTCGCCAAAAGGACAGATTTTTGTTAAGATTAAAGTTATAAAAAAGGTTCTAATGATGTTAGAAAATTACCTGGGTAATTAGACAAAAAAGAGAGTCGTTTCTAGCTGAGAGTCAAAAAAGTAAGGATGAGCAGATTTATGATTGTATTATCAGGAACTATTGGAGCAGGGAAAACTAGCCTTGCCACGTTTTTAGCAGAACACCTGGGCTCAGAAGCCTATTATGAGTCAGTTGATGACAATCCAATTTTGCCATTGTTCTATGAAAATCCACAAAAATATGGATTTTTATTGCAAAACTATTTTTTAAATAAGCGTTTGGAAAATATTAAAGACGCCCAAGGTTCACATTTAAATGTGATTGACCGTTCTATCTTTGAAGATCAATTGTTGTTCCAATTGAACGCTGACTTAGACCGAGCGACGCAAACGGAAGCCGCAATCTATAGTGATTTATTACATAATATGATGGAACAAGTGAATTATTCTGCTAATGCGACGATTAAGACCCCTGATTTGTTAATTTACGTAAATGTTTCATTTGATACGATGCTTAAGCGGATTAAAAAGCGTGGTCGTTCGTATGAACAAGTCGATCAAGATCCAAGCTTATATGATTATTATCAAGAATTGACCCGCCGGTATGTGGCTTGGTTTGATCAATATGATGCTTCCCCAAAGCTAAAGATTGATGGTGATCAGTTGGACTTTGTCGAAAATGAAGAAGATTTGGCAGTAGTATTCAATTTAATTGACCAAAAAATTAAAGAATTACGAATCGAGGGATAATTTATGTTAGATATTAAGTATTTAAGAAATAATCCAGATGAAGCGAAGGAACGTTTAGCCGGACGTGGTGTTGCGACGGAAACAGTCGACAGTTACTTAGCTTTGGATGCCAAGCGGCGTGAGATTTTAGTGCATGTTGAAGAGTTAAAGGCACAACGCAACGTTGTTTCTGATCAAATTGGACAAAAAAAGCGGGCAAAAGAAGATGCTCATGCGGAGATTGCAGAGATGCAGCAACTGGCCCAAACAGTTAAGGCTTTAGACGAACAAGTGGAACAGATTGATGCTGATTTGAAGCAACAAGCTTTGCGTTTTCCTAACCTCCCTAATCCAAATATTCCAGTTGGCTCTGATGAAGCGGCTAATCGTGAAGAATTAAAGTGGGGAAACATCCCCACCTTTGATTTCACACCTAAGGCACACTATGAAATTGGTGAAGCGTTGGGCATTTTAGATTGGGAACGCGGAGCGAAGGTTTCAGGGGCTCGCTTCGTTTATTACATTGGACAAGGGGCCCGCTTAGAACGTGCCGTGTATAACTTTATGTTAGACGAGCACCGTAAAGAAGGCTATACAGAGGTATTACCACCTTATTTGGTCAAAGATGCTGCGATGTTTGGAACTGGCCAGTACCCCAAATTTATGAATGATGCATACCGCGTTGGGGCGGATGACGAAATGACCTTAATCCCAACGGCGGAAGTGCCCTTGACGAATTATTATCGTGAAGAGATTTTAGATGGTGCCGATTTGCCAATTTCATTAACAGCTTTAGCTCCTTCTTTCCGGCAAGAAGCTGGATCAGCTGGTCGCGATACGCGCGGATTAATCCGGATGCACCAGTTTAATAAGGTCGAGATGGTTAAGTTTACGACCGAAGATGATTCTTATCGCGCCTTAGATCAGATGACAAAGGATGCGGAGAATATTTTGCAAAAGTTAGAGTTACCATATCATCTCATTACGCTGTCGACGGGAGATATGGGCTTCTCAGCCGCTGAAACCCATGATTTAGAAGTCTGGATGCCTGAACAAAATCTTTATCGTGAAATTTCTTCCGTTTCAAATACAGAAGCCTTTCAAGCGCGGCGAGCTAAGATTCAATATCGCGATGAGAATGGGCAATTACATTTCGCCCATACGTTAAATGGTTCAGGATTGGCTGTTGGTCGGACCGTAGCGGCAATTTTGGAAAACTATCAAAACGCCGATGGTACGGTGACTATTCCGGAAGTTTTGCGACCTTATTTTGGAGCTGATCAAATTATTGCTGAACGCGATTTACATTAATTTAAAGTTGAGGTTATGACAGCCAAATTGGTAACAGTTTGGCTGTTTTTTTAATAACTTGGTAGCACGACTATGTATATTTAAAAGAGTACCAGTGATGAATAAATGAAATATGTGGGGGGCAGTCTAAAATTCTGTTAAAATAACAGTAGAGCAAGGAATTGAAAGGAGCAAAAGAATGATGAAGATTATTGCGTTTGGAATACGAGAAGATGAGCAAGTAGCAGTTGACGCGTGGGTGGCTAAGCATCCGGATGTACAAGTCGACACAACTAATGAGCTTTTAACGCCAGAGACCGCGCCAATGGCAGCCGGCTACGATGTGGTTAATATTTTGCAAGCAGGTGTCCCTGTGGGTGAAGCAACTTTGAAGCAGTTGGCAGACTTAGGTATTCATATTTTAACTTTGCGAAATGTAGGAACTGACGATTTAGACTTTGAAATGTTGAAGAAGTATAATTTCCACGTGTCAAATGTGCCCCGCTATTCACCAAATGCGATTGCGGAGCATGCTATGATTCAAATGGCGCGTTTATTCCGGCATATGAAGCAGATGGATATTAAAGTTTATCGGCATGATTTAGCCTGGGCCCCAACGATTGGTCGGGAAGTGCGAAAACAAACAATTGGAATTGTTGGAACTGGAAATATTGGCCGTGTAGCAATTCAAATTGCCCAAGGGTTTGGCGCCAAAGTGATTGCTTATGATAAATATCAAAATCCAGAATTAGCTGCAAAAGGGCTGTATGTCGATACTTTGGATGAGCTATTAGCACAAGCAGATGGAATTTCATTGCATGTGCCTGGAATCCCTGAAAATCACTATCTGATTAACCCTGATTCGATTGCGAAGATGAAAGACCATGCTGTGATTGTAAACGCGGGCCGGGGCAATCTGGTTGATACTGATGCCGTGATTGCTGCATTGGATAGCGGAAAACTAGATGGCTTTGCGATGGACACTTATGAAGATGAAGGTGGCCTCTTTAACGTTGATTGGGCCGGACAAGACTTCCCAGATCCACGAGTCGCCGACTTAATTACGCGAGAGAATGTAATTGTTTCACCACATACTGCCTTTTATACTTGGACGGCTTCTGAAGAAATGGTTGAACAATCATTGGATGCGGGATTGGCTTTCTTTAATGGCGAGACACCAGAACAAGTTGTTAAATTTTAATGTTGCAAAAAATTTTACATGTGTGAAAAATAAGTGTAAATTTATTTCGATTTTTGCTGTTTCAATTTGATAAAAACGCTAAAATGCGGTAGAATTTAGTTGTAAACTAGTGTGTGAGTTTTCACATATAGTTATTTATTTTCACAATACGTTGAGTATTAGATTAAAGGGGATATATTATTATGGCAAAGATTTTTGCATATGGTATTCGAGATGACGAAATTCCGTCATTGAACGGATGGAAGGAAGAACATCCAGAAGTAACAGTAGATTATACTCAAGAATTATTGGATCCTGAGACTGCTAAGTTAGCTGAAGGCTATGATGCGGTCAACGTCTACCAACAATTAGATTATACGCGTGAGACTTTGGCCGCTTTGCATGAAGTAGGCATCAACAAGATGTCATTGCGTAATGTTGGAACTGATAACATTGATATGGATGCTGCGCGTGAATTTGGTTTCCAAATTTCAAACGTGCCAGTTTATTCCCCAAATGCGATTGCTGAGCACTCAATGATTCAAATGTCACGGTTGCTCCGTCGTACTAAGGCTTTGGATGCAAAGATTGCGCGTCATGACTTACGTTGGGCTCCAACAATCGGTCGTGAGATGCGGATGCAAACCATCGGAATTGTCGGAACTGGTCACATAGGACGGGTTGCGATGAAGATTGCTCAAGGCTTCGGAGCAAAGGTGATTGCTTATGACCTTTACAAGAACGACGAAGTTGAAGCTCAAGGTTTGTATGTTGATACTTTGGATGAGTTGTATGCTCAAGCTGATGTTATTTCATTGTACGTTCCTGGAGTTCCTGCTAACGAGCACATGATTAATGCTGAATCAATTGCTAAGATGAAAGATGGCGTAGTAATCGTGAACTGCTCACGTGGAAACTTGGTTGACACTGACGCAGTTATTGCTGGTTTGGACTCAGGAAAGATTTCTGACTTTGCCATGGACGTTTATGAGGATGAAGTTGGATTGTTCAATGAAGACTGGGAAGGTAAAGAATTCCCTGACGCACGGATCGCCGATTTGATTTCACGCGAAAACGTTTTGGTAACTCCTCACACTGCTTTCTATACTACTAAGGCAGTTTATGAGATGGTTACACAATCAATGTCAGCTAGCTTGGACTTTATCAATGGTGTTACACCAAGTATCGCCGTTGAATACTAAAATAAGTGATTAATAAGTAAGTTAAGTCAAGGCCTTGTCTTAGTTGATTGATATTTTTGAAAAAGAATTCTGCAACTGAGGTGGGCCTTTTAATTATGGAGATGATATTATGGATTATTTTGACGGGAGTTACCAGTTAAAGGCCAAAGATTTTTTCTTTAAAATCTTGAGTGGTTCAGCCCAAGGGATTTTGATTGGTGTTTTGCCTTCAGCGGTTTTGAAGTATTTATTGAAGCTTTTCATTACACCTGGGGTGGTTAATTGGGCCTCAGATTTGAATGCAATTTTGGTTTTGTTCCAGACGTTTATCCCAGTCTTAATTGGTGTAAGCATCGCTTTGCAATTTAAGATGAAGCCTTTGGATGTTGGAACCTTGGGGATTGCGGTAGCCGCTGCCTCTGGTTCAATCAAGTGGGGAACAGCGCCAGCTGGGTTTACGAACCCAATCACGCATGTTAAGTCAGCTACGGCTGCTCCGATTTATGTTGCTTCAGGAGCCGGGGACGTAATTAACGCCATGATTGTGGCCGCGATTGGAGTCTTAGTGATTTGGTTGATTGCTAAGTACTTAGGTGGATTTGGTTCTGTCGCAATTATCCTTACACCAATTGTTGTTGGTGGGGGCGTTGGTTTGATTGGAAAAGGGATTGCTCCTTATGTTGGTTCAGTCACCACTTGGATTGGACAAATGGTTGAGACCTTTACACGGCTTCAACCCGTACCAATGTCTATCCTGATTGCGATGGCCTTTGCGATTATCATTGTTACACCGGTTTCTACGGTTGGAATTGCTTTGGCGATTTCTTTGGCCGGTGTTGGTTCAGCGGCAGCTGGAGTAGGGGTAATTTCAACAACTGTTATTTTGTTGGTTAACTCAATTAAGGTTAATAAAAAAGGAACGTCAATTGCAATTTTCTTGGGAGCCATGAAGGGAATGATGCCTTCTGTCTTCGCTAAGCCGGTAACGATGATTTCGTTCTTAATCACAGCTGCTGTATCAGGAATTCCAGTGGCATTGATGAATGTTCAAGGAACACCAACTTCAGCTGGATTTGGTTGGATTGGATTGGTTACACCGATTCAAGCCGTCGCAAAGGATGCTGCAGACGCACAATGGATTAATAACTATGTCAATCCAATGATTTCAATTATTGTCTTCTTCGTAGTGCCAATTGTGACTGGATTTATTGTTGACTATGTCTTAACTAAGATTGTTAAGTTGTATAATCCAATGGATTTCCAACAAGAAATTTAATTGAGAATTCAAAAGGACACTTCATGCGAGGTGTCCTTTTGTGTTGCTTGTAAAAAGTTTCAGAAGCAGTTAGAATGAAATTCGAAGTATCAGGCTCATTTACTAAAAAATTCATAGAAAAAACATGGGGAAAGTAAGATGGATGGAATTATTCCAAATGGTCCAGGCACGTTAATGTCGATTTTATGGCCTTTAATTATTATATTAATTGGGGCGGCATTCGTCGCTGGAATAATTGCTGGCACGCGGAAAATCTTTAAAAAGCCAGCTGCTTATGGCCGTTGGATGGGTTTGATGACGGTGATTGGGAGCGTTATATTGCTTGGGTATTATACTAATTTTATGGGGATGCAAGCTGTGGTGATGAATGTTTACAATCAGCAAGCAGCCCAGCAAATTCAGCAAAAAGCCAAACGGCCAATTAGTCGTCAACAGGTAAAAAAGATGGTGATGCGTGATCAAAACCCGAATGACCGCTTTACTAAGCAAGGTTTTGTCGCCATTCCGAGTCGAGCAATTTTATTGCCCATTTATGATGATGCCTATTCAGAACAAGGTTTGGATTTAGGGGCTGATTTTGCTAACCGCACGCATGAAGATTCAAAAGGTACGAAAGTTCCAGTGATGGGGCAGGGTAACTATGGTTTGGCAGCCCATAATTTTAATGACGGGCAAACCGGATTTAGTGCTTTACAAGAGCACTTGAATCAAAATCATCCGTATATTCAAAATGGGCGTTTAAATGGTTCAAATTGGTTAAATGGGAACAAAATTTACTTAGCGAATGCTGATGGTATTTATGAGTATGTCATTCGTGGTCAAAAAACGGTGCAAAAAGATGATGTTGGCGTTTTGGATCCGAGTCAAAATGCGCAATTGACCATTATTAGTTGTCTCTTTCCTAGTACTGAATATCGAATTGTGACATCGGCCGATTTGGTGCATAATTATAGTTGGGAAACAGCGCCGAAACAAGTTATTGGTTACTTTAACTTAAAAGTTCAAAATACACATGCTCGCGCTGACTGGTATAATCCTGGAACCGAAGAAGGTGCCAATGGTGATGCTGGTGGGACGAAGTAATTTGATTTAAAAGGTAGGAAAGAAAATTGAAAACAATTGCGTTTGATGCATCAAATCAACCGTTAACAATTGCATTATTTGATAATCAAGAGTTAATTAGTCAGTTTGAAACGAATCAAGTTAAAAATCATTCTGAACAACTATTACCTGGCATTGATCAGTTGATGCAAGACGCAGGGTGGCGTCCACAAGATTTAGAACGGGTGATTGTGAGTCAGGGACCAGGCTCATACACTGGGTTGCGCTTGGCGGTTACTACGGCTAAGACGCTTGCTTTTACTTTGGGCTTAGAACTTGTTGGCGTATCAAGCTTAGCGTTATTGGCTGCCAATGTAGCGTTAGCCGATGCGAAAGATACTCTAATAATTCCTTTAATGGATGCCCGTAATCAAAATGTTTACGCTGGTCAATATCAGTGGCAAGGTGAGCATTTAGTAAATATCATCAACGATCAGCATACGCCCCTAAAAGCCATGCCTAGCCAAATTGCGGCACAGCAAGCAGTGATTTATGTGGGGGCTACCCCAGAGATGCAAGCAGAAATATTGACACAAGTTCCCCAAGCCCAATTTGCGGCGGATAATTTACCGCATGCCGCTAATTTGGTGCAGTTGGCAAGAACAGAGCCGATCATTACTGCAGTGAATGCGATTCATCAGTTTAACCCACGCTATTTGCGGTTAACGCAAGCGGAAGCAAATTGGCAACAACAACATCCTGAGGCAAAACGACAAGATTATGTGGAAAAAGTTAAGTAAATGGTGGCAGCGTTCGCAACAACCGCTGGCGCCAGAGATTCAAAAATTTGAACAAACGATGGTCATTAATCAACAAAATTATTTAATTGCGGTAGCACAACAAAGGGATGTGGCGGATGTTTTCGCAGTGGAAGAGGCGGCGTATCATGGCTTCGCACCTTGGCCACTTGAAGTCTTTGCGGATGAAATTGCGCGGACGAACGAACGGCTATACCTGATTTTACGTGCGACCACGACTAATGAGATTGTCGCGTATGCGGGGGCTGTTTTTGCAGCGGGGGCCAAAGATGCACACGTGACGAATTTGGCGGTGCTACCAGCGTGGCAACGGCAAGGGTTAGCGCAGGCGCTGTTGACATATATGATGTCTTTAGCCGTGCAACATTATTATCAATCAATGACACTAGAAGTGCAGGTCGATAATAGCGAAGCTCGCCAACTCTATCAAAAGCTTGGCTTTAATGATTTACGCTTACGTCGTGATTATTATGGTCCAGGGGTTGATGCACAGGAAATGCGCGTTAGCTTGGGTGGTGAATTATGATGAACTATCAATTTACGACCCAAGTGGCGGCAGCGGATTTAACACGAATTACTGAACAAGCGTATCAGCATGACGGGTGGACGCGCCAAGTATATGAACAAGATTTAAAACAAGCGACGAGTCGTTATTTGGCTCTTCGGGTTAATGGTGAAATCATTGCTTTTTTAGGGGCGAGCTGGGTATTGGATGAATTTTCAGTGACAAATCTCGCTGTTTTACCTGTTTGGCAAGGGCACCATTTGGGCGAGACGTTGTTGCGAGAAACGATTCAGCGCTTGCCGCAAGGAACCCGTTTATTGTTAGAGGTGCGCCCATCAAATCAAAAAGCCGTGGCTTTATATGAAAAGATTGGATTTCAAACATATTTTATGCGTCCAAAATATTACCATAATCCCATTGAAGATGCATATTTAATGGATTATACGATTAAGTAAGATGAATGAAAGGAAG
Source organism: Weissella kandleri (assembly GCF_001438705.1). Lineage (GTDB taxonomy): Bacteria > Bacillota > Bacilli > Lactobacillales > Lactobacillaceae > Weissella > Weissella kandleri. The sequence continues at coordinate 101,612 of NZ_JQBP01000002.1, forward strand.
ATGGGGATGTCAGATCGAATCATTTTAGCGTTTGAATCCAGTGCGGATGAGACGAGTGTCGCAATTGTGCAAAATGGCCGGAAAATTCTAAGTTTAGAGATTGCAACACAGATTAAAAGCCACCAACGGTTTGGGGGCATTGTTCCTGAAGTAGCGAGTCGTCATCATATCGAACAAATTACCGTATTGGTGGATGCAGCATTGACGGATGCTAATTTAACATATGATGATTTGACAGCTGTGGCGGTGACGTATGGTCCTGGTCTAGTGGGAGCTCTTTTAGTTGGCGTTACGGCGGCCAAGACCATTGCTTGGGCGCATCGATTGCCGTTAGTTCCAGTGATACATATGGAGGGGCATATTAGTGCAGCCCAATTTGTGGAGCCCATTGCGTACCCTGCGTTAGCATTAATGGTTTCCGGGGGACACACTGAATTTGTATACATGCCTGATGAATATCAATATCAAGTAGTTGGTGATACTCGAGATGATGCGGTCGGTGAATCTTATGATAAGGTAGGCCGGACCATGGGGTTAAATTATCCAGCGGGAAAAACATTAGATGAAATGGCGCATCGAGGGCATGCGCGGTATGATTTACCGCGGGCATTAATGCATGATGATCGGTTAGACTTTAGTTTTTCAGGCTTGAAAAGTGCGGTGATTAATTTAAAGCATAATGCAGAGCAACGTGATGAACCATTGAATGCGGATGATTTAGCAGCGAGTTTTCAAGCTGCTGTGTTAGATGTGCTATTGACAAAAACTCAGCAAGCATTGCAACAGTACCCTGCTAAAACATTTATTTTAGCGGGGGGTGTGGCAGCAAATCAAGGCTTGCGTGAAGGTTTAACCCAATTGTTGCAAGACTTCCCGACGACGAATTTTGTACCGGTTCCGCGCGAATTAGCCGGAGATAATGCCGCTATGGTCGGAGCGGCTGGTGATATTGCTTATCGTCATGGTAAACGATCTGAGTGGGACTTAAATGCCCGTCCCGGTGAAGAATTTGAATACTTGGATGCAGAGATGGAATTTAAAGTACCGGGAGTTGAAAATAATCGTTCATAATTAAAGTTTAAGGCTGAGCCACTATGGCTCAGCCTTTTTTGCTAATCTATTAGGAAGAAAGGAACATTTTTGTGTTGACCTTTTTTATTGTGGTCAACATTAGTCGTAAGAAGTCCATTTGATGAAGATAAACATATACTTGGTAAATGATAAATTGAAAAAAGGTAATTTTAACCAAAATTCACGCTCAATAAAATAAATTTACATAAAAATGAAAATGCTTTCTATCAATTTAAAGTTTATTGTTACAAAAGTGTAATACAAAAAATGGGGATAATGCTTGCAATCACTGACTTGATAGGGTATTATAGTCAAGTACGTTGCTTGAATGAAGATCGATTTGGTCTTCTAGATGGGGCAACGACAGTAACGAGCGATGATGTGAGAGGTTGCGACACACCCGGCAGCATTGCCACCGGAACCAGTGCCATGGATTTCGGAAGGCGTGTTGGTTTTTCTCACGGAGTTAGTCTCATATTCCAATATGGACGAAGGAAGGAGTCATCATGGCAAATAAGAAGATCCGTATCCGCTTGAAGGCATACGAACACACAATCATTGATGCATCTGCAGAGAAGATTGTTGAAACGGCAAAGCGTACTGGTGCTGAAGTATCAGGACCAATCCCATTGCCAACGGAACGTACTTTGTACACCGTTTTGCGTTCACCACACAAGCACAAGGATTCACGGGAACAATTCGAAATGCGCACTCACAAGCGTTTGATCGACATTGTAAACCCAACTTCACAAACAGTTGATGCATTGTCAAAGCTTGAATTACCAAGTGGTGTCAACATCGAAATTAAGTTGTAATTCAATTTCGGCTTAAAGTGATGCCTGATCAAGCATTAAAACTAATCAAATAAATTTATAAAAAACAAAGGAGATAGTCATGACTACTAAGGGTATCTTAGGCCGCAAAGTCGGCATGACTCAGGTATTCACTGATAATGGTGAGCTTATCCCTGTAACTGTTATTGAATCTACGCCTAACGTTGTTCTTCAAGTTAAAACACTTGAAAACGACGGATACAACGCTATTCAATTAGGTTTTGAAGATAAGCGCGCAGTTTTGTCAAACAAGCCTGAGCAAGGTCACACTGCAAAAGCAAATACGACCCCTAAGCGCTACATTCGTGAAATTCGCGACGCTGAAGGAGAGTTTAACGTTGGGGATGAGGTAAAGGTTGATACCTTCGCTGCGGGTGAAGCTGTTGACGTTACTGGAATCACAAAGGGTCATGGTTACCAAGGTAACATTAAGAAGGATGGACAGGCTCGTGGACCTATGGCTCACGGTTCTCGTTACCACCGTCGTCCCGGTTCTTTGGGAGCTATTATCAATCGTGTCTTCAAGGGTAAGAAGTTGCCTGGACGGATGGGTAATCGTAAGCGCACAATGCAAAACTTACAAGTTGTACGTGTAGATGTTGAAAACAACGTCATTTTGATCAAGGGTAATGTCCCTGGTGCAAACAAGTCGCTTGTTACGGTTAAGAGCTCCGTAAAAGCTAAGTAATAAGAACGAAGGGAGGATATAAACATGACTAAGGTTGCTTTATTTAAGCAAGATGGTTCAAATGCCGGTGAAGTTGAATTGAATGATGCAATTTTCGGAATCGAACCTAATAATAGTGTCATTACTGACGCCGTTTTGATGCAACGCGCATCAATGCGTCAAGGAACACACGCCGTTAAGAATCGTTCAGCCGTACGCGGTGGAGGACGTAAGCCTTGGCGTCAAAAGGGAACTGGACGTGCCCGCCAAGGTTCAATTCGTAGCCCACAATGGCGTGGTGGAGGGATTGTCTTCGGACCTACTCCACGTTCATATGCCTACAAGATGCCTAAGAAGGCTTACCGTTTGGCATTGAAGTCAGTGTTGTCACAAAAGATTTTGGATTCAGCATTGGTTGTTGTTGATGCTTTGGCATTTGACGCACCCAAGACTAAAGAATTCAAGTCAGTTTTGAACAACCTGAACGTTAACGAAAAGACATTGATTGTTTTGGATGACAATAATACAAACGCTGCTTTGGCTGCTCGTAACTTGGAAAATGTTACAGTTATGACCGCCAAGGGTGTTAACGTATTAGATGTTATCAACAATGATAAGTTGGTTGTTGTACAATCAGCTTTGTCACAAGTTGAGGAGGTTTTGGCATAATGGACGCACGTGATATCATTTTGCGCCCGATCATCACAGAGCAAACGATGAGCGTTTTGGATGAAAAACGTTACACGTTTGAAGTTGATGTTCGTGCTACTAAGCCACAAATCAAGAGCGCTGTTGAAGAAATTTTCGACGTTAAAGTTGAAAAGATCAACACTGCAAATGTGCGTGGAAAGTTGAAGCGTCAAGGACGTTTCTCTGGTTACACTAAGAAGCGTAAGAAGGCAACTGTTAAGTTGACTGCCGCTTCTAAGGACATTCAATTGTTCAACGAAAACTAATTATAGGAGGAAAGCAGCGTGGCTATCAAGAAATATAAGCCAACCTCTAACGGACGTCGTAACATGACTAGTTCTGATTTCGCAGAAATCACTAAGACGACGCCCGAGAAGAGCTTGTTGGAGTCAAAGTCAAGCACTGGTGCTCGTAATTCATACGGACACATGACTGTTCGTCACCGTGGTGGTGGACATAAGCGTCAATATCGTATTATTGACTTTAAGCGTACTAAGGATGAAGTCCCAGCTAAGGTTGTTGCTATTGAATACGACCCAAACCGGACAGCAAACATTGCTTTGTTGCAATATACTGACGGAACTAAGGCATACATCTTGGCGCCTAAGGGATTGGAAGTTGGCATGACTGTTCAATCTGGTCCTGAAGCCGATATCAAGGTCGGAAACGCTTTGCCATTGGCAAACATTCCTGATGGAACTCAAATTCACAATATCGAATTGAAGCCTGGTAAAGGTGGACAACTTGCTCGTTCAGCTGGAGCATCTGCTCAGTTGTTAGGTAAGGAAGGAAAGTATGTCCTTGTTCGTTTGCAATCTGGTGAAGTTCGGATGGTTTTGAATACTAACCGTGCCACAGTTGGAGTTGTTGGAAATGAGCAACATTCATTGATCAACTGGGGTAAGGCTGGTCGTCGTCGTTGGAAGGGACAACGTCCGCACGTTCGTGGATCAGTTATGAATCCTAACGATCACCCACATGGAGGAGGAGAAGGTAAGGCGCCTGTTGGACGTCCTTCACCAATGTCACCATGGGGTAAGAAGACTGCTGGTAAGAAGACACGTGACGTTAATGCTCGCTCAAGCAAGTTTATCGTTCGTGGACGTAAGAACAAGTAGTCAGATTAACCGCTTAAATCAAAATAAAAGCATACGAGAGGAGACTTCATTATGGGTCGCAGCCTGAAAAAGGGACCATTTGCTGACGCACATTTGTTGAAGAAAGTTGAAGCTGCTAATGCTTCAGAAAAGCAAGTCGTCATCAAGACATGGTCACGTCGTTCAACGATTTTCCCAAGTTTTATTGGCTTGACGTTCGCCGTTTATGACGGACGCAAGCACGTCCCAGTTTTGGTCCAAGAAGATATGGTTGGACATAAGCTTGGAGAATTCGTTCCTACGCGTACCTTCCACGGTCACGCAGTGGATGACAAGAAGAGTAAGCGTAGCTAATTAAGGAGGACAATACAATGGCTGAAGAAATTACATCAGCACGCGCCACAGCGAAAATCGTTCGTGTCGCTCCACGTAAGGTCCGCCTTGTGCTTGACCAAATTCGTGGAAAGCAAGTGGCTGAGGCATTTGCAATTTTGCAATTCTTGCCAAACCACTCATCACAAGATGTTTATAAAGTGTTGAACTCAGCAGTTGCTAATGCTGAGAACAACTTTTCACTAGATCGCGAAGATTTGGTAATTGCTGAAGCCTTTGCAAACGAAGGACCAACGTTAAAGCGTTTCCGTCCACGTGCCAAAGGTTCAGCTTCACCAATCAATAAGCGCACAAGCCACATCACAATTGTGGTAAAAGAAAAGTAAGGAGGATTGAGTCATGGGTCAAAAGATTAACCCAACTGGTTTCCGTGTCGGAATCATCCGCGACTGGGATGCTAAATGGTACGCAAACAAGAAGGACTACGCAAATGTCTTGTTAGAAGATATGAAGTTGCGTAAGTATATCGAGACTAAGTTGGCTGATGCTTCAGTTTCACGGATTGAAATTGAGCGTACTGCTAACCGCGTTAACATCTCAATCCACACTGCTAAGCCTGGAATGGTTATTGGTAAGGGTGGATCTGAAGTTGATGCATTGCGTAACGAATTGTCACGGATGGTGGCAAAGGGTGAGCGCGTGCACATCAACATCATTGAGATTAAGAAGCCTGATTTGGACGCCCACTTGGTAGGTTCACAAATCGCACAAGACTTGGAACGCCGTGTGGCATTCCGTCGTTCAATGCGAGGAGCTATCCAACGTGCAATGCGCTCTGGTGCCAAGGGTATCAAGACGCAAGTTTCTGGACGTTTAAACGGTGCTGATATTGCCCGTGTTGAGCAATATACCGAGGGTACGGTTCCATTGCACACATTGCGTGCGGATATCGATTACTCTTGGGATGAGGCAGCTACTACTTACGGTAAGTTAGGTGTTAAAACTTGGATTTACCGTGGTGATATCTTGCCTGAAAAGAAGAGCAAGGAGGCTAAGTAATCATGCTAGTTCCAAAGCGTGTTAAATACCGTAAGCCCCACCGTGGTCACATGCGTGGAGAAGCTAAGGGTGGTAAGAGTGTTGCATTCGGAGATTACGGATTGCAAGCAACTACATCACACTGGATTTCAAACCGTCAAATCGAAGCTGCTCGTATCGCTATGACGCGTTACATGAAGCGTGGTGGTAAGGTTTGGATCAAGATTTTCCCACACTTGTCATACACTTCTAAGGGTGTTGGAGTACGTATGGGTAATGGTAAGGGTGCCCCAGTTGGTTGGGTTGCCCCAGTCAAGCGCGGCAAGGTAATGTTTGAAGTCGGCGGTGTTCCTGAAGAAGTTGCCCGTGAGGCTTTGCGCCTTGCTGCTAACAAGTTGCCAGTTAAGACGAAGATCTTGACTCGCCAAGTGGAGGGTGAATAATGAAGACCAAAGATTTACAAAACGAAATCAAGGGCCTCAGTACAGCTGAATTGGTGGCTAAGGAAAAGAGCTACAAGGAAGAGTTGTTTAACTTGCGTTTCCAACTAGCTACTGGTCAACTTGAAAACACGGCTCGCTTGTCAGAAGTACGTAAGCAAATTGCCCGTATCAAGACTGTGATTCGTCAACAAGAATTGAACAAGTAGTAAGGAGAGGAGACCGAGATGACTGAAGCTCGTAACGCACGTAAGGTTTACACAGGCCGCGTGGTTTCAGATAAGATGGAGAAGACAATTACTGTCGCTATCGAAACTTATAAGAACCACCCAGTTTATGGAAAGCGTGTTAAGTACACGAAGAAGTTTAAGGCTCACGATGAAAACAACGAAGCTAAAGCTGGTGATGTAGTACGTATCATGGAGACACGTCCAACATCAGCAACTAAGCGCTTCCGTTTGGTAGAAATCGTCGAGAAGGCCGTTATTATCTAATCGTTTTAATCTCGAATTTTACCAAATAACGGAAGGAGGACAAAATCGTGATTCAACAAGAAAGTCGTTTGAATGTTGCAGATAACTCAGGAGCACGTGAAATCTTAACTATTAAGGTTTTGGGTGGTTCTGGTCGTAAGTTCGCCGGAATCGGTGATATGATCGTCGCAACCGTAAAGCAAGCAATTCCTGGTGGAACTGTTAAGAAGGGTGACGTCGTTAAGGCTGTTATCGTTCGGACTGTTTCATCAACACACCGTGCAGACGGTTCATACATCAAGTTTGATGAGAACGCTGCCGTTATCGTTAAGGATGATAAGAGTCCAGTAGGAACTCGTATCTTCGGCCCTGTTGCGCGTGAATTGCGTGACAACGATTACATGCGGATCGTGTCTTTGGCACCTGAAGTTTTGTAATAAAGCCATCAAATAATCAAGGAGGAAGCCTCGCATGTTTGTAAAGACAGGTGACAAGGTTAAGGTTATCGCCGGCAAGGACAAGGGCAAGGAAGGAATGGTTACTAAGACCATTGCTGCTCAAGACCGTGTTGTGGTTGAAGGTGTTAACATGATGAAGAAGCACCAAAAGCCAAATAACCAATACCCACAAGGTGGAATTATCGAGCAAGAAGCTCCAATCCACGTATCAAACGTACAATTGCTTGACCCTTCAACTAATGAACCAACCCGTGTTGGTATCAAGATTGAAGATGGTAAGAAGGTACGCGTATCAAAGAAGTCTGGAACGGCTTTATAATTTAGGTGAAAGGAGGAAATCATTATCATGGCAAATCGCTTGAAAGAAAAGTATGTTAATGAAGTTCAACCTTCATTGATCGAAAAGTTTAACTACAGTTCAGTTATGCAAGCTCCAAAGATCGAAAAGATCGTTTTGAACATGGGGGTTGGTGATGCTGTATCAAACTCAAAGAACTTGGATGAAGCTGTTGCAGAATTAGAATTAATCGCTGGTCAAAAGCCAGTTGTTACACGTGCAAAGAAGTCAATTGCTGGCTTCCGTTTGCGTGAAGGAATGGCCATCGGAACCAAGGTAACGTTGCGTGGAGAACGGATGTATGACTTCTTGGATAAGTTGATCAACATCTCATTGCCACGTGTGCGTGACTTCCGTGGAGTTTCACCAAAGGCCTTTGATGGTCGCGGTAACTATACTTTGGGAATTCGCGAACAACTTATTTTCCCCGAAATCGACTATGATGTCGTTAACCGTGTTCGCGGTTTGGACATCGTAATTGTAACGACTGCTAACTCTGATGAAGAGTCACGTGAGATGCTTACTCAATTGGGTATGCCTTTCACTAAGTAATGTAAAACAACTGTTAAGTCAGTAATAAATTTATAGGAGGCAACATCAATGTCAATGACTGACCCAATTGCAGATTTCTTGACTCGTATTCGTAATGCTAATATGGTACATCACGATTCAGTTGAAGTCCCTGCATCAAAGATCAAGAAGGACATCGCCGAAATCTTAAAAAATGAAGGCTTTGTTCGCGATGTTGAATACATTGATGATGATAAGCAAGGAGTAATCCGCGTTTTCCTTAAGTATGGTGCTGATAAGCAACGTGTTATCTCAGGTTTGAAGCGTATTTCAAAGCCTGGATTGCGTTCATACGTTAAGGCCGATTCACTACCAAAGGTTTTGAACGGTTTGGGAATTGCTATCATCTCAACTTCTGAAGGTGTTATCACCGATAAGGAAGCTCGCGCCAAGAATATTGGTGGCGAGGTATTGGCATACGTTTGGTAAAAAATAAAATCTAAAAAAGGAGGTATCCTACTATGAGTCGTATTGGTAACAAAGTTTTGACCTTACCTGCAGGCGTGGAAATTGCCCGTGAAGGTGACGTTGTAACTGTTAAGGGACCAAAGGGTGAATTGTCACGCGAAGTTGCTTCAGAAATCGCATTTACGGTTGAGGGTAACGAAGTAACATTTACTCGTTCTTCAGATGACGGAAAGATCAAGGCTTTGCACGGAACTACTCGTGCGAACGTCGCCAACATGGTTGAGGGTGTCTCAGAAGGCTTCAAGAAGACTTTGAAGCTTGTCGGTGTTGGATATCGTGCAGCTAAGCAAGGAAACAAGCTTGTGTTGAACGTTGGTTATTCACACCCAGTTGAATTCGAAGACCGTAATGAAATGACTGTGGAAGTTCCTGATTCAGTTACTGTAATTGTTTCTGGAATTTCAAAGCAAAAGGTCGGAGATTTCGCTGCTGAGATCCGTTCCGTTCGCGCTCCTGAACCTTATAAGGGTAAGGGAATTCGTTACGAAAATGAAAACGTTGCACGTAAGGAAGGTAAGACTGGTAAGTAATTTTAAGCATATTGCTTAAAATCGAGAGCAACGTCTCGATTAACTTACTATGTATATCTTTTGCACAGAATATAAAGAGGTTACGAACATGATTACGAAGTCAGACAAGAATAAAGTGCGTCAACACCGACACACTCGGGTTCGTGGTAAGATTTCTGGTACTGCAGAGCGCCCACGCTTGAACGTTTTCCGTTCTAACAAAAACATCTACGCTCAATTAATTGATGACGTAGCGGGTGTGACGCTTGCTAGTGCCTCAACTTTGGATGCATCTATTGTTGCTGCACCAAAGACTGAACAAGCTACTAAGGTTGGTGCTTTGATTGCTGACCGTGCCAAGGCTGCTGGGATTGAAGAAGTAATTTTTGATCGTGGTGGTTACTTGTATCACGGACGTGTTCAAGCATTAGCTGAATCAGCTCGTGAAGCTGGTTTGAAGTTCTAAGGGAAGGAGGAAAATAATCATGGCATATATCGATCCAAAAACTCTTGGTGAGTTAGAAGAAAACGTCGTAGCTATCAACCGTGTTACTAAGGTTGTTAAGGGTGGTCGTCGTTTGCGTTTTGCCGCTTTGGTTGTTGTTGGTGACCGTAATGGGCACGTTGGTTTTGGTACTGGTAAAGCTCAAGAAGTTCCTGAAGCTATCCGTAAAGCTGTTGAAGCTGCCAACCGTAACATTGTCGCCGTACCGACTGTAGGTACAACTCTTCCTCACTCTGCATTGGGTGTCTTCGGTGGTGGACGCGTGTTGGTTAAGCCAGCCGCTGAAGGATCTGGAGTAGCTGCCGGTGGAGCAGCCCGTGCTGTTTTGGAATTGGCTGGAATCGCTGACGTGACTGCTAAGTCACTTGGATCAGCAACTCCAATCAACGTTGTACGTGCTACTTTTGATGCGATCTCTCAATTGAAGAACGCAGATGAAGTTGCAGATTTGCGTCAGGTCTCAATCGAGCACTTGGCTAAATAAGGAGGCAAATGACATGGCTGAACAAGTTAAAGTTACGCTCGTTAAGAGTGCTGCCCACCGTTTGCCCAAGCAACGTGCAATTGTGAAGTCTCTTGGTTTGAACAAGGTATCTTCATCAGTTGTATTGCCTGATAATGCACAAACGCGTGGTGCTATTTTCAAGATTGCTCACTTAGTTACTGTTGAAGAAGCTAAGTAAGTACAAAACTGCTCAAAAGGAGGAAAAAACCTAATGAAGCTTAATGAGCTTGAAATTACTGAAGGTTCTCGCAAGGTTCGTAATCGTGTCGGACGTGGTGAGTCTTCAGGTAATGGTAAGACTGCAGGACGTGGTCAAAAAGGACAAAAGGCCCGTAGTAAGGTCCGTTTGGGCTTTGAAGGTGGACAAATGCCTTTGTTCCGTCGGATTCCAAAGCGTGGATTTACAAATATCAACCGTAAAGAATTTGCGGTTGTTAACTTGAGCCAATTGAACAGCTTCGAAAACGGAACTGAAGTTACACCAGCATTATTGGTGGAATCAGGAATCGTTAAGAAGGAAATGTCAGGGATCAAGATTTTAGCTAATGGTCAACTTGAAAAGTCTTTGACTGTAAAGGCAAACAAGTTCTCAGCATCAGCAGTATCTGCTATTGAAGCAGCTGGTGGTAAGACTGAGGTGATCTAATGCTACAAACCGTGCTCAATTCACTAAAAGAAAAGGACATTCGTAAAAAGTTGTTCTTCACTCTAGGGATTTTGATTGTATACCGGATTGGTGCGTACATTACTGTACCAGGGATTAACCCTAAAGCACTAAGTGAGGTTGCTAATTCTGGGCTCGGGAGCATTTTAAATATGTTTAGTGGTGGCGGATTGACGAATTATTCATTGTTTGCGATGGGTGTTTCGCCATATGTTACCGCTCAAATCGTGGTACAGTTGTTGCAAATGGACATTGTTCCACGCTTTGTCGAATGGTCAAAGCAAGGTGAGGTTGGTCGTCGTCATTTAAACCAAGTTACGCGGTATTTGACTATTGTCCTAGCTTTTGCGCAATCAATTGGAATTACAGCAGGCTTTAATCAATTGAGTCAAATTCAGTTGGTTCAGACGCCTGATTTGCAAACATACCTGATGATTGGTTCAATTTTGACTATCGGAACGATGTTTGCGGTTTGGTTAGGAGAAATGATTACCCAGTATGGTTTAGGTCAAGGTATTTCTATGTTGATCTTTGCTGGTATCATTGCGCGAGTCCCCGCCGGACTTTATCAGTTAATCGATGAGAACATTATTCAAAACTCATATAAAGCGCAAGGAACAGCTTTGTTCTTTGGTTTGATGATGTTGTTGGTAGTGGTCATTTCATTTGTTACCTGGTTTAACCAGGCCATTCGCAAAATTCCAATGCAATATACGCGGCGTTCGGTTGGTTCCGGCAGTTCATCGTATTTACCATTGAAGGTTAACGTAGCGGGAGTGATTCCGGTTATCTTTGCATCATCATTATTGGTTACACCACAAACCATCTTACAAGCTTTTGCTGGTAAGTTTGGGGGGCAAGGTTGGTATGAGACGGCTACAACGTGGCTTTCGATGCAAACTTTGCAGGGTGGAATTCTATATACATTATTGATTGTCCTCTTTACATTCTTTTATGCGTTTGTTCAGGTTAATCCTGAAAAAGTGGCTGAGAATTTGCAAAAGCAGGGTAGTTATATTGTCGGAGTTCGACCAGGTGCGGCAACTGAAAAATGGATGTCGAAATTATTGATGCGTTTATCATCAGTGGGAGCATTGTTCTTAGGAGCAATTGCATTGGCACCTATCCTAGCTACACATATCTTTGGCTTGGATAGTAACTTAGGTATGTCTGGAACATCATTGTTAATCGTAATTGGAGTTGCCATCGATTTGATTCGACAACTTGAAGGGTTAATGATGAAGAAGGCATATGTAGGGTTCATTCACGAAGGAGCTAAATCATAATGAGTTTAAATATCATGTTGTTGGGTCTTCCCGGTGTGGGTAAAGGTACTCAAGCAGAGATGATGGTGGAGACTTATCATTTGCCACATATCAGTACAGGCGATATGTTCCGTGCTGCGATGGCAAATGAAACGGAGTTAGGATTAAAAGCCAAGGCCTATATGGACGCTGGTAATTTAGTTCCTGATGAAGTGACAGACGGAATCGTCGAAGAACGTTTATCTGAAGACGATACAAAAATGGGATTCATCTTAGATGGATTCCCACGTAACTTAGACCAAGCAACGGCTTTAGATGAAATGTTGTCAAAGCAAGATCGTAAGCTTGATGCCGTTCTATACTTTATTGCTGATGAAGCAGTTTTGGTTGATCGGATGTTGGCTCGTGGTCGTGCTGATGACACGCCTGAAGTTATTAAAAATCGTTTGGCGGTAAATGGAGAATTAACAGCACCAATTGCAGATTATTATGCTAAGCAAGGGCTTTTGCATGAAATTGATGGGGCTCGTGAACTTGAAGTGATTTTTGCCGACGTAAAAACGTTGCTTGACAATTTGAAGAACGCCTAATTAAAGTGCGTGGTTTCGTGCTATAATTAGCTCAGTTCTTCAATAGAAACAACGAAGGAGGCATAAACGTGGCCAACGATGTTATTGAGATTTCTGGTGTGGTAAAGGATACTTTACCAAATGCCATGTTTACCGTTGAATTGGAAAACGGCGCCGAAATTCTTGCACACGTTTCTGGTAAAATTCGAAAGAACTTTATTCGGATTCTCCCAGGAGATCGTGTCAAAGTTGAGATGTCGCCATATGATTTGACGAAGGGGCGGATTACTTTCCGTTACCGGTCATAAGATTTTTTGGAGGTAAATACAATGAAGGTTCGTCCATCAGTTAAGCCTATGTGTGATAACTGCAAAGTTATCCGCCGTAACGGACGTGTGATGGTGATTTGCTCAAATCCCAAGCACAAGCAACGTCAAGGTGCTTAATTAAGTACATTGGCTGATTTATATTAATTATTATAATAGGAGGTAAGAGTAATGGCTCGTATTGCAGGAATCGATTTGCCTCGCGATAAGCGTATCGTGATCGCATTGACTTATGTATACGGAATCGGTAACACTACTGCTCAAAAGATTTTGGCAGAAGCTGGAGTTTCTGAAGACGTACGTGTTCGTGATTTAACACCTGACCAAGAAGACGCTATCCGCTCAGTTGTGGATGGTATCAAGGTAGAAGGTGACTTACGTCGTGAAGTATCATTGAACATTAAGAAGTTGCAAGAAATCGCATCATACCGCGGAATTCGCCATCGTAAGGGATTGCCCGTTCGTGGACAACACACGAAGAACAATGCCCGTACTAGCAAAGGCCCAGCTGTTGCGATTGCAGGTAAGAAGAAGTAATTAATATCTGTAAGAAAGGAGTTTAGTATTCATGGCAGGTCGTAATAATCGTAAGCGTCGTATAAAGAAGAATATTGAAAGTGGTGTAGCACACATTCACGCAACATTCAACAATACGATCGTAATGATCACTGATGTACAAGGTAACGCTGTTGCCTGGTCTTCAGCCGGTTCACTTGGTTTCAAGGGTAGTCGTAAGTCTACTCCATTCGCTGCTCAAATGGCATCGGAAGCTGCTGCTAAGGGCGCAATGGAAAACGGTATGAAGACAGTTGAAGTAACTGTCAAAGGTCCTGGTTCAGGTCGTGAGTCAGCTATCCGTGCCTTGGCTGCTGCAGGGTTGGAAGTTACTTCGATTAAGGATGTAACCCCAGTACCTCACAATGGTTCTCGGCCACCAAAGCGCCGTCGTGTCTAATTGCCTAGCAACTAGTTCACAACTCAGCTTTGATGAAAGGGGTAATAAACAATATGCTTGAATTCGAAAACCCAAAGATCACTCTTGTTGAAGATAGTAATAATTACGGAAAGTTTGTAGTTGAGCCATTAGAGCGGGGCTACGGAACAACGCTTGGAAATTCTTTGCGTCGTGTATTGTTGTCTTCATTGCCAGGAGCCGCGATCAATTCTGTCCAAATTGATACAGTTTTGCATGAGTTTTCAACTGTCGAAGGGGTAGTTGAAGATGTTACGCAAATCGTTTTGAACTTGAAAAAGGTTTCATTGAGTATTGAAAGTGACGAGGAGAAAACACTCGAAATTAATGTCGCTGGTCCCGCTACGGTAACGGCCGGAGATATTACTGGCGATAGTGATGTCACAATCTTAAATCCAGACTTGTACATTGCTACAGTTGCAGCGGGGTCAACGTTGCACATGACTTTGACGGCTGAGCGCGGTCGCGGTTATGTTTCAGCAGAGCAGAATAAAGAATTGCATGATGATTTGCCAATTGGCGTTCTTGCAATTGATTCAATCTTTACCCCCATTGAGCGTGTTAATTATCAAGTTGAAAACACTCGTGTTGGACAACGTGCTGATTATGACAAGCTCACTTTGGATGTCTGGACTGATGGGTCTTTGACACCTGCGGAAGCTGTTTCTTTGGCTGCTCAAATCTTATCGTCTCACTTAAATGCTTTTGTTGAGATGTCAGAAAAGGCAGTTAATGCACAAGTGATGGTTGACAAAGAAGAAACTGTTGCGCCTAAGCATACTGAGATGCCAATCGAAGAGCTTGACCTATCAGTTCGTTCATATAATTGTCTAAAGCGGGCTGGGATTAACTCTGTCCAAGAGCTAGTTGATCGAACAGAGACACAAATGATGTCCGTTCGTAATCTCGGTCGGAAATCACTTGACGAAATTCAAGATAAGCTAGCTTTGCTAGGACTTGGTTTTCGTAAGGAAGACTAATTAATAAACAATACCAAAGAAGGAGGAATGACTCATGTCATACCGTAAGTTGGGACGTACAAGCTCACAACGTAAAGCTTTGTTACGTGACTTGACCGCTGCATTGTTGGTTAACGGTCGGATTGAAACTACTGAGGCCCGTGCCAAAGAAGTTCGTAAGACCGCTGAAAAGATGATCACATTGGGAAAGCACGGAGACTTAGCTTCACGTCGGAAGGCCGCTGCATTTATGCGTAACATTGTCGCTGATGTTCAAACAACTGAAGACGACAAGGTTAAAGTTGAAAATGCTTTGCAATACTTGTTCAATCAAGTTGCGCCTCGTTTTGAAGGCCGTGCGGGTGGTTACACTCGTATCTTAAAGACTGTACAACGTCGTGGAGACGCTGCACAAATGGTTATCTTGGAATTGGTTGACTAATTCGTTAGCGCCAAAATCGATAAACATTCTTTAAAATCTCCAAGTTATTATGTATAAACTGTTATGATGATGGCTGAGTTAAGCTTAGTCTAGGTTGAATGGCTCCTCATTGTAGAAGTCGCACATGATAATTTGTGAGGTTTTTTTTGTGCCGTTTTTTGAATCTATGCGCTTTATGGGATGGGGCAAAGAGCCACTCAAATTGATTAAATTTAGAAACGCAGGACTGACAGAAATATCAGTCTTTTTTTTAAATAACTATAGAATGATATTGTGAAAAATTGATAAAATTATTAAGCCAAAAGGACTAGTGCACACCAGCCTGTAGCAATAAGGAATTGTGAAGTATATGAAGATCATTTACATTTATTGAGAAAGGGCTTACAATAATATATGTAAATTAATTCACATTGATATATTGATATATAGGAGAATTACTAATGAAGGCAGCAGTAGTACGCGAAAATAATGATGGACACTTTGATTTAATTGATGATTGGGAGCCACGGGCCTTAGATTTTGGTGAAGCTTTAGTTGATATGGAATATGTTGGGCTATGTCACACGGATATTCACACCGCTAATGGTGATTTCGGTGATCCTAATAAGATTGGATCACGGAATGGAGATTTCCGGCGCGTAACGGGACACGAAGGAGTCGGAATTGTTTCTAAGCTTGGTGAAGGTGCTGGGGAGTATCTAAAGGTTGGAGATCGGGTTTCTGTTGCTTGGTTCTATGACGCATGTGGTGTTTGCGACTATTGTGTTTCTGGAAATGAAACCTTCTGCCGGAACGTCCGTAACTCAGGGTACACCGTTGATGGTGCGATGTCACAGCAATGTGTTGTGAATGCTAAGTACGCAGTGAAGGTTCCAGCTGGTTTGGATCCTATTGAAGCTACTTCAATTACTTGTGCCGGTGTAACAATGTACAAGGCCTTGAAGACTGGAGAGACAAAGCCTGGACAATGGGTTTCAGTGCACGGTGCTGGTGGTCTTGGAAACTTGGCTGTTCAGTATGCTCACAATGTCTTTGGAGCGCACGTTGCAGTTATTGATGGTAATCCCGAAAAGTTGGCAGCAGCGGCTGAAAACGGGGCGGAAGTCTTGGTTAACCGTAAGACTGAGGATGTTGTGGCTAAGGTGAACGAATTAACTGGTGGAGTACACAACGCACAAGTTACTGCCGTTAATAACGCTGCTTTCTCACAAGCCGTTAACGTTTTGCGCCCAATGGGTAAGTTGGTGGCAGTTGCTTTGCCACAAGGTGATATGGACTTGAATATTGCTAAGACGGTTTTGGATGGAATTGAAGTTCGTGGTTCATTGGTAGGAACACGTGCTGATTTGAAAGAAGCCTTCCAATTTGGAGCTGAAGGAAAAGTTAAGCCAATCGTTGAAACTGTACCGTTTGATTCAATCAATGATGTGGTTGATGAAATGTTGGCAGGTAAGATTACCGGACGTAAGGTTATCGATTTTACGAATTTGTAATCATAATTAAATAAAAAGCTTGAGGGTCAGGACTGAAACTGCGCTTAGAGCTTTTTTATTTTGGTTAAAATTTTAATGAAGATATTCATGATTTGGCCAAAAATTATTTTGAGGGGAACTTGGAGGTAAAAATTTAGGTTTATTAGGGGATTAGCGGGGGAAAGCATTCATTTAGTTAAGTTACTCCTAGTTTAATGAAAGTTAAAATTAGTTGAAAACTAACATAATGCGAGGTTAATATGTTACGATGATGAAGCAAAAATGATACAGTTCCTAGAACTAGCACAGAGTTTTGGAGGCGAACATGGTAGGAGACGAGATGCACCGAGAGAACCCCGTTATAAATCAAGCAATGTTTTATCAATTATTAGGCCACGCTCCGTTAATTTCGACGCAGTTTGCTGATGACATTTTACGAGCAATTCAGGCCATCCAGCGGCAAAATGGGACCCTTTATTTAGGGCGGATTCATGATAGTCGAATTTATCGGATTGGTTGTAATCCAAATGATGAAGGTTTTAAGTTGAATTTCATTAATTTTGAAATGCGAAATCAATTTGCGGATGGATTTGAAGCATATTGTCGAACGGCCGATTTAAAATATTATCGGTATTTTTAAAGCGTGGTTGTTTAAAATAATGTTGGTCAAACTTCTGAAAAAATGCTAAAATAAGTTTTATTTCGACAAACGAAGTAAATTTAAAAAAGGATAGATTGGAAGTTAAGAAACAATGAAAATTAATAAATGGGTTAAGCGGGTTTTGGGGCTTGGCTTAGTAATATGCTTATTATTAGTTGCGGCGGGTGGTTATTTTTTCCATGTTGCTGAAGTTCGGGCGGATAAAGACTTTATTAAAGGTGGTTCATTGAAGCCAGGTGCACCGTTATATGACCAACAAGAAGCGTGGCAGAAATACCAAAAGCATGCGCAAGTCTGGAACTTGCAAGCCAATGATGGTGTTAAATTAAAAGGGGACTATGTTCCAGCTGAGCAAGCCACAACTAAAACCGCATTGGTAATCCATGGATTCGGGGTCGATCACCAGGCGATGGCTCCATATGCCGCAATGTTTCATCAACAGGGTTATAATGTCTTACTAATCGATAACCGGGCGGCTGGACGTTCGGGTGGTAAGTACATTGGTTATGGTTATTTGGAAGCAAAAGACGCTAAAAAATGGACACAGATGATTGTGGAAAAGCAAGGTGCTGATGCGCAAATTGTCGTCATGGGTGCTTCATTAGGTGGGGCAACAACGATGATGTTATCAGGGATGAATCCACCGGCACAAGTTAAAGCATATGTAGAAGATGCTGGGTATCATTCAATTTATGATGAATTAATTTATCAAGCCAATGAGATGTATCATATTCCGGCTTGGTTAGCTAACCCTTTGGTACACATTGTGTCAGGGTATTCACGCCTTTACGCTGGATATTCCTTTAAGCAGGGGAATGTTCAGCAATATCTGGTTAAAAATCATCGCCCAATGTTATTCATTCATGGTGAAAAGGATAGCTTTGTGCCAACCAAGTATATTAAGCAAAATTATCGGGCGCAAGCCGGCCCTAAACAGATGGTAATTGTGCCTAAGGCTGAACATACTAAGTCGTATGCCGTTGAAAAAGAAGCTTATGTTGAACGAATGATGAATTTTTTGAATCAATATCTACATTAAAATGGAGACGGATTTTATGGTAAACAGGCTGGGGTGGTTTCATTCTTAGCTTGTTTTTTTAAGCAATCAATCAGTATAATTGGTCTAGCTCGAGCATGTCTCAAGGAACAAGAACATGCTATACTAGAGGGAAAGATTTAGGTAGACAGATAGGACGATACTATGGAAAATCAACATTATTATATAGAAACGCCAACCACACAACATGATGAGCATACTTGGCATTTCACTTTATTTAATCATGACCTGAGTTTCACGACCGATGCGGGGGTCTTTTCCAGGCAAACGGTTGATTTTGGAACGCGAACTATGCTTGAAAATTTTAAAATTAAGGATTTACCGGACGGATCGATTTTAGATTTGGGGGCAGGTTATGGTCCAGTGGCAATTAGCTTAGCTAAACAACTGCCAAAACGGCAATTTGTGGCCGCCGAGATTAATCAACGGGCAGTTGAGTTAATTAAACGCAATGCACAAGCAAATCAAGTTGCTGATCAGATTAACGTGGTACAATCTGATCAATATTCGAATGTTGATGGTAAATTTGCGGCTATTTTAACCAATCCGCCGGTACGGGCTGGAAAAGCAGTCGTGAGTGGAATGTTGGCCCAAGCAATCGATCATTTGGTACTGAATGGTACTTTGACGGTTGTTTTGCAAAAGAAACAAGGTGCGCCGTCAGCTAAGAAACTAATGGCGGACACTTTTGGTAATGTGCAAGTTTTGGCTAAAGACAAAGGTTATTATATTTTAGAAAGTCGGCGCATGGACTAGTATCGCGTTAAAAAG
This sequence comes from Weissella kandleri, assembly GCF_001438705.1. Classification (GTDB taxonomy): domain Bacteria; phylum Bacillota; class Bacilli; order Lactobacillales; family Lactobacillaceae; genus Weissella; species Weissella kandleri. The sequence goes on from NZ_JQBP01000002.1 coordinate 120,765, forward strand.
TACAAAAGGCTGAGGTTTTGAGAACCAGGCCTTTTTATGTAAGGAGTAATCAGCATGGGATTAACACAACAGCAACAGGCATATTATATGGGTGAAGCGCTGAAAGAAGCTCAAAAAGCAGCTGCTTTGGGCGAGGTGCCAATTGGTGCAGTCGTGGTAGTTGACCAACAAATCGTGGGTCGGGGCTTTAATTTGCGGGAACGTTTTGAAGATCCCAGTCAACATGCTGAATTTCAAGCTATTTTGGCGGCGAGTCGAATGTTCAAGACGTGGCGTTTACCGAATGCACAAGTTTTTGTTACGATTGAGCCTTGTATTATGTGTGCAGGTTTGATGCAACAAGCGCGCATTCAAGCTGTATATTATGGGGCTGAAGATTATAAAGCGGGTGGCGTACATTCCATGTATCAAATTTTAGAAGATGAACGTCTAAACCATCAAGTGGAAGTTCACTCAGGGGTGCGGTCGGACGAAGCGCAGGCATTGATGAAGAATTTTTTCCAAGCTATTCGTAAACGTCAAAAAGCAAAAAAGCGAGCACGTAAAATGCAAGCACAGGGGGACAATTAAATGGGGGTTACAATTTTATTTGGAGATGGTAGTCAAGATCGGGAACGGGCCCTCTTAAAACAGATGCAAAAAGTCTTGCAAACAGATACTCAAGCAGAAGTCTTTTTTATTGTGCCAAATAAAATTAAATTTAAAACTGAGGTAAATGTTTTAGAACGCTTGGCTGCTTTAGACCAACGGCAAGGTACAACTTTAGTTACACCAAGGGTGCAAGTCTTTTCTTTATCTCGTTTGGTTTGGTATTACATGAACGATACTTCCTTATACCAGCGCGCGAATTTGTCACCCGAGGCAGTCACCATGTTAGTGCAGAGTCTCTTGCAACAGCATCAAGATGAGCTGCAACTTTATGGCAATTTATTAGGTAAACAAGGTTTTATCAGTCAAATGGCGGCACAGATTCAAGAAATTAAAGCAAGTGGTTTAACTTGGGATGATGTTAATCAAATTAGTGCAGAGTTGGATCAAGAAGTCGTTTTACAGCAGAAATTACATGATGTCGCATTGATTGGTTCAGCGTTAGACGCTGAATTAGGACGACGTGATCAATTTGTGAGCCAAGATTTATTACAGGTTTTAAAAATATTTTTGGAACAAGGTCAGCGCGACTTAACGCATCAATATTTTTATATTGATGGGTATTCACAAATGACGCGACCTGAACGTGGCGTGGTTGAAGCTTTGATGCTCATGAGCGCTGGGGTGACAATTGCGCTACCTGGAACTGCAGATGCCGTGGGTAAAATCAGAGTATCGCTGGATGAAAATGATTTGTTTTTTGCATCGCGGCAATTAGCGCAACAATTATTTAATTATGCGCAAAATCAGTCTTTGGAAGTACAAGTGCAAGCTATTGATGAACCACGTAATTTATCAGAGGGCTTGCAGCACTTATCGCAATTTTGGATTGATTATGAACAAGTGGGGGTACAAATTCAAGCTCCAAATTCGGCGGTGGAAATCTGGAGTGCGCGTTCCCGTTATCAAGAAATTGAACAATTGGCGCAGAGTATTCGGATGGCGGTGAATACAGGTGCACACCGGTATCAAGATTTTGTCCTGATGACACCTGATTTGCAGCAGTATGCAAATATTTTACCCGCTATTTTTCAAAAATATAATATTCCTTTGTATCTCGATATGGATCAGCTGATGGTCAACCATCCACTATTTGTGTTTGTGCGTGAATTACTAGACGTTGCGCCTAATTACCGTTTGGCGGATATTTTGGCTTTATTGAAGACTGAATTATTGGTGCCAGAAGGGGTAACTCTGACGGAATATCGTGAAGCTTTGGCGCTGACGGAAAATTATGCATTAGCTAAAAATTATACGGGAAAACGATGGACAGACCAGCAGGCCTGGCAGTTTGATCAGCAGGTTACAGATGAAACAGATGAATATACACGAGCTCGTAATCATGAATTTGATACACAACTAGCAATCATTCATAATCAAATTTCACAAGTTGTAGCACCATTTTTAACCCGACTTCAAGCTGCTGGCAATGCTCGGTTATTAGTAAAACATTTATATGATTTTTTAGTACAACAAGGCGTGCAACAAAGACTATTAGAGCAACGTGAAGTAGCTGTGACGGATGGTCGTTTAAGTGTGGCACAACAGATTGACCAAGTTTGGGGGCGTTTGATGGACTTGGTTGATGATGTGGTTATGGTTTTTGATCAAGGGTCATTGTCACTTGAAGAATTTAAAGCGACTCTGATAGCCGCCATGGAGCAAGCTAAATTTGCTGGTATCCCCGCGGCAATGGACCAAGTTTTGGTTACCGAAACGGGGATGGTCCAAGTTGTTGGTGTACCGCAAGTCATTATTTTTGGTGCAACTAGTCAAAATTTGCCGGTTACTGTTTCCCAGCATGCTTTATTGGAAGATCGAGATCGCAATAAGCTGCAAAAGTTTTTACCATCCGGAACACAATTACGTGAAACCACGGAACAAACGATGGCACAAGATAGTCTGCAAATTTATCAGGCGATGATGATTAGTCAGCAAAAAGTTGTTTGGTCATATCCCACTTCAGATGGGGAAGTGAAATTAAAACCATCGACATATATTGAAAGGTTAGCGCGGGGGTTCCAATTAAAGACACAACAAGCCGAAGTCTTAGCTCCGCAGCTCGCAGAACAATTAGGAACTTGGGCTAGTACATTAAGTCGTCTTGTATTAGCCAAGGCACAAGCGCATCAATTGGAACAATCTTTAGCACCATTATGGCAAACGTTAGATCAAATAATGCAACAAGAACAAACCGAAGCGTATACTAAAATTATGGGTAGTTTAAACTATAATAATCAAAGTAAGGTCGTCGATCAGCGTCTGATTAATAAATTATTCGGAAGTGATTTAAAAACGTCCATTTCACGTTTGGAATCCTATGCCCGGAATCCCTACGAATTCTTTTTACAATTTGGTTTGAAATTAAAACCACGGCCGGAAATGCAATTAACGGAAGGCCAAAAAGGGACTTACATGCATGCCTTGTTAGAGCATGTTTTCCATCATTTAGGCTCGCAGGCGTTGCGGGACGTATCATCAGCAACGTTAGAAGATTTAGAAAAAGTGGCGATTCAAACGATTTTTGCACAAAATGACCCAACGTTTGAAACATTGCATTCGAACGCGCGGTGGTCGCATTTAACCAAAAATTTAGAACAGCGGGTGGATGCCGCCTTAAAACAGATGCAACGTGGGCAACGACATACGCTAGGTCATCCAAAAACAGGCGGGACCGAAGTGGCTTTTGGACGAGGAAATTTTCAGCCCCTACGAGTTAAAATGCCAGAAGGGAGCGTCATTCTACGCGGGAAAATTGACCGCTATGATCAAGAGTTAAATAATGTGGCGATTGTTGACTATAAATCTGGTGCACGGGCCTTTGATTATACAAAAGCATATTATGGTCAAGAATTACAATTATTAACTTATTGGCAAGCATTGAATCAAGATTTACCGAGCCCACAGAAGGTCAGTGCGGCGACTTTTTTTGAATTGCGACAAGGGATGTTAGAGCCAGAAGTTAAAACTGGGCATGAAACTTTGCCAGAACAGATTCAACAAATTGAGGATAAAGTCGCAGCGAATAACCGTTATCGGGGTATTATCTTAGATAAGCAGGATTATTTACAGACGATTGAAAATGGACCGTATGCGTTAGATCAAAAGAAAGATGGGACTTATAAAGCTAGTTCTGATGTTGTCACTGAGGCCGAACTAGAAACTTTAAGACAATATAATTTAAACAAGGTTCAAGAATTGGCCGGCGCGATTTTGGCGGGAAAGTTCCCCATTCAGCCTTTCCGGCAGGGTAATAAAACCGGTCTGCAGTATAGCGATTATCTAGACGTGATGCATTTTGATGCCATGTTAGGTGATCACTATCAAGAATTAAAGACACTTAATAAGAAAGCAGCACTTGAAGCAATGCAACAGCAGATCAATTCTGCACAGCAAGGAGGAAACGATGGAGTTCACGACACAACAGACCGCAGCGATTGAAAAGCGTAATAAAAATATTTTAGTGTCGGCTTCTGCGGGCTCTGGTAAGACGCGGGTTTTAGTTGAGCGCGTTTTACAGCGGCTCCTTGCGGGCGATAATGTGGATGAATTTTTGATTGTCACCTTTACAGAAGCTGCGGCTTCTGAGATGAAAGAACGATTAGAAAAAGCTTTGCGCCAAGCAGCAGCGGAAAGTGAAGGCTCACAGCGGGCACATCTGATGAAGCAGTTACGATTATTAAAAGTGGCAAACATTTCTACGCTGCACGCTTTTGCCTTGCGCCTGATTGAACAATATCATTATACGATTGATTTGGATCCACAATTCCGCTTAGCTGATACGGCTGAGCGAAATTTGGTGATGCAACAAATAATGGATCAAGTATTGGAGCGTCAGTATCAGCAACCTGATGCTGACTTTTTAGCGTTAGTCGATCAGTTTACTGATGATCGAGGCAGTGATGAAAGTTTAAGTCAGGCCGTTTTTAAATTATTTGATTTTGCGATGGCTCGTCCTGATACCAATGAATGGTTAAATCAACTGCCTTTGGCTTATCAGATGGCGCAACAAGTTGATAGACAAGATGATTCAGCAACATTAGAAACTTTGTATGATTTAATAATAGATAATTTAGATGACCTTATTCACGAGTATCAAATGTTGTTGGAGCAGTTACCTGCGACAGATGATACCAGTTCGCAAAATCGGCGAACTGATTTGGATGATGAGTTGGCACAAATTATGAACTTAAAAACGCAGCTACAATCGGGCGGCGATTGGGATGCATTGCGGGCGAGTTTTTTTGCCGTACCATTTAATTCTTGGGGGGGCAAAGGACGGACGGCTAACCGTAAGTGGGAAGCTGATGAGAAACAAGCTTGGAAGCAAGTTACCCAAGCCCGGGCGGACTTAAAAAATCAGTTTAAAACTTTAGGAACTAAATTTATGGTCTTAGACCAAGCTGGCTTGCAAGTTGCTACGGCAGGGGCCAAACAAGGTGTGCAAGCTTTGGTTAAGCTCACACAAACGTTTGCTGAAATATATTTAGCTGATAAAAAGGAACGCAAAGTTTTTGATTTTAATGACTTGGAACATTTTGCTTTAGAGATTGTCCAACAACCAGCTACCGCTCAAAAATTGCGGGAACAATATGTTGAAATTATGGTTGATGAGTACCAAGATACCAATTACTTACAAGAGACGATTGTCCAGGCGTTGGCGCGGGGGAATAATGTTTTTCAAGTGGGCGATATTAAACAATCAATTTATAAATTTCGGCAGGCTGACCCACAATTATTTGCTCATAAAATGCAAACCTATGCTGGAGCACAAGATAACAATGAGCTAATTACTTTAGCTGAAAACTTTCGTTCACAACCGAATGTCACCAACTTTATTAATTATTTATTCGAACAATTGATGAGTTTGGAACTGGGGGATGTGGAATATGCGGGTGATGCGAAGCTGATTGCTGGTGCAGATTATTACCCAAAAAATCTACCCAAACAGGCTGAATTGATGATTTATTTCAATGAAGGATCCGAAAATGATGATGCTGAAGAAGAGCAATCAGGTATAGAAAGGCTTGAAAGGTATGGTAAGGATGCATTAACGGGCAGCACTGGGCAAATTTGGATGCTTGGTCAAAAGATTAAGCAGTTGATGGCTGATCATTTTCAAATTTTTGATCGTGAGCAACAAGTAGAACGTGATTTAACTTGGGATGATATGACGATTTTAGTCCCATCAAGGACACAAAATCCGCAAATTATTGAAATTTTCAAAGCGTTGGGGATTCCTTTGACAGTTCAAGGCTCGGGTAATTATTTTCAAACTTTGGAAATCTCAATCATGCTGGACTATTTGCGTTTGATTGATAATCCATATCAAGACATCCCCTTAGCAGCAGTTTTACGGTCGCCAATGTATCAATTGGATGAAAATGGACTGGCTTGGATTCGCATTCAAGCACCAGATGCAGCCTATTTTACGGCCGTGCAAAAATTTGCGCAGGGCGATTTGCCCGAAGAAATATTAGCAGATGTTAAATTAGCAGATGCTTATAAAGAAAATCAAGCGAAGGTTAAAACATTTTTAAAGGATTTAGCACAATTTCATACGACAGCGGTCCAAAATCAATTGGTTACTTTAATTTGGCAAATTTATCAAACGACTGGGTGGCTGGATTACGTTGGTGGATTGCCTGGAGGAGTGCAGCGCCAAGCCAATTTGCATGCATTATATGAGCGCGCCGCGAGTTATCAAAAAACGAATTTTACGGGCCTTTATCAATTTAATCGGTATATTGAACAGCTACAAAAAACTTCAGCGGATGATATTGGTGAAGCTGATGCGAACGAAGCGACCAATACCGTGCATCTGATGACCATTCACGGTTCAAAAGGGCTCGAATTCCCGGTGGTGTTTTTACTTAACACGACTAAAATGTTTAATCAAATTGATCAACAAGGACATTTAATTTTAGAACGAGAAGCTGGGATTGGATTACAGTATTTTGATCGAAAGCATCATGTTAAATTAACGCCACCGCAATATTTAAAAGTCCAACGAGCGATTCAAAAAGCTGATTTTGCTGAGCAACTCAGGGTTTTGTATGTTGCTCTCACCAGGGCGGAACAACAACTCTTTTTGGTGGGAACTTATAAGAATATGGAAGACTTGCTTGCGCATTGGGAATTAAGCTCCAAAAGTACCGCGGAGGTTTCTATGCTGGATGCGAATATTCGTTTAAGCCAGCGTTCCTTTATGAACCTTATGGGGATGGCCATTGCACGGCATCCCCAATTTGGTGAAAAGCTGCAGCCTTTTGCTGACCGTTTTGATGTTGAAGTTAAGCCTCATCAAATCTTGACACCAACGGATGCTTTTGAATTTCAGCTTAATTTTCAGACATCTGATGATATACAAAATGCCCAGCCGGTTTCAACGAGTATTGAAGCAGCGCCGGTTGATGAGCAGTATGATGACGTTCAAATTTCACCGGCAGATGTCAAAAATCATTTGGAATATGAGTATCCCTATGAAATGGCGACGCGAACTACGAGTTATCAATCGGTTTCCGAAGTTAAACGTGTTTTTGAAGACCCGGATTTAGCCGAAGGGCGTGGATTAGCTGATCATCGATTAAATAATGGGATTGAAGCTGGGCAACGTTTGTTAGGACAAGAATTAAAGGTGCCTAAGTTTATGAATGAAATGGCGACTAAGCCGACGAGCGTTTCACGTGGAACGGCTGCCCATTTGGTTTTGCAAAAAATTAATTTAAAAGATGGGGTGCCAACTGAGCAAGATTTCCAAACGTTAATTCAACAGTTAATTCAAGATGGGTTGATTGAGTCGTCATTAGAGCATCTTTTGCCGGTGACACAAATGGTGGATTTCTTTAAACGGACATCATTAGGAAAACAGTTAGTTGCCAATTTTGATACGGTCCAACGTGAAGTTCCATTTTCAATGTTAATTAAAGCTAATCAGCTATATCAAAATTTTAGTGGTGACGAACGTGTGTTAATCCACGGAATCATGGACGGGGTAGTAACAGTTAATGAGGAGATTTGGTTATTTGATTATAAAACCGACTATATTGCCCCACATACTGATGGTCAGGCGTTATTAAAAGCTCGGTATGGCGGACAGCTGAATATTTATGCGGCGGCTTTAACAGCAATGGGTTATGCTAAAATTAGAAAATTTATTGTTGCTTTATCGAATTTAGCAGTTTATGAATTTAAAGATTAATTGCGACTTATCAATGTGATAAAGAAAAAAGAACCTTGACGTTATTTAACGCGAAGGTTCTTTTTATATTTTAAATTAACGATAAATCCAGTAATTGCCATCTTCTGACAAAAGCTCATCTGAAGCTTTTGGACCCATGGTTCCAGAAACGTAATTAGGGAATTCAGCGTGCTTCTTATCCCAAGCCCGTTGGATTGCATCAACGAATTTCCAAGAAATAGCCACACCGTTCCAGTCGGCGAAGTTTGATCCGTCACCATTCATGGCATCTTGAATCATTCGTTCGTAAGGAGCAGGAGTCTTCTCGATATCCAAGAATGAAACATCCCACTTCATGATATCCGTCCGAGTTTTGAATTCAGAAGTAGTGTCTTTAGCATTAATACGGAATTCGATTCCACCTTTTGGATCAATTAAGATTGAAAGGACAGGATTTTCCAATTCAATATCGTCGCCAAAGATGCTAAGCCCTTTCTTGAAGACTACATCGACTCGGGTTTGCTTAGACTTCAAACGCTTTCCAGTCCGGATGTAGAACGGAACCCCATCCCAACGTGCAGAACGGAATTGCAACCGACCTGCTACGAAGGTGTCGTTTTGTGAATCAGCAGGGACTCCATCTTCATCGAGGTATTTAACTTGGGATCCATCAATGTTCTCGCCATATTGACCACGCACAAAGTTCTTTTCTACTTCTTTTTCATTGTAGATGTGCAATGAATTAAAGGCGACATTTTTAGCGGCACGAATATCTTTGTCGCTAAATGAAGCAGGTTTTTCCATCGCTAACCAAGCAACGATTTGCATGGTGTGATTTTGAATCATATCACGCAAAGCTCCGGCGTCATCGTAGTAACCCGCACGTTCTTCCACACCCAAAACCTCAGATAGAGTGACCTGGATGTTTTCAATGTAGTCTTTGTTCCAGGCCGCATCAAAGAGGGGGTTACCAAAACGAATGGCAGCAATGTTTTGAACCATTTCTTTTCCAAGATAGTGATCAATTCTAAAAATCTGGTCTTCATCAAAGACTTCAGTTAATTGAGTATTTAACTCTTTAGCTGTCTCATAGCTGACTCCAAATGGCTTTTCAATCATCAAGCGGTTAAATTCACCATTTTTAGTCACAAGGCCTTCGCTTTTAAGGTAACCGGCAATGGTCCCAAAGAAACGAGGAGCAACAGACATGTAGAAAATCCGGTTGCCTTTCAATTCGTATTTAGCATCAAGTTCGTCGTTTAACTTGAGCATATCTTGATAGCCCGCCTTATCACCAACATCTAACTTAAGGTAACTGAAGTGTGAAATGAAACGCTTAGCATCATCTTCATCTTCAACCACGTGGTTAATTGACTCGCGGACTAAGTCGTCAAACTCAGCATCAGTTAAATCAGCACGGGAGGTTCCAACAATGGCGAAGTGGTCTTTTAGGAAGCCCTTTTTGTATAAATTGTAAACTGAGGGATATAGCTTACGCTTGGCTAGGTCTCCGGTTCCACCGAAAAATGTTAAGAGGGTAGTGATTTCTTGTGGCATTATAAACTCCTTTATTCAATCAATGAATCGTACGACTTGATTATACCAGATTTTTCAAGAAAGCGCTTAACTAGTGTAAAAGATTTTCACTATGTTTCAGGGTGTGCGAAAAAGCTGGTGGCCGCAATAGCGTTTTGCCAGCCTTGAATTAAGCTCTGGCGACGGGCTGCATCCATGGTCGGAGTGAACTTACGTCCGCGAATAGAAAGCCCTTTAATTGCGTCCACTGAATCCCAGTAACCACTCGCTAATCCAGCTAAGAAAGCAGCCCCCAGGGGCGTAGTGTCTTCATATAGTGAACGGTCAATTGGCATGTTGGTAATATCCGCTTGGAATTGCATTAAATAAGGATTACGTGACACTGACCCGTCCACTTTTACGGTTTTAACGGGGGTTGAGGCATCCGCTTGCATAATATGCAAAATATCACCGATTTGATATGCGATGGATTGCACTGTTGCTTTAATAAAGTCATCCTTATTTGTTCCACGGGTTATTCCAAAAACAGCGCCACGGGCTTGTGGATCCCAATATGGAGCCCCAAGGCCTGAGAAGGATGGGACGACATAGAGTTCATCTTTACTGGTTGAGCGTTCAGCTGCTTCCCACGAATCAGGTACTTCATCAATGAGATGGAGCCCATCATTGAGCCACCGAATCGCCGAGCCCGCTGTAAAGACGGAGCCTTCGAGCGCGTAAATGGGCTGCTCATCAATTTGGTAGGCAATCGTTGAGACGAGGTCATGGTGTGAATTAATTAACTCGGTGCCCGTGTTAAAGAGTAAAAAGGCGCCAGCGCCGTAAGTCGCCTTGACGGTTCCTGATTTAAAGCCCAGTTGACCGATTAGTCCGGCATTTTGATCACCGATGACGGCAGTGATTGGAACCGTGGCACCAAAGAAGCGCATTGGGCTTGTTTGGGCCAGCTGTCCGTTGGAACGGGTAACTTGAGGAAGCATGGCGGCAGGGATATTAAATAAAGAGAGCAACTCGGTATCCCAAGCTTGCGTACGAATATTAAACAACATCGTCCGTGCTGCGTTTGAAATGTCCGTAATATGACTCTGGTGATCCGTTAAATGCCAAATTAACCAACTATCAACTGTCCCAAAGAGCAGTTCACCTTGTTCAGCGAGCTCTTGTGCCCCCGCTACATGATCCAAAATCCAGCGAATTTTACTAGCGGAAAAATATGCACTAAAAGGTAACCCTGTTTTATCGCGCACCATAGTTTCAACGGCGGAGCTGGCTAATTCATCAATAACCGTCTGGGATTGAGTAGAGGACCAAACGATGGCATTATAGATGGGCTGACCAGTTGTTTTATTCCAAATAATCGTGGTTTCACGTTGACTAGCAATCCCGATGGAGTCTATGGCATCGGCTTGAATTCCCGCATTGATTAAAGTATCAGTGATAGCAGTTTGCGTTGTACGCCAGATAGCTTCTGGTGATTGCTCCAACCATCCCGTTTGGGGCTCAATGGGTGTGAGTGGAATGGCAGTGCTAGCGACACGACGGGCATTTTTATTATACAAAAAAGCACGACTACCGGTGGTACCTTGGTCAATTGCTAAGATATAGGTTGGACGTTTAATAGCCATAGCAAAAAGCTCCTTTAATTGAAATAGATTGGGATGATTCATTAACATCCGTGTACCAGTGCTGCTTATGCTATAATCAGATTGGCATGCCGGTTGAAATTGCTTTCAACGAGCTGAATGTTTGTAAGTCTAGTATACCAACTTTTGATAAGGTTGCTAAACTAGATCTGAAAAATTATTACGTTAAGTATTTACTTTTAAGAGGGAAATTATCATGGAGCCAACAGATCCGCAACTTAACCAGGGCCCACACGTCGAATTGAAGACCGGGGCGCTTTATTTGGGGACACTTTTGCAAAGTTCAGGGGCGTCAATGTTGTGGCCCATTACGACCCTATACATGCATAATCAGTTGCATGAATCACTGAGTGTGGCTGGGGTGGTTTTGATGCTAATTTCATTAGCGATGATGTTTGGTAGCTATATCGGCGGTTATATGTTTGATCATTTTAATCCGTTTGGGGTCTTGATGGGTACGCTGACCGTGGCGGTGGGGCTGATGGCCGGCATTAGTTTTTGGCATACATGGCCTGTTTTTGCGCTGTTAATGGTTGTCATTGGCTGGGCGGATGGTGTTTTATACACCTTGATGAGTTCGTATGCCGCGACGATTACGCGAATTGATACGCGTAAAGTCTTTAATATGAATTATTTAGCGATGAATGTGGGAGTGGTCGTTGGGACTTTAGTCGTTGGGGCCTTATTTCAACACGGTGTTCAAATGGTCTTTTGGGCAGCCTTAGGCATGTATGTAGGATTATGGCTTTTAGCGTGGTATGCTTTTCGATTGCCCGGTTTAAAGCAACAGAATGTGCAAGAACGCACCCAAGTCCATCAACGCAGCGTTCACCCCGGGAAGCTGTTATATGGTTTGTTGGGATTGACCTTTGCAATTTATTTTGGCTACATCCTTTGGGAAAGTGTTGTAGCGACCCATATGACAGATCTTGGTTTATCGATTCGTGATTATTCGTCATTGTGGACGATTAATGGAGTGGTCTTAATTATTGGACAGTCCGTCTTGAATCGGTATGCGGACCGTATTAAATATCGCCAAAGTGTGTTGACGGGGGCAGTTCTCTTTGCCCTGTCGTTTATCTGTTTAACCTATGCGCGCACTTATCCGCAAATTTTAGGAACCTTTATGATTTTAACTTTGGGTGAAATGTTGGCGGCACCGCAGATTCCAGCGTGGGTCGTATCGGTCAGTGATCCCCATGCAAAAGGACATGCGCAGGGTCAAGTCATGATGGCCACTTCCTTTGGGCGTGCGCTAGGACCGATGTTTGCCGGGATTGTGATTGATGCCGCGGGTTATACCGTATTATTTTGGTTGATTGCGCTCATTATTGCTGGCTTTACCTTGTTAGTGGCTGGACTTGCTCGCCACGCGCGTTAATTTGAATGATTGATTAAGCTTAGTTGGTTTGCGATTAAGCTTTTTAATTTGTCATTTGGTCCAATGTTGCGAGGCTTTGTTCGGAAAATTGTTGTAAATTCATACACAATTTAAACGTTCGTGGTATGATGGAAAAGAAAATGAGTGTAAAAGACGAACGTTAGGCAGGTAAAAAAGATGAAAACAAGACGGAGTGACCGTTTGGTTGATATGACACGGTATTTAATTGAACATCCGCGAACCTTGGTTTCGCTCACCAAATTTGCCCGGCAGTATGATTCTGCTAAATCATCTATTTCAGAAGACTTAGCAATCTTGAAACGGACTTTTTGGCAAAATGGGGTTGGCGTTTTAGAAACGGTTCCTGGGGCTGCTGGTGGAGCGCGCTTTACGCCAGTGACGCGTCTAGATGATGCTAAAATTTTTGTCGATGGATTAGTCAATGAAATTAGTGATGAAACACGGGTCCTTCCGGGGGGCTATGTTTACTTATCTGATTTACTGGGACAACCTTGGATTTTACAAAAGATCGGGCGACTAATTGCCACCCAGTATTTAAAAGAACCGATTGATGCGGTGATGACAGCAGCCACTAAAGGAGTACCTGTAGCGCAGGCTGTAGCGAGTGCTTTGAATGTGCCATTTGTCATCGCGCGCAATGATACCAAAGTTACGGAAGGACCGACGATGTCCGTTAATTATGTGACAGGGCAGGCGAAACGTTTGGAAAAGATGGAATTATCACGACGTTCGCTGCCTATGGGGTCACGTGTTTTGATTGTTGATGATTTCATGAAAGCCGGGGGAACCATTCGCGGGATGGAAGCCTTGATTAAAGAATTCGAAGGCACTGTGGCCGGTGTGGCGGTGGTCGTGGAAGGTGAAGTCCAGCGACGAGTGATTGATGAGTATACTTCATTAGTTCACGTGAACACCGATAAAGAGGGCGGACTTTTGGATGTACGGGTTGGTAATTTTTCGGAAAAAATTTATGCCCAACACCCTGAGTTAACCACTCCGATGGATTAAAAAATTTAAAACAGTAATGAATAATTAAGGAGAGAACAAGATGGAACGTTTTAGTATTATTATGGCGGCTGGGAAGGGCACTCGCATGAAGTCAGAACTACCTAAAGTGTTGCACCAAGTAGCCGGCAAGGCGATGGTTGAATTAGTCTTAGATACTATCTTAGCGGCTGGGGTGAAAGAAGTTGTGACGGTGGTTGGACACGGAGCGAAATTGGTTGCTGACCAAATTCACGACCGCTCTCAAGTGGTCGTGCAAGCTGAACAACTAGGGACGGGCCATGCTGTTCAAATGGCCGCGCCGTTGCTAGTGGAAAAGTCTGGTTCAACTTTAATTGCATCAGGGGATGCTCCTTTATTTACGCAAGCAACTTATGAACAAGCTTTTGCTGCGCATGAGGCGAGTGGAAATGCGGTCACGGTCCTAACGGCTGATGCGCTAGATCCATTTGGTTATGGACGGGTCATTCGGGATACGCAAGGTGCCGTTTTGCGGATTGTCGAGCAAAAGGATGCTGACGAGCAAGAAGCAGCCGTACATGAAGTTAATACTGGCGTTTATGTTTTTGATAATCAATTATTATTCCAAGCTTTGAAACTGGTAAATAATGATAATGCACAAGGTGAGTACTATTTACCCGACACATTAGAAATTTTACGCAATCAAGGCCAGGTTGTCGGTGCTTATCAGATTGCTGACTTTAATGAATCAATGGGAGTAAATGATCGGGTTGCGTTGGCTAAGGCAAACCAAGTCTTGCGTGCACGCATTAATGAACAACACATGCGCAACGGGGTGACCTTAATTGACCCAGCGACCACCTACATTGATACTGAGGTTGAAATCGGGGGCGATACGGTGATTGAAGGCAATGTGGTTTTGAAGGGCCAGACTAAGATTGGTAGCCACGTCCATATTACAGCGGGATCACGTTTAATTGATACTGAGGTATCGGATCAAGTTTTCATTGATAATTCAACGCTAGAGCAAGCAGAAGTGGCAAAAGCAGCTACGATTGGCCCATATGCCCACTTACGACCTAAGTCTCAAATTGGAGAGGATGCCCATGTGGGAAATTTTGTAGAAGTGAAAAATGCCCAATTAGGAGCGAATACGAAGGCGGGGCATTTGACGTACGTTGGAGACGCTACAATAGGGGATGACGTTAATTTGGGCGCCGGAACCGTCTTTGTGAATTATGATGGCAAAAATAAGTTCCATGCTAACGTGGGCAATCGAGCTTTCATTGGATCAAACACGAAAATTATTGCGCCAGTGACGATTGCTGAAGAAAGTATTACTGCAGCTGGTTCAACCATTACAAATGATGTACCAATTCATGCAATGGGAATTGCACGGGCGAAACAGATAAATAAGGAAGATTTTTGGAAGCGCTTGCCAGTCTCTGAGAAGTTTAATCAACAATAATTGGCTTTTTAAAGTTGAGAAATGTTGCTAAAAACGTTAAACTTAAATGTATAGATAAACATTTAATTAGAAAAATAAGAGTGGTCTTGGAGGAAAAAATGGCGAAATATGCAGATTCGCATTTAAAAGTATTTTCGTTGAGTGGGAACCGTCCCCTGGCAGAAAAAATTGCTGATTCAATTGGTGTAGAATTATCAAATATTAACATTGCGCGTTTTTCAGATGGTGAAATTCAGATTAATATAGAAGAATCAGTTCGAGGAGATAATGTATATGTCATTCAATCGACATCGGCTCCGGTCAATGATAATTTAATGGAATTATTGATTATGATTGACGCATTACGGCGCGCAAGTGCCAAAACAATTAATGTCGTAATGCCATACTATGGATATGCACGCCAAGATCGTAAAGCTCGTTCGCGGGAACCAATTACCGCTAAGTTAGTAGCTAATATGTTAGAAACTGTCGGTGCCACTCGGGTTTTGGCTCTTGATTTGCACGCTGCGCAGATTCAAGGCTTCTTTGATATTCCTGTTGATCATATGGCTGGATCAGCCAAATTAGCGGACTACCTCTTAACGAGTGGAATTGCTAATGAGAATACCATCGTGGTTTCACCAGATCATGGTGGTGTGACACGCGCGCGGGCTTTAGCTGAATTATTAGGCTCGAGTGAACCAATTGCGATTATTGATAAGCGCCGGCCCAAAGCCAATGTGGCTCAAATTATGAACATTATTGGGGATGTAAAAGGTAAACGGGCCATCATGATTGATGATATGATTGATACCGGTGGAACGATTGCTAAAGGGGCACAAAAGTTGAAAGACGAAGGGGCCAGTGAAGTATACGTCGTCGCGACCCATGCTGTGTTCTCATCGGATGCGGTTGAAAATTTGCAAAATTCAGTCTTTGAAAAGGTGATTGTCACTGATTCGATTGATTTGCCAGAAGATAAGAAATTCTCTAAGTTGGTCCAAGTGACGGTAGCTGATTTAATTGCGGAAGCGATTGTCCGAATTAATGAAAATCGTGCGGTTTCGCCAATGTTTAAGCAACGTTTTAATAGCGCCAATACGCGATAATTAATTTAAAGTCGGGCAACCGGCTTTATTTTTTATTGAAACTGACCGAATTAGTTGTGATGATGTTAATTGGAGACTAAGGCGAATTAGTGTTGTCGGCTAGATTAAATGATGGTATACTAATCAAATGTGAGTGACACCAATTCATCGGTGGGCTCCTTGCCGGCATTTGGATCGGCCATAGACCAAAAGGAGGAAACTATTATGTACGAACTGACTTATATCGTTCGCCCTGACATTGATGCTGAAGCTAAGACTGCTTTGGTTGAGCGTTTTGACGCTATTTTGAAGGACAACGGAGCAACTATTGCTGAATCAAAAGATTGGGCAACACGTCGTTTTGCTTATGAGATTGCTGGATATCATGAAGGTACTTACCACATTGTTAACTTCACTGCTGAAGATGACAAAGCGATCAACGAATTTGATCGTTTGGCTAAGATTTCAGATGACATCTTGCGTCACATGGTTGTTACACGCGAAGTTAATTCAGAAGTAAAGTAATTAACAATTTCGTTTTATTGGATTAGGATGAAAGGAGACTCTGTATGAATCGAGTGGTACTAGTTGGACGGTTGGCACGGGATGTTGAGTTGCGTTATACCCAATCTGGAACAGCGGTTGGATCGTTTTCGATTGCCGTTGATCGTCGTCGTACGAACCAAAATGGGGAGCGCGAGACTGATTTTATCAATGCAACCATTTGGTCAAAAGCGGCTGAAAATTTTGCTAATTTTGTTTCAAAGGGTTCACGAGTGGCCATCGAAGGACGACTACAAACTAGTAGTTACCAAAATCAACAAGGCCAGACGGTTTATCGTACAGAAGTCATTGTTGAAAACTTTGATTTATTAGAAACGCGCGCCGAATCGGAAGCTCGTAAAGCGAATGCAGGTGGGAATCAATATCAAGGTAATAACCAAGGTAATTTTCAATCAGCACCCGCCAATGGGAATCCTTTTGGAACGCCAAATGATAATAATGCAGGTAATGTTTATGGTGGGGCTGGTAATAACAGCAGCAATGCGAGTCAAGCTCCCGCTAACAATAATACACCATTCAGTGGGGGTCAAGAAATTGACATCGCTGATGATGATCTACCATTCTAATTTGCGTCAAACAAGAATATCTTAGGAGGAATTCATCATGGTACAACAACGTCGTAATGGCGGACCTCGTCGCCGTCGGAAGGTTGACTTTATCGCAGCCAACCACATCGAGTACGTGGACTACAAGGACACAGAATTGTTGGAACGTTTCATCTCAGAACGCGGTAAGATTTTGCCACGTCGTGTGACTGGAACTTCAGCAAAGAACCAACGTAAGATTACTACGGCAATCAAGCGGGCCCGGATCATGGGACTTTTGCCATTCGTTGCAGAAGACTAATATGAGAAACGACAATCTTAACTTAGGTTGTCGTTTTTTTGTTGTTTTGATAACGAATCGTAAGCATGTTATAATAATGTAATATTAGGGCACCGTGGAGGAGTATACATAATGAGTAAGATTTTAGTCGTGGATGATGAAAAACCGATTTCAGATATTATCAAATTTAATTTGACTAAGGAAGGTTACGATGTCGTAATCGCAATGGATGGACGAGAAGCACTTGATAAGTTTGAGAGCGAAAGTCCTGACTTAGTTTTGTTAGATCAAATGTTACCAGAAATTGATGGGACTGAAGTGTTGCGGCAAATTCGTGCAACTTCACAAGTACCTGTAATTATGGTTACGGCCAAGGATTCTGAGATTGATAAGGTACTGGGTCTTGAAATGGGGGCGGATGACTATGTCACCAAGCCTTTTTCAAATCGGGAACTTTTGGCGCGTATTAAAGCGAACTTACGACGTCGGGATGCAGCGGGTTCTACAGCGGCGGAAGACCGTGATTCAGATGAAATTCGTATTGGTGACTTGGTGATTCATCCTGAGGCTTACATGGTGACCAAAGACGGTAAAGATATTGAGTTAACCCACCGTGAATTTGAGTTATTATCACATTTAGCTAAGCATATCGGGCAAGTGATGACTCGTGATGATTTGCTACAAACGGTGTGGGGGTTTGATTATTTTGGTGATGTACGCACGGTCGATGTAACGGTGCGCCGGATTCGAGAAAAAATTGAAGATACCCCAAGTCATCCTCAAATTTTAATGACGCGCCGCGGAGTCGGATATTACTTAAAAAATAATGATGATTAAAATTGCTGATTGAAACGATTGATCCTAAAAGGACCAGTCGTTTTTTAGTAGCACGTTCTGCTATAATTGAAAACAGATATTAAAACATTAGGTTAGGTCCTAGTGAACAGGAAATGAGGGTTAGTTGTGCCGAAAAAGATTAAATTTTTCTCGTCAATTTATTTTAAAAATGCATTAGTTTTTGCGTTAACTTTGTTGGTGACGTTAGAAGTAATCGGGGTCTTTTTTATAAAACAATTGGAACGCTCGAGTCTGACTAGTTTTCGTCAACAAATTGGATTGCCAGCCTATGTGACTGATCAATTAACGCAACAGTTGTCTGGGAAAAAGATTTCAGAAAGTAATGCAAATATTCATAACACACTCTCGGTCGTAAATAATGTGATGATTAGCGAGATTGAAGTCATTGATACGAAGGGGATTGTGCGAGGTACGAGTGATATTAATAACCAAGATTTAGTGGGGCAAAAGTCGACGGACCGTAATTTGCGCGCGGCAGCCTTAAATCAAAATTATACCAAAAGTCGAATTGAGCAAGTTGGTGGGACGCGGTATCAATTGGTGGTGAGGCCCCTAACTAATGATGAAAACGGAAATAGCCAAACGGTGGGGGCGCTTTTAGTCAAGGGAAATTTGGAAAGCGTCTATGATAATTTGAAACGGATTGCTTTGATTTTTCTCTCAGCCACTTTTATGGCCCTTATTTTAGGGGTTGCAATGGCTTTGGTGATTGCCCGGGCTTTGACTAAGCCGATTTCTGATATTAGTGAACGAACGGTGCGAATTGCAGAAGGCGATTATTCTGGAAGTTTGTCGATTAAAGCAAACGATGAAATTGGGCAACTAGCTGAAAATGTTAATTTGTTAGCTCAGCGGATTGAAGAGACTACCAATACGCAAGAATTGGAACGCCAGCGGTTGGATTCGGTGTTGGAAAACATGACAGATGGTGTGATTGCAGCAGATCGACGGGGGACGATTAATTTAATTAACCCCGCTGCTTTAAAAATGTTGCGCGTTAGTGATGAAAATTCCGTGTTAGGGAAATATGTCTTAGACGTTTTGCGCTTGAGTAGTTACTATCAACTGCGGGAATTTTTTGAAAATAAGGATAATATCCTTTTGAATTTTAGTGATGATCAAACCGATGAAGTTTTGAAAGTGAATAGTGCCCAGATTCAACGCGAGTCAGGATTTATTTCGGGAATGGTTATTGTGTTGCATGATGTGACGGAGGAACAACGGACAAATGCGGAACGGCGCGAATTTGTTTCCAATGTTTCGCACGAATTGCGGACGCCACTGACCTCAGTTAAGTCATATATTGATGCACTGCAAGAAGGTGCCATTGGTGATTCAGAATTAGCCCCTCAATTCTTAAAAGTGGTGCAGTCGGAAACAGAACGCATGATTAATATGATTAATGATCTATTGGAGTTATCGCGGATGGACCAGGGAACGAATGATTTAGCCTTAGAATCAGTGAGTCTCGGCGCCCTCTTTAATTATATTTTAGATCGGTTTGACATGATTATTAGCGGTCGCAAGCCGGATCAAAAGCAATATACGATTAAGCGGGAAATTCCAGAAACGGATGTATGGGTTGAAGTTGACCCTTCTAAGTTTACCCAAGTCTTAGATAATTTAATTAATAATGCGATTAAATATTCACCCGATGGCGGTGTAATCACGGCGGCGATGGTGATTGAAACACAAGAAGTCATCATTGCGATTAGTGACCAAGGGTTAGGAATTCCAGCCAAGGATTTAGATCGGGTCTTTGGTCGGTTCTTCCGTGTCGATAAAGCCCGCTCCCGCGCACAAGGTGGGACTGGGTTAGGTTTGGCGATTGCTAAAGAAATTGTCGAATATCTACACGGTCGGATCTGGGTTGAATCAAAAGAAGGTCAAGGATCGACCTTTAAGATAGCATTGCCATATACCTTAGAAGCAGATTTGGAGGATGATTGGGGGGAACCAGATGCATTGGAAGAAAAAGCTTAAAACGGACTACCGTGAAGGCGGGCTAATATTATTTTTAGTCATTTTAGTGTTATTAAGCCTATTTCTTTCGGGATGGATTTGGGTTCAAAAAGTTAACCAAAAAGGAGTTAATCCCGTTACGCAAAAAGATGAAACGTCGGTGGTAGCGACGCGAGATGCCAACTTAAGTCAATTGTTGGTTGTCAACCAATCGGGGGTGCCTTACTTAGTTAATGATGGCCGGGCTGATTTAACCAAAATCATTAATATTATGAGCAATTGGCAGTTGGGAAAACCTGAGGTAGATACGTATACGCCTCAGAAATTCGTGCAGGAGATGAAACTTCCAGATACGATTCTGATGGCTTATGCCAACCCTGTGTCTGGGAAATTAGTTGGAAAAACTTTTGGCGATAAAATGTTTATGGCCGGTGTGGATGGAATTAAATATATTCAGTTATCCACAACGGATCAGGATAAAAGTATTCAATTCTTTGATGAAGGTCGGCGTAAAATTTATCGTTTTCCGTTGGTGCAAAGTAATGACAAAATTAAACACCTGAAATTAAATGCGGAGCGCGGCCGGGTTGATTTAACATATCAAAAGTATCAAGTACAGCTAACACGTTTAGAGACTACCAAGATTAAGATTCGCTCATATTTGATTGAAACTGAGACCCCGGATAATGTGGCTGATCGACTTTTTGATGAAAAAGAATATACCCAGCGTCAAGATGATGAAAAGCAGCGTGGTATCTATAATGATGGAACCCGCCGGCAATTGATTGATAATAGGGTGCAAGGCTGCTATCGTTATGATTATTATCCGAAGCAAAAAGTACCGATGAATCAATTTGATAAACGGAGTGATTTGGCCAACTTATTAATCAATGAAGTTTATAATGATGAAAGTATGCCGTACGTTCGCCATTATGGTCAAGGAAATACTTTAGTTTACCGCCCTTATATTGATAATTTGCCAGTTTTTAGTGATGAAGATTATGGGGTTTTGAAGTTTAATCTTTTAAATGATCAACATTTGCAGATTGATTTTTCAAAATATGTCTTAAGGGTGCCTTTGCCGATTTCTAAGGAACGCGAAGTGACAATGGGATCTTGGCCTGGCGTCAAACGGCAATTGGTCAATGCGAATTTTGATGTTACGCAAATTCAAGATTGGATGTTGGGTTATGAATGGACCGGTGATGAAAAACACCAAGTGGCTAAGCTTGAACCGCATTGGTTTATTCAATTGAAAGACGGTGAATGGTACCCAGTCGAAACGTATTTGAAAGGGGTATAAGATGGATTTAAAAAAAGTTACACGTGTTTTTATTTTAATCTTCATCTTAATCGACCTTTTTTTAGGGGGCCAAATTGTGCAAAGGGCTATCCAAAATCGGCATAACGAAGGTGCTGGGGCGGCATTCAGTAATATGGACCTCGATAATATTAGCTATGGTAAATTACGCCAAAAACGATCAGTTGGTGATTATTTAGGTGGCGATTATGAATTGGCGACTTGGGCTGGAAGCGAAGCACGGCAAGGTTTGACTGCTGTTAAGACGGTAAATCATGCTGATAAGCAAATGTTGACGGCTGAGCTTAAACAACCTCGACAGCTTTCCAAAAATAGGTTTCAACAACGAAAACAACTTGAAAGTCTCTTACAAGACCCAGAATATTTTATTCATGGTGACCAATACGTTTATAATGAAAATGTGACACATGTTGTGAATCAAAATAAAAATTTTGATATGGTTTTGTGCTTTCAACAAAAGCTCTTTCAAGATAATCAAACAATGGGTGGGGTCGGACGGTTGGAACTGATATTAAATCAAAAGCATCAGTTGGTCGGCTATCGGCAAAGTTATGTGCAAAATGTTCAGAAATTACGGAACTCCGTTGAAACTATCTCGCAAGAGGCGGCGGTGATTGCATTGTATCAGAATAATGAATTGCCAAATGGTTCGAAAATTATTTGGAGTCAGTTGCATTATGGTCGTTTAATGGTGGTTAATCATGATGTGGTCATGGTTCCCATTTGGTTTGTTTCGGTTCAAGATGGTGCCAAGCAGACGGTTTTAAAAGTCAATGCGATTGATGGCACCTTGATTAAGTGAGTTATGAAAAGTAGAAAAGAGGGAAATTGTGACAGATGATTTTAAAGTTTCAATGCTAGCGTCAGGGAGTGCAGGTAATGTCACTTATATTGAAACGCCTGAGCATAAAGTTTTAGTTGACGCCGGATTGAGTGGGAAGAAAATTGAAAGTTTAATGCAATCGATTGGTCGCTCACTTGCCGATGTCGATAAAATGTTTATTACGCACGAACATACGGACCATTTAAAAGGGGTCGGCGTCTTGGCTCGCAAGTATAAGATGGAAGTTTATGCAAATGAAGGGACTTGGGCAGCAATGGACGGGAAGGTTGGCGTAATTCCAGAAGAGCAGAAACGCATCTTCGCGCCAAACTCGACCCAATTGTTTGGTGATTTGGACGTCGAAAGTTATCAAGTTTCCCATGATGCAGCTGATCCCCAATTTTATGCCTTCCATCATCATAATAAAACCTTTGCGATGTTAACTGACACCGGTTATGTGAGTGAACGGGTGTCATCGATGATGCGCAATGCGGATGCAATTTTAATGGAAGCTAATCATGACGTTGAAATGTTACGCTATGGTTCATATGCTTGGAGTTTAAAGCAGCGGATTTTGGGGGATGAAGGGCATTTATCAAATGAAGATGGTGCCGAGAATTTAGCGCAAGTGATTGGCGGACGGACGAAACAAATTTATTTAGGACATCTTAGTCAAGAAAATAATCAAATTCCGCTAGCCCACTTAACGGTGGAACAAATTTTACAGGCACATGATTTAAATGTTGGTCATGATTTTGCCTTGTTAGATACGCATCCAGATCGGGCTACCGTGTTGACCCAGTTGTAAAATTTTCCAGCGCCAAGCTGGCGGTCTTTAAGTCAACCTTAAGTCCAATTTGTTAAATTAGAGTTATCATAAAAATGAATGGGGTATTGCTTATGAAATTCAAGCAGCAAAATTCAAATCAAGGACGCATAATTTTAATCGCATTGATTGCCGGATTATTTGGTGGTGGGATCGGTGCTTACGGGGTTCAATATATGGAGAATCGGAACCCAGAAATTACCACTGGCAAAACGACCCAGGTGCAAGTGACCGATTCTGACGTAAAAGGGACTAGTCAGGCAACCAAGGCGTTTAACCAAACTTCGGCGACCGTTGTCTCAGTGATTAATTTACAAAAGCAAACTTCTTCGGGGTGGGATTGGTTTAGCAATGTGAATAAAGACGATGATGACAATAGTAATTTAACTAAAGCTTCAGAAGGGTCTGGGGTGATTTATAAAAAAGCAAATAATGATGCTTACATCGTCACGAATAATCATGTGGTGGAAGACTCAAATGCTGTGCAGGTGCTTTTGAGTAATGGAACCAAGTTAAATGCTAGTGTGGTTGGTACGGACAAAACTTCTGACTTAGCAGTTTTGAAAATTAAAGCGGATAAAGTTTCAAAAGTTGCTGCATTTGCCAATTCAAATGAAGTCCAAACGGGTGAGTCAGTCTTGGCTATTGGGTCACCATTGGGTTCACAATATGCGACTTCAGTAACTGAAGGCATTATTTCTGCCACGAAGCGAGAAGTTCAATCCACTGATGAAGCGGGTAATACGCTTGGAAAAGCGACTGTCATGCAAACCGATGCGGCAATTAATCCGGGAAATTCAGGTGGCGCTTTGATTAATATGGCTGGTCAAGTGATTGGAATTAACTCAATGAAGTTGGCTAGTTCCGGTTCCGGTACGGAGGTCGAAGGGATGGGCTTTGCAATCCCTTCAAATATTGTGGTAAATATTATTAATCAGCTTGAAAAGAATGGTAAAGTTGAGCGCCCAGCATTAGGTATTCAAATGGTTGACCTATCAAGAATTTCAATTGCCGATCAAGAAAGTCGTCTGAAGTTATCAACGGATACGAATTCTGGGGTAGTGCTATTGAAGGTTGAAAGTAATGGTCCGGCCGCCAATGCTGGCTTACAAAAGTATGATGTCATCACGAATGCCGATGGTAAAGAAATTCAAAATTCAAGTGATTTACAAGGGGTTATTAATGCCCATAAGGTTGGCGATACGATTGATGTCACTTATTATCGTGATGGTAAGAGTCAAAATGTTGAGATTAAATTGTAAGTGCGGGAACTTGAAAATCAATGTTTAAAAATTACCCTTTTAAAGTGCAAAATTAGGTATATTTTTTATATGAAATTCATAAAATAAGAGTGTAAAATATAAATTGTTCACAAGATGTTTCGTGAATTTCATTACTCTTCAAAGTAAATGAAGATTATATGGATTAGGATTTCCTAATAATTATAGTCAAATGTATAGTTAATTAACTATACAAGGCACGGTCGCGTCCCCCCTCTTGCGATCGTGCTTTTTTATTGACTTAAAAAACGTCGCGCATAAAAAAAGCCTGTGGTTGAGTTGACCTCATTCCACTGACAGTTAAAAAATATGATAATGAATGGCGCTTTAAAAATTAACGGGTTTGGTAGATTAAGTGAAAAGTGTAATTACCAACTAATTGCTGATTTTGATAAAGCTGGTAACGCGTCTTAATTTCACCGGTGCTAACATCCGAGGCCAAAGAAAATTCCAAATTGTTTGTTTTAACCTCTAGGGGTAATAAGCCAAGTGGGGTCTGGTAATGAACCTTCGTGAAGTGTTTTGGATTTAAGACCAGTTTAAGCTGCGATTGACCTTGGCGATTGAGATGCATTATATTATTTTTTGGTTCCAGCTTGATTAAGACAGGAGTTTCAACGGGGACTGACTCATTAAAGCGCAAATACAAATGGCCGTTTTTTTGAATTAAAGTCCCGGTCTCGTTAAAGGTAAAAGTTTCGATATCGTCGGCTTGTTGAATGGTTGTTTTGAGTTGAACTTTGATTAAGCGTGATTCCATTTTGATGGGCGACCTTTCGCAAAATTAATATAACTTTCATTCTAACGATTTGTGACCGTTGATGCAAATGTTCGCAAGAGCTGGTAACTTACGGTATAATAGGCTAAAGAGCTTAGGGGGAGAAAAAATGCGGGAAAAAGTATTCCGAGATCCAGTACATAATTTCATTCGGATTGATGATCCATTGATTTTGCGGTTAGTAGATACACGTGAATTTCAACGCTTGCGCCGAATTAAACAGTTAGGGGTAGCGAATACAGTCTTTCATACGGCTGAACATTCACGCTTCAGTCATTCGTTAGGAGTTTATGAAATTGCACGCCAAATTGCCAAGCATATGGAACAATTTACCCAGCCGAGTGATGAACTCGGTGTAGGAGTGTGGGATCCCAGTGAGCGACAAGTGTTATTGAGTGCTGCTTTGTTGCATGATTTGGGGCATGGTCCTTATTCGCATACCTTCGAACACATCTTTAAAACAAACCATGAAAAGTACACACAAGATATCATTCTTTCACCTGAAACGGAAGTTCACCAAGTCTTAGCGGCGACGAATCCAGAGCTACCTAATAAGGTGGCTCAGGTGATTGCTAAAACGTATCCCAATAAACAAGTGGTCGCGCTCATTTCGTCACAAATCGATGCCGATCGGATGGATTATCTTTTGCGGGATGCTTATTATTCTGGTGCTACGTATGGAACTTTTGATTTAGCACGGATTATTCATTTGATGCGACCAGTGCAGGCTGGGATTGCCTTTGAACAAAAAGGGATGACGACGGTTGAAGATTACATTGTGTCACGTTATCAAATGTATGAACAAGTTTATTTCCACCCGGTTTCTCGGGGAATTGAGGTCTTACTGACGCATTTACTTGAACGGGCGACCCAATTATATCGAGGTGAGGTTTCAAGTCAATTTGCGGCGCCTAATTTTATTACTCCCGATTTAATTCCATTATTTGAAGGGCAAATTACTTTGAGTCAATATCTGGATTTAGATGATGCTTCCATTTTAGAAAACATTAATCTATGGCGGCATGCGCACGATCAAGTTTTATCTGATTTAGCTAAACGCTTTTTAGATCGTCAACCGCTCAAATCACTTGAAATCACGGATGATTCGCGATCACATTTACCAGAAATTCGGCAGATTATCGAAGCAGCCGGATTTGACGTTAGATATTATACGGCAGAAAATGACAGTTTTGATACGGCATATGATTTATATCATCCTAACAATAAGAATGCAAAAACCCAGATTGAAATTTTGCATCCTGATGGTCATTTAGTAGAACTTTCTATGCAAAGTCGACTGGTCCAAGCGTTGCGAGGCAAGACATATGGGAATGCACGGTATTTCTTCCCACGTGAGATGCTACAGATCCAAACGACAGATGATTTGATGACTCCGATCTATCAAGAATTCCAACAACATATCAAAAATGGGCAGATTGTTTAAATTAAAGTATAAATTACATTGAAGAAAAGTTTAAAATAAGGTATTATTAATTGTTAGTAATTCATCGAAAGGATGTGCGTGATTTGGCATTATCAAAGTTTGACAACCAAAATAAAGATGAGCTCTCAATGATTGAAGTGGCTCGCGAAATTTTACATGAGCGGCATGAAACAATGAATTTTTATGATTTGTTGAAACAAGTGCAAGAATTTATTGGTAAGAGTGATGCGGAAACTGCTGAGCGGACGCCCCAGTTCTATACTGATTTAAACATTGACGGTTCATTTATCTCTTTGGGTGAAAATATGTGGGGACTGCGTTCTTGGTATCCATTTGATTCAATCAACGAAGAGATTCACTTGGACTTAGAAGAAGAAAAAGCGCCAAAGAAGAAGAAAAAGACTCCAAAGAAGGTTGCAGCTTTGTTGGATGCAGACGATGATGACGTTGTTGGTTGGGATGATGATCCTGAAGAAGACGACTTTGAAGAAGAGCCTGTTGAAGCAGATGAAACAGCAGCCGTGGCTGATGCTGATGAAGTTGAGACTGATACGGACGACGATGATGACGACGATGCAATTGCCGGTGATGAATTTGAAGTTTCAAATGGAATCGGGGATGAAATCAGCGGAATTGGTAAGAATGTTGATGATGATTATGGGTCAGGCGATATTGAGAAATAAATCTTTGACTTATTAATAATATTTATGTATAATAAAGTCCCGGGCTGTTGTTTGAAAAAGCAACTCGACGAATAAAAGAACTTTCGTGCTCCCAATGCTATTTTTAGCAGAGGGAGCATTTTTATTTTTTTATTGTATAATTTTGCCGACAGGATTAACGGGTTATTGAATAACAGCTCTATGGAATGGAATCAGGCACAGGTATCGAGGGAGGCAATAAACGTATGGCAACGAAATATGTATTTGTAACTGGTGGAGTGGTTTCTTCACTTGGAAAAGGAATTGTAGCTGCATCTTTGGGACGTTTATTGAAGAATCGCGGATTTAAAATCGCGGTTCAAAAATTTGATCCATATATTAATATTGATCCAGGAACAATGTCACCATATCAACACGGTGAAACTTTTGTGACAGAAGATGGCTTGGAAACTGACTTAGACTTAGGACACTATGAACGTTTTATTGACATTAATTTAAATCGTTATTCAAACATTACTTCAGGCCGGATTTATTCAGAAGTCTTGGCAAAAGAGCGGCGGGGAGATTATGATGGAGCGACTGTTCAAGTTATTCCACATATCACTAACGCTTTGAAGGAAAAAATGATGCGCGCTGCCGAAACGACGGACGCTGACATTGTAATTACGGAAGTTGGAGGAACGGTCGGTGATATCGAATCATTGCCATTTGTGGAAGCGTTGCGGCAAATGAAGCGTGACGTAGGAGCAGAAAACACTTTCTATATTCACACTTCATTGATTCCTTATTTGAAGGCGGCTGGTGAAATGAAAACTAAGCCAACCCAGCATTCAGTTACTGAATTACGTTCATTAGGAATTCAACCTGATATGTTGGTCGTACGGACAGAGCAACATATTACACCAGAAATGCGTGATAAGTTGGCACTCTTTACTGATGTGGCACCTGAAGCAGTTATTGAATCCATGGACGTTGATGTATTGTATGAAATCGTCAACAATATGCAAGCTCAAGGGATGGACGACGTGGTCTTAAAGCATTTTGGTCTTAAAGCTCCTTCAGCTAATTTGACTGCTTGGACGCAGATGATTGAGCGTATCAAAAATCTGAAGAAACACTTGAAGATTACCTTGGTTGGAAAGTATGCTGATTTGCAGGATGCTTATATTTCAGTTAATGAAGCTTTACGTGCTGGTGGCTATGCGGTTGATGCCGAAGTCGAAATTAACGCGGTTAATTCTGAATCAGTGAACGAAGAAAATGTAGCTGAAATCTTAGCTGACGCAGACGGAATTATTGTACCAGGTGGTTTTGGGGCACGTGGAACGGAAGGTAAGATTTTAGCCATTCAATATGCCCGTGAAAATAATGTGCCATTCTTAGGAGTATGTTTGGGAATGCAACTAGCAACCGTTGAATTTGCGCGGCATGTTTTAGGATATACGGATGCAAATTCAATTGAGCTTAATCCAGAGACGTCAACGCCCGTGATTGCGTTGATGGATGATCAAAAAGAAGTTACGACGCGTGGCGGAACTTTGCGCTTGGGATTGTATCCGGCCGCATTAAAAGAAGGTACTAAGACTCGTGAGATTTATGGAACAGCTGAAGTACAAGAACGTCACCGACACCGCTTTGAATTTAATACGGCTTATCGGGAAGAATTTGAAGCGGCTGGAATGGTCTTTGCTGGAACTTCACCTGATGATCGTTTGATGGAGATTATTGAATTGCCAAGTAATGATTTCTTTATTGCCGCACAATATCACCCAGAATTCATCTCACGTCCTAATCGTCCAGAACCATTGTATGCAGCCTTCGTGGCAGCAGCTTTAAAAAACCATGAAGCTTAATTTGAAAAATTAAAAATGCGATGGAACGAAGTGCTTGCACTTCGTTTTTTCTTTTGGATAGTGGTTAGTGCCCGTGGTAAAATAATTTTATAAGTTTTTAGTTACCTGTTGTTAATATTGTAATTTTACTGTAAAATATTGGTGTGATAAGGATGTTAATAGATAGTCTTAAAACATGACTACGAACAGAACTGATTATTAAAAAAGAAATTATGAAAAAATGGGGCTAGAATTCCCTATCAATCGAGGTTTAATGATGAAGAAATTAATTATTCATGGCGGAAGGCGTCTGTCAGGAGAGGTTTCCATTGGTGGGGCAAAAAATTCTACGGTTGCATTGATTCCGGCATCAATTTTAGCCGATACCGTTGTTAAATTTGACAGCGTGCCAGATATTTTGGATGTTTATAATTTGCAAATTATTATGGAATCAATGGATGTTCATTCAACATTTGAACATGGGGTTTTGACAATTGACCCAACGCAGATTAAGGAAGCCAAGCTACCTTCAACCGCGATTAAGAGTTTGCGGGCATCATATTATTTCATGGGTTCTTTGTTGGGGAAATTCGGGCAAGCCGAAGTAACTTTCCCGGGGGGTGATAACATTGGCCCCCGGCCCATTGACCAACATATTAAAGGCTTCGAGGCCCTCGGGGCGGAAGTGGAATATGACGATGACACGGTTAAAATTAATGCTCCCCATGGTTTGCATGGCGCTCGGATTTATTTAGACATGGTTTCAGTGGGAGCGACGATTAATATTATCTTGGCTGCCGTCCGTGCTGCAGGAGTCACAATTTTAGAAAATGCGGCGAAAGAACCGGAAATAATTGATTTGGCAACCTTCTTAAATAATATGGGGGCTCAAATTCGAGGTGCTGGGACGGATACCATCCGCATTGTCGGGGTGCAACATTTGGAATCACATAATACGCACACGATCATTCCCGACCGGATTGAAGCGGGAACTTACTTAGCCATGGCGGCAGCGCAA
The DNA here is from genome assembly GCF_001438705.1 of Weissella kandleri. Classification (GTDB taxonomy): domain Bacteria; phylum Bacillota; class Bacilli; order Lactobacillales; family Lactobacillaceae; genus Weissella; species Weissella kandleri. The sequence goes on from NZ_JQBP01000002.1 coordinate 150,868, forward strand.
GGTGATGGGGTCTTAGTTAAAAATATTATTCCTGAACATTTGGATGCATATATCGCTAAAATGGTGGAATCCGGGGTCGATTTGGACGTACGTGAGGATAGTATTTTTGTTCCCAAAACGACACAATTTAAGACTATCAAGGTCAAAACGACACCTTTCCCCGGCTTTGCGACCGATTTGCAACAACCAATTACACCCATGTTAGCATTGGCTGATCGAGAAAGCGTCATTACTGAGGAGATTTATCCCGAGCGGACGCGCCACATTCCAGAACTTAATAAGTTAGGGATGGATGTTGAGAGTCTTTCACACGGGTTGATTGCGATTCGCCCCAGCCATGAATTGCATGGAGGTGTCGTTTCAGCAGCCGAAATTAGGGCTGGAGCCGCATTGGTCATTGCGGGCTTGATGGCCGATGGTGTAACTACAATTAATAATGCAGATCATATCTTGCGAGGTTATGATCATATTATTCAAAAAATAACTAATCTAAATGGTGATATCCAGATTGTTGATGAATAATAACATCAAAATGCTTAATACGAGTAATCATCAGTATATTGAGTAGATCAGGGTGACTGAGTCTGCTTTTTTATTTACTAAATATACAATCTGCATTGCACTGACGTTTTTACTAAGTGGTGGTGGCCATCATTTCGGGTTAAAACACTTTCTTAAAACAAGTTCTTGTATTTTATCAGTAAATGCGGTAACCTTAATAGGTTGTAAAAAATTCTTTGCCAGGGAATAATGCGTTATTAAGTCGCCGGATTGTGACCAGGTTATGCTCTGTTCAAAGAATTTTCATTTAGTCAGCGAAATTAATTTCGCAATTGGAGGAAGATTTTGAAGTTTTCAGAATTGGGTCTCACAAAAGACCTACTGACAGCCATTGAAAAACATGGCTATGTTGAAGCTACACCGATTCAAGAGGAGACAATTCCTTTGACCTTAGCAGGCCGGGATGTCATCGGACAAGCACAAACCGGAACCGGTAAAACTGCCGCGTTTGGTTTACCAATCTTAGAGATGATTAATGATAGTCGTCAAGTCCAAGCCTTGGTGGTTTCCCCAACTCGGGAATTAGCTAATCAAACACAAGAAGAGTTATTTAAATTAGGCCGAGATAAGCGTGTTCGAGTCCAAGCGGTCTTTGGTGGTGCTGATATTCGGCGTCAAATTGATGGTTTGAAGCGTGGAGTTGATATCGTCGTGGGAACCCCTGGACGTTTAATTGATCATATTCGCCGGGGAACGATTGATTTGTCTCACGTTAAGACTTTGGTCCTAGATGAAGCTGACGAAATGCTAAACATGGGCTTCTTAGAAGACATTGAAGCAATTTTGAAGGCGGTGCCAAGTGAACGACAAACTTTGCTGTTCTCAGCTACGATGCCACCCGCTATTAAGCGAATTGGGGTTCAATTTATGACGAACCCTGAACACGTGCAAATTGCCGCTAAAGAATTGACGACTGATTTGGTCGATCAATATTATGTGCGCGTGCGTGAACAAGAGAAGTTTGATACATTTACGCGGATTTTGGCCGTACAAGAGCCAGAATTGGCCATTGTCTTTGGGCGTACGAAGCGTCGCGTGGACGAATTAACCCGTGGTTTGGAATTGCGGGGCTTTGATGCTGCAGGAATCCATGGTGATTTAACGCAACAAAAACGAACGCAAGTCTTAAAGGCGTTTAAGCACGGTGAAATTAACATTTTGGTTGCAACTGATGTGGCCGCGCGTGGTTTGGACGTTTCAGGTGTTACACACGTTTATAACTTTGATATTCCACAAGAATCTGAATCATATGTGCACCGGATTGGTCGGACTGGTCGGGCCGGATCGCACGGAACTTCAGTGACTTTTGTTGCTAATTCAGAATTGGATTACTTGAAGGAAATTGAAAAGTTAACGAAGAAGCGGATGCTAGCTTTGAAGCCATATACACGTGAAGAGGCTATGGCTGCTCGCATGAAGACTGCGGTTAGTTCTGTTGATAACGTGGTGGCCTCAGTTGATACGAACTTAGTTGGGGATGAAATCGATACTTTGTTAGAAAAGTATGAGGCCCGGACATTAGCAGCGGCTTTGTTGGCCTCAGCGGCTAATTTGTCACAACTTGAATCTGACTTTACGTTGACCCGGGAACGTCCATTGCCAAACAAGAAGTATGGTCGTGGTGGTTCACGTGGCGGATCACATGGATCTCGCAATGGCGGAGGCTACCGTGGCGGTCGCCGTGAAGGTAACGGGAATGGTGGTTATCGGCGGAGCGGACATGATTCAGAACGGCGGAAGTCATACGATCGTGGTTCACGGACTGGGTCAGGGGATCGTTCACAACGTGGTTCACGCCCTTCTGGACGGCGGAAGTTTGTGATTCGTGAAAATCAAGATTAATTAAACTAAAAATTGGGCTAATGTCATAAAACTGGCATTAGTCTTTTTTTAGTTTTAAAATGGACTCTAGGAGAAGCACTATTTATTAGTGGAAATATGATAAAATGTAATGATTAGAAACTACTTGTTAAAGGAAGTACATAAAGGGGACAGCTATGATTTTTGGACATGGGATTGATATTCAGACGATTTCGCAAGTTAAAGCTTTAGTTGAGCGCCAGCCAAATTTTATTGCAAAAATTTTAACACCCGCTGAGCAAGAAGAGTTTAATACGCGTGTGGGCAAGCATCGTTTTGAATTTTTAGCCGGACGCTATGCTGCTAAAGAAGCGTATGGTAAGGCTTTAGGAACTGGAATTGGCCGTGGCTTAGGCTGGCAACAATTACAGATTACAAATGATGAAAGCGGAAAACCCGTTTTTCAAATGCATCCTAAACAAAAAGAGCTTCGGGCGTACCTTTCGATTTCACATACGGATGATTTAGTTAAAACTTCAGTTATTTTAGAAAATTTAGCTACGCAAGAAGTTTCGGTTAGTACGCATCGGCCAGCTTGGATTGAAATTTCGGCTTCGGCCTTGGCTCATAATGTTGATTATATTCGGAACCTAACGCATGCCAAAAAATTTGTGGCTGTGGTTAAATCGAATGCTTACGGGCACGGAAGCGCACAGATTGTGACGGCAGCTTTGCGGGCTGGGGTGGACGCTTTTGCGGTGGCCACCTTAGATGAAGGCATTTGGTTACGCCAGTTTGGCGTTACATTGCCAATTATGATATTAGGTGAAGTTGAACCGCAGAATTTGAATTTGGCAGTTCAAAATCAATTAATTGTGCCAGTCGTGAGTTTAGCGTGGTTACAATCAGCACAAAATAATTTAAGCGGGGCGACTCCACTTTTAGTGGCAGTCGCCGTGGATACTGGGATGACGCGCATTGGAATTCGGCATGTTGATGAGTTAAAAGCGGTGGTTGAGTTAATCCAAACCGAACAACATTTTAAACTACATAGCATTGGTATGCATTTTGCGACCGCTGACATGGCGGATAACACCTATTACGAGCAACAATTACAGCGTTGGCACGCGTTGGTTGATGATTTGGGATTACCTAAGGATGTCTGGCGACACCTAGCGAATTCGGCGACATCCTTATGGCATGCTGTGCCTTCAACGGATGCGATTCGAGTTGGCGCCGGCATGTATGGTTTTGATGCCTCACAAGGGGCTTTACAACCGCGAGACTTACAACCCGTTTTGCAATTAAAAGCCAACTTGGTCCAGGTCAAACAAGTGGAAGCGGGGACTTCGGTTTCTTATGGTGCTACATATACCACTGAACAATCAGCTTGGATTGGGACCGTTCCAATTGGCTATGGGGATGGTTATTTGCGCAAACTGCAAGGTGGTTATGGCCTTTTGCCAGATGGAAGACATGTCCAAATTATTGGGCGAATTGCGATGGATCAATTGATGGTTGTTTTGCCGGAAGCTGTGCCAGTGGGGACGACGATTACCTTGATTGGTTCAGTTTTGAATCAACAGGTGACATTAGAAATGTTAGCTGATCGATTAGAAACAATTCCATATGAAGTTGCAACTAATTTGGCAGCGCGTTTGCCACGATACTTAATAGATTGATGAATTATAGAGGAAAATTGCATGACGGTTAAAAAGCGTAACACTAAGGTTATCCGGCGTGGAGATATTTGGTATGCTAATTTGGAAGATGGCAAGAAAGGTTCAGAACAAGGTGGTGTACGTCCTGTTTTAATCTTACAAAACGATATGGGGAACGTACATGCTCCAACGACAATCATTGCACCGATTTCCACTAAAAAGATTGCAAAATTAATGCCGACCCATGTGCGACTGAACGCGAGCACTCTTGGTACAGGGATTAGTCGCGAATCGACAATTTTGTTAGAACAGGTACGCGTGATTGATAAATCACGCGTCCAAGATAAGATTGGGATGCTACCGCCAGAAATCATGCCTGCGGTGCAAAAAGCATTAGGTATTAGCGTGGGTTTAATTCAGTTAAAAAATAAAAACGATGAGAATGGGGAAGAAAAATGAGTGAAAAAGAAGTATTGTTGACAGGTGATCGGCCCACAGGACGATTGCATATTGGGCATTATGTGGGGTCATTGAAGAATCGCGTGGCTTTACAAAATTCAGGGAAGTATGATCCTTACATCATGATTGCTGACAAGCAAGCTTTTACTGATAATGCGCGGGATCCTGAAAAAATTCATAACTCTTTGTTAGAAGTGGCTTTGGATTATCTAGCCGTGGGGATTGATCCGCAAAAAACGACTATTTTTGTCCAATCAGCGATTCCCGAATTATCTGAGTTGACGGAATACTTTTTGAATTTAGTCTCGATTGCCCGTTTGCAACGCAATCCGACTGTTAAGACAGAAATTCAACAAAAAGGTTTTGGTGAATCAATTCCTGCTGGATTTTTTATCTATCCGGTTTCACAAGCTGCTGATATTGCTTTGTTTAAGGGTGCGGTGGTTCCAGCTGGAGATGACCAAGAGCCTATGTTGGAACAAACGCGTGAATTAGTCCGGACTTTTAATAAAGTCTATGGTGTTGATTTGTTAAAAGAACCCGTGGGTTACTTCCCACCAAAGGGTCAGGGACGAATTCCGGGTTTGGATGGTGTCAAGATGTCAAAATCTCTTGGGAATGCAATTTACTTAGGGGATTCATCCGATGAGCTTTGGGCTAAGGTTAAGTCAATGTATACTGATCCGACTCATGTGCGCGTTGAAGATCCAGGACATATTGAAGGGAATATGGTCTTTACTTACTTAGATATTTTTGCGACCGATCAAGCCCGTGTGGATGAATTAAAGCAACAATATCAAGCCGGTGGACTGGGCGATATGAAGTTGAAAAAAGAATTATTTGAAGTGCTGGATACTGAGTTAGCACCGATTCGGGACCGGCGGGCGACCTTGGCAAGCGATCCAGTGGCCGTTTTGAATATGTTAAAAGAAGGTTCAATGCGGGCACGGCAAGTTGGGCAAGCTACGATGCAAGAAGTTCGCGCGGCAATGGGAATTCAATACTGGGATTAGTAGTTCAGATGAGGTATTAATATGAGCTTTTTGGCAATTGTAGATTTAGGTTCTAATTCAACCCGTTTTGTCATTGAAGAAGTGACTGCAGACGGACAAGTTGAAGAAGTCTTGCGACAAAAGCAAGACACGCGTTTAGCGGAGGGCATGACTCAAAATGCGGGGTATTTACAACCAGCCGCGATTGAACGTGTTGTAACAGCTGTGCGTGGCTTTTACCAGATTTATCAAAAATATCCGGCAATTGAAGTTATTGGGATTGCGACGGCAGCAGTCCGGGAAGCTTTAAATAAAAATGATTTACTTTTGCCTTTGTATAGCGAATTTGGAATCAATGTCCGAGTTTTAACCGGGGACCAAGAAGCTTATTATGATTATTTAGGTACGGAATCGACCTTAGCTTTATCGGACGCTTGGTTATTAGATACTGGGGGTGCTAGTGTTGAATTGGTAGGTATTGAAAAGCAAATGGCAGCGAATTTTATTAGCTTACCATTTGGGGCGGTCAATTTAGCTGAACGCTTCCATTTAGATGTGGATGGTTTGTTGGAACAACGAAACCTCGACGCCGCGATTGATTTTATTGATCAAAAATATGCTGAATTACCTTGGCTAGAGACGGACCAATTGCCCATTGTTTTGCTTGGGGGCGCTAATCGAACCTTGGCGCGGCTAAATCGGAAACGTCAAGGTTTGCCAGATGAAGAAGATTTTCATGGTTATCATTTGTCAACGAGCCGGGTGGCGGAATTATTTAATGAATTATGTCAATTAACACTACAGCAACGCGCGGAATGCTTAGGTAGCGAGGCAAACCGGGCTGATATTATTATTGGTGGTTTATTACCCTTAATGCGGTTAATTGAAATTACGAACTCAAAAGAAGTCATTTTTTCATCGTCAGGTGTGCGTGAAGGAATTTTGCAAGAATATGTTTTAGAACAAATGTAATGGTCATTGATTTGTCTAAAAACAATGACGAAAATTAAAGCGTTTTAATTGCAAACGTTTTCATTCGATGTTATAATGTAATTAACCTAAAGGAAAGGGAGGTAGAGAATTTGGAACAATCTGATATTTTCGACCAATTCACATTGAATAACCTATCCATAAACGAGGGCATATCACAGTAGTGACTAGGAAATTGCGTATCATTAAATTTAAAAGATAAACATCAGGCCATGAGTAGGTCATCCTAGGAACACTAGCAATCAGATTTATTACGAGTCATCAGTATCAACTAGATTGATAATATTTATGGCTATGCTAATAAGCTGCTCCTGATATGACTTGGTTTGAACCAAGACGTTTAGGCTAGTATTATTGGTGATGAATTTGGCGGGGTTTTGATTAATGACAGGCGTCTAAAACTGCAGATTAGACCTTTAATCATAACCGATGACAATTGAATACAGGGAGATAAATAGTTCCCCCTTGAAGCGTACTTAGTTACTGCTTCTAAAAGTGCACGCGGGCTAAAAGGCCGGCGTGTTTTTATTTGTAATCAATTAGATGGACGGCAGGAAAATGAATATAAAAAAGAGCGCTATCTGAAATAGTGCTCATACGAAACTTCGAAAATTTTAAAGGTTGGTGTTGATCCGGGCCATATAATTAGGTAAGTAATCAGCAATTAGACTAGGTTGAACCACCCAGTTGTGCGCTGCGAGTTCTTCGGCAATTGCACTGTGGGCATAGACGGCTGCCTCGGTAGCCCGGCGTGGTTCCGCGAATTGACCGATAAAGCCAGCAATCATCCCCGCCAAGGTATCGCCCATTCCTCCAGTAGCTTGATAAGGCCCACCAATTTGTAGTTGAACTTGGCGATTGTCGCTAAGTACCACGGTATGATGTTGCTTTAAGACGAGGACGTCTAGATTTAAGTTTTGGCGTTGCAGATCGTTGAGCTCCATTGACCCTTGATACGGGATCATGACACTCGAAAGTTTAGCCCATTCACCTTGATGAGGAGTTGCAATGGTGAAGACGTCCGTTGGAACCATGATATGATGATCAGCAATCAAGTTTAAGGCGGAAGCGTCAATCACGAGATTTTGCCCGGGACGCATCGCCCGCATGGTTGCCCGTACTAGTTCAGCTGCTTCATCGGATTCGCCCATTCCTGGACCAATTAAGACGACGTTACACTTGCGAACTTGGTCTAAAACTGGACCATGGTGACTCCAGTCAAGTCCCATGGCCTCGGGATTACGCACGCGCAAAGCAGTGAGATTTTCTCTTTGCGTTGCAACGGTTAAGCGCCCAATTCCTGAACTAACGGCGGCAGAAGCAGCCATTAAAATGGCACCGGCATATTGCAAACTACCTCCGATTAACAGGGCGTTCCCAAAGCTCGTTTTATTAGCCTGGGCGAAACGTTTTTGAATGACTTCATGTAAAATATCCGGTTTTAATTCTTCCATTTGAAAAATCCTCTCTCGGAAATGTGATTTTGCCGGTGGAACCAGCTGGAAAGGATGCTGATAAAACACTGACTTTTTGGCACATTAATAATTTAATTTAATTTTAGCATAAAATGAAAGGAAAGGACGAAGATTCCCCCCTGGACCGCTAGGCAAAATCCAAGGCACGCGGTTGATAAAATCATACTGTGATAGTATAGACTATGATACAATAGGTGTTATGAAGAATTGGTATAGTTTACCGTTATGTTGTAAGGTTGTGCATGATCAGTTAGCCACCAAGGATAGTGGTTTAATTAATGGCAACTGAACGGTAAAAATTAGATTTAAAAATTTGGATGCAAAGGTGAAGATAAAAAATGGCAAATCCAGTTAGGAATTTGATTGAAAGTGACCGTGGGACGTTACGGCGGTTACGTCGCGTAGCAGATAAAGTTGAAAGTTATGCAGATGAGATGGCGGCATTAAGTGATGCAGATTTACAAGCTAAAACCCCTTATTTTCGGCAGTTATTAAAAGAAGGTAAAACATTGGACGACCTTTTGCCTGAGGCGTTTGCGGTGGTGCGCGAAGCTGCTAAGCGGGTTTTGGGCTTATATCCATTCCCCGTACAAATCATGGGTTCTGTCGTTTTACATGGCGGTAATATTGCGGAAATGAAGACCGGTGAAGGAAAGACATTGACGGCGACGATGGCGGTTTACTTGAATGCTTTGCCCGGTGAAGGGGTGCACGTTGTTACTGTCAACGAGTATTTGAGCCAACGTGACGGAACCGAAATGGGTGAATTGTATAAGTGGTTAGGCATGACGGTGGGGATTAATCTATCGGATCAATCAGCTGAAGAAAAGCGTGCCGCCTATCAAGCTGATATTACTTATTCAACTAATTCAGAAATTGGCTTTGATTATCTTCGTGATAACATGGTGACTCAGGCATCCGATCGGGTACAACGTCCATTGAATTTTGCGTTAGTGGATGAAACAGATTCAATTTTGATTGATGAAGCTCGGACACCGTTGATTATTTCTGGGGCGCCCGCGCAAGAATCAACGCAACTTTATATTCGGGCGGATCGTTTTGTTAAATCATTAGTGAAAGATAAAGATTTTGAGGTGGATTTGGAAGCCAAGGCAGTCATGCTAACTGATGATGGAATCACGAAGGCTGAGCGTTATTTTAATTTGGAGAACTTATATTCTTCAGCTAATACGGCTTTAACCCATCATTTGGATCAAGCTTTGCGCGCTAATTACACTATGGAAAATAATAAGGATTACGTGGTTCGTAATGGAGAATTAGTCTTAGTCGATGCTTTTTCTGGTCGAATTCAAGAAGGCCGGCGTTTCTCAGATGGACTACACCAAGCTTTGGAAGCCAAAGAACAGGTTCAAATTCAAGAAGATAACCGGGCGATGGCTTCAATTACCTATCAAAACTTGTTCCGACGTTATAAGAAATTGTCTGGGATGACCGGAACAGCTAAGACTGAGGCTGAAGAATTCCGCGAAATTTATAATATGGAAATTGTAACTATTCCCACGAATCGACCAAATGCGCGAGTGGATGAACCAGATTTGCTGTATCCAACTTTGCAGGCTAAGTTCCGGGCGGTGGTTGAACTAGTTCAAGAATTACATGCCAAAGGACAGCCAATTTTGATTGGTACGGTGGCTGTTGAAACCTCAGAATTAATTTCCAAGTTGTTAACGCGGGTTGGCATTCCGCACAATGTATTGAATGCGAAGAATCACGCCCGCGAAGCTGAAATTATTGCGAATGCGGGGCAACGTGGTGCAGTAACGATTGCGACCAATATGGCTGGTCGAGGAACCGATATTAAATTAGGCCCTGGGGTGGCTGAATTAGGTGGCTTGGCCGTGATTGGAACTGAGCGGCATGAATCACGCCGAATTGACAACCAATTGCGTGGTCGTTCAGGTCGTCAAGGTGACAAAGGATATTCACAATTCTTCCTATCTTTGGAAGATGAATTGATGATTCGTTTCGGTGGTGACCGGATTAAAATCATGATGGATAAAATGAATCTTGAAGATGAAGATGCCGTTATTAAAAATGGATTAATCACCCGTTCAGTTGAATCAGCGCAAAAACGGGTTGAGGGAAACAACTACGATTCACGAAAGAACGTTTTGCAATATGACGATGTGATGTCACAACAGCGAGAAGTCTTTTATCGGGATCGTAACTACGTGATTGATGCGCAAAAGTCATTGGAAGGCGTTTTGTTGCCAATGGTACAACGGACAATTGAACGAGTGGTGAAAGCCAATACCTTGGGTTCAGTCAAAGAATGGGATTTGAACATGATTGCTGAATTTATGCGGGCGACATTGATGCCAGAAGCGATGGTACATCCTGAACAATTAGAAAATAAAACGCGATCAGAATTGACGGACTATCTGTATAACTTAGCCTTAGAGGTTTACGCGGATAAGGTCAGCGACTTGCGGGATGAAGAACAACTGTTACAATTTACTCGGGTGGTAATTTTGCGGGTGGTTGATGAAGAGTGGACCGATCATATGGAAGCGATGAACCAATTACGTGATGCAATTCAATTGCGTGGGTATGGTCAGTTGAATCCTTTGATCGAGTATCAAAACGAAGGCTTCCGCATGTTTGAAGAGATGATTGAAAAAATTGAGTACGAAGTTACACGCCTCTTTATGAAGTCCGAAATTCGGCAGAACTTAACGATGTAATACGGTTAGGTCAAGCAATTTCAAACTGACTTGGCGGTAGTTTGAAAAGGGGTTGGTAATTTGTCCAGCCTCTTTTTGTTTGGCATTTTCAGTGAAGAACCAAGATGATTTGTAGTAAATTTGATAAAATTTAAGATTCGTAAAAGAGTAAGTGATGGAATTAGTACCAATTCGGCAAAAATTAGAACAGATGAAACCTGAAATTGAACAATTGGGTGATAATTTAGATTTAGATGCGTTGACTGATCAAATTGCCGCGAATGAAAACTTTATGATGCAAGGTGATTTTTGGAATGATCATGAAGCAGCGCAAAAGGTAATTGATGAAAATAATGAATTAAAGCAACGGCGCGATAATTATTTACAGCTGACGTCAGGTATTGAAAATGTGGAAACATCGTTAGAACTTTTATCAGAAATTGATGACCCAGAAATTGAAGTAGAATTGACGGCTGATTTTGATAAATTACAGGCCGATTTAGAGCGATATCGGTTGGAACAACTGTTGAGTGAGCCTTATGATGCGAATAATGCCATTTTGGAAATCCATCCTGGATCAGGGGGAACCGAATCAGCTGATTGGGGTGCAAATTTACAACGGATGTACACGCGTTGGGCGGAGAAACACGGTTTTCAAGTGGAAGTGATGGATTATCATCCTGGAGACGTGGCGGGGATTGATTCCGTGACACTGCGGATTGTTGGGCACAATGCGTTTGGTTATTTGCGTTCTGAGCGGGGCGTACATCGTTTTGTCCGGATTTCACCCTTTGATTCGGCTGGTCGGCGCCATACTTCGTTCGTTTCGGTTGATGTGATGCCAGAATTAGATGACTCAATTGAAGTGGATATTAATCCCGCCGATGTTAAAATGGATGTTTATCGCGCATCTGGGGCCGGAGGACAGCATATTAATAAGACCTCATCGGCTGTCCGGTTAACCCATATTCCAACGGGGATTGTCGTTACCTCACAACAACAACGGTCGCAATTTCAAAACAAGGATACGGCATATGCGATGTTGCGGGCTAAATTATACCAACTAGAGTTAGATAAACAAGCTGAGGAACGTGCGGAAATTTCAGGAGAACACCTAGAAAATGGTTGGGGATCACAAATACGTTCTTACGTGTTACAACCGTATCGGATGGTAAAAGATCATCGGACGAATTATGAAAGTGGAAATCCCCAGGCCGTTTTAGATGGTGATTTAGATGGCTTTATGAATGCTTATTTGCAGTGGAAATTAGGACTTTTGAACCCTGAATAAACCCTTTTGGTAAAAAAATTTAACGCATGTTAGTTAAGGGTGCGTAGTATGTTAAAATGAAAAATTAACATAAACAATATTACTATTTTAAAATAGAAGAGAGGTCATTATGCCAGTTTTAAATTTAGATGATGCAGCGGCGGTGCAACGTTATCAAGCCTTTGTTCAAACGTCACCTTTTGGACGCATTACTCAAGATATTCGGTGGAGCCAAGTTAAAAATAATTGGGAACCACGATACGTTTATTTAGAGAATGACGAAGGAACGATTATTGCGGCGATGTCGATTTTAATGAGTACAACGCCCAATGGTCAAAAATTTGCCTATGCCTCAAAAGGACCTGTGGTTGATTTTAATGATTTAGATTTAGTTGATCGCTTAGTGGCAGAGGCAAAGCAAGCTTTAGCAGATGAGCCAGTTTATTTATTGCGTTTTGATCCAGAATTGGATTATAGTGATGCTTTTAATACTGCTTTGCAGGCCCATGGTTATGTTACGCGGAATCGGAATGTGGACGCTGACGGGATGCATGCGACGATTCAACCGCGGCGGAATATGATTATTGATTTGACCCAATGGCCGGACGCAAAAGAAACGTTTGATTTATACCCATCGAAAACGAAAAGCAAGTTAAAGCGCCCAATCCGTGACGGGGTTACAGTTCGTTGGGCTGACGATGCCACTGCTTTGGAAGCCTTTTTCACTACGTATGCTGATATGGCTGATCGGCATGGTATTTCGTACCGTCCGAAAGCGTATTTTGAGCGTTTACTTGCTGCGTTTGGGGCTGCGAATGGTGACACAATGCGAATTTACATGGCAGAAAAAGATGGTGAATTGTTAGCGACCGGGATAGGTTTTAAGTATGGTGATAAAATCTGGTATATGTATGCGGGATCAATGGACGGTAACATTTACTACGCGCCTTATGCGGTACAAACGGCGATGATTCAGTGGGCATTAGATGAGCATTTATCGGCATATGATATGGGTGGCATTGAGGTTGAAGATCCAAGTGATGGCTTATATGTCTTTAAGCATACTTTTGTCAAAGCGCCGGCTCGCGAATTTATTGGTGAAATCGATGTCGTGCTAGATCAAGACACCTATCATCAAATGGGTTATTAAAAGTTAGTTAGGCGTTGATTGTAGGGCGCTTTTATGTAGAAAGGACCAAGTTTAAGAGGCAAGCGAGCGGATGAAAATAGGTCTGATTTTGCGCAAATAGGCGCAGTTTTATGAGAAAACTCATTGTTTTAGCTATGAATTTCATTAAACTTGACGTATAATGATGATATGGAAAAAATAAATTCAAATCAAAATTCCCGGGTAAAAGCCTGGACGAAATTACAAACAAAAAAAGGCCGCCAAGCGAGTCAAACATACTTACTTGACGGTTGGCACTTGGTCCAAGAAGCGATTCACGCGAATGGTAAATTGCATGCGTTAATGGCGACAGAAGATCAATTTAAAGAACACGAAGTTGATTTCCCACAAGGAGTTCCCGTTTTTGTCATTGCAGATGATATCGCGAAGAAGCTATCTGATTTAGTTACGCCTCAAGGTATTTTTGCCGAAGTTTCCCTTCCAAGCTCATATCGTGATCCAAAGTATATCCATGATGGAGCATGGTTGTTCTTGGATGCGATTCAAGACCCTGGTAATGTGGGAACGATGGTGCGGACTGCAGATGCAGCAGGTTTTGCGGGAGTAGTCTTTGGTCAAGGTTCAGTTGATCCTTATACCCCAAAAGCAGTGCGGGCAATGCAAGGTTCACAGTTCCACTTGGAATTAACGGTGGGTGATTTACACACCTGGATTCCAGAGTTTACCCGTAATGATTTTACAGTTTATGGGACGCAATTAAATCCAGAAGCTGTTGATATTTTTCAGGTTCAACCAGCAACGAATTTTGCGTTAATTATGGGCAATGAGGGTCAAGGCATGGACCCAGAGTTAGCAAAATTAACCTCGAAAAATTTGTATATTCCATTATCTGGACATGCGGAGTCCTTGAATGTCGGAGTGGCGGCTGGAATTGCGATGTACACATTGAAGCATTAAGCTTCTTTGGTATTTATATGTTTTGATAAAGGTGGGGGCAAAAGCATGAAGCAAAAGGCATGGCAAAATGACCGAGTATATCGGGCCATTGTGGATGACTTGTTGGCGCATCAAGAAGTGCAAGAATTAGTGAATTATCCGCAGCATCATCATTCGGATCGCTTAACGCATTCCATTGATGTTTCATATTTGAGCTATCGGGTCGGGCTGCGGTTAGGTTTAAACGCGACTGCGCTCGCACGGGCTGGAATTTTGCATGATCTTTTTTACTATGATTGGCGCGAAACTAAGTTCGAACTTGGCACACATGCTTTTATTCATCCGCGTGTCAGTTTGCGTAATGCTGAAAAATTAACGCCCTTGTCAAACATGGAAAAAGATATTATTTTAAAACACATGTGGGGATCGACTTGGGCGATGCCACACTATTGGGAGAGCTTTGTTTTGAATATAGTTGACGATTGGACGGCTGTGAGTGATTTTTTGAATCCGGTGACCGATCGATTAATGACCTTGTCCACCCTACGTTGGGTCCGACGTCGGTCTTAAGATGGAGCTGGTTTCATAAAGTTATGCTTGTCAAATAACTTGATGAAGCGAGAGGGGACAGTGATGATGGAACAACAAAATCAAGCAAAATTATGTGATAAATTTGTGGCAACCTTTGATATCTTAGGGCGTAAGTGGAATGGATTAATTATTGAATCATTGTTACTTGCAGGTCCACAACGCTTTAAGGATTTAGCAACACGAGTTGAAGCTTGTTCAGATCGGGTATTAGTAGAACGTCTGAAGGAGTTGGAACGGGCTAATATTTTGGAACGCAAAGTTGGTCTGGAATCAAGTCGAGCAATTTATCAATTGACACAACGAGGTGAAGCAATGCGTCCGGTGATGCGGTCAATTCATGAATGGGCTGATGAATATAATCATTAAAAAATTAAAACGTGGGTCTTTCTTTGGAGGCGTGCGACAGCAAAAAAGCGGCGATTCAACAGGCTTGGCCTGGTGGAAAGGCGCTTTTTTATTATCAGGAGCCAGATGAAGTGTGTAACTGGTAAGTTTTGGATTTTAAATGGTGAGTGGATGATTAAAGAACTGGAAAAAAGTGTTAAAATGAAGTAATTATATTTAATGGAGACTAATCAATGATTGAATTAAATAACGCTGAATTATTAAATGCTTTAGACCATTTTAGAGCTAAGCAAACGCCGAAGTTTCAAACTGAATTTGAATTGGCCTTGTTGAATGCGCAATTCTTAACGCCTGTGCAAGTGCCAGCAGGGGCTAAGCGTGCTGCGGACGGGACTGTTACAGTCGAACCGGGTGAACCACTGCAATTTGTGTCATTAATGGACACGGATGGTGAACCAATTTTACCAATTTTTACTGATGATAAAAATTATCAAGCAACACCGCAACCATGGGAACCAGACGTTATGGTAGTACAATTTCCCTTTGCGCAATTTGTTGAAATGTTTAAGCAAGATCCAACATTGAATAAATTAGTGATGAATCCTTTTTCGGAAGAAGGCATGGAAATCACGCGTGAAAATATTGAATACATGCTGGAAATCTATACTCAAGATGGGCATCAACATGTCAAAACTCATTATCAAGAGTCGGGCGAAACCCCAGAGCTTGAAATTGTGACGGCCGAAAATATTCCAACTAGTTTGCAAGCTGAATTGATGGGCTTAGCTGACGACATGCATGGTGTTATTAGTGAAATGTATATGCTTTGGATGAAAATGCCCGATGGATATTTTGTGGGTAAGGCGGATGCACCATCCAAGCAGCCCATGCAATCATTGTTGATTTTAAATGGTGACAGTCAAGTGGGTTTGCAACAAACTTTACCTAAATTTGAAGAAAAGTTTGATGAAATTATGGGCGGGACGCAACAAGTTCAGGTTTTGCTGATTGATCAAGTGCCTGGGTTGAATATGGATGAATTTGAACCATTTTACGTGTACTAAGAAGGGAGATTTGATTCATCTTGGAAAGGGGAAACATGATGAAAACGCGTCAAATGGATTTAGTAATTATTGGAGCGGGGCCGGTTGGTCTGTTTGCGGCCTATTATGCAGGATTACGTGAATTGAATACTGTAGTAATTGAAAGTTTGTCAGTTGTAGGGGGACAACCACAAAATTTATATCCGTATAAAGAAATTCTGGATGTTCCCGGTCTATTTGGTATCAGTGGTGATGCATTGGTGGAAAATTTAGAACAGCAAAGAACGCAATTAAATTCACATTTACAATTAGCGACGACGGTCATTGATGTTCAGGCTAGCTTGGATCATGTTACGGTGGTTACAGATCAACAAGAAACGATTGAAGCACAGGCAGTTATCGTGGCGACCGGTAAAGGAGCTTTTCAGCCACGCTATTTGCCGGAAACATTAGCACAACCTTCTGTGAGTGGGGGGATTGATTATGTTTTAACTGACCTAGATAAATATCATCAGCGTGATGTATTAGTGTTGGGTGGTGGAGATACTGCGGTTGATCTAGCTAATCAGCTGACTAAAACTGCTGCGCATGTAACTTTAGTGCATCGACGTCAACAATTTCGGGCGTTAGAGCATGCTGTGCAACAGCTATCAAGCAACGGGGTTTCAGTTATGACGCCGTATGCAGTAGAAGCAATTGAGCAAAATTCCGAACAAAAGTTGGTAGCAGCGGTGCATGAAGTCCATGGCACCAAGACGCAGACGTTAGTGGCAGATTATATTTTACCGAGTTATGGCTTCCGGTCTGATAATCGGGTGGTGGAACAGTGGACAATTCAGCCAGCCCTCGCTCGGCAAAAAATGTTAGTGAATCAACAATTGCGGACCTCGATTCCACGCGTGTTTGCGATTGGTGATGCAGCCGAGTATGAAAATAAGGCTGAATTAATTGCTACTGGTTTAGGAGAGGCGCCGATTGCCATTAATACGATTATTAATGATTATTTCCCAACGGCGCGTGGCATTGTGCATTCGTCGAGCTTGCAAATTCGAGATGGTCAGCTGCAATAATCGAATTATGTGCTGACACAGGTCAGCGCCATTTATTGATGAGCGTTAGAATCTACTCGTCAACCATGTGTTTTTTTGGTATAATATTCACATATTGATTCAGAAAGAGGTAAACAAAGAATGGCTAAATTAGTTTTGATTCGTCACGGACAATCAGAGTGGAACGCTTTGAATTTATTTAATGGTTGGGTAGATACAAAGCTATCTGATAAGGGAGTCGCTCAAGCCAAAGAAGCTGGAGCAATGTTGGCCAAGGAAGGAATTCAATTTGACCAAGCTTATACTTCAGTTTTGACGCGTGCGATTACAACTTTGCACTATGCTTTGGAAGAAGCTGGACAAATGTTTATTCCTGAAGATAAGACATGGCGTTTGAACGAACGGCATTACGGAGCTTTGCAAGGTTTGAACAAGGCTGATGCCGCTGCAAAGTATGGTGACGAGCAAGTGCACCAATGGCGTCGTTCATATGATGTTTTGCCACCATTGTTGACTGAACAAACTGAGACGGTTGAAGTTTTGGGTAAGACTTACCCAGCCTTTGATCGGCGTTATGCAGATGTTCCTGAAGGTGAATTGCCATACGGTGAAAATTTGAAAGTTACTTTGGAACGTGTCTTGCCATTTTGGACTTCAAATATCGAAAAGGATTTGCAAGCTGGAAAGAACGTTTTGATTGCCGCTCACGGTAACTCATTGCGTGCCTTGGTTAAGCACATTGAAAACATTTCAGATGATGATATCTTAGGTGTTGAAATTGCAAATGGACAACCATTGGTATATGACTTTGATGACAACATGAATGTTGTTTCAAAGAATGTTTTGGAAAATAAATAATTAATTAATGATTAAGGTTCAATGACGGTAACGTGGTTGGACTTTTTGTTTTGTAAAAAAGTTGATTTAATTCTAAAGAAAAGGATATGATTTTTGAGATAGCATGCAAAAGAATCTGGGCTCATCTATAATAAAATTAATGTGGTGTAATACTTTGAAGAATTAAATGGTGTAAAAGGCGAGGATAACAGCATGACGGACGATCAAGTTCAAGAATTAAAACGATATAAAGAGCTACTTGACGTAGGCGCCCTCTCACAGGCAGATTATGACCGTCTGAAAGAACGGGCAATCCAGGTAGAATTAATTGCTTTATCAGTCGAAGGAAAAAATAATCCACAAAAGGTTCGTGAGTCACGCAATGCGGCTGAGCAAAAGAAGCACCCTAAGCGTCATTGGGGTCGATATTTGTTAGAATTGCTTTTGTTGGTAATCGTATGCGCGGGTGGTTATTATTGGTGGCAGTATGATCAAACCCAAGCTCAAAATCAAATTAAGCAAAATGAACAGCATGCTGTCAAACGCAATCAAAAGGCCGAAAAGGCGAATCATAAGCCAACGAAGCCAAAGACGCAGGCTCAAGAAAAAGATGAAACAGCACAAACTAGTAGTGCGACCCCGGTTGCAGATAATGTAGCTGTGATTGATGGAAATGCGGCGCAAGCTTTAGTTGAACAAAATGATCCGCTTGGCGGCGGACAGTGGATGTTAAATAGCAGTGACGGCACGAATTTCACTTTTGTGACGCCGGCTGATGCAGATGGCACTTTTCAAAAAGCGCTAGTGACTGATCGAGGTGACGGTCAAAATGTAGAATTGCGCATGGGGACAGTTGATACCAACGGGGCGTGGCAAGTTGATAGTGACGTAACAATACCGTGGCAATAAAGAAATGATGTTAGAAAAATAGCTTCTAACATCATTTTTAATAGGTTGACTTTCATTAAAATCTGTATATGAGTATAATAGGATACCTAAATGAGGTATAATTTGTAATGCTGAATTAATTTAAATTGAGCTACTACATAAATACAAGATTTATAAGATAGTTGTAGGGAGATAACGAATGGGAAATAAAGGTAAACAGGTGTTAGTATTAAATAAGGTGTGTTTCTCATTTTTTATTGTTGTCATGTTGATTACTGCTAAAATGACAATAACATCAGAAAGTTTATTATTTAATATTACTTATTTAGGATTGATAGCTATAACTATTATATTGGCATTATTCGGCGGACTGCTTATCGGGTCTGTTTCTGATGCAATATTCATTACTATACAAATTTTATACCTATTTTATCTGCATGTTGCGAAAAATGTGGGATTTAACTTAATTTTCATCTACTGGTTGATGGCACCAACTATTTTATTGAGCTTGCTGAATTTGATGGTTAAAGATATACACGCAATTGACTTTAAGGATAAGGAGATGCCGGAAGAAATGATCAACCAAGGTACTTTTCGTGAAAAAAATCGTTTACGAACAAACGAAGCGTTTATTCAAGATGCAGGTGTTTTTATAGAAACCAGTCGTCGGTTTATAATTCCTACGAGTACTGTTTTAATCAAAATTAATTCTTTGAAGCAGTTACGAAGCGTTATGAGCGAGAATCAATTAAATGCGCTAATTGATATGGTAACCGAGTCTTTGAACGTAAGTAAGCGAGGAAATGATATTTCTTATTTACTTAATGATGGGGATGACATTATCTGGGCACAACTTTTATATACTGATTTAGAAGGCGCATATACGGTAGCCATGCGTATTGAAGAAAACTTTAAAATTATATTAAATGAATCAAAATCATTCAATGGTACTGCTATATCTTTGCAAACGGCTGCCGTTTCTTGGGATTCAACTGAAATGAAAACCCCATATGACTTTACAAATGCAGCTATGCATGCAATTTAAAATTACGTTTAAGTTAAACGTTTTCAAGCAGCGCTAGTTTTTCATTAAATGATGTAAATTTAATTATAAAACATGTTATAGACTTGGTGTTTTAAAGGGTTAATGCATCACATTGTAATTTTTATGACAATTAAATAGCACAAAAGATAATGTTATTAATTGTGATGTTAAACACATAATAAATAGGTTACAATGATCGCATAATATTACTAATAATACGGAAGGTACTTAAGTTATTCATGAAAAATTATAGTATTTTAATACCTGCGCTGAATCCTGATCAAAAATTGATTATGTTAATTAAGGACTTGATTACTAAAGCTCATCCATTTAATTCGATTCTAATAGTTGATGATGGTAGTGATGAAGGAAGCCAGGATATATTTCAACAAATTAAGCAACTTAACAATCCTAAAATTCATGTGCAACACCATATCAAAAATTTAGGTAAAGGAGCCGCTCTGAAAACTGGTTTTCAAACTTTGATTAAATATAATCATGACATAGATGGAATTGCTACGTTAGATTCTGATGGTCAGCACACAGTGGGGGCTTTAAACGATTGTTTAGAGGCGTTTGATCAAAATAATAATGCTTTAGTATTAGGCGTTCGCCAGTTTACTAATAAAATACCACTGCGTAGCCAATTTGGTAATATTTTAACGAGTAAATTGGTGAAATATGTTGCACATCAGAATATTTCGGATACTCAAACGGGACTTAGAATTATCCCCAAGGATTATGCTCAGAAATTAATAGACTTTGATGGTGACCGATTTCAGTTTGAGTTTGACATGCTTTTACAGGCTAGCACAAATAGTATAAAAATAGTTGAGCAACCGATCCCTACAATTTATATTGATGGCAATAAATCTTCACATTTTCGAGTGATACGTGATTCATTATCCATTTATTCCAGATTTTTAAAATTTGCTGCAAGTAGTTTAATTTCGTTTTTAGTTGATATTTTACTTTTTGAAGTAACTATTCTTATTTTTAATAATCATGTTTTGAAAACGGTATTAATAGCAACTGTAGTTTCCAGATTGATGTCTGCCGTAGTTAATTACAGTTTAAATCGGAATGTTGTTTTCGATAAAAATGGGCAAAATACTTTAATTAAGTACGGAAGCCTTTTTATAGTACAAATGTTTATTTCAGGTTTCATGACCGACTTTTTCACACAATTGATCCCAAATAATACTAACGTTACCCCTATGTTGGTTAAAATAGTTGTGGATTTCGGGTTGTTTTTGATTAGTTATCGAATTCAACGAGATTTTATTTTTAAAAATGCTAAAAAAGGATCAAATTAAAAATGGGAATTAAGAAAAAAATACAATATTTTTTAGCAATTTTTTTGACGGTTATGTATCTAATCTGGCGAATTTTTTTCACCATTCCGTGGACAGCTTCATTTTTCACATTATTATTTGCGCTTCTTTTGGTCACTAGTGAGATTCTTTCTAGTTTCACCGCCTTTCTTCTGATCATTTTTCGTCTTATGAAAGATAAAAGTGATAAAAAAATTGAAGATCCAAAGTTTGATTTAAACGAGCCAGCTCCTAGTATAGATGTCATTATCGTAACGCACAATGAAGAGGTTGATTTATTACGAAAAACTGTAAATGCAGCTAAATTTATGGAATATCCCGATCCTAAATTAGTTAATATTGTGATAGCTGATGATGGAAATCGCCCCGACGTTAAGGCATTGGCTGATGAATACAGTGTTCAATATATTGGTATGGAAAATAATAAGGATGCAAAAGCAGGTAATATCAATAATGCATTGAGACAGTTGAATTCAACACTCTTAACCGTTTTTGATGCTGATATGATTCCGTTTTCTAATTACCTAATGGCAAGCGTGCCATTTTTCACTAAAAATTTTGCTGACTTAAAAAGTGATCCAGATAATACTGAAAAAATAGGGTTTATACAAACACCGCAAAGTTTTTATAATGCTGATATTTTTCAATTTAATTTATTTTTAGAAAGTTCAGTCGTCAATGAGCAAGATTATTTTTCGCGCGATATAAATGTTTTAAATGGTGCAAGCGGTCATGCCTTATTTACGGGATCCAATGCAGTGTTTTTACGAGAAAGTGTTGATCGTGTTGGACTGTTCCCAACAGATACTATTACGGAAGATTTTGAACTAGGGGCTCGCATTAATAGTGCAGGATATATTAGCCTAGCGACTGAGGTTGCAGTTTCCAGTGGAATTACGCCGGTTGATATTAAAAGTGTCATCAAGCAACGTGTTCGTTGGGCACGGGGAGTGATTCGTAGTGGTAAAAATATGCATATTTTTACCAATCCTAATATAACTTTTTTGAATCGGATCATTTTGATTAACACTTGGTTATACTGGTGGTCATTTTTCCGGCGATTAATATTTATTATTGCGCCAATTTTGTACGCACTTTTTCATATTCAGGTAGTTAATGCTAATTTTTGGTTATTGATGATTTTTTGGGCCCCAGGTTATTTCTCTCTGCATCACGTCTTAGGAGATACACCTACAAATATTCGAAATGAACGTTGGGGAGAGATACAAGAAACTTTTTTTGCTCCTTACATTTTTTTGCCAGTTATTTTGGAGACAATTGGTATTCGCGCAAAAAAGTTTAAGGTGACTGATAAAAAAGTTAATTTTTCTTGGAAAGATAAATTGTACTCGATTCCTTATTTAATTCTTTGGGGCTTAACATTGTTTTCCATTATAATATTTAATTATGGTAAGTGGGGCTCAGAGATTTTGTATGGAAGTGTTATTACTTTTTGGTTATTGATGCAATTTATTAACTTAAGTTTTTGTGTCTTTATTTCTATGAAAAGAAATATTAATCGTAAAAGTGAGCGCTTTATGCGTAAAACGAGCGGTAAAATTAAATATAACGGTGAGTGGCTTCCATTTAAAACGCGGGACGTTTCAGATGCGGGTCTATCTATGGAATTATGTAATGAAGATTCACGTGCCGTTTTAGAACGCGGACAAAAAGTAGAGGGCATTTTATACCATAAATCGTATCCAATTCATTTTGATGGATTAGTAATGCGATCTAGTGGTCAAGGAGCCGAAAAATGGTATGGCTTGGTTAGTGAAATTAAAAATAATGAAGATCGTAATCATTATCTAGAATTAATTTACGATGGGCAAAATAAATTTGTTGCTGCAGAACAAGATAATTGGTTAACTACTTTAGATGAATTGAATTTAAATATAATTTTCCATTTGAATAAAATTGAACGAAGTATTATGAAAAAATTTAATAAGAATAGTAGGTAATTACCGTGTCACTAGTAGGTTTAATAATTTTTATCATAGCTCAGATCGGCTATGCCATAATCCTTAATATGTGTGGGATTAATCGATATTTAGTTTGGATAACATCATTCATCATACAAACTATGATGTTGTACGTATTTGCCATGTTTAATTATTTAAGGGTGGGAATGCGCTTGGTGATTATCTTAGGTGCCTGTTTGTTTGTTTTTGGGCTGCTGATGTTATTCTTAAAAAAATCAGATGTAGCTAGGGAAGGGTTACATTATTTTGATTTTTGGATGTTCTTTTTTGGAATTGTATTTGGAATTGTTATCTATAATAGTCCTTTGATTCACTACGATAATTATTCACACTGGGCGATTATTGTTAAATATTTATTTACTCAAGGTCATTTACCTGTATCTAGTGATCAAATCATTTCGTTTACATCATATCCGCCGGCCATGGCTTTATTTATTACGCAATTTGTAACATGGTTGGGCTTTAGTGAAGGCGGTATGCTTTTAGGTCAATTTATTGTCATATGGGCGGGATTATACGGTGTGTTTTCAGTGGTACGAGATCGAACACGAGCAACGATTACTTATGTTCTTTGTTTAATTCTTGCGTTATTAAACGTTTTTAACATATCTATTCGGATGGATAATCTATTAGTTGATTTTGTGATACCGGTTATCGCTGCAGCTGGTTTTGCGGCAGTTTATACTTATCGGGAAAAACGTTGGTTACAGTTGCTTTTAACCTTTTTATTTAGTAGCGAGTTGTTGTTAATTAAAAATTCAGGTGCAATGTACGTTGTAATGTTAATGGCATACTTAATTTATAGTATTGTACATGATGTTCAAGGAAATTGGTTCAAAAGATGGGCTTTTGGATTTGGAGAAGCCTTGGTTCCATTAGGATTAAGTTATTTATTATTTTTCTGGTGGAGCCAGCATGTTCATACGGCTTTCCAAGCAGTTTCAAAGCATGAGATTAGTGTGCAAGCTTATCAAGACCAGCTTAATAGTGAAAGCACTGCAACGATTAGTAAGATTGGACACAAATTTTTAGAACAGATATTTAGTTTTAATTCGCTTTCAACTAAGGGTGTGATATTAATTAATTTCGTGTTAATTATTTCGTGGATTATAATCCGGCTCTTTTTGAAAAAGAGAAGTCATTTATTTTCTAGTTTAATAGCGATTGATGTAAGCTTTGTTATTTACTATATTAGCGTTTTTGGAATGTATATTGTGTCGATGCCTTATGCTGAAGCAATCAATCTCGATGGATCGGAACGTTATTTATCAAGCATGGTGATGCTAAATATGTTATTAGCAGGGATGGTAATTGTTAATGCTATGGATACATCTATGTTTGAGATTGATATTAAAAAACGGGGGATCCGTTCTTATCAATCAATTTCAACTAAAAAGTTATATCAAACTAGTGGAATAGTTCTTACTGCTTTTGCAACAATCTTGATGTTTTCTGAAATTAACGGTCTGAAATTCAATCAAGCCTTAAATAAAGACGCATTACCCGTCCAATTGTCCAAAATGACTTCACAGAATATGCGATATAACGACAATCAAGTTTTATTAGTTGATATTCACCCCAACGATGTCCAGAATATGTATGCTGGGTATGTAGGAAAATATTATTTCTATTCTGACAACGTAATTGCTCGAGAGAATTTTATGATGTCTAATGCAGAATTTGAACATGTTCTTAATCATTATCAATATGTCGTTATCCCAGAAGAACATGCTACTTTCACAACAATGATGAAGCATGTATATCATCAAAAGATTACACAAGGAATCTTTAAGGTAACTAAGGGTGGTCTAGTTCCTGTGGCGAATATTCCTGAATAAAATTTAGGCATAATGTATGCCGCCTAAAATGATAGTTTCAATTTGAATTAAAACAAAGCGCTTTACCATTTGGATTATCCGGTGGTGAAGTGCTTTTAATTTCGTATAGACAGATGGACAAGCCGTCTTTTAAAATATAAATAAGGCTAAATAAAGAAATGATTTATTTTTGGACTTAAATGACTTGAGGGTCGAAAAATTTCGTTTTTCATAAGTAACCGTTTTCGTCAAAAAACTTAACGAAATTTAAAGTTTACGGTTGTTTTTCGGTTCAAACTATACTACCCTAGTTAGAGTTATTATTTTATTTATTATTGCTTTTAAATAGCAGGAAAGAAAGAGAGAGTATTTCAATCATGAAAATGATTAAAAATGAATTTAAGTTTATTTTCAAGAATAAACTCATTGCCATTTCATTACTCGCGATTATGTTCATTCCATTTATGTACAGTATTTTCTTCTTGAAATCTGTATGGGATCCATATGGAACAACGCAAAATTTGCCAATTGCGGTGGTCAATAAAGACCAAGCCGTTGAATTCAATGGGCAAAAGATGCACGCGGGCGATGATATGGTCAAGGAATTACGGAAAAATAAGCAGCTTGGTTGGCGCTTTGTTTCCCCTGAAAAGGCGGAACAAGGTATGAAAGACCAAGAATATTATTCAGTAATTACCTTACCTGAGAACTTTTCAAAGAATGCAACTTCCGTTTTAGATAACGAACCAAAGAAGATGCAAATTCAATTTAAAACGAATGATTCTTTGAATTACATCGGAGAAGTTATCAGTGAAGTCGGGGCATCAACCTTAAATACGCAAGTACGTCAAGCAGTCACGACGGCCTATGCCAATACGATGTTTGATCAAGTCAAAGAGGCTGGTAAAGGCTTTAAGGACGCCGCAACGGGGGCTCAACAATTAAATGATGGGTCTGTTGCTTTGACCGACGGATTAAAAGTCTATACTTCAGGGGTTGATCAAGTTAATGACGGGGTGATGACCTTAAAGACGGGCGTCACACCGCTAGCTAGTGGTGTCAACCAATTAGCTGCTGGTTCAGGACAGTTGAACACCGGATTGCAGACCTTAAATGGTAAAACCGGTGAATTAGCCGCTGGGACCCAGCAATTGGAAGCTGGATCAGAAGCATTACAAACTGGGCTAGGTCAATACACGAGTGGGGTTGGAACACTCAGCAATGGTCTTGGTCAGCTTTCAAAAACTGGTAATGACTTGAATATTAATGGTCAGGTGGTTAAGTTGGCCGATGGAGTTACTGCATTACAAGCTGGGAGTTCGCAAATTGATGCTGGCTTAAAGGCGATGCAAAAGAAGTTAGATGATAATCCGACTTTGGCATCAGATCAAAAGTATCAAGAAGCTTTAGCTAGTTATCAAGCAGCCCAAAAGCAATTGCAAGGCCTGCAAGATACTTTTGCTCACTTGGACATTGCTTTGCAACCAATTATCGACAAAGTGGCTGGGCAAGATTATAGTATCAAGGCGCAAGATATCATCGATACCGAAAAAGCGGCTGGCGTCACCTTTCCTTCAGATAAAGAAGATCAGATTAAAGCGGGATTGACGCAACAGTTGAAAGCTAGTGCTGTTGATGAAGCTAATCAAATTGTGGCTGGAGTGGCTACGACTGTGCAAGGTCAAGTTTCAAGTCAAGACTTGCAAAAGTTGGCAGATGCGATGCAACAATCTGCAGTGATGTTGCAAAGCTTGAAGCAGATTCAAACGGGATTAGATGGCGTACCAGGTGACGCGAAAAATCCTGGCTTAGTTGCTGGCATGGATACGTTGAAACAAGGGATTGAGGATTTGCAGGATGGCACGAAGAACATGCCAGCATTAATGCAAAAGTACACGGCATCAGTTGACGCCTTGGCTAGTGGTTCAGCTCAATTGAATCAGAAGTCTGGTCAATTAAACAGTGGGGCTCAGCAATTAGCGAATGGAACGCAACAGTTGAATGGGCAAGTACCAGCTTTGACTGGTGGCGTTAGTCAATTAGCTAATGGTTCACAGGCCCTCTTTGGTGGTTTGAGTCAAATGCAGGCACAAATTCCAACCCTAACGAATGGGGTTGATCAATTGGCCTTAGGAACCAACCAATTAGCGGGTAACTCGAGTGCCCTTTTGGATGGTTCAAGTCAATTAGCTGATGGTAGTGGAGTGTTAAGTAAGGCCTTAAAGGCTGGTTCAGATCAAGTTGGCTCAATTAAATTGGGTCAGAAAAATGCCGAACAGTTTGCCGCCCCTTCAGAATTGAAGCATTCACATTATAGTAATGTTCCAAATTACGGACATGCTTTGGCCCCATATGTTTTGTCAGTCGCTTTGTTCGTTGGAGCAATTGTCTTTAACTTTGCTTTCCCAATCCGTAAGATTTCAATGACTGGACAATCAGCCACGGCATGGTTCTTCAGCAAAATAATGGTTGGTGGAATTATGGCCGTTGCAATGGGCTTGATTGAACCAGGTTTGATGATGCTAGCTGGTTTGAATTTTGATCACCCAGCGCAAGTCTTTACGATTTCGGTGATGTATGCGTTGGCTTCAATGGCAATTGTTATGTTCTTGTCAATGGCTCTTGATAACCCGGGCCGTTTCTTGGCGATGGTTCTCTTGATGTTGCAATTGGGTGGCTCTGGTGGAACTTTCCCAATGGAAGTTACAAACCACTTCTACAATGCCGTCCATCCATATTTACCAATGACGTATTCAATTCTTGGATTACGTCAAGGAATTACGTCTGGATTGGGATCTGAACAAATCAGTCAATCAGTTATTATTTTGACAATTTTCACTTTGATTGGTTTGGTCTTGCTTTGGCTTTCAATGGTGGTTTTGCAAAAGAAGGGCTTGGCTGGCAAGTCACAACTCGATAACAATCAAGAATTACAAGCTGTTGAGCATTAAGCTTAATGGTTGAAGCATAGGTGCACGGTGCCTATGCTTTTTTTTTCGAAAAAAATATGCTAGACTAAAGATGTTTCAATAATTAAATAAAAGATCCACTAGGGGAGCATATGTGCTGAGACGGGAAACCGGACCCTTTGAACCTGATTGAGTTAAGACTTGCGGAGGAAAGTGATGAATCGAATTCGGGTAGACCCTATCAATTTATCGCAAGAGCAGTTGATGGGGTCTTTTATTGACTGGTTTAAAAAGGTGGTCGAGGAACGAAGGAGGATTGAAAGATGTTAATTGAGCGAATTCGGGCAACGCAGCCTATGGTGTTAAATTATGCTAATACAGTCACGCAACAGCGGGTGGCTGATAGTATTAGTATGTTGGGGGGCTCGCCATTAATGACCCAAGCCTTGCCAGAAATTGAGGAATTAGTTGCGGCAAGCCAGGCTGTGGTGATCAATTTGGGAACTTGGAATGCTGCCGGCATGGAATTGATGTTACAGTTAGGAAAATCAGCGAATGCTCAGGGGGTTCCCGTTGTTTTGGACCCTGTGGGCGTGGGCTTACCACAACGTAGTCAAATGGTGCAGCAATTATTGCAAGCGGTTCAATTTACGGTGATTCGCGGCAATGCCGCTGAAATTGCTTGGTTTGCCCAGGTTAAAGGGCAAGGTAAGGGCATTGATGCTGCTCAGGATGTAGCGGTTGATGGAACAATTGCTCAACAGGCGAGTGAACGGACGGGCGCCGTTATTTTGCAATCAGGTCCTGTTGATGTCATCGCCGATCGTGATCATTGGGTGACTCAAACCCGTTCAAACCCGATGTTGGCTCAAAATGTTGGGATGGGGGATGTGTTATCTAGTTTGACCGGCTGCTTTTTGGCTGTGGCAGAAGATTCTTTTCAAGCGGCTGTGGCGGCTGCGCAATGTATGGCGGTCGCTGGCGCACGGGCCAGTCAGCGTATTGGACAACATCCGGGGCAATTACCAGCCTGTTTACTTGATGAATTGAGTTGGATTGATGATGCAGCATTAGATTTAGATTGAAATTAAGGAGGCAGAACAATGATTCAAGTACCACAAGTTGCAACAATTGCAGGTATCGATTCCAGCGGTGGGGCCGGGGTGAATGCTGATTTAAAGACTTTTCACCAAGAGCGTGTCTATGCCGCTAGTATTATTACCGGGGTCACGGCACAAAACACACTGGGGGTCCAAGGAATCCAGCCGATTGATACGCAAATAATTGCACAACAATTTCAAGCGGTGTTTGAAGATTTGGAAATTAAAGCTGTAAAAACGGGGGCTTTATTTGATGCAGAACGGGTTGAGGCAGTTGTTGCCGGCTTGAAGCGTTACCCGGTTTATCATTTGGTGGTGGATCCGGTTATGGTGGCCAAAGGGGGGGCAACTTTATTAGAACCCTTAGCAATTCAAAAAGTTAAAACGAGTTTGTTTCCTTTGGCAGAACTGATTACACCGAATTTAGCGGAAGCCGAAACTTTATTAGGCCGGCAGCTAACGCAAAGTGAGACGATTGAAGCCGCCGCTTTGGAATTACAAGCGATGGGTCCAAAAAATGTTTTGATTAAAGGTGGGCATTTCGCTGGGACAGAAGTTAGTGATGTTTTGCTAACAGCTGATGGTGATTTTCATTGGTACACCAGTCCGCGAATTGATACGGTCCGCACGCATGGGACAGGGGATACTTTGGCCGCCTATATTACGGCTAAGTTAGCGCAAGGTCAAGCTTTAACGACGATTATGCCCCAAGCGAAAGCGTTCATGCAGGCAGCAATTGGCGAGAGTATTGCTGTTGGTCATGGTCACGGACCATTGAATCACTGGGTTGCTGGTTAACAGCGGGAGGTTTCAAGATGGAGAAAGAACGTTTGGCGAGGTATTTAGTGGCAGGACCACAAGACTATGCGCAATTGACCTTGGCGGAATTTACCGAACGGATTGTGACTTTGATGCAGGCAGGCATTACGCTTTACCAATTTCGGGATAAAGGCTATACCTATCAAAATGCAGACGAGCGCTTACAGTTAGTGCAAAAATTAGTGCACTTGGGGCAACAATTCAATGTGCCCGTGATTATTAATGATGATTTAGATTTAGCTTTGACCGTACAAGCCGCTGGCGTGCATGTGGGACAAGATGATTTAGCGATCGAGCAAGTTTTACGGCATAAATCAGCGAATTTTTGGGTGGGCCTCTCAGTCCGCAATTTAACCGAAATGAAAGCTGCACAAGCATTAGCTGTGGATTACCTTGGAGTCGGGCCATTGATGCCGACGCAGACGAAGGTAGATGCGGCACCGGCATTAGGGTTAAGGCGGTTGAAAACGTTGTTGGAACATAACCATCATGCGACCGTAGGGATTGGTGGCATTAAGTTAAGTGATTTAAAAAGTTTAGCCCAGTCCGGCTTAGATGGGGTGGCAGTGGTGTCGTTGTTGACCCAGGCGCCAGACCCGGTGGCAATGGTGCAAGCAATGCGAAAGAGTTGGCAAACAAATGCAAAATAAGATAACAATATTAGGACAAATTGAGCAGAACGCATTTATTCAAGGAATGGTAACTGGGGAGCTCACCCAAAGGCAGCGTGATTATTATGTGGCGCAAGATCAATATTATTTACAAGCATTTGATGCATATTTTGATCAAGTCGTGGCTCAAGTTGCACCGCAATGGCAAATGCAATTGCCGGTTTTGGGTGAAGCAGAGGCGGATGCTCATGCCACATTACGTCCTGGGTCAGGTGTTGCAAAAATTGCAAAAGATTCCGTGAATCAGGATTATTTATTACATTTAAAGCTGGCTTTAGACGACAAGTGGCAGCCCTTATCCGGACTGGTTGCTTTATTGCCATGCATTGAATCATATTATTTAATTGCGGTTAAATTTCAACAACAAGCGGCTACCACGTATCATGGTTGGTTTGATTATTATGCGGGGCTTGAATATCAGCAATTAGTTGAATGGTTTTGGCGGGTTATTAATGCTGACTTACAACAAGTTTTGCCCCAGTTGACCGCTGACGATTGGCATGGTTTGCAAAAGATTTATCAGCAATCATATCAAGATGAATTTAATTTTTGGCAGGTGGCCGCGCAAGCTGCAGAATAAAATCGAAAAAAGCATAATTTTAAATCATGGACCCATGGGGTTGATGATTTTTTATTTACTATTAAGCGATTAAAAATTAATTTGAGACTTTCGGTTATTAATTTTTGCAGATTTTCAAAGAAAGGCTTTAAACCGACGATAACGGCAAATTTTACAAAATTATAACAAAGCGTTATTTTTGGATAAATGTATCTTTTGGCGATTAAATAACTTTTAATGTTCGTATTCTGCTTTGTCAAGGGTTATTTATAATTAAATAACGCTTGAAAAGTTCGCTATTTCCTAGTAAAATAATTAGTGGAATAAATTTATTTTTTATCAAACATAACGCTAAGTTAACTTGCAAAGGAGGGGCGCATGCGGATTAAGATACTATCGACTTCCGACGTCCATGGCTATTTACAAGCAGATGATTTTCGCCGTCCATTAACGAATCAAGCATTGGGCTTAGAAAAGGCGGCAACGGTTTTAAAATCGGAGACCGAACAAGATGATCAGCTGGTAATCCGGATTGAGAATGGTGATTTTATTCAAGGTTCACCGTTTATGGAGTATTTGACGCTACAGCCGGTGACGCAGACTCGCACATTTTTCAACCAGTTGAGTCAAGCTCTGCAATATGATGTGCATGTTTTAGGTAATCATGAATTTAATTATGGGCGGACCTATTTAGAACAAGTTCTGCAAGATTTACCAGTTTTGAATGCTAATATTCTCGATGAAACGACACAACGTCCCTTTTTAGGCGAGCCTTACCGGATCTTTAAACAGCATGGTTATAAGGTTGGGGTAATTGGTTTGACGACCAAGTTTATTCCACATTGGGAGACGGCCGAACATATTCAAGGTTTAGTTTTTGCCGATCCGGTCGACGTTGCTAAGCAATATATTCAAGAGCTTAAACCGCAAGTTGATGTGATTGTCATTGCCTATCATGGTGGATTTGCCGAAGATTTAACAACTGGTGAGAAGTTGGAACGGGTGACTGGGGAAAATCAAGGGTATCAATTACTGCAATTATCAGACGTAGATGCTTTGGTTACGGGGCATCAGCATCGCCGCTTGGCAGAAGTAGTCGCTGGTGTACCAACGACGCAACCTGGATATCGCGGTGAGGACGTGGGCGCGATTACTTTGGATTTGAATACCAAACATCAGGTGATCGATGCCGATGCGCAATTGCTTGATAGTGGACATGCCGGTGTTGATGAAAAAATACATACATTAACCCAGATAAAACAAGCAAAAGTGAACAACTGGTTGGATCAACCGGTTGGGCATGTGGGTCATAATATGTTAATTCACAATCATAAACAAGCTCGTCTATACGGTCATCCCTTTGTTGAATTAGTAAATCAGGTGCAGATGGCATATGGGCAAACTCAAATTGCCAATACTGCGCTTTTTAATAATGAAGTGCGTGGGCTTGATGACATGGTGACACGGCGCGATGTCATGACCAATTACATTTATCCGAATACGTTAGTTGTGGAACGCTTAAGTGGTCAAGATATTAAAGATGCGTTGGAAGTTAGCGCGCGTTATTTTCAAGTGAATAGCCAGCAAGAATTAATTATTAATCCGTTGTTTTTACACCCTAAAACACAGCATTATAATTATGATCTTTGGAGTGGGATTGAATATACTTTGGATTTAAGTCAACCGATGAATCAACGCGTGCAAAAGGTGACGGTCCAAGGGCAACCACTTGATTTAAAACAAAAATACGAAGTGGCATTAAATAGCTACCGGGCTGGAGGCGCTGGAAATTATCCGATGTATCGGCCGGATAAAATTGTACGTGAGGTGCAACAATCCACATCAGAATTAATAATCAATTATTTGGTGCAGCATCCCCAGCTAGAAATTTCTCAGCCGCATAATATCACAACGATTGGTTACCAACAGGTGCAGCCTGAAGAATAGCTGATTTAATCTCGAAATGAACGCGAAGGAAAATAGAGAAAGTAGAGGAAACGTTTTGGAAGTTACGTTTAAACATGTCACGTTAACCTATCCGAATGGGAGCGAAGTGCTTCATGATATGGATTTTGAAATACCGTCTGGGCAATTAATTGCTTTATTGGGACCTTCCGGTGGTGGTAAATCGACAACCTTGAATTTAATCTCGGGGTTATTGCAGCCCACGAGCGGGGATGTCTTGTTTGGCCGGGAAAATGTTACGAAACAAGATGCTTTGCAACGGGGCGTGGGAATGGTTTTCCAAAATTATGCGTTGTATCCACATATGACGGTGTTAGAAAATATTATGTTTCCCATGAAAATGGCGAAAATGCCCAAGGCTAAGCGTCGCCAAAAAGCGATAGACTTAGCAAAGTTGGTTCGAGTCGAATCGCAAATCAGTAAAAAACCAGCGGCGTTATCTGGTGGTCAACAACAGCGGGTGGCGATTGCACGTGCCTTAGCAAAAGAACCGAACTTGTTGTTGCTTGACGAGCCATTATCGAATTTAGATGCGCGTTTGCGTGTCGAAATGCGCCAAGAAATCCGCCGTATTCAGCAAGAAACCGGCGTTACGACGATCTTTGTGACTCATGATCAAAGTGAAGCTATGCATATTGCTGATCAAATTATGGTTCTAAATGATGGCGTGATTCAACAATTTGCGCCAGCCCAAACCTTATATACTGATCCAACCAATCAATTCGTAGCAAGTTTTATCGGTGAACCGGCCTTGAACTTGATTCCTGCTCAAACGTTGGCTGATGCCTTACCTGCTGTTTTCGGTCAAGCAGCCAAAAGTGTGCAAACGTTGGGGATTCGACCGGAAGCATTTGCTTTACAGCCAACGGACGATCCGTTCTTGCAAGCACGGGTGGAAGTCGTGCAGGAGCAACATTTCGGGCGTGAACAGCAGGTTCAATTACGGTTAAATGATCAGCTTTTGGAAGTGACCGATTTAGGACCGGTGCTCGCATTAAATCGGCCTTTGATGACGTATATTAAGTTGCCATATTTATACGGCTTTGATGAACGAGGTAAGCGGATCTATCCACATTTTAATGAGGTACCAGCATATGATGAATAATCATAAACCAACACTTAAAGAGAGTTTAAAAGGATGGTTGTATGTTTTACCATTACTTTTGATTATTGGAGTCTTTAATTTATACCCGATTGTCTCAAGTTTTGCCATGAGCTTTTTTACCGAATATAATTTTTTCACCAATGAGGTTGGAGCCCTCGGACTAAATAATTTCACGACGATTTTTAGTGACCCAACGTTCCACGATGCCCTGGAAAATACTTTGATTTTTGTTGTGGGAGTGGTACCAGTTGAAGTTATCCTGTCATTGTTGATTGCCACTTTGTTGAATCAAATTAAATGGCTGTCTAATCTTTTCCGCACGATTTACTTTTTACCATTTGTGACGTCAGTCGTCGCCATTTCCATGGTGTGGCGGTGGATTTATAACAAAGATGCTGGTTTGTTAAATGTTTTATTGGGTTGGATTGGGATTAATCCTATTGATTGGTTAAATGATCCGCATTATGCGTTGTTGGCTCTGATTATTTTGGCTATTTGGAAAGGTTTAGGCTTTAATATCATGCTATTCTTGGTAGCATTAAATAATGTTGATCAAAGAATCTACGATGCAGCTCATTTAGACGGAGCAAAACCCCTGCAACAATGGTGGCATATTACAGTGCCGATGATTTCACCAATGACCTTTTTGGTAACGGTTAATGCGGTGATTGCTTCATTTAAAGTGTTTGATGAGGTTTATGCATTGTACGGCGGTCAACCTGGACCTGCTGGCTCAGCGATGACGTTAGTTTATTATCTTTATCGCGCTTTCTATGAACAAAATAAATATGGGCAAGCGGCAGCCACTGGGGTGGTGTTGTTTATCTTAATTTTGTTAGTGACCTTGGTGCAAATGTGGTTTAGTAAAAAGCATGTACATTATTAAGGAGTGAAAAAGATGAAAAAAACAATCAAACAAGTCGTTGTTTATGGTCTTTTGAGCTTAGGCGCGATTACCATGCTGTTGCCTTTTTTTTGGATGATTAGTACGGCTTTTAAAACCGGGTTTGAATCCTTACAAACGCCGGTGACTTGGTGGCCTAAGCATTTAGTCTGGGAAAACTGGGTGAATGCTTGGTATGCTGCACCATTTTTACGTTATTTAATCAATTCCGTGATTGTCGCGGCGGTGACCACTGTCGGGCAAATTTTCACCGCGATTTTAGCGGCGTTTGCCTTTTCAAAGCTCAATTTTGCGGGTAAAAATCTTTTATTTACGATTTTATTAGCAACGATGATGGTGCCAGTGGAAATGTTAATTATTCCCAATTTCGTGACCCTTTCGCAGTTTCATTTAATTAATACGTATGGGGCGTTAATCTTACCCTGGTTGGGCAGTTTCTTTGCTGTCTTTACGTTACGCCAAAGTTTTAATACGATTCCAGATCAGTTATATTATGCTGCCCGGATTGATGGGGCCAGTGATTGGCAATTTTTGTGGTCAGTGCTAGTGCCTAATGCGAAATCTTCGATTACAGCAATCGGATTGCTCCAAGTAATTGGTTCGTGGAATTCATTTATGTGGCCGTTAATTGTGACAAATAGTGAGACGATGCGGACGTTACCGGTCGGGCTACAAGCTTTTTCAACAGATTCTGGAATTAATTATCCTGAATTAATGGCGGCCTCAACCTTTGTGATTTTACCAATGGCGTTGCTATATATTTGCTTCAATAAATACGTCGTTGCTGGGATTAGTAATAACGGTTTGAAAGGTTAAAAGAGGGATCACTTTAGGGTGGTCATCAGCTGACATGTTTTAAACAAGTAAGTTGATGACTGCTGATAAAGCGGTGTCTTAAGGGGCCCTAAGAGACATGGTGGATTGGTAGTGTTGCAGAAGTAGTATATGAATATGAAAGGATTAACATCATGAATCAAACCTTCAAAAAATTGGCTGTTGGGTCAGCCGTTGCACTCTTAGCAGCTAGTTCTTTAACAGCAATTTTGCCAGTGACAGCAAAAGCTGCTAGCAAACCAACCAAGGTGACAGTGTGGCATGCGATGAATGGAAATTATAATGATGCTTTTCAAGATGAGGTGAAGGCCTTCAATGCGTCACAAAAGAAGTATCGCGTGGTTGCGACAGGGCAAGGAGATTATACGACTTTGAACCAAAAAGTGATGGCAGCTGCGAAGTCAAAAACATTACCGGTCGTATCGCAAGCTACGTATACGCAAGTGCCTGATTATGCCAAACAGGGCATTGTTCAAAACTTAGATAAACAAATTAAAGGTAAAGATGGTTGGAGTAAGAAGGATTTAAAAAATATTTACCCTGGCTTCTTAGAACAAACGAAGTATGATGGACATTACTATGCTATGCCATTTTCGGCCTCAGTGCGGGTGATGTTGTATAACAAGACCATTTTAGATAAATATAATCTTGAAGTACCTAAAACATGGGATGATATTCAAAAAATGGCGCCAACTTTGGCTGCCGATGGGATTGCAACGGTTGGTTTTGATAAGTCATATGACATGGAGTGGGACGGCTTAGTTCATTCAACTGGAAACCAAATTGTGGACAAAAAAGGTCATGTAAAAGCTGATTCTAAGGATGCAGTCCAAGCAGCAGACATGCTTAATGGCATGCTGGATAAAGGGTATGCAATGACTGCTGGTTCAGATATGTATGGAACTAATAATTTTGTGAATGGTAAGACAGCTTTGAGTTTCTCATCATCAGCGGGAGTGAGTGCAACTAAAAAAGCAGTTCCGGATGATTTTGATTGGGGAACGGCAGTTGTACCAGAATATCAAGGTAAGCGAGCAACCCCATTTGCGGGAAATAACCTTGTGTTAACATCACAAGCGAATAAGAAGGAAGCAGCTGGGGCCTTTGCCTTTATGAAATTCTTGACGTCTGATAAGCAAACGGCAAAGTGGGCGGAAAAGACGGGCTATTTGCCAATCACTAAGAAGGCGGCGAATTCAAAGCAGTATAACCAATACTTGAAGGATAATCCTTTGGCCACAGCCGGAGCTGATTCTTTGCAGTATGGTTTCTCGGATGCAGCTTTCCCTGGTTATCAAGAATATCGAAATAATTTGACAGCCACGGTTGACAAGATGATTACCAAGCATACCCCAGCCAAAGAGGCTTTGAAGACGTTGAATCAACAAACAGAAAAAACCATTAAGGATAATAAGTAATGACAACGGTACAAATTTTAAATGGGATTGATACGATTGGGGGCAATGTGGTTAGTTTTACCAATGGTTCAACACAATTAATCATGGATTTAGGCGTAAATTTTGCTCCCCACCTCCCAACCGCCTCCGATTTATATGCGGAGGGGCTCTTGCCTCAAGTACCGAACTTGTTTACGAATGAAAAGACGCGAGAAGAACAACCAGTTGTTTTCATTTCTCATCTGCATCTTGATCATATGGGAGCGTTAAAATATTTAACGCGAGCAACTGATGTGTATATGAGTCCAATGAGTTATAAATTGTATCAGAGTTTGGTGCAACAAGGTTTAGAGACAGCGCCGTCCAATGCTAAATTGCATCTTTTAGAGCCAAATATCCCTTATCAGTTTGGAAACTTGACTGTGACCGGATATGTTAGTGATCATGATGAAGCGGGGGCCTTAATGTTAAAGGTATCTGACGGAGAGCATACTTTTGTGCATAGTGGAGATGTGCGCTGGAATGGTCCACATCCGGAGCGGGTGACACATTGGGTTAACCTATTACAACAAGAAACCGTTGATTTGTTGTTGTTAGAAGGCACAGAATTTAGTTTTGATAACGACGATAAGACAGCAGGCTTTACGGAGCAAACTTTACAGGAACACTTTCAAAAGATTTTAGTGGCAAGTCCAAAATTAGTTGTAATTAATCCATATGAACGGAATGTGGAACGTTTGGCGGCCTTGATTCAATCAGCGCAGAGTGCTGGTCGGCAAATTGTTTGGGATCAAGAGTTCAGTCAAATCCTACAAGACGTTTTGCAGATTGATGCATTAGTTTTAAATCAAGATGTTACTTGGGATGCGATTGAACAAAATCCGCAAGCTTATGTGGTACAGAATCATTTTAAAGATTTACGTGAATTGAATCATTTTACGCAACCATTTCGTTATCTGCATTTAAATGGTGAACCTTTGGGCGATTATGATCCACGCTATCAAGCACTAGTGAGGTATTTAAAACAGCGGCAAGTCGCACTAGAACTGTTGGGCGCGAGTGGGCATGCGAAAACGACTGATTTAGTACAAATTGCGCAGGCAGTGCACGCTAAATTGACTTTACCTTGGCATTCGTTCAAACCTGAACGGCTCGCGGACGCTTTAAAAGCACAAGGTTTGCCGGTTCAAGTGCCGGTTAAAAATGAAATTTTCGAATTTTAAACTTAATCGGCGACGGAGGCGACAAATTAAAAAAGCTCAGGTGTTAACCTGGGCTTTTTGTTTTGGTAAAAAGACAAAAATATGACCTTAGAGCTTACCTTTCGACATCACGCCTGCATATGGTAATTTTATTTAATCAGCGAGTAAAGCCTCCACCACTTTTTCTAAGTGAAGACCGTGAGAAGCTTTAATTAAAACTAAGTCATCTGGTTGTAAGTTGGCTTTTAATTGTTGAATTAGAGCCGTCTGATTAGTGGCCGCAAAATGGAAAACGGCTAGGCTAGACTGCTCAACGCGTAAACGTTCGGCCAAATTTTCCATCAAAGGGCCAATTAGGAAAACGGCTTGGAGGGAGGCATTCGCAATTGCCGGTGCTAAATTCGCATGTAAGCTGGGTCCCTTTTCGCCCAGTTCGAGCATATCACCGAGAACAACATAGCGATGGCCGGTAGTTTTTACATCGTGAAAGGAGGTTAAGACGGATTGTACCGCGGTTGGATTTGAGTTGTAAACATCACTGAGAATTTGCGTACCGTTTGGCATTTGGAGCCATTCAGTCCGATTTTGAGTAATGGTGGCATTTTCTAATGCTATTTGGATATTTTGGTCATCAATTGCTAAGAGGTGGCCCACGGCAATGGCCGCCAAGGCGTTACTAATATTGTAGCTTCCAGAAAGGGGTAACTTGAAAGTTAAGCCAGATTGATTAGTTTTAAATTCAGCGGTCATTTGATGTGACACCTGTTCGATAGCATAAAAATTATTGGTCGATTGGAGTCCAAAAGTAGTCGTTTGGAGTTGCGCGTGTTGTTGTGCGCGTTCCAATAGTAACGGTTCATCCCCGTTATAAACCAAAGTTCCTTGTGGTTTGAGACCATTGACGATTTGCATTTTGCCATCAGCAATCCGCGCTCGCGTTTTGAAAAACTCAATGTGGGCTTCCCCAATCATGGTCAAAACGGCAATGTCTGGGGTGACTAATTTAGAAAGGACATCTAAGTCATCGGGGTGATCCATTCCTAATTCGATTACTAATAATTCTGTATCAGCAGGCATGTTTAAAATCGTCTGCGGGACGCCAAGTTCATTATTAAAATTTTGCGGGGTTTTGGCCGTCCGATATTTGGTGGCCCCAATTGCTGCGATGAAGTCTTTGGTCGTAGTTTTTCCGTTTGATCCAGAAATGGCTACGACTTTTGGTGCCACTTGTTGAAGATAGTGCTTAGCAAGTTGCTGATAAGCTTTTAAAGTATCTGAAACTAAAATTACTGGTACAGTGTTGGGATAATGGGGATGATCTTTAGCCCACAAAGTAGCGACGATACCATTGTCAATAGCGCCTTGAATAAAATTATGACCATCGTTGCCCCAAGTAATTGGAATGAAGAGGGTGTCATGGTTAGCTTGGCGCCCGTCAAAGACCACCGTTTTAACGGTGACATTCGGATTATTTTTTATTAATTGGCCATCAACGATCTGGGCGATTTCGGTCAGAGAATAGTTCATAAAGAAGCTCCTTTAGTAAAAAAGATTAAGTTATCTATATTCTAACAAAAAACTCAGCTTAATTCTGATATAATAAAAGTTAATAAGCTTAAAAGTAGAACAAATGAAGAGGTAGAAAAAATCAATGGCTAAAAAGATTGGAATTGACTTAGGAACAGCAAATGTTTTAATTTTTGTTGAGGGGGTGGGGATTGTCTTAAACGAACCCTCCGTAGTGGCAGTGGATGCTAAAACAGACCGCGTTTTGTCAGTGGGGACGGAAGCTTATCAAATGGTTGGACGGACACCTGGACACATTCGGGCAGTTCGGCCCTTAAAGGATGGGGTTATTTCTGATTTTGATATGACAGAAGCCATGTTGTCATACTTTATTAAAAAGTTGAATTTGAAGAGCATGATGAGTCGCCCTAATATTATGGTAGCGGCCCCAACAAATATTACTGAAATTGAGAAGAAGGCGATTATGCAAGCCGCTGAAAAAGTTGGTGGTGCTAAGGTTTATTTGGAATATGAGCCTAAGGTAGCTGCCATCGGTGCAGGTTTGGATATTTTCTCACCCACAGCCTCAATGGTTATTGATATGGGGGGTGGAACTTCTGATATCGCGGTGTTGTCATTAGGTGATATTGTTTCGGCACGTTCAATTCGTGTAGCCGGTGATAAGCTTAATGCGGAGATTACCAATTTTGTAAAGCATCGGCATGGTTTGCAAATTGGTGAACGGACGGCTGAACAGATTAAAATTAGCATTGGAAATGCAATGCA
Organism: Weissella kandleri; assembly: GCF_001438705.1. GTDB lineage: Bacteria > Bacillota > Bacilli > Lactobacillales > Lactobacillaceae > Weissella > Weissella kandleri. The sequence continues at coordinate 191,513 of NZ_JQBP01000002.1, forward strand.
GATGGATGACCCAATGACGATGATGATTCGTGGTCGGGACATGTACGATGGAATGCCGGAATCAGTTGAGATTAATTCCAATGAAATTGAAGAAGCTTTGCATGATTCACTGCAACAGATTGTGCACGCTGCGCATGAAGTGCTTGCTGAGATTCAACCAGAATTAGCTTCAGATATTTTGGACCGGGGAATTATTTTAACCGGTGGAGGTGCTTTGTTGCGCAATATTGATAAGTTGATTACTGATGAATTGGGCGTCCCCGTCTTTGTCGCTGATCACCCACTTGATAATGTTGCCCGGGGCGCTGGTGAATTACTAGAACATATGCATGATTAAGAAATCAAATCAGTTTGAGGTGAATAAAAATGGCAGCACGAAAGAATAAAGCCATTGATGTCGAAATTAATGATTTAGGACATCAAGTGAGTGAAGTAAAAATTAATAAAAATGTTTTAGGACAGATTGATGAAAGTGCTTCGCCCATTAAAGTTCAAATGGGAGCTAATCGTAAACAGATGGTCCACACATTTGACGAAGGGGTCGAAGTTTTAATTGCGGAGTATAATTTGCACCACTAAAAAGGAGCGTTTTGAATGACGAGACGAATTTTAGGGGAAAAAGGCGAAGTCGATTGGAGTATTATTTTTGTGGTGATGATGTTGGCTTTAATTGGTTTGGCATCAATTTATGTGGCTGCGAGTCATGATGCTGCAACAGTTAGTGCTTCGAAAATGATCATTATGCAGGCGATTTGGTATGTTTTAGGAATTGCTTCGGTTACATTTATCATGCAATTTGATTCTGAACGGCTTTGGCGGATTTCGCCGTATATTTTTGGCATCGGTGTCTTTTTAATGTTGGCCGTATTGATTTTCTATAGTCGGCCTTACTTTATACAGACTGGGGGGAAATCTTGGTTTGCGTTAGGCGGCTTAACCTTTCAACCTTCTGAGGTGATGAAGCCGGCCTTTATCTTAATGTTAGCGCAAGTGATTACTAACCATAATTTAGAGTACACTGAGCATACACTCGCCAATGATTGGCTGCTTTTAAAACGGATTACCTTATTGAGTTTACCAATTATTTTGTTAGTTTTATTGCAACATGATTTTGGAACGATGTTGGTATTCTTGGCCATCATTTTTGGCATGACTTTAGTTTCAGGGATGTCATGGCGCATTTTTGGACCAATTGTTGGGGGCGCCGCAGCATTAGGGATTACGGCGATTTCTTTGGTTGCTAGTACTGCGGGTCGGAAAATTTTAGGCCACGTCGGTTTCCAAGCCTACCAGTTTGCGCGGATTGATGCGTGGTTGCACCCAGAAGGCGATACTTCAAATTCAGCGTATCAATTATGGCATTCCATGATGGCGATTGGCTCAGGTGGTATGACCGGGACCGGATTTAACGTGTCACATGTGAATGTTCCTGTGCGTGAGTCGGACATGATTTTTTCAGTCATTGGAGAAAATTCCGGTTTCGTTGGATCGTTATTAGTATTACTCCTGTATTTCTTGTTGATTTATCGTATTTATCGGGTGGTGATGGAAACATCCAACCAATTTTATGCGTATATTGGGGCAGGCGTCATTATGATGTTGTTATTCCATATTTTTGAAAATATCGGAATGAGCATTGGGTTGGTTCCGTTAACGGGAATTCCACTTCCCTTTATTTCACAGGGAGGGTCTTCCTTAATTGGAAATATGATTGGAATTGGATTAATTATGTCGATGAGTTTTCATAATCACAATTATACGCTATCAGAGCAGGAAGGATTTTCATAATGTTTAAAATTGGCTTTATTGGTGCTGGAAATATGGCGCAGGCAATGATTAAAGGCTGGTCACATTTAGATCGAGAACAAGTGCAACAAGTGGTTTACGCACGGCATTCCGCTAATGCTGTGGCTGAGGAGTTGCGCATTCAAGCAATGCCGGATATGGAAACATTAGCGCAAGAGAGTGATATGATCATTTTAGCGACGCCACCGACTGCTTTAGATGATATTGCTAACCAGATTCGTTCGGTGGTAGCATATGCGAAGAATAAGATTGTGGTTTCAATTATGGGTGGAATTTCATTGCAAACGTTGCAAACTGCTTTTGGCGCTCAGACGAAGTTAGTACGGGCCTTACCGAATGTGAATGTTGCAGTGGATGAAGGTTATATTGCAATGGCGGCTGGACAAACTTTGAACCCCGATGAAAAGGGGGCTGTGTTTGCTATCCTGGCTGAGCTGGGCCGGGTGGAAGAATATTCAGAAGCACAATTTGGGGCGGTGAGCGCCCTTGCTGGTTCAGGACCTGCGTTTGTTGCTGGTTTTGTGCAAGCTTTGACAGAAGCTGGTCGACAAGCGGGGTTAGAGAATGAGACGAGCTCTAAATTAGCCCAACAAACCATTCAAGGAACTTTGCAAAAAATGGCAACGGAAGAAATCACACCGCTTGAATTGGCACACCAGGTTATGACGCCTGGTGGTTCGACGGCAGCCGGTTGGGAAGTTATGCAAGAACGTGATATTAACCAGATGATGGATGTCGTAATTCAAGCAACTATGAAGAAAAATGCTGAATTTGAATAAAATTTAAAAAAAGGCTTGCCAAACATTCAAAAACTTGGTATTATATTATTTGTTGTTAAGCGACAACAAGTAATGATGGCTCATTGGTCAAGCGGTTAAGACTCCGGTTTTTCACACCGGCATCCAGGGTTCGACTCCCTGATGAGCTATTAGATAAAGCACCTTTTATGGGTGCTTTTTTTGTCTATAAAATTACTTTTCAGGTACGCCACATTGTTGTTTCGTCAATTGATGATGAGTTCTTACAACGCCTCTAATCTATGTTATGATAGGCTTGATATATTTAATTTACAGGAGAAATTTTATGCTAATTTTGTTAATTGCAGGGGTAGTTCTTTTAGTCCTGGCAGGCATTTCGTATTATCAGAAACATTCCGTGCGCTACTGGATGATCATCGTCGGATTATTATTAGTACTGATTGATGGAATTGGGATGGGAATGGCCGGTTCTAAACATTTATTTATGGAAAAGCAAACGATGAAAAAGACGGTACAATTATCCTCTAAGTCATCGGTAGTGGGAAAGTCGTTTATTGTGACCACAAATGCTAAAAATGGAACATTTAACTACCATTACACATGGAAGAATAAAAATTATCGAGTGAACCCTAAGGATGGAGCGACTCATTTTGAAAAGGGAGATAAAGCGGTCTTAAAGGAACAGATCAGTAACTATCAAGCCACTAATTTCTTCGATAAATTTATGCTCGTGGGATTGACAACCCAAACGGAACCAAATGTTGAGTATACTTTTGTTTTGCCCGACAATTGGTATATTATTACAAAGCAACAAAATGATGAAATCCAAAAGATGATTGCTGAGTCTAAAGCTGGCATGGACGATAAGATAAAAAAAGGGGTGACGGACGCAATCGAGGCTGAGGTCAAAAAGAACCCGGATTATTTGAAAGATAAAGATGCCCAAAAAGATACACAAAATAAAATTGTGCAACAAGTGACGGGTGAAATTAACGATGATTTAACGCAAAAAGTTGATAAAAAGTTGACGGAGTGGAATGTAGCCAAGTAAGAATCGGGTATAAATGGATGAAATATACATTGGAAATTCGGATTGCACAGGATCAAGTCATTGCATCCGCTATTGATGAAAATGGAAATCGGCGGGACGAGTCCCATCCTTACACTAAAAAATGGTTGACGGCGATGGCTAACTTAGATTTTCAGACACTTGGTACCATGTTCATTCATGGTTTGGAGCAGTTCAGAGCGCAATTGCCACCTCGTTCACAAGTGCAACTGATTCAATTGCATGATAATACTGACGGATGGGCTTTTTTGGATCAAAATGATGCGACTCTGGCAAGTGGAGTGTTGTCAGGAGCCCAAGTTCCAGTTGCGCAAGGCTATTTGCGGGCTTTAAGGCTAAATGGAATCGCTGGTCAACTGGAAGCCAAAGCGGGAGTTACATTTACGGAAAATTTACCCTTGTTGGCAGTGTTATGGTTGAAAAATGAACAACCACACTTGTTTGAACAAATGGCACGTTTTTGTAGCTTGCAGGAATATCTACACCAAATTTTTACGGGTGAGGATCAAATTACAACGCATTTAGCGGCACGGACAGGACTTTATGATTTGAATCATGCTAAATGGGATCCGCAAGCGTTGGCTTTGGTGAATTTAACCGTTGATCAATTGCCACAGGTTGTGACTGCGGATAAGTTTGCGAGTCAAATTATTCCAGAAATGGTAGAGAAATTAGGCTTATTAAAGGATACCCAAATTCGTTGGTAGGTTGTATAATATAAATTGTTGCTGGAGATGCGATTAGTCAAGGAGTTAAGGGACCTAGGACTGCTTATTTTAAGAAGGTGCGATGCCTTGTCGTCCAGCGATCATTTAAGTTGAGGGGTGAAGGACTCGACTTAAATGGGAGAATGGCTAAATGGGGACATTTAGCTGGATGGAAGAATGATTTAACTGTCGTGGTGGATCAGTTAAATCAATATGGTGAAAAAAGATGGGGACATCTTTGAAAAAGTGCACGCTCAATTTGTGAGAAGCACTTTTTTATTTTAAATAAATTCAAGACGATAAACACAACCGAAGGAGATTGAAGCGATGAAATTGATTTCTTGGAATATTGATAGTCTAAACGCAGCTTTAGAACATAAGTCGGCACGGGGTGAGTTGACGTGGCAGACCTTAAATGCGATTGCGCAATTACAGCCAGATGTTTTCGCTATTCAGGAAACTAAGGCGAAAGCGACGGGCTTAACCAAAAAGCAAAATGCGACCTTAGCAGAGCTTTTTCCTGGTTATTATCAGTATACGAATTCCAGTACCGGACGGCCAGGCTATGCGGGAACGTTAATGTTAGCCCGGGTTAAGCCTGAAAAAGTCACTTTTCCAACCATTGGCGCCCCCGGCGAAATGGATATGGAAGGGCGCATTATTACTTTAGAATACCCTGATTTATATATTTCAACCGTCTATACGCCAAATTCCGGATCTGAGCTGAGACGTTTAGCTGATCGTCAGGCGTGGGATGATGCTTATCGTGCTTATTTATTAGGGTTGGATGCCAAAAAACCAGTGATTGCTAGTGGGGATTATAACGTGGCCCATCAAGAAATAGATTTGAAAAACCCACAATCTAATCATCATTCAGCAGGCTTTACGGATGAGGAACGTGATAAATTCAGTCAATTATTAGCGTCTGGGTTTATTGATACCTTTCGGGTGCTACATCCTGATCAAACCGGGGTTTATACATGGTGGGCGCAGATTAGTAAAACCGCTAAAATTAATAACAGTGGCTGGCGTATCGACTATTATTTAGCCTCGCAGCGTCTAAAGACTAAGTTGCAAGATTTTCAAGTTTTGGATACTGGAGAGCGGCGTGATCACGCCCCAATTTGTGTGGAATGGGACCTTTAAAGTTCGTATTGACGGAAAACGCCTCAAGGAATGTGTAATTTTGAGTTGAAATTAAAAAAAGATAACTAAACAGTTGACAGAATATGCGGTTTCCTGTATATTTAATTATTGTTGTTGAGATAATTTAACTCAATGGCCCAATGGTCAAGTGGTTAAGACGTCGCGTTCTCATCGCGGAATCCAGGGTTCGATTCCCTGTTGGGCTATCTTAATATTTTGGAAGACTGTTATATCGTTGATATAACAGTCTTTTTTAATTCATTTGTGCATTCAATCGAAGTTAAGCTTGGTTCAGTCGATTTATAAGTGTATGCTTTGGTTTCAAAAGGGTAGGTGGTGCTGTCGGAGCTTGATGGAGCCAATCTGACGACCGTCCAAGGATAATGCGGTTGGTTTACGGGATTTGACTGGGAAGCGCCCAAACTTTTCCCGATCCATGATACAATAAGAGTAATTATTGTATGGAGGAATTGGATATGAGCTTTAATTTATACTTGGTACGACACGGAGAAACTTATCTGAATAAATATGATCGGATGCAAGGGTGGTCCGATGCACCTTTAACTGATAAGGGAATTCAAGACGGTCAGGCAGCAGGTAAGCGGTTAGCAAATATTAAATTTAATCATGTCTATTCCTCAGACTTAACGCGGGCGGTTGAAACTGCAAAATATATCATGCATGAAAACAATGATCATGATGCCATTCAAGTCCCAGTGACTTTGCCAGAATTTCGAGAAGAATTCTTTGGCTCATTCGAAGGTCTGCACGGAGTTGATTTGGCAGCCCAAATACAAACGCAAGAAGATTTACATGATATTAAGGCTTATGGCGATTTAATGGCCCAGTTATCGCAAGATGAGTTGATGGATGCTATTGCAAAAGCCGACTCATACCATGATGCTGAAAACGCAGAACAATTCTGGGCACGATTAGAACGTGGTTTGAAATTCCTACGTGAACATGTGCAAGATGGAGAAAATGTTTTAGTGGTCGCGCATGGCACTTTAATCCGTAATTTATCAGGAAAGTACGCCGGACGTGAATACACGCTTTCAAGTATGTATAATGGATCGGTTTCTAAGTGGACGATGGATGCCAAAAGTATGGAGTTAGAAGTGTTTAACGATATTGAGAAAGTGTGGTAACGCGATGCATGAAAATGATGATACGCCGCAAGTTCCAGTTTTATTAGTTGGGCTTGATCAAGGAGTTTCGCAGTTTGATTATCAAATGGAAGAGTTAGCGAATTTAGCCCAGGCGAATCAGATGCAAGTAGTTGGAACTTTAACGCAAAAGTTAGACCGCCCTGTCGCGGCAACTTATTTTGGAAAAGGAAAAGTTGACGAATTAAGGGTTGCTGTTGAAGCTAATGAGGCGGAGATGGTGGTGGTTAATGATGAACTATCACCTTCGCAAATTCGTAATTTGGAAAATGTAACCGGTGTGCGCATTATTGATCGGACAGCTTTAATTTTGGATATTTTTGCGTCACGGGCGAAGACGCGTTTAGCTAAATTGCAAGTTGAAATGGCACAGCTGCAGTACCAATTGCCTCGTTTACGGACGAGCTTAAATATTCGTTTGGATCAACAAACCGGTGGTGGTGGCGGTAGCTTTACCACGCGTGGTTCGGGTGAAACGAAACTTGAAACGAGTCGGCGTTTAGTGGAGCATCAGATTGCAGGCATTAAAAAAGAAATTGCTGAGATTGATATGGATGATCAAAATCGGCGGAAGCATCGCGATGAGTTGTTGATGCCTACTGTTGCGTTGGTTGGTTATACCAACGCAGGAAAATCAACGATTATGAATCAATTAGTAGAACGTTTTGGGGCGAACCAAAGTAAAACGGTCTTTCAGGCTGATATGCTCTTTGCAACTTTGGAAACGTCGGTGCGTAAAATTTTTTTACCTGAGAATCAAACCATTTTATTATCTGATACAGTCGGTTTTGTTTCAAAGTTACCACATCAATTGGTTGCAGCCTTTAGGGCGACTTTAGCCGAGGCTGCACAAGCGGATTTACTTTTGCAAATTGTTGATTTTTCTGATCCGAATTATCAAGCAATGATGGACACCACTAAACATACTTTGGCCGAAATTGGGGTCAAAGATATTCCGATGGTGACCATTTACAATAAAGCCGATCGTCTAGAGAACGTTCAATATCCGGAAGCTGCCGGTGATGGGATTGTGCTATCAGCTCAAGATGCCACTTCGATTGACTATTTGGTTGAAGTTTTGCAGCAAAAATTATTTGCTGATTTAAAAACGTACCAGCTTTTGGTACCTTTTGATCAAGGTCAAGTTGTAGCTAAATTAAATGAAGATGCCATCGTCTTAGCAACTGAATATGAACCCGATGGGACCTTGTTGCAAGTACGCCTGCGGTCCGAACAATTACCGCGTTATGCAAAGTATCTGTTTGAGTAATCAGAATTTTGGTGTTTAAAAAAGTTGCAAAAGACTACTGGATTGATGCATAAGTCAATTTCGGTGGTCTTTTTTAATTGATTCTTTGTCAAATAACCTGATAAGAACGAATAATGACCGCTTAAGCTAAAAGTATTTACGCACGCGGTAAAATATGTTGTAATTAGCATGCAGTTTTTTGTTAAATGCAAGCTAATTGAAGCATAATTAACAACTTAAAGGTTGATATGATAAGTTTCCTAGGTGTGATAAGCTAAACCTAATATTAGCCATTTCAAATGGGCTAAATTTAGGTTGTTTTTAATTTAAGATTGGAGTAGACTAAGCAGTGCTATTATTTGGGGAAGAAAAGGAGATGAATTCATGGATTTATTAAAACCTTATCTTGTTAAGTATAAACGTGATATATTTATTACCGTTTTGTCCGTGATTGTAATGTCGGCGGCGGCGTTATATCAACCACGACTTTTGCAAGATGTGATGAAAGCTATTACTGAAGATAAAATGAATCAGGTTAATTCAATTGGGGTTAAGTTAATAACTGTGGCAGCGCTTGGGTTGATAGCGGGCGTGATTAATTCAATTTTTGCCGCTAAAGTTTCGCAAAATATTGCGGCTGATTTGCGAGAAGCCCAGTATCGGAAAATTCAAACATTTTCATTTGCTGATATCGAGCATTTTTCAGTGGGAAATCTAGTCGTACGGATGACCAATGATATCCAGCAAGTGCAGACCTTGGTGATGTCTGGGTTACAAGCTCTTTTGCGGATGCCCATCCTATTCATTGGGGCATTAATTTTTGCAATTAATACTTTGCCGCAATTGTGGTGGATCATTGTGATTATGGTCGTGACAGTGGTATTAATTACCGCTTTCGTTTTTTCGAAAATGGGGCCACTCTTTGGACGGATTCAGAGTTGGATTGAGAAAACTAATAATTTAGCAAAAGAAAATTTGCAAGGGGTTCGAGTTGTTAAATCATTTAACCAAGAACAAAATGAAAAAAATCGTTATAATGAAGCCTCTGGTGAATTAAATAAAATCAACATTAAAATTGGGTATCTTTTCTCAGTTATGTCACCATTGTTTATGATGGTGAGTCAGTTGGCCATTGCTGGTTCAATTTGGTATGTTGGAACACAAGTAAATGAGCATCCTATGTGGATTGCGAGTGTTTCGTCATTTACTAATTATTTGATGCAAATTATGATGGCCGTAATTATCGGTGGAATGGTTATGTCCTTTGCCGCACGTGGAATGGTTTCGATAAAGCGCATTAAAGAGGTTATCGATGCCAAGCCAACCATGCAATATGATGCTAAAGCTCCTGAAATTGAGCTAATGGGTTCTGTTGAGTTTAAAGATGTATCATTCCATTATCCAGCTGATGAACAAGATGTCTTAAAACATGTTAGCTTTAAAGCCAATGCGGGTGAGATGATTGGGATCGTTGGTGCGACTGGATCTGGTAAAACGACGTTGGCACAGTTGATTGCGCGGTTATTTGACCCAACGGCGGGAACAGTTGAAATCGGTGGTCATGATTTAAAGCATGTTAATGAGAAGTCACTCCGGCAAACCGTCTCATATGTTTTGCAACGGGCTACCCTGTTTTCTGGAAAAATATCTGATAATTTACGTCAAGGTAAATTAGATGCCAACACTAAAGATATGCGCCATGCAGCTAATATTGCGCAAGCAGCTGAATTCGTCGAGCGTTATGAAGATACCTATGAACATGTTGTTGAAGAACGTTCAGCTAATTTCTCAGGTGGTCAAAAGCAACGTCTTTCAATTGCGCGAGGGGTGATTGCCAATCCTAAGGTTTTGATTTTGGATGACTCAACGTCGGCTCTGGATGCTAATTCTGAAAAACTCGTTAAAGAGGCGTTGGAACGTGATTTGCAACATACAACTACCTTTATTATTGCGGAAAAGATTTCATCAGTGATTAATGCTGATCGAATCTTAGTCTTGGATGAAGGTAAGTTGGTGGGTGAAGGTTCCCATGCTGAATTATTGGAGACATCCCCAGTTTACCGTGAGATTTATGGTACTCAAAAAGCGCAGGAGGTGAACTCATAATGAAGGATTTTTGGCAAGCAATTAAATTCTTTGCGCATTATTTTAAGCGCTATAAGTTTGGAATGTTCCTAGTGGGATTTTTCATTATTCTTTCAACTTATCTGCAAGTTAAAGCTCCCGTTTATATGGGAAAAGCAATTCAAGAAATGGGTAATTATATTTTCTTGAAGCTAAACCCAATGACGGCGGCAACTGCTAATTTGGATAAATTTCACCATGCTTTGGGGATGATGTTATTATTCGTCGTTTCAACAGCAGGGGCTATGTTAATCATGGGAGTTTTGCAATCAATTATTTCGGCCAATTCTGTTAATGATATGCGGACTGGTCTGTTTGCAAAGTTGCAACGGATGACAATTCGCTACTTTGATGAACATCAAGACGGTGAAATTTTAGCACGCTTTACTTCGGATTTGGATAATATTTTTAATGCGATGAATCAAGCAATATTCCAGCTCTTTTCACAGATTGCCTTAATGGTCGGAATTATTATGATGATGTTCCAGCAGAATGTGAAAATGGCCTGGATTACGATCGCTTCTACGCCGCTAGCACTCTTAATTGCAGTGGTGGTGGTGATGCAAGCTAAGAAATATGTTGATTTACAACAAAAAGAAGTTGGGCACTTGAATGGGTACATTAATGAACAAATTAATGGTGAGCGGGTTATTATTACAAATGGTCTGCAATCAAAATCCATTAATCAGTTTGTGAAGCATAATGAGCAAGTTCGTTCAGCTACTTATAAAGGACAAGTCTGGTCAGGAATTTTATTTCCTTTGATGTCTGGAATGAGTTTGATTAACACAGCGATTGTGATTTTCTTTGGCGGTTCAATGGCTTTGAATGGTGATTTGTCACGTTCAGCGGCCTTAGGCTTGATCGTCATGTTTATGTCGTTCTCACAACAATATTACCAACCAATCACCAACATTACTTCGACTTACAATATGTTACAGTTGGCAGTAACTGGAGCTCATCGTTTATCTGAAGTCTTTGCTCAAGATGACGAAATTTCGCCAGCCAATGGGCAGCAACTTACAGGCATTAAAAATGAAGTGACCTTAGAAGACGTCCACTTTGGCTATAAACAGGATAAAGAAATTTTGCACGGTGTGTCAATTGATGTGCAAAAGGGTCAGATGGTAGCTTTGGTGGGACCAACTGGTTCAGGAAAGACCACCGTCATGAACTTGCTGAACCGCTTTTATGATGTGACGTCTGGAGCAGTTAAGTTTGATGGTGTTGATGTCCGTGAAATGGACTTGCAAAGCTTGCGTGATCATGTCGGAATCGTTTTGCAAGATTCAGTGCTCTTTAGTGGAACTGTGCGAGACAACATTGTCTTTGGAAAACCAGATGCAACGGATGAAGAAGTGACCTCGGCTGCGCAACAGGCGAATATTCATGACTTCATTATGTCATTACCAGATGGTTATCAAACACATGTTGATGACGAAAATTCCGTCTTTTCAACGGGACAGAAACAACTTTTGTCAATTGCACGAACGATTTTAACTAATCCGGATCTTTTGATTTTGGATGAGGCAACTTCAAACGTTGATACCGTGACCGAAGCGAAGATTCAAAAAGCGATGGAAGCCGTGATTTCAGGGCGGACAAGCTTTGTGATTGCCCACCGTTTAAAGACTATTCTTTCAGCAGATAAGATTGTGGTCTTAAAGGATGGAAATGTCATTGAGCAAGGGACTCACACTGAGCTCTTATCTGAGCAAGGTTTCTATGCGAATTTGTATACTAGTCAGATGGTTTTTGAATAAAAACCAACAAGACAAGATGGAAACAGTCATTGAAAAAAGAAGAGTAAACCAAGCCGACAAGGTTATTTTGGTTTGCTCTTTTTATTTTTAGGCGCAGATATGCCAGGTATATCTAAATTTATAAATTGGTGTATATTTTAGTAGTAAGTTGGTATAATGACAACAATTATAATGCAAACGGAATAAAGGAGTAGTGATAATGGCGTTTTTAGAATTACGCAACATTAAAAAATCATACTTTTTAGGGCAACAAGAATTTGCGGTTTTAAAAGGAATTGATCTAGATTTTGAACTGGGTGATTTTGTTTCAGTTTTAGGTGAATCAGGTGGTGGTAAGTCAACTCTGATGAATATTATTGGAGGCTTAGATCGGAATTTTGAAGGAGAGGTTACGATTGAAGGCCGCAGCCTGGATCATAAACAAGAGCAAAAATTAGACGAATATCGACGCGGAACGATTGGTTATATTTATCAATCATATAATCTAATCTCGCATTTAACGGTTTTGGAAAATGTGTTGATTTCTTTGGATATGACTGCGTTAGGCCATAAGGAACGCGAAGAACGTGCGAAAGATTTGTTAGCACGGGTTGGTTTGGCTGATCAAATAGCTAAACACCCAAACCAATTATCAGGAGGTCAAAAACAACGAGTTGCGATTGCCCGGGCTTTGGCACCTGATCCTCAAGTAATTATTGCTGACGAGCCAACTGGAGCTTTGGATGCGCAAAACACGGCTGAAGTTTTAGAATTATTGCAAGCAATCGCACAAGAAGGTAAGTTAGTGATTGCCGTAACGCATTCACAAGATGTGGCCAATCATGGAACGCGGATTGTGCACCTAGCTGATGGAAAAATTGATAGTGATGAACGTGTCCATCCAGCTTACCCGGTGACGGGTGAGGAAGTCCGCTTAGACTCTAAAGCAATGCCGTTGAGTGCCAGCTTCCAAAATGCCTGGAAACACTTTGCCCATAATTTCTGGCGTAATTCGTTGATTATGCTTGGAACAGCAATTGGACTCTTTGCCGTTTTGTTATTCTCCGGTTTGGGAAACGGGGTAAATGCCTATATTAATAAGCAAGTTTCTGATTTAGCCAATCCGGATTACCCTACAATTGTCAAAAATGTTTCGACTAAAGAACAATCTAAGGGGAAAGAAGCAACTGATTTGATGCAAAATACGTATCAAACGATGATGATAGATTATAAGAAAGCTACCTTGTCAGAAGCTTCCTTACACCAGATTGAAAAAGTCAAGCATGTTAAACGGGTTTTGCCAGGTTACACCTTTATGAACGTGACAATGGCATATCAAGGGCATGATGTTCAAACACCTAAGTACCAAAGCTGGACGCCAGCCACTAATAAGTCAATTATCAAGGCCGGGCATGCACCCAAGCAAGGTGAAATTTTAGTTGATAAGAAGTCCTTTGCTAAAGAAATGGATGCTAAAAACTGGCAGTCAATTATTGGTCAAGAGGTAACGATGAGTTTTGTGGCGTACGATGCGAATAATACACCAATACCATTGACGAAGACCTTTAAGGTTGCAGGGGTTGTTGATTCTGTGTCACCCGTTGCGATCACGAATTTGGCAACGATGAAGCAAATTTTGCAAGATGAAGGAGCTAATACTGATTATACATTTGCATCAGCACAAATTGATCAAACAGAAAATGTTAAACAAGCCGTCAAAGATATTAATGGGTTGAAAGATAGTACTGGAACACAAAATGTCTTAGCAATTTCCATAGGCTCAATGTTGGACACAATTAATACGATTGTAAGTTTAGCTACTAATGTTTTGGCTGCTATTTCTGGGATTTCATTGTTAGTATCAGCCTTGATGATTATTGTAACGATGTATATGTCAGTGTCTGAGCGGACGAAGGAAATTGGAATTTTGCGCGCCTTAGGTGAATCAAAGCGTGATATTCGCCGTTTGTTTACGTCTGAATCATTGATTATTGGGGTTATGTCAGCCATTCTTGCTTTAGTTATGGCATATGGTCTTGGTTTTGCGATGAATGCAGCTTTGTATAAGATTGCCAAGTTTAATATGATTCAAGTTAGTGTCAACAATATTATCTTCACGATTATTGTTGCATTAGTGATTTCATTCTTAGCAGCTTTGTTGCCAGCGCGACGAGCTTCACGTTTGAATCCAATTGATGCATTAGCAGCCGATTAATGTAGGTCGTTGATTGCATGTAAAATAAGGGTGGGGTAACCATCCTTATTTTTTTAATTAGTTGTCGTTGTTGGCATTGTTGATGGTAAAATTAGCTTCACTGTGTTGGATGGAGTATGATTAGGTAAGTTAGTTTCAGAGCCGAATATTCAAAAAAATATTTGGAAAAACTGGTGCTAAAAGTGTATTATATTAAATAAGATTATAAAATTATTTGGGGGAAATGAGCATGAATAAGAAGCCAAGCGAATGGATGAGTGAAGCACTTAAATATGAGGATGATTTGCTAGCTGATTTAAAGATGATGTTAGAAATTCCATCAGTGCGAAATGACGCAGAAGCAACGGATGAAGCTCCTTTGGGTCCTCAGACAAAAGCTGCTTTGACGGCTTGGGAAGATTTAGCGCGTCGTGATGGCTTTAGAGTTGGTGATTATAAAGGACTTGTGGGCTATGCTGAAGTGGGACCAGAAGATGCTGAAGAATCAATTGATATTATTGGACACCTTGATGTGATGCCAGCAGGTGAAGGTTGGACCAAAAAACCATTTAAGCCAGTCATTGAAGACGGACGTTTGTACGCCCGTGGTGCTTCTGATGATAAGGGTCCTTCAATGATCGCCTATTATGCGGTCAAGATGTTAAAGGACATGAACGTTCCAATTAAGCGGCGTGTTCGGTTAGTCATGGGAATTGATGAAGAATCAAACTGGACTGGGATGAAAGAATTCTTTGAAGAAGTGGGCTATCCAACTATGGGCTTCTCACCAGATGCTGAATTCCCTATTATTAATGGTGAAAAAGGACAAGCTTCACACGTAATTCGGTTCCAAGGAACGAATGGTGGAAGCTTTAAGTTGGTTTCATTTAAGGCTGGAGAACGTTTTAATATGGTGCCTGGTTTGGCGGAAGCAACAGTTGAGACGATGGACCCTAAGTTTATGGAGGCTGGCTTAAAGCGTTATTTGGCTACAGAAAAGCGTATTAAAGCTGAAATTGAAACTTCAGAACATCAAGCACACATTACTTTTTATGGAAAGCAAGTGCACGGGGCTAAGCCTGAAACTGGAGAAAATGCGGGAACGTATTTGGCTAACTTCTTGCAACAATTTGATTTTGGTGGAAATGCCAAGGGCTTCTTGAACTTCTTGGGAACAGCGATCCACGATGATACAACAGCCTTGCGCATTGGTGCTATCAAGCACGATGATTTGATGGGTGATTTGACAATGAACGTGGGAATTCAAGAGTTCACAGCGGATGAAGAAGGTTTGATTAACTTGAACTTCCGTTATCCTAAGAATACAAATAATGATGAAATTCGTGCGGCCATTGAAAGTGGCTTGAGCGATGATTTCGATGTGACGATTGCCATTGAAGGTAATGCCCAATTACCACATTATGTACCTGGTGATGATCCATTGGTTGCTACTTTGCTTGATGTTTACCGTCAGCACACTGGTTTGCCTGCCGCAGAACAAGTGATTGGTGGGGGAACCTTTGGCCGCCTCTTAGATCGGGGTGTTGCATTTGGAGCCATGTTTGAAGGTGTACCTGATACCATGCATCAAGCCGATGAATTCTATCCAGTCGCTGATTTGACGCGGGCTATGGCTTTGTTTGCGGACGCCATTGAACGCCTTGCCAATGAAGCCTAGGCGATTTTAGGTCATTTAATTTAGAATAAATCAAGTTGGTCGTTGATCCTATTGATGAGGTCGACGATTGGCTTTTTTTATTAATTATTAGAGAATTAGCCTAAAGTATTACAGCTACACGAAGGAAGATTTAATGAAAAAAGTATTGGTAATTACCGGTAATACGGGAACGGGGAAAACGACAGTAGCGGATTATTTGAAGCGGCATTATGATATTCCGCAAGTGATTACCCATACGACCCGCGCTCCGCGCCAAGGGGAACTTGATGGGCAAGATTATTATTTTGAAACGCCGGAAACATTTCAACGATTACATTTATTAGAACATGTTCAATATAGTTATGCAGCGTATGGATCTTCATATGAAGGTTTGGAGCGAGCCTGGCAAAAGGCGCCAGTCATTTCAATTGTTTTGGATACGGCGGGAGCGATTACATACCAAAAGGCTTTGGGGGCAGAAGCAGTGGTCTTGTATTTAACGATTGGGAAAACGGGTCTCTTGGCTGAGCGTCTTTTAGCCCGGGGGGATGATCCAGTAAAGGTGCAAGCACGTTTAAATAGCGCGGAATATCAGCGGGACTTAGCTATTCCAAAAGAGCTTGCCCAGCGTGCTTATGTGATTAAAAATGATGATTGGAAAGCAACGGAGCAACGCTTAGGCGCAATTATTTCTGAAATTATTACAAAACAAAGTGATTAATCACGGATAATAATTTGACAAAAATAGTATTTATATGAGAGATTATAAAGATAAATTAAAAAAGAATGATGATAGGGGGGCAGGCAAATGTCAATGATCGAGTTTAATCATGTGGAAAAATATTATGGTGATTTTCATGCATTGAAAGATATTAATTTAGAAGTGGACCCAGGTGAGACTGTGGTTTTGCTAGGCCCATCTGGTTCTGGGAAATCGACCTTAATTCGGACCATTAATGGTTTAGAGCCTATTCAAGAAGGGCACTTAATCGTGAATGGTTTTGATTTAGCGGATCCAAAGACGGATATGAATAAAATGCGTAAAAATGTCGGGATGGTTTTCCAACACTTTAATCTTTACGCGAATAAAACCGTACTCGAAAATATTATGTTAGCCCCCCGCAAAGTGCTGAAGATGGACGAAGCAGAGAACCGGGCTGCGGCTGAAGAACTATTACGCTTAGTTGGTTTGGTTGATAAGGCGGATAAGATGCCATCGTCATTATCCGGGGGACAACAACAGCGGATTGCAATTGCGCGTTCCTTAGCTATGAAGCCCAAAGCCTTGTTGTTTGACGAGCCAACATCTGCCTTGGATCCCGAAATGGTTAATGATGTTTTGAATATTATGAAGAAGATTGCCGCCGATTCAGAAATGACAATGTTAGTGGTAACCCATGAAATGGGCTTTGCGCGTCAGGTGGCCGACCGGGTCATCTTTATGGCGGATGGTGAAATTTTGGAAGATGCCCCAACTGCTGAATTCTTTAAGCATCCTAAGGAGCCGCGTGCCCAAAAGTTCTTATCTCAGATTCAACATTAGGCACTGATTAAACTGGTTCAGGGGGACAACAAGATGAAAAAAATATTAAAAATGGTTGGCCTAGGTACTGTGGTATTGGGAATGAGCATGGTTTGGCCGGGAACGGGACAAGCTGATGAAAAACAGAATCAAGTTTTGAATAAAATTGAGACTCGGCATGAAATGGTGTGGGGAACAAAGGCGGATACCCGGTTAATGGGTCTGATGAATATTAAAACCGGAAAAGTTGAAGGTTTTGATGTCGATGTCGCCAAAGAGGTGACAAAGCTAATAGATCCCAAAGCCAAGCCGGTTTTTAATGAAGTTACGTCTGGGACACGCATCCCTTTGTTACGCAATGGGAATATTGATGCGATTATCGCTACCATGTCGATTACGCCTGAACGGGCCAAAGCGGTTGATTTTTCAAAGCCCTATTTGATGGCGGGGCAGTCTCTTTTGGTGAAAAAGGGTTCATCAATTAAAAATATTGATGACGTTAATCATCAAAATGTCACGATACTAGGGGTGCAAGGTTCAACCTCAGTCGAAGTTGCTAAACAAAAAGCTCCCAATGCCAAAGTGCTGGCATTGTCAGATTATGCAACCGCTTTGTCCGCCTTGAAAGCGGGTCAAGGGGATGTCTTGACGACTGATGCTAGTATTTTAGCGGGAATGGCTGCTGAAGATAAGCACCTGCAATTAGTCGGCGGCGTGTTTACTGAAGAACCATACGGAATTGCGATTGCCCAAGATAACCCAGCACTAGTTAAGAAAATTAATCGCGCTTTGGCTAAAATGCGGGGGGATGGGACGTATGATCGCTTAGTTAAAAAATGGTTCGGTCAGGTACCTGGAATGGACTGGAAGGAGTTGACGAAATCATGATGCATTTAATTAGTATGTATGGAGTGGACTTTTTAACGGGCTTTGGCTGGACTTTGTTGTCAAGTGTGATTGCGCTTGTTGGTTCGTTGATTCTAGGGACGCTCTTTGCGATTATCGAAGTGATTCCCCGTCCAGTTCCACATTATATCGCACGGTTATATATTGAAGTTTTGCGAAATATTCCGCTATTGGTGATTACAATGTTTTTCTATATTGTGGTTTCTGGAATTTTTAAAATTAATGGCTTTGTGTCTGGGACGATTGGTCTAACATTGTATACTTCCGCCTTTATTGCTGAAACCGTTAAAGCTGGAATTTATGCCGTACCAACGGGTCAGTATGAAGGTGGCCGTGCCAACGGTCTGAGTTGGTGGGAAACGATGCGGATGATTGTCTTACCGCAAGCGTTCAAATATGTTATCCCACCTTTGGGGAATCAGTTTGTGAACTTGGTGAAAAATTCGTCAGTTTTAGCCTTCGTGGCGGGTTTTGATTTAATGTATCAAGCTAACCAAATTTCACAGACAACCTTTGATACTTTTAATCCATACATTATCGTGGGAATTTTGTATCTGGTGATTACCTTACCAATTAGTTATTACATGCGTTACTTAGAAGATAAATTAGCACGGGAGGGGTAGAAGATGAATGATTTTATACAGGCTTATTCATGGATTAATATGCGCTTCCTGTTCGAGGGGATGTGGGTGACGGTTCAGGTTGCCTTTGTTTCCGTGATTTTAAGTTTCATTATGGGATCAATTTTGGGGATCATCCGTTACGCTAAGATCCCTTATGTATCTTGGGCGGTCGGACTTTTGATTGACTTGATTCGGAACTTACCATTATTGCTAATTATTTTCTTTACGTATTTTGCTTTGCCTCATATTGGTGTGCAATTTTCGGTGATTGGTAGCACAATTTTTGCGATGACTATCTTTGAATCAGCCATGTTAGCTGAAATTGTCCGTGGGGGGGTTGTGTCAGTTCCTAAAGGCCAGTCAGAAGGTGCACGCTCTAATGGCTTAAGCTTCGGTCAAACGCTGTGGTACATCTTGTTGCCACAGGCGTATAAGAAAATGATTCCGCCGATTGTTTCGCAATTTGTTTCTTTGATTAAGGATACGTCATTGGCAACGATCATCATGTTGCCAGAAATGACCTATCGGGCCCAAATTATCTACGCCCAAAATCCAAAACAAATTGTACCAATGTTTTTGATGTTGGCCTTCTTATACTTTGTTTTGAATTATTGCTTATCAAAGGTCGGACAAGTTATTGATAAACGGATGGTTGTGTAGCACCGTTACGCCGCTGGAATTAAATTTTAAACAGGATGAACCGTTTTGGGGCATCCTTTTTTTGTTTAAAGTGGTGCATGAAAGTGGTTTAGAAATTAAGTATTAAATGTGGAAATTACTTCGTTTACGCGGGTTAATTTTAGAAGACACGCTAATGATGCGGTGGTTCATGGTATAATGAAGTAGATATTATTGTGAAGGAGAGGCCAAAAATGAAACATTTTAGTCTATTCCAGGCTTTACCAGATTTTTTTCAAAATCGACGATTGACCTGGTTAGCCATATGGGTCACAATCATGGCTGCATGTGGGACCGTA
This sequence comes from Weissella kandleri, assembly GCF_001438705.1. Lineage (GTDB taxonomy): Bacteria > Bacillota > Bacilli > Lactobacillales > Lactobacillaceae > Weissella > Weissella kandleri. Next base: position 211,159 of record NZ_JQBP01000002.1, read on the forward strand.
TTGGCATTTATGGCTAATTGGTTGGTAGGAATTATATGGGTTGTTATCATTGCCTGCGCTTTGGTGTTTGTTTTTAATACGTTAAAAATCATTGGTAATAATACGCAAAAGTATATCGCAAGTTTATCTTATCGGGTAAATCGAGGGGAACAAGAAGCTTTAATTCAAATGCCACTTGGGGTGATTTTGTATAATGATAAGGGTGAAATTAATTGGATTAACCCATATTTACAAAGCTTGAGTGATAAATCATTGATTGATCAAAAAATTAATCAAGTGAGCCCAGACTTAATGAATTTAATTGAGCAGGCGCAGATACATGTTGATACTGAAAAAGCGACTTTTAAAGAACATTTAAATTGGTTGGATCGGCAATTTGAGGTGGAAGTTCAGCCAGAGTTGCAAGCCCTGTACTTGCGCGATGTGACCGAAGAGTTACAAGTTCAAGAACGGTTTGAGGATAATCAATTATTTATTGGAATTGTATCTTTGGATAATTATGATGAAATATCAGAACGTTTGAGCGATACCGAATCATCAGTTTTGCATACGCATGTGACGACGACTTTGAGTGACTGGATGGATGAACGACATATTTATGTTCGAAGGAGTGCTTCGGATAAATATATGTTAATGGGTTATATGAGCGGATTACGTCAGGCCGAAAAAGATAAGTTTAAGGTCCTAAATACTATTCGTGAATCAACCTCGAGCCAAAATATGCCGATTACGTTAAGTATCGGAATTGCCTATCAAATTGAGAATATTGCCGAAATGGCAACTTCAGCCCAAAAGCAACTCGACTTAGCTTTGGGTCGTGGCGGTGATCAAGTCGTAGTTAAGGCGCCGGGCCAAGACGCCCGCTTCTATGGTGGGACGACTAACCCGATGGCAAAACGGACGCGGGTTCGGGCCCGAGTGATTTCACAAGCTTTGACCGAATTGATGGGTGCGGCTGACCAAATCTTTGTGATGGGGCATGCCCGCGATGACATGGATTCAATGGGAGCCGCGCTAGGGGTGCGACGATTAGCCAAGATGGTGAATAAGCCCGCCTGGGTCGTCGTTGATCCAGAAGTGAAGCGCCATACGGATATGCGGTTATTACTTGATGAAATGCATGAAGATCCGCAGACTGCTGACGCTATAATGACTCCTTCAGAAGTCTTGAATACAGCGACGGAACAATCATTATTAATTCTAGTAGATCATTCCAAGGAATCCATGACTGAGAGCCGTTCAGTATATGCTGCATTGAAAGATCGCTTAATTGTTATTGATCATCATCGCCGAGGAGAAGAATTCCCAGAGCAGGCTTTGTTGGTGTATATTGAATCATATGCCTCATCAACTTCTGAATTGGTGACGGAGCTCTTTGAATATCAATCTCGCAAGCGCCGCGGATTATCAAGAATTGAGGCTACGGCCTTGTTGGCTGGAATTCAATTAGATACGAAGTCCTTTGCGATTCGAGCTGGAACGCGGACATTTGATGCCGCGAGTTATCTGCGTTCCATGGGTGCCGATGGTAAGTTGATTCAAAACTTTATGAAGGATTCCGTGGAAGATTATCGTCAACGCGCAGCATTAGTTGCGCAAGCTCAAATTCTGGGGAGCGATGCCGTCGTAGTTGCTGATGACCAGACAATTTATGATTCAGTTTCGGTGGCACAAGCTGCTGATTCGCTATTGCAAATTATTGGTATTGAGCGGTCCTTTGTGGTCGCACGGCGGGATGCTACGACGGTTGGAATCTCAGCGCGGTCAGATGGGCATAAGAATGTGCAGACGATTATGGAACAACTGGGTGGCGGCGGTCATTTGAGTTTTGCGGCAACGCAAGTGAATGATATTTCCACTAATGAAGCTGGACAAGAATTATATGAAGTATTAAAAAAAGATCAAGCAGATGCTGAAATGGAGGATTAGAAGATGAAGGTTATCTTTTTAGAAGATGTTAAAGGGCGTGGTAAAAAAGGCGAAGTGAAGGATGTTCCAGATGGATACGCCAATAATTTTTTAATTAAAAATAAAAAAGCTAAAGTAGCGACAAATAGCAATGTGGCAGCTTTGAAAGGTCAAAAACGGGCGGCTGACCGGGAAGCTGCTGAAGAGTTAGCTGCAGCGGAAGCGTTAAAAGCTAAGCTTGAAGCCGACGATGCAGTCGTTGAGTTAAAAGCCAAAGCGGGCGCTGATGGCCGTTTATTTGGGGCTGTTTCATCAAAGCAAGTCGTTGAAGCAGCTCAAAACCAATTAGGCATTAAGCTTGATAAGCGCAAGATGGATATGAAAGAACCAATTCGGGCGTTAGGGTATCGGAATGTTAACATTCGTTTGCATAAGCAAGTTGAAGCAACTTTGCGCGTGCATACGACAGAACAATAAGTAGGAAGATTTGAAGATGGCGGATGAAGTTATAGATTATAAAAGCGCTCCGCAAGATAATTTTGCTGAGCAAGCAGTCTTGGGGTCCATTCTGATTAGTACGGATCCAGTTGATACTTTGACGACCGTCAGTAGTATTGTTCAAAGCCATGACTTTTTTCAAACGCGTCATAAATTGATTTATCAAGCGATGCTGGCGCTCGATGATGCGGGGCGGCCGATTGATTCTTTGGTCTTACAAGATCAATTAAGCAGTATGAACCAACTCGAGAATTCGGGGGGAGCGGCTTACTTAGCCGAATTAGGCTTGGTGGTGCCCATTGCTAGTAATGCGGAAACCTATGCGAAAATTGTGAAGGAAAAATCTCAGCGGCGGACATTGTTAGATGTTTTGGCTGATGGGACCGAAGCAAGCTATGCTGAATTAGAACCAGTTACAGATCTGATTGCACGAGTTTCAGGTTCGTTGGATGGTATCGATACTGAAGATGGTTCGGCAGATTTTCGTTCGATTGAAACGGTGGTTACTGAATCGTTTGATCAAATTGAACGAAATGCCCATAATGACGGTAAAATTACCGGATTGTCATCTGGTTTTCGTGAACTAGATAATCTGACAACCGGCTTTCATCCAGGGGAAATGGTAGTCGTGGCCGCACGTCCAGCAGTTGGTAAAACGGCCTTTGTCTTAAACGTTGCGCAAAAAGTGGCGGTGATGAATCCGAATTTGCCGGTTGCGATTTTTTCATTGGAAATGCCAGCCGTTTCGTTGGTGAATCGAATGTTAGCCTCTGAGGGTAATATTAATTCACAAAATATGCGAAGCGGGGCCTTGACGGATGAAGAGTGGAGTAAATTAACAATCGCCATGGCATCCTTGAGTGGGACCAAGCTATTTATTGATGATACCGCGGGAATTAAGATTACCGAAATCCGGTCGAAATTGCGGCGCTTAAAAAAACAAGAAGGTCAATTAGGTTTAGTAATCATCGATTATTTGCAGTTAGTAGAAGGAACGACTAATGAGTCGCAACAACAAGCCGTTTCATCCGTTTCACGAAATATTAAAAAAATGGCAATGGAGCTGGAAGTGCCGATTATTGCGTTAGCTCAGTTGTCACGTGGAGTTGAACAACGTCAAGATAAGAGGCCTGTGCTATCTGACATCCGTGATTCTGGTTCGATTGAGCAAGATGCAGATATTGTTGGATTTTTGTATCGTGAAGATTATTATCGGCAAGATAATGATGAAGGTGAAAACACCGGAGCTGGTCAACAAGATGAGGACGGGCCAATTGAATTAATTGTTGAAAAGAATCGTTCAGGAGCGCGCGGAACAGCTAAAATGCTTTTCCAAAAAGCGTATAGTAAATTCTCTAATTTTGACTATTATCATACCGATGATGATAATCCCTTTAATTAATCATTGAAAGATTAGACTAGTTAAGGTAAAATAATACTGTTGTGTTTGTGGCTTCCACAAACTGCAACCACTCGAACCCCGTTATAAAGGTAAGCCCTGCGGATTAGGTGAGTCTAAGTTGTTACTATATTATATTAGGAGGTCTCATACTCATGTCATATGCGATTATTGAGGATGGCGGAAAGCAATACAAGGTTTCTGCCGGTGACGTAATTTACGTTGAAAAGAAGGAAGCAGCCGAAGGAGACAAGATTGTTTTCGATAAGGTTGTCTTTGCAAATGGTACTGTTGGTGCACCTTACGTTGATGGTGCTTCTGTTTTGGGAACAGTTGCTAAGCAAGGTAAGGAAAAGAAGGTTGTAACTTTCAAGTACAAGCCAAAGAAGCACTCACACAGTAAGCAAGGTCACCGCCAACCTTATACTAAGGTTGTCATTGACACTATTGCCTAATCATCGAATAATAGGAGGATAAAATCATGGAATTGAATTTAACTAACTTGACGATGCTTGCTCACCACAAAGGTGGAGGTTCATCTGCTAACGGTCGTGATTCAGCAGGTCGTCGCCTTGGTACGAAACGTGCTGATGGACAAGACATCAAAGCGGGATCAATCATCTATCGCCAACGTGGAACGCATATTTACCCTGGTGTAAATGTTGGACGTGGAAATGATGATACTTTGTATGCTAAGGCTGATGGTGTTGTTAAGTTCGGTCGTTTGGGCCGTGACAAGCGTCAAGTTTCTGTTGTTTCTCGTGACGAGTACAAAGAAATGATTGCTAAGTAATTTAATATAAATAAGGACTTGTCAATTTAGTTTGGTAAGTCTTTTTTTATTGTTCTAAAGTAATTTGTGGGGGATGGAATAATATGGACTAGACGCATTTGTTTTTAAAGCTTAGATGTTCGAATTGGCTAAAAATGTTTAAATTTGAAGCCAAAATAGGCGCTAGTTGTCGCCCAGTTGACACTTATTTTTTTGTGGACGTAATATTTTCTGGCTGCCCTCTTAGCCCTGTTCCGATTTTATGCGTCCGGTAGTTAATATATCCTTTACAGAAACCTGAAGCGGTCTTAGGAGGGAGTGATAGGGGGGGGCTTATTCAGGATATCTTCAACTAACTACCCCTCCAGCCCCTCGAATTTACTCCAAAAAATAATTGGGTGAAGCGAAGACAATTCTAAAATAAAATTTTTGGCCGATAAAAATAACAACATCAGGGAAAATTCACAATTTTCCTCAGTTGGTTCTTTTTACTGCTAATTAAATTAATTTATAAGTGTTTAGATGCTTTTGTACCATTTATTAGCATAAAAATAATAAGAGTAGATGAGATTGCTTTTTTGAAGATTAAAATTCTTTAATTTATCTTAACTGGAACTGATTAGGGAACCATGTATATAATGGCTTATACAAGTGAGGGGGTAGTGAGATGAACAACAAGAATAAAATTTGCCTAGAAATATTGATAATTTTAAGTGCACTAATTGGGATTATGATACCTATCGGGAAGGAGGGACAGTCGCATGTACAGATGATTAGTTTCTCCGTCGTGGTATTATTGGCATGCTTAATAATGATGTGGTCCGTTAATAGAGTTACGAATTATGGGCAGTTACCATTAAAGCGACGTAAATTATCTGTATATCAATTATTGATTTTTATATTAGTGTTTTGTATATATTTGTTTGTTTATGTAACAGGGCCACTGGTTGGGACTCAAGAATTGTTTTTTCTTCCAGTTTATTCAATGATTGCATGTGTCGTAGCGGCTACGGAAGCTGGAATAATAGAAGAATATCTGATTCGTGGCTATTTATTTCAATTAATTTTTAATCGTTTTAAGTACTCAAAATATGTTTTGATTATTTCAGCATGTTTAAGTAGTTTTATATTTGGCTGCTTACATTTTCTAAATTTAGTTAGCGGGAACGACGTAATTGCAACATTTCAGCAAGTTTTTTATACTATGTGTTTAGGTTTATTTTGGGCTGGAATTAGAATCGTATTTAATCGAATCTATGTGGGGGCTATTTTGCATACGACGTTTGATATGCAAAGTACCATTATTGATAACGGTGTTGCCTCGCCGTGGATGCCGATTCTGATTTTGTTTGGATCAATGCTATTCCTATCGTTGTTACTAGTCATTTCGTATGATCGTAAAAATCTAGTCTATAACACATAAAAAATTGCTAAGTAATTAAATTTTAAGAAAGGCGGTCATTTGTGGCGAGCCTTTTTATTTATTGTTCGTACACCACACATAAGGCTTAGAAAGAAAAAATATCCGTCGATCGGGACCGGGTTTGATGACCCGTGCTCGTCCATGGTGTTTAAATTATGTGTAAAAAAATAAATTAAAAACTCTAAAAATATAGAAATAATGGTTTTTGTCTTTTAAATAGACGTGAACGGGCCGGAAACGACCAAAGTTAGTTCCGAGAAGTCACTGTCGGTCACAGACGAAGTCGTAGTGACCGCAAGATAAGCACCCGTTAAGCATTCGCAAAACGAATATAGGTATCCTTCGAAGCCCGTGAAACAGGCGTTAAGGGTGGAGAGCGAAGCGCTCCGCCCTATTAACTTGACTTACAAGACAAATCGCAACAAAAAATTATTTTTATTAGTTTAATATTATTAATTGAATTGTTTAGGAATGTTTATTGGAATATGAGTATATTTATTTAATAAATACTTTGTGAAATTTAATTTAAATGACTTTAAGAAAAGGTATAATTATTTTGTAATTAAATTTGTTTTATCTTTCGGAGGATATATGCGTTTATATAAATCGTTGACTATTAGTTTGGTATCATTAATTTTGTTGTCAGTTGTCATTTCGTCATATGTAGGAGTAGCTTCTGCTGTTGATAGTGATAGTAATAATGCAGTTTTGAATTATAATTTTAACACTTCTGATTATAATTATGCTATTGGTGTATTGTATGGTGATTATGGATGGCAATAAAGATTTTTAAAACAATATTATCAATAATTTTGTTTATAATTTTGTATAGTTATTATAATTTAGTTTTAGTTAGAATATTTTGTGATGTTTTATTATTGTCTTTAATTTGGATCCCTGATAGTAAATATTTAAAATTATTTAGTTTTTTATTTAAAAAATAAATTATTTTTTATATTTCTTCAAAAGAATAAAAATTAATTTGTTGCTTTGTATGTTAAAATAATTTTATTAAATAAAAGAAAAAACCAACGTAACTATGCTAACTTTGGCCAATGCGTATACGTTGAGTTCAATTTCTTTTATAACTGTAAATAAATTACAACAACAATAATTAATTTAGTCCGTAAACGGGTATACAGAAATTTAAGAAACTTGAACTCTTCATTCGTTGGTGGATGGAGAGTTTTATTATGGCTAGGGAAATAGAAAAAGAAGTAAACAAAGTAGATTACTAGATCCCTAGGGATGAAGTGGTAAAAGTGACTAAAGCTGTTAAGGCTATTTTGACGCAAGATTTAAAATTTAGAAGCGATAAACAAACAGTAAAAAAATTAAGTAAATATTCTTATGAGATAATGAGTAACCATAAAAGTGGTTTTTTATGATAATAGGAGTGAGCGCAGAACGGATAATATAGAATCATTACGTCGTACTATTGGTAAGGAAGGATCGTTTAAAAATAGAAGCCAATTTTAAAGGGGCCAAAAATGAATTCACGATTACTTTTACATATGCTGAGAAGTTTATGATATTGAGTTAGCGGATAAGCTCCATTTAAAATATCGACAAGGTTATTTAATTGATAAGCCTAATTATGGAACACTTCAAAATTAAGGAAGTTTGTCTTTCATGTTTAAAATTATATAAAAAAATGAAAACGGTGGTCCAACGATTAATTCGATGGTACTGCCGTTTTTTGATGATAGTATCGGTAAAATACATTTAATTTATATTTAAATGAAATTAATCCTTGCTAAAAAAAGACTAAGTTGCTAAAATGAGTACATTATTAAAAAATGAAATTAAGGTTAAGGGATGGTGATGAATATGAAAGAAGGAATTAAAAAGGAGCGACAATTTTTCGGTCAACCAATCGGTTTGTCGACACTTTTCATGACTGAAATGTGGGAGCGGTTCTCCTATTATGGAATGCGGGCCATTTTGTTGTTCTACATGTGGCATTTAATTGAGACTGGTGATTTAAATATTTCAAGAGCAGTCGCTGCATCGATTATGGCAATCTACGCGTCAATGGTTTATCTATCTGGAGCGTTGGGTGGTTACATGGCAGACCGGATTCTTGGTTCACGCCGGGCGGTCTTCATTGGTGGTCTGTTCATTATGAGTGGGCACCTTGTTTTGGCCTTACCATTTGGGGCGAATGCCTTGTTTGGGTCAATTGTGTTGATTATTATTGGAACGGGGCTTTTGAAGCCCAACGTTTCAGCAATGGTCGGTGATTTGTATAGTCCTGAAGATCGACGGCGGGATGCCGGATTTTCAATTTTCGTTTTTGGAATTAATTTAGGATCATTCATTGCACCCCTCTTGGTTGGATGGGTTCAAGCAAATGCTGGCTTCCACTTGGCCTTTGGTTTAGCGGCGGTGGGAATGTTTATCGGCTTAGTTCAGTATTATTTCGGTGGTAAAAAAGATTTGCCAAAGAATGGTTTAAAGCCAGCAGATCCTTTGCAGCCCGAGGAAGTTAAGCCTTTAGTAATCAAGATTATCTTGGTTTTGGCTGTATTATCAACTATTGTAGTGGGGATGTTCAAGATCGGCATGGGTAGCATTACAAATTTCATTAATTTGATTACGATCATTGCAGTGATTATTCCGGTTGGATATTTTTCTCAGATGTTAACTTCCAAAAAGGTCACAAAGCAAGAACGTTCACGTGTTTTAGCATATATTCCACTTTTCTTTGGGGCTGTTTTGTTTTGGGCCTTAGAGGAACAAGGTTCGGTTGTGTTGGCAACCTTTGCGCAAGAACGGACGCAACATTCATGGTTCCCAGCAGCATGGTTCCAGTCGCTAAACCCATTCTTTATTATGTTGTATACACCCGTTTTTGCGACTTTGTGGACGAAATGGAAGAAGAATGCGCCTTCATCGCCAATGAAATTCGCGATTGGGTTAATGTTTGCGGGGGCTTCATTCTTGCTCTTGACGTTGCCTGGAACTTTGTGGGGGACTGACGTGCGCGTATCACCATTATGGTTGTTAGGTTCATGGGCTTTGATTATCATTGGGGAAATGTTAATTTCACCAGTTGGTTTGTCGGTTACGACTAAATTAGCGCCTAAAGCTTTCAACTCACAAATGATGTCTTTGTGGTTCTTAGCAGCGGCCGTTGGTTCAGCTTTGAATGCGCAGTTTGTAGGACTTTACAGTGCGCAAACCGAAGTTCGTTATTTCATGATTTTCGGACTATTAGCAGTCGGTCTAGGTGTCCTCATGTTATTCTTAGTTAAACTAGTTGTACGGTTAATGGATGGTGTTGATTAAAAGTTCAATTTAATAAAAGAAGATGGTCTTGGATGGAATTTCAAGACCTTTTTACTATATAAAGGTAATCATTTAAAAAAGGCGTGCGTGGTATAATAGTTGTATTAAAAAGAAGCAGACGGAGGCATGAAAACGATGACCCAATACCCAATTGAAGTCAAGACAACGGTTGATTTAACCGCTTTAGAAGTGGTTCGGATTATGCAAGCACGCATTAATGTGTTTGTGGTGGAACAAAATTGTCCTTATCCTGAGATTGACGAGAAAGATTATACAGCATTGAATGTGATGATGTGGGATGGCGACCAATTAGTGGCTTATACGCGTATTATTCCACACGATGACCCTAAGTATATTAGCTTTGGTCGGGTCTTGGTTACGGCTGCTTACCGTAAACAACATTTCGGTCAAGCGATCGTGCAAGCAACATTGGACGAGATTAAGCGGTTAGATCCGAACCGACCAATCAAAATTGCGGCGCAGAATTATCTCCGTGAATTCTATGCTTCTTTTGGATTTGAAGCCGTTTCTGATGTTTTTTTGGAGGATAACATTCCGCATGTTGATATGGTGCATGCTTAATGCAACCGCTTTTATGATAAAATAAAGTAGGTTGATTCAAAAAAGCCTAAAGTTAGGATGGGGGAATTAATGATGGCTAGTTATCAAAAATTTGTGGACGCGTCAAATGGATTGGTTTATTTAGCGACTGCGGTGAAGCAAAAGCCGAGTGTGCGCCTAGTTGCTTTTGCGGTGGATGCCAATGATGAAAGTGTTTGGTATGTCTTTTCCATGGACCCGCATGCCCCTAAAACGGAAGAATTAGCTCAAAATGAGCATGTGGCAGTTGTAACTTCAGTTGATATGAAATCGGGGATGCGGATTAATTCGAACCAAGTAACGATGGTTCCTTCACAGAAAACTTGGGATGATGTACAACCATTCTTTGCAGATAATCAAGGATTTTTGAATGCTCATCATCCTGAGCAAGAAAAGCTTTATGAATTGCATTTTGATTCGTTAGTTTTGGAAACGTATAACCCGGCTGATCGGCAAGAAATCACTTTTCATAATTAATTTAAAGAGAATAAGTTAGAGCTGCGGTGGTAGCGCTAACTTTTTTCTATTTTGAGTAAAATAGCGTTTGAAGTTAATCTACAGTTGAATGAAAAAAGTGAGGTCTAAAATGCAGTTAATTACAGAATTATTAAAAACAAAATATCCGATTATTCAAGGTGGCATGTCAAGGTTAGCAACGCACGAGTTAGTCGCTGCCGTTTCAGCGGCTGGCGGGCTAGGAACCTTAACTTCGGTGGGGCTGGATGGTCCAGCTTTGCGCCGTGAAATTCAAGCGGTGCGCGAACAAACCGACCAACCGTTTGCGGTGAATTTAATGTTAAAGCAAGCTAATATTGCAGAATTAGTGGATGTGATTGTTAAAGAACAGGTTCCGTTTGTGACGACTGGGGCTGGGACACCAAAAGTTTATATGCCCAAGTTACAAGCGGCTGGGGTTCAGGTATTAGCGGTGATTCCTTCGGTGAAATTAGCCCGAAAAATGGAACAAATAGGGGTAGCTGCGGTGATTGCGGAGGGGCTAGAATCGGGTGGACATATTGGAAACATGACGACGATGGCGCTCGTACCACAAGTTGTTGATGAAGTTCAGATTCCGGTGATTGCAGCTGGTGGAATTGGCGATGGACGCGGAATCGCAGCAGCGTTAGCCTTGGGAGCCCAAGGGGTGCAGATGGGGACAGCCTTTTTATTGACGAAAGAAGCGCCAATTAATTCCGCGTATAAAACGGCTTTGATGCAAGCTGTTGATGTTGATACTGATGTGACCGAAGTCGAAATTGGGACACCTTTACGGACACTAAAGAATCCGCTGACGCAGCAATATCATGAATTGGTGCAGCAAGGCGCGAGCGTAGAGGAACTAACCGAATTAATGCGTGGTCGGCATCGAGTAGCCTTTTTACAAGGTGATATGGACCAAGGGGCGATTATGGCTGGGCAAATTGCGGGGCTCCTACAGCAGGAGCAACCCGTAGCAACCTTGCTAGATCATGATTGGCGGCAAGCGCAAAATATTTTAAATTTAAAGTAAATACTAGGTGTTTTAAGTTGAGATAAGACTTAAAACACTTTTGTTTGTGTAAGTTAACCAATTTGTTTCAAGATAAAAATATTCTATTTTCGAAGTAAATGCGTTATACTTTTACAATAACTTGTTGACTCGAGAGAGCAAACAAGTTAATTACAAAGGTAAGACTTTGAAAATTAGGAGTATGAGTATGAAACGTGGACTAAAATGGTTGGGTATTTTATTGGTGTTATTGATTTTAGGGATTGGTCTGTTGTTTAAAGATGATTTACTAACTTTGGCGACGGTGAAAAAAATTAATGATAAACCCTTTTATAAAATGAATTATCAAGGAGATTATGCCTTAGATGAATTGTTACAAAAAGGGGTACGTAGCGATCAAGAATTAGCAAAATTTGCGGCTAAAAAATTATTAAAGGGAATGCCAGTTCAGGTGAATGTCCCAAATTTAGGTTGTACAACATTTAATGCACAAACGCCAAGTGGAGACCACTTGTTTGCTCGCAATTATGATTTAGATAATGGACCAGCAATGATTGTGAAAACTAAACCAGCCCATGGCTATCAGAGTATCTCAATGGTAGATCCTAGTTTAGTTGGCGTAGAGGCTGATAATATCAATCGCCCGATGTCAAAAGCGTTAGAGTTAGTGGCTCCTTATATTCCATTAGATGGGATGAACGAAGCGGGCTTGAGTGTAGGAGTTTTGCGATTGGCTGATCAACCGACAAAACAAGATACTGGTAAAAAGGGTGTGACGACAACAATTGCTTTACGGATGTTATTGGATAAGGCTAAAAATGTGGATGAAGCGGTTCGTTTATTAAAGCAATATGATATGAATAGTTCTGCACGTTCAGCCTTTCATTTCCAAATTGCGGATCGCTCAGGAAAGAGTATTGTAGTAGAGTATGTTGATAATCAGATGAAAATCTTGCCAATGGACAAAAAATATCAAGTGCTCACTAATTTCTATCTGAGCCCTGAGAAATATAATCAGGGGAGTGGGCAAGATCGATATGCGATTGCTGATCATGCGATTGCTGAGAAGCAGGGAGTGATGAGCATGTCTGAAGCGATGCAGACCTTACAAGCAGCGCAATCGAATAAGAAATACCCTGATGGAAGGCCATTAGTGACACAGTGGAGTTCAGTTTATAACCAAAAAACTTTGCAAATGGATGTTGCTGTGGATCGTAATTACGGGAAAATCTACCACTTTAATGTTAAATAAAAAATTTAGCGTTATAATTTGATAAAGTTTAAACTTAAAAGCGCTTCGGAATAGGATTTTAGAAGTAAAATATAAAAGTACGTGATTAAAATGTATCTTTATAAATTAGTTAGTGTTATAATAAAAAACGAGTTAAAAAGCAATTTTGTTTTATGTTTTACCAAATGTATGGCACGTTGATTTTTGATTTATTATATATGGCATGTGCCAAGGAGGTTTCAGACATGGAACAAGGAACAGTAAAATGGTTTAACGCAGACAAGGGATTCGGATTTATCGAACGCGAAAACGGTGGGGATGTATTCGTACACTTCTCAGCTATCCAATCTGATGGATTCAAGTCATTGGACGAAGGACAAAAAGTTGCTTTCGACGTTGAAGAAGGGGCTCGCGGATTGCAAGCTGTTAACGTTACTAAGGACTAATTTAAACCTTACAATTTAAAAAAGCTGGAGCATAAATGCTCTGGCTTTTTTTGTTAAATAAAGTATTTTGTGGTTGGAAAATTAGATTTAAATATGATAAACTTAAATAAGTTAGAACAAATCATGAGGGAGTAACGGGGAATTTTAATTAATTCTTGGTCCCATCGTCAACAAGAATACAATTTGTATTCCGGTGATCCTTAAAATGTGAGACTCATGGTGGCTTTTTGGGTGCCACTATGAGTCTTTTTATGTCTCCTAGTGGATCCAAGTAGATTTTAATCTTGGAGGGATAGGATGAAAGAAGAACAAATCAAGCCTTTGTATCAACAAAGCGTACAAGTAGTGATCGCTGAAGTGGGCAGTGATGCAAAGACTGGTTTAACGACTGAGGAAGCTAAAAAGCGCTTGGTCGAAATTGGTCCCAATCAACTAAAAGGGACGAAGAAGACCAGTTTATGGCAAAAGTTTTTAAATCAATTTAAAGACTTTATGATTATCGTCTTAATCGTGGCCGCAGTGATTGCTGGGTTAACTGGTGAGGTGGCGGATGCGGTCATTATCATGGCGGTGGTGATTTTGAATGCCGTCTTTGGTGTTTACCAAGAAGCCAAGGCGGACGAAGCGATTGAAGCTCTACAAAAGATGTCGGCGCCAAATGCCAATGTTTTGCGAGATGGTAAGATTCAAACTTTAGCGGCCAATGAATTAGTGCCTGGAGATATCGTAAGCTTGGAAGCCGGAGATGTTATTCCTGCTGATATGCGGTTAATTGAGTCAGCTTCATTGAAAGTGGAAGAGTCAGCTTTGACCGGTGAATCGGTGCCTGTTGAAAAGCAAGCCGAAACGTTAACCGCTGACGATTTGCCTTTGGGTGATCGGATTAATCTTGGCTTTATGAATTCCAACGTAACTTACGGGCGTGGTGTTGGAATTGTTACCGGAACCGGAATGCAAACCGAGGTTGGCCATATTGCCGGCATGTTGGATACTACGGAAACAACTAAAACACCATTACAGGTTAACCTTTCAAAGCTTGGGAAGTCGCTAACTTATTTAATTTTGTTTATTGCTGTGATTGTCTTTATTGTGGGAATGTTCCGGACACCAGAAGTGTCAGGCGGTAATCGAGTGGTCGATATGTTATTGACGGCGATTTCATTGGCCGTTGCAGCGATTCCAGAAGGTTTGCCAGCGATTGTGACAATTACTTTGGCCTTAGGAACAAAGCAGTTGGCTAAGCAACACGCTTTGATGCGTCGTTTACCAGCTGTTGAAACCTTAGGATCCACCCAGATTATCGGTTCTGATAAGACGGGAACTTTGACACAAAATAAAATGACGGTCGAAAAGTATTATGTTGATGAAAAATTAATTACAGCTGATACGCCTGTGACCGGTTCAGCTGAACGTTTGGCTGATTTATTAGCGTTAAATAATGATACTAAAATCAATTCTGAAGGTGAAAAATTAGGTGATCCTACTGAGACGGCGTTGATTACTTTTAATGAAGCTCAAGGACGTGATTTAAAACAATTATTTGCGCAATATCCACGAGTTTCTGAAATTCCATTTGATTCAAAACGAAAGTTAATGACGACCATTCATCCAATTGGTGAACAGTTTATGGTGACGGTTAAAGGGGCGCCAGATGAACTTTTGCAGAAAACGACAACGCGTTTGCAGCAAAAGCAAGTTGTCAAGATGACTGAGGCTGATCAACAACATATCGCGACTGTGAATATGGCGATGGCTCAAGATGCTTTGCGGGTCTTAGGTTTTGCTTATAAAATGCTTGATGAATTGCCTACTTCCGATCAATTAACTTCAGCATTCATCGAAAAAGATTTAACGTTTGTCGGTTTGGTCGGAATGATTGACCCTGAGCGTGGCGAAGTCGCTGGAGCGGTAGCGGAAGCCAAACATGCGGGAATCCGGACTTTGATGATTACAGGTGACCATAAAGTGACAGCGGAAGCTATTTCACGCCGCCTTGGCATTTTAGATGATAGTCAAGGTAGTGAAGCGGTGATTACTGGAGCTGACTTGGATGCCATGGATGAGGAAACATTTAAGGCTAATGTTGAGCAGTACAGTGTTTATGCGCGGGTTGCACCAGAACATAAGGTCCGCATTGTTCAGGCATGGCAAGCACAAAATAAGGTAGTTGCTATGACTGGGGATGGAGTAAACGATGCGCCTGCCTTAAAGGCTGCTGACATTGGAATCGCCATGGGAATTACGGGAACTGAAGTTTCAAAGGGCGCTGCGGACATGGTTTTGGCCGATGATAATTTTGCGACAATCGTAAATGCGGTGCGGGAAGGACGGAAAGTCTTTTCTAACATTCAAAAATCAATTCAATATCTGTTATCTGCTAACTTAGGTGAAGTGTTGACCCTCTTTGTGATGACGATGATGGGATGGAATATTTTAGCACCGGTCCACATTTTATGGATTAATTTGGTGACTGATACATTCCCAGCGATTGCGTTGGGGATGGAACCAGTTGAACCAGGAATTATGAAGCAAAAGCCACGTGGTCGTCAGAGCGATTTTCTATCGAATGGGCTGGGGAGCGCCATTATCTATCAAGGAATTGTTGAAGGTTTGATCACGTTAGGAGTTTATTGGTTTGGAATTACGTATCCAGTGCATGCGGCTAGTGGGGCAGCCCACGCTGATGCATTAACCATGGCTTTTGCGACGTTGGGATTGATTCAATTGTTCCACGCCTTTAATACGAAGTCAGTGTATCAATCAATCTTTACGGTCGGCGCTTGGCGTAATAAGACTTTTAACTGGGCCATTTTGATTTCAATGCTTGCTTTGGCGTTTACGATTGTTGTACCTGGGTTTAACCAACTCTTCCACGTGACACACTTGGATTGGCATCAATGGTTAATTGTTTTGGGTGCTTCGTTTGCGATTATTCCAATTGTGGAGATTGTTAAATTTATGCAACGACGTTTTTTTAACAAAGGTTAATCATGTATAATATAAAAGGTTGAGGATTAACTCAGCCTTTTTTGTTTAAAAAATGAAATATAGAAGTACGAGGGAATGATGATGAAGAAAAAATTTGCTAATACGCGTGAATATGCAATGCAATTGTCTGATAAGTTGCAAGAGACTGAAACAACGGGAACAAACGTGGCGCCTTATTTTGAAAAATTGAAGGCGGCTATTGAAGATGGAACCGTAGATAAGATGCCTAAGGCTGAATTTGCAGAAATTTCAGCTGAATTTGATGATGTCGTTGAAGTATATGCCGCAGTGGCAGATACTTTAGACCAGATGAAGGCACCGGTTCGCTTAATTGGGGTGCATGGGTCAATGCAAAAGACCTTCCGGAAATATTACGAAGCCACTAAAGTAATGGCGGAGGCTTTAAATGTTACCGATCAAACGGTGGATGAAGTAGCGTTTAATCAATCAGAAATTGACCAAGATGATTTGATGGAAGAATTCATGAAAGAAGCGCGTCGTGCGTTCCAAACGGTGATGTAAGAATGGCAGCGGAACTTAAAGCGTTAGATGTAGTTCCTACCGTCGCTCAAACCTTAAACCTGCCACAAGTTAAAGTCAAAGCCACGCTAGATTTATTAAAGGCGGGGAATACAGTTCCTTTTATTGCGCGTTATCGAAAAGAGGCGACAGGCGATTTAGATGAAGTGCAAATTCGGGATGTGCAAGCTGCTACTAAGAAATTAGAAGATTTGCAAGCGCGTAAAAGTACCGTGCAAAAAGCATTGATGGAACAGGGCTCATGGTCAGCGCAGTTGGCACAACAATTAAATGCGCAAACCACTATGCAGGGCGTGGAAGACTTTTATCTCCCCTATAAACAAAAGCGGCGGACCAAGGCCACTATTGCTAAAGAAGCTGGCTTAATGCCTTTAGCGCGATTAGTGCAAACTTTTCCGACCCAGAGTTTTGAAGTGGCAGCGACGGAATACGTGCAACCCGAACGCGGTTTAAATGATTTGGCAGATGTGCGGAACGGGGTTCATGAAATTTTTGCGGAAGTGATTGGAGAAAATGCTGGTTTACGGGCTTGGATTCGCAATTACACGCAAGAAAATGGACAAATTGTTGCACGTTTGAAAAAGAAAGCGGCAGCTGAAGATTCAAAAGGTGTTTATCGATTGTACTATGAATTTCAACAACGAATTAAAAACGTTCAAAATCATCAAGTCTTGGCCTTGAATCGAGGTGAAAAGACGGGAATTTTAAATGTTAGTATTCAAGTTGATCAAGATGCGATTGAACGCTATTTGAAATTTCGTTTAGTGGGACAGCGACATGGTTGGGCAGCTGATTTATTAGTGGAAGCTGCTCGAGATGCTTATAAGCGCTTTATTGGTCCTGCGATTGAGCGAGAATTACGCAAGGATTTAACGGAAATAGCCGATGCGGATGCCATTCATGTGTTTGGGCAAAATTTGTATCATCTGTTGATGGGCCCAACTTTGCGTGGTCAAGTGGTTCTTGGCTTTGATCCTGGAATCCGAACGGGGTCAAAGTTGGCAGTCGTAGATGAGCGTGGTAAATTTCTAGACAAAGCGGTAATTTATCCACATCGGGCAGCTAAATATGATCCAGCTGGGGCTAAAAAAACGATTATAGAGCTAGTCCAAAAATATCAAGTAACCTTAGTTGCGATTGGAAATGGGACGGCTTCTCGTGAATCACAGCAATTTATTGCTGATATCATTCAGCATGATTTACCTGACTTAAAGTATGTCGTGGTCAATGAAGCAGGGGCCTCTGTTTATTCTGCTTCCGATGTTGCCCGGCAAGAATTTCCCGATTTACCAGTTGAGCAGCGTTCTGCGATATCTATCGCACGACGGTTACAAGATCCGATGGCGGAGTTAATTAAGATTGATCCTCAGGCGGTCGGCGTGGGACAGTACCAACATGATTTACCTGATAAAGAGTTGACCCAAGAATTGGATCAAGTTTTGGAAAGTGCGGTAAACCAAGTTGGGGTAAACTTAAATACCGCGTCACCTCAGCTTTTGTTGCATATTGCCGGTTTGAATAAAACGACGGCGCAAAATATTATTGCGTATCGAGAACAAAATGGGGCTTTCAAAACGCGCAACGAGCTAAAAAAAGTTGCAAAATTAGGACCAAAAGCTTTTGAACAAGCGGCTGGTTTCTTACGAATTCCGGATGGTACCAATCGTTTAGACAATACGGATATTCATCCTGAATCGTATGCTATTGCCCAGAAAGTACTGAAAAAGATTGATACTAGCCAACCGCTTGAGCAGCAAAAGCAACAGCTTGCCACGTTAGCGCAGCCAGCCGTTGCAGATGAGTTGGCAGTGGGGATCCAGACTTTAAAGGATATTGTGGATTCTTTGCTTCATCCTGGTCGGGATGTCCGGGCTGCTGCGACGGGAGCCGTTTTACGGACGGACGTTCTATCGCTTAAGGACTTACAGCCGGGGATGCAATTACAAGGAACCGTGCGAAATGTGGTTGATTTTGGGGCATTCGTTGATATTGGCGTGCATGAAGATGGTTTAATTCATGTGAACAATATGGTGCCGAAGCGGCAGCGGCGCGGTAAAATTAATCCGCATGATTATGTTGCGGTGGGGGATGTCGTGACCGTTTGGGTCTTGAATGTGGATATTCAGCGCGAACGGATTGGTCTGACCCTCTTTAAAGACCAAGTTTCAGAAAATACACATTGAAAAATGAATTGGAATTTGATAAAATTATCTATGTTAGTTATCTGAGATAGATAATTGCGGACGTGGCGGAATTGGCAGACGCGCAGGACTAAGGATCCTGTGGTAGAAATACCGTGCGGGTTCGACCCCCGCCGCCCGCATCATTAATATTTGGAAGCCCCATCATATCAACAATTATGTTGATATGATGGGCTTCTTTTGTTTATACATAAATACTGAATCTAACTGAATACACAGCGACTGTGTATTTTTGTTGTGTATTTTTAAGCAGTTTTAGAAGTTAACGCAACTAGTAAAACTGTTCGCAGGGGTTTCTTTGGGTTCTTCTTACATTGGAAAAGCTTACGGATAGAATGTTTAAGAAATTTTAAGCATGGGGTTGGAAAGTGTTTTTGAGCCTGGTTAATGGACAATTACTTTATGGAGTGGTCTTTTATTTTGACCTGAATATATTGAAAAAGGTTCTTTTGCACACTAAAATCTCGCCTGGTCAGCGTAAATGACTGTAGGGGGATGTTATGAAACGTAATTTTTGGAAAAGTTTAGATTGGACTAGGCTGCAATAGAATATTAAGCATCAAGCCAAAAAGATTAAAAACAGATAGTTACGGTATGAAATAAACCGACATGATACAATAGAAATAAATTTAAAAAAGGAGGAATGAATGATGACCAAAGCCGATAAGCATGCAAATTGGTTAAGTAAAGTTGCTTCAAAATCGCATTGGCCGCACATGACCACTCCTCAGGAAATATTGCCTACGATTGCCAAACAACCAGCGCCATTCAAACATCCCTTAACCGTTAGTAAAAATTTAGTGCAGGCATTAAAAAAAAGTCGGCGGATGTTGCAAATGATTTTATGTTTTGGCGGGTTAATCCTGTTTATTTTAATGGGACAGTCAATTCTGCGTTGTTTTAATTACGAATTGGTGAGCCCTTTTTGGCAACAAATTATGATGATTCTGTTGAGCTTAACAGGCCTGGTCGTTTTAAGTGCTTATGCTTGGTTGATGTGGACGACCAATTGGTTTCTGGAGAGTCTTTGGCGCTGGTTAGCAGGTAATTTACTCTTGGTTCAAGCTACCATCAGCCAAAATTTCACTGAATTACTTGGGCTTAATTTCACTTGGTTCCTGTTGATGGGCCAAATGATGTATGAAATTCATATATTACGGGGAGATTTATCAAAATTTGAATGGAATCTGCAAGTCATAGCCCGAGAAAGTACGACACTCTTGGGGATTCTGTTGATCTTGAGTCGCCCACAACGAGATAGCTTAAGCTTGTTGATTATTTGGCTGATTTTACGGAGTTTACCCTGGACGGCGCTTAGTTTAAAAACATTAGTAAAGCATATTGATAAAAAATTAAGGCAGTTACAGGTTACTAGTAAAAATTTAGCGGTCGCTTTGCAGTTAAAGGGCTTTGACTATGTGGTGTTAGATAAAACAGAAACGCTGACGGAACCCATTGCTGAAGTTGATTCCATTACAATTAAGCCGGGAGTTGATCAGCATTTAATTTGGTCTTTACTGGTTTCATTAGAAGAAAATCAAAAGCATCCCATCGCACAAGGAATTTATCGATTCGCCATCGCGCAAGGTGGTGAAGTATTGCCTTTGAAACAATGGGGCAAGATTTCGATGGGGCTCGGGGCGGATTGGCAAAGCGATCATTATCTTTTAGTCAGTCGAAGTGCAGTGCGGCAATTGGGGTTGGAACCGCAACTTAAAAATAATGGAAAAACGATGAGTTACTTAGTTAAAAATCAAAAATCCATTTTAGCTGAAATTTGTCTGACAGAAAAATTAAAGCCCCAAGCACGGTCACTTGTTCAATTGATCAAACGTTGGCGTTGGGTAACCGTGATGGCAACAGGGGATAATGATAGTAATGCTAATCAAGTAGGTAGCCAACTGGGGTTAGATATTATCGCTGCTGATTTAACGTCGCAAATGAAAGCACAAGTTGTGCAGGCTTATCAAAAGCAAGGGCGAGTTATTTATTTAGGAGATGGCCATAACGATCAGTTAGCATTACAATTAGCTGATATAGGGATTAGTTTGGCTGATACGGCATTACCATATTCGCAGGCGCATCAAGCCCACCTGATGATTGGTGAATCATCTTTAGATGCTAGTATACAAAGTTTACAATTATTGAGAAAAGGTTGGTTTAAAAACTGGTTGGATCATCTGGTCTGGGGGGGAATTAATTTAGCAACCTTGCTGTTATTGATTTGGAATTTTCCCCAGCTGCATTTAGCAATTATCGGGTCCAGTGGCATATTGTTGCTAAGCTTATTATTTAATTTGTGTAATTATTTTTTTAATTGCTTCATAAATAATGTTGACAATAATGGCGATATAAGATAACATTAAATGTGTTATAAAATAACGCTACGGAGAATTACCCAAGTCTGGCTGAAGGGAACGGTCTTGAAAACCGTCAGGTCGGGAAACCGGCGCGTGGGTTCGAATCCCACATTCTCCTTTTTTATTATCGCGGGATGGAGCAGTCTGGTAGCTCGTCGGGCCCATAACCCGAAGGTCGTAGGTTCAAATCCTGCTCCCGCAATCATATATTTAGCCAAAAGATTGTCGTTGATAGTACAGTACTTCAACGACAATCTTTTTTGTTGATTAAAAATTCAATAGCCGTATTTGACAACGCAGTCTGATTTCAAACTTGATAAGGTTTGTTAAAGCCTGCCCAAGATTAAAATGAAATTTGCTATACTCTAATATGTAGAGATGAATTATAAAAATTAGGAGCGTTAATAATGAAGTTTAAACACTTGCGTTATGTAATCGCCATTGGATTAATGACTATTTTCAGCGGAGTAGTATGGCCGTTAATGCAACGCCAGCGCCAATGGCAAATACCAGAAAGTTGGCTGCAATATGGTTATCCTGTGCTAGCGGGGATTAGTTTTGTTATTTTGTTGTTGTTAATTGTACAGATGTATCGGCAATGGCGTCAGGCTGAGTCTGGAACGGAAACTGAAGTCGGTTGGGCAACGCTAGGTATTTTTAGCTGGCTGGTGCTCTGGTTAGTCACGATGTTTTATGCGAAAAATAATGCGTGGGTCCTTTTACCTATTATGTTGTTGGGCGTAACATTGTTACTAATTGTGATTGATATTTTCCAAATACAACCATTAGATCAGTTGAAGCCGTTAGATCAGCGTAATTTAGTAGGAATGAGTTTTGTCACCTGGATTATTGCTTTGTATGGTTTAATTTTCTTTAGCCTCACAATTAATTTCATGACCGGTTTGACAGTTTTGATCACGGTAATTTTAATTACTGATGTTCGATGGTCAACGATGATTTCGCAATATCAGCGGTTAAAAGTCAAAAATCATCTGACAAATTTGGGAGTGAAAGTGAACCGTTGGGGAGTTTTTGACCAATTGCCAGGCATTAAAAATATGGTTATTGAAAAATCCGGTATTTTAACTGAAAATTCTGCACAGATTTATTCTGTGAAAAGCTTAGACGATCGCTATAGTGATAACGATGTGATTGGAATTGCAGCGGGATTGCTAGACAATTTTGCGAGCCCTTTATCAAGCGCATTTGCGACTTATGCAAAAACGCGGGGGATTTCGGCGAGCGAAGTTAGTGAGCCAGAAAAGGTAAACTTAATCGGAATTTCAGGGGTCATTCATCAAGAGCGTTTTTCGGTGATTTCAGCGCGGGAAGCTTTAAAAAATTATGCGGTCAATCCAGAAGTTTTAGCTAATTATCAAGCAATTGGCAATTCAGTTTCATATATTGTAGATGGGATTCAGGTGATTGGCGTCATTAATTATGGCACCCCGTTGAAATTCTCCTTACTTGATATTGATCGTGAATTAACGAAGCGTAAGATTAAGACACAAGTAATTTCGGCTGATGCATCAGGCGCGGTACGCGATTTACCTGAAATTTTTCATAGTGCTAATGTTGTGAAAGCCGGGTTGAGTCCGAGTGCCAAAATTGCCATGCAGTTAACTTATTTGTCACGAAATGATGCGTTGTTGATTACGAATCAACAAATTCCAAGTGGCGTGCCTGATCGAATTATGATTGAAGTCGGTGATAGTCTGCCCTTTGTCGATATTCAAATGAATGATTTAAGTCAATTAAAATTTGTTTTGCAAGCATCTGATGACTTTGTGAAAATTAGTCATCGAAATTTACGTTGGCTAAATATGATAACAATTATTTTGTTATTATTTGGCTTAATTTTAGGCTTGATTTTAGGTAATTTGATTATTTTGGCCCCATTATTTGCATTAGGAATTCGGATAATTATTTCTACGATTTTAGTCTATCAAACGCGCAATTAACCAGGTAAAAGGTGTTTATTAAAAGGTCAGTTCAGTTATTGACACCACATAGGAAAGCGACTAAAATTAAAGGGTGTTAAAAAGCGCAAAAGAAAATAATTATAATAAGTTGAATCAATTAACTTACTAGACAGGAGACAGTGATGAACGTTATATGGATCATCCTTGCGTCGCTTGTCGCAATCGTAATCGGGTGTGCTGGTGGAACGATTTTCACAAAGACGAAAATTGAAAATCGCTTAAAGCAAACACATCAAACTGCAGAAGATATCACGAAACAAGCACAAGCGGAAGCAAAGAGCATGAAACAAAGTGCCTTAGTGGAAGCGCGTGATGAAAGCCAACAATATCAAGCGAAAGTGGAGACTGAACTTCAGAGCCGGCGCCAAGCGGTGCAGACTCAAGAAGAGCGCTTGGTAAGTCGTGAATCGGTGCTAGATCGGAAAGACGCTTCTTTGCAAAAACGCGAAGAAACGATTGCCGATAAAGAAACGAAACTTGAACAACAGTGGCAAAGTGTTAAAGATATACAAAAACACGCTGAACAGTTGGTACAAGATCGAGAAGATAAATTGGTTGAAGTGGCCGGTATGAGCCGTCCTGACGCTCAAGATGTGATTTTAGCTGAAACGAAAGAATCCTTAGTTGGTGAACGCGCGAAGTTAATCAAAGAGAGTGAACAAGAAGCAACGGCTGAAGCGGACAAACGTGCTAAAAGTTTGGTCGTACAAGCAATTCAACGTTCCGCTGCTGATATGGTGGCAGAATCGACGGTTTCAGTCGTAACCTTACCAAATGATGACATGAAGGGTCGGATTATCGGGCGTGAAGGGCGTAATATTCGTGCGTTAGAGACCTTAACTGGAGTTGATTTAATTATTGATGATACGCCAGAAGCGGTTGTTCTAAGCGGATATGATCCAATCCGACGTGAAATTGCAAAACGTGCGTTAGAGACGTTGATTTCTGATGGGCGGATTCATCCCGCTCGGATTGAAGAAACCGTTGATAAAGCACGCAAAGAAATGGATGAACATATTCGAGAAGTTGGAGAACAAACGGTCTTTGATTTGGGACTCCACAATATTCATCCAGATTTGGTTAAGACGATTGGTCGTATGAATTATCGAACTAGTTATGGACAAAATGTCTTAGTCCACTCGATTGAAGTTGCAAAACTAACCGGCTTGTTGGCAGCTGAGTTAGGGGAAGACATTACGCTTGCGAAGCGCGCAGGATTATTACACGATATAGGTAAAGCAGTTGATCATGAAGTGGATGGTTCACATGTGGAATTGGGTGTTGAATTGGCAACCAAGTACCATGAACCAGCAACTGTTATTAATGCTATTGCATCCCATCATGGGGATGTAGAACCTGAATCAAATATTGCCGTCTTAGTTGCGGCAGCTGATTCAATTTCAGCAGCACGCCCTGGGGCACGTTCTGAATCGTTGGAAAATTACGTTCAACGACTCAAACAATTAGAAGGAATTTCGAACTCGTTTAATGGGGTTCAAAAATCCTTTGCAATTCAGGCCGGGCGCGAAATTCGCGTGATGGTAGAACCAGCCGCAATTTCAGATGTTGAAGCTACGGTTTTGGCTCGTGATATTAAGAATCAAATTGAGCATGATTTGGATTATCCAGGTCATATCAAGGTGACAGTAATACGCGAATCCCGTTCAGTAGAATATGCTAAATAAAAAAACAGATGGCGCTAAATGTCATCTGTTTTTTGTTTAGAGAAGCCGTTTTGGTTGGACATGCGTATTATATAAAAACCTTTATGATAGGAGGATGAAGGCTTGAATATAACAAGTAATGCTAAAATGATAAATTTCTTGAATGATGGAAATTTGCGGAGCGTTTATGAAAAGTGTTTTATAAATTACCTAAAATGCGGTATGATGGTTTTAAATTTAATCGGGTAAAAAAGGTTTAAACAGGGGCAGGGTATGATTACAAAAAAACAGGGCTGGATATTAGGTGGATCGATTACGGCATTGATAATAGCTGGTGGCTTAGGCTGGTGGTATTATCAATCAACGGTCACCGAAAATGGTCAGGCGCAACAGTTTGCTCGCCAATATGCAGAGAATTTTGAACGACGTGATTATCAAAAATTATTCAAACAAGTTGATCAAGCCAGTTTAAAACAAAACGATGTATCAACCAAGTCCCCCGCTGAAAAAATGACAGCTGATTTTAAATATTTAGGAATTAATAAGGTTAAAGTTTCTGATGTTAAAACGATGCATCAGGGGGCACATAAATATTTATTACAATATCAAGCGGATTTAATGACGCCGATTGGGTTAATAAAAAATCAACATTACCGAGTGCCCATTGAGGTCAAGAATAAAAAAGCCACCGTTATTTATAGTGATAGTTTAATTATTCCTGGTCTGCAGAAATCACAGAAATTGAACATCTTTAAAGATGGTGGTGAGCGTGGTGAAATCTTAGATCGAAATGGTAAAGTATTAGCGGGCAACCAAGCTACGAAAATCTTGAAAATTGTACCGAGATATTTTATAAATGATGATGGTAGCATTGATCAAACTAAAGTTGCAGATGTCGCAAACAAGTATAATGTTTCGGGGGATGAAATCGCCAAGGGTATCAATGAGTATCATGATCACCCTGATTGGGGCTATACCGTTAAGACCTTAACGGATGACGATTACCAAGGGGATGATGAAAATGATGGAGCGTCGGTTCAAACGGCCTATGAGCGAACTTATCCTAAGGGGGCGGCTTTCGGTCTGTTATTAGGTTATACAGGGACTGCGACGGCCGATGATGTAGCCAAAAATTCGACTTTGAGTGGAAATGATATCGTTGGGCGTGCCGGGTTAGAACAAACCTTAGACCAACGTCTCCGTGGTAAAGAAGCTGTTAAATATCAAATTTTGAATACGAACGGCACTACTGACAAGGTTTTGTTGGAACAAAAATTTGAAAAGGGTGAAGATATCAAACTGACTGTCGATGCTGATCTACAACAGACGACGTATGATGGCTTTGCAGGTAAACCTGGCGCAGCAGTTATTCAAGCTCCGAAAACGGGTGAACTGTTAGCGGTTGTTTCATCCCCATCTTTTGCACAAGATACGATGGCGCAGGATTATAATAGTTTAGCTAATAATCAAGACTATCCATTTATTGAGCGTTTTAATAAAGGATATGCACCGGCTTCTACCTTTAAGCAAGTTTCAGCGGCGATTGGGCTGGAGAATGGCACTTTGAATCCAGATGAAGTGCACCATATTGAGGGTAAAAAATGGGCTCCATATAGCGTGACGCGGGTTAATTCAGATGTGGATGTTAATTTACAAACAGCTTTACAACATTCTGATAATGTTTACTTTGCGCAAGAAATGTTAAAGGTTGGTCGTGATAAATTTGAAAAAGCGTTGCAAGATAAATTTACCTTTGGACGTGATTATAAGTTGCCATTGAATATGGCTAGTCCTTCTTATAGCAATAGTGGCAAATTGGAAAACGATAAGCAGTTAGTCGATAGCGCTTATGGTCAAGGTGAAATGTCCGTCACACCAATTGAAATGGTGACGATGTTTAACTTCTTAGACAATGATGGTTCAATTGTGATGCCTAAGTTATTGATGGACAACAAAAAGCCAAAAGTGATTAAGGATGTGGCAACTTCTGAACATGTACAGACAATTTTAAATGATGAATTAGGGATTGTCGAAAACGCAGACGGGTATGCGCATGCACTATATAATGACGGCTTTAAATTAGCTGCTAAAACGGGAACCGCTGAGACAGGCAATAATAACCAAAATGCACTAGTATCGGTGCATGACGTCCAAAATAATAAGTTTACTGGTTTATATATTGTTGAAAATTCGGTCTTGAACGGAAAAGATTATAATCCACAAGCAGACGTCTTGGCTAAGCCATCTGTTGATTATTTAGAGCAAAATTATAAGTAAGATTTAAGTTGTTAAAAAGAGTGATTGTTTAGATTATTGCTAAACAATCACTCTTTTATTGTGGCATTACATACGTTAAGTGTTCAAAGTAGTAAATAAAAAGGCTTGCTGATTATTAAAGCAGTAAGCCTTTTTAACGGTCACTCTGATCAGGTTGGAGCACTGTTTGCCTCACAATTATTAATTACCTGTAGTTTGGGAGATAACAATGCTTGATCATTGTACGAATGGAGCCGAGGGGAGTTGAACCCCTGTCCTAACACCTTGTAATTATTACATCTACGTTCATAGTTTGAACATTTAAATTTCGTCGCATGCAGGCCTCCAAACTAGGCCATCATTTTGACTAATCTGATTATCTTATTCAAGCTTTCTCCAGATGTAAAAAAGCAGGCGTAAATCACGTTTATAATGACCAATTTGAAACCGTGATTAGATTTAAAATTGGTTAGGCACGCTGGTTTTTAGGCAGCGAAAGCCAAATTATTTGAATTTTTTGCAGTTAATTCTTCTGAGTGGATTATAGGGCCACAACCCCTAAACGCAGTAATAACACAAACAGTGTCAGTCGATTCCGTAACGACCCCGTATATATTATCTAGTATAGCGGATTTTATTAAAAATAACCACGAATTTATGAAATTGATGAGATTAAAGCGGTGGATGGTGCGCATGCACTGTCTAAAATTAATGGTATAATAATTTTTATTCAGTTTAAACTGAAATTATTAGAGAAAGTACGTGTGATGGAAGATGAATAAAGGAAGAGTAGAAGCATTTACAGATGCAATCATTGCGATTATCGCGACGATTATGATTTTAGAGTTTAAGATGCCACAAAATAGTAATTTTATGGCATTGTTGAGTGAATGGAGTTATTTATTGGCATATGCAATTAGCTTCTTTTTTATCATGGTGGCTTGGTTTAATCATCATTATATGTTTACATTATTGCCTCGGTTAACGAAGAAAATTTTCTGGGTGAATAACATCTGGTTGTTTTCAATGTCAATTATCCCCGTCTCAACGGCTTGGGTGGGACGGTTTGTTTCTGATCGTACGCCTGAATATTTTTATTTCTTTATTTTTGCGGTATGGACAGTGACGTATGTCTGGTTGTCTTATACAATTATGATGGAAATCCAAAAAATAGATGAAGTTAAGGCCGATAAAATTAGGCAAATGATTATTTATCAAGTGTTAACAAGTAAATGGTTCTTATTAGGGGTTGTTTTGATGCTAATTGTGGCTTATTTTGTACCATGGGTGATTTTAATTTTTACGATTATCGAACTTATTGTTTATGCGATTAATACTTCTGTGGATGCAGATCAATTATTCTAGGAGGGTATATGGAATTAGTTAATCTTGACCAAGTTACAGGAAACCAGCATTTTGAACGAATTTATTTAGAAGCGTTCCCAGCTTCGGAGCGGATTGCGTTGACTGATTTACAAGATTTGTCGGATGAAAATATTAATATTCATCTATCACAGCTGGAACAAGCAGGTGAAGTGTGTGGGTTGGCTGTTCATTATGCACTACCAGGTGAAAAAGGTTTTTTGTTGTATTTTGCGATGGATAGTCGTCTGCGGGGACAAGGCTTAGGGACACAAGCCTTAGCACTTTTCAAACAAATTTATCCCAGTGGAATTATTTTGGAATGTGAACTAGTCGGAGAAGCCGCTGAAAATGAGGAGCTCCGGCAAGCCCGTTATCGTTTCTATTTACGCAATGGCTTATCAGATTCGGGGACAATATCGGAAAATATGGGTGGTAGATACCATCTTATGCGGTCAACCGCACAGATCACACCGCTTGAATACCAAGAAGCTGCGCGTAATTTTGAAATTAAAACCACTTTACTGTAACGATTAAGGTATGTTAAAAAGCGCGCTCGTTTGAGGGATTTTTAGAATTAATTGTGAAAAAAATAAATGTTTAAGTAAAACGGCAGTATAATGTAAAAAAAGATGAAAAACTAAGGGGAAAGATCGATGGATAATTTTAAGCGTTGGTTTTTTAGTGAACAAACGCAAACATATGTAACCTTAATTCTTTTGGTGGCATTGATTTACTGGGCACGTACATTTATGCCAGTTATTTTATTAATTATCATTTTTGCTTCATTGGGAATTTCAGGGGGGCGCTGGCTAGAACGACGCTTGAAAATTCCATACGCAATCGGTGTTGTAGGTTTTTATGTTCTAATGATTGTAGGTGTTATATGGGTTATTTCGTTAGTCGCACCAATATTTTATCGTGAGGGGTATTCTTTAATTCAGAGCTCTATTAAAACTGTGCAAAATTATCCGTATTTGTCAAAACAATTTAGTGGATACTTATCCCAAACGGATTTGGATGAAAAGATTACTAATAGTGTGACAACTTTTTTGCATATGAGTTTAGTAGCGGTGCAAAGTGTCTGGAAAGTGGTGACAGAAGTTGCGATTGCGGTTTTGTTAAGTTTAGTTTATGCTATTTCATTACATCCCCTTAAGCGCTTTGGGAAGCAATTTAAGCACTCAGACTTCCCCGATTTTTTTCAAAATATTTTTACATTATCCAATAAATTTATTTACATTTTAGGACAAATTATTCGCGTGCAGGTAGAAATTGATTTAATTAATACAACGATTTCAACGATTGGCTTCATTTTGTTAGGAATGCCATCACCATTGGTCTTAGGAAGTATGGTCATGGTTTTGGGCTTGATTCCAGTCGCAGGAGTTTTAATTTCGTTGGTTCCGTTAACCATTGTGGCATTTTCAACTGGAGGCTGGGTGTTAGCGTTAGAAATGTTAATTTTCATTTTGTGCATTCATACCTTTGAAGCTTACTTTTTACACCCGAAGTTAATGGCATCACGGTCGGATTTGCCAGTTTTTGTCACCTTTATCTCATTAATTGTGATGGAGCGTTTATTGGGGCCATGGGGCTTGATTTTGGGAGTGCCAATTGTCTCATTTTTCTTGGATGTCTTAAATGTGCACAAATTTACGCATAATGCCATTGATTAAACTTGGAAAATGCACATTAATATTAATTAAATAGATGATAGGCAAGCCTTCGTGATTAGTGTAGAATGTAAAAGGAAACGTTTACACCTATGATTGCGGAGGCCTCTTTATGTTAATCAAACAAGTTAGTATTGAAAATAATTCGAAGTTAACAGATATTCGGGTTGAAAATGGATTAATTCAAGCGATTGAGCCCCATTTAACGCCCTTAGCGCAGGAACAAGTGATTGATGCAACGAATAAGGTTGTGATTCCACCATTCGTTGATCCGCATGTTCACTTGGATTCCACGCAAACTGCGGGTGAACCGGAATGGAATGAATCAGGAACATTATTTGATGGCATTCGGATTTGGTCTGAGCGTAAAAAGCAATTAACGCACATGGATGTTAAACGACGAGCAATCAAAACTTTGCGTATCCAAGCGGAACATGGACTGCAGTTTGTGCGATCACATGTCGATGTAACCGATCCAGATTTAACCGCTCTCAAAGCCTTAATTGAAGTGCGTGAAGAAGTTAAGCCTTGGATGGAACTGCAATTGGTGGCCTTTCCGCAAGAAGGAATTTTATCGTTTCCACATGGTCGGGAGTTAATGGAAAAGGCGGCACATTTAGGGGTCGATGCGCTGGGAGCAATTCCGCATTTCGAATTTACGCGTGAATATGGGATTGAATCGTTACAATTTGTCTTTGATTTGGCGCAGCAATATCACCTCTTAATTGATGCGCATACCGATGAAATTGATGACCCCTCTTCGCGGAGTTTAGAGACTTTAGCTACTTTAGCCTTAGAGACGGGGATGAAGGAGCAAGTGACGGCTTCGCATACGACAGCCATGGGTTCGTATAACGACGCCTATACGTATAAATTAATGCGATTGTTGAAGATGGCCGATTTAAATTTCATCGCAAATCCATTAATTAACATGTATCTTGGTGGTCGTTTTGATACGTATCCCAAGCGCCGGGGGCTGACTCGGGTGAAAGAATTACATCAAAATGGTATCAATGTGGCCTTTGGTGAAGATGATATTAAAGATCCGTGGTATCCAATGGGAAACGGCGACATGCTGGAAGTCTTACATCTTGGATTACATGCCACACAGATGATGGGTTATACAGAAATTATGCAATCTTATCAATTTGTGACAACGCATGGGGCAAGGGTGATGCAAGTTGAAGATCATTATGGAATTGAGGTTGGTAAACCTGCTTCGTTTTTGATTTTGGACGCCAAGAACTTTTATGATGCGTTAAATACCCATGCGGAGATTTTGTATTCAATTCATGCCGGTAAAATCTTAGCTGAGACCAAACCGGCGGAACATTCTTTTAATTTTTAAACTTAAAATAAACAATGGCGTTTGGGAAATCCCAGGCGCTTTTTTGATTTGTCAATTTTTAATTAAAAATAAATTAAAAATATCTCTTTAATTCTCATTTGTTTTACAGTATATTATTGCTAAGAGAATTATGGGGGACAAATACATGAAGATGATGTTGATGACTGATAATCAAAAGTTAAAAAAACTATTACATTTAACTTTTCAACGTGATTCTGGATTTATCGATGTTTTACAAGATTATCAATTAGCAGAGCGCTTTTTGAAACGCTGGCCCAGCGAGTGGGAAATTCTGCTCTTAGATCAACCAACTGATCACGATTTGGCTCAGATGTTGCAGTTAAAACGCACTAATCGGCACTTGAAAATTATTGTTTTAGCTCGTCAAATTGATCCGGCAGTGTTAATTCACTGGACCAAGTTTCCACCCGATTTAATTTTAGCCCCAGAGATTAGCTTGCAAGATTTGATTCAAAAATGTGAACAAATGCTCGTCCCAACTATCCAAGCCCCAGATGATTATCCAACGTTGCGCTCACTACAACCGCAAAAAAATGGACGTATTTGTTTAAATCCGGATGAATTCAATATTGTTGTGGATCGCGAAATAGTAGTTGCGTTGCGTCCTAAAGAATTTGAACTGATTTCATATTTAGTGCAAGCGCCTGGACGGGTTTTTACGAGGGAAGAATTGATGCGTGAAATTTGGCAGTATAAGTATTTTGCCGATGATCGGACGATTGACACGCATATTAAAAATTTACGGAAAAAGATTCCGTTCCCTTGTATCGCGACAGTCTGGGGGGTTGGGTATAAATATGACGAAACGCAAAACATGGGTTGAAAAATTGGTCTAAAAATTGGTATAATAATAACTGTGCTTGAAAGCGCTTAATCGTGATAAAATATAACTGTGACTAAGAATAAAGGATGGTTAGGCAAATGACGATTAATGTGGCTAGTCTCGGGATGGTACAAGATAATGTGGAAGTGCAAAAAGTAACTATTGAGAATAATCATGGGCATAAGCTAGGGTTAGTGACCTGGGGTGCTTCTTGGCAATCATTTCAAACAGCAGCTGGTGTTGATTTAACATTAGGCTTTCAAACAGCAGCTGAGTATCTTGATAACAATTACTACATTGGTAATATTGTGGGACGGACAGCTGGACGCATTGATGGCGCCCGCTTTGAATTAGATGGTCAAGAAGTGGTTATTCCAGCTAATGAAGATGGTAATTTGTTGCATGGTGGTGAACAAAACTTTTCACACCGAAATTGGACGATTGAAGCAATTGATGAAGCTATGAATCGGGTGACTTTTGGAACTAAAATGACTTCAGCTGAAGACCATTTTCCTGGTGATATGCAGGCAACTGTCACGTATACCTTGACGGAAAATGATGAGGTTAAGATTCAATTTACAGCTGAATCGACCGCAACAACTTTGTATAATCCAACCGCCCATGTTTATTTCAATCTTGGTGGTGTGGGCACGGATGCACGTAAAATGCAGTTACAGATTAAAGCTGATCGTTACATGGAATTGCGTGCTGATAAAGTCCCAACAGGTAACTTATTACCAGTCGCAGGGACGGCTTATGATTTCCGTGAACCTCAATTAATGGGTGTGGCTTTAGAAAAGTTGCCTGCGAATGCTTTTGATAAAAAATTTGATGATGTGTTTGCTTTAAATGGAGACTCAAAGCCAGATGTGATCTTAACTGATCCGGTTTCACAACGCTCGGTTGAAATTAGCACGGACCGGAATGCTGTGGTATGCTTTATTACGAATCCAGAGGTAGATAATTATGCAGATCAGGAGGCTTTTTTGGCTGAACATCCGTATAATGGAATTGCTTTGGAAGCACAAACGTTATCAGATTCAATTCACCATCCGGAGCTAGGCGATATTATTTTACCGGCCAACCAAACACAGACGTATGTCAACACGTATGCGTTTAAAAATATTTAGTGATAAGAAATAGGAGTATTTAAACATGACAACTTTATCTTTTGATACAAGTAAATTATCTTCATTTGTGAATGAGGGCGAGCTAGAAATGATGCAGCCCATGGTTAACATGGCGGACTCATTATTGCGTGAGGGAACGGGGGCTGGTTCTGATTATACCGACTGGATAAAATTGCCAACTGAATATGATCATGATGAATTTGCACGTATTCAAGCCGCTGCTAAGAAAATTGCCAGTGATTCAAAGGTTTTAGTTGTTATTGGAATTGGTGGTTCATATTTGGGAGCCCGAGCTGCGGTTGACTTTTTAAATGATTACTTTAATTCAGCTTATTCAGATGCTGACCGGACAGCGCCTCAAATTATCTTTGCTGGAAATAATATTTCAGGGCAGTATTTGAACTCCATTATTAAGTTAATTGGGGATCGGGATTTTTCTGTGAACGTTATTTCAAAATCAGGAACGACAACTGAACCAGCGATTGCTTTTCGGGTCTTTAAACAAATGTTGGAGAAGAAATATGGGGTTGAAGCCGCTAAAGAACGTATTTATGCGACAACTGATTCCAAGCGTGGGGCTTTGAAGACTTTAGCTGATGAAGAGGGTTATGAAGAGTTTGTAGTGCCTGATGGTGTTGGTGGCCGTTTCTCTGTTTTGACAGCCGTTGGTTTGTTGCCAATTGCAGCAGCTGGTGGTGACATTGAACAATTGATGGCTGGAGCTGCACAAGCCCAAGCTGATTACGCCGATGCTGATTTAATGAAGAATGAAGCATATCAATATGCAGCTTACCGTAATATCTTGTATCGGAAGGGGTACACCACTGAATTGTTGGTTAATTATGAACCAACTTTGGTTCAATTCGGAGAATGGTGGAAGCAATTACAAGGAGAATCTGAAGGTAAAGATGGGAAGGGAATTTTCCCAGCTACTGGAAACTTCTCAACTGATTTGCATTCATTTGGTCAATACATTCAAGAAGGACGCCGAAATTTGTTTGAAACTTTGGTGCGTGTGACTGAACCTGTTACGGACGTCACGATTCCAACAATGGATGCTGATGATGGATTAGGATATTTGCAAGGTGAAACGATGAGCTATGTTAACCGCATGGCATCAGATGGAACTTTGCTCGCGCACGTTGATGGCGGTGTTCCTAACATGGTTGTTGAGATTGAAAAGCAAGATGCTTATCACCTTGGCTACATGATTTACTTCTTTGAGATTGCGGTTGGAATTTCAGGGTATCTAAATGGAATTAATCCATTTAACCAACCAGGAGTTGAAGCATATAAAAAGAACATGTTTGGTTTACTAGGCAAACCTGGTTATGAGAGTTTAACTGAAGAGTTACGCGCTCGTTTGTAAAATTTAACGATAATCAAGGTATCAGCAATAGCTGACGCCTTTTTTATTGAATTGAGTTGGTGCCCTTTAAATCTTTTTAAAGTTATGTTTATGGAGTATTTGATAAAATGAAGCAAAAGGGTGAAATGGGGATGGGAGATGGCGAAAACAGACACAATGCAAAGGTGGTTGGTACGCGTTTTAAAGGGGATGGTGATCGCCTTAGGGTTTATCTTACCAGGCGTTTCAGGGGGCGTCTTAGCTGCCATTTTGGGAATTTATGAGCGCATGTTAAATTTTATGGCGCATGTGCGGACCCGATGGCGGCAAGATTTTTTGTACTTTTTACCAGTTGGAATTGGCGGTTTACTAGGTTTAGCTTTGCTAAGCGCCCCGTTGGAATACCTGTTAAATCATTATCGGCTCTTAGTTTTATGGTCGTTTGCGGGGGCAATGGTTGGAACATTGCCGAACTTATATCAAACGGCTGGGCAGCAAGGCCGTAAAATGAGTGACGACATCTGGATGTTTGCGGCAGCTTTAATTGGCGGCTTGGGTCTGTTCCATTTAGCAGCATTAACGGGCCCAATGCCTATTAATGGATGGAGTTGGTTATTGGCCGGAAGTCTCTTGGCTTTAGGAGTGATTTGGCCGGGACTCAGTCCGTCCAATGTGTTATTGTATCTTGGCCTATTTGGTCCAATGTTAACTGGGTTTAAAAGTTTAAATTGGACTGTGCTACTGCCGATTGCAGTTGGAGGGCTCGTGACTTTATTATTGATGTCTAAAGTTATGGTTAAAATTTTAGAGCAGGCTTATAGTGTGGTATATCACATTATCATTGGGATTGTGGGTGCCTCAATTATTTTAATTTTGATTCCGCCGGTGGCCAATTATAACCATACTTCAGTGTTAGAAATGGTGCTGTGTTTGTTGCTCTTTAGCCTAGGGATTGGATTAGGATGGAAGATGAGCCAGTTGGAGAAAAGGTATAAATAAGTTGATGCCTTTACAAGATGGTGGGAATCTTTTCGCACGATTTGAATTAATTTGGCTAAAAAATGGTATTTATGTCGGTTTTCTGTTAATATAGAGTAGATAAAAGTTAATATTTTAGGAGATTTAATCATGGCCATTGGAATGAATGATTTAAAAACGGGTTTGACTATTGAATACTCAAATTCAATTTGGCGTGTGTTGGAATTCCAACACGTTAAGCCTGGTAAAGGGGCTGCCTTTGTGCGTTCAAAGTTGAAGAATTTACGTACGGGTGCTGTAAACGAAGTAACTTTCCGTCCAGGAGACAAATTCGAAACGGCCAATATCGAAACGATGGCAATGCAATATTCATATGCCGATGGAGATAACCGGGTCTTCATGAACATGGAAACTTATGATCAAATCGCAATTCCTGTTGATCGGATTGAAGATGAGATGAAGTTCTTACTAGAAGGAGCCGATGTTAAGGTTACTTATTATGATAGTGAACTTTTGGGAGTTGAGGTTCCTAAGACGGTGGAATTGACAGTTACTGAAACGCAACCTGGAATTAAGGGAGCAACAGCTAACGGTGGTGGAAAGCCTGCTACTATGGAAACTGGTTTAGTAATTACTGTGCCTGATTTCATCAATGCTGGGGATAAGTTGATTGTAAATACAGATAATGGTGGATCATACTCTTCACGTGCCTAAAAACCGCTGAGTTTGTCCATTTGTGTAGCGTCTACCAAATGACAGTCCTGGTAGGCGCTTCAATTATATTATTTCATCTTTAAAATCGATGGAATATCTGTATTAGGAAATGTAAATCTCTTAATAATAGGTATGAAGAAGAAAGCTTTCGAACCTAGGAGGATTAAATAAATGGCAATTGAAGAGACAATTTTATTAACCCAAGATGATGCAGCCGGATCAACCCGAGTGAACCTGCGCGTAATTGATATTATCGCAGGGTTAGCGACTAAGGAAGTTGAGGGAGTCGCACGTTTACGTGGAACCTTTGGCGAGCGCGCTAAAGAGGTGCTCGGTTATAAAGATCAACATAGTAAGGGAATCTTAACGAAGCAAGATGCTGAAGGCAACCTTAGCATTGATGTCTACGTTGACGTGAATTATGGCGTAGTTGTTCCTAAGGTAGCACACGCGATTCAAGAACAGGTGAAGTCACAAATTCATGCGATGATGAACTTGAACGTTAAAAGTGTTGACGTCCATGTGATTGGCATCTTATCAGAAAAAACAGAATTAGATATCGATCCAAATAACTTATTTGGTGAAGATGATGTTGACGAGGTGGGTAAGTAATGACGATGTTAACCCGCCATGCAATTCGGCAAGTTACTTTCCAAACGCTCTTTGGACTAGCAGTCAATCCAGATGCCGAAGTGGAACCAATGATTGAACAAGTTTTAACTGGCGATCCTGAAGTGGAACGTGAAGTTGAAGTACCAGAAGAGATCGTTGAATTAGTGCACAATGTTCAGGACTATCAAGATGATGCTGATTTACAAATTTCACGGTATTTGGTAGAAGGTTGGACGTTGGAGCGTTTGAACTTAGTAGACTTAGAAATTATGCGAATTGCGATTTATGAAGCGCAAAAAGGTGATACACCAGCGAAAGTTGCTGTTAATGAAGCCTTGAATTTAGCGAGTGATTTTACAGATGAATCATCAAGTAAATTTATTAATGGTGTTTTATCAAAAGTATTGACTTTCTAAGAGCGAGAGAGTAACATTGAATATTGTTAGAGAACAAAGTGATGGCGCCCGCCGTCCACCTTGGTAAAGTTAAATTTGCCGGGTTCATCGATTTCGTTGAAGAGATAAATGGATGGCGGGTTATTGTATGCTTTACAATAGCTCGCTTTTACTTTGTCTGGAGAAAAATTAGGAGGTAAGTACCATAGCAGCTAATGTACGTCAACCGCAACAGAAGAACGATTTGGTTAATGAGCATATTCGGGCTCGGGAAGTTCGTTTGATTACTGATGACGGTGATCAAGGAGTTATGCCCAAGGCCGATGCGCAAAAGATTGCTGACGATGCTGAATTAGACTTAGTGCTAGTTCAAGCCAACGCCAAGCCACCCGTTGCTAAAATCATGGATTATGGTAAGTTCAAATTTGACAGCCAAAAGAAAGTCCGTGAGCAACGTAAAAATCAAAAGACCGTCACTGTTAAGGAAATTCGTTTAAGTCCTACTATTGATTCAGGTGATTTTAACACCAAGAAAAATAACGCAATGAAGTTTTTGAGTAAAGGGAATAAAGTTAAAGTTTCAATTCGTTTCCGTGGGCGCGCAATTACGCACAAGGAAATTGGACGTGAAGTTATGAATCGTTTTGCCGAAGAATTGGCCGATGTTACAAAGGTTGAATCACGCGCAAAGATGGAGGGACGTAGCATGTTTATGGTGCTGGCCCCTAAGGACGCTAAGTAATTATAGATTATAATTTTGGAGGATGGACTAATGCCTAAATTTAAGACTCACCGCGCTTCAGCTAAGCGTTTCAAGAAAACTGCTAATGGTGGTTTGAAGTCAGGGAGTGCGTACACTTCACACCGTTTCCACGGTAAGACTAAGAAGCAACGCCGTCAATTGCGTGGAACTTCAATGATGGACCACACTACTTTGAAGACTTATAAGAACCTATTGAGCCGTGTCTAATTTAGATTAGATTGTATTTAGGGTTCATCGAATTGTAGAAAGATATTGGAGGATTAAACCATGCGAGTTAAAGGTGGAACAGTTACACGTGCGCGTCGTAAGAAAATGATTAAGTTGGCCAAGGGTTACCGTGGACAACGTCATATCAATTATAAGGTTGCTAAGCAACAAGTTTGGAAGGGGTGGGTTTATGCCTTCCGTGATCGTAAGCAAAACAAGCGGAACTTCCGTAAGTTGTGGATCACTCGTATCAATGCCGCTGCCCGGATGAACGGATTGTCATACTCACGCTTCATGAACGGTTTGAACTTGATGGGATCAAAGTTAAATCGTAAGATGTTAGCTGACTTGGCTATTTCTGACGCTGCTGCTTTCTCTGCTTTGGCAGATGCAGCTAAGAAGGCTTTGGCCGACAATAACCAAGATTTCCACGTCGTTACACCTGCTACTAACGAAAAGGAAATTAAGATTAACGTTAAGGCCGCTAAGGAAGAAGCTAATGCTGATTCAGCAAAGCCTTCAGACAAGAACACCGTTGCTGAAATCAAGGCATATCTTGATGCTAAGGGTGTAGATTATAACTCATCAGCTAAGAAGGCTGATCTGTTGGAACTTGTTTAATTTAAGTATTTAATAAAAATCGTTGAACGCCTTAGGCGGCCAACGTTTTTTTATTTGCTTAAAAATATAAAACACTGAGCATAAGGCTGATGGTTAAGGCGGGGACAAAGGGAATCGTCGTTTTTGAAAATATTTGGTACTGAAATAGGGCCAAAAAACAACTCAGTGTTAACCAAATTAACCATTGCCATGCCGCCAATAAGAGGCTAACGATAAAAATTAGGTCAATATCACCATTACCTAATTTATTTTCAGCATGGTTGTAATAGAGGAAAATAATGTAAATGCCTAGTTTTATCCATAAATAACAATTGTGCCACTCGAGTGCAGATACCCAAATGAAGGGGAATAACAGTTGGCTTTGAATCTTTTGTAATTTTAAGTCTTGCCAACTGAGAAAAATCAAAGTGACTATGAGCAAATAGATCATATTAACGCCTCCTACTGAATAAAAAACCGGGTATGCAGAAAACAACATTTAAAAAAGATACGCCCGGAACTGTTTGCGAAAGGAATCGCGCTATAATTAACTTTTTTCAAAAAAACATTTGACATTATTTGAAATAAAAGTTATTATATTAATTGTGCTTCAAGCAGGGAGGTGTCCGCGTTAGTTTTGCGCGACGTGCTGAACTAACTGTGCGTAGTACCAATAAATAGCAATCCGAATTTTTCCTATATATAAGGAAACACCCGGTATTGTGGACTAATAAATAATGAATCGAAAGGAGCCTCTTTAGACATGCCTACAATTAATCAATTGGTTCGTAAGCCTCGTAAGTCAAAGAGCACGAAGTCAAACTCACCAGCTTTGAACTTCGGTTATAACTCACAATCAAAGAAAACCATTCTTGCTCCAGCTCCTCAAAAACGTGGAGTTGCGACTCGTGTGGGAACGATGACCCCTAAGAAGCCTAACTCAGCTTTGCGTAAGTACGCTCGTGTACGTTTGTCAAACTTGATCGAAGTTACGGCGTATATTCCTGGAATCGGTCACAACCTTCAAGAACACTCTGTTGTCTTGATCCGTGGAGGTCGTGTTAAGGACTTACCTGGAGTTCGTTACCACATCATTCGTGGAGCTTTGGATACTGCCGGTGTTGACGGACGGATGCAATCACGTTCTAAATACGGTGCAAAGCGCCCTAAGAAGAAATAATTAAGGGAGGACATTAGATATGCCACGTAAAAGTTATACGAAGCAGGCTGAAGTTCTGCCTGATCCAATTTACAACTCAAAGTTGGTATCACGGTTGATTAACCGTTTGATGCTTGACGGTAAGCGGGGAACTGCTTCAACAATTTTGTACGATGCCTTTGATCGTATTAAAGAAGAAACCGGTGAAGAACCATTGTCAGTTTTCGAAGAGGCTATGAATAACATCATGCCTGTTTTGGAAGTCCGTGCACGTCGTGTCGGTGGATCTAACTACCAAGTTCCAGTTGAAGTTCGTCCTGAGCGTCGTGTAACGCTTGGACTTCGTTGGTTGGTCTCATACGCACGTTTGCGTGGAGAACACACAATGGACGAGCGTTTAGCTAAGGAAATTATGGATGCCGCTAAGAATACTGGTGCATCTGTTAAGAAGCGCGAAGACACACACAAGATGGCTGAAGCCAATCGTGCCTTTGCACACTATCGTTGGTAATCTTTTATCAACGGTGAAAAGGGCGTTGGATTCAGTTCAACGTCTTTTTTGTAGGCTTTTAGTTGGCGTGATTAAAAAGACTATGCTAAACTAAAAGAGTTAAAACTTAAGTAACACTAATTTATGCCAACTAGTCTTTGGACTAGTTATATTTTGAGAAAATACGGGCATAACGGGTTGGTAATTGCCTTTTTGGGTGGTTTCTTTCCTGTTTTTAGGGTATACTTTAACATAAGCAGCTAGAATGCTGAATTAAATAACAGGAGATTTTTCACAATGGCTAACACGCGTGAATACCCATTGAGTCGGACCCGTAATATCGGGATTATGGCTCACATTGACGCCGGTAAGACAACGACTACTGAGCGTATTTTGTACTACACAGGAAAGATCCACAAGATTGGTGAAACTCACGATGGAGCTTCACAAATGGACTTTATGGAACAAGAAAAGGAACGTGGAATCACGATCCAATCAGCCGCTACAACGGCCGTTTGGCATGGTTTCCATGACCAATTTGCGGCCACCCCTTACCGAGTAAATATTATTGACACCCCTGGTCACGTTGACTTCACTATTGAAGTTGAACGCTCATTGCGTGTTTTGGACGGAGCGGTTGCCGTTTTGGACGGAGCAGCTGGAGTTGAACCTCAAACAGAAACTGTTTGGCGTCAAGCTGAAACTTATCAAGTTCCACGTATTGTGTTCGTTAACAAGATGGACAAGTTGGGAGCTGATTTCCAAATGTCAGTTGCCTCAATGAAAACACGTTTGGATGCTAATGCTAAGGCTATTCAATGGCCAATCGGGGTTGAAGATGATTTCGAAGGAATCATCGACTTGATTACCATGGAAGCTATGTACCCAGTTGATGAATTGGGAGAAAAGTGGGAACCTCGCGAGATTCCTGATGATTACAAAGAATTAGCTGAAGAAAAGTACAATGAATTGGTTGAAGCCATCGCAGATGTTGATGACGATATCATGGAAAAGTACTTAAACGGTGACGAGATTGCTCAAGACGAATTGAAGGCAGCTATTCGTCGGGCCGTTTTGTCTTTGCAATTCTACCCAGTTTTGGCTGGATCAGCTTATAAGGACAAGGGAGTCCAAATGGTCTTGGATGCCGTAGTTGACTACTTGCCATCACCATTGGATGTTAAGCCTTATGTTGCAACTAATCCTGATACAGATGAAGAAGTCGATTTGGTGGCTAACGACGAAGATCCGTTCGCTTCTTTGGCCTTTAAAGTTATGACTGACCCTTATGTTGGACGTTTGACATTCTTGCGTGTTTACACTGGAACTTTGGAATCAGGTTCATACGTGCAAAACACTTCAAAGGGAAAGCGTGAACGTGTTGGACGTTTGCTTCAAATGCACGCGACTGATCGGACTGAAATCTCTGAAGTCTTCTCAGGAGATATTGCTGCTGCGATTGGTTTGAAGGATACGACTACTGGAGATTCTTTGACATCTATGGAGCGTCCATTGATTTTGGAATCAATGGAGTTCCCAGACCCCGTTATTCAATTGGCCATCGAACCTAAGACTAAGGCTGACCAAACTAAGATGGCTGAAGGTTTGCAAAAGTTGACTGAAGAAGATCCTTCATTCCGTGCCGAGACGAACCCTGAAACTGGTGACACTTTGATTTCTGGTATGGGTGAATTGCATTTGGATATCTACGTTGACCGTTTGCGTCGTGAATTTAACGTTGATGCTACTGTTGGAGCCCCACAAGTTGCTTACCGTGAAGCCTTTACTAAGACTGTGCAAGCACGTGGATACTTCAAGCGTCAATCAGGTGGTAAAGGACAGTATGGAGACGTTTGGATTGAATTTAGTCCAAATGAAGAAGGGGCTGGATTCGAATTTGAGGATGCCATCGTTGGTGGAGTTGTTCCTCGTGAATACATCCCTTCAGTTGAATCTGGATTGCGTGATGCATTAAATAATGGACCATTAGCTGGTTTCCCATTGGTTGATTTGAAGGCTAAGTTGTATGATGGATCATATCACGATGTCGACTCATCAGAAGCGGCCTTTAAGGTTGCTGCATCATTGGCTTTGCGTGAAGCAGCTAAGACAGCTGGTGCTGTAATTTTGGAACCAATTATGAAGGTTGATATCGTTGTGCCTGAGGATAACTTGGGTGATGTTATGGGTCATATTTCTGCTCGTCGTGGAGTGATCGAAGGACAAGAACAACGTGGAAATTCAGTCACAGTTCATGGTAACGTACCATTGTCAGAGATGTTTGGATATGCTACAACTTTGCGTTCATCAACACAAGGACGTGGAACATTCCAGATGGTCTTTGATCACTACGAAGCTGTACCTAAGGGCGTTCAAGAAGAGATCGTTAAGAAGTATGGTCGTGGAAACAGTGATGAAGACTAATTAATTAGTTAAATTAAAGTCTACCTTAGGTGATTTTCTAAGATAGACTTTTTTTATTGTGTAAATGTAGCAAATTGATTGCGTTTAACATAAATTACGGGGGCATATGCGCCATAAGTCGGGATTAAACAAGCGTTTTAATTATGTATTCATTGCATGATAACTTTTATATGCTAAAAACAATAAATTTAAAATGTATTGAAAGTAAATGGTAGATGAAAAAATTTAATTGAGTGAGGTTAATTCGCTTGATCGGTAGTCCACTGACTTATCCAGTTAATGCCTTCGTGTCGAAAAAATTAACTCCATAAGCGATTAACATGAATTTTATTGCTGACCAAGCGCATGCGCAAAATCAGTTATCAGCTACGAATACCAAGCATCCCAACTCATCAGCAATGTTGGCGGATGTCAGCGTGTTGGGTAAAATGTTAAATGCGTGTGGTTTGATTAATGGGGTTTATTGACGACAATCGCGCTAATTTAGTGGTTAGTCAAGGTTGATTTAAAAAATTTCAGTAGATATTGTAAGTTAAAAGATTATCAGTAATTTATTGATAATCTTTTTTGCGCTTAGCGGGGAAGAGGCAGGGATGATTCGTTATTTTAACAGGAAGAATGGACAAGAACTTGCTTTTGTTCTGGCGAGGGTGGGTTTAAACATAGTATAATGCTAATGAGTAATGAAAGGTGGGACTTGATGTGACGCAACCAATAATTGAATTTAGAAATGTTGTCAAAAAATATGACGACCACGTAGTTTTAAACGGAGTCGATTTAGAAATTGATGCTGGGAAATTTTATACCTTGTTAGGACCTTCTGGATCGGGGAAGACAACCATTTTGAGACTGATTTCTGGCTTTTTGGATGCTAGTAGTGGTGATATTTTATTTGATGGGAAACGGATTAACGATGTACCCGCAGAAAAGCGACAAGTTAATACCGTTTTTCAAAATTATGCTTTGTTTCCCAGCATGAATGTTTATGAGAATGTGGCCTTTGGGATGACTTTGCGCGGAGTAGCACCGGCGCAAATTAAAACTAAAGTAACCGAAATGTTAGAACTCGTTAAATTAAAAGGCTTTGAAGAGCGTGAAATTGATGAATTGTCAGGTGGTCAACAGCAGCGAGTTGCCATTGCGCGAGCATTAGCAAATGATCCCAAGGTTTTGTTATTGGATGAGCCGTTATCGGCGTTAGATTATAAGTTGCGTAAGGAAATGCAATATGAATTACGAGCGATTCAGCAACGTTTGGGGATTACCTTTATCTTTGTAACGCATGATCAAGAGGAAGCGCTAGCCATGTCAGATTGGATTTTTGTCATTAATGATGGTGAAGTTGTCCAAAATGGTGACCCCATTGATATTTATGATGAACCAATTAATCATTTT
Organism: Weissella kandleri; assembly: GCF_001438705.1. Taxonomy (GTDB): domain Bacteria; phylum Bacillota; class Bacilli; order Lactobacillales; family Lactobacillaceae; genus Weissella; species Weissella kandleri. Next base: position 255,652 of record NZ_JQBP01000002.1, read on the forward strand.
GTGGCTGATTTTATTGGTGAGGCCAATATCATTCCTGGCACAATGGTGGCAGATAACTTAGTACATTTTAATGGGCAAGATTTTAAAAACGTAGACGGGGGGATGCGTCCAAATGAGCCGGTTGAAGTGGTCATTCGGCCAGAGGATGTTGATATTGTGTCCGTCGAAGCGGGCGCTGTTACGGTCCGTATTGATACCGTTTCTTTTCGGGGAGATTATTTTGAAATCACGGCCTCAGACATGGATCATCATGAGTGGCAAATTCAGTCCACGAATGGGGTTGAAGAAGGTAGTCGGGTCGGGGTAACTTTTGATCCGGAAGATATTCATATTATGCGTTTAAATGAAACAGAAGAGGACTTTGATGCACGTTTGGAGGCCTATGATGAAGAGTAAACAATCGATTCCATACATGGTTCCCTATGTCCTTTGGATTGTTTTGTTTGTGATTTTGCCATTATTACTGATGTTGATTCAATCTCTTCAAGATATTCATCAGCAATGGACGCTGGCCAACTATGCGAATTTTTTTCGGTCAGGTACGTATTTAAAGATGACCTTTAATTCGATTTTTTATGCCTTCTTGGTCACTGTGATTACGTTAAGCATTAGTTATCCGATGGCGTATGGACTTAGTCGGGTTAAGAATAGCCAATTTTGGCTGTTGTTAGTGATTCTACCGACTTGGGTGAATTTATTACTAAAAGCATATGCGTTTATTGGACTTCTTTCGCAGACTGGAACTGTGAATCAGTTTTTAGGTTTTATTGGAATTGGGCCGCAACAATTATTGTTTACGGATACTAGTTTTATTTTGGTGGCCTCTTATATTGAATTACCATTTATGATTTTACCGATTTTTAATAGCCTTGTGGAAGTAAATCCCAGTCTGCCTAATGCGGCGCGTGACTTAGGAGCAACACCTTGGCAAACCTTAAGAAGAGTTATTTTTCCGTTAACCTTAGGTGGGGTCCGGGCTGGCGTACAAGCGGTCTTTATTCCGACACTCTCGCTCTTTATGTTGACACGTTTGATCGGTGGGAATCGTGTCATTACCTTGGGAACAGCGATTGAAGAGCACTTTCTTATCACGCAAAATTGGGGTATGGGTTCAACAATTGGGATTATTTTAGTAGTGGCGATGGGGATTACTATGTATGTCACGCGTGACCGCAAGAAACGGGGGAAGCGGTAATGAAAAAACAAAGTCTTTTGATGAAATTTTATTTGATTGTGGTCTTTCTTTTGATGTATTTACCCATCTTTTACCTAATTTTATTTGCCTTTAATCGGGGCGACTATATGACTAGCTTTACCGGCTTTTCATTGCGCCATTTTGCGACGATGTTTGCCGACACGCGGCTAATGGGAATCTTGTTAAATACATTTATTATTGCGCTTCTTTCATCACTAGTGGCAACCCTTGTGGGAACCTTTGGCGCCTTGGGGATATATTTGTTAAAACGACGGAATTTACAAAATGTTTTTTTAGGCTTAAATAATATATTAATGGTCTCGCCGGATGTTATTATTGGCGCTTCATTTCTGATTCTCTTTACAATGGCTGGGTTAGCGCTTGGCTTTGGATCAGTTTTGATTGCCCATATTGCTTTTTCCATTCCAATTGTTGTGCTCTTGGTATTACCAAAATTAAATGAGATGGATTCCGCTTTAATTCGGGCTGCGCAAGATTTAGGTGCGCGTCCTTATCAGGTATTAAGTTACGTGATTTTGCCATATATATGGACGGGGATTATGGCGGGCTTTTTCATGACAATTACATATTCATTGGATGATTTTGCGGTAACATTTTTCGTGACGGGGAATGGTTTTACCACGTTGTCAGTTGAAATCTATGCTCGGGCGCGGCAAGGAATTGACTTGTCAATTAATGCCTTATCAGCGTTAATGTTTTTGGTATCATTGGTGCTGGTGATTATTTATTATTTCATCGCCAATCATAAACAAAAGGGTTCTGGCAAGCATAAACGCGCAACTGTCAATCAACAGTTAGGGGGAGGAGTGCAGTGAAAAGAATCTTTTGGTTTATGGGGGTTATATTAGCGGTGGTTGGTTTGTTATTTGGGGTGAAAGTAGGCTTGGATTGGCAATCCAGTCAACAAAAATCTGCGGCCCGAATGACTAAAAATCAAGACCAAACTTTGACCATTTTTAATTGGGGTGATTATATTGATCCTACTTTAATTCACGAGTTTGAGCAAAAAACCGGATATCATGTTGATTATGAGACATTTGATTCGAATGAAGCGATGTTTACTAAAATCGAACAAGGGGGAACACGGTATGATTTAGCAATTCCTTCTGATTATATGATTCAAAAAATGCGGGCTGCTAATTTATTGGAGCCCTTAGATTATCATGAACTCAAAGATTTACAGGAGTATGACCCTGAGTTAATGAATCAACCGTTTGATCCGGGCAACCGGTATTCTTTACCTTATTTTTGGGGGACGCTTGGGATTGTCTATAATGATCAGGATGTTGCAGCTGATGAATTAAAAACGTGGAATGATTTATGGAATCCTAAGTGGAATCAATCAGTGATGCTTTACGATTCAGCCCGGGATGTGATGGGCGTTGGCTTGGCATCCAATGATGATGATATTAATAGTACTAATATGAGTGAACTCTTAGCGGCTAAGGGACGCTTAGATGCGCTCATGCCGAATGTCAAAGCGATTGTCGGCGATGAAATTAAAATGTATATGGTGCAAAATGAGGCTAAAATTGCGGTAGATTTCTCAGGGGATGCGCAACAAATGTTAGCGCAAAATTCGCACTTGCATTATGTTTTACCCCAAGGACGCGGGAATATGTGGTTTGATAATATGGTAATTCCAAAGACCGTTCGTAATAAGAAAGCAGCCTATGCTTTTATAAATTTTCTGGCTGATCCGACACATGCGGCTAAAAATGCCGAGTATACGGGGTACTCAACCCCGAATGTAGGAGCTAAGCAACTTTTGCCCGCAGTGGTTAAAAACAACCCGGATTTTTATCCGAGTCAACAGACATTGAAAAAGTTGACGGTTTATCAAGATTTGGGATTAGACTGGACGACCACGTATAATGATTTATATTTAGAGTTTAAGATGAATAATCATCGGTAGGGGGACGAAGTAATGAAAAAAAGAAAGCGGTTGGTAATTATGGAAATGACATTTTTAATTTTATTTGCATTGACCGTTATTTTAGGGATGTTAGCGGGATAAAGCTCGTAGGTTGGCAAAATACAAAAATCTTTAAATAGATAAGGAGCAAAAAGTGCATGAATAAATCAAAACGTTGGAGTATCATAGCAGGGGTCATCGGTGCAATTGTTATCGTAATATTAGTGGGGTGGAGTTTGATGCAAAATAAGCAAGCAAACAACGCCAATCAAGCTAGCACTGAACAGCAATCGAGTGCACAAAGTTCAAAGCGGCAAACGGAAAGTAAAGATAAGCTGAATCAAGAACCATTACCTCAGCTATCAGAAGATGTGACGGTAGATGAGGCGGTCGTTAAAATGCAAACGACGGTGGGTGATATTGATATTAAATTATTCCCGAAGTATGCGCCATTAGCGGTTGAAAACTTTATCACGCATGCGCAAGAAGGGTATTATAATAATACAAGTTTCCACCGGGTCTTAAAGGATTTCATGATTCAAGGGGGCGATCCAAAATCAGCCGAGGATCCTAACGCTGATGATTTAGGAGCAGGCGGTAAGTCGATTTGGGCGTCTGGTATGCATCAAAATCATAAAATCGATTCTGGAAACGGTTTTAAAAACGAAATTTCATATAGTTTGTATAATTTACGGGGGGCCCTGTCGATGGCTAATGCAGGACCTGATACGAATGGTTCTCAATTTTTTATTAATCAAAATGGACAAGATATGACATCTGAATTAGATGCTTCTAGTTATCCTGATAAGATTGTTGAAGCATACAAAAAAGGTGGAAATCCAAATTTAGATGGTAACTATACTGTTTTCGGACAAGTGACAGCCGGGATGGAAATCGTTGATCAGATTGCAAACGCCGATGTAACAACCAATCAGAGTGGCGAAAGTTCAAAGCCTAAGGATCCAGTTAAGATTAATGGGATTCAAGTTATTCAATCAGCGGCCACAAATGAGTAAGCTGTATTAAAGGAAATTAAAAAAGAAGGTCTTCTCTTGAGAAGGTCTTCTTTTATTTATTGATAAAGATTAGTGGAATAAGCTTTAATTTTGCACAATCATAACATCTGTCTTTGAATTTTGAACCACAAAGGAAGCGACTGAGCCGACAATTAAACGTTCAAGCCGGCTTAGTCCTGATTTTCCAATCACTGTTAAATCGTTGTCATGATCTTGAGGGAATTCAGTTGCAATTACCTTTTTTGGTGAACCAAAACGCATGTGAATATCAATATCTAAATCAGGGAATAATTCAAGGACTTGATCACGATAACCTTCAAGCCGAGTTTGTGAATCTTGAACCAAGTGGTAGACGACATCACCCGTTACGGAAATTGCAGCAACACCAGACATAGAATTAGTATCAATTACGTAGAGTAAGTCCAGATGTGCTGAATCGCGGTGCGCAATGGAAGCGGCCTTATTAGCAACCTGTTCAGAAATGTCTGATCCATCAATCGGAGCTAAGATGCGTTCGTAAGTTCCATTTTTCATAATCTGTTCCTCTTTCATTTATAACTTGCTTTAATTATACCGTAAATTTGAATTTATGTAAGGGGTTACACATAAAAAGGTTAAATTCATGTCATAAAAAAGATAGGACAATTCACTGAAATGGTGGTATTCTAAATCGATGAGAATTAATATTGTGAAAATGAGAAAAGAGGTTTAAAAATGGCAGAAGAAACATCACTCTCACCAACACGAGTAAGCTGGATTTTAGTCGCTTTAGGGATGTTTACCTTTATGTCGACTTTGGATTCATCAATCATCAACATCGCGTTACCGGTGATTGCTAAGGATTTAGCGATTCCGATGAACCAAGCGACTTGGTCAGTTTCAATTTATTTAATTGTGATTTCAGGGTTATTGACCTTATTTGGAAACTTAGGAGATCAAGTTGGAAAGATTCAAGTCTTTAAGTGGGGAACATATATCTTTACGTTAGGTTCATTTTTGGCTGGAATTAATTTAGGCTTAGGCTTTTTGTTATTTTCCCGGGTAGTACAAGCGATTGGAGCAGCCATGACGATGAGTAATTCATTTGGAATTTCCACGACGGTTGCGCCTGCTCATATGCGGGCACGGGCGATGGCAACGATTGCCATGTTCGTGTCGTTAGGTGCGATTGCCGGACCCGCTGTGGGGGGCTTGATTTTGTCCGTTCTATCATGGTCATTTATTTTTTGGATTAATGTGCCTTTGGGGATTATCACTATTATTTTAGGAGCGTTTATTTTTCCTAAGTCTCAGCGTGCTAAGCAAGCAGTGAAAATTGACTGGTGGGGAACCTTGGTTTTCTTTTCATTAGTAGCAATTTTCTTTGGAGGCATTAATGTGGCGCAAGAACAAGGCTTTACCGCACCCATTCCAGTCTTATCGTATGTACTTAGTTTAGGATTGTTATGGTTCTTTATTAAGTGGGAACAAAAAGTTAAGTACCCTTTGCTTGACTTGACTATCTTTAAGACGAAGATGTTTACCTTGTCAGTCATTACATCATTTTTGGTGTTTGCTTCAGGTTTCTTTATCAATGTGTTGTTGCCTTTCTATTTAGAGAATTTGCGCCACATCGAGCCGGGAAAAGCTGGAATGTTTATGATGTCTTATCCTTTGGCCATGTTACTGGGAACCCCAATTTCGGGGATGGTAGCTGATCAGTTCGATCGGGAATATGTCACTTTCTTTGCTTTAACGGGGATTGCTTTTGGAATGTCAGGATGGCTCTTTATGGGTTAGAATACCCCAATGTATTGGGTAGTTTTCTTGAGCGCTCTGACGGGATTCTCAACGGCGTTCTTTAATTCACCTAATAATGCCATTACGATGTCTAATGCACCGCAAGACAAGCTCGGTGTCGCTGGAGCCGTGAATGCCTTAGCACGAAATGTGGGGATGATTACAGGAACTACAATTGTTACTACAACTTTGTATATTTCCATGTCGCACCAATTAGGACGTAAAATTACAACCTTTCCGGTGGATAACCCCAACGTTTTTGTGAATGGGTTACATTTTTCCATGTTCTTTGGAATGATGTTGGTTATCATTGCCTGGTTATTGACGGGTTATCGCTTGATCTTACGGTTGAAAAACAAAATTTAATTTGATATAATTAGTTCATGCGATGAGTCGAGAAAGATTAATACGTTAATCTTTTATTAAACGGCCAACATTAACACCCGCATGGTGGTTGGTGCAAATGATGTTGTGGAACTGAATTTGCTGCATATGACTAATATTTGTATTTGTTTACAAATAGTGTACGTTGACAGTTAGCTATGCTAGCTCCTGAGTTGATGCAGGTCTTACATCAACATTGCCAAACATAAAACCCTACAGTCTGTTACAGATTGTAGGGTTTTTGTTATAATGAAATTAATCTTTGGTTTAAATAACTTTTTAAGCCAATGTAAATTGCTTTGAAGGGAAATTATTATGAGAATAACACGGTTTTCATTTTGGCAACGGTTAATCATTAATACCATTATGTTATTAGCTTTAGCAGGTTTATTTTCACAAGGTCTTTATGTTCAAAATATTTGGACGGCCTTTTTAGCCTCAATTGTTTTGGGGATTCTAAATATTTTTGTTAAGCCAATTTTGCAAATTTTGAGTCTACCTTTGACGTTCTTTACGTTTGGGCTATTCTCATTTGTGGTTAATGCTTTTGTCTTGTGGTTGACGAGTTGGTTTGTTGGACCTGGCTTTCAGTTTACGAGTTTTGGCTGGGCGTTTCTGATTTCGTTAATTATGTCATTTGTGAATGCCATTCTATCGGATTATTTTAGTCGCTAAGGGAGCACTAATTATGGGAAAAACAATTCAAGTTAAAGATTTATTATCGAATACACGGTTAAGTGTGGTGCAAGGTCAAGAATATTTAAATCGTCCCATTGTGACCGCTGATATTTCACGGCCAGGTTTGGAAATGACGGGTTATTTTGATTATTATGCTCCTGAGCGTATTCAATTAATGGGGATTACGGAGACAACTTTTGCGCAGCGGATGACACATGATGAATTGCTGATGATTGCGCGTAAAATGATGGATCCGCGGACGCCAGCGTTTGTGGTGTCAACTTGGCGTAAATTACCAGTTGAATTTTTACAAATTGCAGCTGAAAATAAAATTCCTGTTTTGGAGACTGAATTAACGTCATCTCAAATCTTAGCTAATATGACCTATTACCTATCCGGACAATTGGCTGATCGGCAATCGGTGCATGGCGTTTTGGTTGATATTTATGGCCTGGGGGTTTTGATTACCGGTGATTCAGGGGTTGGTAAGTCTGAAACGGCCTTAGAATTAGTTCAGCGGGGCCACCGTTTGATTGCCGATGATCGGGTCGACATTTATCAACGTGACGAAGAAAACTTAGTCGGCGAAGCCCCTGCGATTCTAAGACATCTAATGGAACTACGGGGAGTCGGAATTATCGATGTCTTAAACCTCTTTGGAGCTGGAGCAGTACGTGATCATTCCACGATTGCGTTCAACTTACATTTGGCTAAGTGGGATAAAGATACTAAATTTGACCGTTTAGGCAATGGCGAAGATTATATTACTGTGCAAGGGGTTCGTTTGCCGCGCATGGTCTTGCCAGTTCAAACTGGGCGAAACTTAGCCGTATTGATTGAGACGGCCGCTAAGAACTTCCGTGCTAAGAAAATGGGATTTGATGCGACAGAAACGTTTAACAAAAATTTGAATGCGTTGATTGAAAAAAATTCACCAAAAGATGAATAGTTATCGTGAAAAAAGATGTAAACGCTTTATAAATCGTTTAAATTTTCATAAAAGTATGGTAATCTAATACAGTAATTGTTGTGATTACTGAGGAGGAAGCTTTTGAAACAAACAAAAATTGCAGTGCTCGGCGCTGGATCTTGGGGAACCGCTTTGGCAAACGTCGCTGCTGAAAATGGCAATCAAATAATGCTTTGGGCGCACCGTGCTGTCACGGTAGAAGAGATTAATTCTCGGCATACGAACAAACAATACTTAGGTGACCGCGTGTTACAAGCCAATATTCAAGCGACTACAGATTTAAAGGCAGCCGTTGATGGTGCTGAGATCGTTTTGAGTGTGGTTCCTACGAAAGCGACGCGCGAAGTGGCCAAGCAGCTAAACCAAGCGCTGGTGGAATTGCGGCAATCCGTGATTATTGTAGCAGCTACCAAAGGTTTGGAGCCTGAAACTTATAAATTTGCTTCACAGATGATTGAAGAAGAAGTCATGCCGCAAAATCTAACAGGTTTAGCGGTCTTGGCCGGTCCTTCACATGCTGAAGGAGTCATTAAGCATGATCCAACGACGGTCGTGGCGGTCAGCAAGCAATTGTCGATAGCAAAACAAGTGCAAGCGGCGATGAGTAATGCTACTTTCCGCGTTTATACCAATGATGATGTCGTTGGGGCCGAACTCGGGGGTGCTTTGAAAAATGTCATTGCGATTGCGGCGGGGACGTTGCAAAGCTTAGGTTATGATGCCAACGCCAAAGCGGCACTGTTTACGCGTGGCTTAAACGAAATGACGCAATTGGGTCGTTCATATGGTGCCAACGCTATGACCTTTATGGGCTTAGCTGGTGTTGGTGATTTGTTTGCAACAGCAACTTCTGAACATTCACGAAATTTCAAGGCCGGTATGCAATTTGGTCAAGGAAAGACGATGGATGAAGTCATTGACAATATGGGAATGGTGATTGAAGGAATTTCAACAACCAAGGTGGTGCACGATCTTGCGCAACAAAAAGGGGTTGAAATGCCAATTTCAGAAGCCGTCTATCAGGTGCTGTATGCACAAGAAGATCCCAAAATAGCAATTAATAACTTAATGGAACGTCCATTACAACAAGAAGGGAAGTAAATTTAATATGAAACCAGTACGTAAAGCGATTATTCCAGCTGCCGGTTTGGGAACCCGTTTTTTGCCTGCTACAAAGGCTTTAGCTAAGGAAATGTTGCCGATTGTGGATAAGCCTACCATTCAATTTATCATTGAAGAGGCCTTGGCTTCTGGAATTGAAGACATTGTGATTGTTGATGGAAAGTCAAAGCGTTCAATTGAAGACCATTTTGATTCAAATCCAGAGTTGGAAAATAATTTGAAAGAAAAAGGTAAGGACGAATTGTTGAAGTTGGTTGAAGAAACAACCGATATTAACTTGTACTTTATTCGGCAATCACATCCTCGTGGACTTGGGGATGCCGTATTAACAGCTAAGTCATTTATTGGAAATGAGCCTTTCGTGGTGATGTTAGGTGACGACTTGATGACAGATGAAAAGCCTTTGACTAAGCAATTGATCGAACGTTACGAGCAAACGGGAGATTCAACTTTGGCCGTTATGAACGTTCCACATGATCAAGTATCAGAATATGGTGTGATTGATCCTGAATCTGAAGTAACGCCTGGATTGCACAAAGTTTCAAGTTTCGTGGAGAAGCCTAAGCCTGAAGATGCTCCATCTGATTTAGCCATTATCGGACGTTACCTTTTGACACCCGAGATTTTTGAAGAATTGGAAAAGACTAAGCCCGGTAAGGGAAACGAAGTGCAATTGACTGATGCAATTGATACATTGAATCAACGGCAACATGTTTATGCCCATGAATTCACTGGAAAGCGTTACGATATTGGTTCAAAGATTGGTTTCTTGACGACTAATATTGAATTTGGTTTGCAACACCCACAAACTGGAGCCGCTTTGAAAACATATTTGAAAGACTTAGCTAAAAAGTTAGACTAATGTTGAATGTTGAAGGTTAGATTGAATCAAATCTAGCCTTTTTTATTTGTTAAATTATTTACGAAATGCGAGAAGCTATAATCTTTTAACATTTTGTGATAAAATCATGGTTATTCATTAGGGCATGCGAGAGTGTGCTGAAAGGAGTGGCAGTGAAATGGAACATTATCAGACGATTGTGATTGGAGCTGGTCCTGGTGGGATGACAGCGGCAATTTATACCGCTCGTGCTAATTTACGGACGTTAATGTTAGACCGCGGTATTTATGGCGGACAGATGAATAATACTGCTGAAATTGAAAATTATCCGGGCTATGTTAGAATCCAAGGTCCTGAGCTGGCAGAAAAAATGTTTGCTTCAACGGAACAGCTAGGCGTGGAGTATGCGTTTGGGAATGTGGAACATGTGAAGCGAGCAGATCAGCAATGGTTAGTGCAGACGGATATGGACCAATATACCGCGGATGTCGTTATAATTGCGACGGGTTCACAGTATCGAAAGCTAGGAGTACCTGGTGAGGACAATTACGCGGGTCGCGGAGTATCATATTGTGCAGTTTGTGATGGGGCGTTCTTTAAAAAACAACATGTAGCGGTCATTGGTGGTGGCGATTCAGCCTTGGAAGAAGCCAGTTATTTAGCAGGAATCGTAGATCATGTTACGGTGATTCACCGGCGGGATCAATTACGGGCTCAAAAAATTTTGCAAGATCGCGCATTTGCCAATGAAAAAATCGATTTTATGTGGAATACCGAAGTGACTAAAATTGAAGGTGACGATAAAAAAGTTCAACAGCTGCAACTCGTTAATAATCAAACACAAGCCACGTCTGAATTAGCTGTGGCAGGGGTCTTCATTTATGTTGGATTATTGCCAGTTGCTGAACCTTTTAATGATTTAGCCATTACGAATTCAGAAGGTTGGATTGAAACCAATGAGCAAATGGAAACGCGGCAGCCAGGTATTTTTGCCTTAGGGGATGTCCGAGCCAAAACTTTACGACAAATCACAACGGCCGTGGGGGATGCAGCAATTGCCGGGCAAAATGCATTTGCTTATCATGAACAATTAAAGGATTAGCAAATTTTTTCAAAAAAATGATGCAAGGTGGTGACGTCATGGATTATAATAAATTACTAGAGCAGCTTCGTCAGGGTGAGATTGATGAGTTTCAATTAACGCCAGCTGAATTTTCAACTTTTTATGAAGCGTGGCGCAATTATCCTTATCAAAATGTAATCCGCGGGGTGGCCGCTCGAGGGGGCCTTGTTACCTATCAACGTGCAAAATCAAAGTGATCAGCTTAGCATTTAGTGAATAACTTTTTAGCTAGTCTGAGCACTAAATGTAAATAATGTACGTGCAAATTGTAAACGTTTGCAAAAAACATAAAATATCGTTATAATTATTCTTGTAAGTAGGAGTTAGCTTCTAATTATCAATAGAATAATGAATATAATTAAAAGGGAGTATTCTATCATGGAATCACGCGAATTTCACATTGTAGCCGAAACAGGTATCCACGCACGTCCAGCAACTTTGTTGGTCCAAACTGCATCAAAGTTTTCATCAAACATCACACTATCATACGATGGTAAGGATGTTAACTTGAAGTCAATCATGGGTGTAATGTCGCTTGGTGTGGGACAACATGCTGATGTTAAGATTACCGCAGATGGTGATGACGCCGCTGAAGCAATCGAAGCCATCGCACAAACGATGACAAATGAAGGATTAGCATAAATCCAACGCTGAATATTGCACGAGTATGAAGGGAGTCTATGATGGCGGAATTTATCAATGGAATTGCGGCTTCAAATGGAGTGGCAATTGCTAAAGCCTATAAGTTGGTAGATCCTGATTTGTCTTTTGAGCAAGTAAACGTTGAAAACGTGCAAGCAGAAGAGGGTCGCTTAGAAGCGGCCTTTTCTGTTGCTAAGACAGAATTGGAACAAATTCGAGATAAGGCGATGCAAAATATGGGCACCGATGAAGCAGAAGTCTTTACGGCCCACATTATGGTTTTAGAAGACCCAGAATTAATTGGCGGAATTAAGAACGCCATTGAGACTGAGAAGCTTAATGCCGAAGCAGCTTTGAAAAACGTAACTGATATGTATATTGGTATGTTTGAAGGCATGGCTGATGATAATCCTTATATGGCTGAACGGGCTGCTGATATTCGTGATGTAACCAAGCGGGTTATGGCACATTTACTTGGTAAAGAGTTGCCCAATCCAGCCCTTATTCAAGAAGAAGTTGTCATTGTGGCTAAAGATATGACACCTTCAGATACAGCTCAACTTGATCGTAAGTACGTGAAAGGATTCGTTACTGATTTAGGTGGCCGGACGGCGCATGCAGCCATTATGGCGCGGACATTGGAAATTCCTGCAATTGTGGGTGCTGTTGATGCAACTGATAAAATCAGTGCGGGTGATACTTTAATTTTGAATGGGTTAGAAGGAGTGACAACAATCAATCCTTCGAATGAAGAAATTAAGGTGGCACAAGCCAAAGCTGATAAGTATGCTGAACAAAAGAGTGAGTGGGCTAAATTAAAAAATGAGCCTTCTCAATCAGCTGATGGTCGGAAGTTAATTGTGGGTTCCAATATTGGAACACCTAAAGACCTTGCGGGAGTTTTGGCCAGCGGATCAGAAGGTATTGGCCTATACCGGACGGAATTCTTGTATATGGATTCAGCTGAATTACCAACTGAAGATGACCAATTTGAAGCCTATAAATCAGTTTTGGAAGGAATGAATGGTAAACCGGTCACGGTACGGACAATGGATATTGGTGGGGACAAGTACTTGCCATATCTACCATTACCTGAAGAAGAAAATCCATTTATGGGCTATCGGGCTATTCGAATTTCTTTGGATCGGACTGATATTTTTCGGACTCAATTACGGGCACTTTTGCGAGCCTCAGTTTACGGTGATTTGTGGATTATGTTCCCAATGATTGCCACAATTAATGAATTCCGTGCGGCCAAAAAGATTTTTGAAGAAGAACGGACAAACTTAAAGCAGGCTGGAGTAGCTATTTCTGATGATATTAAATTGGGAATTATGATTGAGATTCCAGCTGCTGCAATGTTGGCTGATCGTTTTGCACAAGAAGTTGACTTTTTCTCAATTGGGACCAATGATTTGATTGCTTACACAATGGCTGCCGATCGTGGTAACGAGCATGTCTCATACCTTTATCAGCCTTATAATCCATCAATCTTACGCTTAATTAAGCAAGTTATTGATGCAGCGCATCAATATGGTAAATTTGTTGCCATGTGTGGTGAGATGGCTGGTGATCAGATTGCAGCACCGTTATTGTTAGGGATGGGACTTGATGAATTTTCAATGTCATCGACTTCAGTTCTTCAGACACGTGCATTACTTCGGGCATTGGATTCAAAGGACATGGCCAAGTTAGCTGAAAAAGCATTGAACATGGACACCAATGAAGAAGTTGAATCTTTGGTAGCGGCATCTGTTAAAATTTAAATTTTATTGAATGAAGTTGTTAACAACTTCGTTTTTTATTAGCTAAAAAGGTGATTTAAATTTAGTATAATTAGATTTAAACGTGATTAGTCAGGCTTCCAGTTTTTTGTCAGTAGAGGCACAATGCCTCATCAAATTGGCTTAAAGTTGGATAAAATGTGAGGGGTTGATGAAAAGATGGAAATGATGCGACGGCGACCACTGGTAGTGGCTAATTGGAAAATGAATAAGTTGCCCAGCGAGTCAGCAGCTTATATTGATAAGATTGAAAAACCAGTAGATCAATTTCCGGATGTGATTCCAGTTTTGGCCGGTCAGGATGTTCTTTTACCTGGAATGCTTCATGCCGCCCGTGGTACCAATATTTCAATTGGGGCGGAAAATATGTATTGGAAAGATCAGGGAGCTTTTACTGGTGAGACCTCGCCGGCTGCCTTAGCCGATTTAGGAATCCGCTATGTGATTTTAGGCCATTCTGAACGCCGGAACTATTTTCATGAAACGAATGAAATGGTCAATCGAAAAGCTCATGCTGCGTTGCAGCATAATTTGATCCCCATCGTTGCTATTGATGAGGCAATTATCCCGCGTAATGAAAATGATCGTTCACACTGGGTTGTCAATCAAGTGATTGAAACTTTTGAGGGAATGTCAGCTCAAACAGCTAAGACGATGATTTTGGCGTATGAGCCCACTGATTCAATTGGAAGTGGGCAAGCTATGACTCCAGAAATCGCTCAATTTGCGCTCCGCCGGATTCGTTTGACCTTAGCGGATATGTATAATTGGGATGTAGCCCAGGCCGTGCGCATCATGTACGGTGGGTCGGTAAAACCTGATAATGCCTATGAATTAATGATTCAAGACGATATTGATGGGGTCTTAGTGGGAAACGCTGCGTTAGACCCGGACCAATTTATTGCTTTGTGTCAAATTGCAAACCAAGCCCTTTTGACAAAAATTAGCCGACTTGATGAGTTTTAACCGCGAAATTATGGTATAATTTCTTTTGTGAATGAGATTACATCTCAGTTAATAATTCTATAAAAGCGTAAGGAGAAGACAAAATGTCTGCAATTACTGATATTTACGCACGTGAGGTCTTAGATTCACGTGGTAACCCTACTGTTGAAGTTGAAGTTTATACTGAAGAAGGTGGTTTCGGTCGCGGAATCGTGCCTTCAGGTGCATCAACTGGTGAGCACGAAGCTGTTGAGCTACGTGATGGCGACAAGAGTCGTTTCATCGGTAAGGGTGTTTTGAAGGCTGTTGAAAATGTTAATACAGTTATCAAGAACAAGTTGATTGGGATGGATGTTACTGATCAAGTTTTGTTGGATAAGACTATGATTGCTTTGGATGGAACACCAACCAAGGCTAAGTTGGGTGCCAACGCTATCCTTGGTGTTTCAATCGCAGCTGCACGTGCAGCTGCTGATGAATTGGGAACACCTTTGTACAACTATCTTGGTGGATTCAATGCACACACTTTGCCAACTCCAATGATGAACGTTATCAACGGTGGAGCCCACGCTTCAAATTCTGTTGACTTCCAAGAGTTTATGATTATGCCTGTTGGGGCTAAGTCAATGGCTGAAGCTGTTCGTATGGGTTCAGAAACTTTCCATGCCTTGCAAGCATTGTTGAAGGCTTCAGGTCACTCAACTGCTGTTGGGGATGAAGGTGGATTTGCTCCTGACTTCAAGTCAAACGCAGAACCATTTGAATACTTGTTGAAGGCGATTGATAACGCTGGTTACAAGGCTGGTAAGGATATTGCGATTGCTTTTGACGTCGCTTCATCAGAATTCTTCGATGCTGACCGTGGTGTTTATGTCTTAGAGGGTGAGCCTGATAAGAAGGAATACACTACTGACGAATTCATCGAATACTTGTCAGACTTAGTTGCAAAGTACCCAATCGTTTCTATTGAGGATCCGCTTGATGAAAACGAATGGGACGCTTGGGTTAAGTTGACTGACAAGTTGGGTGATAAGGTTCAACTTGTTGGGGATGACTTCTTCGTTACAAATACTGAGTATTTGAAGAAGGGAATTGACATGGGCGCAGCCAATGCTATTTTGATTAAGGTTAACCAAATTGGTACTTTGACTGAGACTATGGAAGCCATTGAAATGGCCAAGGAAGCTGGATACACTGCCATCGTTTCACACCGTTCAGGAGAAACTGAAGACACAACTATCGCTGACTTGGTTGTTGCTACTAACGCTGGCCAAATCAAGACAGGTTCAATGTCACGTACTGACCGGATTGCTAAGTATAACCAATTGATGCGGATTGAAGATTTGTTGACTGAAGACGTTGCTGATTACAAGGGAATCAACAGCTTCTACAATATTGACAAGTCTGCTAAAGACGCAATTGTTAACTATAAGTAATTAAATCTAATTATTTATAAATGAAAAGCTTGCTTTAAGGGTGAGCTTTTTGTTTTTGGATAATATTATGTCAGCGTGCAATTAAAGATTGAAGGTGTGATACTAATGAGACGATGTCAATGGGCTGATTTAGAGCAGACGCCAGAAAGTTTAAAACGGTACCATGATGAAGAATGGGGACGTCCTGAGTATGATGAACAAAAGCTGTTTGAATTGATGTGTTTAGAGAGTTATCAAGCGGGGTTGAACTGGCAAACTGTGCTTAATAAACGGGCAGCCTTTTTAAAAGCCTTTCATAATTATCAAATTGAAGCAGTCGCGGCGATGACAGAGCAAGATTTAAATTTGTTAATGCAAAATCAGGATTTGATTCGGCATCGTTTAAAATTAGCCGCTACGATTAATAATGCCCAGCAAATTGAAAAATTGCATATTCAGGGGAAGAGCTTAACGGATTTGATGTGGTCACAGGTTGATTATCACCCAATTGATCATCGGGTGAGTGACTTACAAACCCTTCCGAGCGCTAACTCAGTTGCACAAGCGTTAGCACGTGATTTGAAAAAATTAGGCTTTAAGTTTTTAGGGCCGGTGACGGTTTATTCATTTATGCAAGCCGCTGGATTATACAATGATCATGAAATAGATTGTGCATTTCATTAATAGTTGAAAAAGAAATAAAGGATAGAGGAATGGCGAAAAGGAGAACTAAAAATAAAAAGTGGCTGGGACTAGCGACGACGCTAATCGTAATTTTGGCTGGTGCTTTAGGAGTTGAAAATCCCGAAAAGGTACAGCAGTTGGTACCAGGTTCTAATAATTATGCAACACAAAAGCATGAAACTACGGATGGAACGATTCAGTATGGGACTGTGCAAGACCAACACCCTACAGAGAGTTTAGCAAGTTCGGTTTTAAGTAATCCGATTAAAGAACAATTTAAAGCTGATACGATTGAATACAATGGTGCAGGCGCTTTTGTGCTGAATAAGAATAAAAACACGTTGAACACTGGTGTTTCTTCAGCACCATATGTTCAATTATCCCGGCAAGATACGTTAGGTCGACCTGGGACAGCGAATGCGTGGTTAACTAAAGCAAGTCGGCAATATCGGAATCGAAGTGAGACTGGTAATTCCCAGACGATTAACCCTGTTGGCTGGCATCAAATGCAAATTAATGGGATTAGCAAAGTTTTGTATAATCGAGGGCATTCGATTGGGTACGCCCTGGCCGGTAATATTAATAGTTTTGATGCGAGTGAGGCGAATCCACAAAATATTACTACGCAAACGGCGTGGGCCAATCAATCATCAAATGGAAATGATCAAAATACGGGACAAAATTATTATGAAACGTTGGTGCGAAGAGCTTTAGATGCCAATAAGCGTGTTCGTTACCGGGTCACACCGTTGTATGAAGGTCAAAACCTAGTTCCATCTGGTTCACATATTGAGGCTAAATCGGCGGATGGAACGTTAAATATTAATGTTTTTGTACCAAATGTGCAGCCGGGGGTTCAAATTAATTATGCGGATGGTTCCGCACAATTAGTTCGATAAGTAGACGCACAGTTTTCGTACAATAAAGCATAATTCTTATGAAGGATTATGCTTTTTAAATTGTATAAAAAAAGGTATTGAGAATTACTCAATACCAAAAGTTAAATTATTATTAATGTCGGAAGGCAATTGAAAAGGCATTCTGCTTGGGTGTACCGATAAAGCGTTGATAAACATAAATTCCCATACGATAAAAGCCGCGCCAATAACGTTCAGTGTTATCAATTACAAAAATAGCAATAGTAGTAAAACCAACTAGGGTCAAGATGAAGAAAAATGAAATAATAAGTAACGATGTTAAATAGGTGTTCATAATACCCTCCAAAAAAGATCAAAATTAAGTATAGCTTTATTATATATTAGGCAAAACTTAATATCAAGACTTAATTAGGTTTAACTTGTTTTGTGTTAAGTTTCAGTTTATAATAAAGAAAAATAACGTAAAAGGTGGATAAAACAATGACGAGTTCCAAAGGACGGATGATTATGGGGCAAAATATTAAACGTCTCTTAAAACAGCAACATATGACCGCGGTTAAATTAGCTGAGATGGTTGGAGTATCCACGGCCACAGTTTCGGATTGGTCAAATGGGAAAACGTATCCACGGATTGATAAATTAGAACTAATGGCTAATTGTTTTGGCGTTTCTAAGGCAGAATTAGTTGAAAATCGTAATGAACAAAAGGAAGCCGAACCAACGTTAATGGCCGCTCATTGGGGTGTGGACTTATCAAGTGTGCCTGATGAAGACCGGCAAAGGATTATTGATCGCGCTAAATCTTATGTGGAGGGCTTGGTTGCAGATTACGAGGATCGCCTATGAATAGCTTAGAATATGATGAATTATTAATACGAGTCGAAAATGACTTAATTAAGCATCATTTGCAGCCCGTTATTTTAGATACGGTACCGCTATATGATGAAACTAAATTAGATGGGGTTACCTTTATTAAGGGCGGACGGTGTTTTATTATTATTGATAAAACATTGGATTATTTCCGAAAATCAAAGACCTTGGTGGAAGAATATTTCCATGCGATTTCGGATTTAGGAAATCATTTGGATTATGATGAGATTCGCGCCCAAAATGACGAAGTAGATGCACGTGATTCTATTATTGAATATCTAGCTGATGAGGATGTTATTTTACATTTAGCGCATAAATATTCTGACCAGCCGTTTGAATCGTGGATTTTGATGGATGAGTTAGGTTATGATTTAGATTTTGCTGAGCAAACGATTGATCATTATCGGCAAAGGGGTATAATTTCATAAATTAATACTAGGCAAAATATCGATAAGTGTGCTATACTTAATAAGTTGTTAAGGCGCGCCTAGTGTAATGGATATCACGTGAGATTCCGGTTCTTGAGATGAGGGTTCGATTCCCCCGGTGCGCATCATTAACATTTAGCCCCCCGTTATATCAACATAATCGTTGGTATGAAGGGGGGTCTTTTATTTATACATAACAAAACTGAATCTAACTTAATCGAACCGCATACACATCAACTGTGTATTTTTGGTAGTTTTAGAGGTTAACTAAACTGGTAAAATGACAGAGCATGCGTTGGGACGATGGATTTCTTTCTTATACATATCTGTAGAAATCTATGAAATATGAATGAAAGAGGACTTGAAGGGGGACTTTGGTAAAACTAAATTAAGCCTAATAGGGTTACATAATTATAGCGATTCAATTGAGCATTAGGGATTAAAAAAGATTAGCAACTTGGATAAGGCATAACTGAATATGAGGAGAATTAAAAATGCAGTTAAAAGAATTACAAAAGATTGTCGAAAAAACAGTTGATGCTAATTTGGTACACCCGTTTAACGGCGGAAAGATGAAATTAAAAATTGAATACCATGTCTATAAGGATCGAAAAAACAATAAAATAGTGGCGATGGTATTTGAAAAGGATGGTTGTTTATTGATTAATCTGAAATTGACACCGGAACATGTTGATGAAATGGTTCAAGTCAGCGGTGTTGAGCGTGGCTATCATATGAATAAAAAGCATTGGATTACAGTAGATGTGAATCAAACTGACGTGACAAAATCCGAGTTGATTAAGATGCTCCAAGAAAGTGCTGCAATCATTGCCGGATAAATATAGCTGCTTATCTTGTTTTGATTGATGGTTGTTTTTTGCATACGTAATTGATATTTTGGGTAGCTTTTGTGTGTGGTTGCTTGGATTATTATGAAATTTTAAGCCGGCAATTCTAATCCAAAGGCTTAAAAGGGTAATGCTGATTAATAAAAATGTTTTTTAATGTGTGTTAACTTGGTTTAGTAAATTTTGTGCAAAATAAGAAACCATAAATCCCCCGCTACTATGCGAAGTAACTTGATAATTTTAAGTATACCGTGGGCGCGAGATACGGTTGATGCAGAAGTGAAAGCCAGAGAATGCTGGTGCAATGATGCTGCCGTAGGGACATTGAAAAAAAGATCACAATATTTGTGAAAAATACGAAGTTTTTTGGACCATTTTTGGTTTACTATAAATGTTCCAATATAAAAATTGGAACTGAGTAGCTTGCAAAGCTTCAATCAAATGGTGACCTGTGCATAGAGCTAAATAAAGCGCTTACATTTAGTAAATATATAATTCATTCACAATCATTCACTGATTTTAACTAAATGATTTGCACAAATTAGAAAAAAGTCGTAAAATAATAACTGTAATAAACGTTTATACAAAAATAATTGGAGGCATCTTACACATGACAGTTAAGATTGGTATCAACGGTTTCGGCCGTATCGGGCGTTTGGCATTCCGCCGTATTTTGGAATTGAAGGATACTGCAGATGACATCGAAGTTGTTGCAATTAACGACTTGACTAACCCTGCAATGTTAGCATACTTGTTGAAGTATGATTCAACTCACGGAACTTTGAATGCCGAAGTTTCTTCTGACGAAACTGGAATTATCGTTGATGGACGTCACTACAATGTTTATGCAGAGCGTAATGCTGCTGACTTAAAGTGGGTCGCTAACGACGGTGTTGAGATTGTTTTGGAATCAACTGGATTCTACACATCAGCTGAAAAGTCACAAGCTCACTTGGATGCCGGAGCAAAGAAGGTTCTTGTTTCAGCACCAGCTGGTGATATTCCTACTGTTGTTTATGGAGTTAACCAAGATGTGTTGACTGCAGATGATAAGATTGTTTCTGCTGGATCATGCACGACTCAATCATTGGCTCCATTGGCAAATGCATTGAATAAGGAATTTGGAGTAGAACTTGGTTTGATGACTACTGTTCACGCCTTTACTTCAACTCAAATGATTTTGGACGGACCTAAGGGTAAGAAGGCTCGCTCAAACCGTACTGCTTCAGTTAACACAATTCCTCACTCAACTGGGGCTGCTAAAGCAATCGGACTTGTTGTTCCTGAATTGAAGGGTAAGTTGGATGGTCACGCACAACGTGTTGGGATTGTTGATGGTTCAATTACTGAATTGACAACTGTTTTGTCAAAGAAGGTTACTGAAGACGAAGTTAATGCTGCCGTTAAGAAGTACCAAAACGACTCATTCGGTTACAATGCTGACGAAATTGTTTCATCAGATATCATTGGAGATACCCACGGTGCCGTATACGACCCAACTTTGACTAAGATTATCACTGTTGGTGACAAGCAATTGGTTCAAACTGCTGCTTGGTATGATAACGAATACGGATTTACTTCAAATATGGTTCGTACTTTGTTGCACTTGGCAACTTTGTAAGATTAGTTTGATTTAATATTTAAGGCGGTTGGGGGGACTCAATTGCCTTTTTTATTTAATACAACGCGAAGACTAGTCTCAGCCCACTAATTCGCTGAGGTGGTATCGAGACTGACTGAAATTATAAAACGGTTGGTTCTGATAATCATTGAAAATTAGTGAAATAATATGTTAATTTAGGGTATAATATCTATATACTGATTTTTAAGAAAACGAGGAAAGTTTTAATGGCAAAATTAACAGTAGAAGATTTAGAACTTAAGGGCAAGAAAGTCTTGATGCGTGTTGACTTTAATGTACCTTTGAAGGAAGAAAATGGCGAAGTTATAGTTTCTAACGACAACCGGATTGTGGCAGCTTTGCCTACTATCAAGTACGTTTTGGAACAAGGTGGACGTGCAATTTTGTTCTCACACTTGGCCCGGATTAAGAGCGAAGATGATAAGAAGGGATTGTCAATGAAGCCAGTTGCACAAAAATTGGCTGACTTATTAGGACAACCTGTTACATTTGTACCAGCTACTGAAGGTCCAGAATTGGAAGCTGCCATTGATGGACTAGAAGATGGACAAGTTTTGGTCTTTGAAAATACGCGTTTTGAAGACGTTGTTGATGGCGTAGAGGTTAAGCGCGAATCAAAGAACGATCCAGAATTGGGTAAGTACTGGGCTTCATTAGGTGATGTCTTTGTCAATGATGCTTTTGGAACGGCCCACCGTTCACACGCATCAAATGCAGGGATTGCCGCTAATATTGAGCAAACTGCTGCTGGATTCTTGATGGAAAAAGAGATTAAGTTCCTTGGTGGAGCAGTTGAAAAGCCTGAGCGTCCATTTGTGGCCATCATTGGTGGAGCTAAGGTATCTGACAAAATCACAATTATCCAAAACCTTTTGAAGAAAGCGGATAAGGTTATCGTTGGTGGTGGAATGGCGTATACCTTTGATGCTGCTAATGGAAAGAGTATTGGGAATTCATTGTTTGAAGAAGACAAGGTTGAATTGGCTAAGCAATTAATTGAAGAAGCTGGCGACAAGCTAGTTTTGCCAGTTGATGCGGTAGCTGCCGATGCTTTTAATAACGATGCTGACACTTATGCAGCCGGAGAAGAAGGTATTAAGGATGGTTACATGGGTCTTGATATTGGACCTAAGTCAATTGAGTTGTTCAAGTCAGTTTTGGCTGATGCTAAGACAGTTGTTTGGAACGGCCCAATGGGTGTCTTTGAAATGCCTAACTTCGCTAAGGGAACTTTGGCCATTGGTGAAGAATTAGTTAAGGTTACAAAAGAAAATGGTGCTACAACAATTGTTGGTGGTGGTGATTCAACTGCTGCGGTTCAACAATTAGGTGTTGCTGATCAGTTGACACACATTTCAACCGGTGGTGGAGCATCATTGGAGTACCTTGAAGGAAAGACTTTGCCTGGAATTGCTGCTATTTCAGAAAAGTAAAACATTAAAAAATCACGTCAATAATTGACGTGATTTTTTGTTTACAATGATTTTAATTAAAGTGAATTGAAATCTAAATGAAGCTGAAGTATAGATCGAACACGTTTGAATTTTTATCATATCAAGCAGATATTTTAGGTATTAGCAGTTTGTGGGATTTTAATGCTCATGCCTGCCTTTAAATCAACGA
This sequence comes from Weissella kandleri, assembly GCF_001438705.1. Lineage (GTDB taxonomy): Bacteria > Bacillota > Bacilli > Lactobacillales > Lactobacillaceae > Weissella > Weissella kandleri. Next base: position 278,455 of record NZ_JQBP01000002.1, read on the forward strand.
CCCCCGGATTGATCGCTTTTAATTGAGCGGTAGTTAGATTGTTGTTATAAGCGATCCGATACCAAGTCTCGCCGGTTGCGACAACGTGGGTTGCAGTTGCAACGTCAGAGGATTCCTCAGCTTTTAAATCCTCAGTTACAGTCGGCTTGGGTTGAGTCGTTTTACTAGTTTGCTTATTTTTACCTTTATCCGTAGTTGATTTCTTTTTGACTTTGGAACTAGAAGATGAGGATAAGTTAGTCTTTGCGGTCTCATGCGTTTGATTTGATGTAGTATTGAAAATGCTATGAAAGGCACGTGTGATCCCAAAAGCGATGATAAAAGTAACAAAAAAAACGAGCAGTGCGAGCAGAATACGCTTAAAAGTTAAACTGAGTTTACTTGACATAGTGGTCCCCTATATTTTTAATAAAGTGTTAGATTAATTTTAGTCTAGCGATTTTTCTTGAATCTGCCAAGGTAAATTCAAGACTCTTAAAGTGAATTTAAACAGATTCTGGATGTCAGAAAGCTTAATTCAAAAATATACCTTTATCCACTTATTAATCTAGCGTATAATTACACTTAATAGACAACGAAAAAGGGGAATTCGATGAAGGATTTTTTTAAACCAACGTGGCAAGTGCATGCCATCTATCAGCTTGACCCGGCTGATTTAAAACGACACGGAATCCAAGCAGTGTTAACGGATTTAGATAATACTTTAATTGCTTGGAATAATCCGGATGGAACGACACAGTTACATGAATGGTTATTACGTTTGGAAAAGGCTCAGATTCCAGTCATGATTGTTTCAAATAATTCAGCTGAACGGATTGAGCGAGTGGCTGAACCGTTACATTTGAAATTTATAGCCCGTGCGTTAAAACCTACAACCCATGGTTTGCAAGAAGCACTAACGAAGCTACAACTGGCCCCAAAGGATGTGGTGATGGTTGGTGATCAATTGTTGACTGACATTATGGCCGCAAACGCCATGAGGATGCGCAGTGTCTTAGTTGAGCCCTTAATTGATACCGATCAATGGAATACTAAAATTAACCGCTTTTTTGAAAAAGGGGTAAAAAAACATTTAAAACGACAATATCCGGAATTACAATGGAGGAATAATCTTGATAAGTGAAAAAGAAGCTCAGGAATACTTGGCAGACGGACTTAAATGTATTGGGTGTGGGGCTACTATTCAAACAACTGAACCCAATGAGATTGGTTATACGCCGATGTCAGCTTTGATTAAAGGCTTTGACCAAGAAGAAGTTCTTTGCCAGCGTTGCTTTCGCTTGCGGCATTATAACGAAATTCAACCGGTTAGTTTAACCGACGATGATTTTCGCCGGCTTTTGAATCAAATTTCTGAAACGAAGGCTCTAGTTGTTTACGTGATGGACGTGTTTGATTTTAGCGGATCAATGATTCCAGGATTACATCGTTTTGTTGGTTCAAATCCTATTTTATTGGTAGGAAATAAAGTCGATGTATTACCACATTCAATCCGACGCAGCAAAGTTAAAGATTGGATGCGCCAACAAGCTAATATTGCTGGACTACGACCAATCGATATTATGCTAACTTCTGGTAAAAATGGGGATGAAGTCTCAACATTGTTGGATAAAATTGAGCAATATCGAAATGGTCAATCCGTTTATGTAGTGGGGGTCACTAATGTTGGTAAATCAACTTTGATTAATCAGATTATTAAAGATGTAACCGGTGATCAGCAAGATGTGATTACGACGTCACGTTTTCCTGGTACCACCCTTGATCGGATTGAGATTCCATTAGATGATAGCAGTGATATTATCGATACCCCAGGAATTATTCATGCCGATCAAATGGCTCATTTTTTGAGTGCCAAAGATTTGAAGTACGTTTCACCACAAAAAGAATTAAAGCCCCGTACGTATCAATTGAACTCAGAACAGACGCTCTTTTTTGGAGCAATGGCGCGGTTTGATTATGTGCAAGGCCCTAAGACGGGAATTACGGCATACTTTGAGAATAACCTGCAAATTCATCGGACGAAATTGGAAAAGGCCACTGCTTTTTATGAAAAGCATGCAGGAACTTTACTAACCCCACCAAATGATAAGGATATGGCTAAAATGCCACCTTTGCGTCGCCATGAATTTAAGACGACGATGAAAACAGATATTGTGGTGGACGGCTTAGGTTGGGTTACAGTGCCAGCTAATGTAGTAGTAGCAGCGTGGGCTCCTGAAGGTGTTTCAGTTTTGACAAGAAAGGCAATGATATAATAATGGAATTACGTGGTAAACAAAAACGATACTTACGCGCTACGGCGCATGATATGCGACCTCTTTTTAGCGTAGGAAAGCAAGGATTAACGCCTAATTGGTTAGAGCAATTAGGCTCAGCAATCGATAAACGTGAACTGTTTAAAGTTAATATTTTAAATAATTCAGATGTCACGGTTTCAGAAGTAAAAGAATATATTGAAGCTAATTCAAATATTCAAGTAGTCCAAACGATTGGGCATACTTTATTGTTATTTGGTCAGGCCCAAAATCCTAAGTATCGTGATTATTCTGTAACAGTGGCAAAAATTTAATTGCTATTGGAGAGCTTCATACAGAAAGGATGGATTGGAATGCAACATACAGTTACGACCTTAGAAGTAAAAGCTCAAAATCAGCCGGAAACGGAGCTCGAGTCACGCAGCGTACGGGTTGGATTGTTAGGGGGAACCTTTAATCCACCCCATCTAGGACATCTAGTGATTGGAGAGCAGGTGGCCCGACAATTGGAATTGGAAAAAGTTTACTTTATGCCTAATGCTATCCCGCCCCATGTCGATCATAAAGAAGCGATTGCTGCAGTTGATCGAGTAAAAATGGTGCAGGCCGCCATTCAAGGCAATAGCCTGTTTGATTTTGAATTAGCTGAGGTAGAGCGTGGCGGTATCAGTTATGCATATGATACTTTATTAACATTAGTCCAAAAACACCCAAATTATGAATATTATTTTATTATTGGTGCGGATGAAGTGGCGTATTTACCGACTTGGCATCGGATTGACGAATTAATGCAATTAACCCATTTCGTGGGAGTTAATCGCCCCGGCGTCTCGGCACCTAAAAGTGAATTTCCAATTCAATTTGTGACGGTTCCAGATTTAGATATTAGTTCAACGGATTTACGGCAAAAAATTGCGCACCACGAAAGCGTTCGCTACTTGGTCCCAGATTTAGTAGCGGCATATATTTTCGAAAAGGGGCTTTACCAAGATGACGATAGGAATTGAATATCAAAAGCATTATTATCCAGGCGTACGGCAAGCGTTGGTACAAAAAGTGCAAGCAGCTATGTCGGATTATCGGTATCAACACGTGTTGAGAGTTGAAGCAATGGCGTTACAATTAGCTGAAATTTGGGGTGTTGATTTAGAAATGGCATCGGTAGCGGCTTTGGTGCATGATTACACGAAAGAGCGCAGTGATGATGAGTTTAAGGCGATGATTGCCACAGCACATTTAGACGCTGATTTATTAAATTGGGGGAATAATATTTGGCACGGCGTCGTTGGGGCGGAATTTATTGCGCGTGAATTAAATATTACTGATGAAACCATTTTAACTGCTGTACGACAGCACACAACGGGCGCGCCAGAAATGACGCCGCTAAGTCAAGTCTTATACATGGCCGATTATGTTGAAATGGGGCGCGATTTCCCCGGTGTGGATGAAGTACGGAATCTGGCACATACCAATTTAGCGGCAAGTGTTGGGTGGCAAGCCCGACATACATTAGCCTATTTGGTCGGTCAAAAAGCGCGGATATATCCGTTGTCGCTTTTAACTTATAATGTTTGGTCAACAAAATAAATGGAGAAAAACATGAGTTTAACAAAAATGTTAGAAGTTGCAGTTAAAGCTGCAGATAGTAAGCGGGCAGAAGATATTGTGGCCTTAGATTTACAAGGTGTATCAATGTTCACAGACGCCCTATTGATTATGGACGCTCCTAGTAATCGTCAAGTTTTAGCGATTACACAAGAAATCGTTGATAAGATGCAAGAAGCTGGCTTTACATTACGTCAACATGAAGGACGTGATAATGGGGAGTGGGTGGTCTTAGATTTTGGTGATCTAACGGTGCACGTGTTTAAAGAAGAAATGCGTAATTTTTATGGTTTGGAGCAACTATGGGCTGCTAAAAGCCAACCAATTGATATCCAAGAATGGCTAATTGAGGATTAAACGATGGCAAATTATCAAACGTTTGCGAAATTATATGATGATTTATTCGATGATGATGCATACGCTGATTGGCTACAGTACGCGGTAAATCAGATTAAAAATCCACAAGCTCCATTACTGGAATTAGCTGGTGGAGCGGGTCGGTTAGCTTTAAGGCTCAAACAAAAAGGTTTTGATGTGACCGTGTTTGATTTATCTGAAGAAATGTTGAGCTTGGCGCAAGCACATGCGGCTGAGGCTCAAGTTGATTTACCATTGGTACAAGGTGATATGCGAGAATGGTCCGATTATCAAAAGCAATTTGGGACGATTACTTCTTTTGCGGACTCATTTAACTATTTAGCAAATGAAGTGGAAACCTTAATGGCGTTTCAACAAGTATATGACCATTTGACTACGGGAGGTCAGTTCTTATTTGATGTCATCACCCCGTACCAAACGGATGTATACTATCCTGGATACATGTACAACTATCACGATGATGAGATGGCTTTTTTATGGAGTTCATATGGGGTTGAGAATGCAGTTCACACGGTTGAACATGAATTGATTTTTTTTATCTACGATGAAGCCATTGATGGTTACAAACAATTGACGGAGATTCATACGGAAAGAACGTATGACCTTGGAACATATCAGCGGTTATTGGCTCAGGCGGGATTTGTCCATATTGAAGTAACGGGTGACTTTGGTCGCCAAAAGCAGGTTGATGATCAGACGAATCGCTGGTTCTTTAGCGCGCAAAAAGGGTAACATGATGGGAAAAGCAGTTGGATTAATTACTGAATACAATCCTTTTCATAACGGACATCAATATCATTTACAGCAAGCTAAACAGCTTACGCAAGCAGATACCGTCATTGCGGTTATGAGTGGTAATTTTGTGCAAAGAGGTGAACCAGCGCTTTATGATAAATGGCAGCGGTCTGCAGCTGCGGTTGAAAATGGAGTGGACTTGGTTCTTGAATTGCCAGTGGCATTTGCGATTCAACCAGGTCCTTTTTTTGCGCAAGGGGCTGTTGAAATTTTGGTGGCCGCTGGGGTGAGTGAAATTGTTTTTGGCGCAGAGCATGCTGAATGGGACTTCATGGCGTTAGCAAAAGCCATTCAACAAGCGCCGGATGATTCGCAAATTTTTCAACAATATGATCAGCCTTATGCATCGAGTTATAATCAGATGTTAAAGGAGCGTTTTAAGATTGAAATTACAAGTCCTAATGATTGGTTGGGGCTTAGTTATGCCTTCGCACTCTTAGCATTAGGACAAGCAGATCAGGTGCAACTCCGTGCGATTCAACGGCAAGGATCCGCATATCATGCAGTAGAGCTTCATCCACAACAATTTGCGAGCGCCACAGCGTTACGGCAAGCTTTACAAAATGATCATCTGAATGTGGAACAATTAGCTTTGTATGTTCCCAAAGGTACGCAACGCCTCTTCTTGGAGCAGGCGCCCTTAGATTGGCAGCCAGTAAAGCAGTGGTCATTGTTGAAGTATATCGTCATGACCCGGGAAATTACTGAGTTGGAACAAATTTATCAATTAAATGATGGCTTGGCTCAGCGGTTACAAAAAACAGTCCAAGCATATTGGCAACTCGAAGTTTTGGACTGGGATGATTTTATGCAAAGTTTTAAAAGTAAGCGCTATACATATAGTCGTTTGCAGCGAAATCTTTTGTATGTTTTACTCAATATTACACAAAATGAAATGGAATTTGCGATGCAGCACCTGTATTTACGCCCATTAGCATTTAATGTGCAGGGTCAAGCTTGGTTAAAGGCTTTAAGAAAGCAGGCTACTTTGCCGGTAATTGGACGGGTTAATCAAGAAAATAGTAAAACCATTTTGAAACTTGATGTGCGAGCTGGGCGCTTATATGAATATTTCCAGCCGAATCATCAAGTCTCGAATAAAGATGTTCACCAACATCCATTCATATTAAAAGGAGCTTCTCATGAAATGGAATTTAAATGAATTAGTAAAATATAAACAAGAACCATTACGTTTTAACGAAATGATGGATGTAACGGCGGCTTTAAAAGATAAATTTAATGATGTCATTCTTGATGCTACGCCGATGCAAGTCGAGGGGATGATTCAAAACGAGCAAGACGATTTTGTTTTGCATGCTCATGTGGTTGGTAAAATTATTACGCCTTCAACTCGTTCAGCTGAACCGGTCGATTTACCTTTGGATTTTATGATTGACGAGATTTATATTCCAGATATTCAACATGCTGAGCACTATGAGATGAGTGAATCGGTTATTTTATTGGAAGATGAAGTTTTGAATTTTGACGACGTGTTAGTCGATTATATTTTCTTGCAAATTCCACTCCAAGTTTTGGCAGAAGGTGAAGAAGAAGCACCGATGCCAGAAGGCGAAGGCTGGGCTGTCATTAGTGAAGATGAGTATCTAGCTGAGCATGAAGCTATTAATGAGCCAGCTAATGAAAATAATACACCCTTAGCGGGGTTAGCTAATTTATTAGATCACGAAAATGATGAGCAAGAGGAACAGCACTAAAAAACGAATGGGGATTAAAATGAGTAAAAGCAAAGAAACCCCAATGATGGAACAGTATAATGAAATTAAGGCGCAGTATCCGGATGCGTTTTTATTTTATCGATTGGGTGATTTTTATGAATTGTTCAATGATGATGCGATTCAAGGTTCGCAAATTTTGGAATTAACACTGACGCAACGAAATAAAAACTCTGATCATCCAGTACCGATGGCGGGGGTGCCACATCATGCAGCGCAAAATTATATTGATATTTTGGTTGATAAAGGTTATAAAGTCGCCGTGGTTGAACAGATGGAAGACCCTGCTCAGGCGGAGGGGATGGTTAAACGTGAAGTAGTGCAGCTTGTCACCCCGGGAACACGGATGAGCGAAGGAGGAGAAGCAGCCAAAGAGAACAATTATTTGGTTGCGATTGCGGCAGAAGACGCGCAAAATTATGGCTTCGCGTATACGGATTTGTCAACCGGTGAGTTGAAAACTACAAGATTAACTTCGACGACGGCGGTTTTAAATGAGTTAGCACGTTTAGACGCTAAAGAGGTGGTTTCAGAGCAATTGTTACCGTCTGATTTGGCGGCTTCTTTGACGAACCTCGGGATAATGATGTCGACGCAAATTCTGAGTGAAGAACTTCCGACTGCGCAAAAAAACCTAGTGCAAGATTTGAGTGTCTTAGAAGGGCATGCGGCCTTGTTGTTAATTACTTATCTTTTTTCAACGCAAAAACGTTCTTTAGATCATTTGCAACCCGTCCAGTCATATACGGTGGCGCAATATTTGAAAATGGATCGGAATTCGCGAGCAAACCTTGAATTGACGACTAATTTAAGAACGCAGCAACGGAGTGGAACATTATTATGGCTGTTGGATGAAACACAAACGGCCATGGGAGCGCGCTTGTTGAAGCAGTGGTTGGAACAACCGCTCATTGACCAGGCTAATATCGAAGCCCGTTATGATAAAATTGCGGGACTGATGAGCGATTTTATCATTCACAGTGATTTACAAAAGGGTCTAAAAAGTGTCTATGACCTAGAGCGGTTAGTGGGACGGGTCGCTTATGGCACGGCTAATGGACGTGATTTATTACAAATTCGGAATTCTTTGCGGCAAGTTCCGGTTTTGATTCAAAGTTTGAAACAGTTAGATCCGGCCATTTTTGGTGAGATGATTACCCAACTGGACCCCGTCGCCGATTTGGAACAGTTGATTAGTCAAGCGATTGTTGACGAACCACCTTTGTCAGTTACGGACGGTGGAATTATTCGCGATAGTTATAATGAAACGTTAGATCAATATCGGCATGTGTTGCGGGATGGAAAACAATGGTTAGTTGAATTAGAGCAGGCAGAGCGGGAAGCGACCGGTATCAATAGTTTAAAAATTGGCTATAATAAAGTCTTTGGTTATTATATCGAAATTACAAAAGCCAATATTGCTAAATTGGATTCCGAGCGTTACACGCGCAAACAGACTTTAACCAATGCGGAACGCTTTGTGACCCCTGAGTTAAAAGCGCATGAAGAAGAAATCATGAATGCGGAAACGCATTCGAGTCAGCTTGAATACACGCTCTTTACTGAATTACGAGATGAGATTAAAAATAATATTGAGCGGTTGCAACGATTGGCTAAAAAGCTGGCCGAGCTAGATGTGCTATGTGCTTTGGCGCAAGTGGCGCAAGCAAATCAACTTGTACGCCCGCAATTAAATCGCACCCACACATTAAAAATTACCCAAGGACGGCATCCGGTCGTGGAAAAAGTCTTGGGATATCAAAGTTATGTAGCCAATGATATTGTGATGGATCCCCAACAAATGATTATGTTGATTACGGGACCGAATATGTCTGGAAAATCAACTTACATGCGGCAATTAGCTTTAACGATTATCATGGCGCAAATCGGTTCTTTTGTACCAGCCGCAGCGGCGGAAATTCCCATTTTTGACCAAATTTTCACTCGAATTGGGGCTGCTGACGATTTGATTTCTGGAAATTCGACATTCATGGTCGAAATGGCCGAAGCAAATACCGCATTACAAGACGCGACGGAAGATTCATTAATTTTATTGGATGAATTAGGACGCGGAACTGCTACTTTTGATGGGATGGCACTGGCACAAGCAATTATTGAATATGTGCATCAAAATGTACACGCGAAGACGCTATTCTCAACCCATTATCATGAATTAACGGTTCTAGATGAACAGTTACCACAGCTTTTTAATATGCATGTTGGAGCACATGAAGAGAATGGTCAACTGATTTTCTCGCATCGGATACTACCCGGAGCGGCAGATCAATCCTATGGAATTAATGTGGCTAAGCTAGCAGGGCTGCCAGACAGTTTGACGACACGTGCTAGTGTGATTTTAAAGCAATTAGAACAAGAATCACAACAAAAAGTGGATGCAGACCAAGGAGTCAAGGTGGATGCTTCGAATTCAGATACGGTTGAGGTTTTGGATCTTGTGAAGGAGCAACATCCCGAAGAAAAGAGTAATCAACTGGATTTGTTTGCGCCAGAGGAACCAAATTCACAAGAACGGACGGTTGCGCAACGCGTGCAGAATGTGGACTTAAGTCAAACAACTCCGCTGGAAGCCTTACTTTTGTTAGCAGAGTTGCAAAAAATTAATCCAAAATAAAGTTTTTGATTTCACAATCTGACAAATCTATGCTACACTAAGAATATAAGTTAGATGTCAGATTAAAAGAAGTGAGATATGTCATGAAAAATCAAAAAATTCCAAGGGCTACGGCACGCCGGCTCCCTATTTATTATCGATATTTAAAATTATTGTTAGATGAAGGAACCACCCGAATTTCATCCGTTGATTTAGCAGAAATTGTTAAAATTGATGCAGCGACCATTCGACGTGATTTTTCGTGCTTTGGGGCACTAGGAAAACGAGGCTATGGGTATGAAGTCTCAGAGTTGATTAATTTTTTCTCAGGCGAATTAAATCAAGATACCTTAGCTTCGGTCGCATTGATTGGTTTAGGAAATTTGGGACATGCTTTATTGAACTTTAAGTTTCAAAAGACTTCCAATGTGCGGATCTCAGCGGTGTTTGAAGTTAATCCTGAGTTAATTAATACGATTCAAAATGGCGTTCCCGTTTTTTCCATGGATGAATTGGAAGAACAAATTGCTGAACAGCGGATTGATGTGGCGATGTTGACCGTCCCAGCAGATGCAGCTCAATCAATTGCCGCACGTTTGGAAGATAGCGGGATTAAAGGGATTTTGAACTTTACACCTTTACGGTTGGATGTTTCTAAACAAATTCATGTACAAAATGTTGATTTGACCAATGAATTACAAACATTGTTGTATTTCATTGATAACGATATTAGTAATTAAAAAGAAGACTTGGGCGTTGAAATAGCAACCAAGTCTTTTTCAATAGGCGGTTGCTGTTAGAGAGCTACCCAGAAAAAAGAGGGCAAGATGATAATTTTACAAGCAAGCGATGTGGCTCGCCATTTTAATGGGGTTACATTTTTTGAGCATTTTTCAATGCAAATTCAAGATCGCTCACGTATTGGTTTAGTGGGGCGTAACGGGGCCGGGAAGTCCACCTTATTAAAGATTCTAATTGGAGAAGAAGCTCCGGATGAAGGGGTGGTTTCTGCTAAAAAAGGTTTGAAATTAGCTTACCTGGCCCAAAATTCGGGGATGGATTCGCAATTAAGTGTGTATGAAGAAATGCGGGCTAGTTTTGCCGACGTGATGGCTTTAGAGCAACGAATGCATCAATTGGAAGCACAAATGGCGGCTATTATTGATAATAGTATGCCCGCTGCGCAACAATTATTAGCTGAGTATGATCAGGTACAACATGATTTTACGGAACAAAATGGATATGGTTATGATGCCACTATCCGCGGGGTGTTACATGGATTTGGCTTTGATGAAAGCTTTTATGACCAATTAATCTCGGATTTATCTGGGGGGCAGCGCACGCGATTGGCGATTGCCAAGCAATTGTTAGAGACCCCAGATTTATTGGTTTTGGATGAGCCGACGAATCATTTGGATATGGAAACGCTCGCGTGGTTAGAGAAGTATCTACAAAATTATCAAGGAGCTTTGTTGATTGTCTCACACGATCGGTATTTCTTAGATCGCGTGGTGAATGAAGTTTACGAAATTCAGCAGGGTGCGTTGGAGCATTATTCAGGAAATTATACGAACTACTTAGAACAAAAATCGGCGCGGGTAATGGCTGAGCAACGGGCGTATGATAAACAACAGGAGACGATTGCGAAATTGGAAGATTTTGTTAATCGTAATATTGTGCGAGCGTCAACCACTAAGCGCGCGCAATCACGGCGAAAGCAATTGGAAAAGATGGAAGTGTTGGCACCGCCGAAAAATGACTCAGGGGTAGCGCATATTACGTTTAAAGCTAGAGAAAGTTCTGGAAATGAAGTGTTAGCTGTCCGTGATTTGAGTGTGGGATATCAAAATCAGCGACCTTTAGCGACCAATATTAATTTTAATGTTAAAAAGCAGCATGCGGTGGCACTGGTAGGACCAAATGGAATGGGAAAATCCACCTTGATTAAGGTATTGTTGTCCTTTATTCCACCGTTAGCGGGGACGTTTAAACTTGGTGCTAATGTTTCGGTCGGCTACTATGATCAAGAACAGGCAACTTTGGATGAAAATAAAACGGTCTTAAATTCTGTCTGGGATCTACATCCAACCTGGCCAGAAAAAGATGTACGTTCAATTTTAGGGTCTTTCTTATTTACAGGAGAAGATGTTGATAAGAAGGTCCGATCACTATCTGGTGGCGAACGTGCGCGGTTGCTCTTAACGGTATTATCAATGCAAGAAGATAATTTCTTGATTTTAGACGAACCGACGAACCACTTAGACATTGATTCACGTGAAGTCTTAGAAACAGCCTTGAATGAATATAATGGGACAATTTTCTTTGTTTCTCATGATCGTTACTTTATTAATGAAGTGGCCACTGAAGTATTGGAATTATCCCCAAATGGTGTTCAATTCTTTGACGGAAATTATGATTATTATTTGGAAAAGAAAGCACAACAAGAGGAAGCAGTAGATTCTGGCGAAGTAACCGACACATCGAAAAAGCAAGAACAGCATGGTTATCAGGCCAGTCGGGAGCAGCAAAAAAGTTTGCGTAAGTTAAAGCGGGCTGTCGAAAAGGCTGAGGCGGAGATGGATACATTGACGCAGACCATTGATGATTTAAATCAAGCTCTCAATGCGCCTGAAAACGGTTCGGATTTGGCGAAATTAACGGAATTAAATGATACTTTGGAAGCCAAGCAGGTAGAGCTAGCCCAGGTGGAAGATGATTGGACGAATGCCTCCATGGAGCTAGAAGCTGCACAACAAGAAATGGAGGCGTAGATGGCTACAGTAACACGAGTCACGCAGACGCGCCGCCCAGGACGTTATAATATTTACCTTGATGATGAGTTTGCGTTTGCGGTCGCTGAAAAAATTCTGCTTGATTTTAATTTATTTAAAGGTACAGAGGTGAGTGCAGAGCAGCGAGTTGAGATTGAAACGGCTGAATATGCACAAAAAGCCTATCAAAAAGCGTTAGTGTATGCGACAGGGACGATGCGTTCCGTCCAACAGGTACGGCAAAAATTAAAAGAAGCTGATTTTCCGGATGATGTGATTGAACAAGCGCTTGAGCGTTTGGGGCAAGTTGATATTTTAAATGATCAAAAATTTGCAGAAGAATATGTTTCCACCCAGATGCAGCGCGGCAAGTTAGGCCCAAAAGGGATCGGCTTTAAATTACGGCAGTATGGGGTGGATGCGTTTACGATTGAGGATGCGCTGGTGGTTTATGACGAAGAGACTGAGTATGAAAACTTGATGCAGCAAGTTGAACCGTTATTTGATAAATATCAACGTTCATCGGCATATCTCGCACAACAAAAAGTTAGTAATAAGTTATATCAATCCGGTTTTAATGGACATCTGATTAAACGCGCACTGAGTGATTATTTCGATGAGCATGAGCATGATGATGAGCAAGAGATGGATAATTTTAATCGCGAAATTGAGAAATTAGCCGAGCGCTATGCTGATTATTCTGGTTGGGATTACCAGCAAAAAATGAAGGCTGGGATGTATCGGCGGGGCTTCAATTTAAAACAAGTTGACCGGTGGCTGAAAGAACATTCTTCGTAAACGTGACCGAAATTACGCGAGCACTTTCAAAATATGTTATACTTTTTAAGAAAAAGTTCGTAGCTTCGGCTGAGGAGAATGTGATGCAAGACAAACGGTTACCCCGCGAAGGTGACTATGTAACGATAAAAAGTTATAAACACGACGGCAGCCTCCACCGAACTTGGCGTGAAACGATGATTTTGAAAACGAGCGAAAACGAAATTATCGGAATTAATGACCATACTGTTGTAATTGAAGATGATGGACGTCGTTGGGTCACGCGAGAGCCAGCGATTGTTTACTTTCACCGAAAATATTGGTTCAACATTGTAGCCATGATTCGTGATAATGGGGTGTCGTATTATTGTAATTTAGCGACCCCCTTTGTTTTAGATAAAGAAGCTTTAAAATATATTGATTATGATTTGGATATTAAGGTTTATCCGGATGGAGAGAAGCGGTTATTGGACGCTGATGAGTACCAAGAGCATCGGCAAAAATGGCAATATCCAGACGAAATTGATTATATTTTAAGTGAACACGTTAAAATTTTAGTTGATTGGATTAATCAACAAAAAGGACCGTTTTCAAAAGCATATGTGGATCTATGGTTCCGGCGCTACCAAGAAATTAAGAGCCGTGTCGGTCATCGTTAGATATAATAAAAAAGGTTAGGGCAACCTAACCTTTTTTGATATTTTTAAAAATTTACTGATGAGCATTAATCGATGATTGTTACCCAAGGGAAAGTTGGTTTGATTGCCCCATACAGCGCCTCAGGGTGTGCGTCGCATTGGGCCCAGTTTTGATTACCGTAATCAAAATGCCACCATTCATTAATTAAATTGGTGAACCCAGCTTTATGCATAATATTGTATAGTAGTCGGCGATTATCACGGGCGACAACTTCAGCGGGCGTTAGATTTTCTTTACATTCGAGATAATTTGTTTGTGCGTTTTCCCGAAAATCGTCAAAAGGTGAGGCCATATCAAGCATCAAACCTTGATCATCGGCGATAGTTAAATCAATGGCACCACCAGTGTTATGTGGAGAAGGTTTATACTTATCCCGAGAAGGGGCAGCGACCGTCGTCAAAGTGGCGTCAACAACCTGTTGTTTGGTCCAGTCGGGATTGTTTCTGGAAATTTTACGCTTGAGCGAATGAAAAAGGGCGGCTTGTGTGGTTACTGAGCGCCAAGCGTCAAAAATGACTAGGTGATAATTGTCAGGGAGTAGGCTGGCGGCATAGGCGAGTTGTTTTTGCACTTGCTTGCGCGCGTAAAGTTCTGACATAGCACCAGATAGTCCTTGGATAAAATAAGCTGGTTGGACAATAATCCGCTCAGGGAGGAGTCCTAAGGGCACTAGTGGTTCGTGATTTTCAGTAATGGGACGCGTAAGAGTGGTGCTCCACTCCCATGTAGCAATATCTTTAGGAATAGGTTGATATAATTCTTGGTCCATGAAACCCTCTTTCTGTTTATTTTGTGATATAAGTCCTTTTTCTTATTATACCGAAAATGAATCAGAGCGAACAAGAATCTTCAAAAATTAGTCCATGTTTGAAAACGGCTTAATTGATGGATAATTAAAATCCAAATATTACACAAGCATTTCGCAGCAGTTGCGGGGATGATTTTAGCAAAGAGGTAGCGTAAGCAATATAAATAGTGTTAAAATAACGAATAAGTTTCACATAGTAATAATTTTTAGCACGTGAGGGTAAGAACTGACCTCACCGTGGATTTGAAATTAAGCAAAAATGGAGGTTATATTTTAGATGTCGCAAGATTTTATTCAACCAATTAATCAAACGGTCGCAGCAATGACGATTGATGGCCTAACTGGTTTTCAAAAGCAACTGTCTGGGCTTGACGATTTAGTATACTTAACTTTTGGGGAACCTGGTTTTAATGTGGATGAGCGGATTAAGCAAACCATGATTCAAGCAATCAAAGATAATCATTCACACTATGCCGTAGCTGAAGGTGATTTAGCATTGCGGCAAGCGGCAGTCGATTATTACAATCGGAAGTTTGATTTGCATTTTAATGGTCCGGAAAATGTGATCGTCACTTCTGGGGTGACTGAATCGATTTATGCGTTGTTCCAAACTTTGTTGATGCCGGGTGATGGGGTCTTAATTCCATCCCCAGCTTATCCTCCATATTTTGCAGCAATTAATATTATCGGGGGGGAAATGTTGAAGTTGGACACGACCCCAAACCACTTTAAATTAACGCCCGAAGCGGTGGAAAAAGCTTTGTCTGAGACTGATTTGAAGATTAAAGCCATCCTCTTTAACTACCCAAGTAATCCCACGGGAGTAACTTATACTGAAGATGAACTTAAAGCCTTAGCGGCAGTTTTCAAGAAGTATAAAATTTGGGTGATTTCAGATGAAATTTATGCGGAATTAATATATGATGTTAAGCATGTTTCAATGGTGAATCTGTTGCCAGAACAAACAGTGTTAATTAATGGCTTGTCTAAGTCGCACGCGATGACGGGTTACCGGATTGGCTTTGTCATTGGACCTGAAGCTATTATTAGCGAAGTCGGCAAAGTGCATGACACATTGACTTTCGCGTTGCCACAAGTGACACAAGATGGAGCTCGGGCAGCCTTAACCCTTGCGGCTGATGCACCAGATCAAATGCGTCCAATCTATCAACGGCGCCGCGATTATGTGATGCAACGGATGTCAGCTATGGGCTTTGATGTTGGTAATCCTCAGGGAGCTTTCTATATTTTTGCTAAAATTCCAGAGGACTTTTCAGCCGGTGCAGATGGTTTGAAATTTGCATGGGACTTGGCAGTTGAAGGGGGCGTAGGAGTTGCTCCTGGGGTCGCCTTCTCAGAGGCTACGGCAGAATATATTCGGATTTCTTATGCCGGTGATGATGAAGTCTTAGCGGCTGGAATGGATCGAATGGAAGCCTGGATTGAAAAAAAGCGGGCTGAGTGGGCTTAAAGGAGTCGCTTAGTTAAAGATTGAAGGAGTGCATGATGAATCAGCAAAAAATTTCAACCCAACGCCTGGTTTTGACCGCGTTGTTTATTGCGATTGTCTTGTTACAAAGTATTATCCCTTGGTTAGGGTTTATTCCAATTAACCCGATGGTGCGCGTCACCATTATTCCTTTTACGGTGGCTTTAGGTGCTATGATCTTAGGACCGAAAGTGGGAATGCTGTTGGGCTTGGTGATGGGAGGTTTATCTTTTTACCACGCGTGGACCATTCCGATGGGGATTGGTGCTTTAATGTTTCGTGACCCGTTAGTGGCATTTGTTCCTCGAATGCTGGTGGGACTCATTATTGGTTGGCTTTACTGGCGATATGTGCGCCAGCAACACGGGACTAAGCGCTTAGTCAGCATGTTTATGATGGGGGCGTTAACGGCCCTTATTAATACGGTGTTGGTGATTACGTTGACGTGGATTCATTTCCGGGTCTTTAATACTACGGTAGCAGGGCTTCCTAATAATGTTGGAATTATTTGGATGTTTACTTCTTTAGCTGGGGCGAATGCCTTGTTAGAAATCTTTTTAGACGGAATGTTAGGCCTATTAGTGGGTGGTCCGGTCCTAAAAGCGATTAATAAATTATAAATTTTCTAGAATGTTGATCCCAAGGTGAAAAAAGCCAAGGAATCAGCATTTTTTAGTATAATGGAAACATACTGATATTGTTTAAGGATAAGAGTTTGCTGTTAAGCGGAAGAAAGTGGGGGATTGTGATGTTAAGTGATGTTGAGATTGCACAGAACGCTGAAATTTGGCCGATTGACCGAGTAGCTGAACGGGCGGGATTAACGCCAGATGAATTTGAACCCTATGGACGAGATAAAGCCAAAATTACGCTTCAAAAAAAACGGGCCCGGGGAAAGTTGGTATTGGTGACCGCAATTAGTCCAACTCCAGCAGGCGAGGGAAAATCGACCGTCACGGTGGGGTTAGCTGATGCCATGAATCAAGCGGGTGTTAAAACGATGGTGGCATTACGTGAGCCATCCATGGGACCGGTGATGGGGTTAAAAGGTGGTGCGACCGGCGGCGGAATGGCACAAGTTATTCCGATGGCCGACATTAATTTACATTTTACCGGTGACTTTCATGCTTTAACGAGCGCGCATAATACATTAGCTGCGCTGATTGATAATAGTTTACAGCAAGGTAATCCGTTGCAATTAAATCCACGGCGGATTGTCTGGAAGCGGGTCTTAGATGTGAATGACCGCGCACTCAGACATATTAATATTGGCCTTGGGGGGATGACTTCAGGGATTCCACGCGAAAGTGGGTTTGATATTACCGTCGCTTCCGAATTAATGGCCATTTTGACCTTATCACAGGATTTGATGGATTTACGAACTCGGATTGAACGGATTGTGATAGGTTATACCTATGATAATGAACCGGTTACTGTCGCACAATTAGGTGTAGCTGGAGCGTTAACGGTGATGTTAAAAGACGCCATTAAGCCCAACCTAGTTCAAACCTTAGAACACACTCCCGCTTTAATTCACGGTGGACCGTTTGCCAATATTGCGCAGGGAACTAATTCAGTTTTGGCCACAGATACGGCTTTGCAATTGGCTGATTTTACCATTACCGAAGCTGGTTTTGGCGCTGATTTGGGTGGTGAAAAATTCATGGACATTAAAATTCCGATATTAGGCCAAGCACCTGATGTGGTGGTATTAGTGGCAACAGTGCGGGCCTTAAAGTATAACGGTGGTCAATCACGGGAAAACTTGCAGAATCCTGATTTGAAGGCGCTTCAGGCGGGCTTGAAGAATTTAGCCCGGCATTTGCAAGCTATGCAACGCTACGGTAAGCCTGTATTGGTCGCAATTAATCGGTTTGTGACGGATACTGATGAAGAAGTAGCGTTGATTCAACAATTTGCCGCCCAACATGGTAGTCAAGCTTATGAAACAAATGTTTGGTCCCAGGGGGGGCAAGGGGCGCTCAAATTAGCTCAAGCCGTGCAGGAAGCAGCTGACAATGAGCAAAACTTCCAACCACTGTATCAGGCCGACGACGCTTTTGAGACTAAGTTGCAAAAGATTGTGACTGAAATTTATGGTGGTCGCGGCTACGAATTAGCTCCCAAGGCGCAACAACAATTAGTCACCTTTAAAGCGCATGGTTGGGATAAAATGCCGGTTGTGATGGCCAAGACACAATATTCATTTTCTGATGATGCCAAACAATTGGGCGCTCCGGAAGACTTCATTATTCATATTCGGGAGTTGGAGCTTAAAAATGGTGCAGGCTTCATTGTGGCGTTGACCGGTAATGTTTTAACTATGCCGGGTTTGCCTGAAGTGCCAGCCGCTAATCGGATTGATATTGATGCGCATGGTCGGATTACAGGTTTGGATTAAATGAATGGATATGTGATACATTGTAAGATTTTAAGTGGGGATAGTGAAAGCGGGTTGAATGAAAATGAATTTGGATGAAATAAAAGATTATGTGCAAACAATGACGCGAAATGATGCTTCAGGGCATGATTTTCTACATTTGGAACGGGTTTTAAAAAATGCTGAACAAATCATGCAAAAAATGCCTGATCAAGATTTCGATACTGATGTCGTGCGGATTACGGCGCTATTGCATGATTTAATCGATGATAAATTAATTGATGATGTTAATCAAGCCATTGATGATTTGAGAATTCAGATGCGCGAATGGGGACTTAGCGATGACGAACGGGCAGCGGTCTTAGAGATTATGACGCATATGTCTTACTCGGCAAATTTGGAGCAACATTATACGCTATCTTTAGAAGGTCAAATCGTCCAAGATGCTGATCGCCTTGATGCCATTGGCGCTCTCGGAATTGGTCGGACCTTTATGTACGGAGGGCATGCAGGTAATTTAATGTATAACCCAAATGAAGAAGTACGGACGGATTTAACGCATAATGAGTATCGAAAAAATAGTACCGTCATTAACCATTTTTATGAAAAATTGTTGAAATTAGCTGATTTAATGAATACGGAAAGCGCGAAAAAGATTGCTAAACGACGAACTGCCTTTATGGAATTCTTCCTCGAAGAATTTAAAGCTGAAGTGCGAGGCGAGCGCTAAGCCTTGCTGCTATGCGCTCTGCTTGTTGTTGCACATAAAAAATGGCGAAAAAATTAAAAAAAATTTGAAAAACCAGCCCAGTGTGTTATTATATTAGTTGTAGATTAGCACTAAGAAAAAGAGAGTGCTAAAAAATAAGGAGGAATTCGTATCATGTTGAAGCCATTAGGAGATCGTATTTTGGTCCAAGTTGTTAGCGAAAAGGAACAGACGGTAGGTGGAATCGTGCTTGCTTCGAATGCGCAAGAAAAGTCAGGAACAGGTGAAGTCGTCGCCGTTTCTGAAGTGACTGTGGGCGATTTGAAAGCTCCTCAAGCGGTTAAAGTTGGTGACCAAGTAATGTATGACCAATACGCCGGTAAAGAAATTGAAAATGATGGGCAAAAGTACATCGTCTTACATGAAAAAGATGTAATGGCGGTTATGTAAAATTTTTTTAAAATTGCAATCTTTATAGAAATATTTTAAATGAAGCGAGGAAGAATAAGATGGCTAAAGAATTAAAGTTTTCAGAAGATGCACGTGCAAAGATGCAAGCTGGGGTTGATCAATTAGCTAATACTGTTAAGACAACGATCGGTCCTAAGGGACGCAATGTTGTGATTGAACAAAGTTTTGGAGCTCCAACAATTACCAATGACGGAGTTACAATTGCCAAGTCAATTGACCTCGAAGATCATTTCGAAGATATGGGGGCTAAGTTAGTAGCCGAAGTTGCTTCAAAAACCAATGATATTGCTGGTGATGGAACCACGACTGCTACGGTCTTGGCCCAAGCAATTATTAATGAAGGTTTAAAGAATGTTACGGCTGGAGCTAACCCAGTTGGGGTCCGTCATGGAATTGAGATGGCGACCAATGCAGCAGTTAAGGCTTTGCATGATATGTCAAAGACCGTCTCAACGAAGGAAGAGATTGCGCAAATTGCTTCAATTTCAGCTGCCAGTGAAGAAGTTGGAGCTTTGATTGCGGAAGCGATGGAAAAAGTTGGACATGATGGTGTCATTACGATTGAAGAATCTAAGGGTATTGAGACTACTTCAGATGTGGTTGAGGGGATGCAATTTGATCGTGGATACATGTCACAATACATGGTCACTGATAATGAAAAGATGGAAGCCAACTTAGACAACCCATACATCTTGATTACAGATAAGAAGATTGGAAACGTTCAAGATATCTTGCCTATCTTGCAACAAGTTGTCGAACAAGGACGTGCTTTGATCATCATTGCTGATGATGTGACTGGTGAGACTTTGCCAACGTTGGTCTTGAATAAGATGCGTGGAACCTTCAATGTGGTTGCGGTTAAGGCACCTGGATTTGGAGATCGACGTAAGGAAATGTTAGCTGATATCGCCGTCTTGACGGGTGGAACTGTGATTACTGATGACTTGGGCTTGAATTTGAAGGATGTTACAATTGATAGTTTGGGACAAGCCGCTAAGATTACAGTTACAAAGGATTCAACGACTATCGTTGAAGGCGCTGGGGATAAAGCCCTTTTGGATGAGCGTGTTGGTCTCATCAAGAAGCAAATTGCTGAGACAACTTCTGACTTTGACCGTGAGAAATTGCAAGAGCGTTTGGCTAAGTTGTCTGGTGGTGTGGCTGTGATTAATGTCGGAGCTGCTACTGAAACTGAATTGAAAGAGCGTAAGTACCGGATTGAAGATGCTTTGAACGCAACCAGGGCTGCCGTTGAAGAAGGCTTTGTTGCTGGTGGTGGAACTGCTTTGGTTAATGCTATCCCAGCTGTCCAAGCTTTGGAAGCCACAGGGGATGTTCAAACTGGAATTAACATTGTAGAACGAGCTTTGGAAGCTCCTGTACGTCAAATCGCTGAAAATGCTGGATTAGAAGGTTCAGTGATTGTTAACAAGTTGAAGACACAAGAAATTGGAACTGGTTACAATGCTGCTGATGATTCATGGGTTGATATGATTTCAGCTGGAATCGTTGATCCAACCAAGGTTACACGTTCAGCTTTGCAAAATGCAGCCTCAGTTTCAGCATTGATGTTGACGACTGAAGCAGTTGTAGCTGACATACCAGATGATAACGCCCCTGCAGTCAACCCACAAGCTGGCATGGGTGGAATGATGTAAACTATTAGATAGTTTATCAATGAAATTGATTTAAAATAAGAGGTTAAACAATGATTAGTTGTTTAGCTTCTTTTTTTATGGTTTTAAAACTAAACGGTTCGTCGCTAATTTATGTTAAAATAAAGGTTAAAAGTTTATTAAGATAAAGGTAATTCTCTAAAAAGGATGTATAAGTATGGAACGGACAGGAAATGAGTTAATTGCGACACTCAAGGCTGAGGAGATAGAACATAAGGTATGGACGGCGGCCGACCAGAGTACAGTGCAATTAGATCCGCTGTTTGATTATGTGGAAGAGCAATTACAGGCTAATCAAATGGTCAGTGGCGAAATTATGATTAGTGGAACGGAGCCGATTCATCTAACTTTAGAAAGTAATTTAATTAATTTACCATTACGGTATGTTAATCAAATCAGTAAAATTGTAATTGATGATCCCGCTAAAGAAGTCAACGTGTATATGATTGTTGAACATCCCCATGTGACACGGTCTGGTTTGCGGATTGAATTAGCCGCTTCAGTACAAAGTTATCTGGATGATCCGAATTCAGTTAAAGGTAAAATTGCGCAATTCTTTGATCAAGAACTGGAACGCATTAATAATTACCAAGAGCCAAAACCAGAGCCTGAGTCAGAACCAGAAGCTGTTAAAGTAACGAAAGCGGTGCAAAAAGTTGCTAAGCCGAAAGCGAAAAAGACGACTAAAAAAGCCGCTGTAAAAAAGACGACTAAAGGAGTTTAAGAAGGATGCGGTTAAAAAAAACGAAGTGGACCTTAGCTTTAATTATCAGCAGTCTGATTTTTACAGGGTTGATGCTATGGGTTAAAATTCCGACAGGGATTGCTCATACGCAAATTAATTTAGGAATGGGCTGGTTAGCGGTGGTGACAGCCGCGGGTGGTCCGATTTTAGGGATGTTAGTAGCATTGTTTGGGCATGCTGTTCATGACCTCTATTTTATTGGCAACGCTTGGTGGTCTTGGGTGATTGCGGACGGTTTATTTGGTCTGTTGCTTGGCCTAGCAACACAAAGATTGAAATTAGGACAAGGACAGTTGACGTGGGCTAAAATTTGGCAGTTTAATTTATGGCAATTAGTGGATAATGTTATCGCCTGGATGGTGATTGCACCTTTAGGCGATGTTTTGATTTATGGATCATCCTCAGCAATCGTCTTTAAACAGGGTTGGTATGCGGGGCTTAGTAACTTTTTGGTTATTGCAACTGTGGGAACATGTGGTTTGTGGTTATATCAAAAAATATATCAATGGCGTCAGGTCAAAGACGTTTAGATTAGAGGTGAAGGGGTACGATGGCAGATATTTTAGAGCTTTCAGAAACTTTGGCCAATCAGATTGCGGCCGGTGAAGTCATTGAGCGTCCCGCGTCTGTGGTAAAAGAATTAGTTGAAAATGCGATTGATGCCAAGGCACATACGATTGACGTATTAGTTGAAGCAGCCGGCGTGCAATTGATTGAAGTTATTGATGATGGTTTGGGAATTCCAGCTGATCAGGTAAAAGCCGCTTTTTTGCGGCATGCAACGTCAAAAATTTATGATAAAGGTGATTTATTTAAAATTATGACCTTGGGTTTTCGTGGTGAAGCATTACCCTCAATTGCGTCTGTGGCAGATGTAACACTAGAGACGGCTGTTCCTGATGCTAATCAAGGGGCGTATGTGCAAATTAAAGGAAACGAATGGTTAACGAAACGCAGCGGAAGTGCACGACAAGGTACTGACGTCACCGTTCGTGATTTATTTTATAATACACCGGCGCGCTTAAAATACTTAAAGTCACAGAGTACGGAGATGGCCAAAATTGTTGACATTATTAATCGTTTGGCGTTCAGTTATCCACAAATTGCTTTTCATCTCCAACATAATGGTAAAAAAGTCTTATCGACCCCAGGCAATGGTAACTTACAACAAGTGATTAGTTCGGTGTATGGGGTCAATAATGCGCGTGAAATGCTGGCTGTGGAAGCGCATGATGCAGATTTTAAAGTGCAAGGTTGGATTGCTAAACCCCAAGTGACGCGCTCAAATCGTTCCTATATGACGTTATTAATTAATGGACGTTATGTTAAAAATTATGCTTTGACGAATGCACTTTTGAAAGGGTACGGCACCCGTCTTATGGTCGGTCGTTTTCCTATTTCCGTTTTACAAATTGAAATGGATCCTCGGTTAGTGGATGTAAACGTTCATCCCCAAAAGTTTGAAGTCCGAATTAGTAAAGAAGGCCAATTGGCGGCTTTGCTGGAGCAGATGGTGCAAGCGGCTTTTCAAACAGTGAATCTTATTCCAGATGGGTATGAGAATTTAACTGAAACAATTGCGAATACCGCTAATACGAATGATGAATCAAAGGATGTGGGACCATCAGCGTCCATAAATTTTGTTGATCAATTAAATGCTGCCTCGCAAAAACAAGTCACGTCTCAGTTTACGATGCATGAATCGATTGAGCAGGCCCAGACCCCTTTGACGGCCATCTCTGAGGAAAAGCCCCCCGTGGAAGATATGCAAGTAGCACCAATTACGATTGAAACTAAAGCAGATTTAAAAAGAACCACCGTGCAAGATTTTGCGCACAAATATGAAGGTAATGAAGTGACGCCTTTTGGTCCGCAGAATTCAACTCGTTTGCCAGGACTGCAAACGGCCTTGACGTGGAATGGGACTGCTGATACCAGTGAGCAACCGACAGTTAATTCTGGTTTTCCTAATTTGGAATACATTGGGCAATTTCATGGAACTTTTTTATTTGCGCAAGGGTTGGATGGCTTGTATCTAATTGACCAGCATGCCGCGCAAGAGCGGATTAAATATGAAGCTTTTCATGAACAGCTAGCGCAAACTGGTCTAGAACAACAGAAACTGTTAGTACCTTTAGTTTTTGAATTTTCAACCGCTGAAATGCTGCAATTGGAGGGTGAAAAAGCGCAATTAGAAGAATTAGGGTTACATTTGGAGCCGTTTGGTAAGAACACTTTGATGTTACGTGAACATCCCGGCTGGATGATTGCAGAACAAGAAGAAGCCACCGTGCGTGAAATGTTGGACTGGGTGTTACGCGATGGGCATTTAACATTAGCTGATTTTCGCGAACGGACGGCGATTATGATGGCTTGCAAACGTTCCATTAAGGCCAATTGGAAATTAAATGCTACCGAAGCCCAGGGCTTGCTCGATCAGTTACAGCAAACAAAAAATCCTTATAATTGTCCGCACGGCCGGCCGGTCGTGGTTCATTTGACAGATCGGGATTTGGCAAAGATGTTTAAACGGATTCAAGATAGTCATGAACCCTGGCAAGAATATGACCAACATCCTTTCTAATTTAAAATGGAGAAGAAAATGAATAATAATGATATTGTGATTCGCTTAAAATATGCGTTATCAATTAGCGATCCAGATATGATGAAAATTTTTAATTTTGGTGAATTAAAAGTGGACGCGAGTCGCCTACATCAAATTTTACAAAAGCAAGCCCCAGAAACATCTCGCGATCAAAATTTAACGATGCGTGAATTAGAGCAATTTATGAATGGGTTAATTATTTCGCAACGAGGGGTTAAGCTCAATGCTAATGGCGAGTCGGAGCCTTTGACGTTTGATATGCAAAAAGAAGATGATATTAATAACGTGGTGATGAAAAAACTGAAAATTGCGATGCGTTATACCAGTGAAGATTATCAAAGCTTCTTTAAGACTGCAGGCATTAAGGTTTCAAACGCTGAATTAAGTGCAGTTTTACGTCGGACGGATCATCGAAATTACCGACCTGCGGGGGACCGTTACTTGCGAAACTTATTGAAAGGTATGGGAATGGAGTATCATACTAAAAAGCTAGCCGATTAAAGGAGAACTAAATATGCGGGCACGAATATTATATGCAACTTTGACGGGAAATAATGAAGAAGTCGCCGATGTGATTATGACTGAATTGCAACGCCTTCAAGTTGAAACGACCAAAGAAGACATCACGTATGTCGATGCCTTAGACTTGGATCCGGCCGAACAAGATATTTTAGTGACAGTCGTTTATACCTTTGATTTAGGAACTTTAGCGGATGAGGCACTTGACTTTTATGAAGATTTGCCTGACGCTAATCTAAACCAAGTGGTCTATGGTGTCGCAGGCTCAGGTGATGTTTATTATGGTGACGATTATGGGACGGCTGTAGATTTATTGGAAGCCCAATTTGAAAAGACGGCGGGTATCAAAGGTGCATCAGGGGTGAAAGTTAATTTACGACCAGATGTCCCGGCTGTCGAAGCTTTACAAAAGTTTGCTCAGCAACTTGTTCAAACGGCACAAAAGCGTTAGTGGGCGCTGTATTTGCACGTTTAAATATTTTATAGTAAAATCTAACCTTGTTATTATGAGGAGATATGCCTATAATAAAATTAATAAATCGTTGATAAAGACACGTTATGAATGCTAAAAGAGAGATAGCGAGACTGTGATTGGTGAGAGACAGTCCTCTGAGCGTTGATGATACTACTTTTGATGACAATCTAGAAATAATAGATTGCGTTTCCCGCGTTAAGGGAGTTTGAGTATTCCTTTTTGAGGAATAGAAAACGGGTGGTACCACGTGGAAACGTCCTGTTCTGGCGACATTTGTCAGAATGGGACGCTTTTTTATTTTTCAATGGATTTAACAACGAGTAGGATTCAATAAGATAAGGAGTAAATCATGGCACAAATTGAGATTAAGTTTCCAGATGGAGCAGTAAAAGAATTTGCAGTCGGCGTAACACCATTAGAAGTGGCGAACGGGATTTCAAAGTCGCTTGCTAAGAAGTCGGTTTCAGGCCGCTTAAATGGTGAATATGTTGGAATGCATGATGCAATGGAAGTTGGGGGTGACTTTGAGTTAATTACTAAGGATTCAGATGAAGCCTTACGTTTGCTTCGCCACTCAACTTCTCACTTGATGGCCCAAGCCCTCAAGCGTTTGCACCCTGATATGCATTTTGGAGTAGGACCAGCAATTGATAATGGTTTTTATTATGACACTGACAATGCCGATGGTCAGATTTCAGTCGAGGAATTCCCTGAGATTGAAAAAATCATGCATAAAATTGTCAAAGAGAATCTCCCAATTGTTTCACATCAAATTTCACGGGCTGAAGCCTTGGAAATGTTTAAAGATGATCCATATAAGGTGGAATTGATCAATGACTTGCCCGCTGATGAAAAAATTTCAATCGCGGTACAAGGTGAACACGTGGAATTAGATAAAGGTGGGCTAGTTCCTTCAACGGGTTGGATTAAGCACTTTAAGTTGACTTCAGTGGCTGGGGCTTATTGGCGTGGAAAGTCTTCTAACCCAATGTTGCAACGGATTTATGGAACTGCTTTTTGGAATGATGAAGATTTGGAAGCGGAGTTGAAGCGGCGCGAAGAAGCCAAAGAACGTGATCACCGTCGGATTGGGGCGCAACAAGATCTGTTCTTTACTTCTCAAGAAGTGGGGGCTGGATTGCCAGTTTGGATGCCAAACGGGGCTGCCATTCGTCGTACGTTGGAACGTTACATTGTTGACCGCGAATTAGAAGCTGGTTACGAGCATGTTTATACGCCAATTTTGTCAAACTTGGACTTATACAAGACTTCAGGACACTGGGATCACTACCATGAAGATATGTTCCCACCAATGGACATGGGTGACGGTGAGTTCTTGGAATTACGGCCGATGAATTGTCCTTCGCACATTCAAGTTTATAAGCACCACCCTCGCTCATATAAAGAATTACCATTGCGGATTGCGGAATTGGGAATGATGCACCGTTATGAGAAGTCTGGGGCTTTGACTGGTTTGTCACGTGTTCGTGAAATGACTTTGAATGATGGACACACATTTGTGACCTTAGATCAAATTGAGGATGAATTCAAAAATATTTTGAATTTAATGATTGACGTTTATAATGATTTTGATATTAATGAATATCGTTTCCGCCTTTCATATCGTGATCCTGAGAATACGGAAAAGTATTTTGATGATGATGAAATGTGGTCTAAGTCACAAACCATGTTGAAATCAGCGATGGATGACATGGGCTTGGATTACTTTGAGGCTGAAGGTGAGGCGGCCTTTTATGGACCAAAGCTAGACGTCCAAATTAAGACGGCTTTGGGTGGTGAAGAGACTTTGTCAACAATTCAATTAGACTTCTTGTTACCTGAAAAGTTTGATTTGAACTATATTGGCGCTGATGGTGAAAAGCACCGGCCAGTGATGATTCATCGTGGTGTGATTTCAACGATGGAGCGCTTTACTGCACACTTGATTGAGATGTATAAAGGTGCCTTCCCAACTTGGTTGGCCCCTCATCAAGTGCGGTTAATTCCGGTTAATCGTGAAGCTCATGGTGCGTATGCTAAGGCTATTGTTGATGAACTAAAGCATGAAGGTATTCGCGCTGAGTATGACGAGCGTAACGAAAAATTAGGTTATCTGATTCGCGATGCGCAATCATTGAAGATTCCATATACCTTGGTCATTGGGGATGATGAGCAAGCAAATCAGAGCGTGACAATTCGTCGGTTTGGCTCACGGGAGACCGAAACGATTCCATATCTAGACTTTAAGGAAAAGTTGTTCGCGGATATTGCGAATTATTCGCGTAGTGAAGGCGTAGCTGAATAAACGTTCTTATTTTGAAGGATGAATGATTAGAACCGCTATTATTAGCGGTTCTTTTTTGTCGGTTGATACCGATGTACGTATTATTTGCATTAATAAAAAGGTAATGCGCATCTTAATGATACGTATTACCTTAATCAGCATGATCGTTCAAATTATGACCAGAAGATGATGATATTTACTAAAATTAAGATCGTACTTAGCATGACGATTTGTAAAAGGGGCCAAGGGGAATTCGGAACCTCCGTTCGCGGAGCACCTTCGGTAAAGCCATGAGCATGCATGGCATCGGCCAAATGTTCTGACCAGCGGCCGGCATTCACTAAGGCCTTAAAATATAATTGAGGGCTCCAGAGATGGTATTTAATCCCACGCAAAGCCGCCGCATATTGAATTGTTTTAAGCTGGCTTTGAACTTGCGATAATAAATTCAAAGCCGCGATTAAACCGTACACAAATGTATTTGATAAATGAAAGCGTTGATGTGCATTTTGGAGTAAGGCTTTGGGGGTGGTCGTTAAGGTTAAGGCTGCGCCCATGCTCACGTAGGCAAACAGACGGGTGACATATAGGGTTGCGTTGAACAAACGGTCACCTTGACTAAAGAACCAAAACGAACACCAAGTTCCAAAAGCGAGGGGAGTGATGATAATGAATGCCCATAAAATTTTATGAAGTGAGACGCTTTGCCATAGCATATAAATCAGACTGAACCCGATGAGAAAGAGGTTCGCATTGATTTTTAAAGTAAAGGCAATTTCTAATGAAAAAATTAAAATGAACCCCAAAAAGAGAGCTGGTTCAAATTGAGCGCGCTGAGTCATGTTGAACCTCCGGATGCCATAAGTTAAGGTGTTGATTATGCAAGACCAATTCATAATCAATGCTATTAGCCAGGCCTTGGCGTTGATGTGAAATTAATAAAATACTGGTTTGCGTTTTTTGAACTGCGGCTTGCATGTAGCGATTAAACTGTGTGCTAGAAGCTAAATCTAAACCGGCAAAAGGTTCATCTAAGAGTAACACCGGCAGCTCCAGAATTAAGAGACTAATCAACTGGGCTTTTTTTTGTTGCCCCCCCGAGAGGCGATAAAGGCTTTGGTCCAAGAGCGGTGTTAGCTGTAAATCAGCTAAGGCGGCTTGCAATTTATCAGCTTGCCAATAGGTGGGGTGCGGGTTTTGTTGTTGACTAATTTTAATTTCATCACGCAAGGTGAGACTGACAAATTGGTCAATTGCATGTTGGAATCCAGCTCCGACGTAGCGCTCAAAGTGTTTAGGAATGCGGTGATCTTGCCATAAAATGGAACCTTGATCTGCCTTGAGTTGTTGAATTAAAACACGAAAAAGCGTCGATTTACCGCTGCCATTGGTACCGGAAAGTAAGCCAATGGTTCCCTGGGGAATTTGAAAAGTGCTGTTCTTAATTAACTTTTGTCCATAAGGTGCCACTGTTAAGTTGTCCCAACGCAAAGGTCCATTCGCTTCTTGGTAACGGGGGGGAAAAGATAAAGTCGGTTTCTTGGCCAAGGCCGCTTGAGTCTGGATCAAATGTCCTGTGGTGGTGAGTTGTAAAGCCGTATCAACATAATTGGCGAGATCACTGGTATCATGCTCAATTAGAATTAAGGTTTTATGCTCTTGTTGCTTGAGACGCGTGAGTTGATCTAATAAGGCTTGACGTTGCGTTAGATCGATATTAGCAAAAGGTTCATCTAATAATAAAATATCCGCATCGGTGGCCAAGCTAATCGCTAGCGCTAGCTGTTGTTGCTGTCCGCCCGATAGTTGGTTGATCTTTTTTTGTGCCCAAGTGCCCAACGGTTCCGGAAAAGCTGCCTTAATCCGCTTGGGAATTGCTGACCAGGGTACTTCTAAATTTTGCAAAGTAAAGGTCAATTCTTCTAAAGCCGTGGCCATGGTAAATTGTTGGGTGGCATCTTGAAAAAGTAAGCCAACTTTAGTAGCCCGCTGAGCATTGGTCAATTGGTCCAATGGGAGACCATCGATGGTAATGCTGCCGTTTAATGGTGCCAAAAGGCCAGCCAATATTCGTAAAAGGGTCGACTTGCCGGCTCCATTAGCACCTTGGATTAAAGTTAGAGTCCCTGGCTGAAATTGATAATTGATTTTATTTAAAAGGGGTGTCGTTTCATCTGGGTGCGTGTAACTTAAATTGTTAATGGCTAAACTTGTCATTTTGGGTCACCGTAAGCCAGCTTGGTGCAGCATCTTAGCAATTAGATAAACTAAAACCCCGGCAAAGAAGCCGATTGAAAGAAAGCGAATAATGAAAAGGCTAATGAGCAGCGGTAATTGATAGGCCAGATAACCATTTTGGAAAAGATCCCAAACGAAAGTAATCATGGTCATAAAAATAGAACTGAAGAAAAGATTGCGCTTGCTCCAAGTGCGATAGCCTGTGACAGTAAAACCTAGTTCGGCAGGAGCACCTTGGATAAAACCGGCAATCAAATTCATGACACCCCACTGTGAGAATAAGAACATTTCTACGGTCGCAGCGATAACTTCGCCTAAAAGCCCCGCCCCAGGCTTTTTAATAATCAAACTTGCCAATGGTCCGGCCATGACCCAGACACCGATGGTTAAATCATTAGCAAACGGCTTTAAGGGGGTTGCAGCAATAAGGGTATAAGGGAAACTCCAGAGTTGGTAGATGACCCCAAAGAAGAGGGCAATAATGGCTAGATAAATGACGTCTTGGACTTGCCAGCCGGTGGTTTTGTTTGTGTTTGACATGATAAAGCTCCTTAAAAATGATATTTTAAACAAATAAAAAAGCCAGCGTAAGCAGGACTTAGGCGTGGCTCTCCAATGTTCTCATGGTTAAGGACCACAAGCTCCCTTCGTCGGTGCTAACCGTATCAGGTTCGATGGGTCCTTCTCAGCTCAATGAAGAGCGCCCCAGCTTGTTCAATTTGTTCCCTTTTATTGTAGAATACTTTTGTAAAATAAACAAGATGCAGTTGAATGTGGAATTTGAAGCTGGATATATGGATTTATAGAAACAGCAAAATCAGCTTGAACGCGACTAAAATCAGGATATAGCATGCAAAAAACCGGATTTTTTGGTAAAATATTAAACAGATATGGAGGATGGTAGCGTGGAACATGAATTAAAATTAATCGGGTTAAGTACCAATCATCAATTGTCCCAAAAAATTGCAGATGAAATAGGTGAATCTTTAATGCCTATGACAATCAATCAATTTGCAGATGGGGAAATTTATGAACGGATTATGGATAGCGTGCGGGGCGCAGACGTCTATGTCATTGCCCCCATTGCAGGTGAAGTAAATGATAGCTTCATGGAAATTATGATTGTCGTTGATGCGCTCCGCCGGGCTTCGGCACATCAGATTAATTTAGTCCTACCATATTTTGGTTACGTCCGCCAAGATCGGAAGACCAAGTCGCGCGAACCAATTACTGCAAAAATGGTGTCTTCTTTAATTGAAATGAATGGAGTAGCCCGGGTGTTAGCGGTTGATTTGCACGCTGACCAAGTGCAAGGTTTCTTTGATATTCCAGTTGATCAGTTATTAGCAGCTCCATTGCTTACGGAGTATTTCTTTGAACGCAATTTTGATTTAGAAGATTTGGTTGTCTTTGCGCCTGATCATAATGGGGCAGGTCGTGCGCGTCAATTTGCTTCCATTTTAGGGACCAATTGGGGTGTGATTAATGATCGTGCGGTGGAAGAAGATATTAAGAACCCAAATGGAATTGTGGGGGAAGTCGCCGGTAAACGCGTCTTGGTGGTTGATGATATCATTGATACTGGAAAACGGATGACACGTTCGGCTCAAGCCTTGCGGTATGCGGGAGCTAATGAAGTTTACGTAGCGGCAACGCATGGTGTCTTTTCAGAAGGGTCCGTTGAACGTTTGGCGGATTGCCCTGAAGTAGAACGGGTGATTGTGACGGATTCTGTTGATATTCCAGCAGAGAAGCACTTTAATAAGTTAGAAGTTGTTACGGTGGCACCTTTGATTGCGGCGGCCATTGAACGAATTCATGAAGACCGTGAATTGTCTGGTTTGCTGCGTTCACGGCATAACCCTGATATTAAAATTTAAGGAGAAATAGAAATGGTTTATGCAGCTGATGAAAATCGTTATGAAAAAATGCCCGTTCGGCGTGTTTCCGATTCAGGTCTAATTTTGCCCGCCCTTTCATTTGGCCTATGGCGCAATTTAGGGGATGAAAAGCCTTTAGCTAATTCGCGTGAGGTGATGTTGAAGGCGTTTGATAATGGAATTTATTCATTTGATAATGCTTCTAACTATGGTCCTTCAAATGGAAGCGCGGAAGAAACCTTTGGGGCTGTATATCAATCTGATTTGAAGCCTTACCGTGACGAATTAGTCATCACGACTAAGGCTGGGTATCATATGTGGCCGGGACCTTTGGGTGAATTCTCAGGGCGTAAGACTTTACATGCAGCCTTAGATTTGTCATTAAAGCGGATGCACTTAGATTATGTTGATATTTTCTATGCACATCGTTTTGATCCAAATACTAATTTGGAAGAGACAGCCGTAGCTTTGAATGATTTGGTGCGTCAAGGAAAAGCTTTGTATGTTGGAGTATCAAATTACACGGCTGAGCAAACGGCAGCCATTATTGAAATCTTTAAAGATTTGCACACTCCCTTTGTGGTGAACCAAGTTTCTTACAATCTGTTACACCGCGAAGAGGCTGAAGCTGATGGCATGTTAGATTTGTTAAATGACAACCATGCAGGAGTTGTAGCATACGGACCCCTGGCCGAAGGGTTATTAACTAATCGGTACTTGGATGGCTTCCCAGCTGATTTTCCATTGCATCGGACCAATGCTAACTTAGCTCAAGATCAGGAAGCTACCGTGGCGAAGTTGAACGCTTTGAATGCTGTCGCAGCTGATCGTGGTCAAACATTAGCGCAATTAGCGATGGCTTGGTTATTGAAAGATCCACGAGTAGCTTCAATTGTAATTGGGGCTTCAAGCTTAGAGCACCTCTTGGATAATGTAAAAGTAACTGATAATATGACCTTATCAGATGAAGAATTGGCTAAAATCGAACAAATTTTAAAGTAGGTTGGTGTGGGACTGCTAGCAGCCATCTGTTAAACCGAAAATAACCTAGGGAGGTTAAAACTCTCTAGGTTATTTTCATGATGAAGCGATAGTAAATTCGTTTAAATATGTAAATTAAATAAAACTTGCTATAATGAAGAAATGAATTTCTAGGAGGTATGCGAAATGGGCCGCAAATTAATTGGGATTGATTTAGACCATACAACGTTAAATGAGGCGGGGCAGGTGAGTCCAGTCACACAAAAAACTTTGCAAGCGGCCCAAGCGGCCGGCCATATTGTTGCAATTATTACAGGCCGTCCGCCTCGTTTAACGCAGGACATTTACGACCAAATCGGGTTAAAAACGCCGATGATTAATTTTAATGGTGGCTTAGGCTATAACCCAAACCAGAGCTGGGCAGATGCATACTCATATCAAGTCAAGCGCGAGATTGTCTTTGATTTAGTGGAACAGGCACCTAATTTAGCCGTGAATACGATTGTCGCCGAACAAGCGCAGCAAGTTTTTGGTCAACGCTTTCTTGGACATGAGCAAGGACCAACTAATTTAAAATTTTTCCCACAAGATCAAGAGCAAAGAGCTGCTTTAACCCCTCAAAATGTGCAGGGGGATGTAAATGCTATTTTGTTACACGTCACACAAAATGCAATTCCGCAAACCCAAAAATGGTTGAAAGCGCGTTATGGTAAAGATCAGGTCACGGTGAAAACTTGGGGAGCTGATGATCCGGTCATCGAAGTTGCGCCAGCTGGGGTTGCAAAAGATACTGGCTTGCAAGTTTTACAACGGTCTTTTGCGATTAAATCCGATGATGTGTATGCATTCGGCGATGAAATGAATGATTTAGAAATGTTATCCTATGCTAAGCATGGAGTTTTAATGGTCAATGGGAATATGTCTTTAAAAACGGTGGCGAATGAAATGACAGATTATACCAATGACGAAGATGGGTTAGCCCGTTATTTACAAAAAGTTTTAAAATTAGATATTCAGGGGGATAAAAAATGACGAAATGGCCGGCAGGTTTTGCAGAAAAATACCAAACGTTACTGGGCGATGAAGCCTCTGCCTTTTTGCGGGCATTAGAACAGCCCGGACAAAAAGGCTTTCGCGTCAATCCCTTAAAAGCGCAAACACAGTTATTTAATACGTCAACCGAAGGACGGGTTCCGTGGGGGGCATGGGGATATTTTGGTGAAGTGAATGGTCATTCGGTTGACCATACCTCAGGCTTAATCTATTCACAAGAACCCAGCGCCCAATTGGTGGGTGAAGTGGCCCATCCCCACCCCGGTGAAAAAGTTTTAGACTTAGCCGCTGCTCCAGGTGGCAAAACGACGCATCTTGCTTCGTTTATGGACCAAACCGGTTTGTTAATTAGCAATGAAATTTTTTATAAGCGGGCGCAAATTTTGAGCGAGAATGTGGAGCGCTTTGGATTAACCAATACCCTGGTTACCAACCACACTCCAGCAGAATTGAGTCCTCAATTTCCACAATATTTTGATCGCATTATTTTGGATGCACCTTGTTCAGGTGAAGGCATGTTTCGTAAAGATCCGGCTGCGATGCAATATTGGCACCCTGATTATCCAGCCGAATGTGCGCGTTTGCAGCGAGAGATTTTAACCGAAGCAGTTAAGATGTTAAAGCCCGGGGGCGAGTTAATTTATTCGACATGTACTTTTGCGCCTGAAGAAAATGAACAAGTAATTGCCTGGTTGTTGCGTGAATACGCTGATTTCGAAATTGTGCCAATTCAACGACCAACGGGAGTTGATGCCGGGCAACCGGCGTGGGCCGATGATAATCCAGCTTTGGCGGGAACGGCCCGGCTGTTTCCCCATCATTTAGCGGGTGAAGGTCATTTCGTAGCCCGTTTACGGCGCCGACCATCCTCAGTAGAAGCAAAGGCAAAAAAAGCGCCTAAGTTGGCACGCACCAATTTGACTGTCGAACAAAAAGAGCTTTGGCAAACATTCCAACAAGCACAATTACCGGACTATCAGCCCGCTGTCTTAGTAGCGTTTGGGGATCAATTATATGCCTTGCCCGCTGGAACACCGGATTTGAAGGGCTTAAAAGTCTTACGGGCCGGATTACATTTAGGAACATTTAAAAAGAAGCGCTTTGAACCAAGCTTTGCTTTAGCTTTGGCTCTTAATCCCGAGCAACAAACACAGATTTACACCTTAAATTTGGAAGAATGGCGTGCTTATGTACATGGGGATGTTTTCGCTACTTCCAAAGTTTTACCGAATGGTTGGTATTTATTAGTTATGAATGGTAACGGAATGGGCTATGGCAAGTTAGTGAATGGTCAAATGAAGAACTTTTATCCAAAAGGACTTCGTTTTCAGCCGCGAAGCTAGTCTTGGAATTTTATAAATTATGGTTAAACCCATAAGAATGGTGAGAAATAGTGACGATAACGGATTGATAATGCTAAAATAAGCATATAAAACTGAAAACAAGGAAGGATTTAAAATGGCAACAGATAAGATTACGCCCGAAGAAGTTGAACACGTTGCGAGTTTAGCCAAATTAGCGTTAACTGAGGCTGATAAGGAGGCCTTTACTCGCCAATTAGATAAAATTTTTGGCTTAGTTGATACGTTGGATGAAGTGGATACAACTAATGTTAAACCTACATACACCGTAACGGATTTAACGACGGCGCTGCGTGACGATGTAGCGGTTCCAGCGAATGAAACCCAAAAATTGTTGGCAAACGCTCCTGAAACGCAAGAAAACCTCATTAAAGTGCCAGCAATTTTGAATGCGGAGGAAGAGAATTAATGAATTTTTTAAAGACGAATCTAAGTGAGCTCCATGAACAATTAGTGAGCGGAAAAATTTCCGCAACTGAATTGACCCAAGCAACATTAGACAATATCGCGGTTCGTGATCCAGAGCTCGAAGCTTTTATTACGGTTGCTAAGGATCAGGCTTTAGCCCAAGCTGAGCAAGTCGACGTCAAGGGAGTGGCTGCAGATCAGAAGTTAGCTGGAATTCCATACGGAGCTAAAGACAACCTTGTGACTAAAGGTTTGGAAACTACGGCAGCTTCACACATTCTAGAAGGCTTTAAACCTATTTATGATGCAGCGGTAGTTGAAAAGTTACAAACTGCCGGAGCAGTTAATGTCGGTAAATTAAACCTTGATGAATTTGCGATGGGTTCAACAACGGAAACTTCATATTACAAGACGACAAAAAATGCTTGGGATCATACTAAGATTCCGGGTGGATCATCCGGTGGTTCGGCTGCAGCGGTGGCTGCAGGTGAAGTTCCTTTTGCTTTAGGTTCAGATACTGGTGGTTCAATTCGTCAACCCGCCGCTTTTAATGGAATTGTCGGCTTGAAGCCAACGTATGGCCGGGTTTCACGCTGGGGCTTAATTGCTTTTGCTTCATCTTTGGATCAGATTGGGCCTTTGACTCGGACCGTTAAGGATAATGCTTTGGTCTTAAACGCAATTGCCGGGTATGATGAGCGCGATCAAACGTCAGCCAAGCGCGAAGTTCCTGACTTTACAGCTAGTCTAACTGGTGATATTAAGGGCTTGAAAATTGCCGTTCCAACCGAGTATTTTGGGGATGGTGTTGACGAACGGGTTGCGACTACGGTACGTGAAGGTATTAAGCAATTAGAGGCACTTGGAGCACAAGTCGAAGAAGTTTCATTGCCACATACGAAATATGGTGTGGCTGCTTATTATATTCTAGGCTCTTCCGAAGCATCATCTAATTTACAACGTTTTGATGGAATTCGGTATGGCTTCCGTGCTGATAATGTGCAAAGCCTTGAAGATTTATATGTACAAACACGGACGCAAGGTTTTGGTGCTGAAGTAAAACGGCGGATTATGTTGGGAACTTACTCACTATCAGCTGGGTCATATGATGCTTACTTTAAAAAGGCTGCCCAAGTTCGGACGTTAATTAATGAAGAATTTCAGCGGGTATTTGCGCAATACGATTTAATTGTGGGCCCTACTACGCCAAATGTGGCTTATAATTTCGGTGAAAATCAAGATGATCCTCAAGTTGCCTATATGAATGACGTTTTGACGATTCCAGTTAATTTAGCTGGGTTGCCTGGGTTGTCAATTAATGCCGGCTTTGTGGATGGATTACCAGTGGGGATGCAGCTCATTGGAAATCGCTTTGAAGAAGCAACTTTGTACCGGGTCGCCGATGCCCTTGAACAAGCTACCCGACTTTTCGAAAAAATTCCAGGAGGTGTCAAATAATGGCGATTTCTAATTTTGAAACAACCATCGGTCTTGAAGTCCACATTGAATTAAAAACTAATTCAAAAGCAATGTCGCCTTCACCAGTTGAATATGGGGCAGCCCCTAACCAAAATACTAATGTAATTGATTGGGGTTATCCAGGAGTATTGCCGCAAGCTAATCGTGGCGCAATTGAAGCCGGTATGATGGCGGCTTTAGCCTTGCATGCGGATATTACCCCTGATTTGCATTGGGATCGGAAAAATTATTTCTATCCCGATAATCCAAAAGCTTACCAAATCACACAACAATTTGAGCCCATTGCGAAAGATGGTTGGCTGGAAATTGAAGTTGATGGTCAAAAGAAGCGGGTCGGAATTACCGAGATGCACGTCGAAGAAGATGCTGGAAAGAATACGCATGGTACCAATGGGTATTCATATGTTGATTTGAATCGGCAAGGAACGCCCTTGATTGAAATTGTTGGAGCACCAGATTTAACCTCACCGGATGAAGCATATGCTTATTTAGAAGCATTAAAAGAAACCATCCAGTTTACTGGAATTTCTGATGTGAAGATGGAAGAAGGTTCAATGCGAGTTGATGCCAATATTTCTATCCGACCAATTGGTTCTAAGCAATATGGGACAAAAGTTGAGTTGAAGAATTTGAATTCATTTAATTATGTTCGGAAAGGTTTATTGTTTGAAGAACAACGGCAAGCGAAAGCATATCTAGCTGGGGAAACTTTAAAACAACAAACCAGACGTTATGACGAAACCACTGGTGAAACCATCTTGATGCGGGTGAAGGAAACCGCCGATGATTATCGTTACTTCCCGGAACCTGATTTGGCGCCCATTCATATTGATCAACCTTGGATTAACACGGTCGCGCAGAAGCTGCCTGAGGATGCTAAAACCCGGCGCCAACGTTATGTGGAGGAGTTAGGTCTCGATACTTATGATGCAGAAGTTTTGACGCAAACGTTAGCAATGGCTAATTTCTTTGATGCTACTGTGGCTGAAGGAGCCAACCCCAAGCGGGCATCTAATTACTTGATGGGTGATGTAAATGCCTTTTTGAACGCTAATCATCAGGATTTGGAAGACACTAAGCTGATTCCTAAGCATTTAGCAGACATGATCAAACTAATTGATGAAGATGTTATTTCAACTAAGATGGCTAAGCAGGTCTTTAAGGCGATTACGGACGGGCAAGAGCCAGTTCAGTATGTTGAAGATCATAATTTAAAGCAATTGTCTGATCCAGCTATTTTGTTACCAATGATTGAAGAAGTCTTGGATAATAATGAACAATCAGTTCAAGATTTCTTAGGTGGAAAAGAACGTGCCACTAAGGCTTTGATTGGGCCAATTATGAAAGCAACTAGGGGAAATGCTAATCCGAATGTGGTGAATGATTTACTACATCAAGCACTTGAAGCACGGAGGTAATGGCTTTGAAACGGGCACGCATAATTTATAATCCTACATCTGGTCGAGAAGCGGTTCGACGGGATTTAGTCGATATTTTAGCCGTTTATGAGCAAGCCGGTTATGAAACATCGGCTTTCGCGACGACTCCTGAGCCGTTATCAGCACAAAATGAAGCGCGTCGGGCGGCCGAAGCTGGGTTTGAATTGCTCATCGCCGCTGGTGGAGACGGAACTATTAATGAAGTGGTTAGTGGAATTACACCGTTGGAAAAACGGCCGAAATTGGCTATTATTCCATGTGGGACCACCAATGATTTTGCGCGCGCTTTGCACATTCCACGTAATGAGCCATTAGAGGCAGCAAAAGTCATCTTAAATGATCAGTCAGCTTTTCTAGACGTTGGTCAAGCAGACGACAATTACTTTATTAATATTGCCGCCGGTGGTTCGTTGTCTGAATTAACCTATAAAGTGCCTTCTAAGTTGAAGTCGATGTATGGTTATTTAGCATACGTTGTGAAGGGGGCCGAATTAATTCCGCGCATGAAGCCCATGCATTTGCGGATTGCCCATGATCATGGTATTTATGAAGGCACCGCTTCAATGTTTTTCTTAGCCTTAACGAATTCAGTCGGAGGTTTTGAAACGATTGTGCCAGATGCTAAATTGGATGACGGTATTTTCACCGTTCTCGTGGTTAAAACGACGAAAATTCCTGAAATTATGACTTTGATGACGGAAGTCTTAAAGGGTGGTCAACATATTGATAATCCGAATTTGCTTTATTTAAAATCTAAGGATGTCATGATTGAACCATTAAAGGCCGAAGAACAGGTCATGGTGAACTTAGATGGCGAATATGGTGGGGATGCGCCAATGCATTTCCACAATATTCAACAACATATTGAATTCGTTACGAATTTAACTGAAGAAGAACGACAACGGCTCTTGTAAGCTTTGTCTTGTAAACTCGAAAAGGGCTATGGCTATCTTTTCGAGTTTTTTTAAATGATAAAAATCATCAGAATTCATATATATTTTAAGGGATAAATAGATCAAATATGGCTTTTAACATGGTAATGGGTTTAGGAAATAATTTTGTGAAGATAACGTGCGATTGTGTATTGGGTTTCATCAAAAATTTAAAATTAGAATCGGCAATAAATGAAACCGTTCTCATGGTATACTTTAATTATTGAAAATTTGGGAGGATTAGATTATGCAAAATGAAGAAATTGTTTTTGGAACTTATACTAAACGTAGCTCAAAAGGTGTGTACCAAGCCATTTTAAATGAAGCAAATGGTCAGCTGGAAGATGCCAAAGTCGTTGCACAAGTTGGCGGACCAACTTATACAACACAAGGGCCAAACCAAATTTTGTATGTGGTAGATAAGCGAGCAGATCAAGGCGGGGTGGCTGTTGTCGATCGTCAGACGGGTGAGGTGAAGCAAGAAGTCTTGAGTGCCGGAGCATCCCCAGCTTATTTAGGTTATGATGCTGAGCGTCAACTCTTATATGTTGGAAATTATCACAAAGGAACGGCCGAAGTTTACCAAGTTGCCGCGGATGGTCAGTTGAGTTTAGCTGATACATTTACTAATCATGGATCAGGACCAAGACCTGAGCAAGAAAGTTCACACGTTCATTTTACAAATTTGACTCCCGATCAAAAATTAGTTGTGGTTGATTTAGGGACCGATGAAGTATTCTTTTTTGATGTACAAGCAAATGGTAAATTAAGGCAACCAACAACCTTTAAGTTTAAGGCTGGGTTTGGACCACGGCATATTCGGTTTAGCCCAGATGGGAAAACGGCGTATGTGCTAGGTGAGCTTTCTTCGCAATTAGCGGTCTTGGATTATACGAATGGCCAAATGCAATTACGACAAACCCTTTCAACCATTCCGGCTGATTGGACCGAACACAATGGAGCGGCTGCTTTACGAGTGACCCAAGATGGTCGTTTTGTGTATGCATCTAATCGGGGAAATAACACGGTGGCTGTCTTTGCGGTGCAAGATGATAGTGTCAAGCGGATTCAACTGATTTCTACGGAAGGTGATTTTCCACGAGATATGGCTTTGAATCAAAATGACGCATATTTGGTTGTTGCGAACCAAAATACTGATAATGTGAGTGTCTACGCGCGCAATCCTGAGACGGGTATGTTAAAATTAGTCCAACAAGATTTCCTGATTCCAGAGGGTGTTCGCGTTGAATTTATCAAATAAATAAAAGCAGAGGTTGAATAATATATGAATCATTCTGAACAAACAAACGCTTCAAATTTTCAGCGTTTTTTGAATAATAAAAGTGTGATGGCATTGGTAATAACCCTATTAATTTTAATAATTATCTTTATGTTAAATAAAGTTAATTTTATCTTTTATCCAGTTCGGGTGATCTTACAAACGGTAGGGGCCCCAATTATTGTAGCTTTCATTTTTTATTATCTGTTGAATCCAATGGTTAATTATTTAACGCGACGCTTTAAAATCACACGCACGACCGTGATTGTCGGCCAATTTATTGTCTTGGCCGCTTTGATTTTTATCGGCATTGTCTCAGTTATTCCTTGGTTACGTGATCAAAGCATCAGCTTGATACAACATTGGCCTAGTTATTGGAAGAGTTTAACTGAATGGATGAATCAAACTTTCTCAAGATCTGAGTTTAGTAGTGTGAATAAATGGCTACAACTAAACAATGACGCAATACAAAAATTCATGTCATCATTTCTACATGGTGGGACGCAAAATCTTTCAGGGTTCTTTGGCTCAATGACAAAGGTTATGGTCACGATTATCACCTTTCCATTGATCTTATTTTACCTATTAAAGGATGGCGATCGTGTCGCCCCCTATGTGGCCAAATTTTTACCAAATAAAATGCGGCAACCATTTTTAAAGACGGAAGTGGTAATTAATGTGCAAATGGCCAATTACATTCGCGGGCAATTATCAGTTGCAGGTGTGGTTATGATTATGTTTGCGATTGGTTTCTTATCGGTTGGGTTACCTTATGGTTGGCTATTGGCTATTTTAGCGGGATTTTTAAACTTAATTCCATTTTTGGGGTCATTTTTAGCTATGATTCCAGCTTTGATTGTGGCGGCATTTGTTTCGCCAATGTTGCTATTGAAGGTGTTAATAGTCTTTTCAGTTGAACAGATTCTAGAGGGTAAAGTCGTCTCACCTAAATTATTAGGGGAATCATTGAAAATTCATCCCGTGACAGTCGTAGTAATTTTACTTTCATCGGGAGCGATGTTTGGTTTTTGGGGTGTACTACTTGGTATCCCAGGATACGCAGCCCTGAAGGTGATTGTTATTAATGTTTATCAGTGGTGGCGGAGCACATCGGAATTATTTGAAGAAGAAGTCAAAGTTCATGAATCCATCGCTGGAGAAGAACCAAATAATGAATAATGAAAAAGGGTATCGCTTCAATGCGATACCCTTTTATTATGATTTATTTTTGCATCTTTTTTTCTTTTTGGCTGGCAAATTGTGATCGTAATCCGGCAAGGATGGCTGGTAAAGCTGTAACCACTAGAATACCAATAATTACTAAGGAGAAATGATCACGAATAAAGGGAATACTTCCAAAATAGTACCCCGCCTCTACAGCAATAAAGGTCCATAGGGTTGCCGCGATGATATCTAAAATCACGAAACGTTTGTAGCTAAAGCCGGAAATTGATGCTACAAAGGGTGTTAAAGTACGAATGATGGGTAAGAAACGTGAAAAAATAATTGCGAGAGGCCCATGCTTAATAAAAAAGGCATTGGCTTCCTCTAAATTACTTGGTTTGATGAAACGACCTAAAAAGGGATGTTGAACTAATTTTAAACCAATAGTTCGTCCTAAGAAGAAATTACAAGAATCCCCTAAGATTGCAGCTGACCAAAAGAGCAGAATTAAAGCGTAGTGATTTAAGCCACTACCTGGGATAGCTGCAATTGCTCCGGCGGCAAACAATAATGAATCACCAGGTAGGAAAGGTAAGACAACGGCCCCAGTTTCAATAAAGATGACGGCAAATAGTAAAGCGTACGACCAAGGGCCCAAAATGTTAACCCAATAGGCGAGGTGTTTGTCTAAATGTAAGAAAACATCAATAATCGTTTGAAAAGTGTTCATGAGATACTCCTAATCTTTAATGTTTAGTATATTCGATAAGTTTAGCGGTAAATTATTATAAAAGCTAGTGTTTGAAGATATGTTATAATAAATGTTAAGTTATAAGCAGATTAATTAAAATTTGATAGAAGTATAGGAGTTGGAAGAATGTTACCACAATTTGATTTAGAGAAAGTCGACGGGCCTATCGCTGTTTTAGATACCAGTGCTGGTGAAATTCAATTTAAGTTGTTCCCTGAACAAGCCCCTAAGACAGTCGCCAATTTTGCTGGTTTGATTAAGCAAGGTTATTATGATGGAATCAGCTTTCATCGTGTAATTAAAGATTTTATGATTCAAGGTGGTGACCCAACTGGAACGGGGATGGGTGGCGAATCAATCTTTGGGGCGCCCTTTGAAGATGAATTCTCTAATGAAGTCTTTAATTTCCGGGGAGCTTTGTCAATGGCCAATGCTGGTCCTAACACGAATGGTTCGCAATTCTTTATTGTTGAAGCTTCAAGGGTCCCAAATGATATGCTGCGGCAATTGAAGGGAATTGTGTCCAATGAAGTGATTGAACGTTACGCACAAGAAGGTGGAACTCCTTGGCTTGATCGTCGGCATACTGTTTTTGGACATGTGATAAAGGGGATGGATGTAATCGAAAAGATTGCTCATGCCAAGGTGGATTATGCGGACAAACCAGTTGACGATATTGTCATTAAGCAAGCCCGGATTATTGAAGATTAAAATTTTGATAGGACGAATTAACGATTATGCAATATCATATTGGTGAAATTGTTTCTGGGACAGTCACGGGAATTCAAGCATACGGAGCGTTTGTTCAATTAGATAATGAAACGCAAGGTTTAGTGCATATTTCTGAATGTCGATCAGCATATATCCAAAGTGTTGATGATGAATTACAGGTTGGGATGCAAGTTCGAGTCATGATTATGGATATAGATGAATATTCTGGTAAAATTTCTTTATCTCGACGCAGCGTTGAAGATTTGGCTTTAGAAGGTTTAGCAGGTAAGCCCCATTTTAGTCGCGGTCGAGTTCATTATTGGACTAGCCAACATTATGATTTTGGATTTCAAACAATTCAAGATAATAAAGCTGATATGGTAAGCGAAGCCTTACAACGTCTTGATAAAAGTGGACGCTAGTATAGGCATGCAGTCTTTGGAAAGGAAAGTTAAGACATGTCATTAATAGCGGGAACAATTTATTTTACACGAGCAGACCAAACTTATTTTTTGGTAACAGATCAGCCTAAATCACAATTTTTTACGGTTAAAATGCATCGTCATCAAAACGAAACGGCTTTGGGAACACTTCTAAATGGGTTACGAGAAGAATTAGGAATTGATCCAGATTGCTTACGTTTAGGTGAATTAGGTACGTGGCATACTCAAGGGCTAGAAACACAAGATGATTTAATTTCTTTGTATACTTTAGAGCTTGTTGATGAAACATCACTCAATATGCAACGTTTAAGATCAGTGGGGATGTCATTTGCCCAAGCTAAATCAGTTAAGAATTTAATTTTTAATGTTGATGTAACCGGCGTGGCACGTTTAGATTAATGGGATGATTCTACTGTTAATTATAAAAGATAAAATGTAAGACAAAGAGTCGACATAGGGCGGCTCTTTTATATTATTTAAATTTAATTGGCTTAGACATGGGATTGGTTATTGGTGTATGACGATTAAGTAAATTAATTTGATAAAACTGCTTGACTTCCGTAATGATTCTAGGTATTATAACTAAGTTGTCTTTTGCAAGACATGTCTGTTACTTTACGGATGTTGCTTCAAAATAACATTTAAAATTAGTTGTTGACATTTA
Source organism: Weissella kandleri (assembly GCF_001438705.1). Taxonomy (GTDB): domain Bacteria; phylum Bacillota; class Bacilli; order Lactobacillales; family Lactobacillaceae; genus Weissella; species Weissella kandleri. The sequence goes on from NZ_JQBP01000002.1 coordinate 323,023, forward strand.
TATTTCAACATTGTATGATATTAAATGTTGTTGAAAGGCAATAAATAGTTCTTTGAAAACTGAATAACGTTTCGATGAAACAAATGCAGTATCAAAATGATACAAAAATTTGCGAAGTC
>NZ_JQBP01000020.1 GCF_001438705.1 Weissella kandleri
AATCGGAAGGCATTTGTTGAAACGTTATTTAGTTTTGAGTGTTTTACAACATTCAATAAAATATTTGATGGGGAATTAGCTCAGCTGGGAGAGCACCTGCTTTGCAAGCAGGGGGTCAACGGTTCGATCCCGTTATTCTCCATTAACAACCGGTAGGTTGTTAAATTAGTTCTTTGAAAACTGAATCATATCATTAAATTTAAAATATC
>NZ_JQBP01000021.1 GCF_001438705.1 Weissella kandleri
CTACTTCTGCCACTGTTGTGGCATTTTCTACTCGATCCACGTACCCTTGCTTGACTGTATCATCCAGGTTAGCCATTTTATCTATCTCAGTCTTCGCTGATGCTTTCGCATCATCTAAAGCCTTTTGGTCGGCTGCCTTAGCCGCATCTACAATCTTGGTGATTTCATCAACCGTTTTCGCATTATTAACTTGATCGATATAGCCCTGC
>NZ_JQBP01000003.1:0-96380 GCF_001438705.1 Weissella kandleri
TCAGAGAGCGATTCAAAGTCGATTAGCGATTCAGAATCAGACTCAAAGTCAATCAGCAATTCAGAGAGCTACTCAAAGTCAATCAGTGATTCAGAGAGTGATTCAAAGTCAATCAGCGATTCAGAGAGCGACTCAAAGTCGATTAGTGATTCGGAGTCAGACTCGAAGTCGATTAGCGACTCAGATTCAAACAATTATTTACCAGAGACAGATGTGATTCAAAAACATGAAGTAAATAATTTAAAAGCTTTCAGTGCATTATTACTTGGTTTGTTGCCAATATATAAAAAGGCTCGACGTAAAAACCGAGAATAATAATCTCATCAGTCAGTAATAGAAATTACTCTATTGCTGACTGATACATAGTACAGATATTAAAAACATAAGTAAGGAGCATGGATATGGTCTCTAAAAAAAGGGTAAATTTAATTGTGCAACAGCGTAAAACTTTAGAAAAATTACCAAAGAAAATATTATTAGAAAAAGTTCAAAAACTTAAAATAGCGAAAGAAGATTCCAGCTCATATACTAAGCAAATTGATACAGCGACCGCATTAATTTGTGAGCTACTTCGACGAGAATTAGGTATTATCCCATATTGGACCCAAATTTTAGCAGCTTTGGAAATGCTAGATAATAATATTGTTGAAATGGCAACGGGTGAAGGGAAAACGATCACAGCTATTATTACGATGTTTTTATTTGTCATAAATCAACGACAGGTGATACTATTTACGCAAAATGATTATTTAGCCCAGCGTGATTATGAATATTCTAAATCTTTATTTCAGCTTATTGGAATTGATACAGCAGTGGTACATCCATTGGAAGAAACAGCTAACAAGTCGAATTATGTTGATTTGGTCAATGAACGACAAAATTTATATGATGCTCATATCGTATATACAACAAGCTCTGTGTTTGGCTTTGATTATTTACAAGCTAATTTAGTTAGCTTAGAAGAAGAACGTTTAAAATTTAAATTTGACGTTGCTTTAATTGATGAAGTTGATTCTATTTTATTGGATAGCGCCAGAACGCCGTTAGTGATTTCAGGTGGTGATAAAAAACAATCGAATTATTTTAAAATTGCTAATCGGTTTGTGCGATTATTAGCTGAAAATGAACACTATGAATTAGATTTGATGCGTGGATCGGTCTGGCTCACATATGAAGGTATTAAGTACGCTGAACGATTTTATCGAGTGAAGCATCTATTTACGGCTGAAAATGTAGCAATTGTAAAGCATATTTTGTTGGCTTTGCGTGCTAATTATCTCTTCAATGAAGGTGAAGATTATGTATTAGAGGAGGGGGAAGTTAAGTTACTGGACGTAACAAGTGGGCGCATTATGAAAAATTCCATTTTAGAAAATGGATTACATCAAGCTATTGAAGCCAAGGAAAACGTTAAGATAACGAAAGAGAATCGAACTTTAGCCAGCATTACGTTACAAAATATGTTTAGGAAATTCAGTAAAATTACTGGAATGACAGGGACGGCTAGAACAAGTCGAGAGGAATTTATTAGTCTATACAATTTAAAGGTAAAAACCATTCCACACTATAAGAAAAACATACGAAAAGACCTTCCAGATCAAGTCTATCCCAGTTTGAGGACTAAATATCAAGCTATTGAAAATCGTGTTTTAGAGTTACAGAGACAAGGAAGAGCTGTACTACTAATCACTGAATCAATTACTTCAGCGGAAATTTATTCTCAATTATTTTGGGCTAAGAATATAGAGCATTCATTATTAACGGCTTCACAGAATGCGAAAGAGGCCGATATTATTGCGCTAGCCGGAATGAGCAATAATATCACAATTGCTACAATTATTGCCGGACGTGGAACTGATATTCGTGTGTCGGAAGCTGTGAACAGGCATGGGGGCCTAGCTGTGGTAGCAACTGAACATTTTGAGACTAAACGAATTGATAATCAAGTGCGGGGACGTACTGCGAGACAAGGGGACCCTGGAACATCAGAATTTTATATTTCTTTAGAAGATAAAATTTTTGAAAAATACCCACAAAAACGTATTATGAAATTAATGCAAGAGGATAATAAAAATTTAAGCAAAATTAATCAAAGCTACCTTAAACGTTTAGTTCGTAAAATTCAAAAGCAAAATGAAGATACTGGTTATCGGGAACGTTTCAATGCATTAGAAATGGACGAGACATTACGGATTCAACGGGAAATGATGTATTCTTACCGGATCCAAATTATGCAAAATCCCTTGCAGTCTTCCACTAAATTAGGTGATCAATTACTTGCTATCGTGAGAAAGATAGATAAAAATGGGATGGGACCTACTTCAGAACGTCTAGTGCTAGATTATTTAAATGAAAATTATCAGTTACATTCGACAGTGAATTATCAAGCAGAAATCGAAAAGCGTTTCCGACAATTAGACACGTTATTTAATCATTCTGATGAATTATTAGGAATTTTTACAAAACAGGCGCTGTTAAAGGCAGTTGATACAGAGTGGGCTTATCATTTAGAGCGAATGCAAAAATTAAATACGATGGTAGAAAAACGGGTGACGATTCAAAAAGATCCGGTGAAAGAATATCAGGCTTTAGGTCATCAACTTTTTGAGGATTATCGGCAAAATATTCAAACAGCTTTTTTGAAAAATTTTATGTTGTCACGAGTTAAGGTTAACCGAGAATTACAAATCACTTTTCCATAAAAGAGACAAAAGGTAATGGAGGCGGGATTAAAAGTATGAGTAGTAAGCGTAATTTTAATGAAGGTTTGGAACAGTTATCTCAGTTAGGAAATCAACGTTTGTATAAACGTCCAAAGAAAAAGAATATCAATTTAATGGTAGGGAGTGTCACCGCCTTGATGTGTTTAGTAGTTTTAATTGGGATTGTTAGAACGCTATTTTTAATTTGGACGAGGTAGATAGATATGGAAAATGCTAAAAATAGCGCGATCTTATTAGGCGATAACGCCCAAAAAGATTCGATGTTTAAATTGTCTGATGTTCTTTTGGATACAATGGACCAATTTGATATTTATACCTTAAACTTTGACTTGTTTGAAAATGTTAAATTAATTAAGCATGGGTTACATCCCCAGCAGTTAAATTCATTTTTTACAGCGATGACTAACTTTGATCAAAAAGAGTTTAGTGTATATAATTTTTCTGATTTTCCATTTAATAAAAATTACCGAGAAATTTTATTGGATGATATCATGCTGATTCTAAGACCGGATAATACGCGAATTTTCGAAATTAATTACCAACGAGAATATGGTTTAATTGATCAGGTCCGAACGTATGATAAAGATGAAAATTTAATCGAGATTACTTATATAAATGATCGTGGTTATTTTGCAGCCCGGTTAACTCACAAAGCACCAAATCAGTACCAAATCATTTATTTTACAGCTGATCAAACGAATAATTTACGGATCAACATCAACTCCATGCAGCCTATTGAGACAGTCGCACAAGATTATTTAAGTAGTGATGGTAAATTCATTGATTTAAAAGGGGAATGGTTGTTATTCCAGTTGCAGCTCCGTCAAGTAGAACGTCTATTAGTAGTTGTGAACGATCAAAATCTGCAAGCTTTAAAATATTTACAGCAAAAGCAGCTGGATCTCGAAATTGACCTGCTTTTTGAAACAGGTGAGATTGTACAGATTAACCAAATTGAGACATTGACTGATATTTTATCCGCAGCTGACCAGGTTATAACAGATGGTACGGTAAGCGCCAATTTTGTACAGAAATATTTTCCTAAAGCAGCTACCAATGAAAAAATTTATAAGTATTACCCAGTAAGTTGGGATATTAAACCAGGTAGTTTTATGAAATATAATGTAGATTATATTGGTGTAAATGCTGAGCATTTGACCATTGAACAATTACGGATGTTATTTCCAGGAATGTTAACTTTTATTGATCAAAATCCGCAGACTATTTTTTTACTGTATAGTTTTAACCAAGCTAAGTTGAACGAGTTAAAACAAGTAACTTTAACTTTATTGAACGGGCAAAAAGCTGATTATTTCCAAAAACACTTTGCATTTGAACGTTTTATTGAGCAAACTGATGTTTATCAAATTTTAAGTAAGTTAAAACTGAATGTTGATTTTAATGAACAAGCATCTGAAATTATTACGTATGTTAGTGCTAGTTATGGAAGCGTTCAATTTACGGTTAACGAGTTTGACTTCTTATCAATTGGAAAAAACAATTGGTTAATTGACGATGTACAAGGCGTTTTTCAGCTGATGAATCAAATTTTAAATGATTTATCGCTATTAAATCGGAGTATTTATTTAGCCACTTTATTAAGCCAAAAAATTTGGCAAACTTAGTAGAAAGAATAATTATCATTTGGAGTAATAGAAATGCCACAAAAAGATACAAGGGTTACAGTATTACAAATTGGTGAGCAAAATTGGTTTTCAAAAGGAGAGACTGAAAACTTTCGATGGAGTTTTGTTCACAGTGCAGATACTGAATTAGATGCAGAAACGTTATTACCAGGCTTTTTATTTGATGCAATAATTATTACCGGTCAATTAAGTTTTGGACGTTATCTACAATTGAATAAATTTTTAAGTGCATATCGTATTTTTTTGGTTGAGCAGCAAAGTGGTCCCATTTTAAAAATGTTGAGAAGTAAGCAATATATAGATGCTAGCCAATGGCCTAAGCAACGCTTGTTAGCGTTGATTTCTGAAAATTTCTATATGAAACAAATGGGAACCAAGATGGACATGCGAGTGGTGAAGCCAGTGTTGAACGAACAAAGCACCGCTAAACAGTTTGGGAATAGTCATTGGGAATTTAATTTAGTTCAAGACGATCATGATCCAAATATGATTATGTGGTCTGATTTACGCTTGGTTAGTACATACGATTTTGATATGTGGATGGAATTTGAAAAAACATCTAACCTGCAAATGGAATTAGAAATAACCCATATTTCAGCGCCGACCAGTAAAATTTTGTACACAGAAAGGCTCAGCGAAAAAGATTTAAAGCAAGGGGTTATGATTCATAAAACCGATGAATGGCAATACTTAGCGTTTAAGTTAGTTTTGCACGGTTCGGGAGTTTTGAACTTAGGTAATTTTCATTTCCGAAAAACCCGACATGAATTTGGGACGATGTTGCCTGGCGGCGAACGCCTAATAGATGCGCAACGAAAAGAATTATTCGTATATTTCGATTCAGGTAATCTGAAGCCACCGTTGAATATTTATTTTGCTGGTTATCGAACCAATGAAGGTTTTGAAGGTTACCCGATGATGAAAAATTTGCAGCATCCCTTTATTTTAGTATCTGACCCGCGGTTAGAAGGGGGAGAATTCTATTTATCTGATCAGCAAGAATTAGAGGGCCAGTTGGTAGATTACATTAAGCGTAAATTAGCATGGTTAAAATTTAAGGAGGACGATTTAAATTTGTTAGGACTATCAATGGGAACGACTGGTGCATTATATTATGCGACTTTATTACCAGCGAGAAATGTCATTATTGGTAAACCTTTAATTAATTTAGAGTATGTTGCTACGGCTGGTCGAAATCAGCGACCTGATGATTTTTTGACGGCATATGATTTAGTAGAAGATTTGAAAGCGGATACGTTAGCTCGTCCACTGATAACGGCGGATGATTTAAAAAATCCATCGACTAATTTTTATATTATTTATATGGATCAAGATGATTATGATAATACTGCCATGCAGTTATTGTTAGATAATTTAGGCCCCGATGTCAAAATTGTTCAAAAAGGTTTCGAAGGGCGGCATAATGATAATACGGGACGTGTCGTTGAATGGTTTCTCATTTATATTAATGAAATTTTGGAAAGGTGGTAAAATTTGACGATTAGATTGAAGATTAATGATAATTTAACTAAAGATGCAATTTATGGAGCGCAAATCGTGCAAACCAATAATGGTGTGGAATATCGTAATGCATATTTGCCGTCCGGGTATGCCATAGCCACTTGGGGAAATGGACAGAAGCGTAATCACAAGCAAAATGGATTACCATTGCTTTTTCCGGGGAATACTTATCAGATTACGCTAGAAGCTAACTTTGAACCAAGCGAATCAATTTTATTAAAAATAATTTTATATCACGGTGTTGAACAGCGCGAAATTATAATTTCGATTAAAGAAAGTACAGTCACGTTCCCCGTAGACTATCATTTTGATTCTGTACAATTTGAATTAGTCAATGTCAGTAATGAATTTTTAATGTTTAAAGATATTATAATTCAAGAAATTAATGAAGAGATAGTATGATGAAATATATAAGTAGAGAAGCCCGAAAACAAACTTATCAGGAACTTTTTTCACGGATTATTTATACCTTGATTATTATTGGAGTGTTTTTAATTGGCCAAAACATTCCGTTATTAGGGGTGCAATTGGATGACCATTTAAATAGTATTTTACCATCCGGCTCATTTTTAGCATTGGGGATGACGCCTTGGATGACCACTTTGATTTTATGGCGGATTGTATATATGGGTGATCGTGCACGTTATCGCTTGGTGTCTCAACAAAAAGATCATGTGTTGCGTTCGATGCTGTTGTTTTTAATTGCGAGTTTGCAAGCGGTGGGGATGTTAGTCCAATTAGATGCATTAAAAATATTACCCATTACTTCTTATCGTTCAACTACTTTTTTGACCAACCTTTGTATTTTAATTACGGGTGCTTTTTTGACGATGTGGCTAGCACAATTAATTATGCAAAAGGGCTTAGGTGGGAATAGTATTTTAGTGGCGATTACGATTATGCAAAGTTATTGGCCAAATTTTTCGATGTTTTTTAGTAAAAATTTTCATAGTGGTTGGGGTGGCTTTACAATTTTAATATTGGGATTGTTAATTTTCATCTGGATCATTGTATATTTATTTAACAGTGAATATCACATTCCATACTATCAAGTTAATCATGCCAAACGTTTAGATCAGTTTTCTTACTTACCCATCCGCTTGATTCCAGCGTTGGGATTACCCTTTATGTATGCCGTTTCACTATTCACATTTACTAAATATATTGGCATTCTATTAGCTGTTCTCTTTCATAATCAGACCTTAATGCATATGAGCGATAACATTGATATTTATTCGGCGACTGGGAATTTGTTCTTACTTGTCCTTATTTTTGTTATTTCAATTGGGTTTGCCTTTTTCAATGTTGATACCCAAAAGCTCGCTGATGATATGGAAAAGGGGGGTGACTTCATTGAAAACGTTAATACTGGGCGTGCGACGCAACGATATTTGAATCGCCACTTATTGGTTTTGGCGGTTGTTGGAGCGGCAATTAGTGTGTTAATCACCGTGGTTCCAATGTTATTAAACAATATTTTCCATATGTTAAATGCAGCACGCATTGGAACATTAGGCGGAGCATTGTTAATGTTAATGTCAATTTATGTACAAGGAATCGACCAATGGAATGCAATTAAACAAAAGTATCAGTATACATTAAACAATCTATAAACTTAAAATCTTAAAATTAAGAATTGATTTAGGTGGATCTAAACCGCCTAGGGTCGATTCTTTTTATTTGTTTAATTCTTTTTGGGAAAAATATATAAAAGCTATTAAATTTTAGTTGAATAGGGCTAAAACTCTGTTAAGGCCGGTGATTTATTGGTAAAATAATGTTAATCGTGCTTAAGGAGGAACTCATAGGCATGGCCAAAATATTAGTGGTAGATGATGAACCGGCAATTCTAACCTTACTTAAATATAATCTAGAACAAAATCAATTTGAAGTCGTTACTGCGATCGATGGCGAATCAGCGTTAGATCAGATGCGGCAACAAAATTTTGATGTTATGATTTTAGATATTATGTTGCCTAAAATTAGTGGCATTGGGTTGACGCAGCACTTGCGCGCACAAAATGATTTGACTCCTATTTTAATGCTGACTGCACTTGATAGTGAAAATGATACAATTCAAGGCTTGGAAGCGGGGGCAGATGATTATTTGCCAAAACCTTTTAAAACCCGCGAATTGATTGCCCGGGTGCGTGCATTATTAAGACGGACGAAAGACGCGGAAGTTTCAAAGCAGCATGCAGAAATGACAGTTACGCAATGGTTGACAGTGGGTAATTTAAAAATAGATGTTAAGCAACAGCTGGTTTATAAAAAAAATCAGTTATTGCGGTTAACACCGAAAGAATTAGCCCTATTAATTTATATGGTTGAGCATGCTAATCTGGTTTTGAGTCGGACAGAAATTGCGCGAGGCGCTTGGGGAATTCAAGTAGATGGTTTAGATACACGGATGATTGATATGCATGTTGCGAATTTACGTGATAAATTAGAGGAACAGCCGAAAACCCCAAAAATTTTAAAAACGGTACGTGGCGTTGGGTATCGTTTTGAGATGAAAAATGAGAAATGAGATCAATAATGCAATATATCAAGCAATTCGGTCGCTGGTGGATCTTGACTGGTGGACTACCGGCTATCATTTGGATAATTTTTAACCCCCTTCTACCGACCATGCGTTGGACTGGGACAGGCGTATTAGTCGGAACGACAATGCTCTTAGCGTTTATATTGACGGTTTACGAACTTCGTAGAAATCAAGAGTTGGAGCGCTTTAATCGCCAGATGCAAAAAGCGATACAGGTGAAACCACAATCACAATCTGCCCCACATGGGATTCTTTTACCGCCCAATCATCCGTTAGCCGCGTTAGCTTATTCGATTAACACTTTTCAAACTGAGCTTCAAGCAACGGTTCAGGAATCCCAGCATATGGAAAAAGTTTTGCAGACATTTTGGGAAAATGCGCCGGTGGGGATGTTAGAAATTAGTGGGAAACGAGAAATCGTTAATATAAATCGACAAGCTGCTCAATTATTAGGACTTTCTTTAACGGTCAAGGGTAAGTCTTTTGATGATGTGATAACGCAGCATAATTTAATGTTGCAGATAGAACAAGCATTAAATCAAACTGGTGGGTTTCAACAACAAATGCGCTGGGAGGCTGCCAATCAGGTGCATGATGTTGAAGTACAAATGCAACAACAGATTATCAGCGAACATGATACAGTTTTATTGGTCTTTTTGTACGACGTGACAGAGTTAATTCAGATGCAACAAATGCAGAGTCAATTTTTAGGTGACGCTTCACATGAGTTAAAAACCCCCTTAACTTCAATTATTGGTTTTACTAGTACCTTATTAGATGGTGCGGATGATGATCCCAAGGTGCGGCGAGAATTCTTAACGATTATTAATCAAGAGGCGCAACGATTGCTGTCTTTAACTCACGATATTTTGGCGCTTATCAAAACGGATACACAAGGCCAGTCACCTCAGGCCATGCAACAAATTGATTTTGGTACGCTGGTGCAAGACATTTTAGCGGAACAAAGGACGCGCTTACAAACGTTACATTTAAAGGTGGATGTTGATGTGCCGACTAAATTAGTTGCATTACCCTTTAATGGTCCTCCGCTACGTCAGATTATTAGTAATTTAATTTCAAATGCGGTTAAATATAATGTTCCTGGTGGAGCAATACGCGTAAAATTAACGGTACAGACACAATGGTTGGTGATGCAAGTGGCTGATACTGGAATTGGAATTTCTAGTGGAGAGCAAAAGTTGATTTTTAATCGCTTTTATCGAATCGATAAGGCGCGTAATCATAAGATTCCGGGGACCGGCTTAGGCTTAGCGATTGTTCATGATTTGGTCCAGCAATTGGACGGACAGATTACATTAAGAAGCCAAGTTGGGGTCGGAACGACAATTGACGTGCGCTTGCCACTACGGATAAAATGAATGATAGTGATAAGGAGAGAATGATGGGAGTAAAGCGGCCAGTAATTATTGGAGTATCCGGAGGATCGGGATCAGGTAAAACGACGGTGAGCTGGGAAATTATGGAACATCTAGCTGGTGAATCAGTGATCATGTTAACACAAGATGCATATTATAAGGATCAATCCGATATGTCGATGGATGAGCGTAAACAAGTTAATTATGACCATCCCGATGCATTTGATACAGAATTATTAGTTAAGCAGTTAAAGCAATTAGTGCAGTATCAGGCCATTAAAAAGCCCGTGTATGATTATGTGGAGTATACCCGATCAAGTGAAACAGTCTTAGTGGAGCCCGCAGACGTGATTATCGTTGAAGGGGTTTTGTTGTTTGTGGACCCTGAATTGCGGTCAATGTTTGATATTAAAGTCTACGTTGATACCGATGATGATATTCGATTTATTCGGCGCATGCAACGCGATATCGTGGACCGGGGGCGTTCGGTTGATTCTGTGATTGAACAATACTTAGCAACCGTTAAGCCGATGTTCCATCGATTTGTCGAGCCAACCAAGCGTTACGCAGACGTGATTGTACCAGAAGGTGGACAAAATCAAATTGCGATTAATATGATGGAAGCGCAAATTCGTGATATTTTAAACCCTCAGCGCCATGAAAATAACATGAATGACGAAAGAAAGAGGGTATAAAAATGAATGAAGAACAATGGGATCGGGTAGTTAAGTACACAGAATTACAAGGAACGTCTGGACAAGAAAATTTAGTTCGGGCAGCCTTTCGAGAAGATTTAACACCATTAGTAGATGAAATTGTTCAAAACGGTCTCGGCGGGTTATACGGTTTGATTAAGCATCATGATTCTAACGCTCCGCGCGTTATGTTTGGCGCTCATTTTGATGAAGTGGGATTTATTGTGAAGCGGATTACGCCACGAGGTTTGCTAGAAGTTAAAGCGTTAGGCGGTTGGAACCAAACGGTAGTCAGTGCGCAGCGCTTTACCTTGTTTACTAGACATCATGAATATCCAGTTGTTTCATCTTCAGCTGCTCCACACTTGTTGCGAGGTCAAAGTGGTGAACCGAAAGTACCAACTTTGGACCAAATTTTATTTGATGGAGGCTTTACCTCGGATGCTCAAGCAGAAGAGTTTGGGGTTTACCCCGGTGATTTTATTGTGCCTGATGTTAAGACGGTGCGTATGGCAAATCATAACCGAGTAGTCTCAAAGAGTTGGGACAACCGCTTTGGGATTGTTACCATTTTAGACGTCTTAGAACGTCTCCAGAATCAAACAATCCCGAATACGTTAATGATGGGTGCCAATGTGCAAGAAGAAGTGGGCTTGCGCGGAGTGGGACCAGCTGTGCATCAGCTACAACCAGATTTGTTCTTCGGGTTAGATAGCTCAACGGCGGATGATTTAACGACCGCAATAGGGCAAGGGCAATTGGATCACGGAGCCATTTTACGGGTGGTTGACCCAGGGGTGATTATGCCTCGGCGGCTGAAAGAATTTATTTTAGACATGGCCAGCGATGAGCATATCCCATTGCAGTATTTTGTGCCAAATGGTGGTACGGATGCGGCTGGCGCACAGTCTCAAAACAATGGAATTCCGGCTGTTACTTTGGGAGTAGCTTCACGCTACATTCATACCCACCAGACAGTCTGGTCAATTTCTGATTTTCAAGCGGCAGAGCAATTAGTAGAAAAGTTAATTTTGAATTTAGATGCAAGTACAGTCAATGATATTATTTATGGAGATTAAAAATGTTAATTACAAGTTATAATTCAGCCGCTTTAGGTGATGTTTTAATTGCAATGGTCGCCCCATCGAATCGCACTGACCAAGCCGAAAGTCGCGGTGACATTACCGTTATTACCCAACCGGATGGAACATTAGTTGGGGTGAACTTTTTAGCGATTTCTAAAATTTTGGATGTGACTGAGTGGTCAGCGGGGCAAATTCAATTGGACGTTAAGCAAGTCGCACAGCTCAATCAGGCCTTACAAGTACAAGGCTTTAAGGTTAGTTTAGAAGCTGATTTAACACCAAAGTTTGTGGTGGGTTATGTTGAGTCAGCGACTAAGCATCCTGATTCCGATCATCTACAAGTAACGACTACACGGATTGGTAATGATCAAACGGTACAAATCGTCTCAGGTTCACCTAATATGCAAGCAGGCCTTAAAGTGGTTGTCGCCTTGGTGGGGGCCATGATGCCTTCTGGATTGGTAATTTGGCCTGGAGCTCTGCGTGGAGTTGCATCAGATGGTATGATTGTCTCGGGTCGTGAATTAAGGTTGCCAAATGCACCACAAGCCAAAGGCGCCTTGGTTTTACCAGACGATTTTGCACCAGTCGGAACCGCTTTTGATGTTAATTCCAACGCCGCTCAGCACCTCTTTGATTAGGCTTTGACAAATGATAGGAGGAAAGATGTAGATGTTAGAGCGACCGGTTTTACGGTATCATGAATATTATCCTAACTATGATGGCGTTTTGCAGCAACTATTAAGTGCAAAGCGGGCGCGGGGTTATATTCAATTGGCTGATCCTTTAAATAATCAGGCAACTCATGAAAAGGCAACTAAAACGAATGGGCATGGTAAAGCTAGAAAAGCGTCTACCCAGCCACAAGGAATTAATTTGGAGGCCATTGTTTTAGAGGAAAATGCGGTGTCAGATAAAAATCCATCGCATTATTTTACAAAAAATCAATAAGAGGATCAAAAGTATGGACAAAAATAAGACATATTATTTTATTGGAATTAAAGGTTCCGGAATGAGCTCACTAGCGTTAATTTTACAGGACCAAGGTTATCAAGTGGCGGGTTCTGATATTGATGAATATACCTTTACCCAAAAGCCATTGGAACAAGCGGAAATTCCGATTTACCAATTTGATGCCAATAATATTCAGCCGGGGATGGTAATTATTCGTGGAAATGCCTTTGAAGACGACCAAGTTGAAGTGGCTGCGGCCTTAGCCCTCGAAGATGCGGTGACAGTTTTGACTTACCCGGAAATTGTTGAGCAGTTAATTCAGCAATATACTTCTGTTGGAGTAGCTGGAGCGCATGGTAAAACGTCAACAACTGGTTTGCTGGCCCACGTATTATCAGGAATTTCGCCGACGTCATATTTAATCGGGGATGGGACGGGAAAGGGGGTCCCCGATGCCCGCTTCTTTGCCTTTGAAGCGGATGAATATCGGCGGCATTTTAAAGATTACACACCTGATTATGCAATCATGACCAATATTGATTTTGATCACCCAGATTATTATCACGATATTAACGATGTCTTTGATGCTTTTGACGATTTTGGACATAATGTGCAAAAGGGAATTTTTGCGTGGGGTGATGATCCGATGCTGCGGAAGTTAACCACTGATACACCGGTTTATTATTATGGTGTCGATGCTGATAAAGATGATTTTGTGGCGGAAAATATTAAGCGTTCGACACAAGGTTCAAGTTTTGATGCCTACTTTAAGGGTGAATTGTTAGGTAATTTTAAAGTGCCATTGTTTGGTAAGCATGGAATTTTGAATGCTTTGGCTGTCATTGCGGTGGCCTATGTCGAAGAGATTGATTTGACGCTGTTACAAAAGGAATTGATGAGTTTCCAAGGGGTTAAGCGGCGGTTTACTGAAAAGATGGTCGGGGATGTTACGATTATTGACGATTATGCGCATCATCCTTCAGAAATACAAGCGACCTTAGATGCGGCGCGCCAAAAATTCCCTGGGCGACAACTGATTGCAGTTTTCCAGCCACATACTTTTTCACGGACGATTGCGTACTTGGATGAGTTTGCACAGTCCCTTGATTTAGCTGACCAAGTTTACTTAACTGAAATCTTTGCATCAGCGCGGGAAAAACAAGGAAATATTTCATCTGGCGATTTGGGAGCCAAGATTAATAAATTCGGCGGTATTATTTCACCTGAAAATGTGGCGCCTTTGATGCAATATGATCAAGCCCCTGTGGTAGTTTTCATGGGAGCTGGAGATGTCCAAAATACAGAATTTGCTTATGAAAAGATTTTGGCCAATACGACGATGAATCTCCAATAGCCTTGGTTTATTTTAAGCTTGTTATGCTATAGTGGTATCTAACAAAAAAGAAGGAGAGATTGAGAATGGATAATTTAAATTCACGACAAACGCGAATAATTAATCCGGATCGTTCAGGATTAAATTCGTTTTTCTTAAAAGTATATAGTTATATGGGGATGGCCTTGTTGTTAACATCCTTAACAACCTTTGTATGTGTAACTATGTTCCCCATGCAAACGTTAGCCTTAACGAGCAATCTAGTGACTACTTTGATTTTGTTTGCGGTATTAATGGGTATCGTGTGGGTTGCTTCACGTTCAGCCATGCAAAATCCAGCCAAGGCCTTTGGGCTAATGATGGCTTATAGTATTGTTATGGGGCTTTTCTTTACTAGCCTCGTAATGTTTTTACAACCTAAATCAATTATTTTGGCCTTCATTACTACGGCGGCGTTGTTCGCTGGAATGGCTTTGTACGGGGTGACGACTAAACGCGATATGTCAAAATTGGGGACGATTCTATTTGGAGCCGTCTTTGCATTGATTATCGGTGGTCTTTTGAACCTCTTTATGGGTGGAACAATTTTGTATCTAGGTCTGTCGGTTATTGGTGTAATTGTCTTTGCGATTATTACCGCCTATGATATGAATAACTTAAAGAAAATGTATGTTCAAGTCGCCGGTAGTGCGCAGGCAGAGCAAGGTGTCGCTGTAATGGGGGCGTTGAACCTGTACATTGACTTCATTAACTTATTTACGTACATTTTACGGTTATTTGCCTTTTCTTCGAATAATAATTAAGTTAACCCAAAAGGATCATTCTTGGAATGGTCCTTTTTTCTATGCTTGCTAATCAGTTGTAGGTTCGGTACAATGGTAAAAAAATAAATTGTGAATGTTTAGTATAATCATTGGAGAATGGCTGATGAGTTTCTACCCGCACCAAAGCGCGGACTACTAAATGATTTTTAAACACACCCATTCTTTTGTATGGGTGTGTTTTTATCTTTGAGAGCGGAATTGGCTTAATTTGATGAAATCCTAGGCATTCAGGATAAGGAGCTTTTCATGAAGCCAGAGTCAAAATCAGTCAATTTTTTCCAAACCACCCTTTTAGGTCTTCAGCATGTATTAGCAATGTATGCCGGTGGGGTGTTAGTCCCCTTGTTAATTGGTGCCGCGTTGCACTTTACACCACAGCAAATGACTTACTTAATCTCAGTTGATATCTTTATGACTGGGATTGGGACGTTATTACAGTTAAAGACCACGCGTATAACGGGAATTGCGATGCCAGTGGTTTTAGGATCAGCGATTCAATCAGTCACGCCTTTGATTAATATTGGCGGGACTTTGGGCGTCGGTGCGATGTATGGAGCGACCATTGTAGCGGGAATTTTCGTTTTCTTGATTGCAGGGATGTTTGCACGTTTAAAGGATTACTTTCCACCAGTTGTGACGGGTGCTTTGATTACGGTCATAGGGTTATCATTGATTCCTGTAGCAGTGGCAAAAATTGGTGGGGATGGTGCAGTGACCGCCTCCAATTTCGGCAATTTGACTGCTTTGTCCATTGCGGGTGTGACTATCTTAACGATTATGATTTTAAATATCTGGGCGCGAGGTTTTATCAAGTCAATTGCCTTGTTATGGGGAATTATTGTTGGGACTGGATATGCTGCTTGTTTAGGTCAAGTTTCGATTGATGCCGTACTGACAGCCAGCTGGTTTCATTTACCACGTCCTTTCTTTATGGGCGTGCCGACTTTTCATCTAGCTTCTAGTCTTACGATGATGATTATCGCATTAACATCGCTGATTGAATCAACGGGAGTTTATTTTGCGGTGGCTGAGTTAACTGGAACGGACTTAACGGAGAAACGTTTAGCCAAAGGTTATCGAGCAGAGGGACTTGCCGTCATCCTCTCTGGAATCTTTAATACGTTTCCTTATTCAACGTTTTCACAAAATGTGGGAGTTGTACAGCTGTCCGGAGTACGCTCAAAGAAACCCATTTATGCGGCGGCTGGCTTATTAATTCTAATTGGGATGTTGCCTAAGTTTGGGGCGTTGGCAACCATTATTCCAGCACCAGCGTTAGGCGGAGCCATGTTAATTTTGTTTGGAAATATTGGGGTTCAGGGGATGATGATTATGCATACCGTCGATTTTACACAAGAACGTAATTTAATGATTGCGGCGGTGGCAATTGGTGCTGGTTTAGGTGTGGCAACTTATCCGCAAATTTTCCAACATCTGCCAATGCTTGTTAAAATTGTGGTTCAAAATGCTGTGGTGGTGACCGCTGTATTGGCGGTGGGATTGAACGTTTTATTACCCGGGCGTTCAGACACAAAAACAAAACCAAATTAATGGCCTTGGGAAGCGGCAACTTTGATAAATGAGACTTGCATAACCCGCTTGACTTTCTGGGCAAATAAGCCTATCTTAAAAGCGTTTAGAGAAAGCAATATGAACATTATGGAGGCAAGGTATGCAAATATTAATTGTTGGTGCTAGTGGACGTGTGGGACACAATTTGTCACGGATTTTAGCCCAAGCTGGACATCAAGTCGTTGGGACACAGAGCCATTTAGGCCCTGCTGATTTGCCGGTCTTAGATTTAATGTATGCAACCGTGGATGAAATTGCACAAAAAATTCAACAGTTAGGTGATTTTAATGCCGTTTATTTTGTAGCGGGATCACGGGGAAAAGCTTTACTACAAGTTGATTTAAATGGGGCGGTAAAGTTAATGACGGCCTTAGAACAATTGGGTATCAAACGATATATTCAATTAAGCTCATATAAAGCGGATCGTCAAGCAGAGTGGGATGGCTATCGCGGTGATTTGACTAATTATCAAATTGCGAAATTCTATGCAGATCGATGGCTTCAAGAAAAGACAGCGTTGGATTATACCATTTTACAGCCGGGTAGCTTAACTGAAGATGATCAAGTAACCGGTGTAGAATTTATGACGAACCAAGCCGGTAAGAATACGATTGCGACGGTTGCTCAAGTCTTAGCTGATTTGTTACAGCATGATAATACTATTCATAAGACGATTACAATGCATCAAGGTGATCAATCAATTGCGGCAGCGTTAGGGCAATTATAGGCTTGATTTCTAATTAATTTTTATAATTTTTAAAATTAAAACGTAAAAGTGACATTTATTAAGTTGGATTTATTGTTGAATTGACATAATAAGCTTATTCCAGAGGAGGAGCTTGGATTATGATCAATCAACAACGAGTGAAACCAAAGCCGAAATTCCAAACGAAAGTATTTATGACTAGTTCGTTAGCTACGGCCGCCATGGCTTTTAACTTTACGGTTAATCAGCCGGTGATAGCTTATGCAACGAGCAGGGCTGATTCAAAGACAGTTACCAAGTCCCTGACAGCGGACCAAATGACTGGAGTAACGCCGGTACAAATGGTGGGACCTTATCATGACCAAGACCATAAACAATCAATTTTATTGAAGGGTGACTTTCAAGCTGGGGACTTGGTTCAAATTATGCTCAATGATGTTGCTTATGTAGGGGTAGTCCCACATAATGGAACGTATCAATTACTTCTACAAATCTTCACACCGGTAACGTTAACGAAAGTAGATGTGGTAGTGGAAGGTCAGATGTATCAAAATCAAGCAGTTCTTGAATCAGAGGGCTAAAATTAAAATAAAGTAATGCATTCTGCAGGTAGTTGGGGATGCATTTTTTAATGGGATTTTTGCAAAAGGAATCATTACGAGCGGAGATATTTGAGCAGACTCTAGTGCATATAGTATAATAGGCAATATGTTTAAACTTTATAGAGTAGGTTATTCAATTAAACAAGCAATTAGGTATGATCAGCGTGGATTTTGTTAGGTGAAAGTCTATAAAGAAGATAAGAATTGATAATCAAGTCTAAAAGTGATGGGGGAATAATCATGGAAAGAGTATTTATTGTGGCAGCAAAACGCACACCTATTGGTAAATTTGGTGGTACTTTGGCACAAGTTCGTTCAGCTGATTTAGGCGCAACGGTGATTCAGTCTGTTTTACAACAAGGTCGTTTACAAGCAGATCAAATTGATCAAGTCTTAATGGGCAATGTTTTGCAAGCGGGTCAGGGTCAAAATCCAGCTCGTCAAGCGGCCCGTCAAGCCGGCTTACCGGTGACTGTACCAGCTATTACCATAAATGATGTCTGTGGGTCCGGTTTGTCGAGTGTCAATTTGGCTGCTTCCTTAATTCAAAGTGGGCAAGCGCAGGTAGTGGTCGCTGGGGGAATGGAAAGTATGTCCCAAGCACCATATGTCCTACCGCAAGCTCGGTTTGGTTACCGTATGGGGGATGGCCAATTAAAAGATACGCTTTTGTCAGATGCTTTGGTAGATGCGAACGGCGGTTTTCATATGGGAATTACGGCCGAAAACGTAGCTAAAACTGATCATATTTCCCGGGCTATGATGGACCAATATGCTTTGGAAAGTCATCAAAAGGCAGTTGCAGCTCAAGTAGCGGGACGGTTTGATGATGAGATTGCGCCGGTGAAATTCACGGATGCTAAAGGCAAGGTGATGCAAGTACAAACTGATCAAGCGCCCCGCGCTGATACGTCGTTAGATAAATTAGCTGCTTTAAAACCTGTTTATCAACAAGATGGAGCAGTGACAGCTGGGAATGCTTCTGGAATTAACGACGGAGCTGCTGCAGTTATTTTAGTGAGTGAGTCAAAATTAAAAGAATTACAACTAACGCCGCTGGCAGAATGGCAAGCTGCCAGTCTGGTGGGGCTTGATCCTGAATTAATGGGCTTAGGAACCTATTACGCCGTGCAAAAGTTATTAGATGATCAACACTTAACCATTGATCAAATTGACACATTTGAACTAAATGAGGCCTTTGCGGCACAGTCGTTGGCAAGTATGCGTCGATTGCAAGTCGACCCTAGTCGGGTGAACCGAAATGGTGGAGCCCTAGCCTTAGGACATCCAGTGGGTGCATCTGGAAGTCGGATTCTAGTTACCTTAATTTATGAAATGCAACGTCAGCATCAAAAAAGCGGAATTGCATCGTTATGCGTCGGAGGCGGAATGGGTGTCGCAGCGCTAATTACAAGGTAAGTTACGGCTATACCTATATTTACAACCTTTTTATTTTAGGTTATAATTATGCAATTAGTTATTAAAAAATATATAAAATGAATAAATGGGGTTTTAAAATGAATGACTTATATTTTGTGGGTCAAAAAATTGTTAATTTAATGGATAAAAATAAAACGGAGTATGAATTATTGCTACGGAGCCATAGTGTCCCTGGGTTCCCAGCCCAAAAATATGCTGAATATATCCAATCTGAAAAAAAGCACAATGAATATTTGGAATTTTTGCAAGATGAAGTGCAGCAAATTTTAGAAATTAATCCAAAGCAACGGTTTGCGCTGAACTTAGATCAACAAGAACTAGAATATGAAGATACGTTCAAAATGTTGGCGGCTATCGATGAAAAGTTGCGCCCCCGTTTAATGATTGAAATCACCGAATTGCCCCCATTGGAACAGAAAACAAAGTATGACACGGCGATTAATATCCAAGCTTTTGAAAGGATTAGTAATTTAGGATATCAGTTGTCTTTGGATGACGTTACGCAGGGGAATAATTCCATTGGAAACCTATTATACGTAGTTCCATATTTGAAACAAATGAAGTGGTCGTATATTCATGTGATTAATAAAGCGACTAAAGAAGAAGTGGAGTACTTAATCCGATTTTTGAATCTAATTGCACAACAATATCATTTGAATTTAGTGATTGAAGGAGTGGAAGACCGGGAAATTTCAGAATGGTTGTTTGATAACAATATCAACAATCAGCAAGGTTATTTATTTGCTAAACCTGCTGGTGTTGAACCAATTGCACTAGTAACTAACCGTTTGGATTTGGCTGATTAAAAATTGGTAAGTGAAAAATAGGAGATAGCATTTTGATTCAATATTTGAATAATTATTGGGATGCTTTAACACACGTTTTCAAACAGAGTAGTCTAGAAGGATTTTTTGTAGTTATAGGGATTTTAGCCGTGAGTTTGTTATTTTATGGCTTTATGCAAGAACGATTAAGAAAGTTTGTTTCTCCAGGTACAATGAACTGGTTACTGGGAGCGGTCCCTGTGATAGCGGTCCTAGCCCTGCAAACTTACTTCATTACGATGAATAATAACCAATTGGCGTTCACAGAATCCAATTTACAATTAATAATATTTTTATATTTTTTGTTTATGCTTAAAAATCGTTTACAGTTAGTGTTTGAGACATTAACCATGATTGGTTTATTAATCTACTTGATTAATATGCACCAACAGAACTTGTGGCGCGTTTTTTTAGCGATATTGGGTGGGATTGCGGTAATAATGATTTCAGCATATATTCAAAAAAAGGCTGATTCCATTATTGATCATACATGGAAATACTTGGGGATAATTTTATTATATGCTAATGCCTGGTGGATGATGCTTTCATTGTTATATCCAAATATCACAGTGGCACAATACTTAGCGCTCATCACTAAATTTATTATTTTTATGAGTATTATTCATATTCTAAATATTCTTGTGCGCCGCATATGGAAACGCTATACTACTTTGCAAACGGATATCGGGCGCGATTTTTTAACAAACGTTTATAATCGTGAATCATTTGATAGCCGGTTTAACGAAGTCTTTAATTGCTTTAGTAATAACCATATTCCATGGTCATTACTATTGTTTGATATTGATAACTTCAAGCAAGTTAATGACACGTACGGGCATTTAGTAGGTGATGAAGTATTAAAACAAGTGACAGCGTCAGTTCAAAATACCTTAATTGAAACGAAATCATTCGGACAACTATTTCGTTTAGGCGGGGAAGAATTTGGTATCATTTTTCGCAATAAAACGGAAGAAGAAGCGTTGGAAACGACTGAGCTTATTATGCAACACGTTAAAGAAATTCGAATACCAATTACCAAAGATAATACGGAATTAAAGATAACAATTTCTGCCGGGATTTCGGAGCAAAAGTTAGAAGATGTTGAAGCGCTGGATTTGTATGACCGGGTTGATTCATATTTGTATGCTTCTAAAAATGGAGGTAAATGCGCTTTGACAAATTCTAAATGGACACGGCAAGTTTAATTAATACTAAATATGTGTTATCTAGTGTGAAACGATGAAAAAAGAGAAGAACGGGGAAGGATTACAGTAATAATGAACGATTTCTATTTTGTGGCTCAAAAAATTGTTAACTTAGAGGTAGATGGTTCCAGTTCAGAATATGAACTGCTTTTACGTAGCCATCAAGCACCTGGTTTTCCACAAAAGCAATATTTAGAGATGATAAGTAATGAGTCAGCTCATAAAGATTACATGGAAATCGTACTGCAAGTTTTACCGCAAATCTTGAAATCCAATTCAGATGATATTTTTTCATTTAATTTGGATCAACAAGAATTAGAATACGAGGCGACTTTTGAAATGCTTGAAATGTTGGCTCAAATTGAACCCAACATCCATGCACGTCTATGGATTGAAATTACGGAACTACCAGCGCAACACCGTTCAAATCCTTATGCGAGTGGCTTAAATGTTGAGGCTTTCGCTCGATTACAAGAGATGGGTTATCAAGTCGCGTTTGATGATGTTGGGCAAGGAAATAATTCGCTTGGGAATATGTTTTTGATTACCCAATACATTAAGCGAATTAAATGGTCGTTAGTGCATGTTCGGAAAGTACTTAATAAAGAATCTTTGAAGTTAAACTTGGAATTATTGAGCATCATTGCCCAAAATCGGCATTTAGACCTAGTGGTCGAGGGAATTGAAAATCAAGATACCGTTGATTGTTTGCTGAAAAATCAAGTGTGTTTGCAACAAGGTTACCATTTTGACAAACCACATGAGATTGCGCCAATACCTTTAGCGATTGATGAAGGTAAAAAAATATTAGGTTAATTTGTGGAATTAGATTAGTAGAGCATCAGTGAATAACTGATGCTTTTTTGTATTAAAAAGCTTAAAATCAACCTTTATAAGTCGAAAATGAGAATTACATAAAAATAGTGAGCGAAAATATTAAAAAACACTTGCCATTGAGTGTGATTATCAGTTAAAATAAGTAAAAAGAAGATGTAAACGTTTTCAATAAACTGAAAGGAGCAAAGCGATGAAAGTAATAGATTTTAATTTGAAAACTGGTTTTTTACTCTTACTTTGCTTCATTGGTGTGCAATTAGTTAGTTTTGATTCAGTGGCAGCAGATGTGAAAGAGGTAACTTCGAATTCAGAATATCGATCTGCTTTAGCCGACCCGAAAGTGACTGAAATACAATTAAAAAACGATCTGAATTACGGGAGTGAAAGTTTTCCAGTGAACCATTCAGTGGTAATTAATGGTATGGGACACACGGTTTTATATAATGGAACTTTACAAACTCAAGGGGTTTATTTTAACGCAAATGATATTGAAATTTACTATAAAAACATTAATTTTGGCCGAGAAAGTAATTTAGGTTTACAGATTTTAAATAATGCAAATAATTTTTATGGGATTGCCCCACAAAATGGAAAAAAAGGTCTGACCTTACAAGTTGAAAATGTTGGCTATTATTCGGATCTAGGGGCTCAACCTTTTTATCTACCGGCAGCTGATAATCAGATTATCTTTAGTGGAACGAATAATTTTAAAATGATGGGGGGGTTAAATTCACAAGAATTTGCGGAAGCGAGCACATTTATTTTTAAAGCGAACAGTCAAACCACTGTGGTAGATCAAAATAACACTAATTTAGGTTTTATTTGGGCTCAAAATGTAGCACTCAATTTTAATGTTGAAGCCAACGCAAAAGTAAATATTACAACGAAACATGATTTTTTGTATTCCACAGAAATTGCGCCAATGTTTAATCTTGGGGCCGGTGCGCAGCTAGATATTCAGCAAGCGGATTCGTTAGCATCTGGCACCATGGGACGTCTAATTTATCAAGGTAATTTAAAACCACAGATTCAGGTTGGGCCAAGTGCAAACATTAGTTTACAAACCAAAAATGAAAATAAGTTTAGTAACATACAAGTTAATCTAGGTTCTGGGTCAAGCAGTTCGTTTAATACGAAACAAGGTACTAACTTTTTTGGTGGTTCAAGCGGGAACATCAAGCTAGACAATATTCAAGATGTGACATGGTCGGGTCAAGGTGGATCCAGCACTGGGCCGATTGGTTTAGTTGGAGGAATTGACTTTACGGACTTTGTATCGCCATTAGAAGGCTATGGCGTATATCTTAATCAAACAAAGCCAGCATTGACGAAGCAAACCACGAATGATAGTTGGATATTAAATGCGAGTGGCTTTTCACGAAACGGAACAGATTTTAGCACTGATCAAAAAAATGCCTTAAGAGCAGCTAAAGAAATAAAATTAGTTGGTGAAAAAAATCAGCCCACGCAGTTGAGCTGGAGTAATCAAGCTGTCCAAACTACGCAAACCTTAGATATCGATATGTATGATTTACAACAAGCGGACGGTCAGGAACTCACCTTTTATTGGCAAGATAATGACCCCAATGAACCATTGGCTTTTCAACTCTTAGATGCAAATCATCAAATTGTTCAAACGAGTAAGGTTAACACTGGTGCGGGAGCAACTACCTGGCAAAAGCAGACAATGCAGCTGCCAAAGCAAGGGATTGACTATGGATCTCAAATGTATCAGATCCATGTTGTGCGAGAAAATGCGGATGGTTCCTTAAATGAGGTTGGTGCAACTAATCTTCAGTTGCAAGTAAATGTAACTGGAAGTTTAAGATTAATCGATGTTCCGGCAAGTTTTCAATGGTCGCAACGTACGCCAAAATCTAAGGCCCAAATTTTAAATCGTGATACCGCTAATGTTGCGCCATTTCGGGTAATAGATAGTCGGCCGGCACCTCATCAGTGGACGCTACAAGCGCATGTTATTGGAGATGTCAAAGCACCGTTCCATTTAAAATGGCGGCAAAACACAACTGACCCAGTGGTAGATTTAGATGGTCAAGTTATTTGGCAACAGCGTAACCCAGCGCAAGCACAGATGGATTTTCAGCAGACATGGGATGCTAAGACAGGAGTTGTGCTGGAGACTGAACCATATATTCCCATCGGTCAATATCAAAATCAGCAAACGGTGGTCTGGACTTTGAACACTGTGAATTCCGACGTACCGTAAACATGCGTTCAAAAAGGAGGGTATTATGGGATCACTTTTAAGCTTCAAAAAGAAATTCACGTTAGCGAGTATTAGTCTTTTGGGTATGGGCTTTAGCGGGTGGCAGTATACTTTTATTAGAGCTAGTGAGCTTCAACAAAATCAAGCAGTTGTTAGGTTAAGGGTTGAACCAGTAGAGATACCCGTTGAAAAGACACTTTTTGGGCCAAGCTTTCCCGGCAACGTCTTACAGTTACCGACGACGGGGGTCGATCGTTTATATTTCATGTTAGGTTTTGGATTTCTGTTGATGCTTTGGCTGTTGTGGCTATCTCGGCAAACCCAATGGTTATCAACGCGAAAGGAGTAAGTTTATGGACCTGCGAACACGCTCACCAGCATACGTATTGTATTGCTTAATCAGCAGTTGTTTATTTGTATTTTTAGGTTATTTTTTACAATCTGTTGAAGCTCAGGTCGTTAGTACGCCGATTCAAATTCAGATTACTCCTACGACAATTCTTTTGGAAGATATAACAACACCTGATTTTGCGACACAATATAGTCAAAATCCACAACACCTTCAATCTAAGCGCCCTTTACGGGTTCGCTTAAAGGTGAATAGGGCATTGAATCAACAGCGATGGCAACTTCAATATCAATTATCAGCATTTAAAAGTCAAACAAACGGTAAAACCATTCAACCCAAGTATCAAATTGGTCCAGGCCAATTTGAGGCTTTGTCAGGGGACATAGGCAATACGCAACCGTCTACGATGACCGGGACATTGCAAAATGAAGTTCCCATGCTGCAATTAACCAATTTATCAGTGGGAGAATATGAATATAATATCCCAGCGCATCAAATTCAAATGAACCTTCCAGCAGCAGTTCAGGCGGGTGATTATACCGCCACGCAAACGGTTAGTTTAATAAGCAGTCCGAATGTTCCATAAAGGATGGACAAGGACCCATAAAAAATGGAGGAAAAGACCATGAAAACTACAAAACTATTAGGAACTACTTTTGCAAGCTTGATCTTATTTGCCGCGGGGGCGACTCCTATCTTGGCGGCCGATCAATTAGTTGTTAACGGGACTAATCAAACGCCGACTACGGTGCAAATTGTGGATGACGTCAGCGATCCAGATCCATTAGACCCAAGCGACCCTATGCAAGCCCATTTGACGTTAGAACACGTACCTGGCGCATATGATTTTAGTTCGACATTGACCCGAAATGGCTATAAATTGAATTCCCCAGTGAATGATAATATTCAGGTTTTCAATGATCGTAGCACACGCCAGTGGTCTGTTAAGGCGAGCGTGTTAAACGACCAATTAATGCGAGGTGGCGACCAATTTAATGTGGACCAATTTAGCATTAATAACATTGCTTTAGCGACCGGGACCGACACGGTTGTAGCTAAAAGTGTCGACCAAACAGTCGCTAATAATACAGGTTTACTGACTACACCAGTAACGGGGGTTAAAATTGATTTTAAAGACCCACAAATGCAGTTAAAAGCTGGTGACAAGCTAACTGGAGCGATTAAGTATCAACTTTACGCGGTGGCAGATGTAGAATAAAATGAATAAATAAAAAACGACATTATAGCGGCCAATTGTGGCATATGGTGTCGTTTTTCAGTGTTTAAGCTAGCTAGCATAGATTATTCAATAAGTGACGTACTTTGTTGTTCCTTAATTTGATTTAAACGTCCCATCAAATGATTGAAATCACTAGTTGTAATTTGACTATGAACATAGATTTGTTTTTCTGATGGGTAATTAGAATTAACAAACAAATCGGTATGCACGACTAAGTCCGCTTCGTGTTTAAGGTCATGGATTTGAACTTCAACATTAAAGAAAGGTTGTAGGAGTGTCTCTAAGCGATTTCGGAAACCGGCATCAATGTAACTTGGTGAATCCAATTGTACTAAAACTTTAATGGTTGGTTCAAAATAAAAAATTGATTGGATTGCCGCAAAGGCATAGGCATAACGAATGCAGAGGGCGTGCAAGGTATCTGGACTCATTTGAGCTATATCAGTGGGATCTAGCAACTCTTTAATATTAGATAAGAGGTGCGGTGCATTTTGTTCTAAGACTTCGACCAAATGTAAATTAGAAACGGTAAAATCGATGTCAGGGAATAAGGCGACATGCACACGTCCGGCAATGAGGGAGACTAAGAAATTCTGTCCCGATTCGTTTGATAAATCAATTTTTAGACCCAATTTTTCTTGAACTCGATCTACGAAGTGATGTGCCGTAGCATGAAACGGGCTATTTAAGGAAGCTAGTTTGCGATCAATAGCTAAAGCACGACCACGATAGAGGTAATAATCTGGAATTGTTTTTAACCATAAGAGAACAAATTTTGTATCATTTTTGGGTAATCCATAATTTTGGGTTAGTTGTATCATCACGCGTTGATCATGTTCATCAAAAATTAAAATGTCCATTAGTTCATCCGACACGGGATTGACTGGAAGCATATTTGCTTGGCTTCGCGCAAAATTAGTGGCTAAAATAAACATCAGCTCATTTAGTTTTCCATCGTCATTAGGAATACTATATTCTTTAAAAATAACTTTAGCAATTGTTTGCATTAATGGTTGCGAGACCGTTTCAAAGGGCCAAGTGACACCTCGATAAATGCGCCATAAAAATGTCGCTATTCCAAAGCGGATTTTTTCTGGCTCGCCACTTAGGCTCATATTGCCTTTATAAATGGCGATGGAAAGTTGATAGGGTTCCATTTCTTTATTGAATTTAGTAATATTACGACGCAAGGCGGTTTCACTAATATAATTATCAAAGCAAAATTGTTTAATATTAACGATCGGATTTTGAAGTAATTGTTTGCATAATAATAATTGTATTGAATGTTCGGTAATCTTAATATGTAGGCGTTGATACGTTAAACGATTACCAATGTAACGATAAATATGATTATTTTTATCAATATAACCTAATTCTTCACCAGGCTCGTTCTTTTCATTGATTGCAATATCATTAATTTCATCAATATATTTATAGATCGTTCGCCGGTTAAGGGGCAAACGATTTTGAATCATAGCAATATCTACGCCTTCGTCATAATCGGCGATAATTTGGAGAATTGAAATCCGGTGATGAATATCGTAACTATAAATATTAGAAGCAAAACTAACATTGTATTCTTCTAGCATTAGATTACAAACCCCCTATTAAACAGCATTAAAAAGCTTATTTGTATTTAGTAACTAACATTATGTAGCATACATATGTGGTTAGTTGATTGTTTTTAAATTATTCCATTGATTAAAAAGTATATTATTATGTAGCGTATGTATCCACAATTATATACAACATTAAATTTATCACAAAAATGATAATAAATAAACATAAATTAAGGTTTACTAATGTTCCAGTTTAGGGCATAATTATATGGTTGTCTGTCACAAATATTAAAAGTTTTATTTTAGGGAGTAAAAATGATACATAATTTGTTAGCCGAATTCATGAGTACGGCATTAATGATTATTTTTGGAGTTGGGGTCCATGCGGACGTAGTTTTAAATAAAACGAAGTACCATGGTTCTGGGCATTTATTTGCGATTACTACGTGGGCATTTGGAATTAGCGTTGCTTTATTTATTTTTGGCGGGGTATGTATGAATCCTGCGATGGTCTTGGCCCAAAATATTTTGGGAATGCTACCATGGTCAACGTTTATTCCTTATTCTCTGGCCGAAGTGGCTGGAGGAATTGTTGGTGCAGTAATCGTTTGGATTATGTATGCTGATCAATTTAAAGCTTCAGAAGGTGATTTAGCACCCGATGATGTTCGAAATATTTTTTCAACAGCACCAGCCATTCGGAACTTACCACGTAATTTCTTTGTCGAGGCCTTTGCAACCTTTGTCTTTTTAACTGGTATTTTGTCAATTGTCCAAGTTAAAACAGAAGGAGTTGCAGCCATTGGGATTGGACTTTTAGTTTGGGCCATTGGAATGGGAATTGGTGGAACGACTGGATTTGCGATGAACTTAGCGCGAGACATGGGGCCACGGATTGCACACCGTATTTTACCAATTGGGAATAAAGCTGATTCAGACTGGAAGTATGCCATCCTCGTTCCCGGACTGGCACCTTTTGTGGGAGCCATTGTTGCTGCCTTATTTGTTAAATATTTCTTAGGGCTTTAATTCATTATAGTTTAAAGATTATTTTTTAAATAATTAATTTGAAGACTTACGTAACTATCTGCGTAAGTCTTTTTAGTTCAATGGAAATAAAATTTAAAAATGGCTATTGAAAACGTTTTCTTTAGGTGGTAGAATTCAAGACAGCAATTTGGATTGTGACCAATTCGTTGGGCAAGACCGAATAGTACGGAGAAGCAAATTTTTGTTGCTTTTCCGTACTATTGGGTCTTTTTTTATTGTTAGGCTGGGGGGTGAGTTAGATGTTGGCCAAGAAAATTTTGAATAACAACGCAATTATTGCCGCAACATCATTAGGCGAAGTGGTGGTATTAGGTTGCGGGATTGGATATCAAGTGAAAGGTGGTGAAGAAATTGCGATTCAAAAAATTGAAAAATGGTACAGTGGACAATATTTAAATAATTTTGAAGATTATGTTATCTGTTGTATGGTTGTCGATCAAATGATGTCTGCTAGTAAACGTTTAGGAATTCGACCGAGTCAGATGTTGGCGGGACGTTTAACGTTAGCTTTAGAACTCATCATCTTGAGCAAAGGACAAGCCAACCCTCTAGCCCCCGTTATTTATCAACATTTACAAGAAAATCACCCGCAAATATTGCAAATTGGTCAAATGGGATTGCGTTTGTTAAGTGACACCTTGGAGTGCGACGTCGCAATTCAGGAAGCGGGTATGATCGCTTTGGAATTGTTAAATGAAGATGGAGATAAAAGGCATGGGTAATAAGGAATTAGTGCAAAAAATTATAGCGGCAGTTGGTGGTGCGATTAATATACAAAGCGTATGGCATTGTGCTACTAGGTTACGGTTTAAATTGAAAGATAAAACTCTGGTGGATAAAAAAACTTTGGAAGTCATGAGTGAAGTAGTTGCAGTGGTAGATTCGGGTGGACAGTTGCAAATAGTCATTGGAAACGATGTTAATGAAGTTTACAAATCGTTAAGAGAGCAGTATCAAACGTCGGAGGATGAGGTTAGTAATGAGGAAGTAGTAGACGCGCCTAATCACGAAAAAATGATCAACCGAATTATTACATTTATTTCGGGGACTTTCTCGCCCTTTTTGGGTGCTTTAGCAGGAACCGGGGTTTTAAAAGGAATTTTAGCATTAAGTTTGGTTGCTGGTTGGTTAACGCCAGAAAGTGGTGTTTATAAAATTTGGTATGCGGCGGGTGATGCCTTATTTTATTTCTTACCAATTTTATTAGCCTTAACAGCGGCGAAACAGTTGAAGGTCAATCAATATACAGCGATGGCTTTAGCGGGAGCCTTAGTGTATCCATCTTTAGCCACTCAGTTAATGAATCCAGATCCGTTGATGTTCTTTGGGGTTCCAGTAGTTGGAGCCAATTATGCCTCAAGTGTTTTACCAATTTTATTAGCAGTTTGGTTATTGTCTTATCTTGAGCCGCAATTTAACCGGATTTTACCGGCCTCAATTCGCAATATTTTAACGCCGATGTTGCTTTTGATGATTATGGTGCCATTAACTTTGCTGAGCATTGGCCCATTAGGTAATTGGATTGGGCAAGTACTATCAGCTGGCATTATGAATATCAATCAAAGTGTCCCGTTCTTAGCAGGGGCCATTATTGGCGCTTGTTGGCAATTATTTGTAATTTTTGGGGTGCATTGGACTTTTATCCCAATCATTGCTAATAATATCGGCGAACTTGGTCATGATCCATTAACACCAATTATTTGTGCATCAGTAATGGCTCAGGCGGGTGCGGCCTTAGGTGTATTTTTACGTGTGCGCGATACTAAACTTAAGTCAATCGCGGGGTCATCAGTCCTAACCAGTTTACTTGGAATTACGGAACCAACCATTTATGGGGTGACATTGAAATTAAAGAAGCCCTTTTATATTGCCATTGGGGCCGGTGGTTTGGGTGGAGCTATCATTGCCTTAGGAAAGGTTCAAGCGACTGCTTTTACTCTGCCAAGTTTACTATCATTGCCAGCTTATTTAGAAGGCGGTGTAATTTACTTAGTCTTAGGACTAAGTTTGGCTTTTGGTATTTCAACGGTGGGGACTTATTTCTTTGGAGTAACCGCAACTGTCCATGATCAGCCAACGCAATTATATGACGAAGATATTAAAGCACCCGTTGTTGGACAAATTGTACCGTTAATGAGCATTGATGATGAAGTGTTCGCAAGCGGTGCCATGGGGCAAGGTATTGGGATTATTCCGAAACAAAACATCATTACAGCCCCTGTAACTGGTGAAATTGTTACAGTGCATCCACATGCGATTGGAATTCGGTCAAAGCAAGGTGCTGAAATATTGATTCATGTCGGAATTAATACAGTACAGTTGAATGGAAAGCATTTTAAGAAGTTGGTTGAGCCTGGCAAAAAGGTAAACTTAGGTGATCCGGTCTTAGAATTTGACCGGCAAGCGATCCAAAAGGCGGGTTATGATCCGATTGTGTTATTAATTGTGACGAATACGCCAAATTATCAATGTCAGATAACGCAAGACTTGGAAACTACTAAAAACTGGTTAATTCGTTTACGACCAAATCCAAAAGCAGCAAAATAAGTATAATGATTTAAGGAGAAATGTTAAATGTATCAAGCTAATATTACACAAGGTTTTCCCGACGATTTTTTATGGGGCAGTGCAATTTCTGCAAATCAAACCGAGGGGGCATGGCAAGTAGACGATAAAGGGTTAAGCACCGCCGATATAATGCGCCGGATCACTGATCGTCAAAATAAGGCTTTGGCACCGATTACAAAGGCGGATTTTGATCAAGCGTATCGTAGTAAGGATGTTGAGCAATACCCCAAACGGCGAGGAATTGACTTTTATCATACTTATCCCGAAGATATTGCTTTATTGGCAGAAATGGGGATTAAGGTTTTACGTTTTTCAATTGCGTGGACCCGAATCTTTCCCACGGGGCTAGAGGAAGAGCCAAATTTAGCTGGCTTAGCTTATTACGATCGGATTTTTGCAGAATTAGCTAAATACGATATTGAACCATTGGTAACAATTTCACATTTTGAAATGCCAGCCATGCTTTGTATTAAGTATCAAGGTTGGGCTAGCCGCGAAGTTATCACAGCCTTCACCAAATTTACAGCAGTTTTATTTAAGCGGTATCCACAGGTTAAGTATTGGCTCACTTTTAATGAAATTAATACAAGTTTATGGGGCTTTCATGAAACTGGTGTCCTAGATGCCGAAAAAACTAGCCAAGAACAACTACAATTGCGATATCAAGCTGTTCATTATCAGTTCGTGGCCAGTGCCTTAGTAATTCAACAGCTTAAACAAATAAACCCACAAGCTCAAGTCGGTGCGATGTTAGCTCGAATGCAAACTTATGCGGCGACAGCTAAACCTGATGATGTCTTGGCAGCTCAAGAAACCGATCGACAAAATTTGTTTTTCTTAGATGTGCAAGCACGTGGTGAATATCCAAGTTATATGAACCGATATTTTAAAGAACAGGCTTTGGATTTAGATATTACGCTAGCTGATCAAGCTATAATCGCTCAATATCCGGTTGATTTTATTAGTTTTAGTTATTACATGACGACAATTGTTGACGAAGAAAGCCGGCATCAACAGGCGGCGGGGAATATGGTGGTTGGTAAAGCTAATCCATATTTAAAAGCTTCAGCCTGGGGTTGGCAAATTGATCCAATCGGACTTCGGATTACACTAAACACATTATGGGATCGTTATCAAAAGCCTTTGTTTATTGTGGAAAATGGTTTAGGCGCGCTAGATCAAGTTACAAATGACGAGCAAATCCATGACGACTATCGGATTAGTTATTATCAACAGCATTTACAGCAGTTGAAATTGAGTTTAGAAGATGGTATTCCAATTTTAGGTTATACGTCTTGGTCCCCAATTGATTGTATTAGTTTTAGTACTTCGGAAATGAGTAAACGGTATGGATTTATTTACGTGGATTTGGATGATGATGGTAATGGTACGGGTCAGCGTTTAAAGAAAGATTCATTTTATTGGTATAAAAAAGTAATTGCAAATAACGGTGCGGATTTATAATATTTTTAGGCCAAGTCTAAGTATTAATGACTTGGTCTTTTTAGGCAGCAATCCACGTAGTGAAGAGGTTATAAATAGTAATCCACTATGCGGACATATTTACATATTTACGCATAGTGTGTTAAAATAAAAACATACTTCATTATGACGACTTATTTTAGCCGAGTGCACTAAGGAGCTTATTTATGACTACTAAAAAACAATTTATTGAAAACGCGCAAAAAAAATTACTTTTAATGCCACCCATTACTAAACAATTTTATAATTATCGCATAGCTAGCGGCGCGCAACCTTCAACTATGTATACAACTTTAAATAATCTACACCAATTCTTTACTTGGTTTTGTAACCATACACCAGACTTAAACGTTCCTGAACAATCAGCTTTACGAGTCTCAGACTTAGCTTTGATTAATCCTGAAACGATTCAAGCTTATATTACATCAATGCTCGCACCTGCAGATGGCACTAAACCAGTCTCAAAGAATACCATCAACACAAGATTAATGTCGTTACGCGGCTTTTTTCGTTGGTTAACTGTCGAGTCGACAGATCCGCAAAATGCGCCACACAGCTATTTAGATAATAACCCCATGCTTAAAATTAAATTCAAGTATGGTCAGACCACCTTAAATGCTAAGGCGAATGCTATCAATAAAAAAATTTATGACGGTGATCGTAAGTTTAATTTCTTGGAATGGTTGCAAAATGACTATAAAAAAACGTTATCACCACAAGCACTCAAGCTTTACGAACAAACTGAAATCCGTAACTGCGCCATTTTCTCTCTCTTAATTGCTTCGGGGCTACGGGTTACCGAGCTCGTTAATATCGAATTAACCGACATTGATAACGATAAGCATATCATTGAAAACGTCATTCGCAAAGGAGATCACGAAGACGTCGTTAAATACGCAGCCTGGGCTGAACCGTATATTGCAGATTGGCTCGAATACCGTGATCTTAATTTTGGTGAACAAGCAAATTCTGCTTTATTTGTTACTTTAAGCCGAGGTTTGGTTTACCGTATTTCACAGTCACAAGTTGAGCGTATGGTTAAAAAATATACTAAGGCCTTTGGTCGAGAAACGACGCCTCATAAACTACGCCACACCTTTGGAACTGAGCTTTATCGAGCAACTAACTCAGTTATCGATGTTCAACAAGCGCTGGGGCAGACTACTGATTCAGCTACTAAAATTTACATCCACGCCGATCAAGATAAACGCAACCAAGCAATCGAAAAACTCGAATAAGTTTGACGATAAAGTAAGAAATAGATCCTAAACCAATTTTTAGTAGATGCAGATTGTCTTAAAATCTGACCGAAAGCACCTTTAATCTTAATTAACAAAAAAGCATAGTCTTAATTTTGACTATGCTTTTAAAATCGCGTTATTTTGTATTATACATTTTATAATTTGCCTTATACATAAATAATAATTTAAGCCGTTTAGCTGATTTTATCAAATTTGAGCAAAAGTGAATTAGCTAGGACGGAAACAGAGCTCAAAGCCATGGCCAATCCCGCAAATCCCGGACTCAATGTGACGCCCCACTTTACAAACAGGCCTGCTGCTAATGGTAGACCAATAATATTATAAACGAAAGCCCAGAACAAATTCTCTTTAATTTTCATAAAGGTCTTTTGACTTAATTTCAATGCCTTGGGCACATCTGTTAAGTTATTTTTCATCAATACAATATCACCAGTATCAATCGCAATATCAGTTCCGGTCCCCATCGCAATTCCTAAATCAGCAGTAGCTAAAGCTGGCGCATCATTTAATCCATCACCCACAAAAGCGACAGGACCATTACTTTGTAATTGTTGCAAATGATCCGCTTTTTGGTTAGGTAAAACTTCGGCCTGAATTTCATCAACGCCTAATTGTTGACCGATTGCTTGCGCTACATTTTGATTATCGCCAGTAATCATCGCCGTTTGGTAATTAGCCTGCTTTAATTGTTGAATTGCTGGTTTTGCTGAAGCTTTCGGTTGATCTTGGATTGCCAATATACCTTGCACCTGTTGATCCCAAGCAACATACACCACACTTTGCGCCTGTTGCATATAAGTTGCAGCAGCTGTCTGCAATTGCGGTGCTAATGTTGCATCACCCATCAAAGTGAGATTACCAACTGCGACCAGGTGACCATTAATTTCACCTTGCGCCCCTTGACCCGCAATCGCTTTAAAATTATGAACCGGCTGCAATTCGTCAGCATTCACCGTGGCCACCACGGCTTGTGCCAAAGGATGCTCCGAAACCTGTTCAACACTCGCCGCCCAATTTAAAATTTGTTGCGTATCAACTTGTGGTATGGTGCTCGTTTGCGTTACCTTTGGAGTCCCTTCAGTTAAAGTGCCTGTCTTATCAAATGCCACCACTTTAATCTGATTGGCTTGTTCTAAGACTGTTCCATTCTTAATTAAAATACCTAATTTAGCTCCACGAGCAGTCCCAACCATTAAAGCCGTTGGGGTTGCTAATCCTAGCGCACATGGACACGCTATAACTACAACGGCGACCGCATAATTAATAGCCTGACCTACTGTTGCATCCAAAAACAAATACCAAACTAAGAAAGTTAAAATCGAAACAATCAAGACGGCCGGTACAAAGACATCTGAAATCTGATCGGTTAATTTTTGAATGGGCGCCTGGCTGGCTTGTGCTTTTCGCACGACTTCAATAATCTGCTGCAACATCGTCTCCGAGCCCACTTTATTGACCCGTAAAACCAGCGTTCCATTTTGATTTAATGTTGCCCCAAAGACTTGATCATCCTTTTGTTTTTGGACAGGTAGACTTTCACCCGTTAGCATAGCTTCATTCACTGATGAATTACCTTCTAAGACGATTCCATCCAAAGGAATTTTTTCTCCCGGCTTAACCCGTAATTGGTCACCAACTTGCAGTTGATCAATCGCAATTTCTTGATACCGTCCATCACGCCATACTTCAGCCGTATTAGCTTGTAACTGCATTAATTTTTCAACTCCAGTATTTGCTTGCTCGCGCATCCGGACTTCCAATACTTGACCCAATAAAACAAAGGTAATTACAACCGCAGCACTTTCAAAATAAACCGGCTGAGCTTGCATCATCGCCCACAAACTATACAAGTAAGCCGTTGCCGTTCCGACCGCGACCAAGGTATCCATATTAGCGTGATGCTTTTTAAACGAAGCCCACGCGCTATGCCAAAATGGGCGCGCCGCAATTAACATAATCACGGTCGTAATCGCTGCCATCGTCCAAACACCACCAGGAAGCATGATGCCCAGCGGCGTTAAAATCATTTCCGCCAACAAAGGCAACGTTAAAACTAATGCACTCCAAAAACGCGTTTCAATTCGCATATTAAGCCTCCGGTTCAATCTTTAACTGTCCATGGAACATATTCATCCCACAGGCCCAGTTATAATCACCAGCTTCTTTAGTATCAATCTTTACCGTTACCGGTTGATCCTTAGGCAGTGCTTGATTAATTCCTAAATCTGGGAACACAACATGATCCAAACAGCTTGAAGCATCCTTGCGCGTAAAGATTAACTCAGCTGGGACATTTTGCTTTAAAACAACTTTTTCAGGTGAATATCCACCATCAACGTTAATTTTAATCCGCTGCTTTTGGCCCTCTATTACCGCTGTTGATTCAGCCACTTGGTGTTTGCCAAAAAACCACCATACAATTCCAATTATGAAAATAATTCCGACAATCCCAACAATCACTTTAATCATCATTAATCTCCTCTGTTCATCCTAACTGTAATTAATTCGCCAAACGCTGATCTCTAACAATTACCATCAGGCATGCAATGACATTGCACCACTTCTGGAGCGGTTTGTGCACGAGCTTGCAAAATATCTTGCATAGCAGCAATATCTTTCTGACTAATCGGCGCCATTTTCAAGAGCTCTTGTAGTGCATTACCTTGATGTCGATCACATAGCCGCTTAAATAGTGCCTGTGTATATTCAATTGATATATGATCCTCATCTACCAACGCTGTATATTGATATTGCTTTCCCAGCGCTTGCGTTACTAAAAACCCCTTTTTTACCAAACGCGCTAACATCGTTTTAATCGTTGAGGCTGACCAATTGTGGTCAGGGGCCAATAAATCGCTAATCGCATGACTTGTTAACCCTGGCTTAGCCCAAATTAAATTCATCACCGCAAATTCAGCTTCTGAAATATTACTGATGGCTTCCATCGATAACCAACTCCTTTCTTAATCTACATCTGTAAACAATGTTAGCCTTAGAGTCTACATTTGTCAACACAATCACGCCTTGCCGCTAAAAAAAACGGTGAGGATATTCCTTACCGTTTTTTATATTAATGTTATTGCTTAGGTTGTTAACCGACGCCATTGTTGATTTAACAACTTAATTGTCGTAATAAAGAGCAATAAGGCGATTACAAAGAGAACGGCCAGTAAGATAACGCCATTGCGCCCACCAATCATGGCTCCATGCACTGCATCACTAGCCTGTCCCATCGCAAACAAACGTGCTGCCACAGCAGTCGCAGCCGCCCCTGCAAATTGCTGCAAGGTATTCATGACACTATTCCCATCCGCAGACAAAGTCTCGTCTAATTGACTTAAGGTAGCGGTCATTAAGTTATTAATAGCCATCCCCGAACCAATCATGGTCAAGACATGAAGGCCTAAGAAGACCCAGATTTGTTCCCATTGAAAGGCAATTGCTAAACTAGTCATGGCAATCGTTGAAGCTGTCAAACCGAAAATAATTGGCTTAACTGGTCCAATTTTATCTAAAATCCGTCCGGAAATGGGGCCTAAGATTGCACCGGTTACTGCGCCAGGGAACATGAATAACCCGGCCACAGTTGAAGTCTTACCCAAGCCGATTTGAATAAAGCTTGGTAAGATAAAGGACAAGGTTAAAAGCATGGCTTGATATATGAGTACTCCATACAATAAACGATCGAAAACACTGTTTTTAAAGACATTTAAATTCAATAACATTCGTTGCTTATTCAAGTAATAGAAAATGATTAACGCAATTAAGCTCCCAATGAACCAAGTAATTGAAAGCTGTTCAATCGCTAACAAAAGACTGCTTAATCCGATTCCTAAGAACACAAAAGCGCCCAGGTTAAACTTTTCAGAACGTTCAACGGACTCTTGTGGCATAGCATATAACCCCATCCCAAATGAGATCAACGCCAAAGGAACTAAGAACCAGA
This sequence comes from Weissella kandleri, assembly GCF_001438705.1. GTDB lineage: Bacteria > Bacillota > Bacilli > Lactobacillales > Lactobacillaceae > Weissella > Weissella kandleri. The sequence goes on from NZ_JQBP01000003.1 coordinate 37,572, forward strand.
AAATAGCTCGCCAGCCTAAGGTTCCCATCAAGACACCACCATAGGTCGGACCGATCGCTGGCGCAATGGAAGTCGTCATCGTTCCGATTCCCATCATGACGCCCCGTTTTTCCATTGGTGATTTTGTTAAAATAATATGAAACATTAATGGTAAGGCAATTCCCGTTCCCAATCCTTGCAAAAATCGTCCCGCTAACAAAATTGAAAGAGTCCCTGCAAAACTATCCATGATAATTCCCATAAAGAACAAAATATTTGAAACAATAAATAATGTACGTGCTGAAAAATTACGAATAAAATAAGCAGATAAAGGGACAATAATCGCAATTGCTAAAAGATACCCCGTGGTAACCCATTGCACACCATTCGCATTCACATTAAATTCTTCCATTAATGCTGGAAAGGTAACGTTCATTGACGTTTCAATCAAAACCCCACTAAAACACATAATACCAGCCGCAATTACAGCGGCCAATACATGCCATTCTTTTGTTTTTTGCATTTTTAAACCACTCCCCTTTTTAATATATTTTCAACCAGAACCTCAGACATTAAAAAACGGGCATAACCAAAATGATTATGCTCGCCTCTTTTCTCGGTATACAACTAAATATACTATCTGTACGAAAATATAAGTTAATTCTAACATGTGCCCCGACGCAAAGCAAGCGCTTGGCACCTTCTATCATCTGCACACGTAAGATTATTTTCCTGAGATTTGCAGCCCCAGCTTTCCTCAAAGGTAACTCGGCGTGGTATGCTATAATTATTATTTAAATTTTTTAAAGAGGTAAATACATGAGTTTCCCACAAGACCACATTCGTAATTTCGCCATTATTGCCCATATCGATCACGGTAAATCCACTTTAGCTGATCGTATTATGGAGATGACCAGCACTGTTAGTGATCGTGAATCAACTGCACAACAATTGGATGACTTAGCTGTTGAAAAAGCGCACGGCGTCACTGTCAAGTCTAAGGCGGTTCGTAATTATTACATTGATGACCAGCACGATGAATATCAGTATAATTTAATTGACACCCCCGGGCACGTCGATTTTAATTATGAAGTTTCTCGTTCTCTCTCGGCCACGGACGGTGTGCTTTTAGTCGTCGACGCTACTAAAGGTGTGCAAGCCCAAACTGTCGCGAATTTCCGTTTAGCAAAAGAAGCCGGCTTAACAATTATCCCTATTATTAATAAAATTGATAATCAAATGGCTGATATCCAAAAAACTACTGAACAATTACTAGAATTAGAACCAACTTTTCAAACTGACCAGATTTTACATATTTCAGCGAAAAGTGGTTTAGGCGTTGATCAAGTCCTTCTAGCCATCCGCGATCAAATTCCGGCTCCCGCTGGTGACATCCAGGCTCCATTGACAGCGCTAGTTTTTGATTCTAAATTTGATCCTTATAAAGGAGTAATTGCGCAAGTGCGGATTATGGAAGGCCAATTGTCTGCGCAAACCAAGCAAGTCTTCATGGCTAGCCAAGTTGCTTCAACGAACAAAGAAGTGGGCGTCTTTACACCAGAACCCCAAGCTTTACAAACTCTCCGCGCGGGAGATGTTGGTTACCTGGTTACGGGAGTCAAAAATCCTGATAGTATTAAAATTGGTGATACCGTCACCAACGAAATAATGCCCGCAAAACAACCGTTGCCTGGTTATCAAGAAGTTGAACCAATGGTCTATGCTGGTCTATACCCTAAGGATACTGATTATAAAGAATTCAAAACGGCGATTGAAAAGTTAGCCTTAAATGATGCGGCTTTTCATTATGAACCCGAACAATCCGAAGCCTTGGGGATGGGTTTTCGCGGTGGCTTTTTAGGTATTTTTCACCTTCAAATTATTCGTGAACGCTTAATGACTGAATTCGGGATTAACGTCTTAACGACGATGCCAAATTCAACCTTTAAAATCACCTTGAAAAACCAAAATGAACCCGTCTATGTGGAAAATCCCATTCAGTTCCCCGATTGGTCAAAAATCAGTCTGGTTGAAGAACCCTATGTCCATGCTAAAATCACTTTACCCAACGAAATGTTAAATGACATCATGCGTTTAGCTGAAAGTCGCCGGGGAATATTAGAAGATTTAGATACGCTTGGTTCAATGGTCGTCGCCACCTATCTGATGCCCATCTCTGAAATTGCCTATGATTTTTTCAATGAATTAAAATCAGTTTCGCATGGTTTTGCTACGCTTTCTACTGAATCAGCCGATTATAATTATTCTGATTTGGTGAAATTAGAGATTGCCATCGACTACGCTAACATCGATGCTTTAACAATCATCACGCATCGGCTTAAGGCTGAACGGATTGCTCAAAATATGGTCACAAAGTTACGTGATCTCGTTCCCCGGAAACTACAAGCCATGCCTGTTCAAGCAATTGTCGAAGGCCGCGTCATTGCCCGTGAGAACATTCCACCCCTCCGGAAAGTGGCCGCCAAAGGAACTAAGGTCTCTAAAAAACAACAACAGCTCCGGCGTTCAGGACAAGCTAAGGTGGACATTGAATTACCACAAGCTGTCTTTGATGCTATTTTAGACCTTGGATAAGCAACAACCTTTAAAATAAACAAAAACTGCAAGCATCCCCATTCCTCTCGGTTTGAAGATTCTTGCAGTTTTTTATTAATTCAGCAGTCCCTAGTCTACCAAAAGATTCTTTAAAGCTTGGGCGTAAATTTCCATTGCCACCCGCATATCCTTAATCGGCCAGTTCTCATTTGCTTGGTGCATGAAGTCAGGCGTGGTCGTCAACATTGCCCCGAAGGCCACACTATTCTTCATTGTCCGAGCAAAGGTCGCCCCACCAGAAATACCTGGTTGTGATGTTGTATCACCAGTCACTTCCGCATACGCCTGCATCAAGGTAGTGACTAATTCACCTTCCTTTGGCACATAAAGTGGCTCCAAGTAATCAAAGTTTTCATACTTCATATCAAATGGCGCAACTTTGTCCACAATCGTTTGGATTAAATCATCATGATCCACTTGCACGGGAATCCGTAAGTCAATTTGCATTCGTGATTCTTTCGCATTAATTTGTAAGCTAGAAATATTAAAGGTTAATTGACCTGAAACATCATCTTTAATCACACCCAAAATATTTTCACCAGTTGCGTCTTCACCAAATTGTTTGATAAATTCCAAAGCTGGCACACCAGAGAAAACATCTGCTAGCGCAATCGCTAGGCGTAGCACCGCGTTGGTACCTTCTGGTGCATGCATGGCGTGAACCGAATTTCCTTGAACGACCAATTGACCATCTTGTTTTTCATAAGCAAAGCCATGTTGCTTGAGAGCTGCTTCCACCTCAGCTTGCTTAGGACCACCATAATTGGCTAGCCCCGGTACAGCGTTGAAAGCATTGACTAAGTCTAATTCAATTTCATCCGAACCTGGCCCGACCAAATATGATTGTTGCAAACCTTTTTCAGCATAAACAAGTGGGAATTCAGCATCCGGTGCAATCCCCATCGTAATACCGGCTTCTTTTTCATTATACTTGGCCATCCCCCGCCAAAGAATCTCTTCATCAGTTCCAAAGATAAAGCGCACCCTTTTATTGAAGTGCATTCCTTGGTCTAACAAAGCCTTAATCGTGAACAAAGTAGCAATCGTTGGCCCCTTATCATCCTGACTTCCACGCCCGTATAATGAACCATCCTTTTGCGTTAATTCAAAGGGATTAGTTTTCCAAGCATCTATATCACCGGCTGGTACGACGTCGACGTGGCAAATCAAACCAAAAATTTCAGCGCCTTCCCCAATTTCAGCATAACCATAATAGCCTTCTGGATCAACATACGTTTGATAGCCTAGTTCATCTGCAATCTTTAGGACTTCATCTAAAGCGGCCCGAATACCTTCACCAAACGGCGCATTGGGGGCTGCTTCAGTATTATACGAGGGCTTAGCAACTAAACGACTAAGCGCTTGAATCGCTTGTTTTTGAACATCATCTGAAATATAGTTCTGCATGATTATTTCTCCTTAAATTAAAGTACAAATTACCAGGAATCCAATCGTAACAACTAATAAAATCCCCATCAATTTAGCAGTAAACTTAAGCCAAGTCACGATATCAACATGGGCAATGGCCAAAGCTCCCATCACAATCCCTGATGTAGGTGTAATGACGTTCACCCAACCAACGGCGGCTTGATAGGCTGTAATAATTAGGTCGGGCGCAACCCCAGAAAACTTTCCTAAAGGTCCCATAATTCCCATTGTCGCCGCTGCTAAACCAGACGTTGATGGAATTAAAAATGACATTGGAATGTAGAAGAAGAACGTTAAAACAATGAAAATTCCAGCAGGCAAATGTTGTAGCCCCTGTTCACCGGCATGCAAAACAGTCGCTGTAATATAACCATCACTCATAATGAATTGAATTCCACGGGCCACCGCAATCACAATCGCCACGCTTAAGAATTCATTCATCCCGCCTAAGAAGGCATCGATAAAGGTACTTTCCTTCATATGGTAAACAAACATGACCACCACTGACATAAAGAGGAACAACATCGTCATTTCTCCAAAGTACCAAGTTCCAAAGGGCACCATATCCCGACCTAAGAAATCTCCTAAGAATGGGATACCCGTTAACCATTTAGTAAATGAATCAAAGAACGTCCAATGTTCATTAATACTACTCCAAGGAACAATTCCAATCACCATCAATAAGAAAGTGATTCCAAAGATCCAAAGCACCGCTTTTTGCCGACCAGACATTTCTGTTCCAGCATCATCACTTGAAAGTGCAAACTCAGCTAAATCTGTTTCACGTTGGTTATAAACCATTGATTTTGATGGATCTTGCTTCACCTTGCTGGCATAGCGCATCACATACACAATACTAATCGTAACCGTAATAACAAACAAAAGTAGGCGTGGAATCAAACCATCACCCGGTGACAGATTCAAACTCTGTGAAGCCACTCCAGTCGCAAAGGGGTTCACCGTAGAGGCTAACACCCCAACCTGTGAACCAATCAGCGCAATCGCAATCGCCACTAATGAGTCAAAACCTACGCTAATCATCACTGCAATCAAAATAGGATAAAAGGCAATCGTTTCTTCACCCATTCCATAGGTTGAACCACCAATCGCAAATAAAATCATCAAAAGTGGAATCATCAGTTTTTCTTTTCCTGCGTATTTTCGCAAGGTTGATGAAATTCCATCATCTAAGGCTTTGGTCTTATTCACAACTCCCAAGAATCCACCAATCACTAAAATGAATAATGAAATTGAGATGGTTCCATCAGCTGTATCCGTCCCTACCATTCCTTTAATCGGGGCCATGAACACATCCCATACACCTTGGGGATTAGCTGCTCGGGTATGATAAGTCCCAGCAATAATCTCCCCCGCTTTATTCGTAGCGTATTCACCAGCGGGGATAATCCACGTTAAAATAGCTACCGCAATGATTAGAAAAAATAGAATTGTAAACGAAGATGGCATCTGAAATTTTTTCTTTTTTCCATGCATAAATCTACTCCTTTTTATTTGTGCAAAATCTAACTTTACCTATATAATAGCTTAATTCACCTTGATTTGGAAGCAATTAATTAAAATTGTTTAATTTTTGCATACGTTTCCATTCGCGCCCATCTTAACTTATCTTTTTGACCGACACGTTGCCTTCCTTGGGCCAATACCACAAAAAAAGACAGGCTTCAGCCCATCGCTAAACCCTGTCTTAATTCCATTAGATTCGGTTAGCATTGCCAAAAACTGCAATCCGTTCATCTAAAGCTTGTTCAATGGCGGTTACACCAGGCTTCAAGAATTTGCGTGGATCATAATTTTTACCGCTGAGATCTTGATCGGTCTCTACAAACTGCCGCGTGGCATTATGGAATGCTAATTGTAACTCAGTATTGACGTTCACCTTGGCCACACCTAATTGAATGGCAGCTTGAATTTGGTCATCTGGAATTCCAGATGCGCCATGTAAAACAATTGGCATCGCCTGACCACGTGCTGTCGTCACGGCTGCTGATAATTGCTCGAGATGATCCAAATGAAGCCCGCGCCAATTTTGAGGATAAATTCCATGAATATTACCAATCCCGGCTGCTAAAAAATCAATCCCCGTTTCCGTCATCAAAACCGCATCATCAATGGCAGCTAATTCACCTTCACCGACAACCCCGTCTTCTTCTCCACCAATTGAACCAACTTCAGCTTCCACTGATACATTGGCGGCTTGAGCCCGGGCCACAATTTCCTTTGTTTTAGCTAAATTTTCGGCTAAAGGAAGTGCTGAACCGTCAAACATCACCGACGTAAAACCTGCTTCAATTGCTTGTTTTGCCCCTTCATATGTCCCATGATCCAAATGAATCGCGATGGGTACCGTAATTTCCAAGGCTTCATCTAAATTTCGCACTAAATTAGCTACAACCTTAAAACCACCCATATATTGGACCGCTCCCATTGAAACGGCCAAGATGGTGGGGGCTTGGTTTTCTTGCGCCCGCCTCAAAATTGCCTGCGTCCATTCCAAATTATTAGTATTAAAAGCTCCTAAGGCATAGTGGCCTTTCTGGGCCTTTTGCATCATCTGTTTCGCATTTTGAATTGTCATCTTAATTCCTCCTCCTTACCAGTGCAATCACTTTTCCCAGGCTTCTTTTTGAAAATCATCCATGGGTCCGTGCAATTTGAGATGCCGAATTTGATTGGCTTTCAGTAAAGCTGTCCGAATATTAATATTTTGTGTTTGATAAACCTTGGCGGTCGCAATCAGTAGGTCAACTAAACCGTCATCAGCTCCCCACCGCATTTTTTCATCATAGTTATATTGAAGCCAAGCCGTACCTAATTCATTATCTTCCCAAGCCGCGGCACCATGATAAGGACGATCATCAACTAAAATACCTCCTTCAGCTCGGGCTAAGCCTTTATCGTGCGTCATAATTACCCGTTTATAAAAGAAGCTTTGTTCGTCATTACCGAAATATTCATGCAACCATGCGAGTTTATCACTCCAAGCGCTGATGTTATTCCAAGGCGCTGTGGTTAAAATATATAAGTCATAATACACACTTAATTGTTGCAAGGCTTCCATTAAATGTGGCAATGGCTTTAAATTCCTAAAAATTCCTGGAATTTGATCTGGTTTAGCAAGTCCTAACGTGGTCGCTTGTTCCGTTGCTGGATTTAACACAGCTAAAGTATCAACCATCGTGTTATCCATATCTAAAAATAATTTTGGTTTACGATTATTCATTTTACCCTCCGACTATATGAATTGGTATACATATAATAGGACTTATTATAGCGCGTTGGTTGTGAAAAAACAAATTATTTTTAAGATCTGACAAAAAGAACCAAAGTGTTTGTATCAACTGTTATATTTTTTCACAAAGCCAAACGAAATGTGAAAAACATTATCTATATTAAGTTTATTTTGAAAATTGGTCTAGGTTGCATTTGAGCATTCAATACCTTTTTCGACACAAAAAAACCATGAGTATCATATACCCATGGTTTAATATAAACTTGCTAAGCTTACCAAGAAGCTTTCTTAACACCAGGAATCAATCCCTTGTGGGCAAGTTCGCGGAAGTTCAAACGTGACATTCCGAACTCACGCATGTAAGCGTGTGGACGTCCGTCAAGTTGATCCCGGTTGTGCATACGAACAGGTGATGCATTACGAGGTAACTTTGAAAGACCAACATAGTCTCCAGCTTCCTTCAATGCAGCACGCTTGTCAGCATACTTTGCAACGGTTGCTTCAATCTTCTTAGCCTTAGCGATCTTTGACTTCTTAGCCATGATTACTTAACCTCCTTGAATGTGGTAACTTTACGCAACTTTGGAGAATACTTTTTCAATTCCAAGCGGTCAGGTGTGTTACGACGATTCTTTGAAGTTAGGTAGATACGCTCACCGGTTTCGGCGGCTTCTAACAAAATGTTAATGCGCATTAACATACTCCTTGAAATGTATTTGGGTGATTGCCATCCCCACTAGTGTAAACGACAGGCCTAGTTGCATAGACCAGGCCCCAAGCTTGCGTCGTGCACAATAGCTAGTAAATTACAAATAGTAATATTACACGCCTTTCCCCCAAATTGCAAGCCTTTTTGGAAAATATGTAAAGTAAATTTACTTTACAGGTAAAAGGTTGAACTAAGGCGCTTATTGCCACGTCTTTTGGACAAAATCCCAGCTCGTATACATGATAGGCCATAGGAGCATGAAGTTAATTAATTCATCAAATGCACCGGCAAATGGCCACCCCAATAATTGAATAATTAACAAGGTACCAATGAAAATCAACATCAGGCCGCTTGATAGACACCACATATTGGTCAAAGAAGGTTGCAACTCAGCATCATAACTTTGTCCGACACGCAAAACTAACCCAGCAAGGCCCACATCAACCACTAATAATAGCAAAATATACCAATTTAACCGGTCAGTGACCGAACTCAATTGTGCCATCCCCACTAATGGAAACCCCCAACGTAGGATTTGCAAAACGATAAACCCACCTAAAAAGTTTAAAACCGCCTGTCGTTGACGCGTAAGCCGTTTATAGCTACCAAATTGCACCCATGCCCATAAAAAGACGACGATTAACAAACTTGCCACTAAATTATACCCGACAAACAAGGTCCGAAATGGTTGATCGCGTGCTGTTAAAATAACACTCATTTGTTTTAGTGGCACATAGACCGGCCAATTCAACACCCCAATGAAAGGTGTCAATAGCATCAAAATACTCCCTAATAGACCACAAGCCCAAATATATTTGTTTTGCCACCATTGTTGCATACTTAATTGCCACCTTCTTTTACATTAATTTCAATAATCTTTAAAATACTCTGGTAGGCTTTTTCCATTGTTTCCACGGACACATATTCATAACGACCATGCATATTTTCGCCCCCAGCAAACAAATTTGGTGTTGGCAAACCTAAAAAGGTAATCTTTGAGCCATCCGTACCACCACGAATGGGTTCAATAATCGGTTCAATCGCTAATGCCTCTAAAGCCTGCTGTGCTAATTTCACTGGATACATATTATCCTTTAAGACTTCACCCATATTATAGTATTCGTCATTTAATTCAACTTGAATTCGTTCCGTTTGAAAACTTTGATTCATCTTTTGCGCAAGTTCTTTTAGATACTGTTTACGCTGATTAAACCGCGTCCGGTCATGGTCACGGACAATATACTCCAGGGTGGCATGCTCGGGCGTTCCTGTTAAATTAGTTAAATGCCAAAAGCCTTCTCGTCCGGCTGTGTTTTCTGGCCGGTCATGCTCAGGTAACTGGTTATGATAATCGATTGCGACCTGTAAAGCATTGACCATGAGATTTTTCGCTGACCCTGGATGCACATTTAAGCCTTGAATTTGTACCTTCGCTGCTGCTGCCGAGAAGGTTTCCCATTCAAGTTCACCCAACGGACCACCATCCACCGTATAAGCAAAGTCTGCCCCAAAGTTCTGCACATTAAAGTGGTCAGCGCCAGTCCCAATCTCTTCATCTGGACCAAAAGCCAACATAACCCGACCGTGTTTAATATCTGGATGTTGAATTAAATACTCAGCAGCACTCATAATTTCAGCGACTCCCGCTTTATCATCAGCACCTAACAATGTTGTCCCATCCGTCGTAATCAATGTTTGTCCCTGATATTTTAACAAACTTGGAAATTGCTTAGGGTCGAGCGTAAGCTCATCATTTAACTGAATGACGTCGCCATTATAATTTTCAATAATCTGGGGATGGACTGATTCCGCGTTAAAATCAGCTGTATCCACGTGGGAAATTAAGCCAATAGTTGGAACGGAGTAATTCAGATTACTGGGTAGTTCCGCAAAGACATATCCGTCAGCTTGGGTCGTAACATGTTGCAAACCAATTGCCACCAACTCTTCTTTTAATTGATTTAAAAAAGCGACCTCTTTTGGATCAGAAGGAATGGTTGTACTGTTGGGATTTGAACGTGTATTAACTTTTACATAGCGCAAAAAGCGTTCAACTAGTTCTTGGCTAATTGTCATGATAAAGCCTCCTTAATTTATTTTTTATACAAGATATTGATATGGATCTGTATTCATGGCTGAGAGAAAAACCGCATTTAATTCCCAGCCATACGCGTGTTGCCAAATCTGAATTTGTTCCACCATTTTTGCTTTAACAATCGCTTCCATATGGTGATCAGGATCAATCACCGTAAAGTCATCAGCAATCACATCATGTCCAATATGGTAGTACAAATCAGCCGTCACTAATACATCTGCCCCCGCTTGTTGGGCTTGGCGATAATGATCGCCACCATCACCGCCAATGACTGCGACAGTTTGAATTGAACGCTCTAAATCGGGTCCAATCACGCGCACCGCTGCAACGTTAAACAAATCTTTTAAAGCTTGCGCATAAGTGCGTACGGTTTTGGGCTGTTCTAATTGCCCAATCCGACCTAAACCAGATTTGCCATCCGCATTAGGAATTAATGGCCGCGGATTTTGAATCTGCAAAGCCTCAGCCAACCAATCATTCATCCCCCCCACTGCAGCATCTAAATTCGTATGCGCACTATACACGACAATGTTGTGCCTCAACAAATCGGCATACATTTGATTTTGCGGGCGACTCAAGTCCAAAGTCCGCGCTGGATGAAACATTAGTGGATGATGGGAAAAAATAAAATCAACGTCCTTATCAATCGCTTCTTGCACCACCTCAGGCCGAACATCTAAAGTTGTCATCACCCGGTCAATGGATTGATCAGCACGCCCCAGTTGTAACCCCACAACATCACGCTCCCACGCCAAATTGACTGGCGCTAAAGCTTCAATTGCATCAATCAATGTTTGAGCTTGCATCATATTAATTTAAGACCTCCTCAATCAAATTCAACTGGCTTTCATACGCTTGATACGCAGAATTTTCAACTTGGCCAGCTTTTTGCATCTGCGCTAATAATTTTTTCAAACGTTTAGACTCTCGCTGCCAATATTGTTGCCAAGGTGCTGTCCGTCGCTTTAAATTGAATGGTCCAAACATTAATTCTGCTGGTGAATATTGAACTTCACCCGGTTGAGCCACCAAAATTTCATAATAGTGACCGTCATCAAACAAAATAGTTTCATCCACCAACTGATAATGGTGATTTTGCAACCAGTCGCGCACCATGTGAACGTCCGTATTAGGTTGTAAAATCAAATGTGTATAAGCATCCCGTTTCGAAATGCCCGCCGTTAAAATCTTATTAATCAATTGTCCGCCCATGCCGGCAATGACCGCTGTATCAATTTGGTCTTCCGGTTGCACCACCGCAAAACCATCTCCCAAACGGGTCACTAACTGCGACCCAAAGTGAAATTGCGCTTGCATTTGTTGTGCATTCTGGAGTGGTCCGACCGCCACTTCGCCGGCAACCGCGTATTCAATGTGCTGATTTAACAAAAGGTGGGCTGGTAAATAGGCATGGTCAGACCCAATATCTACAAGGCGTGCCCGTGCCGGTACAAATTCAGCAACGGCTTGTAAGCGTGGTGATAATTTAATTGCGTCCATATTGTCATCTCCTCAATAGCATCCCCTAAGTGAGGAATTGTAATTTAATAGTATCTATTTTAGCATAAATTCACCTTGCACCCATGCTCGGTTCTCTTTTCCCAACTTGGCTTAACATACCCATAATCCGCTTTTTTTCGGATAAAAAAAGCACAACTCAGTTAGATTTTAACCAAATTGCACCCATAATTTAAATTCAAGTCTAACGCTTTAACTCTGGGAACCATAATTTAATTTCCCGTTCGGCATTCTCTGGCGTATCAGATCCGTGGACCACATTGCGGACTTCATCCCCAGGCCAGTCACGGCCAAAGTCACCGCGAATGGTTCCAGGGGTCGCTTCAGTCGGATTTGTCGTTCCCATCAAAGTCCGCCATCCCTTCACAACATTGTCTCCTTCAACTACCATCGCGACTACTTCATTTTCCATCATATACTTTAATAGACCAGGGAAAAAGGGCCGTCCTACTAATTCTGCATAATGTTGACGTAATAATTTCTCATCCGCCTGTAGCATTTTAATAGCGATAATGTCATAACCTTTCCGTTCAATCCGTCGAATAATTTCACCGACCTTTTTTTGGTTAACACCATCGGGCTTCACAATTGCTAATGTGCGTTCAGTCATTTCAATTTTCCTCCAGTTCATAATATCAATATTATAACGAAAAATACGCCTAAATGTAATCGTTTTCACTTAATATTTAATTTTTACTTAAAGGACGCCGTGAATAAAGGCTTTGTTGCTTAGTTTCCAAACCGTATAATAGCACAGGTTGCACCTTCACTAAATTGGCACCGGCTTTATGCTTACCATTATCGTTTGCATTGGTATCAGTATTATGGTGCATATTATTCCCCGAAGTATGCCGCTTCTTTACTGCATTATTTTGGGACTCAATTTTTTTACTATGATGAACTTTAACATGCTCAGTAGCTTTTTTAGGTTCTAATCGCGTGTCCGGTTTAGGCGTTTTGTTTTTAGCCGGGCGCGCTTTTTGCGCCGACATTGCTTTAGGTTCAGCTTTAACGCTAGCATCACTCGCCGTTTGTTGAGATTCGACTAGCTGTTGAGGTTTCTTCGTCTCTACCTTAGCAGTCGAATTAGCAATCGCCGGCTTTTGCACCTTAGCCTCTGTAGGTTGAGCAGCGCTTTTTGTCACTGTAGTAGCAATTTTTACATCGTCTTCAATTAACAGATATGACTCAACTTCACGCCATTGCCAGCGTCCCTTAAACTGTTGCAGGGCTTTACGCCATTGCACCAAATAAGCAGCTTGAGCTTTTTTTTGATGGGCTTTTGGAATTGCCACTTTGGTAATGGTATATCGCTTTAAAATTTGTAAATCGGCGTTGTCCGCGACCCACTGTTCGATCAGCTTCAAACTGGGAATTTTTGCATCAACCTCCGGATGAAGCTTAATCCAATTAATTGTCTTTTCTTTTACCATCCCCATTGACCTCAATCTTCCAAATCATCTTTTAATAATTCGTATTCATAAGCCATTTCCGTATCATCTGGTTCAGCTTGTAAATAAGCAGCCAAGTTTTTTTGCATCATCGGCCGATTACCCGCCTCACGATAATAAGCATAGGCCTGCTTTAAGAAGTCCGGAGTCGTTTGCAATAGTGGTAAGGCTGCTTGCCAATATTGGTCAGCCATCGCATAATCTTCTAATTCAGTATAAGCTTGTGCCAAATTCCAATAGCCAACAGCATCTAACTCGTATTCATCATCTTCTAAGGCTTTATTGAACAAATTCACCGCTTCAATCATCTGATGATCATTCACTAAGAAGCTGGCATATGCATTAATAATGTCAGGGTGGTCAGGTAAATTCTTTAAAGCTTTTTGATACAAACGATTAGCTTGATCTACTTCCCCGAGCTGTTGTGCCACTCGTGCTCCATTCAAATATGCTTTTTCATTAAATTGATCAACTGCTAAGCCAGCCTCATAGGTGACCAAAGCCCGTTTCGGATCAGCTTTTTGTTCATATAATTGCGCCAAAGGTACGTACGCCCCAGCATATGATTGATCCTCATCCAATAATTCTTCAAAAAGTTTAATTGCTTGTTCCTTTTGTTCATCATCCATCGTATATAACATTGCCAATTGAAACTTAACATCAGCCGTTAACTCCGTAACTGGAATTTGTTCCAAATAGCCCAGTGCTTTACGATTATCACCCAACATCGCATAAGCTACCCCAATTCTTGAAACCAAGTTGACCCCTGACCAGCTCGTAGTTCCAGCGGCAATCAAGCTCCGGTACTCTGGAATTGCTTCACCATACCGGCCAGCACTAAACCACAATTCGGCCAGCGCAAACTGAATTACCGGCTCATCGGGGGCTATTGCTTCTGCCACCTTCAACTTACTTTCCGCTACTTCATTTAAACCTTCCGATTGATATAAATCGGCTTGAACTAACAGTGCTTCTAAATAAGCCTCCGAAGTTGGTTCAATCACGGATAAATAATTTAAAGCCGCTTCAGTATCGTCATCGGCGATGGCAATTTCAGCTAACTCCGTTCGAAATAAATCTTCTTCCGGATAACGCTCCAAAAGCTTTAGTAACGTCCGTTTTGCATTTTTGGTGAAACCTAAAGCAAAAAGTTCTTCTGCTAATGAATGCAGGGTTTCATCATCATCATGACGTAGAGCGGACGCAAATGATTTTTTAGCTGCATCTAATTGACCACGATCTAAATCGTCCAACATTTGTTCTGAATAACTCGTCATTTCTCTCATCCCCCACAATTTTAATTTTCAAAGATACATCCCCTTATTTTGCGGAATGTTGTGCCCGCGCTTTTTCTAATAACGCTTTTTTGGCAGCCATTTTAGCTTGCGGGTTTGGTTTAACCTGACCCTGCTGCGCAGCCCCGCGAGCAAAGTCATTACTTTTAATTGATCCCTTGGCGGTCATTTTATCTAACCTTCTTTCTCTTTCTCGATCGGATTCATTTAATTAAGTCGCTTTAAATACCGTATTAAAACGGGCCGCAAAATTATGGCAATGCTAAAACCAGCCAAAACTTGGAGCACATTAGTCGCCAATTCAGCCGTGGAAATCGTCAATGCGGTCGCTAACGTGGCATGATTTAATAATTGTAACCCAATTCCAAACAGCCAGTATCCCGCCAACATGACACTTCCACCTATAATTGCGCTCAACACCAAACCAAACCAAGTTGAGCGCTGTTTAGCACCGACAGTTTGCCAACAGACGCCAATTAAATAACCTTCCAGTCCATGAATAATTAATGAACCTAGCATCCATTGCGGGTAACCAGCGAATAAGTCTACTAATAAACCAGTAATTCCTCCAACAGCACCACCAATGCGTGGGCCAAAGAGCCACCCTGCTAAAAAGATTCCGACTTCCACTAAACTAATAAAACCGGTCGGCGTGGGCAAACGCAAAAATATATTTAACAAAATATTTAAAGCGACTAACAGCCCTACAATTGTCAGCCGATAAGTTGGTTTAAGATGAATATTCACGATTTGCTCCTTGCCATACATTACCTTGCTGTTCATTAATTGTAAGCCCTGCTTCAATTGCATGTTGCACGAAAGTTTTAGCTTGCGCGACAGCTGTTTCCAACGAATTTCCTTGCACTAAATAACTTAAAATAGCAGCTGAAAAAGTACATCCCGCCCCATTATTATTATTTGAAGTCAACTTAGGGCTCGTAAGCCATTGATTCCCATCCTGCGTTAATAAATAATCTTTGGCCATTGGACCAGCCAAGCGGTGTCCACCTTTAATGACAACACTCTGCGTTCCAGTCTGCAGTAGTGCTTGTCCCGCTCGGGCGACAGTCTGTTCATTAACCAATGCTTGTCCCGTTAATTGCATCGCCTCGGTTAAATTCGGGGTAATAATGGTCGCTAAAGGAAAGAGTTCACGTAAATAAGCATCCCTTAGTCCCACTGCGGCATCAGTTTGTGCCTCTTTAAAGACTAAGACCGGATCGACCACCACTGGAATTTTTTCCGGCAATTGTTTGATCCAGGTCGCCACTAATTCAACTTGTTCAACTGTAGGCAAAAGGCCAATCTTCACCCCCCGTAGCTGAAACGCTGCTTGTTGCGATTGTAATTGATCTTGCACTAATGTAGCCGGTAGCGGTGTGATTTTTAAATTATCAGGCTGGACTGCAGCAATACTCGTCACTGTGGCTAATCCATATAATTTTAATTCATTAAAAGTGGCCAAATCTGCTTGCAGTCCGCCACCAGATAAACTATCCGCACCCGCAATTGTTAAGACCACGGCTGGTTGATTTTTATTTTGCATCATACCACGTCTTCCCCTCGTGGGTCTCCACCTTTAATGGCACATCTAATTGCACCGCTGAATCCATAATTTCAGGGACAAGCTGATGCATCGTTGCTAATTCTTCCGCTGGCACTTCAAAAATCAATTCGTCATGCACCTGCAATAACATTTTTGAGTTCAATCCATGCGTTTTTAAAGCTGTCTGCATTTTAATCATCGCAATTTTAATGATATCAGCCGCCGACCCTTGGATTGGGGTATTCATAGCTGTCCGTTCAGCAAAACTCCGTAAGTTAAAGTTTTTCGCCTTAATATCTTTCAAATATCGCCGTCTATGAGCGATGGTTTCAACATAACCTTGCTCACGTGCGGTTTCAATAATCTTTTGCGTCCAAGCTTTAACGCCTGAATATTCCGTTAAATAGGTTTCAATAATTTGTTTAGCCGTTTTACGGTCCGTCCCAATATTTTTGGCTAAGCCAAAATCAGATATCCCATACACAATGCCAAAATTAACCGCCTTAGCTTGACGCCGCAAATTGGGGCTAATTGGGTCGGCTAAAGGAATGCCAAAGATTCGGCGCGCCGTTGAAGCATGAATGTCTTCATCGGCTAAGAAGGCTTTTTGCATTTCCATATCCCCGGTCACATGCGCTAAGACCCGCAATTCAATTTGGGAATAGTCGGCACTAAAAATTGACCAACCTTCATGACTAGGGACAAAGGCGCTGCGAATTTGGCGTCCTTCTTCTACACGCACCGGAATATTTTGTAAGTTCGGATCCACTGATGAGAGCCGTCCGGTTTGGGTCAAAGTTTGTAAATAACGGGTGTGGACCTTTGAATCACTCCCATGAATCACCCGTAATAATCCATCAACATAGGTCGACTGAATTTTTGATAGTTGCCGATATTGCAAAATTGACTCCACAATTGGTACATCGGTCATTTGTTCCAATACTTCGACAGATGTTGAATAACCTGTCTTCGTCTTTTTCAATGATTTTAGCCCCATTTCTTCAAATAAGACCGTTCCCAATTGCTTGGTCGACTGAATATTAAATTCATGACCCGCTTGCTGATAAATCTTTTGCTGTAATTCACTAAGTCGTTCGCTAAACTTAGACTGCATTGCTAATAAGTGATCCGCATTGACCGTAATCCCTTGCATTTCCATATCAGCTAAAACAAAGGTTAATGGTAATTCAATCTCAGTGTATAATCTGGCTTGCTGTTGGTCAGTTAATTGTTGCATCAAAGCTGGTTCTAATTGACCAATCGTTTGTGCTTTTCTTCCAAGGTGTTCAAAAAATACTTGATCATCAGCTGGAATTTGGAACTTAGCCCCTTTACCATACACTTCTTCGTCCGTTGCCACATCAAAATACTGATGTTCATGGGCAACTTGCCCTAAATCATTGCTATTATCGTTAACATTTAACAAGTATGAAACCAATAAGAGATCGAACGTCACACCCGTTAGTTGCACCCCATAACGAGCCAAGGCGACCGTTAAGGCTTTGGCGTTAAAAACACGCTTTTTAAGCACTGAATTTTGCAAAAGTTTGCGCACGGGAGAATCTTGTGTTAAATAATCTACGTTGCGACTGGCAAAATAGCCCACTTGCGCATTTCCAACCACAAAGCCCACAATATTGGCTCGATGATAGTTCTCACCATCGAGTTCAACATAAACATCTAAAACATCTTCAATACGATTCAACTCAGCTTCGTTCTCGAAATCCAGCGTGACCCATTTGAGCGGTTGCTGCGTGACTGGTTTTGCGTCTGCGGCCACATAACCCATATTGGCTAGTTTAACCAATTGTTGTTTAAAGTCTAATTGTTGATAAAAAGGAATTAAGGCTTGATAATGGATGCCTTGATAATCCAAGTCATCCAAATTAATCTCTAATGGTGCATCGGTCCGAATCCGAGCTAATTCACGCGACAAAAAAGCATCATCGCGGTATGTAATCAAATTTTCCTTACGCTTTGAAGCTTTCATTTCATCCACATGTTCATATAATGTGGGGATGGAATGATATTCTTGGATTAACTTAATCGCCGTTTTCTCGCCAATACCGGGCACCCCAGGATAATTATCGGATGGATCACCTTGCAACCCCTTTACTTCAACGACTTGGGCGGGCGTCAACCCACCGTAAACTTCGGCCACTTGGGCGGGCATATACTTATCGATTTCGGTAATTCCCTTCTTGGTCAACCAAACCGTAATATTATCCGTCACTAATTGCCGCATATCACGGTCTCCGGTCACAATCGTTACTGCATAGCCAGCTGCATCCCCAGCTGCGGCAATGGTTCCGATAATATCATCAGCCTCATAATCTACCAACTGATAATTTTTGATACCATGGAGCTCCACCATTTTTTTCATGGGTTCAAATTGCTCGACCAATTCTTGCGGCGTTTTATCCCGATTTCCCTTGTAATCACCAAAAGAATTCGTCCGAAAAGTCGTCTTACCTGCGTCCCAAGCCACTAACGCTTTGTCAGGCTTAAACGGATCCACAATTCCATCCAAAAGATTATTAAAGCCGACTAAAGCGTTGGTATGAAGACCTTCATGACTCACAAATCGGTCGACCTGATTAATCAGCGCGTAAAAAGAGCGAAACGCCAGAGAATTCCCATCGATTAATAATAAAGTTGGTTTAGCCATGCATACTTCCTTCCATTCCTTTGCTTAGATCTATCAAGACGTCGATTTTAGTCCATCAATTAGCTCTAACTTGTTACATTTCAGTTAATCTATTATAGCATGTTGTTCCGGTCCCTGAAAACGAACCTTTTGCAAAATAGCTATGGGCTAGACTCATTCGCTGTCTTAAAACTAATTTTTTTACGTGCGTTCTGCACGCTTTTTTAATCCATAAAAAAAGCCCTCCTTAAATGAGGAAGGCCTAAATGTTAAGCTTGAATATTTTTTTGATAATGGAAGATTTTACCTAAACTTTTTAGGCTCTCCCAGGTTAAATTACCTTCACTATAACGTAAGACATTATCGCGATAGACGCGCAGTCCATAACGACTCAGGAAATAAATCGTCACAATTTGGAACCCAATCGCTAGCCAAATATCATACGGTTGCGTGAGCTGCAAGCCAACACGGGCGGGCATTAAAGTTTGTGACAAGAATGGGATATAAGATAGCACTTTGATCACTATGTTTTCACTAGTACTTGAAACCATAAAAGTCAAAATATAACCTCCCATTGCTAAATAGGTCACGGGTGAAACCGCTTGTTGCACTTGGCTTTGATCATTAATCATCGCCGCAATAATCGCTGTCAAAATTAAATACAGGACAATTCCTAAGAAGACCATTAATAAGGTCGTCCCGACAAAATTAAGGTCGACCCCTTTTAAAATGTCTTTAAACATCATTACGTAACGGTTATTCGCTGGGATTAATTGCCATGAAAGTAACAAGATTGCAGCGTAAAGTCCTAAGTGAAGTAGTGCTAGCCCAATAATTCCCAATAATTTACCAAAGAACTGCACGGATGGACTAGTGGCAGCTAATAAAATTTCCATAATTCTAGATGACTTTTCATTCGCGATTTCCGTCGCAATCATCCCCACATAAGTTGATAGGAAGATGAAAATGAAGATTCCTAAACCAACCGTCAACATATATTGAGCCTGTTTCGCTGTCTTATCACCGGCACTTTCACCTTTTACGCTCACTAAACGAGTCTTAATCGTCGGTGGCGCCATTAAGGCTTGTAACTCAGTCGATGATAAGTGCATTTGCTGAGCCTTTTGTTCAATCGTATATTGTTTTAAAAAAGTTTGCAGTTGATCTGCATCAACTGGATGCCCCTTGGGTGTGTTTTGCACTAAATATGTCGTACCATTTTGCGTTAATAAACTGTCAATTTTTTTTTGATGGAGTAATTTTAAGCCTTGTTCTTCACTCTCGACCGGCTGATATTTCGCTTTAATCGTCTTACTATGCATTAAGCTTTTTTCCAATCCTGCATCAACCTGGACACCAATTACGGGCGTCGGGTGACTGGACAAGGTGTTAAATAACAATCCAAATGCGAAGATCACTCCGGCAATTAAGATGGGCGATAAGACTAAAGACCAATAGCCAATCGTTTTGACGCGAACCTTAAAAGTTTGTTTAGCGACTAATAAAAGTTGTTTCAAAAACATTTAATTCTCCCCTTTCGCCACTTCTTGTTTGAAAATTTGATCTAACGAAGGTGCTTGTTGACTAAAAGCTTGCACATATCCATTAGCACTGACCAAGGCAAAGACTTGTCGGCCGACATCGGGGTCAGTCAAGAAAACACGACGCCCCATTAACTCAGGTTCAACCTTGCGAACTCCTGGAATCGCCAACAATTCTGCATCCGTTTGCGGCGCTTCCAGATAAATTTCAGTGCGTCCGTATTGTTCCCGGATCTGATTTGTTTCACCCTGCAGGACGGTTTGACCATGACGGAGCATCGTCACATGGTCTGACAGGGTTTCGACCCCTGACATATTATGTGAACTAAAAATAATTGTCACCCCGGAACGCTTCAATTCATGAATTTCATTCAAAATAATATCTGCATTCACTGGGTCCATCCCCGTAAAAGGCTCGTCTAAAATCAAAAATTCCGGATGAGATATTAAAGTCGCAATTAATTGGACTTTTTGCGCGTTTCCTTTAGATAATTTCTGCACTTTATCTGTTGGTCGTCCAACTACATTAAATTTATCCATCCATAGTGCTAAATCATGCCGAGCATCTCGACGGTTCATCCCGTGCAATTCCGCAAAATACAAGACCTGTTCTTCAATACTTAATTTTTGATATAATCCTCTTTCTTCAGGCAAAAAGCCAATTTTTTGGCGCAGGTTGTTATTCAAAACTTGCCCGTTCCACGTGATATTTCCTTGATTTGGTTCAATAAAATCTAACAACATGCGAAAAGTAGTGGTTTTTCCCGCCCCGTTTTGCCCGATTAAGCCCATAATTTCTCCTGGTTTAACCGTAAAACTCAAGGCATCAACCGCTACTTTATCGGCAAAGCGTTTCGTCACGTCTTTAACTTCTATCATTATTTTTTCCTATTTTTCATCATATTTATTCTGTCCGATATCGACGCCGAATGACCTTCAAATAACTTTTACAAATCCGCTCAAATTTTTTCACCAACGTACTTCGTAAAAGGATAATCCCAATGACATATAAAATTGTGCCTAATCCGATCTGGAAAACCGTTGTCGATGGATATGGTGGCCAGTTATATGTGGTAACTAAAATTGTTAAGTACATTAGACTCCCAGTCACCAAATATTTAGACATAAGGGCAATAACTCGGCCAAACGCAATCACTTCGCGCGCATAATACAGCTGAATGGCAAAAATCATTAATTCTGTGATCAATAGAGCATAAATACTCCCAAATAGACCGTATCGCGGTACTAACAGCCATGCTATCGTAACGTTTATGAACAGCCCCAACCAGAGAGTAAAATTAATAACTCGTGCTTGTCCGGCTAAGTATAAAAATTGGCCGCCCAAAATGGTATTCCAACCCAACAATAAAATTAATGGGGCTAAAGCGGTCATAAAGAGCCCGACCGCACTAAAGCCTTGTCCTAAGAACCAAGTATTAAATTGCACCGCGGTTGCTGCCGTCCCAAACATTAATGGTACTCCGACCGCTGTCACAGATTCTACCGCATTATCGATGTGTTCAATCAATTTTTGATAATTATTTTGTTGGTAAATTTGATAAAAACGCGGTAAAGTACTAACACCAATCGTAATCACTAAAACAATTCCTACTTGCGTTAATTGTAAGGCTGCTTCGTAATACCCCATTCCCGCAATTTCAGTAGGGGATTTGATGGCTGCAATGACTAGCCCGCTTAACGCGAATAATTCAAACCCTAGAACATGCGTTAAATTTTTTAACCACTGTCCCAAATAAGTTCCAATGTGCCAATGAATCTGCTTGTTCAAAGTTGGCGGTAATTGGAAAAGCAAGAAAAGATTTCCAACAATGCGCGTCCAACCAATTAATAAAACATAATTATTGAAGTTATTTGGCGTTTTAACTAAGATTAAGACCAGCATTAAAAACAATACTTTTGTTGACATAGCTTGT
The DNA here is from genome assembly GCF_001438705.1 of Weissella kandleri. Taxonomy (GTDB): domain Bacteria; phylum Bacillota; class Bacilli; order Lactobacillales; family Lactobacillaceae; genus Weissella; species Weissella kandleri. The sequence goes on from NZ_JQBP01000003.1 coordinate 59,581, forward strand.
AGTAAAGGACGCAAAGGCCGTTTCGTGCCAATAAAATACCATGAAAAATCAAGTGCACTCCCCACTAGCAATAATAAGCTCGCCTGCAACAAGTCATGATGAACTTGATACAAACCATTAGTTTGGCCTTGCCACCACACAAATCCACCAAAAAAGATGGCAGCCACTAAAGTAGCTAGTACCCGAATAACGACCACATTCCAGAAGACAGTGGCTTCGGTTTCATCTGGATTATTTCTTAAAAGATTTTGGCCAAAAAGACTACTAGAACCTAAAAACAAAAGGCACAACAAATCCATACTCCCAATCGCCCAGGCGGATAACCCAAAGCTATTTATCCCCAAAACATGGGTTAGATAGGCCAGGGGAATCAAGGGAATAACGGCTTGCATCAATTCATAGACAACTTGATTTAAATAATTTTTTAATCCTCGCATAAATAATTACCAATTAATGAGTTTATCAATAAAGTCAGTCACTTCTTTTGGTGCAAGCCGTTGTCCATCACCAAGATGATCAACTTGTACGCCGTCAACAAAGGCTACAAAGACGGGGATGCCCCAGATATCTTGTTCCTCAGCAACCGCCATATTCGTATCGCGGTCAGCATCAAACCAATTAATCCCTGCGTCCTCAGCGTACTTTTTCAAGACCTGAATAAAAGGCTTAATTGCTTTACAATCCCCACACCATTCAGCACTCATAAACATAATTTGTTTACCATCAGTCTTAATTTGCGCATTTAATTCATGATCACTAATAATTACCGGTTTGTAAAACTCCATCACCCGATCCTCCCCCTAAATTCTTAATAACTATCAATATCATACACTGTTCTAATTCATTAATTCAATCTATTCTTACATAAATCATGTCAGAAACCACAATCAGTTATTCAATTGATCAAGATTACCATCTAAAGACAATTCTGAGTAGAAAAAAAGGATTAGCATTTTGACTAATCCTTACTTACAAAACAATATTTAAGCAATTTATTTACATCTAAAATAGTTAAATGCACTGCTACCAAACAACCAGTCCCCGACATGTTCGGGCAAAGCAACCTTACTATCAGGATAACTATTAGATAATTCATTATTTACTTTTTGCGCTTCCATACAATCAATCCAGCCAACGAGGCAACACCACACTGAAACTTCTAGCGAAATGTCACCTTTTCAGCTGCGGTCTTTAGTAATGACGATTGAACACCATCAACCACATTACTAACTGGCGTCAAATGAAATGCTTTTTCTTCACTTCCACATAATCTGCTAATTCATGTGAAATATTTTTGGTTTTAAAATAACGCGTTAACAAAGAATCCTGCTATACTTATATATATTTATTTTTATTTTAAACAGGAGTATTTTATGGAAATTGATTTTATTATTAAATTATTATTAGCTGTTATTTTAGGAATCTTTATCGGTTTGGAACGCCAAACTCGTTTTAAATCAGCTGGAGTTAGAACCCACGCGCTAGTTTCTTTAGGCGGGGCTCTTGTCATGATTATTTCCAAATATGGATTTATGAACATATTAAATATCAATAATATCGCATTAGACCCTTCCCGAATCGCGGCCCAAGTGGTCAGTGGAATTGGATTTTTAGGCGCCGGTCTCATCATCGTCAAAGGTGACAAGTTCCTGAGCGTTTCCGGTTTAACGACGGCAGCTGGCGTCTGGGTCACCTCTGGTATTGGAATGGCCGTTGGGGCTGATATGTATTCATTAGCTATTGGTGGTACGATTATTATCATTATCATGCAATTAATCCTATATAAATTTAAAGATTTTAATTTGCATACTATCTATCATATCAGAATGACTAGTTCCATTGAAGATGATCAAGTTAATGAATATCTCAACCAAATTCGCTCAAATGAATTCAGTCCTGTCATCGATGTAATTAAACTTGAACATAATCAAATTAGCACTGAATTAACGGTAGTTTTATCAAATTCTGATGACTTAATTGATTTAAAACAATCTATGCCAACTAGTACATTTATCGAAATTAGTGGTGAATAAAATGTTCAAATACTTTATTAAATAACTAGCATGATTACAACTTAACCCATACGGTAGTTATTTAATGTAATTTTGGTTATACCATTCATTAAACTGTTTTAAGTATATTCTTTAGAGATACAATATTAAGGGTATAACCGTCCCCTACCCATATATTATTCTATATTCAAGAAAAACAATTAGTTTTTCACATAAAAAACACTTCAACTTTTAAGTTAAAGTGTTTTTTTAAATTATTAAAACCGACGTCTTCGGGTTTCATTAATCATTTTGATTCTGTTGACGGCGCTGCTCATTACGTTCACGATTCGTCAACTTTTTTTCAAGATTGATTTCTGATTGTTGGGCTGGCGTCTCTTGAGACGCACTTTTATCAGCTTGTTGATCCTGTTGCTTAGTTGCCGCCTCTTGAGCTGCTGCCATCCGTTCCATAAAGCTGCTGTTCTTATCTACTTGGGGCGCTTGAATCTTTCCAGCAAGAGCGTCTTCAACCACATCCTTAACCGTGAACGTATTCTTCACATGTTGCCGTAATCGTGGCCGCCACAAATTAATCAACAAAGTTTGCATCACCATAATCACGGCACCACCAAAGAAATACAAACCAATTCCAGCATTGGTGAAATACGTCATCATAAACATCATGATGGGCATCATGAACATCATTGACTTCATTTGCTTCTTTTGTTCTTCAGGAATTCCCAACATTGAAAGATATGATTGGGCCAAATAGATTAAACCAGTCGCAATGGCTAACCATAAACTAGATTGAGCTAATTGAATTCCAAAGAAATTAGCATCCTTAATAGAAGTCGCCTGCGTAACCGCCCAGTCCATATGGCTCCATCCATGGATAATGTGCGGATTAATCGCGGCATACAGTCCAGAGAAAATCGGCCATTGGATAATGAGCGTGGTGAAATTCATTCCCCCCAATAACGACACATTATTTTCCCGATAAATATGCATCATCGCTTGGCTGGCCCGCATTTGTTCTTCGGGAGTCTTAGCGGCTTTTTGTGCCTCTTGCACCCGATTTAACTGGGGCTGCAATAACCGCATTTTTTCTTGTTGAATCGTCATATTGCGTGATTGATGTAATTGCATTGGTAGTAAAACTATCCGAACAATAAATGTCAAAATTAAAATCGACCAACCAATCGCATTTGAGTCATTAAACATATGCTCCACAATTTGCATGAAGTTAGCCAAATATGGTGCTAAGATATAAATTTTTCCCGTAAAAAACATAATCACTAAAATAATGATTAGCATCGGAGTTAAACCTTTAATTTTCATTTTTATTGTTTCTTCCTATACTATAAATTAAGAAGGCTGGCTTCTTCTGTTACTATAAAAGTAAATTATACCATAAATACTATTCATAAAAACCAGCAAATTCACTCCCCAAAGATGGATAGGCATACAAATTAGCTTGCGTCTCACTTAGCGTACGTTCTTCATTAATGGCTGTCACAAAATAGTTAATTAATTCTTCAGCTTCTTTAGCATAAACACTTGCCCCTCGGATAACTCCGTTTTGATCCAATGCCACTCGAATAATTGGGTGATCCTGATAACGGTAAAAAGTAATGACCTTATCCCACTTAAATTCATGCACTGTTAGCCCTTTCGCTTGAGCATCAGCCATCTTCATACCAGTTTGGGCAATCCGTGGGCTACCAAAGACTACTTCTGGTAAGGTCTGGTAATTAATTGGACCTGATTCTGTTCCAAACAAATGCCGAGCGACATAACGACCTTCAAAATTACCAACGGGCACTAATTTAGGGACCGCATTATCTGCGACATCCCCAATCGCATAAACGTGCGGATTGGTCGTTTGCAGATATTGATTAACCACCACATGACTTTGATGCAATTCAATTTGACCAGTTACAGCATCTAATTGATCAGTATTCCCTTGCCGCCCAATCGTTAGCACAACTTGATCGGTTAACCATTGTTGTCCATTTGTTAAAGTTACTTGATATTGCTGGCCAACATTTTGAATACTAGCCACCTCTACCTCAGAGGTCAATTCAATCCCATCATGAACCATTTGTTCCTTTAAGGCTGTTGTTAAAACTGGATCGAAATCTTTAAGAATTTGCTTGTGACGTGCCACAACATGTACATGGCTCCCCGCCATTCGACTGATATTAGCAAATTCAACCCCGATATAGCCAGCGCCAATAAAGGTAATATCTTGCGGCATCGTTTTTAAATTCAAAAATGCTTCACTATCAATGGTCAACTCTGCTCCGGGGAAAGTTGCCATTTTAGGTCGCTGCCCCGTGGCGATAATCCAATAATCAGCCGTCAGCGTCTCATCGCCAACTTGAACCGTCTGACCATCAATAAAGTGGGCCGTACCCGCTAAATGAGTAATACCCGCCGCATCTAAGCCTTTAATTTTACGTGGCTTAACCGCATCAACATAAGTTTGTTTAAAGGCCATTAATTCTGGCCAATTAATTTTCAAATCACCTTCTAGTCCACGCCCCTTTAATGCTTTTTGACGCTCTAGTCCTTCAACCGCACTTAAAAGAATTTTTTTAGGATCACACCCATAATTGGGGCAAGTTCCCCCCCATTGATATTTTTCAATGATTACAACTTTTTGTCCCAATTTCTGAGCTTCAAAGGCAGCAGCTAATCCAGCCGGACCAGACCCAATCACACCTAAATTAAATTTTTGCATCTTTTCAGTTCCTCATTTCTAAATTCATCTTAATTATTGCACATATAACGCGATGTGTAACGTTCCAACCAGCGTTGTAAAAATGTTAAGGCAGTTGTGATGACTGCATAAACCAAAGCCACTAATAAATACATATCTAACGTCTGATAATTTTGCGCCGCAATTTGCTGACTTAAATAAAAGGTCTCCACAATCGTAATCACACTCGCCAAGGAAGTATCTTTTACCAGTGAAATTAGGGAATTGCTAAGCGGTGGTACTGCAATCCGGGCCGCTTGTGGCAGGATAATTTCTTGATACGTCTGCCGCATCGTCAAACCAGTTGATAAGGCCGCTTCTGTTTGCCCGCGATCCACTGATAAAATCGACGCTCGAATGGTTTCTGATGCGTATGCTCCAGTATTTAAAGCAAAAACTGTAATCGCACTAACCCATGCATTCGCAAAAATATCAATATTACCATTGGGCAAACCGTAAAAGACAATAAACAACTGAACTAACATCGGTGTCGAGCGGAAAATCCAGACATAAAAGCATGCTAGCCCTTTTAAGACCCGAAATACCCACTTTAATAAAAGCTGCTCCGGTTGGTGCATAATCCGCACGATGGCCACTAAAGTTGCCACTATCAGACCTAATATAAACGAAATTGACGCTAAAGGAATTGTATACATTAGAGCTGCTTGAAATAATTCTGGTAAATATTCAACTGCTAAATCAATAAAATTAGACATAAATGTGTTTCCCAATTTTCTTCAGTATTATACTTTCGTTAAATCCATATGAAAGTATTTATTCGATAATTTCTTTAAAGTTCCGTCTTTTGCTAGTTTTTGAATTGCGCGGTTCATCTCGTGCTGCAAAGGCGTATCCTTTTTATTCAACATTGGCGCTGCCGGAATCGGTGGCACATCTTTATCTAAATTAACAGCCTTAATTTTGGCTTTCGGATTACTTTGATGCCAACGTTCAAATGCTCCAGCATCATTTAATTCGCCATCAGCCCGCCCAGATTTAATTAAGTTCATTGCCTCAACCATGCCCGGAATAGCAACAATTTTAGCGCCATTTTGTTTCGCTAATTGACCAAAATTAGAACTAGTTGATTGTGCCATCTTCCGTCCTTTAATATCCTTCAGATGCTTCATTTTATCGCTCTTTTTTTGAATCAGCACCGTCTTAGAATACAGATATGGTTCGGCAAAAATATAACGATGCTGACGTTCTTTGGTAATCCCCACATTATTAAAAATGACATCATACCGTCGTGAATCAAGTCCGGTTAACAATGAATCCCACTTAGTCACGACAAATTTAGGCTTAAGATGCATTTCTTTAGCCACGGCTTTGGCCACTTCCACCTCATAACCTGTTAATTTACCATGATCACGGTAAGAAAAAGGCGCGTAGGTTCCTTCCAGACCGATTGTCAGCGTTTCCGAATCAATCGTCTTAACCTCATCCACAGCAACTGGCTGTGAAATGCAGGTGCCGGCCCCCAGTAATAACCCCATCATCCCCAATAAGGCCCCAAGTAAATATCGTTTTTTCATCAGAACCTCCAAAAATTAAAATAAAAAGCACCGATCTCATTAGATGAGTCAGTGCTTGTGCGTTTCAACCTATTTAGACGGTACGTCAAAATAATTGATTGCCCACAAGCAACCAAAATCCACAACTTAAGTTAAGTGTAAATTCTTTGAACATTTTCCGTCTCCTCTATCTTTCTACAGAACCAATTTTACCGATAAAAAGTAAGGATGTCAATCTATGCCTTAAACTTATTTTTGATTTCATCAATTCCTTTAATCATTAACGTAATTTTACCATCGGGATTATTAATTAATTCAACTTGATTTTGATCTTGGTACGCAGCCATTGGAATAGAAACCTCAATTCCTGAATCCAAGACAAATTTTTGAGTCGCATATTTCTTTTGATACTTTAATGGATCCTCTAGTTCAATTTGATGATTAATGGCACTTTCTTCCAGTTTCTCGCGATACATTGTTTGTGCTGACAGATTATCGTCAAAGGCCTGTTCACCAATACGATTCACGGAAATCATTCCATCTGCACTTGCATCTTCAAAAATCGTTGCTTGGGTTGCAGCCAACGCTTCATGCAGTGGCACATCAAATTTATCTGCAACCTGTTTAACTGCCTGTCTAACCGTTTGTAGTTCATTTTTAACACTCACTTCGGGTTCCAAAGCTGCAAACCGCTCCGCAAAGTACGCCATCCGTTGACCATCTTGTCGATATGTTTTTTCAATTAAACGATACCGTCCATCCATCAAATTAACAATAATTCCTTCATCAGGCGCTGAACTACCACTCGGTAACACCGCTTGATTCAAAACTAACTGATTTTGAACGCGTTCATCTTGATAATCCACCATATGCACAAACCGTGGCGCCGGATTGACTTTAAATAAAGCGAAGAAATCATCATTTTCTTCGGTATACTCTAAAATTAAAACATCGCCCCCCGGGACTGCACTTAATTCTTTAATTACATCAAATAATTTTTCAGCCAAGCCCTGGCTAGTGTTCACAAAATCGACTTGCCGATCATCATCTAATTGTTGTGCTAAATAATCATCACCATTCAATTGTCCAGGCTTAAAATCACCTTGATTAAACTTATTAATTAATTTTTCTAAATATTCATGCACCTGATTTTGATTTATATCTAACTCATTTTGTGATAAAAATAATTGACCAGCCGCTTGATCTAGAATATGCAAAATTGCATGTTTTAATATCATTTTTGTCCTCTTCTACTTTGGATGTGCTTCTAAATAATCAATCGCATCTTGGAAATTTTTCACCGGTACAATCGTCATCTCTGGTGCATATTTATGGGCAGTACTTTTCGCCAATTGATAATTGGTCTGATTTTTTTCTTCATATTTCAAATATTTTTTCGGTAAATCTATATATGGGGCAAAGAAAATCTTAGCGCCACTTTTATGCGCGGCAATCACCTTTTTATCAATGCCACCGATTTCACCCACATGGCCTTCCCGATCAATCGTTCCCGTACCAGCGATTGAACGTCCCTTAGCCAAGTCCTGCGGAGTAAGCGCGTCATACAATTCCAATGCGAACATTAATCCGCCGGAAGGGCCACCAATTCGGCCCATATCGGCTGAAATCTTCACTGAGGATGACACCGTTGTATGATCGATTAAGCGAATGCCTAATCCCGCAACTTTCCCCGGAATTTGGTCCAATTGAACCGTCTTTGCTTGAGCTTGATACTCTTTATGATTTCGTTGATACGTAATAGCCGTTTGCGTCCCTGCTGGATGAGCTTGAAGCATTTTTTGTAAAGCTAAAACATTCTCGGGGTGTTTCCCATTAACTGCCGTAATCATATCACCCACTTGCAGTTGCTTTTTAAAATTAGAGTCATCTTGAATCGAATATACATAGACCCCTTTAAAGGTTTCTTGATACGGCTGTTGTGCTTTTTTCAAAGCTACCACTTTTGCCGAATCCAAAGCCGTCTGCATTTCAATTTGACCTAAACGATTTTGCTCAGCAGTGGTATTCCCCGCTGTCATCATCTGCTCACTAATTAAATCAGCGTGCGGATTCAAGACAGCCATCACCGCGGTTAAACCAGTTACCCGCTGGATCCGCACCGCCGTAATATTGAAATCACCATGAACATCTGGCGCTTTTTGATTAATTTTAATAAAATCATGTAAGCCCATCGATAGACCGGGCTCTTCACTATATAACGGCAACGGTACTAAAACAAATCCCGCCAAAAACAAGCCCAATAACCACCATAGTAATTTCTTAACTGTTCTTTTCTTGGGCTTATGCATCTTCTAAATTCCTATTATATTTAGCTTGCAATGCGCTCAAAACCGGTGCAGGAACCATAGCTGAAACATCTGCCCCGTAACTAGCCAATTCTTTAACATAAGAGCTAGCAACTACTTGATGCTCGGGCTTTGCTAACAAAAACATGGTCTCAATCCCACTCACCCGGCGATTGAGCTCTGCTATTTTTTGCTCGAAATGCAAATCTTGTTCATCTCGTAATCCGCGCGCAATCATATCCACTGCTTGTGCTTTAGCTGCTTCAGTCGTTAAGCCAGTGTAATTAATCACTTTAACATTTGATAGGTTCAAAGCGTTCACACTGGTTTCAATTAACTGTTGGCGCTCTGTTACCGTAAATAATGTTTTTTTGGCTGGATTAACTCCAATCCCGACAACAACTTCATCAAAAAAGCGCGCCAAACGTTGAATTATATCTAAATGCCCCATCGTAAGGGGATCAAAGCTCCCAGGATAAATTACTTTATGCATAATCTAACTCCTTACATATTCATAAATGGTAATAACCGTTGTGCCGTAGTCTTTCTGCTTAATTTGTTGGAAGCCTTGAATGGTGTCGGGCAAATTAGCAAATTGATCCGTCTCAGCCATTAAAATGGCGTCATCTGCCACCAAATCAGCTTGAATTAATTGTTCAACATCTTGAATAATCATCTGCTTTGCATATGGTGGATCAAAATAAAAGAGATTAAACGGTGCTACACCCGTTAATTTACTGATAGCACGACTAGCTGAAGTCTGATAAACCGTAAATTGCTCAGGTGCTTTTGTTATCGCTATATTTTGTTGAATCGTTTTGACAGCTGCGCGTTGTTGATCGACCAAAACAGCTTGTTCAATCCCCCGTGAAACACCTTCGATACTCAATCCCCCTGAACCTGCATATAAATCTAATGACCTTCCACCATCAAAATAAGGTCCTATCATATTAAAAATTGCTTCTTTTACTTTATCTGTCGTCGGCCGGGTCGCATTTCCAGGCACTGCTTTTAATGGTCGCCCGCCAAAATCTCCACCAACAATCCGCATGTTCTACCTCTATACTTCTTCTTCATCCACCACAATTTCGTCCAATTCAACATCGTCCACCGTAAAGGCTACCCCATCTGAGCCATTACCAACCGTTGAATCTACCTCTGGCCACTGTGAAACGTCAACCTTTTTCACAAAGCCCAGACGGTTGATTATCTCTTGTTTCTTTTTTATTTCATCCTCATTCATATATATAACGGCATAACTGAATTGATTTGAAATATAAGCAATCACCCCAAACCGTCGCAATTGCTTTGCCTGACGGGGATTGTTTAAATATACAATCAAACTCCGCCGGGGCTGAATATTAAAACTCATTTACTGACCTCCTATGCTTGTAATAATTTTTGTGCTTTATCATAGCGAATATGTTTAATCACATTTAGTGATAGGCCCAATGCTAACCCAAGCGAGATAATCGATGATCCACCAACTGATATAAAGGGAAAAGTAACCCCCGTAATCGGCAAGATTCCAATTACTCCACCTAAATTAACAATAATTTGTAACATAATATAAGCCGCTGTACCCACTAAAATCAAACGAAAACGCATATAACCCGTTTGAAACGCAAAATAAACTAGCCGCCATACGACAAATAATAAAGCAGCCAATACGATCATAATCGCCACCGCACCTAGTTCTTCACTAACGACAGCCATAATAAAGTCGGTATTGGGCTCAGGCAAGTTTCCAGTTTTTTGTAAGCTTCGACCAATTCCACGCCCAAATAAACCACCATTGCTAACCGCATAGTATGAATTAATTAATTGATTTCCGATTGTTTGGGCATATTTCCAAGGGTTCAAATAGGCCGTAAACCGTTGCATCATATAATAACCAAACTTCTCCAACCAAGGTTCAAACGCTGGAATTAAAGCCCACCAAATGACAAGCACCGCCCCTAAAGAACCAACTGCGTAGCGCGCCTTCGCCCCTGAAGATAACACAATAATGAATAAAATCCCTAATGTAATAATAATTCCACCCATATCAGGATAAGTATATAGCAACACGGTACTCATTATAATTCTAATCCAGCCCAAGTGAATAAAGTTATCTTTTAACGTATGGTTTTTTCGTGTCATCGCAAAAGACATCCATAAAATAATCGTTACTTTATAAATCTCCACCGGCTGGATTGATATTGGTCCTAAGACAATCCAACCTCGGGCTCCATTAATTGGTGGAAATAAAACTGCTAACAACATTAAAGCCATTGAAATTAAGTAAAAAGCCCAAGAAAAGACTCCCAAAATTTTAACCCAATGCCTTGAAAGATGGAAAAACATCAACATTAACGCCAAGGCGATTCCATAGAAAAATAATTGTTTTTGTAAAAAACTGGTCGGTGAAACATTAGTGATACCAGCACTTGCTGAAAATGACATGACACTACCAAAGGCCATCAAACCGATTACTACAAGCATAATCCACCAATCAAAATACAGCATATTTTTTTTAATTTTTTTGATTATTGTTCGCAAGCATCTATCCTCTTTAATCACTTTTCAAGTTCATTTTATAAATACATAAAATCATTTTACCACAATTTAAGGTCTACTCGCGCGCTCCTTAACGGTTTCTTATTTAAAAAGAATCTCCATTTATTAAAATAGATGCTGTAATCTGATAATAACATAAAAAACACCATCAGAATAACTCTGACGGTGTTTTATCATAAATAATTAAATTACTTATTGTTGTGACATCTTACGACGCTTAGCTGACTTTTCACGTTCTGAAGTATTCAAGATATCCTTACGAATCCGAACGTTTTCAGGCGTTACTTCGACATACTCATCGTCATTCAAGAATTCCAATGCAGCCTCAAGTCCCATCTCACGAGGAGTCTTGATAGAAGCAGTTTGGTCTTTGTTTGAAGAACGCACGTTTGATTGTGGCTTCATCTTTGTAACATTGACTGAAATATCATTGTCACGTGAGTTCATTCCAACAATCATACCTTCGTACACTTCAATTCCAGCGCCAACGAACATTTGTCCACGATCTTCAACACCCATGATGGCATAGTTAGTCGTAGTTCCTTGCGTAATTGAGACCAAGGCTCCATTCCGACGTCCAGGTTCCCAGTTACGAACGATTGGACGATAATCAGCAAAGGTGTGGTTGTAGATTCCGTATCCACGCGTAGCTGAAAGGAATTCAGTTGCATATCCAATCAAACCACGTGAAGGAGCAACGTATGCCAAACGAGTTTGGCCGTTCCCCATTGATTCCATATTCAACATTTCACCCTTACGTTGGTTCAATGAATCGATAACTGATGAAGCATATTCATCAGGTGTATCGATTTGCACACTCTCGTAAGGTTCTGATTGAACCCCATCAATTTCACGATAGATAACTTGTGGTCGGGAAGCTTGCAATTCAAAGCCTTCACGACGCATTGTTTCAATCAAAATTGAAAGGTGCAATTCTCCACGTCCTGAAACAAGCCAAACTCCAGCTTCATCTGTGTCTTCAACACGCAAAGAAACGTCAGTATGCAATTCACGACGTAACCGATCTTCAATTTGACGCGCCGTCACAAACTTACCTTCACGACCCGCAAAGGGTGAATCGTTTTGCCGGAAAGTCATTTGCAAAGTAGGCTCGTCAATCCGCAAAACTGGCAATGCTTCTGGGTGCTCTGGGTCAACCACTGTTTCACCAACAGAAATTTCTTCCATTCCAGCAACTGCAATCAAATCACCAGCAACTGCTTCTTGAATTTCTACTCGCTCCAAACCAATGAATCCAAACAACTTCGTAACCCGAAATGATTGCTTTGAACCGTCAAGCTTCATTACTTCGACGTTATCACCAATCTTAATCGTTCCACGAAAGACCCGACCAACTCCAATCCGGCCTAAGAAATCACTATAATCCAACAAAGCCACTTGGAATTGCAATGACCCATCTGAATTATCTTCAGGCGCTGGAATCGTTTCAAAAATTGAATCAAAGACTGGCTTCATAGTATGCTCTTGTGTCGCAACATCAGGATCCAATGATGAAGTTCCGTTCATAGCTGAAGCATAAATAACTGGGAAGTCCAATTGATCTTCTTCAGCACCCAATTCGATGAACAAATCCAAAACTTCATCAACAACTTCTTCTGGGCGTGCTCCAGGACGATCAACCTTGTTCAAGACAACGATTGGGGTCAAGTTTTGCTCAAAGGCCTTCTTCAAAACGAAGCGGGTCTGTGGCATAGTTCCTTCAAAGGCATCAACTACCAACAAAACTCCATCAACCATTTTCATGATCCGTTCAACTTCACCACCGAAGTCCGCGTGGCCAGGAGTATCAACAATGTTAATTTGCTTGTCACCCAACCGTACGGCAGTGTTCTTGGCCAAAATCGTGATTCCACGTTCTTTTTCCAAGTCATTTGTGTCCATCGCACGATCGCCAATTTTATCACGCGTATCTAGCGTATCTGATTGCTTCAATAATTCGTTAACCAAGGTCGTCTTACCGTGATCGACGTGGGCAATGATTGCAATGTTACGGATATCTTCACGTTTTGCCAAAATCCTATTCTCCCTGACGTTTTTCGTCACATTAAATTCTTTTTTTCTATTTTACACCAATTTAAATAAAATAAAACGCCAAATTAACTAGAATTTACTAGTTACATTGACGTATTTGTCAGTGCTAAAATATCATTTGCGGCATTTTTTGTTGCTGCCACTATTAGACTAGATGATAACATGTCATCTACTTTCCTGTCAAACTTTGTAACCTGTAAACCAAGCGCTTGACATAAAACTTGACCGGCTGCAAAATCCCAAGGCTTTAAATAACTCATAAAAGCCCCCACTTGACCTCGGGCTAAACGAATAAAGGAAATTCCTGCTGATCCATAAACTCGATACCCCAACGCGGCCCCGGCTACCGCCTGAAAACCAGGAACATTATGTAACAAACGTGCTCCTGAGAGTGAAACAACACTTTCCACCAGGCTCAAATTTGCTGGTGCACTTAGCTTTTTGGTATTGAGCCAAACTCCAAATTCAGGGGCACCATGTAATAGCTCATTTTCCATCACATCTAAAATCCAAGCGCCCCGTGGTTGACCATTTTCAAAATACGCCACCATGGTTGCGAATTGATCTTTTTGCTTCACAAAATTCAGCGTCCCATCAATTGGATCAACAATCCAGACAGAGCCTACCATTGAATCGATAGCATCCCCTAAGCCTTCTTCACCTAAAATGTTAGCGACCGGATCAAATTCCCGAATTGCTTGTACATAATATTGCTCTACTAACCGGTCAACATTTGTTACTAAATCCCGAGAATTACTCTTCGTTTTAATATCCAAAGGTTGTTGTAAATGCGCTAAAACTTGTTGCCGGACATGTTGCATCAACGCACTCACAAAATCATCCAACTGGTCAAAAGTTTTCTTCATTTATACTCACCTAGCTTTCCTACTGTGTAACGCTAAATTTAACCGCAGTCGTCGCTTGAGCAGCTTGCATCGTTTTATAAATACTATAACCTGAGCTGGCCTTAAATTGCCGATCCAATTGTTTTTCTTCACTTTTGCTAGGTACAACTTGTTTAAACGCTTGATAAGCCGTTAATAGTTCCGTCCGGATCACCTGCGCTTCATTGGCTTGGGCTACTAATGAATATAACTGACTTACTTGAATAATATCTTGAGTCGTCCAACCAGACAACAATGGATAATCAAAATTTAAATCCTATTTCATCAGTGCTTACCCCAAGTATTTCGTATTATCAGTCTCGACCCATGGATCATCTTGAATATGATCATAGTACAAAACACCATGCAAGTGATCAATTTCATGTTGGAAAACAATGGCCGGATAACCTTCCAACTTCAATTCGTGAAAAGCGCCCATTTCATCTTGATACTTCACCGTAATCCGGTAAGACCGATTAACATAACCTGGCACATCCTGATCCACTGATAAGCAACCTTCACCAACCCGTAATGCCCCTTTTTTCACCGATTGACGCACAATAACAGGGTTAATAATGATCCCCTTAAAGAATGGTGGAATTTCTGCATCATCTTTTTCTTCATCATCCCATGGTTCAACATCTTCACCTGGAATCAAAATTGCTGAAAACTGTTTACTAATTCCTACTTGAGGGGCGGCCAAACCAACACCTGGACGCAAATCATAAATTTTATTTTGTTCTTCATCCTGACTTACAACCAAATACTCCATCATTTCTTTCATGGCCTTTTGGTCGTCTTCACCCAAAGGGAAAGTAACCTTTTGTGCTTGTGTGCGTAATACCGGTGCTGGATCTCGCACAATATCTTTCATTAAATACATGACTGCCTCCAAATTTGAAAAAACTTAATATAGATATAATACGCAAGAAAGTAGCAAGATTGCAAATATATTTTTTCGCAAAGTTACTACATTTACACGTTGCTAAAAGATTAAGTTTGAAACGGTTGATTTAACTTTTTTAAATCGTGTAAATAAGCTAAAGTTTGATACGTCACCACATTAGCAATCTCGAGGTGCACTACCGGTTTAATCTGATCATACCAAATATCGGTAGCAACTAAAGGCGCCACAACTTGATTTGCATCTAATAATGGTAACTGCTCCTCTTGACTATATACCTGCAAACTTTGATTCAAAGCTTCTTGAAGTTTTTGCGGGGGCCTTCGCTCGGTATAAGGAACTTGAAATTCAAAAGCCATCACATTATATCCCCAAATATTTGCAACCAAAGTTGAACGAACCGTTTGATCATCGGAAATAACGAGTCCCCACTGCGCCCCCTTAGTTACCAAAATTGTTTGCACAGCCCGATTAACAGTTTGTTGAGCCTCAATTATATTTTTTTCCGTTTCGCGCCGTCCAATCACATGATTTAGATGAACTAACAAAGCTCCCACGGCTAAAATCATTAAAAACCACCATAATAAATGCATATTTTCACCTACCACATATTAAAAAGTGTGTAATTCATTGTATACTAAAAACTAATGATACTTGAAACTGGAGAATTATTTATGAATAATAAACGTTTGATTCCTATTTTAACATTGATTATCTTTCTTGGCGTCCTTGCCGGGGTATTTACTCATATGAAAAACAATCATAACCCTGACGCTCACACATCAAAATCAAAAAGCCAAGTTAAAAATGCAATCACTAATTCATCTCATAAAACTAAAATCACACCCGAGCTAATGGTAGTCAATAAAAAACATCCCTTAACTAGTGATTATAACCCTTATAACGGTTCAACAACGGATAACAATCCTTCTGGATCAGGACTTTCCCCCGCAACCAATCAAGCTAAGACGGCCTTAATTCAGGCCATGCAAAAAGCGGGCTTTAAAATTTCTGAGAATGTCTCCGGCTATCGTTCATATCGATACCAGACGATTTTATATCAAAATTATGTTCAACAACATGGTCAAGCCGAAGCCGATACCTTTTCTGCACGTCCAGGCTACTCTGAACACCAATCCGGATTAGCCTTTGACTTAATTGGTGCTAACGGCGATTTACCTACTGATGATCAAATGTATCAGTGGCTTCAAAACCATGCCCACAATTTTGGACTAATCATTCGTTTCCCACGGGGTTCAAATGCTTCAACTGGCTACATGGGCGAAGAATGGCACATGCGTTATGTTGGTAAAGCTAATGCGACTAAAATGCACCAACAACATATTGCCACGCTAGAAGAATTTACCGGGCTCCCAGGCGGCGATTATAACCAAGATTCAAAACAAGACATCCCTGCTATTAGCGAAATTGATTAAATCCTTGATTTTAAACCTTGTTCTTACTTTTCATGGTACAATATAAGTCAATGACGTTACAGAATCTTTCGAATTGACGTTGATTTCAATTCAGAAAAAAATTAAAGGAGTTTTTTTAATGATTTACAAAATATATTACCAGGCAACTAACACGCAAAACCCTAAGCGCGAAAACACGCACTCGCTCTATTTAGAGGCTGATAACTTGCCTGAAGCACGCTTAGCAGTTGAATCAAACACTGAGTACAATGTTGAACATATTGAAGAACTTTCTGAAGCTGCTTTGAACTATGAGAAGCAAAGCCTTGGTGAGCGTTTTAAATTGACGGAGTTCTAATATGCCAATGAATATTGATATTAAGCCAAATGAGGTGGCGGTGTACGCCTTAGGTGGTTTAGGTGAAATTGGAAAAAACACATACGCTGTCCAGTACGGCGACGATATTGTTGTCATCGATGCTGGTGTTAAATTCCCAGAAGACGAGCTATTAGGCGTTGATTATGTCATTCCCGATTACACTTATCTAATTGAGAATCGCGATAAAGTACGCGGTTTAGTCATTACCCATGGTCATGAAGACCACATCGGTGCGATTACCTTCTTCTTAGATGCGGTTAATGTTCCAGTTTACGCTGGGCCTCTAGCGGCAGCTTTAATTAAAAACAAATTGGAAGAACACGGCATCTTAAATCGAACTGAGTTACATGAAATCGGTGAAGATGACATCTTAGAATTTGGCGCACTATCAGTCGAATTTTTCCGTACGACCCATTCAATTCCGGATACATTTGGAGTTGCCGTGCATACTCCCAATGGGGTGATTGTCGAAACTGGTGATTTTAAGTTCGATCTGACCCCTACCACACATCAGCCACCTAATTTACAAAAGATGGCGCGCATTGGTTCAGAAGGGGTTTTACTCTTAATGTCAGACTCTACCAATGCGGAGCGTGCGGAATTCTCAAAATCAGAACGTTGGGTCGGTAAAACCATTGAACAGCTCTTTGATGACATCGATGGTCGCATTATTTTTGCCACATTCGCTTCTAATATGTCACGTGTCCAAATGGCAACAGAAGCTGCCCTAGCACACGGTCGTAAGATTGCTGTCTTCGGCCGTTCTATGGAAACGGCGGTCCGCAACGGATTAGCCCTTGGCTACTTAGACATTCCAGAGGATATGCTCGTTGATGCCCGTGAAGCTAACAAGCTGCCGCCCGAAAAGATTCTTATCTTATCAACTGGTTCACAGGGTGAACCAATGGCTGCCCTCGCCCGGATCGCCAATGGTACACACAAACAAATCAAGATTCAACCAAACGATACCGTGATTTTCTCGTCTTCACCAATTCCTGGGAATACGCATTCCGTTAACCATGTTATTAATGAACTCGAAGAAGCTGGCGCCCGCGTAGTTCACGGTAAAATTAACAATATTCACACTTCTGGTCACGGTGGTCAAGAAGAACAAAAATTAATGCTTTCTTTGATGAAACCCAAGTTCTTCATGCCCGTCCACGGTGAATATCGGATGCTGCGGGTTCATGCTGGTCTCGGTGAGGATATTGGCGTGTCAAAGGATAACATCTTCATTCTTGATAATGGAGATGTACTTGCCTTGACTCCCGATACTGCCCGCTTAGCTGACCATGTTCCAGCTGCTGATACGTATGTTGACGGTAGCGGAATTGGCGATGTTGGAACGGCCGTTTTAAAGGATCGTCAAATGCTTTCTCAAGATGGCTTAGTAGTTGTGGTTGCAACGATTGATTTAAAAAATCAAGAAATTACAGCTGGTCCAGACATTCTATCGCGCGGATTCATTTATATGCGTGAGTCTGAAGATTTGATTAATGAAGGCCGCCATGAAATATTTAAGGCTATCTTAACAGCCATGCGTGAACCAAATGTTTCTGAACATTCAATTCGCAATGCTGTAATTAGTCGCCTCCAACGTTTCTTATTTGAACAAACAAAACGGCGGCCCCTAATCTTACCAATGTTTATTTTCATCTAAAAATAAATTAAAAAAGCACGGAATTAAATTCCGTGCTTTTTTACCGCATTCATTAATCAATCATTTTCGATTCCCGATGCATTGTTGCATCTTATAACCAAAAATCATATTGTCGGGTCGTAAACACAAAGTGATACGTGTGAACTCCTAGTTCTTCTCCATCGGTTTGACCATTTTCCAAACGCTCAGTCTCTAACTCTAAACGATCCACCGTATAACGATGAACACCCGGTTGATTCATCAAATTGTGTTTTGCCACACTTTTAATTAGCTTTAAAAATTGACGCTGATTCTGCGGCTTTTCAACCAAAATCATATCGATTTTCCCGTCATATGGATCCGCGTCCGGCATAATATTCACCCCACCCCCAAAGTACGGATGATTAGAAATGGTTGTCAAATATGCATCACCAATCCGCTCCGTCCCCTGAGCAGTCTTAATATTTACTGGAAAGCTATCTTGTTGCGAAAGAGTCTTCATCAACAAAGCGCCATATGATAAAGTTCCCAACCCTAATTTATTCAACCACACTTTAGCGGAAGAATGATTCGTTAAACTAACAACCGTCGCATCTAACCCAATACCGAGATTATTCACAAAATAGCGAGTCTGACTATTCCGTTGATCTGTATACACTCCAATATCAGCCTGGAATGGTAACTGTTGCGGATCTTGAGTCTGCCGCAAAATACGGCGCAATGAAGCAAGCGGATCAATCTCAATTCCATGCGCGCGGGCAAAATCATTACCTGACCCCGCCGGAATATAAGCGATGGGTCGCATAATATTTGGTTGATATTGTAAGACCGAATTTATAACAATATTTAGAGTCCCGTCGCCCCCTAAAACTACAATTTGGGTTTTAACCTCATTAGGATCCCGCAAAAAACGCCTTAGCCACTTCGTAATTTCATAGGAACTTTTACTAATATATTGTTCAAAATTAACCGAATGTTTTTGGAGCTCTTCTTGAAGGGTATGCCAAGTAGTTAAGTTTTTCCCAGATCGCGCTGCGGGATTAATAATGAATTGATATTTTTGTTCCATGTAACTGCTCTCTTCGCTTTCTAGCACGAGATCATGTTAGTTCTCGCTACTAAAGTTTTTATCTTCCTGGGTCATAATTATACTCTTTTTCATGAGGTTACAGCTACGTTTTTTTACATAATTTTTTTCATAATTAAATAATTATCAATTTGCTGAAAATTCACGTCATCAACCACATGAACCTTTCAAATTTAAACCTCTTTGCTAATTTTTAAATAAAAAAACTCTGAAAGCAAAAAAACTTTCAGAGTTCGAATCTATTCAATTCCAACTAGCATTTCACCAGCTAAAGGTAATAATTTTTAGAAAGCTGCGGTCAAAGGCGGAACAACCTGCTTCTTACGTGACACAACTCCTGGTAAATCAACGACATTGTTTTCTAACTTGGCATCAAAGGCTTTTTCAACCTCAGCGGCATCTGGCCCAACAAAGATAGCCTTTGAATTAGAATTCAAAATATCTGTAATCACAAATAAGAAATTCTGATATTCCGCAGCCTGCATTGCGGCTTCAAATTCAGCCTTTCGATTCAAAGTATCTTCAATATCAACCGTGTTGACTTGTCCAATTCGGAATTCATGACCGTTGAAATCAAATGATTTGGCATCCCCATCAATTAATTCTCGAGCAGTCCGTTGTGACAAATCAGTTCCAGCCTTTAACAAATTCATTCCATAAGCTTCGTAATCATCAATTCCAGCTGCTTTGGCTAAGCCAGCTAAAGCTGGTTGGTCCAACTTAGTAGTTGTAGGACTCTTCAACAACAGGGTATCTGAGATAATTGCTGAAGCTAACATTCCAGCAATAGCCTTTGGAATTTCAATTTGATTAACTTGGAATTCATAATACAAAATAGTAGCGACCGACCCCAAAGGTTTATTTGTAAACCAGATTGGGTTGGCTGACGTAAAGTTAATCTTATGGTGATCATAGACTCCCACAACTTCAACATCATCTAAATTAGCGACAGATTGTGCTTTTTCATTATGGTCAACTAAAACGACTTCTTCTGTCTCAGCCTTTTCAATCACACGCAATGGGTTTAGACCAAAATAATCTAAAGCATATTGCGTTTCAGCATTTGGTGTACCTAAAGCCACCGCTTCGGTCTCTTCATGATATGCTTCTTGTAACAAATATGCTGCTCCCATTGCTGATGCAATCGTATCAGTATCTGGATTCTGATGTCCAAAAACAAGTTTTTTTGCCATGTTTTTTAACTCCATTTCTTAATTCTTAACTACTATTTTACCATGCTTTTCGTCACAACGGGGCTAAGCTTCAGAATCTTTTCCTTGCGCAATCCGTAACGTCATTGGTTGCCCTTGCTTTTCAGGTTCAACCACAAAACTTCCATTACTATAACGTTGACTAATTGGGTGATCAGTTGGTTGAATCAAAATGGCTTGATTCGTATCCGTTTGAAGCACTAATTGCACTGCTGCCTTTTGTGGTAACACTTGGGCGGCCACCATCCGATGCGCATCTTTCTTTAATTCACGCATCACTGCGACCCCCTTCTTAGCCCGCGAGGTACTTGGTATATCATCCACAGCCATTCGCTTATACGCGCCCCGATTTGAAACGACATGAATAAGCATTTCAGCGGCTGGTTGTGTGATAACGCCCCCACCAATCAGATAATCATCATTTTGTAAGTTCATCGCCTTAACACCCGCGGTCCGATTTCCTTGCACCGGTACATCCGTCAAATTAAACCGCAAACCTTGCGCTTGATTTGAAATTAAAAGCACTTCAGCTTGATTTACATCATTTTCCAAGACATACTGCAAAAGTACTAGGACACCTTGGTTTTTAAACTTAACCAATGGCATTGCCCGCTTTCGATAATTAGAGCGTGGTTGCAAAGTTGCAAAGGCCACTTGTTTAATGGCTCCTTCGCTTGTTCCAATCACCCAATGGCCCGTCAGCTTTTCTAAATCATCTACCACTTTAACCTGAATAATTTGCTCTTCTGGCCGTAAATCAGTGACCGTTTGTGACAAATGCTCTCCCGCATCTTTCCACTTTACCTCTGGCAATTCATGGACTGGTCGATAGATGACGTTTCCATAATTGGTAAACATGAACAAATGCTGCATCGTATTGAGCTTGTGACTAAAGACGCTCATGTCATCTTCACGCAAACCATTATCATCCCCGGAAGCTTTGTATGAACGCAAAGAGGCACGTTTCACATAACCTGCTTGTGAAACAAGCACCATCACATCTTCATCCGCAACCGTCACACTTTGATCGATTTTAATTTCTTGCACTTCAGCTTGAATTTCCGTTAATCTTGGCGTGGCATACGTCTTCTTCAATGTATTTAATTCACGTTTTAAAACTTTGATTAACTCTTTAGGATCTTCCAAAATTAATTGCCAAGCTTGAATTTGTTCTGATAAATGCTGCGCTTCTTCTTGTAATTGCGTCACGTCGGTATTACTTAAACGATACAATTGCAAAGTCACAATCGCCTCGGCTTGCATATCTGTAAATTCATACGCATCCATTAAGTTTTTCTTAGCCGTGGCACGATCCTTAGAAGCCCGAATGGTCGCAATTACTTGGTCTAAAATTGACAAAGCTTTAATCAAACCATCGACCACATGCAAGCGTTTCTTTGCTTTAGCTAAATCAAATTTCGTCCGCTTCGTAATAATTTCTTTTTGATGATTAATAAACGCCTCTAAAGCTGTCTTTAAACTAAAGAGCACCGGCCGTTGATTATGAATCGCCACCATATTGAAATTATATGTGATTTGCAAATCGGTCTTTTTAAAGAGGTATTGCAAAATCCCATCCGCATTCCCATCTTTAGCGATTTCAATCGCAATTGATAATCCTTCACGATCAGATTCATCTCGCACTTCAACAATCCCAGCAACGTCTTTATTTGCCCGAATTTCGTCCATTTTGTGCACTAAGGCGGCTTTATTAACTTCATATGGAATTTCACTAATCCGAATTAATTGCTTTCCGCCCTTTAAAGGTTCAATGGCCGTCTTAGAACGCACCACAATTTTACCTTTTCCGGTTTCGTAAGCTTTTTTCAAACCCGATGCACCTTGAATAATCGCACCGGTCGGGAAATCTGGACCTTGCACAAATTGCATTAAGTCAGCCACAGTTGCATCAGGGTGAATCAACAGGTGAACGACTGCCTCAATAACTTCGCCTAAATTATGCGGTGGAATTTCCGTCGCATATCCCGCTGAAATTCCAGTTGCTCCATTTACCAATAAGTTTGGGAAATGTCCTGGTAAAACGGTTGGCTCATACTCGGTATCATCGAAATTAAGCACCATTTCCACTGTGTCTTTTTCAAGATCACGAAGCATTTCACCGGCAATTTTTGATAAACGTGCTTCCGTATAACGCATGGCCGCGGCTGGATCATTATCAATTGATCCGTTGTTTCCGTGCATTTCAATTAACGGTGCTCGTAATTTCCAATCTTGTGACATCCGCACCATAGCTTCATAAATTGATGAATCACCATGGGGGTGAAAATTACCCATGACATTTCCAACTGATTTAGCCGACTTACGGAATTGTTTATCATAAGTATTACCATCTTTATTCATGGCATACAAAATACGGCGTTGAACGGGCTTTAAGCCATCTCGAATATCTGGAAGAGCTCGTTCTTGAATAATATACTTTGAATATCGCCCAAAGCGATCACCCATCACAGCTTCTAAAGAAAGCTCTTGAATGGATCCTTGCGCTATTTCTTCTGACATTGCTGATTTTCCTTTCTCTATGCTTGGGTGTTATCATCCAATGGCGCGAAAAAATCATCTAAGCCTAATTGTTCCGCGATAGCTTCAGCTGGCTCGACGACTTGATTTGCATCGATTGCCGGTGTGGCTTCCCCCGCATTTTCTTGTTGCTTATCTAAAATTGATTCTTCTTCCACTAAGGAGAACGCCACATTATTTTCAATCCATTTACGACGTGGCTCAACTTTATCCCCCATTAACGTGGTGACCCGCTTTTCAGCTAACATCGCATCATCAATCGTGATTCGAATCAAAGTTCGGGTTTTAGGATTCATGGTCGTATCCCATAACTGTGCAGCGTTCATCTCACCTAACCCTTTAAAGCGTTGGAGGGTATAACCTTTACCGATTTCTTTTTCCATTTGGGCTAGCTGTTCATTCGTCCAAGCATAACTAATCTTGGGCTTCTTGGTTCCCTTACGTAACATATACAAAGGAGGAAGCGCAATATAAACTTTTCCAGCTTCAATCAAAGGCCGCATATATTTATAAAAGAACGTTAACAACAAGGTTTGAATATGCGCCCCATCATCATCCGCGTCGGTCATAATAATAATTTTATCGTAATGAGAATCCGCCTCTTCAAATTCCGAACCAACCCCTGCTCCAATGGTATAAATCATCGTCGCAATTTCTTCATTCTTCATAATATCCGCTAACTTAGCCTTCTCGGTGTTTAAAACCTTCCCCCGCAAAGGTAAAATCGCTTGGAACTTACGATCACGTCCCTGCTTAGCAGACCCACCGGCCGAATCACCCTCAACTAAGAAGAGTTCATTTTGCTTGGCATTTTTAGATTGCGCCGGCGTCAATTTACCAGATAAAATCCGATCCTGCTTACCTTTACGCTTTCCAGAACGTGCATCTTCACGCGCCTTGCGAGCTGCTTCACGAGCTTCACGAGCCCGTAATGATTTCCGAATGAGTTCTTGTGAAAAATTACCATTTTCCATCAAATAGAATCCTAGTTGTTCAGCTACGATATTGTCGACAATCGAACGAGCTTCAGGTGTTCCCAATTTTTCTTTCGTTTGACCTTCAAATTGCAAAAGTTCTTCTGGAATCCGCATTGAAATCACTGCTGAGAGACCTTCTCGGACATCTGAGCCTTCTAAGTTTTTGTCCTTATCCTTTAACAAATTCATTTTCCGAGCATATTCATTAAAGGCTTTCGTCCAAGCCGAACGCAATCCGGCTTCATGTGTTCCGCCACCTGGAGTGCGCACATTATTAACAAACGACATCATTGTCTCAGAATAGCCGTCATTGTATTGAGCCGCAACTTCCACTTCGATGCCTTTTTCTACTCCATCAAAGTACATGACATCGCCCATGGTCGACTTATCTTCATTAAGATAAGTCACAAAAGATCGAATTCCATCATTATATTGATAAACTTCATTTTGCTCTTGACCTGCACGTCGATCAATTAAAATAATCTTAATTCCGCTCAACAAAAACGCCGATTCACGTAACCGTTCAGCTAGAATACTAAAATTGTAATTAGTCGTTGAAAAAATCTTAGCATCAGGCGTAAATGTAACGGTCGTTCCATCGTGGTCTTTTGTTTTACCAAGGTTATTTAAAGTTCCATCCGGATGTCCACCATTAACAAAGTGCTCTTGGTATTTGACGCCATCCCGCACAATCGTGACTGTTAAAGCCGATGATAAGGCATTCACAACCGATGATCCAACTCCATGAAGCCCCCCTGAAGTTTTATAACCACCCTGACCAAACTTACCTCCAGCGTGCAAGACCGTTAAAATCACCTCTGGAGTAGGCTTACCAGAAGCGTGGATTCCAACGGGCATTCCACGACCATGATCGGCTACCGTAATTGAATTATCCGGTTCAATGGTGACTTTAATCTCGTCCCCAAAACCAGCTAGTGCTTCGTCGACCGCGTTATCAAAAATCTCGTAAACTAAATGATGCAAACCTTTGCTATCAGTTGAACCAATATACATCCCAGGCCGCTTACGGACGGCATCTAAGCCTTCTAAAATTGTAATATCATTTTCATCGTAGGTATTTCTGTTTACCATTGTTTTGCCTACCTTCTTCAAATTAAACGTTGATGTCCACAGGCATTCTTTTTCAATTCCCATCTAATATTTTTGCAGTGACCTACTGGTTTGAAAAGGTCAACATGCCTGAGGTGCAACGTTTTATATTTTTAATTTATATTTACTATATAACTTTCTCACGACCAAGTTAACTTAAGGGCCCATTCAAACTGAACAGACCCAGTGGAATCCCAGGCTAAGAAAAAGCATTCACTTTTTAAAATACCACTAAAAGGAATGCTTGTGTACTTTTTTTTAAATTACTTTAAGAAAAGTAAACTATCTACGGGTGCGAGTTTGACCATTAACAGACCTAAGATAGGGCACTTCAATCCAAGTAGGTGCGATTTTAATTAACTGCGTCCGCCCTTTGGTTTGTTCTAAAATATCTTGTTCAAATTGATCAAAAACGTTTTGATCAACGGCCACCTGTAATGTCACCTGCTCTGCATAAGAAATATCATGCGTCAAATATGCATTTTGCGTCAACCAATATTGTAATGATTCCAGTTGGGCATAGTCCACTCGAATCGCCACCAATAATTGCTCAATCCGTTCAACCCGCTGCGCTGCTTCCACCGCCTGGGCTAAGGTCCCTGCATAGGCGCGAATGAGCCCACCCGCCCCCAGTTTAATACCGCCAAAATAACGCGTTTGCACAACGACGATATCGTGTAACTCATTATTTTTAATAACTTCTAACATCGGACCAGCCGCAGTACCACTAGGTTCACCATCATCAGAAGCGCGCTGCACTTCCATGTTTGGGCCTAAAGTGTATGCCCAAACATGATGATTAGCTTTAGGGTGTAATTTTTTAATCGAAGCGATAAAATCGCGGGCTTCATCTTCGGAACTAACCCGTTTCAAATCAACAATAAACCTTGATTTTTTCAAAACCTGTTCAAACGTAAAAGTATCTGGAGCAATTGTAATGTATGGTTCCACCATGCTTTATCCTCCCCACACAACAAGCTTTCAACTAATCTTCAAACTCAAATTGGAAGTCCATAATCTGAACCGTATCACCATTCACGGCCCCAGCTCTCCGCAAAGCATCATCGACCCCCATGGTCCGCATTTGCCGGGCAAAGCGCATCAACGACTCAGTAAAGTTAGTATTCGTCCGCAAGAAGAGGTTTTCTAACTCTTCTCCCGTCAAAATCCAATAATGTTCATCTTCACGTACAATTTCAAATGGCTGCTTATCTTCCTTGAATTCATACAATGCGTCATCATCATTAGCTGTTTGCATTTCCGGTGAAATAAACGGATCTGTAACATCTAAGATGTCAGCTGTCTTTTGCATCAAAGGCTCTAATCCTTCGCGCGTTAAGGCAGAAATCGGGAAGATTGGCGTTTGCTGATCAAAATTAGGATCTGCTGCTAATTTTTCTTTGAAATCAGCCAATGTCTCTTCGGCATCTGGCATGTCCATCTTGCTAGCCACAATAATCTGCGGACGTTCCAATAACATTGGATCATACTCACCCAATTCATGATTAATCTTTTGGTAGTTATCATATGGGTCGTTGTCAGGGTCTAAGCCACTCATGTCAATGACATGTAGAATAACCCGTGTCCGTTCCACATGCCGTAGAAATTGGATTCCTAACCCAATCCCTTGTGATGCGCCTTCAATCAAACCTGGCAAATCGGCCATCACAAAATCACGACCATCATTTAAGCGGACCATCCCTAAATTAGGAAACAACGTCGTAAACTGATACTCTGCAATCTTAGGCTTGGCAGCGGTAACAACGGAAAGCAAAGTTGACTTACCAACAGATGGGAAACCGACCAAGCCAACATCAGCCAAGACTTTTAATTCAAGACGAATATCTAATTCTTGCCCAGGTTCACCATTTTCTGCAATTTCAGGTGCAGGATTTTTTGGTGAAGCGAAGCGAATATTACCACGACCACCGCGACCACCAGCAGCTACAACTAACCGGTCGTCTTTATTAACCAAATCACCAATAACAGCACCCGTTTCGGCGTTCGTAACCGTCGTTCCTTGAGGGACCCGGATTACCATATCGTCCGCAGATGCCCCAGTCATTCCTTTAGTAGCACCATTGCCACCAGCGCTAGCTTTAAAATGGCGCTTATATCGGAAGTCCATTAAAGTTCGTAAACCTTCATCAACAACCAAGACCACAGAACCACCGTGACCGCCATCGCCGCCAAATGGGCCGCCCATATTAATATACTTTTCATGTCGGAATGAGACGGCACCATCGCCACCTTTTCCTCCCTTTACAAACACTTTTACTTGGTCAACGAATGCCATCGCCATCCTACCTTTCCGCCCAAATCAACGTTTAGACCATTTATCTCTACAGTGTCCAAAAGGGCCACTGTGCCATGTCATTCATGGCATAACCTTATTCATTGTAACTGATTTAAATCTATAAAGCGACCATAATTCAATTAAATTTAATTTTCCATGCGTTCAAATTGGGGTTGCAACTACTAACCACAAATACTTATTGTTTTTGATCACCCATCGCTGCCAGCGAAATTTTCAAAGCTTGGATTACTCTCGTCGAAATCCCCATCGCCTTCAATTCTTCATCTGGCGCATTTTGGATTTTCGTCAAAGAACCATACTTCGTTAACAATTTTTGACGCGTCTTAGGACCAATTCCCGCAATTTGATCCAGCTTAGAACCCAACGATGATTTTGAACGCAAATTTCGGTGGAAAGTAATAACAAAGCGGTGAACTTCATCTTGAATTCTTTGCAGTAAAAAGAATCCTTGTGATTTCGGATCTAACTCCGTATGTGGTTCTCCCTCAGATTTTAACAAATCCGCCGTTCGATGATGATCGTTTTTCACCATCGCCGCCACAGGTAAGTCGTACAAGCCTAGTTCATCTTGCAAGACTTCTTTAGCAGCATTTAATTGAATCTCACCACCGTCAATTAAGACCAAATCAGGCAACGCGTCACCTTCTTTTAACAAACGCGAATAACGGCGTCGAATAACTTCCATCGTTTCCGCCCGTTCATCGGCATGATCCACGCTTTTAATTTTATATTTGCGGTACTTTTGACGGTTGGGAACTCCATTTTCAAACACTACCATCGCCGAGACAATTTCCTGTCCTTGCGTATGAGAGTGATCAAAGGCTTCGATCCGATTGATTTCTTCTAATCCTAAGGCATCCGCAATTTCTTGCATCGCACCGCTTGTTTTTTGTTCGTTCATTTCCATTAAACGGAACTTTTCATCTAAGGTGATTTTCGCATTTTTACTTGCTAAATCTAACAAAGCACGCTTCTCACCCCGTTGTGGCACACGCACAGGGACATTTAAAACAGAACTAATCGTCTCAGTCTCAACCCCTTTAGGGACTAAGATTTCTTTGGGTAAAACTGAATTTTTGCGATTATAAAATTGCAAAATGAACGTCGTTAATTCTTCTTCTGGAGTCCCTACAATCGTAAAGAGACGTTTCTCACGCTTCAATAAGCGTGCTTGACGCACAAAGAAAATTTGCACGGATAACCAACCTTTATCGAAATAAAAATTGAATATATCACGAGGTGTCCCATCTTTTGAAATAATCTTTTGTTTTTCAACCGTTTCGGCGATAAACTTCAGCTGATCACGAATATCTGCTGCCCGTTCAAACTCTAAGCGATCCGAGGCTTCTTGCATTCGTTGATGCAAAAGTTTATTAGCTGCGATTGTGTTTCCTGCCAAAAAGCTTTGAATTTGCTTAATCTGTTCTTGATACTCTGCGACTGGCACTTCTCGATAACAAGCCCCTAAACATTGACCCATATTGGCATACAAACAAGGGCGCCCCTGATACCCATTGCATCGTCGCAATGGGTAGTTCTTTTGAATAAAATGAAGTGTTTCTTGTGCGGCGTAAACGTTTGGGTATGGACCAAAATACTGTCCACCATCTTTTTTTACTTCACTCACCAACTCCATTTTTGGATCCCGCTCATTAGTAATCTTAATGTATGGATATCCCGTTCCCCGTTTCAAGCGAATATTATAGTATGGTTGATATTTTTGAATTAACGTTATTTCCAATAAAAGGGATTCTTTTTCTGAACTTGTAACAATAAAATCGAAGTCAGCAATATTGCGTACCAATTCAGCTGTTTTACCATCATGTTCACTTTTAAAATATGAACGAACCCGATTTTTTAAATTTTTAGCTTTTCCCACATAAATAATCTTACCGTTCTTATCCTTCATTTGATAAGATCCCGGTAAATCTGGTAAAAGCGCTAATTTTTGCTCAAGATGTTCAGAAGCCATGATAACCCCTTTCCGTTAAGTTTAAACTAATTATAGCATAAAACATTTTTTACAAACAGTCTAGTTAAGTGCATAAATATACGAAGGACCACTATGCTGCAAGATGCTTGGCACAGTGGTCCTTTCATTTTGTACGGCACTTAATCCTTCAATTAACCTTCATCAGGGAATGGCTGTTCGTCTGTATTACTTTTTTTTCCAAAAAATTTAGCTGAATCAGCTGGATGATTTTGATCATTTTTTGGTAATTCAATAAAGTTATTTAAGCTTTGTGTGATGGCATCTTGCCGTTTTGACTGTAATCCCATAAATTTACTTCCCTTCTTCAGTTTTTAATTCTGCCAAAAGTCTCCGCTCTTCTGGCGTAAAGGCATAATTTTCCAACAAATCTGGACGTCGCAAATATGTCCGCCGCAACGCTTCTTTCTTCCGCCACTTAGCAATATTAGCATGGTGCCCACTTAACAAAACATCTGGTACTTTTTTACCTTCAAAGTCAGCCGGCCGTGTGTACTGCGGATATTCTAGCAAGCCTGTTGAAAATGAATCATCAACGGCCGACATCTGATCCCCTAATGCATCATTTAACAACCTGACCGTGGCATCAATCACAACCATAGCACCCAATTCGCCACCTGTTAAGACATAGTCACCCAATGAAATTTCATCAGTCACTAAATCACGAATCCGTTCATCATAACCTTCATAGTGTCCTGCGATAAATGTCAGATGGTCCTCTTGCGCTAACTCTTCGGCAACTGCTTGGTTAAAAGTCCGTCCAGCGGGATCAAGTAAAATCACATGGCCGCGATCACCAGCTTCAGATTCCACATGCTCCATGGCTGAATAAATGGGTTGGGGCATCAAAAGCATCCCCTGACCACCACCATAAATGACATCATCAACATTGTGATGCTTATTTTCAGTATAATCCCGAAAATCAATCACATTAAAATCCACGATTCCACGTTCAATCGTTTTTCCAATGATGGATTCACGCATGGGTGTAAACATATTGGGAAATAAACTTAATACATCAATTCTCATCAGCGACCCATTCCTCCAATTGATTGACATAGGCGACATTGGCTGCTAAATCAATCTTAATCACCACCTGCTCAGTAAAAGGTAACAACATCTCTTGACCTGCACCTTTCACCACCCACACATCATTGGCCGGCATTTCTAAAATTTCTTGTACTTGCCCTAACTGCGCTTTAGTGTGGTTATCGATGACTTGTAGTCCAATTAAATCATGATAAAAATATTCATCATCAGCTAGTCTTGGTGCTTTAGTTTCAGATACCATTAAATCTAAGCCTTTATATTTTTCAACTAAATTAATATCTTGCATACCTGCAAAACTTAACAAAACAAACTGTTTATGCTTTCGGACACTGGCGATTTCCACTTCAACGGCTGGTTTTGCCGCAATCACTAATTGATTCCCTACTTGGAATCGTTCAGTTGGAAAGTCCGTCGTTGCCATAACGCGTACTTCACCTTTAATCCCATGTGTATTCACAATCGTCCCAACTTTATATAGTTCCATTTGCTTCCCCTAATGTTTAATTGCTTGATATTCTTGTTTTAATGCGTTGATTAACTCTGGCGTCACCTGTTCTTTAGTAAACCGTCCCATGGGGGTCACCATGTGACGGTCTTTAAAACTTAACGGCCTGGTGTCCACTAAGACGATTTCAAAATTTTGTTCTGTTAAAAAAATTTGTCCGGGCTGCCCCACACGTCCTTTGGTATGCTTACCGATCCGCCAACTATGAAAATCCGCACTTGTTAACGGCTGATGCGAAAGTTGACGCTGTCCATTTTCGTTTTGTACCAATTTCACACCGATGAGTTCCATTGTCGGATATTTACTTGCCATGCCCTTTTCCACCTAACTATTCAATGTATTAATTATAGATAAATCTAACAAGGGGCGCAATAGTAACCTCACTACACCTCAACTTTTAAACCAACATAATTTGACATTTCCTATCAACAAGTTTAACATAGTTCAAGTCGCTAAATATGTGCATATGCACATAAAGGAGGAAATATGCAGTCTGAAATCAATAATGACCAATTTCAAAGTATCGGCATCATCAGTCGTTTCATGCGCACCGAACTGAATCGTGCCCTGAAGCCATACGGTTTAAACGACAGTAACTACTTTTTTATCTTTTACATTGCAGATCATCCGGAACCTTCCCAAGATGATTTAACCCGCAAAATGTTTTTAGATCACAGCACCATTACCCGTTCCGTGAGAAAGCTCGTCGAATTAGGCTATCTTGAAAAGCGTCTTGATCAAAATGATCACCGCACCAACCGCCTTTTTTTAACCCCCCGTGGTGCCGCTTTGCGCCCTGAATTACACACAATCACAGCGACTATTTTTGAGCAAACTTTTACCGAATTAACCGTAAAAGAAACCACACTTATTAAAGAATTATTATCCAAAACAGCCCTGAATTTAGAAAGGATGCGCTAAAACATGAATCACACTACAAAAATGTCCACCCGTGACATGCTATCTATCATCGCCGCAGCCATGATGGCGTTTATTGGCGTTTTAATTGAAACTTCGATGAACGTAACGTTCCCAACCTTAATTCAAAAATTTAATGTTGATATGTCAATAGTGCAATGGGTCACCACCGGCTACCTCTTAGTCGTCTCACTCGTCATCATTTGTTCTTCTTATATTAAGGGCCGGTTTAAAGAACGGCATATCTTTATGGCTGGCGTGGTCTTTTCAATTATCGGAGACCTAGCGTGTGCCTTAGCCCCTGGTTTTATGATTCTTCTAATTGGTCGGCTCATTCAAGCCATTGGAACTGGAATTGTTTTACCCTTACTATTTAATATTATTTTAGAACGGGCGCCTATTCAAAAGCGTGGTTTCTTCATGGGCTTAGGCGGCTTAATTGTTTCAATGGCACCGGCTTTAGGTCCTACTTTTGGGGGCTTGATTGTGAACTTCACTAGTTGGCGTTATATTTTCTGGATTGTGCTCCCATTAATGGTTATCAGCTTCTTTCTAGGTTTTTCGATTGAACAAATCACCCCGCTCATCCAACAGAAATTTGACTGGTTCCGTTTTATCCTTTTGGCAATTACATTTATTAGTTTAACCTTAGGCTTTAACACCGTCAGTCAATTTGGTTGGTTCAATCTGCGCTTGGGCATTAGTTTAGCCATTACTGCAATTACCATTTTCTTATTTATTAAAGTATCTAACCATTCAACACGTGTCTTAATTGATATTTCTATTTTTAAAAATCCAATTTTAACACTTGGGTTAATTGCTTACGTAATTATTCAATTTACAAATATTGGTATCAATTTTATCCTACCTAATTATGCCCAAATCGCCGGTCATTCTACCGCCATGATTGGAGGGCTCATTTTGCTGCCTGGAAGTTTAATTTCCGGGCTACTCAATCCTGTTTGGGGACGAATGTATGATAATATTGGTGCTAAAAAACCTATTTTAATGGGGAATTCACTTTTCTTTTTGGCAATTATTCTCTTTGCGGTCTTTAGTTTAAAGTTATCACCAATCATGATTATGGTATATTATCTCCTCTTTGGAATCGGGGTTAATATGGCATTACCTAATACCATGACCTACGCCTTAACTATTATCGGTCCAGAAAAAGAAGCGGACGCCAATGCTATTTTTAACACCTTACAACAATTTGGTGGTTCAATTGGAACGGTCATTGCTTCAAGCTTTCTAGCATCTGGTAATGGAAATAACGCCGCTGCAGTGATGCAATCAGGAACCCAGCACGCGATGATTTTCTTTGGGACTTTGGTCTTAATTAATTTCTTCTTATATCACTACACCTTTAAATTAGGGCATCAAGTAATGCCTAATTTATAAATCAGCAAGCAATAATGAAGCAGCCTAGCTCTTAGAATTAGGCTGCTTTTTAATTATGGATAAACAAAAAGAGATCGAACTAGTATAGAAACTAGCCCAACCTCTTTAATTAAAGCTCAAATTACTTTGAGAACTTTGCTTCGTGGTACTTCTTCATGATGCCAGCGTCTGACAACAAGTTCTTTACTGTGTCAGAAGGTTGAGCACCATTATTCAACCAGTTCATGATTGATTCTTCGTTCAACTTAACCTCAGCTGGTTCAACCAATGGGTTATAAGTTCCAACGTTTTCAATGAAACGTCCGTCACGTGGTGAACGTGAATCTGCAATAACGACACGATAGAATGGGCGCTTCTTTGATCCCATCCGCTTTAAACGAATTTTAACTGCCATGTTAATATATTCCTCCAGAATTAATCTACTCTTAGTATAATAACAGAATCACCGGTAAGTGTAAAGTATTTTTCCTTTACACTTTATAAATTTATTTCCGGCGCTTTTTTTTATTCTTTTGAATTTGTCGTGCCATCCGCTTCATTGCCATTTGTTGGACCTTGTTACCAATATTGCCACCTGACTTTGGCATTCCTGGCATTCCTGGCATTCCGTTGGGCATACCACCTTGACCTTGCAGCGCACTCATCATTTGCTCCATTTGTCCGGTATTCCCATTCATAACTTTACTCATCATACTCTTCATCTGATTAAATTGCTTAATCATCCGGTTAACTTCAACAATTGGGCGCCCTGCTCCAGCTGCTAAACGCCGGCGTCGTGAAGGATTAATTAAATCTGGATCTTCCCTTTCAGCAGGTGTCATTGAAAGGACAATTGCACGCATATGGTCCATTTGCTTGTCATCCATTTGAATATTTTGCAAAGCTGGATTATTGGCAACGCCTGGAATCATTTTTAACAAATCTTCCATCGGTCCCATATTTTGGACCTGATCCATTTGATCAATAAAATCATTAAAATCAAAGGTATTTTGTCGCATCTTTTCAGCTTGTTCGGCGGCCTTTTTTTCGTCAACGTCTTTTTGGGCTTTTTCGATCAGGGTCATCAAGTCACCCATTCCCAAAATCCGTGAAGCCATTCGTTCAGGGTAGAAGACGTCCAAATCGGTCATCTTTTCCCCTTGTCCAACGAATTTTATTGGCTTTTGCGTTACTTCACGAATTGACAAAGCCGCTCCACCACGGGTATCACCATCTAACTTTGTCAATACAACTCCGGTAATCCCAAGCCGATCATTAAATCCTTGAGCGGTTTCCGTTGCATTTTGTCCAGTCATTGCATCAACAACCAACAAAATTTCATCCGGAGCAGCAATCTTCTTAATGTCAGCTAATTCTTGCATCAAAGCTTCATCAATTTGCAAACGTCCGGCCGCATCAATAAAGACATAATCAGCCTTAAGCTCATCAGCCTTGGCTAAACCTTTTTGAACAATTTCACGTGGGTCAACATCCGTACCCATTGCAAAGACTGGTACATCAATTTGTTGCCCTAACGTTTCTAATTGGTCAATGGCGGCTGGACGATAAATATCGGCGGCAATCATCAAAGGTCGCGCATTTTGTTCTTGCTTTAACTTTAAGGCCAATTTACCGGCCGTCGTCGTTTTTCCGGCTCCTTGTAACCCAACCATCATAATAATCGTTGGAATTTTCTTTGATTGATTCAACGGGACAGCTTCGTCCCCCATCATCATCGTTAATTCTTCATTAACGATTTTGACGATTTGTTGTTCGGGATTCAAGCCTTCTAAGACTTTTTGTCCTGCTGCTTTTTCCCGAACTTCACGCACAAATTTTTTAACAACAGTATAGTCAACGTCGGCTTCTAACAACGCCATCCGAATTTCACGCATCGTATCCCGTAAATCGGCGTCGGTCACCTTGCCTTTACGACGTAATCCACTTAGAGCTGATTGTAACCGTTCTGTTAATCCTTCAAATGCCATTAGTTCTCCTCCTCTTGAACAGCCAAACTACGCACCAAGTTACTTAACTTTTGGTCTTGACGATAATTTTGCTCCACATATGTTTGTAAAGCTGTCAAAGTCGTTTGGCGTTCCAAATAATTTTGATAAATGTGTAATTTTGCTTCGTAATTTTCTAGTGCTTGGGTACTTCGCTTTAAATTATCATAAACGGCTTGCCGCGAAACATTAAATTCTTCAGCAATTTCGCCCAATGAATAATCATCTTCATAATATAGCGTCAAGTAATCATCCTGCTTTTTAGTTAATAAAGCGCGATAGGTCGCAAATAAAATATTTAAGCGATTGGTTTTTTCTAATTCCATTATGACTCCAATAATTGTCCAAAGAGACTTTGGGCAAAGTCTTTGGCGTTAAATGGTTGTAAATCACCTACTTGTTCGCCCAAACCAATCCACTTTACAGGTAAGTGTAATTCATTACGAATTGGCAAAATAATCCCACCTTTAGCGGTTCCATCTAACTTAGTTAACACAATTCCCGTCACATCCGTTGAATCTTTAAACAACTTGGCTTGTTGAATGGCATTTTGCCCCGTTGTTGAGTCCAATACCAATAAGACTTCCATAGGCTGTTCAGGTAATTCACGTTCAATGATGCGTTTCATCTTTGCCAACTCTTGCATCAAATTTTGATTATTTTGCAAACGTCCAGCGGTATCGACAAATAAGATATCAGCTTGTTGCTCAATCGCGGCTTGAACCCCATCATAAACCACTGATGCTGGATCAGAGCCTGCCGATCCGGCAATAACTTCAACCCCATCACGTTCACCCCAAACTTGCAACTGTTGGGTGGCTCCTGCTCGGAAAGTATCCGCGGCTGCTAACAAAACTTTCTTGTCTTCTTGCTTATAGCGCGCTGCTAATTTACCAATGGTGGTGGTTTTTCCAACACCATTCACCCCGACAAACAAAATAACCGTGGGACCACTTTTGGCAAAATGCATTGTTGCATCTTCGTTAATTCCTTGCTGCTCATAGTGTTCAACTAATTTATCAAGCACTACTTTGGATACTTCTTCTTTAGATTTAGCATTTTGTAATTTAACTTCATCGCGTAATTCATCCGTCAATTGAAAAGCAGTTTCTGCCCCCACATCGGCCTTAATCAGCGTCTCTTCTAAATCGTCAAAGAAATCCTCATCGACGCGCCGGAAATTTGACATGAAGGCATTCCAGCGTTGTGACCATGACTTTTTAGTTTTGGCTAACCCCGCATCTAAATCTGTTTCTGTTTCTGTTTCTGTTTCTGTTTCTGTTTCTGTTTCTGTTTCTGTTTCT
>NZ_JQBP01000003.1:96609-284704 GCF_001438705.1 Weissella kandleri
ATGATAGTCGCATCTTTGGCTGAATTGTCAACCATAGATGGCTTTATTACCACATTTTTTATTTCATGTGGCTCTAACACTTCGACACGAACCGGACTCTTTAAGCTAGCCAATTCGACTGGATGATCAGCATCAATATGCGGATATAGCGTTTCTACTTCCACCACCGTTGCCTTTTGTGGTGTTTCTTCTCCAGTAAAGGCTCGTTTAATCGCATCAAATAATCCCATTTACCTTACCTCATCATTTTAAAATGTTTGCCGTTACTTATTTATCCATGGTTAAATCTTTATAAGCGCGCCGAGCAGCAACTTTTTCAGCATCTTTTGTGGACTTTCCTTCACCAACAGCTAATTGCTTACCGTTCAATTGCACAGCTACAGTAAAAATCTGTTCATTATTTTCAATTTGTTCTTCTGAAATTTTTTGATAATTAATATCAACGGTTCCATTTTTTTGCAATAATTCTTGTAATTTTGATTTATAATCAACAAACCGATCATAAAATCCCGTATCAATCTTAGAAAAGAATACCTGCTCCAAAAGGTTCATGACCGCATCTTGACCTTGATCCAAGTACAAAGCTCCAATAAAGGCTTCCCATAAATCTTCTAACAAGCTATCGCGATTTCTGGCTCCAGAGATTTCTTCTCCGTGGCCTAATTGAACATAGTGATCAAGATGTAACTCACGTGACAAAGCTGCGAAAGAACGCGTTTGAACCATCAAAATGCGCAGCTCTGTCAATCGACCTTCATCCCAATCTGGATACCTTTTAAATAAGTAAACCGCCGAAGACTGTTGCATAATTGCGTCTCCTAAAAATTCCAAGCGTTGATAATCCCGCCCATGATAATTAGGATGTTCATTAATATAATTGGCTTGTGTTAAAGCTTCTTCTAATAAGGACAAATCATCAAAATGAATGTCATAACGTGCTTCAATCTCAGTCTGTAATTCTGAAAACATTATTTCCCTCTTTTCTGTTATTCCTTAAGTATACCAAAAAACCGGGACCCTGGGGCCTCGGTTTCACTAAATTAATTTAATCTTTTCATTTACTTTTGATGATTATAAATATAATCAACCGTATCATTAATGGTTGTGAGCTTATCCGCATCTTCATCTGGAATTTCAGCGTCAAACGCATCTTCCATTTCTAATACTAACTCCACAAAGTCAATTGAATCTGCGTCAATATCCTTTAAGAAATTTAAGTTTCCAGTTACTTGGTCCGGATTCAACTCAAAATGATCAGCAACTAGAGCTGCAACTTGATCGTAAATCGCTTGTTTTTCCATGATTATTACTTACTCCTTTAATTATCAACTTATTACTAAGTTTAAATCATGCTATCTTAGCACAAAACTGTCCGTTCTTTTAATCATTCAAAGTCAAAAGAACAAGCTAAGTATATCTTACTTAATTCTGCTGACTTGTCAAATCATTTTGATGTTCCGCTACAAAGGATTGAACGTTTCCGGTCAGATTAATCGTTAACATTTTTTCGATTTGCCCTAACGCTGCGGCAATGGCGTCCGGTCCCGCTGAACCATGAGCTTTCACTACTGGTGCTTTCACCCCCAGCACGACCGCGCCACCATATTGTTCCGGATTAAACTTTTCACCCAAATTTTTAAGTGCTGGCAATAATAACAAGCCGCCTAATTTCGTTCGTAAATTCCCTTGCTTAATCATGTTTTTAAGCATCTTCATCAACGTTTTTGCCGTTCCCTCAGTAGCTTTTAAAGCCGCATTTCCAGAGAAACCATCCGCAACTACTACGTCAGCGGCACCTTGCAATAATTCTGAAGATTCCACATTACCAATAAAATTCAAATACTTAGCATCAGACCCATTTTGTAATAAAACATGTGCTTCTTTATGCACTGAATCCCCTTTATCTGGTTCCGTCCCGTTATTCAACAGACCAACCCGCGGATTTTCATATTGTAAAATATCGTGCGCATAAAACGAACCTAAAATTCCATATTCATACAAATGACTAGCGCGATTTTCAGCATTCGCTCCCATATCCATCATGACAAAAGCATCATGCAGTCCGCCCATTGCTGGCATCAAGGTCATTAAAGCCGGACGACTAATCCCCTTTATTCGGCCAATCAAAAAGATAGCTGCTGCTAACACAGCTCCAGTATTTCCAGCGGAGAAAAAGGCATCTGCTTCCCCTGTTTTCACTGCTGTAGCGGCCATCACTAACGAACTTTGCTTCCGAGTCCGAACTGACTTAACTGGTTCGTCAGCCATGCCTAATGCATCGTCAGCTTGCACCAACTCAATTTGGCGTAAGTCCTGAATTAGCGGTTTCACTTTTGCTAAGTCACCATATAAAATAAATTCAACATTTGGCAATTGTTCGCGTGCCTTCTCAACCCCGGCAACCACCGTCTCTGGCGCATGATCGCCGCCCATTGCATCAACCGCAATTTTATACATTTTTATGGCCTCTTTTTTCTTTTTTTTCAATTTTACCACATCCCTCAAAATACCTTAATCAAAATTCCGGTACCGTTCCATGGTTTCCGATAAATAATGCGCCAAAGCTTTATTTTCTGGTGCTTGATCCCAATTGGGAGCATCTAACACCTGCATCGCACTTTGCTGAGCCGCCTCCATCATCAATAAATCTTTGACTGGATCACCTATCTTAAATTCGGGCATCCCCGATTGTCGACGACCAAGTACATCCCCGGCTCCACGCAATTCTAAATCCTTTTGTGCCAACACAAATCCATCTGTTGTTGCCGTCATGGCCTCCATTCGCTCAATGCCAAATTGCGTCTTTGGATCAGCAATTAAGAAAGCATACGATGCGCGTGATCCACGTCCGACGCGGCCACGCAATTGGTGTAACTGAGCCAAGCCAAAACGATCCGCGTCCAAAATCATCATAACGCTCGCATTGGGCACGTCAACGCCCACTTCAATAACGGTCGTGGCCACCAAAACTTGAAATTGGTTGGATTTAAATTGGCTCATCACAGCATCTTTTTCTTGATTATTCATCCGACCATGGAGCAGCCCAACTTGATATTGCGGCATAAAATACTTTT
Source organism: Weissella kandleri (assembly GCF_001438705.1). Lineage (GTDB taxonomy): Bacteria > Bacillota > Bacilli > Lactobacillales > Lactobacillaceae > Weissella > Weissella kandleri. The sequence goes on from NZ_JQBP01000003.1 coordinate 99,684, forward strand.
GTAACTCTTCATACACCGCGTGAGCATTTTGGACATCTAGCGCTTCAGACTCTTCAATTAAAGGCGTGACCACGTAAGCTTGCGCGCCTGTTTCTAATTGCTGCAAGATAAACTTGACCACTTGCTCTAAGGCATTCCCCCGCAACCAACGGGTCTGAATCGGCTGACGTCCCTTTGGTAATTGATCAATCACTGAAATATCCATCTCTCCATAACTCGTAATCGCCAACGTTCGCGGAATCGGGGTCGCCGTCATTGCTAAGATATCGGGATTCATCCCAATTTCACGTAACTTAGCTCGCTGTTTAACCCCAAAACGATGCTGCTCATCAATAATTGCCAAGCCTAAATTATGAAAGACGATATCGTCTTGAATTAACGCATGGGTTCCAATCAACAAATCAATTGATCCATCTGCCAAATCAGCTAATATTTGCCGTCTGGCTGCCGCCTTCGTCGAACCCGTCAACAATTCAACGCGCACTTCTGCCGGGTCAAAAAAGTCCCCTAATGTTTTGGCATGCTGTTGTGCTAGAATTTCCGTTGGGGCCATCAGCGCCGCTTGCATGCCGGCCGTAAATGCGGCATAAATCGCTAAAGCTGCTACCACCGTTTTACCCGAACCTACGTCGCCCTGCAACAAACGATTCATATGCTTAGGGCGGCGCATGTCAGCAACAATTTCATTGACCACCTTTTTTTGAGCATCCGTTAATTCAAAAGGTAACGTTTGAATGAAAGCTTTCAAACGTGGATTATCAAAGACGATTGCGCGCCCTTGATGATTTTGATCCATTAACTTTAATAGCTGCATCCGCATTTGAAAAATAAAAAATTCTTCAAACGAAGCCGTGCGCCGTGCATTTTGCGCCTCAATCAAAGATTGCGGAAAGTGCATTCCAAAAAACATCGCTTTACGTGACAACAATTTATATTGAGCTCGAATTGATTCTGGAATTAGGTTCACTAAATCATCTTGATATTTGCCTAACGCTTGCTCTATTAAACTTTTTAACGTCCGTTGTTGAATTTCTTTGGAAGCGGGATAAATAGCTTCCATTTCATCGACCTGATCAGGTAATAAAATTTTAATCCCACTCAGAGTTTGTTTACTTTTTTCATAAGTCCCATAGACCGCGACCTCTTGTTCTAAATCCAGTTTCTTTTGCAACCACGGTTGATTGAAAAAAGTCACCGCAATATTATCATGTTCAACTAAAAGCCGAAAATTTAACCGCGTTTTTTTATAACCAAATCGCGATAAAACTGGGGCTGAAGAAACCATGCCTTTAAACGTAACCTTTTCGCCGTCACCTGTTTCAGATGGTAGCTTTGTCGCCAAATCACTATATCGCAATGGAAATTTCATTAATAAGTCTTCAATCGTGAAGATAGATAAATGATGTAACCCGAGCAAACGCTTCTCACCTACTCCGCTCAATTCTTCCACGGAATTTTCTAATGGGATAGGCGCTGCGCCCATGGTATTAGTTTCTTCCTCCATTTTTTCACATCCTTCCGCAAAGCTTTATTCTCTTAATAGTTTAGCATTTTTTGCGATCAGAAAAAATTAATGCAACAATGCTTCCTCACTTAACAAAAAAAGCATTGAATTCTCATTCAATGCTTGGATACTAGTGGCTTAGCCAATTGCCATCGCTACGAAATTTAACATAAAGAGCAATGCAATTACCCACAATACCGGCGTAATCTCATGACGCTTATGCCGAGCTAACTTCACAACGATAAATAGAATAAAGCCAGCAGCAATTCCATATGAAATCGAATATGACAAGGCCATAAAGGCGGATGTAAAGAACGCTGGGATGGCAACTTCAATGTCATTCCAATCAATAGCTTTGAACTCATTCATCATTGAAATTCCAACCACGATTAAAATTGGCGCCGTAGCAGCTGAAGGTACAACCCCCACCAATGGGGCAGCCACAATTGAAAAGATGAAGCCAATGGCAACCACCACCGACGTCAATCCGGTCCGACCACCAGCATTAATACCAGCCGCAGATTCAATAAAGGTCGTTGTATTTGAGCTTCCATACATCCCGGCTAACATCGTCGCAAAAGTATCAGCAACCAAGCCACGATCCATCTTTGACTTAAAGCCTTTACCTTCTTCAAATTCTTTTTGATCTTTCTTTGAGAAAATTCCAGTCGTCATTCCAGTTCCAATAAAGGTTCCAATTGCATCAAACAAACCTGACAACCCCATTGAGAAGACCGTTAAAATCACAACCAAAATTTGCTTTGGAGTGGTAAACATTGACCATAATCCATCCTTCCCCAAGGCTGCGCCGAAAACTGTTTGGAAGTCATGGAAAGTCATTGAAAATGAATTTGCAATATCAACATGTAAATTAGTGACGCCCATGGGAATCCCAATCACGGTTGTAATCAATACTGATAATAGATAGGCTCCACGCACATTTTTAATCACTAGTACAACTAAAATTAAAAAGCCAAGCAATGCTAGTAAAACCGGGGCCGTATTGAAGTTCGCTAAAGTTGGTGTCGTTCCACCATTGGCCAACAAAGTATTAATTTGGCCAGCCTTATCCGCTGGATTGAAAGCATGATTATTTAAAGTCTCAATATTTTCACCACCTACGATGAAATTAATGAATCCAGCATTTTTTAAGCCAATATAAGCAATGAACAATCCAATTCCAGCAGCAATTGCATGCTTTAATTGTACCGGAATGGCTTTCACAATCGAAGCTCGTAATTTAGTTAATGTAATAACCACATCGACTAACCCAACTAAAAAGACCATCCCCAAAGCTTGTTGCCAAGTAAAGCCTAGGCCAAACACAATCGTATATGTAAACATGGCCTGCATCCCAATTGATGGTCCAATGGCATATGGTAAGTTCGCAAAAAGTCCCGTAATTAAGGTCCCCGTCACAATCGTTAAAATCGTGGCTAAAAATACCCCTTGTGACGGCATCCCCGTCATTGACAAGACGGATGGGTTTAAAAAGATAATATATCCCATGGCAATGAAAGTTGTTAAGCCTGCTGTAATTTCAGTGCGAACCGATGTATTATTTTCTGATAATTTGAAAAATTTTTCTAACACAATGCACTCCTTAAAAATAAAATAGCGCCTTTAAGTATTAATACCAAAGGCGCATGAAAGAAGAAAACGACGTAAAGAAAAGCCTTTACGTCGCTAACTAATATAATTTTAAATTACTCTAAAAAAGCAATCAAATTATGTTTTCATAGTCTGTGGCAAAACACGTTAACGACTAAAATAATTGAAATATTGTTATTAACAATACCCTTCTATCTTTTATTCGTCAAGCTCTTTTTGAAATCTTTGCCACAACTAAGCTATTTTACATTTCAACAGGCGCTGACACTCCTAAGAGACGTAATGCCTCAGTCAAAGTGTTTGAAACCGCTTGAACCAAAGCCAAACGTGCATTCAATTCGGCATCATCAGCTAAGATTTTAGAATTAGCATAGTACTTATTAAATGTCCGTGCTAGGTTCAAAGCATATTTAGCCACAACTGATGGTTCGCGATCGCGCCAAGCCCGGCGAATCACATTTTCGAATTCGCCAAGGAGCTTTTCAGTCTCCCAGACTTGTTCGTCACTAATCTCCAACTGATTTTCGTCAATTTCTTGATCAGCCTTCCGCAAGATTGAGTGTGCTCGTGCATTGGCATATTGAACGTATGGTCCGGTATCACCTTCAAAACGCACCACTTCTTCCAACTTAAAGTCAAAGTTCAAAGTCCGGTCGTTCATCAAATCATGGAAGACCACCGCTCCGGTTCCAACTTCATGGGCAGTCCGCTCTTTATTGGCCAAATCAGGGTTCTTTTCATTAATTTGTTCCAAAGCCAACTTCTCTGAATCAGCTAAAACATCCTTTAACAAAATAATCCGTCCTGAACGCGTTGAGAGTTTCTTTCCATCAACCGTAATCATTCCAAATGAAATGTGTTCAATATCATCAGCCCAAGCGTAACCCATCTCATTCAAAATGGCCTTCAATTGCTCAAAGTGCTCACGTTGCTCACCACCAACCACATACAAAGATTTAACGAAATTGTACGTCTTCTTCCGGTACGTGGCAGCAGCCAAATCACGCGTCATATACAGCGTGGCACCATCGCTTCGCTTAATCATCGCTGGATTCAAACCGTAAGCTTCCAAGTTCACAATTTGAGCACCTTGTGATTTTACTAGTTTGTGCTCTTGCTCTAACTTCTCAACAACACTGTCCATCTTATCATTGTAGAAAGCCTCACCATTGAAAGAATCAAATTGGATATCTAATGTATCGTAAAGATCCATAAATTCCTTCAATGATTCATCCCGGAACCATTGCCACAGTTGGATGGCTTCTTCATCACCGTCTTCTAGCTTCTTAAACCACATCCGGCCTTCATCATTTAACTCAGGAAGCTTCTCGGCTTCAGCGTGGAATTGCACGTAATATTTAACCAAAGTATTAATTGGATCGGCTTTCACCGCTTCTTCTGATCCCCAACGCTTATAAGCAACGATCAACTTACCAAACTGAGTTCCCCAATCACCTAAATGATTAATCTTAATTGGTTGGTAACCATTAGCAGATGAAATTTCTGCTAATGAGTTTCCAATAACGGTTGAACGAAGGTGTCCCATTGACATTGGTTTAGCAATGTTTGGCGATGACATATCAATCGTCACATGTCCAGCTTCACCATCAGTGTTGTGACCATAATTTTCAGTTTGCAAAACTTTAGCTAAAATTTGGCTTCCAGCGGTTTTAGGATCCATAAAAAAGTTGATATACGGTCCCACTGCTTCAATCTTCTTAAAGCCAGTTTGGTCAATCTTCTCCACCAAGTCAACGGCGATAATATTTGGAGCCTTCTTTAATTGTTTAGCTAAAATAAAAGTTGGGAAAGCATAGTCCCCTTTACTTGAATCTTTTGGAACTTCAATCTTGTCAATCAAAATTTGCTCATCTAGTTCGGGCTCCGCCTGTTTTAAGGTCGCTGCCACTTGTTTTTTATAGTCCATATTCTGACCCTCCTGCTTCACTTATTCATCATCTTTGACAATTGCTGTTTTAGAAGCTGTTTTTTCATCCTTGGTTGGTGCCTCATCTTCGACTGGTACTTCACGAGGGGCCGGGTTATCCGTCTTTACTAAGATTTTAGTATCTGACATCCGGGTAATGGCACGCCGATTGTATTCCACGACCGTTGCTTCATCACTTGGATCATTATCCGTAATCATCACCAATAATGCATGCTCATAAACCTTTTCGACAATTCCTTTAAAATCATGTTCAAAGTTAGCAAAAGCAGGTGCTTCAACGTAATCACCAATATCAAATTCGGATGTATTAATCATCGGTTCTTTTTTAGCCATTGGTAATTCTCCTTCTTATTTTGCATAAACATTCAAATCAAACTTAATCCATTATACCAAAAAAAACACTAACTTTCTAGGTCGGTAACGATTTCTTGCGCAATCTCCCAATCATTGGCATATGGAGTATTAACACCATTTATTTTCTGATACTCATCTAAGCCTTTCGCTGCTAAAACAACGACATCATCAGGCTGAGAAGCCGTAATGGCTAACTTAATCGCCTTAGCACGATCCATCTCTCGCATAACTTCGACCTGGGGGTTAACAATAGCAGCTTGAATTTCATCCGCAATGCCGGAGGGATCTTCATATTGAGGATCGTCGGCCGTTAAATATGCAACATCAGCAGCTTCGCTAATGGCTTGTCCAATGCCTGGGCGTCTAGAAACACCCTTATTACCGGGCGCTCCGACTACAATGCGTAATTTCTTCACGGTTTCATTCGAACGGATAAACTGCAATAACGCCGCAATAGATGCATAGTTATGCGCATAATCCACATAGATTGTTCCATGCTTTTGTGTATTAAAAATTTGCATCCGACCAGGAATCTTAACTTCACTCAAACCTGTTTGAATCGCTGCCACATCCGCTCCAACTAGGCGACTAGCAATTGCCGCAGCGGTTGCATTGCTTTCGTTAAAATCACCAGGCAAGTCTAACTGATAGCTGGCCTCAATCCCCAAGCGCTTTCCTTGTTCATCCTGTGTTACAAGCTCAAATTGTGATCCTTGTAAATCAGCATATTTTGTTTGATAGGCTACATCACTCCAATTTTCTTCAAATGTTTGCCCATATAACCAAATCCCATCCCGTGGCAACATATCCTCAGCACGTTCCATAATTTCACCAAAATGGTCGCTCTCGACATTCAAAACCACTTGATCAGAATGATCAATTAACATCAACTTATGCGCTAAATAATCCGCAAAAGTTGGATGCTCATTTTCACCAATATGATCTGGTGAAATATTTAAAAAGATTCCTACATCATACCGTAAACCGTAAACGCGTCGCATCTTAAACGCCTGTGAAGAAACTTCCATCACCATATGTGTCATTCCATTATCAACCGCTTCTCGCATTAATTTAAACAAATCAATCGATTCTGGCGTAGTCAAGCTTGACCGATAATGATGTTTAGGATTAGGGCCCGTAATTTGGCTAATCGTTGAGGACAGGGCCGTCTTATGGCCAGTCGATGTATCCAATATCGAATACATCATGTAAGCAGTTGAAGTCTTCCCTTTAGTTCCAGTAACCCCCACTAATTTCAAGGCGTTTTGCGGATAATCATAAAAAGCCATCCCCACAATACTCATAGCAGCTAAAGTATCATCCACATACCAAACTGGTACCGCTAAATCCAAAGCTTTCTCAATAGGAGCAACCACTCCAGCGGCTCCTTTAGCCATTGCTTGTTCCAAATATTTAGCTTTAAAATTTCCTTTAATAAAGAACAAATCGCCTGGTTGCACCGCTTGTGAATTATAGCTAACACCTGTCAGCACTAATTCAGGCTGGTCGTTGGTAACATTTTGCCTTAAAAGACCTTCTGATTGTAATAAATTAGTAATTTGATTTGCTTTTAAACCCATTAGTTATTCCTTTTCGTTCGTTCCGATTGCTTGCAAAGTATAAAATGATCCCGTTACCACAACCAAAGCGTGCGATGATTCTCGATAATGCCGGGCTAACTGCACCGCCGCACTGGGATCATCGGCAATCTCAATATCCAAGTCTGTATTGTGCACACAATAAGAAGCTAAGGCATCAGCTGTCATTGCGTCCTTACTATTTGGCGTCACCGCAATGATAGTTGAAGCCACATCCGCCACCAAATCAATCATGTCATGAGCGTTTTTATTATCTAATACGCCTAGTACAAAGACTGGCTTGAAAGGCAAATGCCAAGCTTTAATCGAATCAATTAAACCACTAATGCCGGCTGGCGTATCAGCACCATCATATAACACATTGCGTTGTGCATTAAATTCCATCCGCCCGGGAATTGAAACATGTGCTAAAGCTGTGGCAATTCGATCATTGGATAACCAAAATCCTTTTTTCCTTAAAACACCAATAATCTGTAGCACCGTACTTAAATTATAAGCTTGGTAATTACCGGTTAATGAAAGATACAAATCTGGCAGATCATCAATATTGAGCCGCAATCCTTTAGGTGAACTCGATAAAACCGTAATTTTCGGTACTTTGGCTGGGTTCCAGATTGCGCCAACTTGCTCAGCTCGCTTTTTTAAAATTTTAAAGGCGACTGCCTCTTGTCCAGGGTAACTAACTACAATCGACCCAGGCTTAATAATTTTACTTTTTTCTTCGGCTACATGAGTTAAACTTTGACCTGTTTGGAGCACATTGTCAACCGAAATTTTTGTGAACGCCACAATAAACGGATGAGCAATTACCCGGGTCGCATCTAAGTCGCCAGCGTGACCAGCTTCAAAAACAACAAAATGTAAATTTTGACGATCAAAATAAATCAAAGCAATTAAAACCCACCATTCAAACCGCGACAATACCGAAAAGTCACCACCATGGCGCTTAATCTGTGTAATAACATCGTTAACAATTTTGACGACTTCATCCGTCGTAATTGCTTTCTCATTGACCGTAATCATCTGTAAATCATCTTTTACGGCTTGTGATGAAAAGTGGCCAATCCGATAATTGCTCTCCGATAAAACCCGGGTTAAAATAGCACCAGTTGATCCACGACCATTTGTTCCCGCAACATAAATAATCCGTAAACTCTTATCCGGATTACCCATCCACGACAAAACTTCTCGGAGCATGCCGACACGGGCTAAGCTAGGTTCAGTCACACCAGCCGCACTAATCTTTTTCATAATCTTGTTGTATTCTTCGCGCCCCATCATAACTACTGTCCTTATATCTATATTAATGATTGCAAATTATTCAATCTGGATCAAATTAACGTTTTTCAAATTTTTTCACAGTGACTATCTTATACCTTAAAGTAAAAAAGCACCATCATAAAAATACTCTGATGATGCTTAAATATTCGTTGAAGCTTATTAAGCTTGGAATGATGCATGCTAAATTGCCATTCTACAATAATTCAAAACCATTACATCTTTCCCAATGCGGCAATTCGGTCTTCAACCGGCGGGTGTGTGGCAAAGAGCTTATTCATATTTTCAGCAGACAAAGGATTGCTAATATAAAGACCCGCACTGGAAGGTGCGACATTCTCTTCCTCCATCGGCTGACTCTGCGAAATCTTTTGCAAAGCCTGAATCAAGGCTTGCGGATTACGAGTTAGCTCGACCGCACCTGCGTCCGCCAAAAATTCGCGATTCCTTGAAATAGCCAACTGTACCATCGTCGCAACCATAGGGGCGAGGACCAAAACAAGTAAAGAGACTACCACTCCAACGATGTTCGTCGCGTTATTGTCATCATCACGCCGGCTACCACTTCCCCAAAACATGAAGTTCGTCCCAAAATTAGCGAGCAAAGAGATCAAAGAAGTCAAAGCAACTGCTAAAGTCTGAACTCGAATATCATAATTTCGAACATGAGTCATTTCATGGGCCATGACACCTTCCAATTCATTACGATTTAGCGTTTCTAAGATTCCTCGAGTGGCAGCGACTGCCGCTTGGTTGGGATTATTCCCCGTCGCAAAAGCATTTGGGGATGGATCATCAATAATAAAGACCCGCGGCATTGGCACCTGCGCCACTAAAGCCATATCTTCAACAACATGCCATAATTCTGGTGCCTCAGCGGGACCGCTAACTTCCTGAGCATGATTCATTTGCATAACGATATCAGTCGACTGACTAAAAACGTATACTCCATAAATCAGACCCAAAACTATTGCGATTAATAACCCCATCGATGCTGAACGCCACATAAAGTACCCTAAGGCAGCTCCTACGAGACCCACAAAGAAGAAAAACACCAAAAAGAGTCCAACGGTTTTACGCTTATTTTTGGTAATCTGTTCAAATAGCATGTCTCACTCCTTACTAACCTTAATCATCAAATGAGACTTTGGGCACACTTTTTTCAGCTTCCGGTGTTTCTAAAAAGACAGCTGGCTTAAAATGACTTAAATTAGCCACAATTGATGTCGGGAACATTTGTAACTTAGAATTATAATTTGCCGTTGTTGTATTAAATAATTGACGTGAATAAGCAATCTTATTTTCCGTATTCGTCAATTCTTCCATTAACTGTTGATATTGTTGATTGGCTTTTAAATCCGGATATGCTTCGGATAAAGCAAAAATTGATTTCAAAGAATTCGACAATTGATTTGAAATTTCCATTTTGGCTTGTGGATCATCATCTGATACCGTCATCAATTGATTCCGCAATCCAACGACTTTTTGCAAAGTTGATTGCTCATACTTAGCATAACCCTTCACCGTTTCCAACAAGTTTGGGATTAAATCATTCCGCCGCTTTAATTGTACATCAATCTGTGACCACGCTTCTTGCGTATGCATCCGAGCAGCCACTAATCCATTATAAATCACTACATATATAATAACTAAGACTACGATAATTCCTAAAAATATCCACATAAGCATTCACCCTTTCTAATCGCTTTACTGTTTAATCAATGTATTCTTGAATTGTGGCTTGAATGGCCGCCAATTTCTCAGCCGCTTGTTCTGCAGTGGCGCCCTTAGTTCCCACGTAGAACTTAATTTTAGGCTCCGTTCCAGAAGGACGAACAGCCACCCATGAACCATCGCTTAGCCAATATTTCAATACTTCTGCCTTAGGCAAAGTCATTGATGTCATTTTTTGTGTCAAAAGGTTTAATTCAGTTGACCGAGCAAAGTCTTGCAAGCTCTCTACCTTGATCCCGCCAAATGCAACTGGCATATTCTCGCGGAAATTAGCAATTATCTTTTCAATACGATCCTTCCCATCAACGCCGTCAAAAGTTAATGATTGCGTATTTTCTGCGAAGTAACCATACTTTTCAAACAATTCTTGCACACCATCATAAACTGTCTTACCTAATGACTTATAATAAGCCGCCACTTCGGCCATTAAGACGGTCGCTTGAATTGAATCCTTATCGCGCGCAAATGGTTTAACTAAATAGCCATATGATTCTTCAAAGCCAAAGAGGAAGGTATGTGCGCGTGTCGTCTCGTATTCTTTAATTTGTTCGGCGATATATTTAAAGCCGGTCAAAACGTTAATCGTCTGAACCCCAAAGCTTTGGGCGATATCAGCCGCAAATTCTGAAGATACAATTGACTTTACCAAGACCCCATTAGCTGGCAAGCTATGAGCAGCTTGATTTGCTGTAAGAATGTAATGCATCATAACGGCTCCAATTTGGTTACCAGTCAACAAAACATACTCACCAGAAGGTTGGCGTACCGCCGTCCCCATCCGGTCAGCATCTGGATCAACCGCAATCACCACATCAGCCCCGTTGGCTTTAGCTAAATCAATCCCCATTGCCAGGGCCTTAGGATCTTCCGGATTAGGCAATTTAACCGTTGGAAAATCACCATTGGGTTCCTTTTGTTCGGGAACCATCGTCACATTTTTAAAGCCAGCCTTTTCCAAAGCTGGTCCAGCAATGGCAGCACCCGTTCCATGTAATGGTGAATAAACCAACTTCATATCGCGTCCTACTGTTTCAATTAGCTCATGATTAATTGAAACGGTCTGTACATTTTTAAGGTAAGCTTGATCGATTTCATCCCCCACCACTTGATACAAACCAGCTTGTTGCAAAGACGTCATTTCAGCAACTGGTACTGCAAACATGTCAGCTTGACGAATTTCATTGGTAATGATATCTGATTCCTTTGGTGGCATCTGTCCACCATCTTCACCATAAATTTTATAACCATTATAATTCTTTGGGTTATGTGATGCTGTAATCATAATTCCAGCATAAGTTCCTAAGTGCCGGACTGCAAATGATAATTCTGGCGTTGGTCGCAAAGCATCAAAAACATAAGCTTTAATGCCATGGGAACCTAAAACTTTTCCTGCTTCTTGCGCAAAGACCCGAGAATAGTGGCGCGAATCATATGAAATCACTACTCCACGCTGCTTGATTGCTTCATCATTAAATGAATCCATCAAACGCGCTAAACCTTCTGTTGCTTGCCGCACCGTATAAATATTCATCCGATTAATACCGGCCCCTAAAATGCCGCGCATCCCAGCGGTTCCAAAACTTAGTGGGGTATAAAAAGCATCTTCTTTTTCTGCATCAGTTTTTAAATTATTTAAGTCTTCTTTTAAATCAGCTGGTAAATCTGGCTTATTTTGCCACAATTCATAATTTTCTTTCCAGTTCATGATTATTCTCCTCCATAGTTCAGTAAAACTATATTTGTTTTATTATATCACAGCCCTTAAATCGCAAGCGATGCCTTTTATTAAATCGATCAACATTTATAAAAAATAAAAAATGAGTACCCTTTAAAATGACAAAGATACTCACTAAAAAATCCATGAACTGGATTAATTAATACATTATTCAACTGCAATATAGATTGGATAGAGTGGTTGATTCCCTTTTTGGATGTCAACATCAATATCATCATCTAGATTAGTGACAATTTCTGCCAATTGGTTGGCTAACTTCTCATTACCGTCTTCACCATAGATGATAGTAACCATTTCATCTTCTTCAGTTAACATCTTCTTCAACAAAGCTTCCGCTGCACCTAGGATGTCTGCATCTGGCTCTGAAACCACGATATCGCCATCAAAAATTCCAATTGCATCTCCACTATGAATATTCAAGCCTTTCATAGTCGTATCCCGCACTGAAGTTGTGATTGAACCTGACTTAACATTGCCCATCGCATCAGTCATGGTAGCAGCATTCGTCGTCAAATCTGCATCTGGATTATATCCAACCAATAACGCGGTTAATCCTTGTGGAATGGTCCGCGTCTTAATAATTTCGACTGGTACATCGACCATGCTCTTAGCTTGTTCAGCGGCCATAAAGATATTTGAATCATTTGGCATAATCAAAACTTCTTTAGCCCCACTCTTTTGAATTGCTTCTACAATATCGGACGTTGACGGTGCTTGCGTGGCATCAATAATGATATTGGCCCCAGATGATTGAAAGAGATTTTGTACCCCTGTTCCAGTGGCAATCGCAATAATGGCACGCTCGATTTGAACTGACTGCTCATTTTTCTTTGCAGTTTCAGCTTCTTTTGATGCTTCAGCTTGTTGATTACGCATATTATCAACTTTCGTTTTACGTAATGACCCAAACTTAAGGCCCCATTCAAAGACTTTTCCGGGGTGTTCCGTGTGCACATGCACTTTGACTACTTCGTCATCATTAATAACTAACAATGAGTCACCTAGTTCAGCTAAATATGCATAAAATGTATCATAATCAAAATCAGTGTCATAAGTCGTTCCAACACCAAGATCAACCATCATTTCAGTACAGTATCCATATTTAATATTTTCAGGATTCAATTCACCTTGAACCCCAGTGTTGTGCATTTCTTTGATCATAGCTTCTAAGCCAGCATTATCAACGGTATCATGATTAGTTTCTTGACCAGATAAGACTGCATAAAAAGCTTCTAAGACGATGACCAATCCTTGACCACCAGAATCAACTACGCCAACCTCTTTTAAGACCGGCAATAGATCGGGTGTTGAAGCTAAGGCTACTTCAGCCGCATCGTAGGCCGCTTTAGCTACCGTCACGACGTCATCAGACTCTTTTGCCGTATTATTGGCAGCCGTTGCCGCTTCACGAATAACGGTTAAAATCGTTCCCTCGGTGGGCTTCATCACCGCTTTATAAGCTGTTTCAGCTCCACCCATTAAACCATTTGCAAAAGTCCGAGCTGTCAAAACATCTTCGTCTTTAACTGCCGAAGCAAATCCTCGGAAGATTTGTGATAAAATCACTCCCGAATTTCCACGTGCGCCCATTAAGAGCCCTTTTGACGTTGCTTTAGCTAAAACGCCTAGTCGTGTATCAACCTCATCACGTTCATATTCAGCTCCTGAAGCCATTGACAAAGTCATATTCGTTCCCGTGTCACCATCTGGGACTGGGAAAACATTCAACTTATTAATTTTTTCAGCATTGTTTTGCAAGGCACTTGCTGCCGCATTAATCATTTTGCCAAATTCAACATTGGTAATTTCCGTTACAACTTCCACAGTTTTTAATCCTCCGCCATTTACGCGTCTTATTCGCCCAAGATTCGTACACCCTGTACGATAACATTAACTTCATCAGCGACAACGCCCAACATACTGCTCAAATCATTCTTAACACGAGCTTGGACACTTTTTGAAATTTCTGAAATTTTCATGCCATATCCGACAATAATATAAACGTCCACTGCAATTCCATTTTCAATCTCACGTACGACAACGCCACGGCCATAATTATCACCGCTCAAAGCTTGATTAATTCCATCTCGTACAGGCGTCTGGCTCGCCATTCCAACAACACCATAATTATCAGTGGCTGCTCCACCAACAATTTTGGAAATTACATCGTTCTCAATTTGAACCATGCCTTGTTCGGTTTGAATTTTAACTGCCATGTCCAACACCCTCCTCTAAATCAATAATTGTATTTTTAATTTTAGCCCTATGAAAATTCTACTTAACGCAAAGAGCCTTCTACATATTCTACCGCATTTTTAATAAATTTAAAAAGATACGTTCAAATCATATGGAGAATTATAACGCACAAAGCCCAACTGTACAACAAAGTTTGAGCTTCGAAATAATTTAAAAAGCGTAATATTTCGTTAAGCGCCCCGTCAAGCCTTTTTGTATCTCAATACTTATCACTAAAATATAAAAAAAGTAGTCGACTATAAGTTGACTACCCTTTTCTATGAATTTTAAACGCGTTCAATTGAACCGTTCTTCAACCCAGCCTTCAAAGTACGGGCTGACAAGTAAACTTTCTTAGGGGCTGAACCGTTAATCTTAACGGTAACCTTTTGCAAGTTTGGCTTCCAGCTACGGCGGCTTGAGTTAAGAGCGTGTGAACGTTGGTTTCCAAAGCGTGTACGCTTTCCGTTGACTGCATCAACTGCCATGATGTGACCCTCCCATCTTAAGCTCATTATTTCAGTGCTTTTATTTACTTTAATTATATTATCAAAGCCCCACCCAATATGCAAGTGTTTCTGTAAAGTATTTTTACTTTACATCAATTTTTTAGGCTTTTCATGCTTTTTTAACGTCTTTGGACTGGATGACAGCAATCATTCCTTGCTCAAAAGAAAAATGATTGTGACTTCCATTAAATTCATTTGAACCCCAGATTTTAGGACCACCAGACCACTGCAAAGGATATTTTTCATCAGGCAACTCTAAATTTACCACCGGTTCCAAGGCAGCAAACCCTAAATAACGCAACTCAGGATTACGTTGAATTGTATAACTACCTGGTAAATAAAAGCGAATTTCATTATTTCGATCAATAAGCACCACTCGTTGCGCAAGTTCCCGAAAATCTGGCTCAATAAACATCCATATATTCCCTAACGCGTGATCTGCTCGGCCGCCCGTCGCCCCATAAATTTCTATCCACTTTGGGGAAAATCGCTGATCAACAGCTTTAAGAAGCGCTTGAGTATCGGTTGAAATTTGTTCAAATTTTTGGACAACCGTTGGTACTACCTGCTCAATTTTTTGCCGTTCAGCCGGACTAATTGAATCAAAATCGCCAATCGCAAAAATCGGTGGCTGATTTAGCGTAATCAAATCAATTGTTCCCCGATCTGCTGCTGCCCAAGGCCCTGATAATTCACCATTTTTCAATTCATCTGGCCACTCAGAATGTGGCCCGCCCAAGAGAATTCGCATTCGATCTTGCGGTAATACCGTATGTGCCATTTTTTAAGCCGTAACTTCCTTCAAACGAGCCACCTTAGCAGCCGGATCAACTTTATCATAAACATATGAACCAGCCACAGCCACGGTTGCTCCAGCATCATAAGCTAACTTAGTAGTCTCATCGTTGGCTCCACCGTCAATTTCAATATCAAAGTCATATCCATTGGCTTGCTTCAAAGCTGCTAATTGCTCAATTTTCTTAACTGTTTCAGGCAAGAACTTTTGTCCACCAAAACCAGGGTTAACCGTCATAACCAAAACTTGATCTACCATATACAAAACTGGTTCAATCGCTGAAACTGGGGTTCCAGGGTTAATCACGACTTCTGACTTAATTCCATGCTCATTAATTTGTTGCAAAGCGCGGTGCAAATGTTGAGTGGCTTCATAGTGCACTCCCAAAATATCAGCCCCGGCCTTGGCAAAATCATCAACATAACGTTCTGGTTGTTCAACCATCAAGTGAACGTCCAAAACCATGTTTGTCTTGGCTTTCAAAGCTTTCACCCATCCAGGACCATATGAGATGGATGGAACAAACATTCCGTCCATCACATCGATGTGCAAATATTCTGCTCCAGCGTCCTCAACCGTCTTAACATCGGCTTCCAAATTCAAATAATCTGCTGCTAAAATTGATGGTGCTACTTTAATTGCCATAATTTCCTCATTTCTATGATTGTTATATTAAGCACTAATGCTTCTTATCATGTTTATTATATACCGG
This sequence comes from Weissella kandleri, assembly GCF_001438705.1. Taxonomy (GTDB): domain Bacteria; phylum Bacillota; class Bacilli; order Lactobacillales; family Lactobacillaceae; genus Weissella; species Weissella kandleri. The sequence goes on from NZ_JQBP01000003.1 coordinate 115,698, forward strand.
ACGTCGGCCTTCAATCAAATCATAAAATAATTTATAGTTGTCATAACGTGATTCCATAATTTCACCATCTGCTACAGCTGCTTTAACCGCGCATCCAGGCTCATTTAAATGTTGGCATCCCCGGAAACGACAACCTTTTGAAATTTGATTAATTTCCCGAAAATACAAGGTCAATTCCCGCGAAGGCATTTTAAAAACATCAAACGTCGAAAATCCAGGCGTGTCAGCAACCCAACCCTGACCTAACGAAACCAGTCCCACTTGGCGCGTTGTATGTTTACCACGACTCAACGCTTGTGAAACTTCTCCCGTTTTCAATTGTAACTCAGGATCTAAGTGATTTAACAAAGTTGATTTACCAGCTCCCGTTTGACCCATAACAACATTTAAGCCATGATCTAACTCATTCCTAATTTCGGTTAGACTCGCTTGATCAAACGCTGTTTGAGGTAAAATAACTTGGTAACCAGCTCGCCGATACCCATCTGATAATTTTTCAAATTGATGCAATTCAGCTTCCGTTAGTAAGTCGGTTTTAGTGAAATAAATAATTGGTTCGATATCATCACTTTCCAAAGTCACCAATTGACGATCTAATAAATTAGTCGAAAAGTCAGGCAACCTCACCGCCGTGACCAAAACAGCCTGATCAATATTTGCCACCGGTGGCCGTACCAAGCTATTCCGCCGTGAGTCAATTTCTAAAATATAACCTTCTATTTGATTATCCGCCGTAAAGGTCACAAAATCCCCTACTAATGGGGTCTGGCCCTTCTTTCGAAAATTACCCCGCGCCCGTGTGCGATACATTAATCCATCATCTGTTAAAACATCGTAAAAACCGGCTAATGATAAATGTATTTGTCCATGATAATTCGTCATTCTTTCCCCTTGTCTTAAAGTTTTCTCTCATTGTAACCTAAGCTCGCGTATCAAAACAAGCATAACCTGTGGGCTAGATTAATAGCAGCATCTTTTAACATTAAAAAATTCATGTCCTACTAGATCTATTAGCAGAACATGAATTTTAATTGATACTATATACGTCAACTTCACAGCCTTGTTTTTTATAATCCATTTTTAGGAATGACCATCCGCGTTATTATCATCACCACTATGACTATTTCCAGTTCCAGCCGAAACAGTTACTGTAATGGTATTCCCCTTTTGCATCTTATCACCGGCCGAAACGCTTTGGCTCGTAATCTTACCTTTTTCGGCTGAAGACGTTACGTCCGTTTTCGGTTGAACATTAATTCCATTTTTCTTAGCCCAACTTTGAACGTCACTTAAGGTTTTTCCACCAAAATCAGGTACGGTTACATCGTTAGAACCGGTTGAAATAGTAACCGTAATAACGGTCGCAAACGTTACTTTAGTTCCCGCTTTCACGGACTGACTAATCACCATATCAGCCGCCACTGTATCCGAACCAACTTGGTTAAACGAAACAGTTAATCCATTCTTATCAGCCCAAGCTTGAACTTGACTTTGACTCATATTTTGAAAACTAGGCACCGTAATGGTCTGCTGACCCCTAGAAACAGTAAAAGTTACCGTGGTATCACCAGGATTAACCAGCGTTTCTGCATCAACATCTTGCTCAATAATATAGCCTTCAGGAACATCTGTACTATTTTGCTGGACTTCTTTGACCGTAAAGCCCTTTTCTTCTAGCTGATGCTCAACTTTACTATACTTCTCACCAGTATAATCACCAAAACGGACTTTTTTAGCACCTGTTGAAACATACAAATTAACTGAAGAACCTTTGTCAACTTTGGTTCCTTCTCGAGGATCCGTCTTGATTACTTTTCCTTTACTAATTTGTTTATTGGAAACATGATAAACTTCACCGACTTTTAAGCCATCTTCCTTCAACGAATTTTTAGCCGATTTTTCAGTATAGCCTCGGAAGTCCGTCATAGTGACTTTATCAGACGAAACTAGTCCCACAATTAAAAAGATACCTAAAATTAAAGCTAATAATCCACCAAAGAACATCATACGGCGCCGTTTTTTAGATATTTTCTTTTTTGGCTTCTTTTGTGGTTTCTTTTCTTGTTCTTTTTGTTTTCTAGAAATTAGAGACGGACTAACTGCCCCATCTGCTTTGACATCTTTATTAGCGACCGCCGCAGCGGCCCCTATGACAGAAGCTGGGATAATTTTAGTTGCCGTACTATTAGAAATATCATTTTTAGCTGCCATTTCCAAACGAGGCTCATTAATCCGATCTTCTGCCATTACAGTTGATAAATCTTCACGCATTTCATCAACTGAATTATAACGATCCATTGCATTTTTTTGAGTTGCTTTTAAAATCACATTCTCTAAGGCTTGTGGAATTCGTGGATCAATATCACGCACGAAAGGCATCGGTTGTGTAGAGTGCATTAAAGCAACACTCACTGCTTCCGGCGCATCAAATGGAACCTTCCCCGCTAACATCTCGTACAAAATGATTCCTAATGCATAAATGTCACTCCGCGTCGTTGCTATGCCACCTTTAACTTGCTCGGGCGACATATAATGAATCGACCCAATTGCAACATCGGTTTTGGTCAAACCTAAACTCGATTGAGCCAAAGCAATCCCAAAATCAGTAATCTTAGCTCTTCCGGCTTCGTCAATTAAAATATTTTGAGGTTTTAAATCACGATGAATAATATTATGACTATGCGCCATCGCTACTCCAGCTAAAATATCATCCATAATTTGTAACGTCCGAGTAATCGTCAAGGGATGGTGCTTAGCAATATAACGCTTTAAATCCTCACCTTTGACGTACTCAGTGACTAAAAATTGTAACTGATTAGTCTCTCCAAAGTCATAAACCTGAATAATATTTGGATGTACTAATTCTGTCGAAGCCGCAATTTCATTTTCAAATCGTTGCCGAATCGTGCTATCATCGCGTAAATCCAATCGCAATAATTTGACTGAGACGTCACGATCCAAAATCATATCGTGGGCGCGATAGACATTGGCCATCCCCCCCTCACCTAGAGGTTCAATAATCTTATACCTTTCGGCAATTAACTCATTTGCTTGCATGTTGGCTACCAACCCCTTCTTGAATTCCCAACAAGGCTGTGACGTTATCTGGTGTTCCTTGTTGATTGGCAGTTGTAATTAAACTGGCTACGGCTTTAGAAATACTATCTGCTTGTTGAATAATCTGAATAATCTCATGATCTGTCAGCGCTTTACCTAAACCATCAGTAGTTAACAACAATAAATCGCCTTCTTTAATCCGCATATCTTGAATATCTGGATTAGCCGCTTCAGTTGCACCTAATTGCCGAGTGATCATATGCCGTCCAGGATGGTCAGCCGCTTCTTCAGACGTAATCGCCCCTTTGCGTAGTAATTCACTCGCCAAATTATGGTCCTGTGTTAATTGTAATATACTGTCCCGCCGCAATAAGTATGCCCGTGAATCACCTAAATTAGCAATCACTAAGGCATCGGGTAAAATCACTGCAATCACTAAGGTTGTTGCCATCCCCTGTAGTGTTTTATACCGATTGGCTGTCTTCAAAATTTCTTGATTTTCTTGAATGGTTTGTTCAACCAGCCATGCTCTAACCGTTGAAACTTGATCGAAATTGGTTTTAGTCCAATCATTGCCAATATGTGAAACCGCCATGGTTGCCGCTACATCACCAGCATTTTGTCCGCCCACACCATCAGCAACAATGGCCAATTGTAATCCTTTTTGATTGACAAAAACATCAACATAATCTTGATTTTCCGCTCGTTCTGTGCCTGTGTCGGTTGCAAAAGCCAGTCTCATACGCTAACCTCTCTTTAATTCTATCTAAAATAATCTTACTGTTTTTTTCTTAAGGTAGCAATAAAAAATCCGTCTGAACCATAATCATCTGGATAAATTTGTTGCGTGAGCTTTGTTTGACCAGATGTTTGAGCTGGTGATGTCAAAGCACCTTTTGTTTTGACTAATTCAAAATCAGAATGTTCACTTAAGAAAGCTTGTACCACGGCATCATTTTCAATTTCAAAAATGGTACAAGTTCCGTATACTAGCCGACCTTGCGGCTTTAGCTTTGGTGCGACTGCTTCTAAAATCGCTAATTGAATCTTTTGTAAATTTTGACTATCCTGGTATTGCTTTTCATACCTAATCTCTGGTTTACGACGCATTAAACCAAAGCCAGAACAAGGTGCATCGACCAAAATCGCATCAAAACTAGCATCTGCAAAGCGTTCATCAACATTGCGCGCATCTAATTGCTGTGCCATAATTTGGGCATCAACATGCAACCGTTGAGCATTTTCTTGAATTAAGCGCACCTTATGAGGATGAATATCTAATGCCTCTACCTGACCGCCTTGCTTCGGATCTAAATAAGTTGCAATTTGGGTTGTCTTTCCACCTGGTGCCGCCGCAGCATCCAATACATGCGCATTTGGTTGTAACTGTAAATTAGGCACCATCAAAGTAGCTGCCTCATCTTGAACGGTTACTAAACCATCTAATGCAGTATTAGAATTCGCAACATGCCCGTGCTCGACCACCAGCGCATCTGCACTGACCAGTGAAGGGTTAACGATAAAGCCTTCTTCTTCTAAACTAGCGATAGCTGTCTTCGGATCTGTTATAGCCCGATTAACCCGCACCGTTTGCCTAGGCGCCTGATTTAAGCTCATCGCAATCGACTGGGTTTTCTCAAAACCGACCTCTTGCTTCAATTGTTGAATGATCCAAATTGGAATAGATGTTTCAATCGAAAGCCGTTCTACTGGATCCTTGATAGCATCCATTGTTTGGACTCCTTGGCGATCAATTGCGTGCAAAATGCCCGTCACATATTTACGAATACCATCATGTCCTCGCCGCTTCGCGATTTGAATAGCTTCATCAAAAATGGCATGATTGGGAACTTTATCAAGATATTGCATTTGAAAAAGCGAAATCATCAAAAGTTCCTGGACGAACGGATCAGCTTTTCCCTTAGTAAAGGGTTGTAGCCAATATTCTAATGTCAAGCGATGTTGAATGACACCATAAACCAGGGTCGTAAGGAGGTTAACATCCCGTTGATCTAATTTTGAATCTTTAATAATTTGATTTAATTGTAAATTAGAATAAGCTCCATTTTTGACTTGTTCTAACGTCCGAACAGCTAAAGCCCGAGCATTTTGCTGTTCCCAATCTGCAATTTTTTGTTTTCCCTTACTCATTTGTAATCACCTGATCACCTTCATTAAAATTAGCGTGACCATTGAGATACGCCGTAATATCCATCACCGCCTTACCCGCTGGTTGAATCTGGTCAATTGCAACCGCATGACCATCATTTCCAGCAATCCAAAGTTCATGTTTATTTTTCAAAACCACCGTTCCAGCTTCAGCTTGATTTGTTTCATCTACCAAGTGAGCACTAATTAACTTAGTCCGCACACCATTAATCGTCGTATGCGCAATCGGAAATGGATTTAATCCCCGAATTTTATTAAAAATCGTCCGAGCCGGTTGGTTAAAGTCAATCACCTCTTCTTCTGGCTTAATCGTTGGGGCAAAAGTTACTTCCGCTTGGTTTTGAGGCCAGGCTTGATTCGTACCGGCAATTAAATCAGGTAAGGTTTGCAGTAATAAATCCCGTCCTAATAATGAAAGCTTTTCAAACATGGTCCCTGTTGTATCAGCATCAGTAATTGGCAAACGGGCTTGTGACAAAATATCTCCTGCATCCATTTCTTTAATCATGTACATAATTGAGACTCCCGTTTCATCATCACCATTCATCACAGCATAATGGATTGGGGCTCCTCCACGATATTTAGGAAGTAACGAAGCATGGACGTTAATTGCACCAATTTTAGCAGCTTTTAGCAATTTTGTTGGTAAAAATTGCCCGTAAGCTGCGGTAATCATAATATCCGGCTCCAATGCAATTAATTGGTCCATTTCAGCTGAACCAGATAATTTTGTCGGTTGGAAAATCGGTAATTGATGCTCCTGTGCTAAGGCTTTAACCGGGCTGGGCGTCAACGTATGTTTCCGTCCCACTGGTCGATCAGGTTGCGTTAAAACGGCTACTACTTCATAATCTGCTTCTTGCAACAATGCTTCTAAAATGTTCACTGCAAATACAGGTGTCCCCATAAATATAATCTTTGTCGTCATCTCTTACTCCTATCCAATATTCAAAGGGTCACGATCAATACTAATTTGAACCCCTTTTGCTTGCCATTTTTGCGCATCATCCATTAACTGTGTCATGGCTTGCTCTAGCTGTGCATCATGTTGATATCGAATCAACACTTGGTAATGATATTTATTTTTAAGTCTTTTAACTCCACTGGGCGCTGGGCCAAAAATCATCGTATTATCCGCGACATGATTTTTTAACCATTCTGCCGTTTGCATTGCCGCCTGAACTGCCTGCATCTCGTCCGCATGAACAAATTTAATCTGAATCGAATAATAATATGGTGCATAGCGCCATTGATGGCGCAAACGCATTTCCTGCTGGTAAAATCGTTCATAATCCTGATCTTTAGCCAATTGAATGGCATAATGCTGGGGATTAAAGGTTTGAATTAAGACCTCGCCCGCTTTATCTGCACGTCCTGCCCGACCAGCGACTTGAGTAATAAGCTGAAAAGTCCGTTCACTAGCCCTAAAATCTGGCAACCGTAAACTTGTATCAGCATTTAAAACGCCGACCAGCGTCACATTCGGAAAATCAAGTCCTTTCGCAATCATCTGGGTTCCAATTAAAATGTCAGCTTCTTGCCTTCCAAAACTCGTTAATAACTTTTCAACTGAGCCTTTACGCCGCGTTGTATCATTATCCATGCGTAAAATTTTAGCTTGTGGCAATAATTTTTGTAGTTGCATTTCCGCTTTCTGGGTACCCGTTCCAAACGGGCGAATGCGTTTCGAGTGGCATTGTGGGCACACATATGGCAAACTTTGTGTCGCCCCACAGACGTGACACTCTAAACGATGCGTATCAGCATGTACCGTCATCGCTAAATCACAGTTGGGACACATTGGGACATAACCGCAATCTCGACACATCATAAAATTAGCATAGCCCCGCCGGTTTAACATTAAAACCGTTTGTTCATGTCGAACTAAACGTGCTTTGATTGCCTCAATTAATTTTTTAGAATATAAATCATCACCATTTACTTTTAAAGATTCAGTCATATCAATAATTTCAGCACGTGGCAACGAATTGTTTTTAACTCGCTGTTGTAAGTGCAACAAAGTGTAAATCCCTTTTTGGGCGCGCGCGCGACTTTCCAAAGATGGGGTCGCTGAGCCTAAAACTACTGTTGCTTGATGAAAATCAGCCCGCCAATCAGCCACTTCTCGGGCATGATACCGTGGATTGTCATCTTGCTTATACGAATTTTCATGTTCTTCATCAATGATAATCAAGCCCAAATTCTCAACAGGCGCAAAAATGGCTGAACGAGCACCAACCACGACCCTGGCGGTTCCTTGATTGATACGACGCCATTCATCATAACGTTCGCCATCAGAAAGACCGGAATGTAAAACGGCTACTTGGGCCCCAAACCGGCCTTTAACACGCTGTACCATTTGCGGAGTTAGCGTGATTTCTGGTACCAACATAATCGCACTTTTTCCTAATTCCAAAGCCTGCGCAATACTATGTAAATAGACCTCTGTTTTACCAGAACCCGTTACACCTTCCAACAAAAAGGTGCGTTTTTTTTGTTCAATTAGCGCTTGTTGAATTGTTTGATAAGCTTCAAATTGTTCAAAATTCAAGGTTAATGGTTGAGCATACCCACTTAAATTCATCGTTTCGGGTTGACGATAAGCTTCGACATACTCTGTCTGTAGCCAGCCTTTTTCCTCAGCTTTTTTCACATCTTGACTGCTAAAATTAAATTCTTTTTCTAGTGCGCTAACTAAGCGCCATTCATCGTTACTGTGCTCGCTCAAATACGTTAACATGCGCGCTTGTTTCGTTGCACTAAGCTTTAATTCAGATCGTAATCGCAAATAATTCTCAGCCGTTTGCTGCGCTTTAAATTGCCGCACCAACTTGCTTTTAGCTTGGTTCTTGATATGATAATGAATTTTAATAATCTTTTGTTGCTGATACCTTTTTAAGACTGATAATAATTCGTCAGGAATTTCTTCGCGATTAAACGCCACTTCATCCCGGTCGGCAAAAAGTTGATGGACTCGCTCATCCATCACTTTGCTGGGCTCCATCAATACCAAACTTTTCTCATAACGTGCGCGAAAAAAATTAGGTAACATCGTTTGAAACATGCTAATTTGAAAAGCAAAATTTTGTTTAGCCATCACCTGTCCAAGTTGAATTAATTCAGGATTTAAAACTGGCTCTAAATCCAGAACTCCTTGAATTAATTTCAATTTTTTATCGGAAAACTCTGTAAAGTTATCTGTTTCCACGCTGACCACAAAGCCTTGAAGCAACCGACTTCCATTTCCAAATGGAGCCTGAACTCGCATTCCAGGAGTAACCACATCTTGCAATTGTTTTGGTATACCGTATGCCCAAGGACGATTTGTCTGTAAAGTTGGTACATCTACTATTACATTGGCAATTAACATCTGTGTTACTCCTTTCTAGCACGTTTTTAATTAATATATTGCTCGCTACCATAACTAGTTATTAAGCTAAAAATTCAGTAGTCATAGCACAAAGCCTTTAACTACTGAATCCTATAAGTGATATACCGGCTTACTAAGCGCAAACCACTTCAATATTTCATCGCCAACTTACAACGATAATCCACGTTTAGATGCCATCAATAAAGCTCACTTTAAAGCTTCCACATCACGCGCAATCATAATCTCTTCATCAGTTGGAACCACCAAAACTTGTGCAGTTGAATCATCCGTACTCAAGTTGGCCTCTTTTCCGTGCAAATCAGCATTCAAATCATCATCCATCCGAATTCCCATAAAATGCAAACGGTCAATAATATTCTTACGTTGCTCCGGTGAATTTTCACCAACTCCTCCAGCAAAGACCAAAACATCAACACCGCCCATTTCAACGATGTATTGTCCGATATAACGTAAGACCCGATCTTCCCACATGTCAATAGCTAACTTTGCGTGTGGATTAGTATCTTCTACGGCCTGCAAATCACGCATGTCTGAAGAAATCGTAGAGACACCCAACAAACCAGACTTCTTATTTAAGACATCTAACATTTGATCATTCGTCAACCCTTCACGTTCTTGAATATAGCTAACTAATGAGGGGTCAACATCGCCAGTCCGTGTAGCCATCATCACCCCAGCCAAGGGTGTAAATCCCATTGAAGTATCATATGATTTTCCATCTTTAATGGCAGTGATTGATGCGCCGGCTCCTAAATGAAGCGTAATCATCTTTAATTCTTCCAAAGGCTTACCTAACATCTCAGCCGCACGTGATGAAATATAGCGATGTGATGTTCCGTGAGCCCCATACTTACGTGCTCCGTACTTAGTGTAATATTCATATGGTAATCCATATAAGTAATTTACTTGTGGCATCGTTTGATGGAAAGCAGTATCAAAAACTGCTACTGAAATAGCGTTAGGTAATAACTTTTGGAAAGTTTTAATTCCTGCGATATTTGCGGGCTGATGTAGTGGCGCATAGTCAATCAACTTTTCTAACTTAGTCATTACTTCATCATCAACAACCACGGAATGGTTATACCATTCTCCACCAGCTACCACTCGGTGACCTACTCCAGTAATTTCTTGAATATCTTCGATAACGCCATGTTCGGTGAACTGCTCTAACATATAGGCAATTCCTTGTTCATGATTTTTGATATCTAAAATGTTTTCAAACTTTTCTCCATTAAATTTCAATGAAAAAATAGAATCTGATAGTCCAATCCGTTCAATTTGCCCCTTTGCAATCACCTTTTCTTCTGGCATTTCAATTAATTGAAATTTCAACGAAGAAGAGCCTGCATTAATCGCAATTGTTTTAGCCATCTTAAATATCTCCTTTTATGGTCTTGTTAATTTCACAAAACCCTTATTAACCAACATTTTACCATGGAAAGCCAAAGATTTACAACTTAAATCTAAGGTCAACCCGCATCTTAACATTCGCTAAAATACAACCTATGCTTGAACTTTTAAGCCGGGATTATTTTTAAACCACTGGTCAAATTCAGCAATAAATTTTTCGTTAGCTTCTTTATCGGTTAATTGCGGAATTTGGGCCAATAAAACGGGCTCTGCTTGTGTAGCATGTTGACCCGACTTTTGTAAAATCAAAACATGTTTATTGGCTGCAGGATTAGCAAATAACTCTTTTGGGAATTGTAAGATAGCTTGTAAATAGACGTCATCAGTTTGCAGCCAATTGAGTAAAGCTGGTGCTTGTTCAGATTTAAATAATTGGGCAGGTACTAGCAAGACTGCCACCCCATCATCATCTAGCATTTTCAAAGCCTTTTCAATTAACAAGTGATGAACGTAAGGCAGTTTTTCTTCATCTCCTTGGTAAACTTGATAACCTTCAATATCTCGATTAGGATAATATCCTACTGGCAAATCACCAATTACAATCTGTGTTGGTACTTTTTCTTCTAAGGTAATTGCATCTGCAAAATCTAATTGCCATTGTTCATCTAACAAATTCATCAAGCCATTCGCAATCGTTAACATCGTGTCATCATTTTCAATTCCACGTAATTCAACTTGTCGATCATCTTCTAATACTTGCGTCACAGTTGCAGCTAAATTCCCCGTGCCAAATCCTAAATCTGTAATATGGAGCGGTAATTTATAATTGCTCCCCAGCTCTTTAACCATAAATCCAATCCACATCCCAATCGCATCCGGGGTAATTTGATAATTTGCTTGTAACTTATCATCCATCATAGATCCAACTACAACTAATTGAAATATCTGGCGTTTTTGCGCCGAGTTAAATTGTGTTAAATTAAATTTTTTAGTTACTGTTGCCCACTGTGCAATTTGTTCTGAATCTACATCGTCACGATCCACTTGCCCATCAATTAACGCTGAAAAGATGATAATTAACGCTTCCATTGCGGAAATATCTAACTGTTGACTGATTTCATCTCGCAAAACTTGCCACGCTTGCACCGTGGTCTCAATTTTTTCATACATAATTTATCTTCATTCTCCTGTTAAAATCACTTTAATGACCAGTTTATCTATTTTAAGAATGAAGTGCAAGTTTTGCTTTATTTCAACGTTTTCTGCTATTCTCTACGTCCTTGTTGATACTCCGATATTTGACGCTCATAGTATTTAATATTCCGAATTAATTTACGATTTTGCGCCACAACCACACTATCTTTACGCATCTCTAGCTGAATTACACTCATGACGACCGTCAAGAGCGTCAAACACAAAACTAAATGTGTAACAGCAATATTTCCTGTTCTCTTTACCATATTTTTACTCATCTTCGCGATCTTTTAATGGAATTGTTAGCTTTTCATAAGCCACATAACAAGTATCTTCATGTGCTGGAATCCGCGAATGAAAAATATGCTCCGTTGGTTTAAATTCTAACCAAAAAGTTTCTGGGAATTTTGGATCTTCTTTAATATCAGTAATGTATATTTTTTTAATCATAGGCATATGTCCACCATGACCATACCGCGAACTTTTTAAAACCATGTTATTGCGAAAGTATCCTACATAATAAGGTTGCTTACGTGTACTTGAATACAAGGCTAATTCTCGACCGACATACCGATGCTCAATATACCCCAATAAACTAAATGTAAATCGCGGATGATTCAAATCCAACATAAACTGTCTAACTTGCAATTTGAAATCATATTGTTGACCAGCTACTTTTAAACTTTGAACCGTTTTAATAATACCCAATAAAGAAACAGTAACCATGGCCACTAATCCTAAACTCATTAACATTTCCGTTAAAATTATTCCTTTACGTTTTTTCAATCAGCTTTATCCAATCATATTTAACTTGCTGTACCCGTTCTAACAATTGAACTTGTTCTTTTTGATGGCGCACACGTTGTTGGCAAATAGTTTGTACACTTAAATTCGTACCGACAACAATACCACTCACGATCACCATTGCTAGTAATGCATCAAGCATAATCATCCCCTTACGCTCCATAAATTCTAAAATCACCCCATCCCATCGAAAATACAAGATCTTTAGTTTTATCATTGTGCATATTTTTTAGGTGAATACGTCCTGGTTGAACCCATCCACCATTACGAATATGAATAACATCTTCTTCACTGGGCTGCCATCCACGGGGCAAAGCTACTTTTTGATTATGTTCTTCAATACAAATATAGCCAGATTGCGTCCCCTTTTCTCCGTAAATCTCGCTATCGTATGTTAATTCAACATTGCGCCCTTTCGTAACTAACAAACGCAGCTCGGTTTCAAACTGATCCCAGTTTTCATTTGGCTCATCCTTTTTGGGTGGATGCCATAACAGCACAAAAGTTAAGCCTAAAATGCATAAAGCTACCACCATTTCCACCATAGAGCTTCCTTTTCTAAAATACATTAACGGCTACTAGAACGTGCTACTTCACCGTCCTTGCTAATATTAATTCCTAGATGGCGCATACGATCGACTTGCTGTTCATTTAAGTAGCGACCACTAATTAATTTATCTAAATTAGGTGGATTGTTAGGATATTCTAGCCGGAATAATTCTACTTGAGAGCGAACTGTTTGTTCCATCGCTTTTGCCTGCCGTTGATCAGCAATATCTCGAATCCGGTATAAATTCGGCAAAATCAACAACGTTAATAACCCAATAATAAATAAAGTTGTCACCACTTCAATCAATGTAAAGCCCTCTCGACGTTTCATTTTCTTTACCATGTTTTGATTTCTCCCATCTCAGAATACAGTGGCAACATAAAACTCACATACAATCCAATCACAACTACACCAATCAAAATAAAACAAACTGGCTGAATTAAATTCAAACAACGTTCAATTTGATGAATCACCCGGCGCCGTTTCAATTCAGCTAAAAATTCTAAATCTTTCCCCATCATTAAAGGCGTCTTGCCTGTTGATAAAACTGTTTGTGCCTCATCTGGCAATAAATTATTTTCTTTTAGATATACGATTAAATCAGAGCCATGCTCCAAATAAATTTGCATCTCACTCCCCAAAGCACCTACAAATGTCTTTTGACTATATTGACTGCTGCGCTTAACAATTGTGGCTAAATTAACACCACTTCTTAACAAGATCCCCACATTAAATGCCATATAATAACCAATAATATTACGTAATAATGATGATATAAATGGAATCTGCATGGCCAAACGCCAACGTTTTAAAGTTGGCACTCTTTTAAATTTAAACCAGAGTGAACAACATATCAGTATCAAGACGCCTAAGATTCCTCCACCATATATTGCCACGTCAATTAAATTAAAGTTAGAAGTTACTTGTAATTTGTGTGTGTAAAAAAACAAGGCTAATCCACCGCCTAAACTTCCAGTTAATAAAATTAATACAAACGGATAAAGCAATAACGCTTTAAATTTTTGTGTCTGTTGATAAGCCTGCCGTTCTAAACGTCCAACTTCCCTTATAATTGCTAATAAATTACCATGAATGGCTATAAATGAAAGCTGGAATTTAATTCGTTGATTAACATACGGCTTAATTACGTCAATGAAATCGGATCCACTTTCTAAGCTTGCCATTATGTGCTCCAAATCTTTTTCTAAATTTGGTCTCAACATCCTTAAAGTATTTAAAGCATCTTGTAATGAATAGCCTGTCTCTAAAAGATCGCTCAAATTTTCAAAAAAATAAACTTGATCCTTTGCGGTCCACTTCCCGTTACGCACGTTGCTTCTCCTTTAATTTCTCTTGTAGTTCATATCCATCTAAAACTTCTAAACGTCCACACGCCCCTTTGTCAACGGTTTGTACCATCTCTTGATAACCCACCATATTTAAAGCATATGCTAAGTCACTTTCATTAACTCCAAATGCCCGCATTCTATACCAAACGCCCAAACACGAACGTGCATGCACCGTACTTAATACTAAATGACCACTCATTGCCGCCTCAATAGCGATTTGAGCCGTTTTTGCATCTCTAATTTCACCAATCAATAAAATTTCCGGATGCAGTCTTAAAGCTATTTTTAATAACTTTGGATAAGTCATATCGGCAATTTCGTTCACCTGTAATTGTAGTAGTTCAGTATCTGCTAATTCGACAGGATCCTCGATGCTCAAGATTAACCTTGTTCGTTTCACATCTTGAAGTAGATAATGTAAAGTTGTCGTTTTCCCAGCCCCCATCTTACCGCTCAAAAGAAGCATCCCCGATGTGTTGCGTAAAGTTTGCATTAAACGTTGCAACGGCTTTTCAGATTCCCATTGTAAGTTTAAATCCGTAAGTTGATACAAGAAACGAATCACTAATGATTCTTGATTTAAAAAATTACCAACCCCTGAAATCCGGCAATGGTATTTTTGACCTCCCAATTGATAAACCATCCGACTTAACTGCGGACGTCGGGTTTCACTTAAATCCATCCCACTTTGATATTTAATATAACGAATTAATTTCCGTCCCTCCTCTATCGATATTCGTGTAATTTCTTGTAACATTTGCTGAGAAATCATTGCAATTCGGTATTCACCCGCATGCGGTAAAATATATAAATCACTTCCTTGTACTTTTAACACCTGTGCGACCAACTCATTAAAGCGTTTTTCAATAATCATGGCTTCCCCCTAACACTATAAAAGAACCCAAAATTACTAAAAACAACAATTTAATTTAAATTTTTTATGGATGAAATACTAACATTGGCTTGCCCCCATCATTCCAATTAAACAAAAAAGCATCACCCGGCGATGGAGCCAGATAATGCTTAATTTTAAATTTTATAAATTACCGATGGCATCAAAAGCAATGGCTGGGAAAATGTAAACCAATCGCTCCAATTGATCAGGAGTATATCCAAATTCAATAGCTGGTAACAAAGCATTAATGGTATCTTCTGCACGTTCTGAAATTTCAGTTGCGCCAACTAATTGCTGCTTTTGATTGAAAATCAAAGTCAACTTTGGATCTTTTTCATAATCGACTGCACGGTACCAATCACCAGATAAATCCTTCTCTTGAATCGTGTATTGCTCGGGGGCTTCTTTAGCCTCAGCAATCGTAACTCCAGCTTGCGCAATTCTTGGCGTAGTAAATACGTTCGTTGCGATAACTGGATAATCAATTGCGGCATCGGATTCCCCGGCAAAACGATGCATTAAATATTTCGATTCAAATTGAGCAGTTGGTGTCAACTTAGGTTGACGCTTATCAATTACATCCCCTGATGCATAGATACTTGGCACTGTCGTTTGTAAGTACTCATTGACTTCGATTCCTTGCGCACTAGCTTGAATTTGCAAGTCTTCAAGCCCCAAATTTTCAACATTGGCAACACGTCCAGTTGCATCCAAGACCCAATCCGCCGTGAATGTATCTTCTGACAAGACAACTTCAATTTGAGTTCCATTTTCTACAAACTTCTCTACCTCTTGATTTCGCACAATATTAACGCCACGTGCTTCCAAATCACTCAGCATCTGTTCAACATAGGTTTGATTAAACCTTGCTAAAGCTTTACCGCTATGCAAAAGCAATGTCACCTCTGAACCAGCTGCATTGGCCATCGTTGCAAATTCAACTCCAATGTAACCACCACCCACAACAACTAAATGCTTTGGCATATGATCTAGGTCCATAAATTCTTTAGAATCATGAGTCAAATCTTGGCCAGGCACTTCTAATTGATGGGGACGCAAGCCGGTCGAAATCACAATATTTTCGGCTGTAATTTTTTTATTGTCCACGCTTACTGTATGAGCGTCAACTAGCCGACCGTGTCCAAAATACATTTGAATGCCAGCGCCTTCCATTCCTGCTTGGAGGGCATCCGGAATGCCATCAATCGCTGCTTGCTTGTGAGCCCGGTTCTTTGCCCAATCAATCTCACCACTACCACTAATAATTCCATCAGAAGCACGCAAAGTCTGTTGTAAGGCCACTGGTGCATCTAGTAAAATTTTGGCATTACATCCCCAATTAGGGCAAGTCCCACCTACTTTCTCTGCTTCAACAATCGCTACACGCTTTCCCTTAGCTGCGAGCGGAATTGCTCCGTCAAAGGTTCCATGTCCGCTTCCGATATAAACTACGTCATAATCAAATTCTTGCATTATTACTGCCCTCCTATTGATACGTAATGTCAGTATTGCCGTGAAACATCATTTGCATTATTTTCCAATCAATCATCAAAATGTAAACTGAATCTCAATGTGGTATGTTGATTTTTACCACTACAAGACAATTAATCCATCAACGATTATCATCAAATAAACACTAATGATTAGCAAGCTTAGGCCTCAAAAACCAAAATTCATCAAATAAACAAATTCCCCCAATCAAGTAATTAAATTTTGATAACTTGATAAATGAACATTTTTTCTTCACAACGAAGCACAAAATAGCTGCACACCAATCGCTAAATCTTCACATTATCATTGTGCTCAAAATATCTTTATACAAACTTAAGGGCCGCTCAATTCATGAGCTTGTTTCTTGATAACCTATGCTTATTCTAGCATAATCATCCGTGAAATTTCATAAACCATCTAAAAAATTAAAATTTATTTTGAAAACGCCTTCAATTTGTGCTCTGCGTTCACAATTTAGCAAATAAAAAATGGCATTGATCTCAGGTCGCACACCTTTCTCAACACCATTCATTTATTATTCAGCAGTAGTATAAACTGCTGAAACGTCATCATCGTTTTCTAATTCGTCAACTAATTTAGCTAAGGTCTCAGCCTTGTCTGCAGGAACTTCCATTGGGTTATCTGCAATCATCGTGACTTCATCATTAACTAACTTATATCCCTTAGCTTCTAAAGCATCCCGCACTTCTGGAAAGGCCTTAGGATCAGTATAAATTTCAAATTGATCATCGTAAGTCTTCATATCGTCAGCCCCAGCTTCTAACATGTCTTCAAACAATTGATCTTCATCAACTTCTGGAGCGTCTTCGTCCCGAGGGATTTCTATATAACCTTTACGCTCAAATTGGAATGCCACTGAACCTGAAGTTCCCAATTCCCCACCGCTATGCTTAAAGGCGGTCCGGATATTTGAAGCTGTTCGGTTCGTATTATCCGTTAAAGCTTCAACCAATACGGCGATTCCAGCGGGTCCATACCCTTCATACGTCAATTCTTGGTAATTAGCACCACCAGCACCAGAAGCCTTGTCTAATGCTCGTTGCACATTATCCTTAGGCATGTTAGCTGCTTTAGCCTTTTCCATAACCAAACGCAACCCAGGATTTCCATCAGGGTCAACTCCGCCCGCTTTAGCTGCGGTATACAAATCACGTGATAACTTTTGGAAGATCTTTCCTCGCTTAGCATCTTGGGCGTTCTTACGTCCTTGAATGTTATGCCACTTACTGTGTCCTGACATTTCAAAAACCTCTTTTCAATCTTTTTAGACAGTTTGTTATCTATATCATAAAGCAAATGTTAAATTATTTCAATTATTATCTTAGCTTTAAGTATCTATTTATTGAGCCTGAATGGTTTGCCCAGACGGTTTTAAGCCTTTTGAAATCTATTCAATAAAAAAGGCTGAGCATTTTCATCTCAACCTTTAATTTTTAAAACTTAGATCACTGTGAAATCTGTTCCATTTGAAATTCCGTCAATCACGTTTCCATTAATTCCAAATCCAACCTTGGTTGTATCTGGGCTTAATAGCCAACGTCGGTGTCCCAAATTATTAGTAATCATTCCAACTGAAGCATCGTCAATATTCCAAGCATTAATGACTGATGAGCCAGCCGGCCAATCAATCGCGATTACTTCAGGACCAGCTCCCCAACTCCAGTGATCATCAGGAATTTGTCCAGTTGACGCTACTAAGTTGGCACGCCCTTGTGCTGTCATCGCCAAACGTGCATCCCAGACAACTGGCCGTAATCCACGTGAAGTTCGCAAAACATTTAGGGCATCCAACGTTGCTTGTTGCGCAGCTGAAATTCCATCAACTTCTGAACCTGAATTATTGTCTTGGTTCGTATCCCCAGCATTATTTTGATTATTATTTGCATCATTACCAGGATTGGTATTTACATCGCTACCAGCATCGGATTGATTATCACCATTGCCAGGTGCGACATTATTGTCATCATTGGCTTGATTATCATCATTTTGATTTGCGTCATCGCCAGTCGTATCATTTTGATCACCAGTGTTGCTTTGCCCAGCATTGTTATCAGGCGCGGGATTATTATTTGATTGGCTGTTGTCACTAGCTTGACTCGTCTCGTCATCTACGGCTGGTTGGTTATCATTTTGATTTGGCGTTGTATCTTGATTTTGACTCTCATCTACAACTGGGGCAGCTGAAGAACTATCAGCCTTAGAAGCTGAATCGTCTTGCGCTGGTGTTTGTTGTTTTTCATTAGTCGTTGGAATCGTAATATATTGTCCAACCCGTAAACTTGAGCCAGTCAAACCAGGATTAGCAGCTAACAAACTACTGTAAGAAACTCCAAAACGATTAGCGATGTTACTCAATGTATCACCATCAATCACCTTATACTTTTTTACATCATCATCCAGTTTAACTGGTTGTGATGCTTGACTAGATTCAACAGCAGCTGACTCAGCAGGTGTCAAAACATTAGCAGTATCCATTTTTTTAACAGAAGCACTACTTGTTGGTGCCGTCACATCACTAGTGTCTGCCACGTTCGCATCTGAAGCAATTTCTTGACTTGCCGGAGTTGCCACAATGGTTCCTGCTGATGAAATCACGTTCAAAGTTGACGTTACAACTTGGTCAACCGTATCAGCAGCGACCTTCGCAGCCACTTTATGATTCGTTTTGATGCCTTTATTTTTTACATTTTCTTCTTTAATTTGACTTGATGACGTTGCTTTTGCCAAAGACTCAGTATCTTGTCCTTTTTGCGTTAATTGTTCTACTCCAGCTTGAACTGCTGGAACTTGGGTTGCAGCTGCTACCCCTGCTGCACCAACTAATCCTACCGCAATTTTTTTATTAACCATTGCACGCCCCTACTTTCCTAAAATCATTCGTTACAATCTTTTCAATACTTATATAATAACGTATCTTTTTCGACGCATCGGCGAACAAATGTTCAAAATAGTATAAAACGCCAGTAAACTAGCCAAATACCGTAAATTAATTAATTTAAGTCATTGAATTTTGGATTTTTGACACAGTTTTGTAACATAATTTTTACTTAATTGCTATTTTAGCTTTCGCTATATGCGAACACATGTGCAGATTCAACGGCGCGTTGCCAGTTTTGATACTGCTTAACCATCCGTTCACTTTGGTATGCTCGCCCAGCTGCGGTAACTGTTGGAACATTTTTGGGTAAATCAGCTTGATCTTGCCAGAAGCCACTCTGCAAACCAGCTAAATAAGCGGCACCTCGTGCGGTCATTTCTAGTTTAACCGGACGCGTTATTTCGATTTGTAATAAGTCGGCTAAGAATTGATGCAAATAGTCATTGGCAGCCACCCCCCCATCAATCACTAATTGGGTGCGTTCAATACCAGTATCATCATACATTGCTTCTAAGACATCTTTCGTCTGATAGGCCAATGATTCTAACGTAGCCCGCACCAAATCCATATGATTTGTCATGCGCGTTAATCCAAAGGCTGCTCCTCGAATCTTTTGATCCCAATATGGCGCACCCAAACCTGCAAATGCAGGAACTAAATAAATGTCCTGATAGGGCTGAGCTAGGCTAGAATTTTGCGCCATTTGTGAGGAGAGCGTTACATCTTCTAAGATACCCATTCCTTCTTCTAACCACTGTAACGCTGCCCCAGCCACGAATATTGAACCTTCTAAAGCATAATTAACTTCATTATTAATACTATACGCAATCGTCGTCAATAAACCATACTTAGAAGTCTGCGGCTCATGTCCAGTATTCATCACAATAAAAGCCCCTGTCCCATAAGTGCTCTTAATTGCGCCCGCTTGGAAAGCCTGGTGCCCAAACAAAGCCGCCTGTTGATCCCCAATCAAGGCATTAATCGGAATTGGCGTTCCTAGTAGCGATGTCGTTCCAAAATCATCCGCCGAATTTTTAACCACCGGCAAACAACTCATCGGTATCTTTGCCAGCTGTAATAATTGTTGATCCCACTTCAAAGTATGAATATTAAATAACATGGTACGCGACGCATTTGTCATGTCAGTCGCATGTTCACGCCCCTCAGTTAAATTCCACAAAATCCACGTATCAATCGTTCCAAAACGCACCCGTTCTTGCTCAAACAATGGTTCCCACTCCGGATGTTCTTCCATCAACCACATAATTTTCGTCGCCGAAAAATAAGAATCCACCCAGAGTCCCGTTTTAGCATAAATAGTATCAATGACATCACTATCTTTAATACGTTCTGCTATTTGCGTGGATTGCTTCGATTGCCAGACAATCGCCGGCGCTAAAGGCTGTCCTGTCTCCGCATCCCATAAAACCGTTGTCTCACGTTGATTTGTAATCCCAATGGAGATAATATCAGCACTATCAATTTGATACTGTTCCAAAACTTCCAACATTAACGTGGCTGTATTTTCCCAAATCAAAGCTGCGTCCTGTTCAACCCACCCCGGCTGTCTGAATCTTGCATTTAAACTTTTTCGGACTAAGCCCACGGTCGCTCCTGAATGATCATATAAAATAACCCGTGTACTTGTGGTCCCTTGATCAATTGCCATCACATATTTTGCGGTCATACTTTCTATACTCCCATCCTTCAAGTTCAGCTATTGCCAGCGTTTTCCACCTAATTTCAAAAAAATACTAATTAACAGATTGCGTTAATTAGTATCTTTCTTATTCCAATCTGTATAACTTTAACTCAGAAATCAATTAAACTTCTGACTTCAAATTACCACCATCCATGTAGCGATTTTTAGGCATCTCATTCACGATTACCTTGATGGCTTCACGTGGTGCACCAGCGTTCTTTTCCACGGCGTCTGTGATTTCAGTCATCATCGCCTTCAATTGAGCTTCTGTTCGTCCTTCAACTAGTTCTACGTGTACAAATGGCATAATTATCTCCTTTAATTATTCAATGCATCTGATATCTGCTTTTGTGCAGCAACTTTTTCCATCTGAATCTGCCGTTGCAAATCTTCATTCACAAAGTTTTGTGATACCGTTAATGTATTTACGACATTAATGAATGCATCTGGATCTGCTTCTTTGGTATAGTATTCCATGTCACTTAGTTCATAACGTGACAAGACCATCATCAAGGTTTTTGAAGGCTCATTGGTATAAGCCCCTTTTGAATCCATCACCGTAATTCCACGGACAACATTGACCTGCAATGTCTCGATCACTTCTTCTGGATGCTTTGTTACGATAAAGGCTGTCATCTTCCGGTACTTAGTATAAATACTGTCCATCGCCGTCGACGTTGCATAAATCCCAATAATCGTATACATCGCATTTTGCCAGCCAATGAAGAAACCTGCGATAATAACAATCATTCCATTGATCATCATGCTAATGGAACCAATTGAACGTCCCGTTCGCTTTTGGACAATCGCCGCAACCACATCCATTCCACCAGTGGAAAAGCCTAACTTAAACGTTAATCCAATTCCAACTCCTAATAGCACGCCACCAAATAGTGCAGCTAAGATTGGCTCGTTATTAACAATGCTCACCTTAGGCAAAATAATTTGTAATTCTGAAGCCAATAAATTATTTAAAAAGCTCAAAACCACAAATCTTCGTCCAGCCCAAAACCATCCAGCAATCGCAATTGGGATATTAAAGAGCAAAATCACCGTTCCAACTTGAATCTTAATATGGAAGACCGCTTCCAAAAAAAGGTTTAGCAATTGTGCGATCCCATTGAAACCAGCGGAGAAAATATTATTTGGGATAAAGAAGAAGTTCATGGAAATCGCGACCATCAACGCCCCTACAATAAATCCACCAATTAAAATTACGTAGTCTTTAATGCGTGTCCAAAATAACATTATATCCCCCCTTTCTGGTTTAACGCCGATGCGTTTGATCCGATGCCTTCTTTTTAGCTTTCCGACTTGCCCGCAACTCTTCACGCGTGGCTACCCGTTTCTTGAAGCGGGCGTCTTTTGCAATTGCTGCCTTAATTTGTCGCTTATAGCCAGGTTTAACATTTTTCTTTTTCTTTTTAACCATTCCAATCATGGTTGGATCTAGTTTAGTTGTCGATTTATTTCGTTGACGGCGGCGGCGGCGATCAATTCCATCGCGCAGTTCACCTTGCACATAGTTTTTCGGTTCAAATTCAATTCCTAAGGCTTCCACGGCTGCCACACGTTGTTCCTCATCTGGATTATACAAAGTAATAGCTGTTCCGGCTTGGTTCATACGTCCCGTACGCCCTACCCGATGAATAAAGAACTCTAATTCACTTGGAATTCCATCATTAATGACTAAATCAACTCCTGGAATATCAATTCCGCGTGCGGCCAAATCAGTCGCAACCACGTATTGATAATCTAAATGTTGAATCGCCGCCATGGTCCGCTTACGTTCACGTGGCTTAATGTCACCATGAATTTCAGCCACCTTTAAGTGGTTTTGTCGCAAATATTGCGCTAATTCTTTAGCGCGCTCTTTTGTATTGGTAAATACCAACGCCATATAAGGTGAGCCCATCGTTAAGAGATGATAAATCACTTCATCTTTACTTCGCCCCTTTGTCCCCACTAACAAGTTGGTAATTGTATTAGCAATCACAGTCTCACTCGGAATTTCTTCCACGACTGGATTATTTAGGTATTTTTTCAAAAATGGTTGTAATTTTTGTGGAATAGTTGCCGAGAACACCATCATTTGTAAATCAGAAGGGAGCGCCCCAGCGATTGAATCGACATCTGGTAAAAATCCACCATCTAACGTCATGTCCGCTTCATCAATCACCAAGGTCTTGGCCGTATGTAAGTCTAACTTACCCATCTTACTTAAATCTAAGATACGTCCCGGCGTTCCAATGACCAATTGTGGTTGACCAGCATCTAACTGATTCACCTGCCGAGCTTTGTCTGTCCCACCGACATAATAACCAATCTTGGGTTGCTTTTCTGGCACAAATTGATTAGCGATTTGTTTAGCAGCATGTTCAATCTGTGCGGCTAATTCCCGTGAAGGGGTTGTAATA
This sequence comes from Weissella kandleri, assembly GCF_001438705.1. Taxonomy (GTDB): domain Bacteria; phylum Bacillota; class Bacilli; order Lactobacillales; family Lactobacillaceae; genus Weissella; species Weissella kandleri. Next base: position 138,966 of record NZ_JQBP01000003.1, read on the forward strand.
ATAACTTGCACTTCACTAGCTTGGGTTAAATGTTCAAAAATTGGAATTAAGAACGCATGCGTCTTACCTGAACCAGTCTGTGACTGTCCCACCACCGAACGCCCCTGTAAAATCGTTGGAATCATCTTTTCTTGAACAGGCGTAGGTTTATCAAAATGCATTTCTGCTAAGGCCGCATAAATTTCGGACTTTAGATTATAATCTGTAAATTTTGCCATATTTTTCCTCTATTCTTCTTGCGCAGCTAGCGTAGCGTTGACTTCGGCAATAATTGTTTCTATCTCCGCTTGATCCTTTGCTTTAGCCCCTGATGCAAAAGGATGTCCACCACCACCGTGACGTGCTGCAACTTGATTAATCACAATGTTTCTTGAGCGAATGCGTACCCGATAAGTTTGATCTTCTTGTTCTTCAAAAACAATCCAGGCCTTAGCCGTATTGACCTTACCTAACAAGGGGACCACAAAAGCCGTTCCGAAATCACCAAGGTCAAAGCTTTCAACCACATCATGTTTTAAAATAATATAGTTCAAGCCTAAATCATTTAATTGCATTTCACTTAAAACATAGCCTGACATTTTAGCGGCGGCTGGCGAAATGGTATCCATAATTTGACTAAGATTAGTCCAGTCAAAATTAAATTGCATTAAGCCTGCTACAACTTCCATTGTATGACTATTAGTTGCATATAGGAACCTACCAGTATCACCAACAATTCCATAATAAAGAGCCGCTGCGCCAGCATCAGATAATTTAAGCTCATCTTTAAAGGTTTGATAAAAGGTAAAAATCAATTCCGACGTTGATGACATCCCAGGAATAACCCAGTTATAGTCACCATAAGGCTCTTCATTTGGGTGATGATCAATTTTGATAATCTCAGCCGCTTTATCCCAGCGCTCATCATCTACGCGCGGTGAATTCGCCGTATCTAAGACAATTACCAATGCATCATCATATAGTTGGTTTTCTAACTCATCCATTGTTCCCAACCATTCAGCGCTCGGTTTCATTTTTCCTACAACATACACAGCCTTATTAGGGAAGGATTGCTTAATCAAATCCGCCATCCCAAATTGCGATCCAAATGCGTCTGGATCTGGCCGTTGATGCCGATGAAGGATGATTGTATCATACTTCTTAATCGATGCTAAAATACTTGTTTCTGCTGACATAGTCGTTCTCTCATTTTCGTTTAATTTTATTATTAATTTTCCGATAGTACTAACCTCAAATTATACCATATGATACATTTTATTCCCCGTATAAATCTAAAGTAATCTCATCAAAATTGACTGGTGCTAAATTTTGGGCGGTTAGTCCAAGCAAACGGATCGGTTGTTGGTATCCGCCTATTTCTTCCCATAAATCCAAAGCTAGATTATATAAAATATCTACTTGGTTCATTATAAAGTCCGTTTCCGTTATTCGTCTAGTCTCAGTTTTGAAATCATCATCACGCATCTTCAATACTATCGTCTTACAATGAAAATGAGCTTGAATTAAATCTTGCTGCAATCGTATAGCTAGCTCCCGCAAGGCATCTAAAATTTCTTCCTCATTATCTAATGGTGGACCATAAGTGCGCTCATTGCCTAACGACTTCCGTTGCCGGTTACCCTGAACTTGCCGATCATCGACGCCACGAATTCGCAAGTATAAATCATATCCCAATTTACCAAAATGGCTCGCCAAATCAGTTTGCTTTTGCGCAAAAAGATCACGCCCCGTGTAAATACCAAGTTGGTGCATCACTGGTAAAGTTTTTTTGCCCACGCCGCGCACATCTTCAATCGGCAACGCATCTAAAAATATCCGAACATCTGATGAGCCAACAAACGTAAAGCCCTCGGGTTTATTATGCTCTGATGCTAATTTGGCTAAAAATTTATTAAATGAAACTCCCACAGAAGAAGTCAACTTAAGTTCTTCATAAATGGTCTGCTGTAAATGATGGGCTAACTCCACACTTGATGAAAAATCCAATTGGTGCCCCGTTACATCTAAATACGCCTCATCAAATGCAACTGGTTCAACTAAGTCAGTATAACGATGAAAAATGACATGCACTTGCTTGGAAACTGTTTTATATAGTTTGAAATCAGGTTGAACAAAATGTGCGTCCGGCGCTAATTTTAAAGCTTCGTTTGAACTCATGGCCGAGTGAACGCCCAAACGACGTGCTGCATAATTTGCAGTCGCTACGACTCCACGACCACCATTTTTGCGCGGATCACTCCCGATGATTAAAATTTCATTCCGATATTCGGGGTGTTCGCGCATTTCAACTTGCGCGTAAAAAGCATCCATATCCACATGAATAATCTGACGTTCTGTATTCAAGACAACCGGTACTTCTAACAAATCTGCCAAAATCTGCTACCCCCACGCTCATATTCAACTTGTTGGTCACTTTAAGCATTTTAACATTAATTTATTCCTAATTCATCCAAATAATAAAAAGGCTTAGACTTATCAGCATGATAAATCTAAACCCATCATTTAACCTTACAGTTTAATTAATCTTCTTGATCCGTATGCTTATCTTCTTCGACTGGTACCGTCGTAGTTGTAGCTTCAGGCGCAGCTGTGGCTGGCGTTACAACATTCTTAATCGCTGACCGTTCAAAAGTAAGCAACACTCCATCGGCGTCCAAGGTAATTGTTTTTTCATCAGAGTGATCAATCACACCATGTAATCCACCGATAGTGACAACTTCTGTCCCTGGTTGCAATTGTTGTAACATCTCTTGATGCTTCTTAGCTGCCTTTTGTTGTGGACGCACCATCATGAAGTACATCAAGGCCAAGAAAACGATAAAAATCAAAATACTATTCATTTGCATTATTTAAATCTCCTATAACTTTTAGAATAGACGGGCATTTGGCTTATTATAACCATAATCTTCAAGAACTTGTTCTCTAAATTCTATTAATTCATCATTATAAATAGCTTCACGCATCTCTTCCATTAACTTTAACAGATATCGCAAATTATGAACAGACGCAATATTTTGACCTAATAATTCATTAGCCTTAAATAAATGATGCAAATAGGCCTTTGTAAAGTTTTGTGAACCATAGTCTTCTGTATCTGCGTCAATTAGACTAAAGTCATCTTTATATCTACCATTTGTAATAACAATCCGGCCGTTCTTAGTCATTAATGACCCATTCCGTGCAATCCGAGTTGGTAAGACACAATCAAACATATCAATCCCACGAATCGCCGAATCAATTAAGGAATCAGGCGCCGCCACCCCCATCAAATAACGGGGCTTGTCAGCAGGCATCCAATCAACGGTAAAGTCTAAGACTCGATTCATTTCCTCTTTTGATTCACCCACAGACAAACCACCCACAGCATACCCAGGCAAGTCAAGATCAACTAACCCTTCAGCAGACAAACGTCGCAAATCTTTAAACCCAGCCCCTTGGATAATTCCAAATAAGGCTTGATCATTTGGGCGGGCATGGGCGATTTTAGCGCGCTTGGCCCAGCGTGTCGTCCGTTCAACGGAGTTTTTAACGTAATCATACGTTTCAAAATAAGGAATCGCCTCGTCCAATTGCATCATCACATCTGAACCCAAATTATTTTGAATGCGCATAGCCACTTCGGGAGACAAAAACATCGAAGCCCCATCAACGTGGTTTTTAAAATCGACCCCTTCTTCAGAAATTTTATTATTTTTAGCTAATGACCAAACTTGAAACCCACCAGAATCTGTCAAAATGGGGCCATTCCATTGCATAAATTTATGCAAACCACCCGCTTTAGCAATCAAATCATCCCCAGGACGGACCCATAAATGATATGTGTTCGACAAAATAAATTGCGTATTAATAGCTTCCAAATCACGGGGAGACACATTTTTAACTGAAGCTTGGGTCCCAACCGGCATAAACATCGGTGTGTGCACAATCCCATGGCGTGTGTAAATTCGGCCTAACCGGGCGCCCGTATGCTTTTCTACATGTAATAATTCATAAATAACTGGTCGATCTGGATCATTCAAATATTCTTCTTTTAATGGATATTTTTCCATTAAGAATTGATCAAACTTACTATATTGTTGCATAATTTCTCCCTAACGATAGATAAACATCGCATCACCAAATGAAAAGAACCGATAGCGTTCTTCAATTGCATGCTGATAAGCATTTAAAATATTTTCCCGGCCAGTAAAGGCTGCGACTAACATCACTAATGTTGACTTAGGTAAGTGGAAGTTAGTAATAAAAGCATCAACCACCGCCCATTGATAACCTGGCTTAATAAAAATGTCAGTCCAACCTGAATCCGCCTGTAAAACACCATTAAACTTCGATCCAATCGTCTCCAAAGTCCGAATGGAAGTCGTTCCCGTCGCGATAATACGACCACCATTTGCGTGCACTTCATTTAAAGTATCTGCTGCCGCTTGACTTAACTGATAGAATTCAGAATGCATTTTGTGCTCATTTAAATTATTCGTTTCAACAGGACGGAACGTTCCTAAACCAACATGCAGGGTTAATTCGACTAGCTTAACCCCTTTGGCTTCCACCTTAGCTAACAATTCTGGCGTCCAGTGGAGTCCAGCGGTTGGGGCCGCGGCGGAACCATTTACCTTGGAATAAACCGTCTGATAGCGTTCTTGATCATCCAATTTTTCCTTAATATACGGAGGTAAAGGCATCTCACCTAATGATTCCAAAACTTCTAAGAAAATTCCATCATAATGGAATTCCACCATCCGGCCCCCATGCTCTAATTCCTCTACTACCGTCGCAGTTAGTTCACCGTTTCCAAAAGAAATTTGGGCACCTACAGGGTACTTCCGCGCCGGCTTAACTAACGTCTCCCACACGTCTCCATGATCTTGACGCAACATTAAGACTTCAACATTCCCCCCTGTATCTGGTCGAATCCCATGCAATCGCGCAGGTAGGACTCGCGAATTATTCATCACAATTGCATCCCCAGGGTTTAAATAATCTAAAATGTCATAAAAATGGCGATCTTCCATTGCTCCTGTATCAGCATTCAATGTTAATAAACGTGAGCTGTCACGTTGTTTTAATGGTGTTTGCGCAATCAACTCTTGTGGCAAATCATAATCAAAATCATCTAAAGTATATTCTGGTAAACTCATTTTATATCTTCTTTCTTTGGATCATCCAAACCTAAATGCTCATATGCTAGTCGTGTGACTACGCGTCCTCGTGCAGTCCGCTTGATAAAACCAATTTGCAACAAATATGGTTCATACATTTCTTCTAATGTATCAACTTCTTCGCCAATATTAGCCGCTAGCGTTTTAATGCCGACGGGACCACCATCATAATAATTAATAATTGTCGTTAGTAGCTTCAAATCGACTTGATCCAAGCCTGACTGATCAATATTTAATAATCCTAAGGCGTAGTCCACCATGGCTTGGTCAATTTCATCTTGTCCTTGCACCATGGCAAAATCTCGGACCCGTCTTAGTAAACGATTGGCAATTCGTGGCGTCCCATGTGCCCGCTTGGCCAACGCCTGCGCACCTTTTTCTCCGATTTGAGTTTGGAAAAATTGCGCTGAACGCGAAATAATCGTCATTAATTCAGAATCAGTATAATAATTCATATGCTCAACAATTCCAAAACGATCCCGAAGCGGCTGTGACAACATCCCGGCCCGCGTAGTCGCTCCTATCAAGGTAAACGGTGGTAGCGGAAAATGAACCGGGTGCGAAGTTTCCCCCTCACCGACAATAATATCTACATAGTAATCTTCCATCGCCGAGTAAAGCATCTCTTCCACTGTTTTGGGCAAGCGATGAATTTCATCAATAAATAAAATATCGCCCGGCTGTAATTCATTTAATAAGGCTAATAAGTCACCTTGCTTTTCAATGACTGGTCCGGTGGTTGTTTTAATATTGACGCCCATTTCATTGGCAATCACTAACGCCAAAGTTGTCTTCCCTAAACCAGGTGGTCCATATAACAAAACATGATCTAATGCCTCTTCACGTTGCTGTGCCGCTTGAATATAAACTTGCAGACGATTTTTTAAAGCATTTTGACCAATATATTCTTGTAACTTTTGCGGACGTAATGATTGTTCTACTTGGGCTTCGACCGCATTTTCCGTTGTCTGATCTAAAATCCCATCATCCATGCTTCACTCCTACTAAACTAATAATTTCAATCCCGCCGAAATATAATCAGAAGTCGTTTTATCGGGCTGCTGTTGCAGCGCTTTCTCAACTTTTTTAACTTCTCGATCGCCATATCCCAGCGCACGTAAAGCCTCCAATGCATCATCAAGCGCTGGATTAGTTGACACAACTGGTGCCGCGACTCCTTCAATATTTTGAAAATCAAATGGTAACTTTGATAAATTATTTTGTAAGTCTAAGACCATTTGTTGTGCTGTTTTTTTACCGATCCCCGGGAATTTCGTCAAATAATTAATATTGCCGGCAACAATTGCTTGGACTAACCCCGAATGATCCGCGTTCGCCAAAATCGCCAAGGCACTTTTCGGTCCAATTCCAGAAACAGCTAATAATTGATCAAAAAGATTCTTTTCATCAACTGTTTGAAAGCCATACAAAGTAATTGCATCTTCGCGTACCACTTGTTCAACAAATAACTGCACTTCTTGTCCGATGGTAAAACGATATGGATTACCCATGACAACCCGATAACCGACGCCTGCTACCTCAATCACTACAAATTTGGGGGCCAAAACGGTAATAATTCCCTTTAAGTATTCGTACATGCTTTAACTCCTGTTTTTTAATTATAACCTAATTATAGCAAGCTCACGAATATTTAACGAGACTTATTTCACAGATCGTTCATCAGGTAACCCTAAACCTGTCCAGGCTGACAACAATGAAAAAATTGGTGAGAATAAGGCAAAAAAGACATAGGGCGCAAAGGCGCTCACTGAAACACCTAATGCTTGTGCCGCAAAGCTCCCAGCCACGCCCCACGGTACTAAGTAATTCACCACCGTCCCCGAGTCTTCCAGCCCCCGACTTAAGGCTAAGCGTGAAATTTTTAAGCTATCAAAAGCCGGTTTCCATAGCTGCCCTGGCAAGATGGTCGCCAAGTACTGCTCACCAATCATAAAATTCGCTCCAATCCCACTTAAAATCAAGCCAGTCAAAGTACCAGCAGTTGTCTTAATTTTGGCGACCAAAGGTTCCATTAAAGTTTGTAAAACGCGCATCTCAGTCAACACACCGCCCAGGGCTAAGGCAAACATGATAATAATAATTGTTGACATCATTGGCAGCATCCCTCCACGATTTAACAATCCCGCTAATAAGGAATTATGCACCGACGTATGGTAACCGTTCATCAAAAGATCAGCCAAATCTTGGGGTGTATTTTGCACCAAAAATGCTAAAGCCGACACTCCAACGTTCATTAATAGAGTTGGGATGGCGGGGATCCGCAAAATAGCCATCACTACCAATAAGCCTAGCGGAATCACGCTCCACCACGTAGGATGCAATAATATCATCAACGACGCTAAACTTTGTCCTGCATGACCATGATGTCCAAAACCTAACCAGGTAAATAGTAATAATGATACACCCAAAGCTGGTAAAGTGGTCCACATTAAATTACGAATATGTGCGAACAAATCGACTTCAGCAATTGACGCTGCTAAGTTTGTGGAATCTGACAAAGGTGACGATTTATCACCAAAAATGGCCCCCGATAAAATCGCTCCAGCTACCAACGCTGGCGAAAAACCTAAACTTGTTCCAATCCCCATCAAGGCCACCCCAACCGTTCCAATCGTGGTAAAGGCTGATCCAATCACTGATCCAATCACTGCGGTCACTAACACCGTGCTAGGTAAAAACCAAGTCGCGCTAGCACCCTTAAAGCCGAACCAAACTAAAGTTGGAATCACCCCCGTGGCCATCCATAACGCAATCAACATCCCAATCAACAAGAATAAGAACAAAGGGGCCAGCCCTGTCTTTAATCCTGCTAACATCGCAGCTTGCAACTCATCCCAGTGAGCGCCAAATAATCTTAAGAACAACATACTAACTAATAAGCTGACTAGCAAGGGAATGTAAGCTGGTAACTTCATCCCGATGATACCTACACTAAATATTATTAAAATCATAACAACTAGTAAACCGGCGCCGTTAAAGCCCCATTTCATTTGTTTTTGCATAACGTTACACCTCACGTTTCCAATCATGCATCAGCCACTAATCTCGCTGACTGCCTCTATAAAAAAATTTAATCACCCGATTTCTAAATAAAAAACGCCCCAACTACATCAATTGACATAGTTGGGACGAAAGTGATTTCCGCGGTACCACCCGAATTATTCACACAAAAGTGAATCTCTTTATTATTTAAAAATTAAAGGGAGTTCTCTAAATAGCGACTGTCTACAAAATACAGCCTATTTAAAAAACTTAATAATTCAATTCATTAGCCTGCACTACTCACAGCAACCGTAGTTTCTCTTACATTCAACTAATCAATCTACTGAATATCCCGAGTTTACCTGTAATTCAAAACTCTGTCAAGCCTCGCCAGTTTTTAATCTAAATTAAAGTTAAAACCACCAGTAATGAGCTTTTAACGCCTGCATGACATCTTGAGCATTTAAAACCGGCTCAGCCCCTTGTTGAATCAATTCATTGCAGCCTTGCGCACAATCATACGTTACCGCGCCAGGCACAGCCAACACACTCCGGTTATTCTGTACAGCTAAGGAGGCTGTAATCAAAGATCCAGACTGCCGTCGAGCTTCTACGACCAACGTATTATAACTCAGGCCAGCTAGGATCCGATTCCGTTCCGGAAAATATTGTTTTTGCGGGCCGACGTCTGGTAAATATTCACTTAAGATTAAGCCTTGTTGACTGATTGCAGATTGTAACGCACGATGACTGGCTGGATAAGTCCGCATCAAGCCCGTCCCAATTACCGCCACGGTTGATCCGCCGGCTGCCAAGGTTATTTCATGTGCTAAAGCATCCACGCCCCGCGCCAATCCCGAAACAATCACAACCCCTTGCGCGACCAACTGGGGCAACCACTGCTGTAAAATCGTCTGACCATAAGCGCCGTTTTGCCTGGCACCCACAACCGTTAAACATGGCTTTTGTAAATAAGTTAAATCACCTTGATAAAATAAAACCAACGGAGGATTCCAAATTTCTTTCAGGCGCTTCGGATAAGTTCCATCAAAAATTGTAATATACGGCATGGTTGCTGCCATAGATAACAGCTGGGCGCTTAAATCCTCTTGTTGCAAAAATTGCTGCAGCTGATTTCGTTCTGATTTTCGCAAATCACTAACCATTGCCACTTGTAACGCGTCACACCAATTGGACCAAGCTTGATCAGCGGGCCAAGTCATGCTTTTAAATAATTTATTTTTTTGTGTAAGTCGCACCTGCGTCATTAAAGTGAAAATTAAAATAAATTGATTTCTTTTCATCATTGAGTTCTCCTTATTCAAAAAGAACCCAATCATCGAAATTATCACAATCTTTTTTTTACCGGCGCAAACGTTTTACGATGAAGTGGTGTCACACCCAATTGATCAAGCGCCGCTAAATGCTCTTGGGTACCATAACCAGCATTTTTTTCAAACCCATAGCCTGGATACTTATCGACATAAGTTGCCATCAATCGATCTCGATAATCTTTGGCCAAAATACTAGCGGCGCCAATACTAATGCTCCGGTCATCCCCTTTAATCAAACTAGTCTGGGGGATTTCAACATCTAGTTCCATCGCATCAATCAACAAGGCTGCTGGCTGTTGCGCTAAATTTTGATATGCCAGCGTCATGGCTTTTTGTGCGGCTTGATAAATATTCAATACATCAATTTCATCCGCCTCCACCACACCAAACGCATAGTCCACAGCTTGCTCCTTAATCTGAGGGACTAAAACTTGCCGCTTCTTTAAACTCAATTGCTTTGAATCATGGACTTCCCATAAATCAAAATTTTGATCTAAAACGACTGCCGCAGCGACTACGGGGCCCGCCAAAGGACCACGTCCAACCTCATCAATACCTGCCACCAAGTCGCCCGTTTGCCAATAATGCTCTTCAAATTGCAAGCGTTGTTGAAACGCCACTTTTTGATGCACCATTTTTTCCTGACGACGTTCATATTGCTGAACCGCCAACTGAACGCCTTGCCGAGGGTCTTGCTTTAATCGTTCTAGCTCTGCGCTAGCGATTGGCTGTTGCAAGCGCGCTTTAATCTGTTGAATCGTTTCCCGCATCATCCAAAAAGCCTAATTCTTCCCGATCGGTTGGCCGTTCAATCGTATAAGTCCCCAATTTACCCCGCCGCAAATCAATCAACAACCGCTCACTACCACGCTCATAATCATCCTTAAAGCCCATTTTTTGCGTAATTAACAATAGCAAATCAACATTACTAAGCTGTACAAAACTATCAGGTGCTAACTTGTAGCGTTCAATAATCGCTTCTGGATGGTACCCGCGCATAAATTCTAATAGCGCTAAAGCAATGTCATCTAAATTCACCAATTGATCCTTAATAGCTCCCGTCATCGCTAGGTGTTGACCAACAACTTGATTTTCAAATTTAGGCCATAACACACCTGGCGTATCTAACAATTCCAAATTAGTGGGCGTTTTTAACCACTGTAATTTCTTCGTCACCCCCGGTCGATCCCCAGTAATAGCGACGTTTTTCATCACCAAATGATTAAGCAAAGTTGACTTACCAACATTTGGCACCCCTACAACTAACGCCCGAATCGCTTTATCTTTCACGCCACGTTCTGCCAATTGATCCCATTTTTTAGCCAAAATTTTACGGGCCGCTTTCGTCACAATTTGCGGTGTTTTCCGGTCTTTGACGTTTAACGCTACAACAGGAATATTTCGTTGTTCAAAATCTTGCAACCATTCTTGGGTAATTTTAGGATCAGCCAAATCCATCTTAGTCATTATCAACAAACGAGGCTTATCTCCCAAGACATGGTTCAATTCCGGATTACGTGAAGCTAATGGAATCCGGGCGTCAACTAATTCAAATACAATATCAACGTACTTCAAGTTTTCTTGCATCAAACGCAATGCTTTGGCCATATGACCGGGATACCATTGAATAATTTGTCCCATTTTAAATCTCCTTTTTGGGCTACTCTTCAGCAGCTAAGTATTGTTGCCAGGCTTCATCAAAGATGTCCATTGATTGTAAATAACCCCCATTTTCTTCCAAATATCGGGATATTTCATCAAAATCTTTACTTTGCTTAGGAAAACTTTGATCGTAAAAAGCGCCGTTAGCAAAATTTTTCACAGCGTCATGTGTAACTGGATCTCGTTGTGTCATTAGCCATTGATAAAATGTTCTACGCATGATTAGATAACCCCACTTGGAAAATGAATTGATTCTGTTGCATGTTTAATTTTTTAATTTTAATCCGCATCCCAGAAACCTCAGGGACTTCGGTAAAATCAATTAAAATGGTCTGCGCTTTACTATTAACCGTCACCCACTTAGGCAAATCCAAGGTATTTCCTAGCCCATTCATAACATATTTAACCGGCAACGGTAATTGGCCGACAGCCACTGAATCAGCATGGAGCAATAGATTGCCTTCTTTAGTAACTGAAGGGGTCATTTTCATCCCATAATCTACATTTTGACCTAATAATTTCGTCGTTCCATAGACCATCATACTAGTCGTACCCATCTCAAAACGGAATTTTCCCTTCAAATCAGGATCATCATTTAAATACTTATTCATCCACGCGTTTAAATTACGTTTAGTTAGTTGAACATCCATCGTCGCATCCGTCATTTGAATTGGTTGCTCCGTCTTAAATTGCTTTTCTTTACCTTGGGGCAAAGCAATTAATATCAAAGCTAGGAAGACCATCACGATTAAAGTCCCCCCAATTCCCCACAGAAGCCCTAATTGCCGTCCTTGCTGAAAACTTTGTTGATCTTTTGGTGCCTTCATTTTAATGCAACCACTCCTTCTTGTTTTTTTGCATCACTTTAAACAGCTCATTGGTCATAACGTCGTATCCTTTATTATTCGGGTGAAAATGATCTGCCTGTGAAATATAGCGATTTTTTTCACCATCCGGTTGATTTAAGGCTGCAGATACCATTTTATTATCCGTTGATCCTTGTGCTGATTCTTTGGCCTCTCGCACTAGCTTAACTTTTTTAGGAGCCGTTTCATACTGACCATACGTTAAGGGTTTAAATACCGAAACATAATACGCGTTCTTATCAGCTAATGCCACGCCCTTATTGACCCCATTATATAAATGAACAGCCTGATTTAAATCATTCCGATTCGCTAAATATACATATAATGGGTTATAGTTTCCATACACAAAAATTGGGGCATGTGGGTTTTGCCCGCGCAAATATGCGAAGAGTTGCTCGAACTTATGCTGATACTGCGCTTTGGTATCCCGAATTTCTGGCATGACATTCGGTTCTTTTTGCGTTTGAATCAATTTAAATAATTCTTGCTGCAAATCATTTCCGCCCGCTGTTACTACCAAAACATCAGCATGTTTAATTTTCTTTTGGGCGGTGGGATCAGCTTGAAGCCTTTTTAAAATTTGGTCTGAGCGATCACCTGATTTTCCAAAATTAGCGGTCTGCACATCACGATGATCGACATGTTCAATTTTATGAGCAATTCTTTGCTCATAACCACCCATATCTTTTGTATCTCCAATTCCCTCAGTTAAAGAGTCCCCAACTGTCACCAACTCGATACTCTCCTGACTCTTGGCCTGTGTCATTGGTAAAATCACTCCTGACCCTAGGAGCACAACACTTAATCCCAGCAACAGGCTTCCAACTGATTTTTCTAATTTTGGCATCTTAACTCAGCTTTCCTTCTTTCAAAATATCCATAACCATTTAAATGGTTGCAAGATATTATTATATCAAAAAAAGGCTCCAAACAATCAAATTGTTTAAGCCTCATTCATCAATCAACTATCCTTTAACTAAATAGCTCAATCCGTATGCACCTGCCCCAGTATGAGTAGCCACCACTGGTGAAGTTTGATTAATCGCAATCGTAGCATCTGGGAATTCTTGAGCTAAACGCGCACCCAACTCCGTCGCTTTTTCCGGAATTCCAGCGTGAGATAACCCAATCATTTCAATTCCTTGAGTCGCGTGCATTTCATCAATAATTTTATCAATATAGTTCCGAATGGTTTTAGCACCACGTCCTTTAACCTCTGCTATGATATCTCCATCAACAACGTGCGCACCAATCTTAATATTTAACAACCCCCCAATAAAACCGGTAGCTTTAGAAATTCGACCACCCGCTGAAAGATTATCCAAAGAATCTAATGTCAAATAAAGTTGTGTATTTTGCTTCGTTCTTTCCATTTCAGCTAAAATCTCAGCCGCATTTGCCCCCGTTTGGGCTAATTTAGCTGCCTTAATTACTTGAAAGCCCAAAGCACGATCTATAAATGTAGAATTTAGCACGTGGATATGGTCAGGGCTAACTAATTGTGCCGCCTGATGAGCGGTCTGACATGTCCCTGACAACTCGGGTGTTAAATGAATACTAATAACTTCTGATCCATCAGCCGTCAATCGTTCGTAAACATCCGAAAAGGCTCCAATAGCCGGCGTTGAGGTCTTGGGTATATTATTAGCTTCTCCCATTTTTTTCATAAATTCTTCTCGGCTCAACGTTACTCCATCTTCATAGAGCACATCATCAATCACCACAGTCAATGGAATAACCGTGATATCTAATTGCGCAATTTCTTCATCTGATAAAATTGCCGTTGAATCCGTTACTATTTTTACTTGTGACATACAATTAATCCTCCACCATCTCCTGATTATTATAAACTTTCTGGATCACGCATCCAAGCCAAAGCTAGTGCCCCTGCTCCTAAATGAACTCCAATTACTGGACTGAAATAAGATAATTCAAAATCCAAATCAGGGTATGCTTCTGCTAATTCCTGGCGCCACGCCTCACCTTCCAATTGCGCATTAGCATGAATGATCATAGGCTTAATTGGATAAGTCGTATTCATCAAAGCGTTTTTAAACAATTCTTCAACTCGCTTCTTAGATTTCTTCATTGAGCGCACTTTTTCATACGGAACAATATAATTCGAATCATTATCAAAAGTCAAAATTGGTTTAACCTTTAACATGGTTCCTACAATCGCCCCAGCGTTTGACAAACGGCCACCACGTACCAAATTATTTAAATCATCAACCACAAAATACTCATCCGTGGTCTTTTGCAATTCTTGCAAAACATGGACAATTTCTTCTGCTGTTTTTCCTTCTTCGACCATTCTCGCTGCTTTCAGGACTTGCCAGCCCATCAAACGCACCGTAATCTTTGAGTCCACTGGAATCACTTCTAAACCATCAATTTTATCTTTGATTGAATCAACATTATTAATAAAGCCAGAAATAGTACTTGTCAAATGAATTGAAATCACTTGCTCATAACCTTCATCACGTAAACTTTCATAAATACTAATCAATTCACCAATCGCTGGTTGTGAAGTTGAGGGAAACGACTTAGAATTTTTTAACTTATCGTAAAATTCTTTGGTCGTAATATCAATATTTTCTTTGTATTCTTTTCCTTCAAAAATAATTGGAATTGGAATCACCTTAATATTATATCGTTCAATTTCCTCTGAACTTAAGGTCGCCGTTGAATCCGTCATAATTGCAATTTTCATAGTTAATATCCTTTATCCTAGCATTTTATTTCGATAACCAAACAAATAATCAATGTCATTATACGCTGATATTAATTACCTGCCTAGTCAACAATCCATTTTAATCATGCTGGCTGAAAACCATATTTTCAATTATAACGCATCTCCGACTTAATCGACCACTTTACTTAACGATTTTCCTAACCGTTTTAAGAGAATTCGCAACATTGTTTGTTCCTCATCTGACCACATTTGAAAAATACGTTGTTCTAGTACTTCATTTTGCGTCGTCAAAGTTGCCAACTGGGCTTGACCCTGTGCAGTAACTTGATAAGTCAGCTGCCGATGATCGCGCCCTTTGGCTTGATGCTCAATTGCCTTCTTTTGTTCTAACGACTTCAATTGACGAGAAAGCGTTGAATTATCGAGCTCCATTGCTTGACTTAATTTATCTTGCGTATCAATGCCATCAGTAACCTGCATCAGTAACTTCCATTCGGCAATCGTCAAATTAACTTTTTTCACCATTTGCTGTAACTGCTTATGATAATCCTTTGCGTTCACCTGTAATTCATCTAAAATCGCTTGCATCAGCGCAGCCCTCCGTCAAAAAGTTCACTTATCACTCTTTTATTATACGGTATTACAACCTACTTCGGCAACTAACTTCATAAATTTAACCGCTTTCATTCCTTTTATAATGCAATCCGCAAAAAAAAGCTTGTACATTCATTAACCAATGCACAAGCTTATTATTTTTTAATTACTTTGCGGCAGCCGCCATGGCTACTGCACCTAAGAAATTAATTGGTTGGCTGAAGTTTGGTTGGAATAAGAAATCAGACATCGCCAATTCGTCAATTGTCATTTGATTTTGAATAGCCAATGAGAGCGCATTCGCTGTTTGTGAAATGTCATGCTTTGAATAGAATTCACCACCCAAAACGCGGCGTGTCTTAACATCCCATAACAATGTAGCCCGGACCGGCGTCGTAGTTAACATGAAGTCTGGGCGGTAATCTTGCTCAATCGTAACTGTATCGTAATCAGTAATACCACGAGCTTGAGCTAATTGCTCATTCAATCCTGAAGCGGCCATCGCGTGGTCATATAGTTCAACCGCTGAAGTTGATTGCGTTCCCAAATATTCAACTGTTGGCTTCAAAATATTCTTTCCAACCAAGATACCTTGACGCACTGCGTTGGTAGCCAAAGGAATGTAATCATTTTGTTGCGTTGGATTGTAAAAGACTGTAGCTGAATCACCTGCAGCGTAAACATCAGGGACAGAAGTTTGCATATACTTATCAACGATAATCGCACCGTTTTTAATCATTTCAACTTGACCCGTGAACAAATCAGTCCGCGGTAAAAATCCAATTCCAAGCACGGCGATATCGGCTTCATACTCACCCTTATCAGTGATAACCTTGACACCATTTTCAGTTTGTTCAAAGCTTTGAACCATTTGTCCTAAGCCCAAAGTAACATCATGATTCTTATATTCTGCTTCAATCTCATCAGTAATTTCTTTATTGAAATTCTTCGCCAAGACCCGATTTAATCCATCAATTAAAGTTGTCTTAACACCTGTAACCGAGAATTGTTCAGCAATTTCGGCTCCGATGTATCCAGCCCCAATCACAATGGCTGACTTAGCATCCTTGGCAGCCTCTTTAATAGCTGTAGCATCATCCCAGTTCTTGCACTTGAAAATGTTAGCTCCATCAATTCCAGGGAGTGGAGGTAAAATCGGCTTTGACCCAGTGGTGATAACAATCTTATCGTATTGTTCAGTTGTCTCCTCGTCAGTGATCAAATTCTTGTAAGTTAAAGTCTTTGTGGCCAAATCAACTTCGATCACGTCATGTTGCATCTTCATCTTGATGCCATCAGCTTCCATGCTTTCAACGGAATCATAGAACATCTTAGCTGGGTCTGAAACATGGTTTCCAACCCAAAGAGCAATTCCACATGATAAGAATGAGACTGACTTATTCCGCTCAAAGACAGTTACATCAGCTTCTGGGTCTGTTTCTAAAATTCCACGTGCTGAAAAGATTCCAGCGTGAGTACATCCAATAACGGCAACTTTCATGATTAAAACCTCCGAAAAATTAAACGCTTACATTTATATAATGTTATTATAACATCTTACGCTTACTTTTTCACATAATTCCTTACAATTTTATAGTATTATTTTGAAAAAATTTTTCAAAAATCTAAGCTTCGTCACTCTTTCCTTTTAATTGGTAACGTAATCCGAAAAATTGATCCGTAACCTAAAGCAGATTCTAAGACAATCTTGCCGCCATACCCTTCAATCAACTTCCGCGCAATGCTTAATCCTAAGCCATTCCCCCCCTGTTTACGGGAACGGGCTTTATCAACACGGTAAAAACGATCAAAGACACGCTTAGCATCTTCAGGCGCGACCCCCTCACCAAAGTCCTGCACTGTAATTTGCACCTGGCTGGCGGTTTGTGCAACTGAGTAATGAATTTCGCGCCGGTCTTTAGAATACTTAGCCGCATTATCAGATAAAATAATTAAGACTTGTTCTAAATGATCGCGTGACATATTCACATACACTGGTTGCCGTAAATCATCATCTAAAATAAAGATAAAATCTTCATAAACTAATTTGAAATTATTATAGACTGCATTAACTAATTCTTTAACATCTGTATTCCCGCCTTTAAAAGCTAGTTCAACTTGATCTGCCCGGGTTAAATCCAACATTTCTTGAACCAAGCCTTCCATCCGACGCATCTCACTTAATGAAGCGTCAATTGATTCGGCCAAAATCTTAGGATCATCTTTCCCCCAACGGTTTAACAATTCCATATGCCCTTTCACAATCGCCACTGGGGTTCTTAGTTCGTGTGAAACATCTTCGACAAATTGATGCTGCATCAACATCACACTTTGCAACTGATCTAATGTGTTATTTAACAACGTGGCCAATTCCGTCAGCTCATCATTGTGCCGATAGTCTAGTTCAACTCGTTGCTGAGATTGCGGATCTAACTTAGTGGCATTGACTACTTTTCGAATTGCTTGAACCGGACGCAATAAGTACTGGGCCAACCAATAACCCCAAATCGCAATTAAAAGCACTCCTAAAATCATAGTAACAATCGCAATCAAGGTAATGCGTTTAAATATCCGGTGATACTTATCCAAGTAATTAATTACCTCAACTTGACCAATCGGTTGGTGGTGTTGATTATATATTGTTTGCCATCCAATAATAATTTTTTGCCGATGTTGATCTTGCGTTACTTTAATATGCGCCGCTTTGGGTGGTTTTTGATTCATTGATGTGCGGGGATAGCGTTGCTGCTTTAAATCATAAATATGCACTTCCATGTCCGTTCTCATCGTTTCAATCAAACCTGGCGCTTGCTTTTCTGATAGATGGTGGGTGGCAATAATATCATCTTCAATTGCGGAGGGCGAGCTTTTATTGAAATCGGTCGTTTTCAACCGTTGCGTCACCCAAGTCATTGATTCTTGAACCGATTTGCGTTCATCTAAAATCATTTGGCTCGTAAACGCCGTAATTAATACATAAGTAAAACAAATGGTTATCAAAAAAAAGCCCACCGCTGAACCTAACGCCCACTTCCATTTCAGTGACATACCGGTTTCAACTGTGGAATTTTCATTGACAATGGCTGATTCTTCCATTGTAAGGCCTCACTGATTATTGTCGCATCACATAGCCCGTTCCCCGGACTGTCTGGATGTAAGATGTCTTCGAATCACTTAGGTCAATCTTGTTGCGCAAATAACGAATATAAACATCAACCACATTCGTTTCAACATTTTCATCATATCCCCAAACCTTGGCCAACAAGACTTCACGAGATTGAACGACATTAATATTTTCCATTAAAATCACAAGTAATTCATATTCACGCTTGGTTAAATTAATGATTTCATCCCCACGGCGCGCAATTCGATTTTCTTTTTCAACAATCAAATCACGATATTTAACGATGCTTTGGTGGTTAGCATGTTCTTGCGTTTCAATATTAATGCGCCGCAACAAGGCCCGAATCCGCGCTAATAATTCTTCAATCGCAAAAGGTTTCACCACATAGTCATCCGCCCCATAATCCAAGCCCGAAACCCGATCAATAACCGAATCGCGAGCGGTCATCATAATAATCGGCGTATTTTTTACTTCACGTAAGCGCCGTGCGACTTCTAACCCACTCAATTCGGGAAGCATTAAATCTAGTAAAATCAGATCAAAATTCTCTTCCAAAGATAAGTCCAAACCAGACCGACCATTATCAGTTACGACTGTTTCGTATCCTTCGTGCTGTAATTCTAATTCCACAAAGCGTGCCAAATTGGCCTCATCTTCAATTACTAAGATTTTTTGCATTTTTAGCAACCTACCTATATCTATTTTTTATACTATTTATTATTAAGCTTAATAAGCTTAGCATAACATTCTCATTTTTTCTACCAATTTCAGCAAAAAAAAGCTGACCAAAATAAAGTTTCGTCAGCTTTTTTACGACTTTAATGAGAAAAATGGGTAAACGTAGATTTTCTCATTTATTTTTCATTTTTGATTTAATCTCCGGTTAGGACCATTAACTGGCATTTCATGTGCTAAATATTTAATCCGTTGCATCAGGCGGCCGGCCTTAACTGGTTCAGCCCCCTTACTAGAATTAGTAAAATGCTCATCTTCCAATTGTGCCATTGAGAAATTAGAAGTGAAAAACGTGGTCAGCCCATTTTGCATGCGATAATCCAAAACTACACTTAAAACATCATCACGCACCCAACCACTGCCATCAATTTCTGCGCCAATGTCATCAATCACAAAAACTGCGACCGTACGCATTTTTTCACGTAATGGCTTCATATTCATTGTTGAATCACCAATGGATTCTTTCATATTGGCTGCCAACGTTGGATAATGTACTAACAACACCTCAACCCCTTCAGCTGCTAATTGATTCGCCATGGCACCTAAGAGGTAAGTTTTCCCGACTCCGTAAGGCCCTTGCAAATATAACCCCGGATGGAAAGCTTGCGGATCTTGAGTATACGCGTCAATGAATTGGGTGACAGCCAAAACTGCCCCCAACATACCAGCATCAGCGTCCTGAAAATCACCCATCCGCGCCTTTTTCAACTCTTTAGGCATTCCCAAAACTTGAATCCGACTCGCCGCCTTTAATTTATCCTCACGTTGTTTAGTTTGTGCGGTTTCATGATATTGAATTACCACCTGTTGATCAACAAACAATAATTCAGGATCATAGCCCGGATGTACATCCGAAAGGCCCTGTTGCGCTTTTTGTTTTTGCAGATAATATTCATAAATCGTCGCTAAATCACGGTCAAAAATTTGGGTTGTCAATTCCGGCTGATATTTAGCAATGAAGGCTTGAATTTCAGTATCGCCCAACAAAATATCCCGGATTTTTTGAAATTCTGCACGCATCTGTGCACGTTGCCCAAAAACATTTTTTAAAGAGGCCCCCACATCTTTGGCCCCATTTTGTTGCTTTAACTTTAGTTTGTCCATTTCTGGCATATGCTTTCCCTCAATCATCTATTTTTTACACCCAACCAATTTCTACCTTAATGGGTCTGTCGTAACTGGGCAAAGGCAAAGTCTTTCTGGCGTAAATGATGATAACTATTATCCCCAGCGAACGGCGCTAAGAAACGTTTGCGTTCTGGCTGAGCTAATATTAAGTCCCTATTTTGACGCCAGGTGCTTAATAGAGCATATTCGAAACTATGCGGCACCTGTAATAACGCTTCATTTAACACCCCATCCTGCTGTTGCACCCACTGCTGCCAGCGTAAAATAAATGGATCCCGTTCATCATCATTTAACGTTACATATTCCCAATGCATTAACCCACGCAATTCAAATTCTGGTTTTTGTGTTTTCAAAATTTCATAACGCGTTCCACTCTGAAAAGGAGAATCGGTATTATTGGTCTTTTCAATTAACTGAAAATGTTTACTATCAGCCACATCGACAGCCAAAAACAAAGGCCGTGGTGCCTGTTTGGCTTGAATCATTTTTAATACTGCTTCGGTTCCATAGGTTGTATAAATATACTCACTCATTAAAAATGAATCCTCCTTTATAACTCAAGCTATTACTATTTTTCATCTTTTATTATACGCTATTTTGTCTGACTTAAGATGACAAGCATCGCAATCGAATTATTTAAACAATGTAATAGCATTGAATACTGCAGTTGCCGCGTTCGGTGGTAAACATAAGCAAATACCAAACCAGTTAACGTGTACTGCAGAAGAGCGGTCCACTGAAAAGTTTGTAAGAACACATGAAAACAACCAAATAAGAGCGCCGATAGCCACAAGTTTAAATGCCAACGGGTCTGTTGACCGAAGTAATTCATCACAACGCCGCGGAAAATGGCTTCTTCCAAAAGCGGGGCTAAAATAACAGCCATGAAAATTGTCATACTTTGCAACATAAGACCAGAGTGGGCCATTTGTTCTAATTGCTGTTGATTGGCTGCTGTAGTCTGATGATGTTGCACCAAGCGTTCCAAGATTACAACGAGCATCCCGCCCAGCAGATTTAACCCATATCCTTTTAAAATCCACCAGCTTCGGGTCGCCTCCAAATGATACCAGCCCGTATCAGGGGCTTGGAGTTTAATGCCACGCCACATCACCCGCATTGTTCCATATAAAAGACCACTCATGACTAATAACATCAACACAATCGTCAACCAGCTATCAGGGCGGATATGGCTAAAATACATCACAAACGGTGTACTTGATCCAACTTTGAATGCCATCCATCCCGCAAATTTATGCAACAAATATGGTACACCCTGCGCCGTGAGAATCCCAACATTTTGAATAATGGCATCCATTAATATACCAAAACACAAATAACCAATTCCTACTAATACAATCAACGAAGTCTGTTTACTTTTACTTTTCATCAACTGACTCCTGCTTTTTTTGCCTTGTTTTCTCTGACCAAACGGTTAACCGAGTCATGCCAATTGATAGAAGTACAAATAAAATAATATCGCCAATAATTAAAATCCAGTTATCCCATTGCAAACTACCAACTAATACATTCCAACTAATTAAAATTAAAAAGCACCCAATGGCGCCCAAGAAAGTACTAAATCGATGCATCATCAACCCCTTTTAAAACATACTTTTCTAAGGCCTCGGCCACAGCGCCGTGATTATTATCATATTTCATCACCACATTAGCCATCTTTTTAACCTCTTCAATTCCATTGGCCACCGCAATACCTAGTCCCGCCGCCTCCAGCATCGCTAAATCATTAGAATTATCACCAATTGCCATAACTTCAGACATATCCATTCCTAATTGTTCCGCTAATAATTGCGTTGCTGAACCTTTTTCCACCCCAGCTCGATTAAATTCGACGTAACGACTTGAAGAATACGTGGCTTCAACCGCCTCTGAACCAACCGTAGTTAAGACTTGCGTCATAATTTGCTCACGCACGGCAGGCTCGGGATGTTCAAAAATAACTTTCATAATTGGTTCCGCATTTGTCCAAAAATCAGCATTTGGGTACTCAATTTTTTGATATGGGACCGCCCGTTCACTCATATACCGCCGATCTGTCACCGATAAATTATAAATGAACAAATGATTGACTGTGTAAATGTGTGCATCAATTTCTGAATTAACTTGAATCCCAGCCTCAAATATCTGGCTAGCCAACTGTGGATCGAGCGCACGCGTCAACAAAACTTTATTGCCAGCATTTTCAACAATAGCACCCCCGTTATAAGAGATAACATATTGGTCCTTTAAACCTTTCAAGCCTAATATTTCGAGTAGCGGTTGCACCGAATTAAAAGACCGCCCGGTATTTGGTACAAATTTAAACCCTTGGGCTACGGCTGCCTTAATTGCTGCAACGTTTTTTTGATTCACCGTTCCATCATCATTTAATAAAGTTTCGTCTAAATCTGAGACAAACATCCGATAGGTCATCTGATTCCTCCAAGAATACGTTTTCTTATATTATATCAAAATATTAAATTTTGAAGAAAAAAACTAAACGATTAAACGTTTACAGGTGCTTTACGAGCATTTGCAACGGGGTAAACAATAACAATCCTGATTGTTTAAATTCAGCATTTTATAACATCAGTTTAATTCCCACACATCCTTACATCAGTGTCGTCAAATAACGCATAATTTTATCAGTATCAGCATTTTCCAATTCACGAATTACATGCAAGTAAGTCCGTTGCGTCGTATTCATATTTGAATGCCCTAACCTGCGTGCCACTGATCCAATCGATACTCCAGCATATAACAATAATGATGCATGCGTATGCCGCAATCCATGAATACTTATCTCGGGTATATCAGCTTTGCGACAATATTTTTCTAATCGATCATTAGGCGTAGCATTATAGATTTTTTTACCCGGTGTTACAAAAATCGGCCATTCTTTGGGTTTACCATCAATCATTTTCGCAAATTGCATTGCAATTTGCCAATCAATTGGTATTTTTCGCACTGACGCCGTATTCTTAGTCGGTGAAAAGCCACCTCCTTCAGCATTTTTATAATCCCAGGTCTTATTCACTGCAATAGTTAAGCGCGACAAGTCAAAATCATTGGGTGTTAGCGCCAACGCCTCACTAAAACGCAGCCCCGTTTTTGCAATCAAGAGTAAAAAATAATCCCAATTCAGTTCATCACCTAAATTTAATTGTGCTAGTAATTTGGTTAATTGTTGTTGATTTAAAAATTTTACTTTATGTTGTTGAGTTATCGTGCCCTTGATAACTACTTTCCTTGTTGGATCAACGGATAAATAACCCTCCTCTAAAGCATCCAAAACTGCTGTGCGTATTTGATGATGGAAATCTAAAACCGTCTGTTTTTCATGCGTAAGTGCATATTCATTTAAAATAGTTTGATATATCTGACGTGTTAACTGATTCATCATCAAATCTGGGGCTAACGCTTTTAGCGTTTTTTGTGTTTGAATATATTTATCATACGTAATTTGTCGAACCGCATCTTTTTTATATAACTCCATCCACTGCTGATAATAAGCATGAAAAGTTAAGCTTTTTTCTTGTGACATACTTTGTCACCTCCATTAAAAAATAGTGTCACCAAAAAGGGACACTATTTTCTTTAAGTTAATGGATTTTATTAACAAAGTAGTAAATTATACTTTGTTACTTTCCAAAATATTTTGATGAATTATTTCATAGATTTAAAAAGAGCAAGCAAAGATTCTTCAAAATCTGCCAATTCAAAGAAGCCTAAATCTAAACTGGCCTCTAACTCTTCCATTTTAGTTTTTAACTTCGGATTATCATTTAAAGAAACTCCTGGTAAGTATAAATAGTATGCTGAAATAATTTCATTCCCATTATAACCATGGTTCGCTGACCAACGACGAATTTTTAATTCTTGACGATCTGATCGGACGCGCTTACGTTCCACCTGTAAAGAATTAGTATCAAAGTGTTGATGATAAACGCCATCTTCAATCCTATCTACCACATCTAAAACTTCTAAACGGTCATCTTCATCCAAAGGTATGATATGATCTTCAATTGCTTTACGATTAGCTTGCGAATTTTCATCCATGAAATTATTTAATAGCTCAACTAATTTATCATAGTCAATAATTTCATGATTATACAAATCAATAGCAATCTGAATTTCTGTTAAATCAATGTGTGTGCCATCGGGCAACAACGCATTAGTATCATACAATCGCGCTTGCAACGCACTGAATTCAGCCTCATCTCTAATATCTAAGCCAATCTTATCCCCGGTCTCATTCCCTGACTCATCAACCACTGATACCGCTGAGCCAAACGTATAATCTTGTTGTACCAAACGCTGCACTTGCTGATTGACTTCTGCAGCCAACGTTACAAACTGTGCCTGTTCAGTTTCCGACTTTGGAATTTGACTAAAATCATCGCCGGCGATTTCTTTCAAACGTTTAATCTTGGGGTTTAAATCCATAATTTGACTACCCAATTTAGGCGCTAAAAGATTCTTGGAGAATAAATCTATTTTTTCTGTATCATCAGGAGTCTTTTTAGCATCGCCCAACGTATCATTACCACCCTTAGTATAAATCACTAACGCATTTTGAACATTGTTCTCCATAACGTCACCTTTACGGAAAAATCGTACTTTTCCATGCGGCTTAGCGTTCCTATCAATCGTTCGATTAGTCCGGGACATCGCTTGAATTAGCATCCCTTCCTTCAACAACTTATCCATGTATATTGTATTTACATATTTAGAATCAAATCCCGTTAATAACTGATCCGACACAATTATTAAATCTAATCGTTGAGGTACATTAATTTCTTGTTCAGGTGTTAATTTTTTATTATATGGTTTCTTATGTGCGATGCGTTTTGTAATATCATTTAAATAATTACGTTCAGGATCTTTTGTTTCTACAAAATTAATCGTTCCATAAAATTTTGAATAATCTACCATTGCCTGCTTCAGAGCCAATTGTAGGTCTGAAGTTCCTTGTCCATTATCTTCATCGCGGGAATAACTAATCGCAACCCGCAATTCAGGAGCCATCTTCTTGAATAAATTATAATATGCGACAACCGCTTGTTTTCCAGAAACCGCAAAAATTCCATGAAATTGATTGGGCTGTCTGATTCCCATCTCAATGGGTCCTGAATGATTTTTATGCCAATTATTAATAATATCTTGCACAACTGCTTGTCGATAAGGGAAAGACGAATAAACCGCTTTTTCTAATTCATCATCAGTCAAATCCGAATTATTAGCTTCGATTTCAGGCGTATAATACGTCACATCAAATCCTAATACATTTCCATCACCAATCGCATCCTTAATTGTATATTGATGCAAACGTTCTCCAAAAATGTCATACGTTGAAATGTTTTTAGTCGTTTTAACTTCATTAACTTCATCACTATAAAAATTTGGCGTCCCTGTAAAACCAAACCAGGTTGTTTTTGGAAAAGCAGTTTTAATGCGCGTAACTGAATCTCCGCTAGCTGAACGATGTGCTTCATCCATCAAAATAACGAATCGTTCATCTGAAACCAGATTATCTTTGACAGCTCGATCTAATCCTTGAATGGTAATTAAATAAATATTTGATATCCTTTGGTTTCGATTTAGTTCCCGCTTCAATTTATGCCCATCAACAACCTTAATTCTATCTTCAAAGGTCTTATAAGCAAACGATTTGAAATTTTCATAGGTTTGATTGACTAAGTCAACTCGGTCCACGATAAACAAAACATGGCGCACTTTAGGCATTGATGCCAATAATTGAGCCACCTTAAAAGATGTTACCGTCTTACCTGAACCAGTAGTATGCCAAACATATCCCCCTTCTTTTTCAATGAAATTATTCATATCCATTTGGCGCATCCGATCTAAGATAGCACGGGTCGCTTGGATTTGGTAAGAACGCATGACCATCAAGTTATCATTAGCGGCATCTGGAATCATATTGACTGTCACTAATCGATGTAACGCTGGAATACCCATGACTTGGTGTATGAATTCCATTGCATCGGTCACATCTTGACCATTGTCATCACGCCAACCAAAAACAAAATCCTTATTATACGCACTGCTATTCTTAGGTCGGGCAAAATAATGTGCTGAATGCTGCGATATTACAAACATAACTTGAACAAATGAAAATAATCCGGTAAACATTCCATCACCATCATATTTTTGAAATTGTTCAAACGCATTCCATTGATTTTGAAGTGATTCATCTTTTTCTTCAATGTGGGCCACAGGAAGACCATTAATTAACAGCATGATGTCAATCCGGCGCTTTTTACTTAGTGTAAAAGGTAATTCGTCAAACGTCACTTGATTCACAATCTCATAACGTGAACGCCCCCCGGCCACTTCATCACCATAAAAAATCGCTAATTCAAGCTTAGTCCCATCGTCTCGAATGAGCGGAATAGTCCCTACTCCGCCTGCACCAGCCATCATTAGTTGCGCATCATAGGGTGTCTTATTCTTATTTAGCTCTAATTTCACGCTTTCAAATTCAGCATCCGAAAGTGGAATCCCGTCTAGCCTACGTTCATTATTTTCATTCAAAATTTGTCGCCAATTATCATATAACATTTTAGCCGTCTTACCAGATAAATCTTCTCGATACTCCCAGCCCTCGGCCATTAATTTAGTAATTACCGCTTGTTCAAACTTGTCTTCTGCCAGCGTAAATGTGAAAAATTACAAGAGCGAGCCTTGCCGATAATTATAAAATATTTTTATTTTAGCCTATTTGTTGTTTCGTTTTTCATACGTTTAATTATTTCACAAATATATAAAAAAATCATGATCAAAAAGGATCATGATTGTGTATATATTTATTGCGTAACCAGCTGTTCTTGTACATATTCTTTGTATAATGGATGATTTTTTAATAATTCATTATGTGAACCAGAACCTGTAATCTTTCCTTGTTCTACAAAATAAATTTTATCAGCATCTACAATTGTTGCTAGCCGATGTGCAATGACTAAGGTTGTTCGATTTTGCATTAGTTTTTCTAATGCCTTTTGGACCATGGCTTCAGATTCTGAGTCAAGTGATGCTGTGGCTTCATCTAACATTAAAATTTTAGGATTTCTTAGGAAAGCTCGCGCAATTGCTAAGCGTTGTCGTTGACCACCTGAAACCATAATTCCGCGTTCGCCGACTTGTGTTTCTAATTGATTTGGCATATTTTTAACAAATTGATCAGCATATGCTAACTGTAAGACATGCCATAATTGATCGTCAGTATATTCTTCATTTAATCCGTAGGTTAAATTTTCACGAATTGTTCCCGCCATAATCGCAGAATCCTGTGCTACAAAGCCGATTTGTTGGCGCCAATTTTTTAAATTAATATTATTAACAGTTTGATTTCCAATCTGAATATCCCCACTGTTTGGGTTATAAAATCGTTCTAATAATTGGAATATGGTTGATTTTCCACCTCCTGATGGTCCTACAAACGCTACAATCGTATTGGGCTTAGCCTCGATTGTAATATTATGTAAAATTTCTTCAGCGGATGTATAACCAAATTCGACATTTTTAATTTGTAAGGTTTGGCCTTCAACGTCTATCGTTTTCCCTTTTTCAAAATCTTCAGGGTCTTCATTTAAAATTTCAGCTAAACGTTGCGTTGATCCTTGAGTTTTGGCATAGGTTGTTGAAAAAGTTCCTAAAACCATAAAGGCTGGCATTATTTGGAATAAATACATTAAAAAGCTAAATAGTGTTCCCATTGTGGACTGTCCACCAGCAATTCTTAACGCGCCGACCACTAAAATTACGACAAAGAGTCCCATCATCACTAAGCTCATCATTGGTCCGACGATTCCATCAACGATCGCTTCTTTTCTACCAAATTTAAATAAACGATTGATTGCAGCATCTCCCGTCGAGATTATTTGATCTTCGGCACCAGATGATTTAACTAAACGCATTTCAGCCAACGTTTCTTGGGCAACACCTGAAAAATCAGCCATGGCGTCCTGTGTAGCATGTCCTACTTTTCTTGAAAACTTCATTACTGGTAATAATAGCAATAATGTTACTGGCGCTGCTAATAAAATCCAAAGCGCGAGGTGCCAATCAGTCGAAAACATAAGAACGATCGCGCCTAACATTTGTAGAACATTCGTGACAAAATTAGGCAGGTCATTAGCAACTAGCCGCTTTACTTGTGTTGTGTCATTAGTTAGACGTGATGTGATTTCTCCAGATTTAGTTTGATCAAAATAACTAACTTTTAGAATTGATAAGTGTTTCCAAACAATAAGTCGTAGGTTTTTAACTAATTGCTCTCCTGCAACTGATGTTAAAAAACTTCCTACAGCTGAAATTAATGCCCCACCAATAAATAGTGCTAACACAATACTTATTAACTGATAGTCCATTCCCTGTTTTCCCATGAATAAATTAATCAATTTTCCTGAATATTTAGGAGCTAATAAATTGGCAAACACTCCAATTAATGATAAAAATAACCCAATTATCATTGACCCCCATTGTGGGTGTGCCATTTTAATAATCTTAATCAAACTTTTTGATCCACCAATTTCTGAGCTTGTCTTGGTTGAGCTAGTTTTTCGTTGTTTGCGTTGCATAATTATTTTCCTCTTTTTACTAGTAATTAGAACCTAGGATGATTAGTAAAATTATGTCTTGAATTTGGTGTTCGATGTAAATGATGTCCAAAATAATGATTCCGGTTCTTAATTTCATTAAATTGTGCGCGTTGTTGTTCACTTAAATGTGCCATAAATTGTTTATCAAATTCCGTTGAATTTAAATGATTATTTAATTGCTCTAATTGTTTTCCGAATTGTATTTGTTCTTCATCTGTGAAAATATTAAATATTTCATCTTCGATTTTGTTTCTAGTTAAATCAAGTTGATTCAAAAAATCGCGACCTTTTTGTGTAATCTTAATTAAAACAATCCGCGCGTCTTGTTGATCTTTAATCCGTTCAACTCTGTTTTCGTCTTCTAATTTTTTAATAATTTGTGTTACAGAAGCTGGCCGAATATTTAAAATGTCCGCAATTGTGCCTGCAGTAATGGGTTGATCACTTGTACTTAAAATTCGTAAAAGCCGGCGTTGATTATTTGGACGTTGCCGATGTTCATCATTTCGTGTCATCATCGTAAACCACAAGCTTGGTTGGCGCATTAACTCCGTTAAATTTTCTAATATATTATTTTGTTCCATGAGAATTTTCCTTGTTTATATTTAGTTTGGTCATTAAATAACTAACAAACATTATTATAGATGTTTATTTAGTTTTGTCAAAGAATAACTAAATGTTTTTTGATTAATGTTATAATGAGCTAATTTTAACTTACTACTGATTAACAACCAAACAGATACCCCATCCAAACAAAAAAACGTTAAGTGCCGGCTTCCACCACACTTAGCGTTTTTTAAATTCATAAATTATAGTTTACTTGCGGCTGCCTCATCCAAAATCACGATAACGTTAGCATGCTTTTGCAAAACTGAAGCTGGTACATCTTCAGAAACAGGGCCATCAATCATCGCCTTAACCGCATCCGCCTTGTTTGCACCATAGGCAACAACTAAGATTTGCTTAGCTTCCATAATAGACTTAATTCCCATTGAGTAAGCTTGTTTTGGTACTTCTTCTTTATTAGTAAAGAAGCGTGCGTTAGCTTCAATCGTTGATTCAGTTAAATCAACTTCATGCGTCGTTGATTCAAATGAAGTTCCGGGTTCATTAAAGCCAATATGTCCATTCCGACCTAGACCAAGAATTTGTAAATCACGCGGGTTCTTTTCCAAAATTGCATCATAGCGAGCAGCTTCAGCCTCACCATCAGGATTCAAACCATCTGGAACAAAACTTTCCTTAAATGGCTTCTTACTAAAGAAGTGTTCATTCATGAAGTAACGATAACTTTGCTCATGAGTTCCAGCAATACCCTTATATTCGTCTAAGTTAACTGAAATTTTATCAGAAAAATCCATATCACTTGCCGTAATCGTATCATAAATTGAAATTGGTGATGAACCAGTTGCCAAGCCAAAGACTTGGGCTCCATTGGCTAATGTATCCGCAAAAACCTGTGCTCCAACTTTTCCGCCTTCAATTTGATCTTTAACTCTAATAATCTTCATGATATTCCCCTTTATCTTAATGGTATATACCAATTATAAAAGACCCGTTCAATAATAGCAAGCCCTTTTCTCCTTTTTCCATAAACTTATCAATGCAACAATGTGCTAAAATAAAAGATAGTAAGCGTTTTCACCCATGGAGGTAATGATCGTGGAAAAATCAATTTATAATTTAGTTGATACCCATACTTTTCAGGCAAGTATCTTTTATATTTTTAGTGGTATTAGCCAAACTTTGCCCTTCCATACCTTTGGCCCTGCAAAGCGCCATGACTTCATCATTCACTTTGTCTTATCAGGGCAGGGACTCTTCTTTGTCAAAGATCACCAATTTCAACTAAAAGCCGGCGATGCTTTTTTAATCCGCCCCCAAGAAACTAGCTTTTATCAATCCGATATTAAAAATCCTTGGTCATACGCTTGGATTTCCTTTAATGGCGACCAGGCCGCTCAAATCATTGAAGAACTGTCTCCCTTTAAAAATCATCAACAAGTATTTCATACTTCTAATAATGATCAATACTTAAACTTAATTACCGAAACGCTCAATCTATCCGATGCCAGTCCGCAGAGTGAATTACAGTTAAATTTAATTGTCAATCAATTACTATTACAACTTTCCAAAGAAAACGTCCCCCATCAAGCTCCCGCTCCGGCCTTCAAAGGATCGCGTTTAGCTCGGCTGGCCCGCGAATATATTGATAATCATTATGAGCAAGGGATTTCGGTATCCGATGTGGCCCACGCTTTAAATATTGATCGTTCGTATCTTTCACGCGTTTTTACCAATAATTTTAGTATGTCACCCAAAGCTTGGCTTATTGGTGTCCGGATCAATAAAGCTAGTGAACTCCTCCAATCTCAACAATTGACGGTTGAAAAAATTGCCGAAATGGTCGGTTTTAATAATGTGGCTGTCTTCAGTCGTGCTTTCCTAAAAATGACTGATGAAACCCCAAGTCAATATCGTAAACAACATAAACGACTCCGCACCACCCAGGTCAATTTCTCAGAAATTCAAAATTTAATTAATACGGCTAAACCCGTTCGCCGAACCACCTAAACTCACCAAAAAGCACGTACCAAGAATGAATGGATACGTGCTTTTCAATTATTCATTTAAACTGGCAATAAAAGCATCAAATCCTTGTTGGCCAGCTGCATCTTTTTTAAACACACCCGCATCTTCCAATACGCGCGTGAAAACATCTGCCACCGCTTGGTCGACATATTGATCGACAGCTTGTGGATCATTAGCATCAAATGCACCCGCTTCTAACCTTGATAACCAAGGTTGATGCATCGGTGCCACGTCTGCTGGCAAGCCTTGCAGTGCCTTTTTAACTTCTGCTAATTCAGGCACTAGTCTTGGTGGTAAAATCGCCAAGCCCATCACTTCAATAAGCCCGATGTTCTCCTTTTTAATATGTTGCACATCCGGATGTGGATGGAAAATACCATCAGGAAACTCAGCACTGACATTATTATCCCGCAAGATCAAATCTAATTCAAAATCAGCTCCGCGTCGCCGCATAATAGGCGTGATTGTATGGTGTCTTTGCCCCTTTGTATCAAATGCATTAATCGACAATGATGGTTGACTATACTGGTTCCAATGGTTCATCACCCGTTCGGCTGCCTCAATTAATTGCTGCTTATCATTAGACTTAAGACGAATCACACTCATCGGCCACTCAACAATCCCAAATTGTACTTCTGGAAAATCAGCTAAGGAAAAAGTCTTCCGTAAAGGCGCCTTGGCCATTGGAAATTCGTGCTGACCAGCTTGATAATGATCATGTGTGAGAATCGAACCACCAACAATTGGTAAATCAGCATTAGACCCAATCATATAATGTGGGAATTGTTCCACAAAATCAGCTAAGCGTTCTAAACTAGCCCGATTGACAATCATTGGCCGATGTTCATGGTTTAAAACAATGGCGTGCTCTTTGAAATACGCATATGGAGAATATTGAAATCCCCAATCGGTCCCTTGCAACTGTAAATGGACCACTCGATGATTAGTGCGTCCAGCTTGGTTTAAGCTGCCAAAGAAGCCTTCATTTTCCATACATAAAGCACATTGTGGGTATTGATGCGGCGGTAACTGAGCAGCAGTCGCAATTGCTTTGGGATCCTTTTCCGGTTTAGACAAATTAATCGTAATTTCCATTTGACCGTATGGACTATCACCATAATAATGGATATTTTTAGCTATCGCGCGGGTCTTAATGTAATCATTTTGTTGCGATAATTGGTAAAAATAATTAGTTGCCGCTTGCGGACTCTCATCATACTTGTGCCAAAAGTTATGATTCACTTGACTAGGTAATGGCGTGATAGTATCCATAATTAAGGCCGTCATCATATCTTCATTCACCGCTGTATTAATCTCCCCAGCTTGCCGTGCCTGCTCTAATAAAGCATCAAGTAAGCGCAACGGATCTTTTTCAATCGTTTGTGCCACTGGTTCAAAATTTGTCGCACCAATCAACCGTAATAACATATTCTGTTGATAAACACGATCCTCGGCTTGAATCCGCCCATTTTCAATTGCTATTGTTACTAAATCATGCACTGCTTGACTTACCTGCATCATTTTATCCTCTTATTAATCATTATTATTCATCGTCACGTAACTTTTTAGCCCCATCACCAATTTGAGCTACGTAAAATTCTGGAGCGTATCCAACCTTTTCCATATACGCATCATAGACATTATTCTCAAAATTAGCAATTTTATCTGTATCAACTAAAGCAATCGCACAGCCACCAAATCCAGCTCCCGTCATCCGAGCGCCCAAGACACCTGGTTGTGCTTGGGCCACATTCACTAACGTATCTAGCTCTAGCCCAGTTACTTCATAATCATCGCGCAATGAAGCATGTGAGGCGTTCAACATTTGACCAAATTCAGCTAATTTACCTGCTGTTAAAGCATTCTTTGCTTCAATCGTCCGCTGATTTTCAGTCACCGCATGACGAGCCCGCTTAATTAAGGTTTCATCATCAATCAATTGTTGATTAGCTTCAAATTCCGCTTCCGTTAGCTCACCTAAGGACTTGATATCCAACTTTGTCTGCAATCGCTTTAGGGCCTCTTCGCACTCAGCTCTGCGCTCATTATACTTTGAATCACTTAACTCGCGGCGCTTATTCGTGTTCATGATTACAACCTTATACTTACCTAATTCAACTGGTACCATTTCATACTTCATAGTATTCACATCTAAAAGAATTGCTTCGTTGGCCCGACCAAAGCCAATCGCAAATTGATCCATGATTCCAGTGTTTAAACCGAAGTATTCGTTTTCCACCTGTTGCCCTGTCATCACCAAATCCAACCGGTTAACTTCAAGCTTAAAGAGATCTTGTAGCATAACTCCGACTAATAACTCTAATGAAGCTGATGATGAAAGTCCAGCTCCATTAGGAATATTACCCTCGACCAGCAAATCAAAGCCAGAATCGAAGTAATAACCTTGGCGTTGCAGCATCAAAACAACCCCTTTGACATAATTAGCCCAGCCATGTTTTTCATCATACTCAAGATGATCCATATCAACTTGAATCACTCCATCAGCTTCAAAGTTCATAGAATACAAGAAAATTTTAGCATCTTGACGCTTATAAGCTACTCCATACGTTCCATAGGTAATTGAAGCTGGGAAAACATGACCCCCATTATAATCGGTATGCTCCCCAATCAAATTAATCCGTCCTGGTGCAAAAAATTGTTCTGTTTGCTTAGGTCCAAATTTCTCCGCAAATTTAGTGTTTAATTCCTTAATCCGTGCCATGCTAATACTCCTTTATCCAATCAATTAACATCTAACAGTTCATTACGCTTTATTCAGTTTGACCTTCATCGGCTTCATTTTGATAACGAATTTCCAATTCCTTCACGATTTCAGCATGTCGCTTCTCGGTTAATTTAATCTTCCAAACAAATATAATCATTGAAATTAACATCAAAACCGCCGGAATGACGAACGCATACATCTTATACGTATGAATACCAGTGCTAGTCATATCTTGTGCGGTTGCACTACCAGTCATCCCAGCTGCAATGGCGACGAATCCAACAATCGCGTTTGAGAAAGCTCCCGCTAACTTATCCAACAAAGGCCGTAATGATAAGGTCACCGCTTCTTTACGTACTCCATTCTTCCATTGCCCATACTCAACTGAATCCGTAATCGTCATCAAAACCGACAAGAAGATTAATTGTTGTGGGAAATAGAACAAGATTAAGCCAATTAAAATCAAAGTTAAGTTAACCCCAGCTGTCATAAACATCACATATCCAAGCAGCATCAAAGTAATTCCGGTGATAAAGACGTAGCGCCGTGTAATTTTTTTAACCAAAATGGGGAACAAAGGCACCGCGATAATTCCAGTAATCATGGAAACAATTCCCACAAGCGCAAATTCGCTTGACATTCCGACCACAAATTTGAAATAAAACATCAAGACCCCCGTCGTGGCAACGTTGGCAATCGCGTAGAACATATATGAAATTGCTAGCCACATCAACTGGTCATTCATAAAGATGGCTTTGAAGACATCAATAATATTATATTTCTCACGTTGTCCCTGGGTTCGCAAAATCGTATCATTTTCCTTAGAAAACTTGGCGGTGATTAGCGCTGATCCCGCTGACAAAACCGCAATCAAGACGGCAAACCAGAACCAACCAGCGGCACTCTCTTCACCTTTTCCACCAGTTAAAGCTGTAAAGAAAGCCAACATTGGAACGACTAAAGCCGTAGTACCATTAGCCCCCAAGGAAGAACCAAACCGTGCAAATGTGGCTAATGTTCCTCGCTCGGACGTATCATTTGATAATGCGGGAATCATTGACCAAAAAGCAATGTCTTTAAATGAATAGAATGCATCCAAAATAATAAAGACAATCACAAACAATCCTAAATACAATGACGGTTTATTCACTGCTAAACCAAAAAAATTTGTATAAATAACCACTAAAGCAATCGCCGAAACGGTCCCACCAATCACTAACCATGGCTTAAACTTACCATATTTAGTTTTTGTGCTATCAATGACACTTCCAATAATTGGATCAAAAATAATTTCTACCAAACGAATTCCAACGACTAATGAAGTGACCATCCCAATATATTTTGCTTCATCAGCCTTATTAGCCCCTGCAAACAAAGTAC
Organism: Weissella kandleri; assembly: GCF_001438705.1. Classification (GTDB taxonomy): domain Bacteria; phylum Bacillota; class Bacilli; order Lactobacillales; family Lactobacillaceae; genus Weissella; species Weissella kandleri. The sequence continues at coordinate 174,581 of NZ_JQBP01000003.1, forward strand.
TCGTTACAAAGATCATGAAATACGTTGATAGTGTGACATAATATGCATCATGGCCAAAGGCTCCAAACGCATATGCAAAACGTTGTTTCATTTTACTAGACATAATATTACTCCTTAACGGATAACTAAATAATAGGTTGCATCTACTCCTTTACTCTATCTTGAAAACGTTTACATTAGTAGCTTTTTTTGTGCTTCAGATATGACGTTTTGTGACTTTTAATTGTGAAGTAAAATTCAATTAACTTCGCCATTCGTAACGTTTAATTTCGAGATTCTATCAGGTCAGCTCATTAACATAAGCTAATGATGTCTTACAAAGATTTCATTTTATATTTATGAATTAAACATATGATTCATATGGCATATTTCTAATTTAATTCATTTAATTAAACTTGAATATTTTATAACAAGCAAAAAAGACCAAAAATCAATTTTTGGTCTTAAGCACTTAATTTTACAGATATTATCAATATTTTTTAACGTATTTAGCTCCAGTCATCAAGATGAACATCACGACAATTAAAGTCACACCAACCAAACCACTCGCTGAGTAAAACATGGTTTGATAATTAAAACGTTCAATCATCATCCCTCCTAGCAATGGGCCCACCGCTTTTCCAGCCGCAGGTGCAGCGGCGGCCAAGCCTTGAAAGCGTCCTTTTAATTTAGCTGGGGTTAATTCATTGATTAGGGCCGGAATCATTGGAAAGGCAGTCGCTTCACCAAAGGTTGTAATCGTCATCGCAATCGCAAAGCCCCAAAAAGTTTTCACGAATGGTAGAAACAAAAAGGCCAGGCCAAAGCAAGCAATTCCGCCAAAGATTTGCAAGCGCATGTTGCGCTCACTTTCAGCCAGATTCAACGCATTCATTGAAAGCTGAATTACCGCAATCAACAAGCCATTAATCGTCCAAAGCATCGAATATTGCCACAGCGGTAAATGTAAGTCATCTGACATATACACCGACAAATTTCCTTGCCACTGTGAATACGCAATCCATAAGACACTCAAGCCGACCACCACGCTAAATACAACCCGCGCATTCCATTTTGGGAGTTGCTTACTAGCTTGAGGTGCTTGGTCATCTTCCACTTCTACATTTTGCACCGTGAAATTAAAATGCCGTTGTAAGACCACCAATAAAATGCCATACATCACCAATGAAATCAAGAACAGCCACACGATACCATAATTATAAATAACTCCCACTAAAGCGGTTGCGAAAACCATTCCAAAATTGGCAATAAAATATAACATATTAAAGACATAGCGTCCATCATGATTGTGTACTTGAGTTCCGTATGAATTGATAGCCGCTGTATTCCAACCACTAAAAAGTCCGGTAATCGTTAAAATAATCGGATAGGCTGGCCAACCATGCCACAAAATAAAAGCTACCTGGGATAACGCCATTACCCCGACCCCTAGACGAATCAAGTTAAATGGCTGAAAACGATCAAATAAATAACCCGAAATCAAGCTTCCTAACATTTGACCTAGGGCATTCATTAACATCACCCAGCCCACCACAACCAAGGTTTGATGCAACTGATCATGCAAATAGATGGAAGTTAGTGGCCAAATAAACCCTAAGGCAAAATTATTAATAAAACTAGCAATCAGTAACCACTTCAATGCCATACTTGTTTGTTTCATATTTACCATCCTCCTAATTATGCAAATAAAAAATGAAGGCGTAAAACATACGACCTCATTTTGGTGTTTTTCAATTATATTCAATTTATTTTAAGTCTATTTATGGCGCTAGGGTGCCAAAATATTTTTTTGATAACTTATTGATACTACCACTTTTTTTAAGCTTTGCCAACTCTTGATTAAGCGCTTGTTTTAATTCATGATCTTCGGGTCGCATCCCCACCACAAAAGCCTCTTTATCATAGCCAGGTTGTAAAATAATGAAACGATTAGCATGCGGAGTATGCCGCAAATAATATTGGGCATAATTACTATCAACTAGAACCCCTTGAATCCGCTTCACGGCGACATCATCCAAAGCTTTATCAAAAGTATCATACTGAACCGTTTGACCAATGCTTCGTTTTAACTTAGCCGGTTCTTGGTTATAAACTTGCATCCCCGATGAACCGGTTTGCAAGCCTAAACTCTGCCCCTTCAAATCCTTCACGCTCTGATATGGAGAATCCTTTAAAGCTAATACCACTTGTTGATTATAAGCATAAGGTTTAGAAAAGGCCACCTGCTTGGCACGGTCGGGGGTCGCAGTATACCCATTCCAAATCACATCAACGTGCCCTGTTTTTAATTCCGTCTCTTTCATTGACCAATCGATTACTTGAAACTTAACCTTCAACCCCATTTCCGCAAAAGCTGCCCGTGCTAAATCAACATCAAAACCAACTAAGTGACCTTGTTGATTACGAAAGCCCATGGGTACAAAGGTATCGTCAATTCCAACTACCACCGTTTTAGTTTGTTGCATCGCTTGCCAATGATCTTTGGGATGATTACTTTTCCAATGAGCTCCCAAAGCCAATAGTACGACAACTAATATCACAATCCCATTGCCCAACCATTGTCGTTTTGTCCATTTCATCCGCGCTCAACCTCGTTTCCAAAATCTAAAGTTCGATCCGCAATTGCTTTTGCAAAAGGTAAATCATGAGTCACAACTAATTGCGTCGTCCCCTGCTCTTTCAACTGCAAAATCACATCAATCACCCGTTGCGTTGATTCAGCATCTAAACCAGATGTTGGTTCATCATACGCGAGCATGCCTGGTTGCATTGCTAACGCCCGTGCAATCGCTACCCGTTGCTTTTGACCACCGGATAATTGAAATGGGTATTGATGCATTTGCGCCGCTAAGCCTAGCCCTGATAATAACTGTTCACCTAGAGCTTGTGCGGTTTGTGGGCGTAAATGCTTCACCGTCTGGGGCGCTAAAGTCACGTTTTTTAATACCGAATATTGTGGAAAGAGATTGAAATCTTGAAAAATGACCCCCACACGGGCATCTTTGCGGTGCCCAGATAAGTCCAAAGGTTGATCATCTAAAATCATTTGTCCTTCGTCAGCTGGTAATAACCCAGCGACAATTTTTAAAAAGGTTGTCTTACCAATCCCCGAAGGACCCACAATCGCTAATACTTCGCCGGCTGGCAAGGTCAAATTTAAATTTTTAAAAATCGTCCGATTTCCATATGATTTAGATAAGTTTTCAATTTTTAACATCAGCATTTTCTCCTTACCGGTAATAATTTAAACGATGCTCAATTTGACGCATCACAATCGTTGCAACAGCTGTTAATCCAAGATATAAAATTCCCACCAAAATATATGGCATTAAAGTGACATCACGGGCCGCCGCAATATTACCGGCGCGCATTAAATCTCCCAATCCAATCACATAGACTAATGACGAATCTTTTACCAAATTTACTACTTCATTTCCAATAGCTGGCATCACTGCCTTAGTCACTTGAGGTAAAATAATAAGTTTAAAGGTTTGAAAGGGACTAAAACCCAACACCTTGGCCCCTTCATATTGACCTTGTGAAATGCCTTGAAATCCACCACGGAAAATTTCGGCAAAATAAGCCGCGTAGTTTAAGATAAAGGTGAGTACCGCCGCTTCAAAACGCGGGAATGTCGCAATTTGTGCTAAGCTTAAACCATAATAGACAAAGACAATCTGCAATAATAGTGGCGTTCCCCGCATAATCCAAATATAAACATTCATAATTCCACGTAACACGTCCAAATCAGAACGCAACGCCGCGGCTACAACCATCCCCAATGGCAAGGACCCTAATAAAGTTAGTCCAAAGACGCCAAAGGTCATTTTGAGCCCGTCTAATAAACTCGGTAAAATACTCCAAATATAATCCATTTTGTTCTCACACCATCCTTATCTACTTAATCTTTATAGCTCTTATTTACATTTTACTCATTAAAATAAAAAATCCTCAGGTACAGCTAATGCCATACCTGAGGACGCTTGAATTACGTGGTTCCACCCCAATTTCAATAACGATTACTCGCTATTGCTCACATACCATACTTTCATGGTATCCACCTATACTGCGGTGAACCAATTATATTCATTTGTTTTTCAATAATTTTAAAAATACTTCGCCTTAGGTGTGGTTCAAATAAGGATCCGGTTACTTCTCAACTTCAGCGTAACTCTCTAGACAGATCGCATTACTCTACTCGTCTAAATAAAAGCATATTTTTAGAATAAGCGTCTCAATCTAAAAAGTCAACGCTAATTTTTAAATCGATCAGCCCGGCGTTTGATGATCATCCGATTCCCAATTTGTTGATTGGTTACATTATAATCAATCATTTCAGCACCTCGCATCAAAGCATATAACCATTCAATAATCGGATAAAACAGCATGAATAATAAAATATTTAGCAAAACGGTCGGGAACATGTGGAAAATCACAAATTCTTGGATATTTTGTTGTGCGACATTAATAATACTAAAAGCTAGATAATCAAATAACAAATAACAATTAAGCACAAAGAAAAAAATCATCATTTCCCAGAAGTAAGTATGCTCAAAAAATTGTTGGACCCAACGAGCTATTCCCAGTACCATAGGAAAGCCAATCATTGAGACCCCCACATAACCTGTGTAATAAAGATCATAAACTAAGCCAACGGTAAAAGCTAATAGGTACTGATCACTCGGATTTTTAATGCCCTCTGACCCCACCAAAGTTGGCGCCAACAAAAATAGCAAAACTAAATAAGGGCTGGCCGCCATTGGTAACCGATATAAGATTGGGGCCGCATTTAAAGCAATTGCTCCATCTAAAACCATTGCCAAAAATACTAATACGGGATGCACCCAAGTTATTTTAAAATATTTTGAATACATATTCAGACTCCATTTTTAATTCATTATAACTAATTTAACATTTCTCCTAATCATAGCATAAAATCAGACCACACATCATAATTATTCTGCAATTTTCATTAGTTAGGCCGCGTGACCGGCATCTGATTCCCGCATGGTCCGCGTGTTATACCAAAACCATAGCCCGTTTAATACCATCAACACCGCCGATACCACAAAGACGCCCCGATAATCAAAATAATGCGCCGTTAATGCCCCCAATAAAGGTCCAAACACTGAACCAAGTGATTGAAAGCTTTGATTATAAGCAAACATCCGACTAACAATCTCATGCGGGGCCTCTTTTGTGATTAAACTTTGAATAGCTGGCAGCATCGTTGCATCAGAAACTCCAATCAAAAACCGGAGCATAATTAACTGGCTAATCGTTTGCACCAGACTCATGGGCAAAAAAACTAAACTCGCAAACAAAAAGCCTAACGAAATCATGCGCGCAGTTCCATAATGATCACCTAACCGGCCCAAGGTGGGCGCAAATAACAATGTCGCGATCCCGGGCACAGCCGCAACAATCCCAGCCCAAAAGGCTGTATTTTGACCGTTATGATTCAGCTCTTGGACAAATAAGGCTAAAATTGGATTAATCGATTGGTTCGCCACCATCACTAACATCGTCGTCAAGAAAAAGCCCCACATCATTTTGGGATGTGCTAACTTATCAAATGCAGCCGACCGTGATAAAGGCTTAACATGTTCCGCGGGCTTAAACACCTCGTGGACGCCAAAAATCACTAATAGAGTAGCCAACATAAGCAAACTTCCCGTGAGTATAAATGTTACTCGAAAGCCAATCGTGTCTGCCAATAAGCCACCAAACAAAGGCCCCAAAAGTGTTCCCGAGGTCATACCAGTCATCATGATTCCCATACTATAACCTGATTGTTCTGCTGGCGTTTCAGAAGCCACTAAAGCATTTGAATTTGAAGCAAAGCCGCCTAGTGCTCCTTGCAAGACACGCAAAGCGATTAACTGCCAAACATTGTTCACTAATCCCATCAAGAAAAAGACAATACTCATCCCTAATCCCGCGCGAATAATCATTTTTTTACGGCCTTTAGTGTCAGCTAAACGGCCCCACAATGGTGATACAATCGCCATCACAAAGTAGCTTCCAGAAAATGCCAAGCTCGAATAAAAGCTTAACTGGCTTTTAGTAAAAGTTCCTAATGTCCCAATATAAAGTGATAAAAAAGGCGTAACCATACTCAAGCCTACGCCGGCAAGAAACACACCCACCCAAAGGAGATACATATTTTTTTGCCACGTTGGCATTGGTTTTAATAAACGACTTTTCATCCTAACCTCCCATCAATACCACATTCATTTTCCATATTGAAAACCATTCTACATGGAATTAACCAAATTAATTCACCATTGTCTTCACTGAAGAAAGCTTTTCCTATTGTTTGCCTAGCAAACAACTAACTGAATTGCATGCCTGTTATTATACCACTCATTTTATAATTTGCATGCCAGTGATGTCACCTAAGATTATACCAATAAGAAAAAGAGCTAAGTTCATTTTGAACTTAACCCCAAGAGTATATTAAATTTTATATTAGAAACCCTTTCTACGCCCGAAATTCACTATTTAACTTGTAAATCCAAGAAATTAGCTAATGGTTTTGTCGCGTTTGAAACTTGCGCCAAGGTTGCCAAACGGTTGGTTTGTACCGCTGCGTCTTCGACCATGACCATCGTTTCATTAAAGTATTCCGTAATCAAATCAGTTAACCCTAAGAGCGCTTGTAATCGTTGAGTTAAATTAGTTGGGGCAAATTGATCCATCGCCGCTTGCAGATCCTGCTCAGCTTGGTTTTCAAACAAAACCGGATCAATTGACGCATCAACGGGGTTCTTAGAAGTTAAGCGGACCACTCGTGTTAAGGCTTCTACGCCCGCCCGGAAATTAGCTTGCTCAACTTGTGCTTGCAAAACTTGCGCTGCTTCTAACATACCAGTCATATCAGGATTTTGATTATTAGTGACCGCCGTAATAATGTCCCGCCGAATACCTTGTCGTTGTAAGTCTTTGACAACTCGATCAGTTAAGAATTGCAAAACCACTTCGCGTTGATCCATTAAATTATTCAAAATATCTTCAGGCAACCCCTTTAAATCTGGCGTTGCTTGGAGCTTTTCAATATAATCCGTCAACAATTGCATCAAATCAACATGCCACTGCTCGGCTGACATGATAGCAACCACTCCAGCCGCAGCTCGACGCAAAGCATACGGATCGTTTGAACCCGATGGCACCATGTCGCCCGCAAAGAAACTCAACAAAGTATCCAACTTATCAGCCACCGCCAATACTTGACCGGCCACTGATTCAGGCAAAGCACCGTCCGCTGAAATTGGCAAATAATGCTCACGAATGGCCTGACCTACAGCCGGAGTTTCCAAAAAGAGCTGCGCATACTTTTCGCCCATAACTCCTTGCAATTCATCAAACTCTCCGACCATCCCCGTCATCAAGTCAAATTTATAAATTTCACTTGCCCGCGCAATGGTTGCCTGATTATCAGCATTAACTCCTAATGCTTGCCCTAGCTGTAAAGCTAATTGCTTCGTCCGACGAGTATGTGCTGCAACTGAACCTAACTTTTCATGGAAAGAAACAACTTCCAATTTTTCATTATAATAATCAATTGAATGCTTTTGATCTTCTTGATAGAAGAACTTAGCGTCCTCAAGCCGTGCTACTAAAACCTTTTCATTTCCAGCCATCACATTATCAAGGTGTTGATCATTTCCATTACGTACGGAAACAAAGTCAGGTAATAATTGACCAGCTTGGTCTTGCACATGGAAGAAACGTTGGTGCTCGCGCATTGAAGTAATCAAGACTTCATCCGGCAATTGTAGGTATTCGGCATCAAATTGTCCCGCAAAAGCCGTTGGATATTCAACAATATTATTAACTTCTTCCAACAAATCAGCATCCATCACAACCTGCCAAGCATGTTCTGCTGCTAATTGTTGAATTTGCGTTTGAATTAAATTCTTACGTGTGTTTGCATCGACAATCACGAATTGATCGGCTAATTGCTTAGCATACGACGACGCAGTTTTGATTTCTACATCATGTCCTAAGAAGCGGTGCCCACGTGAAGTCCGGCCTGTTTTTACATCTAGTACATTGAAGTTGACCACTTGTTCATCCAACAACGCGACCATCCATCGAATTGGTCGAACGTATTCAAAAGTATGCCGGCTCCACTTCATCGTCGTTGAGAAAGTCATAGCTTTAACTACTGCATCAAATCCAGCTAAAACTTCAGCAGCAGGCTTTCCATCTTCATGGCGAGTTAAAGTCACAAATTCTTGCCCATTGAATTCTTTAAAGACAATATCATCCGTCGTCATGCCTTTTCCACGCGCAAAGCCAGCTGCCGCCTTGGTGAAATTACCATCGGCATCTAAAGCTGCCCGCTTAATTGGGCCTTTCAACTCTTCTTCAAAATCATCAGCTCGTTTAGCAACATCATGGACCAAAATCGCTAAGCGTCGAGGCGTTGAATAATGATCAATCCCACTAAAAGCTAACCGTTGTTCTTTTAAAAACGCTGCGCTGCGTTCCACCAATTGATCAATCGCCGGAGTGGCCAAATGTGCTGGAATTTCTTCCAGCCCAATTTCCATCAAAAATTCTGACATGTTATTTTTCCTCCTCATCTGCTGGTAGATACTGGGCCCGTAAAGCTTCATCTTTCAATAATGGGAACCCTAACTTTTTACGTTCGTCAATGAATGCCCGCGCCACTTTACGAGCCATACTTCGGATGCGGCTCAAATACTTAGCCCGCTCAGTCACTGAAACAGTTCCCCGTGCATCTAGGAGATTAAACGTGTGGGACGATTTTAAAATATAATCATAAGCTGGGTGCACCAAGCCTTGATCTAACAAGCGCTGTGCTTCCGCTTCGTATTCGTCAAAATGCCGTAGTAACATCGCTTGATCAGACTGCTCAAATGAATAAGTTGAGTGTTCAAATTCTGGCTCTTTAAAGATATCACCGTAGAGCACACCATTTCCCCATTCCAAATCATAAACGGTTGGCACATCTTGAATATATGATGCTAACCGTTCCAATCCATAAGTAATCTCAGAAGTAACTGCATCAACTTGGATTCCACCAACTTGTTGGAAATATGTAAACTGCGTGACTTCCATTCCGTCCAACCAGATTTCCCAACCGATTCCGGCAGCTCCCATTGAAGGATTTTCCCAATTATCTTCCACGAAACGAATATCATGCTCTAATGGGTCAATTCCTAATTCTTCCAATGATGCCAAATATAATTCTTGAATATTATCAGGTGAAGGCTTCATTACCACTTGAAATTGGTGGTGTTGGTACAAACGGTTCGGATTATCCCCATAACGTCCATCAGCGGGACGTCGTGAAGGCTCGACATAAGCAGCATGCCAAGGTTCCGGTCCATTCGCCCGTAAGAAAGTATACGGTGACATTGTCCCCGCTCCTTTTTCCGTATCGTATGCCTGCATAAGCATCGCTCCTTGCTTAGCCCAAAAGCCTTGCAATTTCAAAATAATATCTTGTACTGATAATTTTTCAGTCATAATCTTTCCTTTCGAATGTTTTCCAGTTAGAACACAAAAAAGCCCTGCACTAACCATACCCATGATTAATGCAGGGACGTTATTCAACGCGGTTCCACCCTGCTTCCGAAGCGCGAAACTTCGACAGCTTATTTTTATTTTAATTGCTCCAGTAGCTCCCCATGAGCTTTTTCAATCGTTCTCTCATTAACAACGACTTGCTGTATGAAAAATAACTCATTTTTTCTACTTTCATCACTTTAAAAAAGTATAGTCCAAAACCAAGGTTTCGACAAGCGCTTTTTAGCTTTCAAAAGTCATTTCTAAATAACCACCACCAAAATTCATGGCTGGTTTTATTTTTCGTTGGTCAACGTCTCAATCAATGCTTCAAATTCATCTAACCGCTGTTCAAACAACTTAAATGTAGCTTGCAAATAATCGGTCTTCTCCATATCAACGCCTGCTTGCCGCATCACGTCTAATGGATAGGCTGACGAACCGGCTTGCAAGTAATTGAAGTAAGCTTTTACGCCTCCATTCCCAGGTGCTAAGATATTTTGTGAAAGTGCCGTCGCCGCAGCAAACCCAGTCGCATACTGGAAGACATAGAAGTCATAATAGAAGTGCGGAATCCGAGCCCATTCATAAGCAATTTCGGGATCTTTGGTCAACGCATCCCCATAGTAATTATGATTCAAAGCAGCATAATATTCATCCAAAGTATCCGCCGTCAATGGAACCCCGGCAGCATCCAATTCATGAACGTGTTGCTCAAATTCAGCAAATTGCGTTTGGCGGAAAACCGTCCCTTTAACGCCGTCCAAATATTGATTCAATATATAAGCCCGTAAATAAGGATCCGATTCCGTCTTTAATAAATGTTCCGTCAGCAGATTTTCATTTGTCGTTGACGCAATCTCCGCCAAGAAGATAGGATAATCACCATATTGATACGGCTGATTTTGCCTAGTCTCGTAACTGTGCACTGAATGTCCCATTTCATGGACTAGCGTATACAAATTATTCAGGTTATCAACCCAATTTAACAAGATGAATGGATTCGTGTCATACATTCCGCCTGAATAAGCGCCACTACGCTTCCCCTGATTTTCAATCACGTCAATCCAACGTTCATCAAAAGCCCGTTGCACCACATCTAGATATTCATCGCCAAGAGGCGCTAAAGCTTCTAAGGCTTTGGCTTGAGCACTAGGATAATCAATATAGTAATCTGGATCTCCCATGATTGGTGTATACAAATCATATGAATGCAAACTGTCCAAGTTTAACAAGCGCTTACGCAACTTCACATATCGTTGCAAGAGTGGTAAGGCACGATGCGTTTCATCAATTAAATTATCATAAACTGCCTCAGGGATAAAGTTTTGAGCTAAGGCCGCTGACCGCGCTGAATCATAATGATGCACCCGCGCTAAGTAGTTATGTTGTTTCACATTTCCACTTAACAAGGTACTAAAAGTATTCCGGAATTGCTCATAAGGTTGATAAAACTTTTTAAAAGCCATCCGACGCACTTCAGACTGCGTCGATTCCAAAAGGCGACTATAAACTCCATTCGTTAAATGTTCCTCTTCGCCCTCTTCATTAATGGTCCAACCAAAGTCCAAATCGGCGTTATCCAAAATATTAAAGGTCGTTTGTGAGGCGTTCAAAACTTCAGAAGCCCCTGCTAATAGTTCTTCGCTTTCCCGATCAAGCACGTGCCCTTTTTGTTGTAAAATGGCATCAAAGTAATGCTCATACGGTGCTAAACGCGGTTCAGCCTGAAAGAAGGCTTGTAATTCAACCGGTGACAGGGTCAACACTGCAGGATCAAAAAAGGCAATCGCACTCGCAACACGTGCGGCTAAGCCTTCAGATCGCGTATTTAAGCCTTGATAATATGCATTATTCGTATCCTGATCTGACTTTAATGAGGCATACACATAAATCTTTTCTAATTGCCGCATTACGTTCAGACCGTATTGTAGACCGGCGTATAAATCAGCCCCTGAATTCAAAAGTTGGTCCGCGATTTGATCAGCTTCTGTCAATTCTTGCTCCAACTTTTTCACCGCAGCTTCCCATGCCACATCATCTTCAAAAATCGTCGTTAAATCCCAGGTTGCTGACTCTGGAACTTCTGCTCGTGTTGGCGTTTCATTTGCCATTGTAATACCCACTTTCTTTTATTCTCATACTTACTAGCCAGGCTGGTAAAGCCGCTAATTTTTCATTAATATCAGTATACCAAATTAAAGGTTCTTGGAGCCTATATTTCCCCGTATCGCAACTAACCACTTGCTGAGCTTGCCATTCATCTAATACTTGTTGGAGCCAAAGTTCTTGCACCCGCTTCAAGGAAATCAAATGGGGAGTCAGCCATTGAAAATGTTCCAACCACTTCAGCAAAATTTTCCAATCACATACTCTTTGCTCCAATAATAATAATAGTTGCAGTCGCACCGACCAATATGGCTCACTCAAGCCACCAATTTGAGGCGCCAAACCATGAGCCGACCATGGGATTGCTTCTAAACAATGTCCTTGTTGATATAAATTAACGGCTAAAAATCGTAATTTACCCCGACCATATCTTTGTGTCATTTGTAAAGCTTTTACCTGACGCCAAGCTAATTGTTCTAAGTTAGTTTGCCCTAAACGGTTCTGCCTAACCTTTCGATCATTATCAACATGTTGCCACGGAATACTAAAAAGGCCGCGTTGACTTTGCCAAAAATAGATATGCGGCAAGGCTTGGCCTGTACCCCAAAAGCCAAAAGTACGTCCTAAACGCGTCCATACCTTTCTTTGTTGATAACGTTCTCCCAAAATCCACAGCACTACAATCCCCAACTGACGATATCCCGCACTGCGCTTTTGCACTTGCTGAAACGACAAAGCAGCGCACTGAAATTCAAGCGCAATCACCTGATTGTTTTTATAAATAACCAAATCGGCTCGTTGCTTAATCACGGGAAAGTATTGTTCTAACTGCACATAATAACCACGCGCTTCAAAAAATTGTTTAAGTGCTTGTTTACCAACTAAATGTTCCTGCGTCTCGCCCTCAGTTGCTCGCGCACAAACGCAGTGGCGTTGATGCGCAAAGTGTGCTATTTTCAAACGACCACAGCGCAAAAATACTGGCTGCTGACAACCAGGACACACAAAATGAGAATCTCTTCCTTCTTTGCCCCGACTTGCTTCAATCAGTTGCCCCTTCCCATCTTGTGCTACAAACATCAGGCTGATCCTCCCTTGTCTAAATCCCTTTAAACAATAAGAACCATTTTCCCCTTAAGCCGTTAAATTTTCTATCAAATTAACTAATTTTTCTTGTTGAATATTCCCAAATTCGTGCATATCCAACAAAGCACCGGGCAAATCATGCTGATCTAAAACTTGATTAATTGTATCCCACTGATAAGCCACCATCGGCAACGCTAAAACCACTTCTGGCTGCACATCAGACAAAGCATCAGCCAATTGATCCGTACTAACAATTGAAATTTCATAGAAATGACCTTGTTGTTTTGCCGTACTTTTTAAATCTTCCATAAACAAGGTTGTTGATAGTCCTGGAACCCCCACTAACATCACCCTTTGATCTGCCATATTAAGCTCCTTTCTAACTATGTCCACCATTTATTGGATTGAAATTAAAGGTTTAGTTCTAATAAAAAAGGCCGGTAACCACCGACCATATCTAAATTCGAGACTAGTTTAGTTAAAAATAGCCTGAACTTGTTCCAACGCATCTTGTTCAAAAATGGTTTGTCCGTGTTCAGCGGCAATCGAAATATCAACTGGCGTAACTTCTCCATATTCGCGCAACAATGCTTTTAAATTCTTCATCCGTTGTTCAGAATTACTTTGTGGGACATTCAATTCGAGGTAATAAACTTGATTATATTCAACTAAGCGATTAGCCCCAGTGATTTGCGTGGATTGCGCTAATTGGACTAGGGCTTCAAAGTCATCAAACTTGGCTGTCAATGTCTTAGTTGGCTCATCTGCGCCTTGAGCCAAGTCACGATGTTGATCTAACCGATTGGTTTCATTTTGAGCTTTATCCCCATCCGTCCCCAATAATTTATTCAACACTTCTTCTGGTACTTGGTCTTTTAATTCTGACCCGCGACGACTTTCCATCATCTTTCTTAATAATTCTTTAGGAATTTGGTCTTCATTCACATTTTTCATAATGAAAACTTCTAATCCGTCCTTATTAGGCATCACCTGAAACGAAACAGCTTCATTTTGCTCAAATTCTTCTTCGATATTGGCTTCTGCCAAGATACTATAGAATAGTTTTTCAACCTCACTTTGATCGCTCATCAATTCCATCAAGGTAATATTACGCTCTTTTAAATCATTATTCGTGATAAATACGCGAATAGTATCATCATCAATGCGTTCCAGCTCCATCAGCTTTGCCTCCTCACTATCTTTAAATTTATAATTCCAGACTAATTTGTTTGTCTAGATTTATGAGATTTATGCTGTTCACCAGCACAAGTTTTTAGTGGAGGCCGTCCAAAAATTCATCTAAGACTTTTGAATCCATCAATTCCACATGAATTTGTCCACGTTTTAACTGAAGATCCATCTCTTTGGCCATCCGGGTAGCATGTTTCTTAACTAATTTATCTACTTTTTTCATGGCTCTTACCCCTTTTCTTTCTTATCAATTATAACATTTTCGTATCATTTTGCTGACTTTTATTCAGTTCAATTAATTCCCTTAAAAGCTTATTCGTTTCTTGTTGCCCTTTTTTAATTTCCATTGTTTCGGCCAAGCTAGCATTATAGCCAAAGCGTTCCTTAGGATTGCGTACCAACATTAAATTTAGTAACTTCACTAACGCAAAAACTGAGACTGCAATCAAAATCATTGTGAAAAATGATTTAATAAAGTTGGACCATGGAATTACCGCCCCATTCACAATTCCTTTGACTAGCCAGACATAGACAAACTGAACAACCCCTGAACTTAAATCCACAAACGTTTTTACAAAATCTGAGAAAGCATTTCCCACAACTACACCAACGGCAAAACCCATCACCTTGTCACTAGTCAAAAAGAGCCGAAAGTCACCAGCTAAACGACTATCAATCATCGCATCGCTTAAATTATTCACGGCATCCATCGTTTCAGAAATTGGATCGGGAATTTCTATTTTTCGTCTTTGGCGTTTTGCTTTTTTTATTTCATCTGTATTTGTTATCTTTGTCAAAATCATCACTCCTAATTTACTGGCCTAAATGTAATAAATCCACATTTAATGGTACTTGCTGTTGTTTAGGGAACTGGTTTTGAGTGTTTTGTTTTTGATACTGTTTTCGGCGTTTACTATTCATAATGACATCTTCTTCTGAACGATAATTTAAGCGCGTCCAGTTTACTAGAATTGACTCAATATAACGTAAATTCAATGCCTGATTCGCCACCGCTTCTTTAATCGCTGCGCGCATTAAAACTGGCAAAAAATGATCTACATCAAACCAATTGCTGACCGTCTCTAACTCCAACGGCGATAATTGTCGTCCAAATTCTTGCTCAAGCATGGTGAAAATATCCGCACGTGATGGTTCATCCCCTACCGCATGTTGCCCCGTCGTTTTGGGCGTTTGTACAGGCTGTGCCATCCGATCAAAAGCTCTTTGCGTATCAGGGCGCGGCAGTTGCATTAACTTTTGATAAAGCACTTGAAAATTCAAAGTGGTCGTCAATTTTTCAGCATCATCCCGATGAGTTTCAAAAACCACTAACCCTTTGGCCCGCATAGATTCCAAACGCGCAAAAACTTCAGTTGGCTTCATTCCCATATAATCTGCAATCTTTTCCGTACTCGGCTCTTGATATCCGCGATCGAGCATGGCTTTGACTTCTAAAAAAACCACTAATTCATCGACCGTCATACCGAGCAATCGATATTTTTGCAATAATAACACGCTCACGTCAATCGATCCAGCGTTTATAAATTGCTGTAATTGCGCATCATCTACCATTTCTTCTTACTTCCTTCTATCAAGCTTAATATCCTAAACGTCCGCCATGCACTTCTGTGACATTGGTTGTGATGATAAAAGCATCTGGATCAATATCATGGACTTGTCGCAGTAGATGTGCATAGTCACTTCTATCGAGCATAACCATTACCATTTCACGACCTTCATTTGTATAACCACCGCGTGCTTCATAGGTGGTCCAACTTAATTTTTCTTTCGCTAACATCGCTTGAATCTCATCCAATGCATCATTACTCATAATTTGAACCTGGCGCTTCAAATCAAAGCCCGTTTCAATGTAACGCATCACAATTGAGGTGATGACCAATGAGAAAGCCGCCAAGAAGAACGCATTGGTTCCTGAAACTAATAAATTAAACGCTGTAATTATCATATCAATCAGTAATAGCGACAAAGCTGAATTAATCCCAAAATACTTTTTTAGAATCATTGGCGGCACCGTTGTCCCACCGGCCGAAGCTTCTAGTCGGTAAAGAATTGCCACTCCCGTCGCAAAGACCGTTCCTCCAATAATCACAGCCAAGACTGCATCATCGACTACCTGATAACTAGGTGTAATATACATCAAAAAGGGGAGTAAGAAACTTCCCACAATAATTTTTTGCACCATTTGCCGATTTAAAAACAGCATTGATAATCCAATCATCAATAAATTGACACCTAAAACCGTCAATGAACGATTAATCCCAAAAGCTGCTGATAATAAAATTGCGATTCCAGTTGCTCCCCCGGCAGCGACGTTAATCGGTGCATAGAATAAATTAATTGCTAAGGCTACTAATTCTAAGGCTATTATCATTGTGAGCCCGCGGAACCATTTTTGATGAGTTAATCGTCTTTGCATAGAATTCCCCGTTTATTCCAGTTTATTTATTAGTTCAATCGTTTGCTTAATTGCTTGCTAAATGTAAGTAATTTATCTTATCAAGCCTGGGGGCTGGCGTCAAGCTTGACGGCTTGAGCCAGTAATGCATCCTTAGTATTAGCGACTTGATCTGCCACCACGGCTTGTTCCAATTTCAACAAAATTTGCCCTAATTTCGGTCCAGCTGGCATCTTTAATTCTTGCATCAACGTTTGACCGTTAATTGCCAACTCTTGGCGTTTATGAATCGGTAAACGCTCATACCGCCGATTCCAATCGCTCCCCATCATAGGCATCTCACTAATTTCACCCACAGCCTGGGCCGTAACTAAAGCGGGGCCTGCTTGGTACAAATCCCAATCGGTTGGCACGTCCATTCGCGCAATGTTCAATACCCGCAAGGCTGCTTGCGCCATTTGAATGAGTTCATTACTATGTTTCCAAAGTCGCAAAAAATCGCCGGCATCCGACGCCGTCAAGCCTAACTCAAAAGCCATTAACGTCCAAGCTTGTGTGGCTGTTTGTGGCTGACGCACTGCCAATTGTTCAGTATAGCCCCATAAGTCAATATCTTTTTGATTCAACCCCGGTAAATATTGATTAAGCTCTAACATAATAAGCATCAACAAGCCTAATTGCGCATTAGGTGCTTGTAATAATTTAGTCATTTCATCATTTAAACGCTCAACTGAAATTTTAGCTAACAAATTCCGTTTTTTCACAATCGCTTGTTTGGTTTGCAAATCAATCCCAAAATTCAATTGCGCCGCAAAACGCACAGCCCGCATCATCCGCAAAGCATCTTCATTAAAGCGCTCGGATGGATCTCCCACCGCACGCAAAATATGCTGCTTGAGATCAGTTAAACCATCAAACATATCAATCACGGTTCCATCCGCTTTTAAAGCTAACGCATTGATAGTAAAATCGCGTCGCTTTAAATCTTCACTCAGATTTCGTACAAATTTAACTTTGTCAGGACGCCGATAATCAGTATAGCCCGACTCTGTCCGAAAAGTTGTAATTTCATAACCATCCCCGTGATCTAAGACCATCACCGTTCCGTGCTCGATTCCCGTATCGACAGTCTTTTTAAATAACTGCTTCACTTCCTCAGGATATGCAGAGGTTGCAATATCCACATCATGTGGTGCACGTCCTAACAGGGTATCCCGCACTGATCCACCTACAAAATAAGCTTCATACCCCTCTGCTTCAAGCGTCTCTAAAATCGGTTGCGCATGTTTAAATGCCTCTGGTAATGTTTGTAATTGCATTAGCTTTGCCTCCTTTCACCACTAATCTTACGTGGAAACAATAATAAGCCCAAAAACAACCCACCACTGAATCCAAGGATTGATTGCTTTTTAATTTTTCTAAAGAAAGTCATAGGGTGTGACTCCTTCCATCCCTACATTATAAGGGATTTGCTCCATTTGAACCATTTGCAGCGTCAAGGCGCCAGCTGGCAAAGACTCAGGCTTGGGTGCTGGCTCAGGCTCTGGCACCACCGAACTGGTTAATTCAAATTCCAGTTCAGGTTCAACCGGTTCTGAAGTCGCCACTTTTTTGGAATCTTTTGACACTTTCTCTTTTTCATCAACCGTCATTTGAACCTGCCCATCAGGCAATTTAGGTAAAATTCCATCAATGGCGGCGGCCAACCGAATTTGTAACATCGTATTCCGTTTTGCACCCGGCGTCACAGCAGCCGCTACGTAGGCTTGCGGTTCTCCCAATAAGACTAGTGAATCCTTAGCCCGCGTTAACCCGGTATATAATAAATTCCGGCGTAGCATTCGGTTAAACTGTTGTACCAAGGGCATAACAACCAATGAATACTCGCCACCTTGCGCTTTATGAATCGTCGTAGCATAGGCCAAAGTTAAGTTAATCAAATCCGATCGCTGATATAAAACGTCAGCTTCATCAAATTCTACTTCAATGTAATCCTTTTTGATTTCATTACCGACATCACGAGCATACATGATGGTCTTAATATACCCGATATCTCCATTATATACGTCATTGTCCGGATCATTCGTTTTTTGCATCACTTTATCGCCGACACGGAAGATAAATTTAAAATCACCTTCTTGTCCTGGTAATTCATGTCGCTTAGAATCAGCTGGATTAAAGATAGATTGAGCAAGGGCATTCATTTGATGTACACCCGCCGCGGTTTTATACATCGGCGTTAAAATTTGCATATCTTTAACTGAATGCCCCCGCTGTACCCAACTTGTTAAAATTTGTTCCATCATTTTGGGAATTTGTGGCAAATGAGCAGGGAAGAAGGAGCGATCCGGTTGACGCACTTGAAAATCATCAGGTAGTCGGCCTTGCTTCACTTCACTGGCTAACTCAATAATAGTTGAACCAGCTTCTTGCCGATGAATGGTCTCAAGTTCACGAAAATTTAAATCACCACTTTGTAATAAATCATAGAACACGCGGCCCGGTCCCACAGAAGGTAGCTGGTCTTTATCGCCCACAAAAATTAATTGCATGTGCGCTGGCGTGCTAGCTAATAATAAACTAAATAACTCTGTATCCACCATCGACATCTCGTCAATAATTAACAATTGTCCTTTTAATGGCTCAATTTCAGCATCACCCAACTGTCCATAACCTGATATACCTAACAAACGATGGATGGTTGTTGCTTCCATTCCCGTAGCTTCCGCCAAACGTTTAGCTGCTCGACCAGTGGGAGCTGCCAATTTAATACCTTTATCAATCCGATCGCTTGGCATCCCCGTTTTTTGTAGCAAAATTCTATACGCGGCCACGACGCCATTAATAATCGTCGTTTTTCCGGTCCCCGGTCCACCTGTTAGGATAAATAACTGATTAGTTAAAGCCGCCAACATGGCATCTTTTTGTTCATCTGAATAGGGAAAGGGGTTCTCCTTTTCCGCCTGGGTTAAAGCGGTCTGCGCTTCAGACCGCGTAAATCCGCCCTTTTGCGTATTTAACTGCACAATTTTTTGCGCAATTTGCACTTCAGCATAATAAACGTCAGCAATGAAAAGGCGCTGTTCATCCGCTACCACTAAGCCCTGCTCGACTAATTCCAACAAAGCTTGTTCAAATTGCTGGTCAGGAATCACGGTGGCACTATTTTGCATAAGCACCCGCTCAGCCACTTGCCGCGTCTGATCCAAACTTAGATACGTATCCCCATTTTCAAAAGTCGCTTGATTTAACGCATGCACGATTCCCGCTTGAATCCGGCGTTCATCCAAAGCATCCATTTCCATCTGCAAAGCTAATTGATCAATCCGTTGAAACGAGACGCCCTCTACTTCTAAGGACAAGCGGTACGGGTCATGCTCTAAGACGTCCAACGTCTCTTCTGCAAAATGCTGATAGACCTCACTAGCTAACTTAGACCCAAAACCATAATTATTTAACGCCACAATGGCCCGCTCCATGCCATCCGTTTGTTGCAATTGCTCAATTAACGTTTCTTGCTGCTTTTTAGGCAAATTCAAATTTTTTAACAAGGCAGGGTTATCTAAAATTTTATCAATGGCTTGTTGGCCCAGGGCATCAACAATTTTTTGCGCAGTCTTTTCACCAACACCTGGAAAAGCATCACTTGATAAATACTGGACCACCCCGTGCGTTGAATTCGTTTGCACCCGCTGATATTGTTGGCTATTAAATTGTTCGCCAAAACGAGGATGCGTTTTAAGCGTCCCACTAAATTGATAAACACTCCCTAATTGAACGTCTCCAAATGAACCCGTCACTGTAATCTCTGGCTCTTCAAATTCAAAACTATGCTCTTTAATTTCCACGGCTAAGACTTTATAAAAGCTATCTGGGGCCGCAAAAATAACATTTTGGACCTGCCCGACCAATTGTTCCACACCATTTTCAGCGGTGAAATCATTCAAATTATTCTGCATCATCTTTTCCTAGCCGAGTACGCATCAACTCATCCAAAACGGCACCTTGCTGTTGATACTTATCGGCATCCAAAGCCTGTGCTTGTTTTAACCAAGTATTATTGGGGTCACCTTTTGACAAAGCAACTAATCCTCGTCCAAAATTAGCGTCAAAATTGTTAGCGTCTAACTCTAAAGCGGATTCAAAAGCCTGTCCACCAGCGACCAAATCACCTAAACTCAACCAAAGATTCCCCAACAGAATTTGAGCTGCTAAATCATCTGGCTGCTGTTCAACCCCCGTTAGTGTGAATGCTAGGGCTTGCTGATATTTCTGCTGATTATAAGCCGCTTGTGCCTGCATCATCAATGCATCGTGTTGTAATTGAACATCATTAATTTTTTGAAAAAAGGTTTGTGCCTGTTCATATTTACCGGCCATGTAATAAACATTTCCTGTCGCATAATTTAATTGCTCTAGCGCCGCCGGTTGACTAGCAAACAACGATAAACTTTTTAAAGCCAACTCCTCGGCCTCCGGTAAATTTTCTAATGTCGTTAATAAATTAATTAAATCTACGTACGGCGCATAATCATTTGGATTTTGCTCAATTAAATTGACTAACTGATGAATTGTTGCTTGAGCTGCCTGTTCCTTATCATCTGCCATCGTTTACCTCCAAATTAAATCGTATTACTAGAATCATTAATAATACCTAAGTAACTCGTATCATTATGCTTAATTTCGTTAAAATTACGTCCATCATGTGTTTCTAAAATTGAAGTAGACGTGTTACTTAAACCGCCCCGCGCACGTAATTGGTCTAAAGGCTTCCCCAACAAGGTTTCAATACCCACGGTCAATAGCATCCCATGCGCAAAGAAAATCAAATTAACGTCTTCACCACCATAAGTGGCTTCGGCGTGCTGAATCGTTTGTACAAAGCGCTTTTGCACGGACGCAAAGCTCTCCGCTCCTGGAACCTGTGTGGCGTCAAATTGTTCAGGATGATTCCGCCATGCATCATACTGATCGGCATGGGTCGCTTGTACATGCGTAAAGGTGTCACCCTCCCAAACCCCTAATTGATACTCTAATAATCCAGGCTCAACTGTTAAATCAACTGGATGCTCCAATTGCGCCAAGGTTAATTCAGCGGTCATTTTAGCGCGTAATAATGGTGAAGTAAAGGCATGCGCAAATTGTATCGCTTGTAAATTTTGACCAAGCTTTTTAATTTGCTGGTATGACTCTGGTAATAATGGCGAATCTCCATTCGCACCTTGAAACCGTCCTTCATTATTCCATTCTGTCTTACCATGTCGTATAAAATATAATTTTGTCATGTCTTGACTCCTCAATTAGTGTTCTTTTCATTATATAACGAAAAATGAGACAAAAAAAGACTTACGCGTGAAGAACTACGCCGTAAGTCTCACTTTAATTTAAGCCTTGGTTCACTTCTATTTTAAGCGATCCCTAAGCGTTGATAAATTGCATCAACTTCTCTTAGGTGCCAATGATAATCAAAGGCTTCTTGAATATCAGTTTCCGTTAAAACCTCACGAATGGCGGCACTTTGTTCCACCAAAGGTCGAAATTGTTGTTGCTCATCCCATGCTTTAGCTGTCAACGGTTGCACTAAGTCATATGCTGCTTCACGTGAAAGTTCACCTTGATCCATTAAGGCATACATCACACGTTGAGAATAAATCAAACCAAAAGTCTGATCCATATTTTTGAGCATCCGTTCAGGGAAGACCTGCAACCGTTCCAAAATCCGCGTCATCCGCACCAACATATAATCCAACGTTGCCGTTGCCTCTGGAAGCATCATGCGTTCAACAGATGAATGTGAAATATCCCGCTCATGCCACAATGGCACATCCTCATAGGCGGGGACCATTAAGCCACGTAAAATGCGCGACAATCCGCTGATATTTTCCGAACCAATAGGATTGCGTTTATGAGGCATTGATGAGGAACCTTTTTGCCCCGGCGCAAATCCTTCTTCCACTTCATGAATTTCCGAACGTTGCAACCCACGGATTTCCAACGCCAACTCTTCTAAACTCGTCCCAACTAAGGCAATCGTGCTAACATAATCAGCATGTAAATCCCGCGGTAAGACTTGTGAGCCGACCGGTTGAGGCATCAATTTTAATGTCTGCATCGCATCATTTTCAACTTCAGGACTAATATTAGCGAAAGTTCCCACTGATCCCGACAGCTTTCCCGTTTCCATTGCCTGACTGACCCGTTCAAAACGTTCAATATTGCGAACCGCTGCTTGGTAATAACGTGCCAAAACTAAGCCAAAGGTTGTCGGCTCGGCTTGCACACCATGGGTACGCCCAATCATGACTGTGTACTTATATTGACGCACCATTTTTTCCAATTGGTCTCGATAATTAGTTAAATCTTCCAAAATTACTTGATTGGCTGCTCGCAAACGCAGGGCTTGCGCGGTATCCACCACATCAGTGCTTGTTAAGCCATAATGAATCCATTTTCGCTCTGTACCTAATGATTCGGAGACATTTCGGGTAAAGGCAACGACATCATGATGAGTCGCCTTTTCTAATTCAGCTATTGCATCAACATTAAATTGTGCATTTTGCTTGGCCCGCTCCACTTCCGCCTGCGTCGGCCGTTGATCAGCTAACTCTGGCTTACGTTTGCCTTCCTTCGCTAGCGCCTCCATTACGGCTAACTCTACATCTAACCATGATTGGTATTGTTGCTCCAATGACCAAATCTTGCCCATCACAGGTCGTACATATCGCTCAAACATCATTTACCCTCTTAACTAATTTTGATGATTTCATTATAGCTTAAAAAAGAAACAAAAACCACTACGTTTATAGATTATCACGACAAATTACGAACTATAATTAAAAAACAGCCCTTTAGACTGCTTTTTTAGTGTTCAGACAATTACCTCTAAAATTTCTCGCTCCACTAATTCATTTAAATAATAGCGCAATAACTCCACTAGTTCAGTTTGATCTGAATTTTTGAAAATATTCACCGTTGCATTTCCCGAAGGATTAATCGTCTTTAATTTCATCCCCGTCACATCTGCATTGATGACAATCTTCAATTTGATTGATTGATCCAACCCCTTACTAGGCTCCAATGCTCGTTGCATCACGTAGGCTCCAGCATTATTTTGTACAAATCCTGTGTCACCAAGCGCGTATTTTTTTAAATTAGGGTTAAATCGATACATCACTGTGTCGCCCAACAACTGAACCTCTTTTTCAAATGCCATGTTCGTCCTACTTTCTTAAATCTGCGCGTTTAAAAGTAAATTCTAAGCCTTCAACTGGCTTAAAATCACGCGTATAATATTGTACTTTTAATTCTTTTGGAGTAACTGAAAGAATCGCATAGGTTCCTTTCAAGTAAGCATACGGTCCGCGCGGCAAGCTAATTGAGCCCGGATTAATGAAAAGCTTTTGTTCCAAAACTTCGGATCCTAATTGATGCGTGTGCCCCACAGTCACCACATCAACTTGCATTGGTTCCACTTGTGTTAATAGCCAATTGATGCCCACCTCGGTATGAAATAAATGCCCATGCGTTTGATAAATGGCAATATCTTGATCACGATACGTGCGATCATCGGGGAACATAGCATCAAAATCTACATTGCCCCGTACGGGCAAGAGCGTTTTAAATAATTCATCATCAGCGTCTAACTCAGAATCACCATTATAAAACATTGCCCGTACTTGGCCTTGATAATGTACAACCAGCTGTTCCAAAATTTCTCGATCACCATGGGTATCAGATACAATTAAATAATCCATACTACGCCTCCCACCAAGTTAAAAATTGGTCATGCAAATTAGTTAAAGCACGCCCGCGATGCGAAATTTGATTTTTTTCATTCATCGACAATTCAGCAAAGCTTTTTTGCAGTGGTGCATAATAAAACAGTGAGTCATAGCCAAAACCATTCTCTCCCTGTTCTTGCGGCAAAATTATCCCATCCACCTGGCCATACGCCACAATCTTTTCACCAGTTGGCTTCAATCCAACCATGACCGTCGCAAAATGAGCGGTCCGCTGAGCTTCAGGTACCCCTTTTAATTGAGTCAGCACCTTCTTTTTATTGGCTTCATCATCATGATCACCAGCATAACGCGCTGAATAAACCCCCGGGTCGCCATCTAATGCATCAATCATTAAGCCGGAATCATCGGCTAAGACGGGCTTTTTAAAATACGCACTTAATTGTTGAGCCTTAAGCTCCGCATTCTCTTCAAAAGTTGTCCCCGTTTCTTGGACTCCTGGCGCATCAGGATAGTCTAACAATGACTGGACTTCAACCCCAAAAGGAGCTAAAAAAGCTTGAATTTCTTGAACCTTCCCTACATTCCGGGTCGCAATAATTAATGTTTCCATCCGTTGACTCCTTACCCTAATTGTAATTGATCCGCGACCAAATCTAAGTGCTTAACTTGTAAATTCTGCCGGTTCAGCCAATGCGTTGCGGCTTGTTCAAAGATTGACACTTCGCCGGTAGTATAAAATTGCATGTGCACATCATCTGGACGTGACCCAACTTGTCGCATATCCGCCTGATTTAAGAATTTTTGCACTTCCAAAACCGCTGCTGCCCCTGCGTCGATCAATTGTACATCCGGTCCAATCACCGCTTGAATCTGAGGGGCTAATAATGGAAAATGCGTGCAACCTAGGATAAGTGTATCCAATGGCTCATTTTTAAAGCCAGTTAATTGTTCAGCAATCACTTGCTTTTGTTGTTTTGAATCAGTCACATTTTTTTCAACTAATTGTACCAGCTCAGGAGCCGCAATTTGATGAATGGCTGCTGTTGGTAAAATTTTCTTTAATCCATCACGATAGCTATTAGACTTAACCGTGCCTTCAGTTGCAATAACCCCAATCTTTTGTTGACGTGTAATTTTAGCGGCCGCTGCCACCCCCGCACTAATTACGCCAAAAATAGGAATGTCAAATTCGGCTTGCATCTGTGGCAAAGCGGCTGCCGTGGCTGTATTACATGCAATCACAATCGCTTTAACATTCTGACTTACTAAAAACTTGATAATTTGGCGCGTAAATTGTAAAACTTCCGCTTGTGGTCGCGGTCCATAAGGCATTCGAGCCGTATCACCGACATATACTACATCTTCATTTGGTAACAACTTTAAAGCGGCCCGTACCGCCGTCAAGCCACCTAAACCGGAATCAAGATAACCAATTGGTCGTGTGTCCATTACCATACCTTCTTCACTATTATAATTTATCCACTAATTCCGCGGGGGTTTGGAAAATATATTCCGCTTCCGTAAATGAAGTTACATCATCAACACCCCACGCGGCTAATCCAAACGCAACGCCTGCATTATGCGCTGCCTGCAAATCATGAATCGTATCCCCAATGTAAATCGATGTTTCGGCTTGCCCTTTTAAATTATGCATCGCCAACAGCACAGGATCCCCCGCCGGCTTCATTTTAGGCGTCATCCCCGCAAAGACAAATGTTTTAAAATATTGTTCAATCTTAAACCGGTCATGGTGCGCCGCAAACTCTTCCGGGCTATTAGACGTGGCAATCCCTAATTGATGTTTGCGGGCGAGCTGTTCTAACATCAGCGCTACGCCATCATACATATAAATTTGATCACGATAGTCATCTAAATTTGATCACGATAGTCATCTAAAAGGCTCGTCCAATTGGCCATCACCTCTTTTTGATTCTCAATTTCCAAATAAGCCAAGGCAGCCGGCCCTGGCAAACCAAAAGTATGATGTAAATCGGCTGCCGAGCGTTGGATACCCAACTGTTCTAATGCAACGCTTAATGCTTGAATATACATCTGCTCCGTGGATAGGAGAGTCCCATCCACATCAAAAATAATTGTCTCCATCTCGCTCCGCCCTTCTCATCGTTCTATCTTTTATTTTACCATGGAATTAAGGGGTTGTGCGCTTGACCTCCGCCCGTAATTTCAACTTAATTTTAAGCAAAAAGCGCAAGCCGCAATCATCGGCCCACGCTTTTATTGTTTGACATTATTTTGCTAATCTATTCAACTTCAAGTTCTTTCAAACGCTCATCAATCATCTTCAAAACAATTTTTTGACTTTCGGAATCTTCTAAGTCATATTTTTGCAAATCAACGCGCATTTTAGGGGATGCATCATACTCTTCATACCATTTCTGATAAGCACTCCACATCTTAAAGTAATATTCACGTAATTCAGCATTATCGTCAAACTGCTCGTAGTCACGTCCGCGCTTTTTAATTCGATACAAGATCGTATCAAAATCGGCATCCGCAAAGACCATTAAGTCAGGCCGACCTTTCTTCATGCCCTTTAGTTCATCCATCATATTATCTAATAGCTTCATGTAAACATCTAATTCAGCATCAGAAATATTTCCAGAACTATGATTTTCTTGCGTGAACAAGGCATCTTCATAAATTGAACGATCCAAAACATTGTTATCATCTGTTAACGCCTTTTTGATCATCGCAAACCGTTTATTCAAAAAATAAATTTGAAGTAAAAAGCCATATTGCTTTGGATCAGCATAATAAAGCGGTAAAACGGGATTTTCGCCCACTGGTTCAAAAAACGCTTGTGTCCCCTTGTGTTTTGCAATTAAATCCGTCAAGGTTGTCTTTCCAACCCCAATCATGCCCGCCGTAATTATCACCATGATTGTCCTTCTTTCATTAAATTTTTGTCTTCACCAACCAAGTTTTAAAGTCCTCGGTCAGATGTTATTATCTATCTTACCCAACAAATTTATGAAAGACAATACTTGTCTTTTTTTGTATTTTACCGTAGAGCTGAAAATTTTTAGTCCCCGTTTCGCGCTAATCCTCAATTTCACCGCTTAACTGTTTTATAAATAAAAAAGGCACGCTTAGATGCCTCATTTATTCTTAAATTAATCCAAATTAGCTTATTGCACGGTCACTGACTTCGCCAAGTTACGAGGGCGATCAACATCCAAACCTCGACCTAATGAAGTATAGTAAGCCAATAATTGCGCTGGAATGACTGACAACAAAGGTGCTAACAATGGATTAGTGTCCGGCAAAACATAACCGTCGCCATCTTGCGCCAAGGCTTTTGTCACAATGGTAAAGGCGTGTGATCCACGTGCAGTAGTCTCAGAAAGATTACCCCGGACCAACCCGGCCGTCTTTGGTTGTGTAATCAAAGCCATCACAGGGGTTTCTTCTTCAATTAACGCCAAAGTTCCGTGCTTTAACTCACCAGCAGCAAACCCTTCTGCTTGCACGTATGAAATTTCTTTCAACTTCAAAGCCGCTTCAAGAGCCACCGTTGAATCAACACCCCGTCCAATATAGAAAGCGCTGTGGGTTGTTTCAGGGACCAAAAGTTCATCCGCTACGGCTTGGAATGTTTCCTTATCGTCAATGATTCCTTGAATTCCCACCGTAATTTCAGAAAGCTCATCTTGCAAATCCAAATTAGCAACTTGGCTATCAACCAAAGCATAGGCTAAGATGGCTTGCAATGTCACTTGTGCTACATAGGCTTTAGTTGAAGCCACAGCAATCTCAGGACCCGCCAACAAAGGCAAAGCATAGGTTGCTTCTCGCCACAAAGTTGACTTCTCAACGTTAGTCAACGTCAAAGAATGATATCCAGCTTGGTTAATGTTTTGCAAAACTTCACGTGAGTCAGCAGTTTCACCAGATTGACTGAGGAAAATAAAGAAAGGCTTCTCAACCAACAAAGGTTGCTCATAAGCAAACTCTGACGAAAGATAAACTTGGGTTGGCTTTTGGGCCCATTGCTCAAACATCCGTGCGCCAGCTAATCCCGCATGGTATGAAGTTCCAGCAGCAATAATGTAAATTTGATCAGCTGCACGCATTTCATCCAAAATAGCCTTACCAACTAGGGCTTGACCATTAGCATCAAAATAACGTTCCATTAAACGGCGCATCACTACCGGCTGTTCATCAATTTCTTTTAACATGTAATAAGGATAAATTCCCTTATCAGTTTCTGAAGCATCAATGTCCAAATGGAATGGTTCACGTTCAACCGCTTCACCCTGTTCATTAAATAATTGAACTTGGGTTGGGTCAACGATAGCGACCTCACCATCCAATAATTCAATAAAGTCATGAGTTTCATCTAACATCGCGACTGCATCAGAAGTTACGACATTAAAGTCACTTCCCACCCCAATCAAAAGGGGTGACTTCCGCTTAGCGACATACATCCGATCGGGTTCATGCTCATCCATTAATAAGAAACCATAGGCTGAATCGCCAAACAAAACCAAGGCTTTGTTAAACGCATCAAATGTACTCAAGTTGTCTTCATTCACGAACTTGCTGATTAATTGAACCGCTACCTCAGTATCAGTATCCGATTGGAACTCGACATCTGATAGATAAGTTTGCTTGAGTTCATTAAAATTTTCAATCACTCCGTTATGAACTAAGTAGAATCGCTCATCAGCTGAATATTGCGGATGTGAGTTTTTAACAGCTGGTGCCCCGTGAGTCGCCCAACGTGTGTGTGCAATTCCTGTTGTCCCTGAAACCTGCTTTGTGGCAACAAGGGCTTCCAAATCAGCAACCCGTCCTTTCTCACGAACTAACACATCAGCATCGGCGTTCTTACTTGGGATAAACACACCAGCTGAATCATATCCACGATATTCAAGCTTCTCAAGCCCTTTCAACAAGATAGGGGCTGATTGTTTAGTCATTCCTGTGTATCCAACAATTCCGCAATAATACATATTAATTAAACTCCATTTATTTTTAATTGGTCTACCCATTGTTTTTCAAACTGTATATCTAATTATATACGTTGTTGAGCCAAACGCAAGGAGCTTTTTAAAAAGTATTAATAATTGGTATAAATTGGTCTATACGCTTTTTAAACATATTTTTCCATCACTGATCATCGCAAAAGCTCTGTTCATAACAAAAAAACTGCCACTCAAAGATACAGTAGCAGTTTTCTAAATTTACAAGTATTAAATTGTCAACAATTCTTTTTCTTTATCGCTAGCAATTTGATCAACATTCTTAATTCCACGATCTGTCAAACCTTGAATGTCTTTTTCGATTTTGCGCAATTCATCTTCAGGCAAATCTTCTTTCTTAGCATGATCTAAAGCATCACGCCGAACATTGCGCACCGCAACCTTAGCTTTTTCAGCTTCAGCCTTAACTTCTTTTGCTAAGTCTTTTCGTGATTCCTCAGTCAAAGCAGGAATCACCAACCGAATTACTGAACCATCACTTGAGGGTGTCAACCCCAAATCAGAAGCAAAAATCGCTTGTTCAATGTTCTTTAAAGCTGTTTTGTCAAAGGGCGTAATTAATAATACCCGCGCTTCGGGCACTGAAATCGAAGCGATTTGATTCAAAGGTGTTTGCGCTCCATAATATTCCACGGTTACATCCCGCAAAATTGACGGATTCGCCACACCGGCCCGAATTTTTCCAAGCTGAACTTGCAAAGCCTCGCCAGCTTTATTCATTCGATCTTCCGTGTTAGATAAAAGTTCGTTTGCCATTATTTCTTTCTCCCAACGGTTGTTCCAATGTTTTCGCCCATTACAACTCGCTTAATATTACCATGCTCATTCAAGTTAAAGACAACTAAGTCAATATCATTGTCCATTGACAAAGTTGAGGCGGTTGAATCCATAATATCCAGACCTTGTGAAATGACATCCATATGCGTCAATTGTTCATACTTAACTGCATCCGGATTCTTTCTTGGGTCGTCGTTATAAACACCATCAACCCCATTTTTACCCATCAAAATGGCATCAGCATTCACTTCAGCAGCCCGTAAGGCTGACGTTGTATCAGTTGAGAAATAAGGTGATCCAGTTCCAGCCCCAAAAATCACGACCCGGCCTTTTTCAAGATGACGAACTGCTTTACGTCGAACATAAGGCTCGGCGACTTGCCGCATTTCAATGGCGGTTTGAACTCGTGTAGGTACACCTTGATTTTCAAGGGCGTCTTGCAAAGATAGTGCGTTCATTACCGTTCCAAGCATTCCTACATAATCGGCTTGGGCTCGTTCCATCCCTAGTTGAGCACCAGCTTCACCACGCCAAAGGTTTCCACCACCAACAACAATTGCAATTTCAATACCAAGTTCATAAACTTCTTTAATCTCAGCTGCAATACTATTAACAGTTGCCGGATCAATTCCGTAACCTTTTTCGCCCGCTAGTGCTTCACCAGATAGCTTAAGCAACACGCGCTTATACTTAACGTCGGTCATATTCCGCACCCCTATCAATTAGTTATTCATTTGTGCTGCCACTTCAGCAGCAAAATCATTTTCAGCCTTTTCGATTCCTTCACCAACTTCATAGCGAACAAATGAAACAACCTTTCCGTTCTTACCTGAGACGTATTGTTCAATAGATTCTCCGTCACCCTTAACGAATGGTTGGTCAACCAATGAAATTTCAGCCAAGAACTTGTTCAAGCGCCCTTCAACAATTTTTTCTTTAATTGCATCAGGCTTACCGTTCAAATCTTCAGCAGATAATTGAACTTCTTTTTCGTGGCTCAAAACATCAGCAGGAACTTCTTCGCGTGAGACATATTGTGGGTTAATTGCTGCTACATGCATCGCAACATCCTTAGCCACTTCTTCTGAAGCTCCATCAACAAGTACTAATGAAGAAATCCGACCACCCATGTGTGAGTAAGCGCCTAAGAATTGTCCTTCTTCGGCAGTTACAACTGCAAAGCGCCGTAATGTAATCTTTTCTCCAGTGATTTGTGTCGTATGAATGATTTCTTCATTCATCGTCTCACCATTCATTGGCAATTCCAAAGCCGCTTCAACTGAAGCTGGGTTTTGATCAACAATGGTTTCAGCCACACCGTGCAAAAGATCATTGAATTCTTTATTTCCGGCCACAAAGTCGGTTTGTGAGTTCAATTCGATAATTGCAGCTTTGTTCCCCTTAACGGCGACATAAGTCATCCCTTCAGCTGCGACAGCTCCAGCCTTCTTAGCAGCCTTAGCCATTCCTTTTTCACGCAAAAAGTCAATTGCCTTGTCCATGTCACCATCAGTCTCAACTAAGGCCTTCTTTGCGTCCATCATTCCCACATTGGTCTTGTCACGTAATTCTTTAACTTGTGCTGCTGTAATTGCCATTATTCATGGTCTCCTTTAATCTTTTTAATTTTTTCTAGTTAATTATACATGATTTTGATGAATTTTAATACTATCGCCCAATAAAAAAGCGCATAATATCAACAATTAAATTCATTTCATGGTAACCACTAGCTCTTGTCGTATAAAAAAAGAGTGGTTCGATTAATCAAAACGCCTGCATGCTTTTTAGCATCCGTTTGTTACACCTTCTCAGTTCCATTATGGAAACATCAAAACGATTATCTCGCCAACTCTTTAATTAGATTTAGTTGTTGTTTCCTTCAACTAATTCAGTCAATTCTTCAATTGAAGCGGCCTTATCATCGCCATCTTCCTTTGAAAAAGCAGCTTCATCAGCTACTGAATCTTCACCTTGGTTTCCTTCGATGATAGCATCAGCCATCTTAGAAGTAATCAAACGAACGGCACGGATTGCATCATCATTTGATGGAATCTTAACATCAATTTGATCAGGATCAGCATTCGTGTCAACCATGGCAACGATTGGAATGTTCAACTTATTAGCTTCTTGCACGGCCAATTGTTCCTTATGTGGATCAACCACAAACAAAACATCTGGAATCCGAGGCATATCAGCAATTCCGCCTAAGAACTTTTCCAACTTTTCACGTTGCTTAGTTAACAAAGCAACTTCCTTCTTTGGCAAACGGTCAAAAGTACCGTCCTCTGACCAGCTTTTCAATTCCTTCAAACGGGCGATCCGCTTTTGGATTGTCTTCCAGTTCGTCAAAGTTCCACCAAGCCAACGGTGGTTAATGAAGTACATGTTTGCACGTGTAGCTTCTTCTGCAATGGCGTCTTGCGCTTGCTTCTTAGTTCCTACAAACAATACAACTGCACCATCTGCAGCGGCATCACGCATGTAGTTATAAGCTTGGTCAACCAACTTAACCGTCTTTTGCAAGTCGATGATGTAAATACCATTACGTTCAGTAAAGATATATTCACCCATCTTAGGGTTCCAGCGACGAGTTTGGTGTCCAAAGTGAACCCCTGCTTCTAGCAATTGCTTCATTGAGATTACTGCCATGAGTAAAATTCCTCCAAAATGTTTTTCCGCCTAAGCCCGCATGTAGTTCGACGACCACAACTGGCACCCGTTCAACTATTGGACTTAGTGAGTATTTATGGCCTAAAGACCAATATAGAATTATACACACCTTTGCTTAAAAAGGCAACTACACGTTCTTAGCGGGCGTAAAATCTTGGATTCCATGTTCACGCAAATATTTTTCTTTTTTCGCGCGCGTTAATTTTTTAAAAGCTGCTTCTGCTTTTAATGCTGTACTCTTATCAGCAAAGGCTTCTTGATACAATAAGGTTAATGGATGGCGTTTTGCAACCCGCGTGTATTTAGCACCCTTTTTGGCCACATGCATTGCAAAGCGTCGCGTCACGTCATCCGTAAAGCCACAATAAAACGTATTATCAGCCGTTAAAAGCACATACATATAATATTGCTTATCCATTATGCTCGACCTTCATAAATATCCCACACCTCATCTCGATAAGTGTCGTCCTCATTATGGGTGATAATCGGTGGTAAAATTTGTGCTCCAGTTAATCGACCATTTTTAATCGCCTCAATTAAAACAACGTTCGCCTCACGTCCAACTTTTGGATAAACAAATTGGATCCGCTTGGGAATCAAATTATTAGCTCTTAAAGCATCCAAAATCTCAAATAACCGATCCGGTCGGTGAACCATGAAAAAATGTCCGCCCGATTTTAACAACTTTTTAGCTGTATAGGTAACTAAATTCAAATCGGCCTTAATTTCATGCCGGGCAATAGCATAGTATTGATTGGGATTTTTATGAGATTTTTCCGTCGCTTCAAAATAAGGTGGGTTAGAGACCACATTTTCCACCGACCCTGGCTTAAGATAATCGAAAACATCTCGCATATCACTATTAATGATTTCAATCTTTTCGGTTAATTCATTCATCGCTACCGACCGCTGGGCCATATCGGCCAACCGGGCTTGAATTTCCACCCCGATGATCTGCCCGGTCACTTTATGCGCCATAAATAATGGAATTGCGCCATTTCCCGTCCCTAAATCAACCAACGTGCCTCGCCCACCATTGCGTAAGTTCGCAAAATGGGCTAATAAAACTGCGTCCAACGAAAATGAAAAAACTTGTTGACTTTGTATAATTTGTACCTCATCCCGATAAAGCATATCAATCCGCTCATCCGGTCTTAATTGCACTGGAGTCATACCATGCCGTCCTTTTTTAATTAGTATTCTAATTTTCCCCGCTCACGAAATAATTGTCAACCACTTGCCTTTTGTGGGATAATACAAGCTATGAATATTAAAAATTAGAGGTTTAATGATGTTTTATAAAATTATGATTCGTGTTGTCCAAGGCTTAATTTGGTTAATTAATGGCCGAGTAACCGTCTTAAATCGCGAAAAACTCCCAACTGGCAACTATGTTTTAGTTGGCCCTCATCGTACTTGGTGGGATCCTGTCTTCTTTGCCGTTGCGGGAATTCCTGACGAATACATGTTTATGGCTAAAAAAGAAGTCTTTAAAAACCCCCTCATCGGTTGGTTTGTGCGCCATGCCAATGGTTTCCCGGTTGACCGCGCTAAACCAGGTCCTTCTGCGATTAAGATTCCCGTCAAAGGTCTGAAAAATTCAAACTTAAGTCTGGTAATTTTCCCATCTGGTTCAAGACATTCCAATGATATGAAAGAAGGAGCCCTATTAATCGCTCGCATGGCTAAAAAACCAATTGTGCCTTTAGTTTACCAAGGACCTCTGACATTCAAAGAACTCTTCAAGCGTAATAATGTCACCTTAGCTTATGGCGACCCCATCGACCCTGCCGACTTCCCCAAGAAGGAAACAGAATCAGCGCCCCTGTTTGATCAAGCCTTAAAACAAAGATTTGATGATTTAGACCAACAAATTGATCCCAATTGGCATTACGTTGATCAGAATCCAGAAAAAGCACCAAAATAATTTATATCTCATAATCTTAATAATAAAAGCGCTAGTTTTAAAAACTAGCGCTTTTATTATAGCTTACTTATTTTGTTGATTTTTCATTTGAGACATTAATTGATTCAACTTCTTTTGTGAAGGCTTTTGACCCATTGAAGTCATCATTGAACGCATCATATCTTCTGAAATTGGTGGATTCTTCTTTAAGTAAGTTTCCATTGAGCGACGTGCCATAAAGAAACCTAAGACCATCCCCACAATAATTGCAATAACAACAATAACAATCCAAATTGACGTATTCATGTGTTAACCCTATCCTCTATTTTTGATTTCGTATTAAATTGTATCTAAAATAACGCAAAAACGCCAGCTAAATTCTAGCTTTACTTAATCGTCGCGTAGACCTTTATCCCGTTGAATTTGCTTAACCTTCTCAGGGGTGACTTCTTTCCCGTCTTTATCAATCACTTGTAGCATTTCAATTTGCGAACGCATTCCCTCACGGAAGTTCGCTAAAAATTCTTGCCGCAAATCCGCCCGCTCCGCCTTTTCTGCTTCAGTTAAGCCTTCCGGTGTCTTAGCTTTCGCTGCCAGGTCATTAATGCGTGAACGCACGGCTAACATATGTTCATTTTCACTCATTTACTTACCCCTCCATGGAATCATTTAATATTTTAAAATTCATGTTAATTACGCTTTCAATATTATAACATTTTCTTACATTCCGCGCGAGAAAGTGCCATCTTCATCCCCAATAAGTTACAATATAATAAAAATACGAGAGGATTTAAATATGCCACGCAATGAAACTAAACAATTAAAAGTCTTACGCTTCATTTACGAAAAAATTCAACAAAATGGCTTCCCTCCCACTGTCCGAGAAATTGGCGACGGCCTAGGCCTTAGTTCTCCTGCTACAGTGCATGGCTACCTCAAACGCCTGGAAGCAAAGTACTATATTAAACGCGATTCCACCAAACCACGCGCTTTGGAAATTACCAACGCCGGGCGCGAAATGATTGGTATTAAAAAAAGCGCAACTATCCCTTATTTGACTGAAAATGACGCTTGGCTTAGCTTTCAACCTGACAACGCCCTTCAGACCAACCTACCAGATAGCTTAACCCGCTACACAGGTGAACTTTTTGCGATGGACATGCCAGACCAGTCAATGAACGGCATCGGAATTTTTCAAGGCGACACCTTATACATTCACCAACAAAATGATGCTGACAATGGTGAGATTGTCGCTTACCTCAACACTCACCAACAAATCAAAATCGGTCGTTTCTTCCGTGAACGGGCCCAATATCGATTCCAACCTGAAAACCAACAATTTATTCCAGAAATTACTTTTCAGCTGAATATTATCGGCCGGGTAGTCGGTATTTTTCGAACTTCCATTTATTAATTGGACACTAATTAACTTTAAAAAATCAAAAATTAAAAGAGTTGAGCTTTAGCGGCCCAACTCTTTTATTATTCAAATTTATTTTAAAAAACTACTCACCTTCATATTCCATCAAGGCATAAATATCATAATCCTTTAAAACTTCCCGGCCTTGTAATTCAGTCAATTCAATTAAGAATCCTAACCCAACAACTTCACCACCAAGCCGTTCGACTAACTTATTTGTCGCAGCAATGGTTCCACCTGTCGCTAACAAGTCATCTACAACTAAGACCTTATCGCCGGGCTTAATCGCATCTGCATTCATCTCCAGCGTGGCTGAACCATACTCTAACGTATAACTTTCCGAAACCGTTTTACGCGGCAACTTACCAGGCTTACGTGCTGGAACAAACCCAACACCTAATTCCAGCGCAATCGGTGTCCCCAGTAAAAACCCTCGTGATTCAGGCGCAACGATGACCGTTGCACCTTGGCGCCGAGCATAATCAACCAGGGCATTCGTTGCCGTCTTTAAGGCTTCGCTATCACCCAATAAAGGTGTTATATCACGAAAAGTAACCCCTGGTCCTGGAAAATCAGGAATCGACTCGATGTAATCACGTAAATCAACTGTCATATCTATCTCCTATAGACTGCCTATTCATCTTTTTGAGCTAATGTATTCATTAATTGTTCAAGTTCATTTTTAGTACTATAAATTAGTTTTTGCTCGACAACCCGCTTAGCCATAAATTTCTGATATACTTCGGTTTCAGTTAAATCAACGGTTGCCGGGTGGTCAACCGAAATTAAAAAACCATTTTCCATTATAACAAATTTTGCATCTAAAAACATGTTAATTAACAATGATAACAATAATTCATCCATTTTTAGATATGCAGCCATGGCTTTAAATTGTTCTTTTAAATTAATTCGAGGATTATTTTGCAAAAATTTAAATAGCTGAACGTAATCAGCGTGCTCCGGTACTTTTTGCAGATAGGCCGGACGTTTGGTATAAAATAACGTCTTGACCCCTTGCATTGGTACATAAGCTAATAACTGATGCAATTCATCTAAATTGTCTGGTAAATCCACCAAAACTGTCAAAGGTAATTGTATTTCATTAAATGCATCTTCCCAAAACATACTCTGGCTGTTGGAACCAATATACCCTTTTAGTTGTTCCATAACATGCTTATTAAAGAAAAGATACGTCGCAGGTGTTTTTAAATCTTGAGTTGTTAAACGCGTGGTCCGCGCATCAATCAAGGACAGCCCTTCACCTTTTAAGTCTTGCATCAAAAATTGGTAACTCGTCGCACCTTGATAAGTATTCTTATCTAATGTTCCAGCAACGGACAGAGTTTGAAAACTACTTTGTAAAGTGGTGCTAAGAAAGCCCGCTTGCCAAGCTAAAACAGGAATCTTATTTTGCTGCACCATCCCGATAAAACGAAGATGTTTTCCAGCTGACATCGTCTTCACGTTTGTCACTTGGTCTAACTTTAATTCAAAGACCGGCTCCGGATTACCTTGGCCAAAAGGACCTAACATTTGAAGCTGCTGATACGTTTCTGCTTGGAAATCTCGACTCGTAATTGGTGCGGTGATTTCCAAAGGCTGCTTTTGTTGCGTTTGATATGTTTGCTGTGCTGCCGCATCCTTCAACCAAGTTCTCAGGGCTGACACCTGATCCTTGGCCACTGTAATTCCTGCGGCCAAAGCATGTCCACCAAAACTCACCATTTCATCTCGATGGGGATTCAAAGCCGCAAATAAATCAAATCCAGGCAGCGAACGTCCCGAGCCCTTAAAGCCTTGTTCCATCTCAGTTAAAACAAGGGTTGGTTTGCCAACTTCATGCATAACATGTGCAGCGACAATTCCCAAAATTCCCTCATTCCAATTCGACCCAGTTAATAGCAACACTGGATCATTTGCAAATTGCGTTTCAGCCTGTTGAAGCGCCACTGTTACAATCTCGTCCACTAAAGCTTTGCGCTCTTGATTCAATTGCTCCGTCTTTTGTGCTAGTTCTTTTGCTTCATGCTCATCTTCAGTTAAGAGTAACCGAACGCCCATCTGAGCATCCGCTAAACGCCCAATCGAATTTAAGCGGGGGGCAATTTGAAAGCCCACCGTTTGTGCGTCGATCTCGGTTTGATGTAAATTGACGAATAAAGCTTGCAGGCCAACACGTGGGCTTTGATTAATGTTTTTCAAACCAAGTTGAACAATTACGCGATTTTCGTCAGTTAAATCCATCACGTCTGCAATGGTTCCCAAGGCAGCCAAGTCCAACATTTCATCAGCGGGGGCATCTAATAAAGCCGATGCCACTTTAAAAGCGACTCCAGCTCCAGATAGTCCTGAAAATGGGTACGGCGTCGTTTGTGGTAGTCGGGGATGAATAATGGCTATCGCATCGGGTAATTCAGCTGGTAACTCATGGTGATCGGTCACAATCACATCAATCCCCCGTGCCATCAAAGTATCAATCGCGGTCTTCCCGCTTACGCCATTATCAACTGTAATTAACAATTGCATCCCCGCGTCAGCTAAGCGCGCATAGGTTTCTGCATTCGGCCCATATCCATCGGTAAAACGACTTGGAACATAAGCTTCCACCTCGGCCCCCATAATCTCTAAGGCGGAGGTCATAATCGCTGTCGCAGTCATCCCATCAACATCATAATCGCCATACACTACAATTTTTTCACCTTGATCAATCGCCGCAAAAATACGATCAATGGCCGTCTGCATGCCTTCAAACAAAAATGGATCATACAAATTTTCAAGGTCAGGATACAAAAAAGTTTGGACCGCTTCAGGCGTCTGATAACCCCGTTGAGCTAAAATTTGCGCCACTAATTTCGTAGCACCAAATTGCTCTTGAATCATTTGGACGGCTTCATCTTCAGGTAACGCTAAAGCCTGCCAATCAAATTTAGCATCAATCATTCTTCATCCTCGGTTTCTAACTCATCTGTAATTTTAATCGGTCCGCCATTATTTTGAGGACCCATTGGTATTTCATAAACATCAAAGTCTTGAACCACCCGGGTATTGGCAAAAAACGGTTGCGCCGTATAAGCTAATTCGTTTGCCTGGCGTCCAGGATAGCGGGCCGAGATGTGTGTCAACAACAAACGTCCAACTTGATTCCGTTGTGCTGCTTCCGCGGCTTGGATGTTAGTTGAATGATGATAAGCTCGTGCCAACTTTCCTTCGCCCTTACCATATGTGGACTCATGCACCACCACATCGGCCTCTTGAATCAGCTGATCGATAGTCGGGGTTTTACGCGTATCACCTAAAATCGTCACCACACGCCCTTTCTTCGGCGTTCCAACGACATCATGCGCAAAAATCGTCCGCCCATCGGCTAAAGTTACGTCTTCGCCACGCTTTAACTGCCCATAAATTGGTCCAGCTGGCACTTGTAAGGTTTGCAATTTATCTACTTGCAATTCACCTTCATGATTGGCCTCAGTCACACGGTACCCAAACGATAAAATCCGGTGATCTAAGGGCAAAGCTTCAACTTTAAATTTATCTTGATCAAAAATTAAGCCACCCTCCGGCTTTAATTCATGAAACCGCAAAGGATAAGTTAGATGTGTCTGTGAAACTCTTAAACTGGTCTCCACATAGCGCTTAATCCCCACTGGACCATAGATATCTAATTGTTCTTGTCCACCTTGAAAAGAACGTGATGACAATAACCCGGGTAACCCAAAGATATGATCACCATGCAAGTGGGTTATAAAAATTTTGGAAATTTTACGAGGTCGAATCGTCGAACGCAACATCTGTTGTTGTGTCCCTTCACCAGCATCAAATAACCAAACTTCATTGAGCTCTTCTAATAAGCGCAACGCAATGCTCGTCACATTCCGATAACGAGCCGGTGCCCCAGCGCCTGTCCCTAAAAATTCCAACTGCATAAATTTCTGCCAGCTTTCTTTAAATTTATTTTTTTAACGTGTCGGTTAACCCTAACCAATAAGGGATTCCAAACTTAATCGTATTTTCAGTTCCATTGATCATGCGTTGAATATTTTTTCGATGTAAATAAATCACGTAAAGCATCACAACGCCAGTTACCGTTGCCAATATTTTTTCGTCCAACCAATAAAAAATAATCGTGCTAAATAAAAAGGTTAGCATCGAACTCATTGAGACGATACTAAAAAGAAACAGTCCCGTGATAAAAACAGCAAAAGAAATAAAAAACAAACTAACAGAATAAGCTAACAAAACCCCTAAAGAAGTTGCGACCCCTTTGCCACCACGAAAATGTAACCAAGGCGAAAATGTATGCCCTAAAATTGCAAACACCCCCACCAATAAAACATAAAAATGTTGGTTAGCTGTCAAAGGGCCAAAGAGATAAACGACACTCGCCCCAGCAGTCCCTTTGAGCACATCTAAAATAAAGACCACGGTCCCTGCTTTAGTCCCTAAAATGCGAAACGTATTCGTCGTTCCGATATTGCCCGATCCTCTTTTCAACAGATCTCGATGATAAAAAACCTTGCCAATCCAATAACCAAAGGGTAATGAACCCAAAAGATAAGCCAATACAACACTAATTCCTAGTTCATATAATTGCATATACATTTTACTCCATTAATTATCCGTGCTAAGCACCATTTCTAATCATTTTTTAACAAATTAATTTGAAGTGCCATTCTTGAAATGCTGCGCTCTTTTGCAATAAAAGTTCTTTTTCAACTTTAATTTATTTAATTTTTGCAATAATCATGCATCATCCATTATACCAAAAATCACCAACTTAAAAAAGCAACCATTCTGCAACTTATTAAGTAGACAAATCCATAAAATGAAAGTACTAACGCCTAGGAAAAAATAAAAAAAGGCCTACGTTAAAGTCGTTGGCCTTGTATTTTAATTAGTAAAAAACTCCGCTTTGACTGCCTCGTTGTAAAATGGCGTTCAATTGCGGATTCTGTTGCAATAAATCCGTCAAATTCGGCCAGGTATGCTTTTGATATAAAACCGCCCCCAACGAACCAATTAATGGCATAATCGCTTCTGGATTACCGGGAACGGTTTGCGTAACATCTAATGCTTCCTGATATGAAGTTGTGTTCAAAAAGACCCACACTAGGGCTTCTAAACTTTGGACCACATATCCTGTCACGTTTAAATCATCTTTGGATTGATTCATAAAATCCGGTGTATTTAAATTATCAAATTCGCTTAAGAAGGGCATGAAGATAGCGTGTTCTGCGTAATATTCATAAGTAATTCCGATGGCGCGATCCAATGCATTTAAAAAGTCAAACCCATCTAGAATTTGACCGACCAAAATGGCATAAAAGCCAATTCCCATCAAACCACGGGGATGATTATGTGTCAACCCAGCCACTTGATGCAAAATTAGCATCGCAGCTTCATCATTAATAAAGTCAGAACCATACTTTGTATAAACATAGAAAATAACAGGCATCATTCGCGTTAAAGCACCGCTACCATTGTCATCATCAGCAATTCCACCAGAACTAAAAGGGTCTTGTGCTTGTGCAAAGCGTTCCAACGCTTGTTGCGTAGTCCGCCCAATATGGCGTACCTCACCATCAGCGGTATATGCTCCATTTTGTGCCCAGCGTTCAAAACTATTCATTATGTCATTTAAATTGTAATTTAATGACATTGCATCAATCGTTGCTAACGTCAGAGCACATTCACTTCCCCAGATGGTTGTATCAAGTCCTCGCAACTTAGCTGCTTGAATATCCCCGTCAAATAAGCCTAGAGTACTGTTGATGAACGGATTATTCGGTAAGTCCATATTTATTTCCACCCTTTCCATTCTGGCATTGTAACATTATTGCAACCTATTTGGCAAATTTATTAAATTTCCGTTATAATAGGGCTATTGAATAATAAAGGAGTACATTATGGCGCACGAATCAAATAATCTTTTTCCAATTACTCTACTACGGGACCGGCTACTACCAGACCTTTTCACCGACGATTTAAGTGATATTTCTTACTGGGCCGGCAAAAGTCTTGCTCGTGAAATGCCATTAAAAGGAATCAATGCCATTATTGATTTTTTCGCCAGTGCCGGCTTTGGGACCCTAGATATTGAACAACAAAAAGAAACTTCACAAAAATGGTCTTTAACTGGTGACATTGTCGAAACCCGTCTCTTTGACCAAGACACCCCCGATTTTTACTTAGAAGCTGGCTTTTTAGCTCAGCAAATTGAGCAACAAATCGATGCGAGCGCGGAAGCTGAAGTTGAATTTGATAAAAACAAAATTAACTTCAACGTCCTCACCGCTGATTCCGCCAAAGATTTAATGGAATAATTGCATTTATAAGCCCGGGCATTTCGCATGCGCCGCTTTTTATACCATCAAATCCACCCATCCATCATCAAAAAAGGGTATTACCTCAGTCAGAAGTGATACCCTTTTAATTATTTAGTTTTATAGTAGATATTTGGCATCAAATTCAGGATCTTGTGATGTTAAAATCTTCGGTCCGTCATTAGTGATCGCCACCACATGTTCATACTGAGCCGACCATGAACCGTCAGCCGTTGTCACCGTCCAACCATCTTCAGTTGACGTTTCAACTTCATAGCCACCCATATTAACCATGGGTTCAATCGTAATGGTCATTCCAGGCTTCAAACGCAATCCACGTCCAGCTACTCCATAATGGGGAACAGCTGGCTCTTCATGCATCGTAGGACCAATTCCATGTCCAATATAATCCCGGACATTTCCATAACCATTTTGATTTTCCACGAAATCATTAATTACCGCCCCAATATCACCTAACCGATTGCCAACTTGGGCTTGGTCAATTCCTAAATATAAAGCTTCATGGGTTACATCCATCAAACGTTGCACTTCTGGTGAAACATTCCCAACAGCATAACTCCAAGCCGAATCAGAATAGGCGCCATCCAAATCTACCACTGTGTCAACTTTCACCAAATCACCATCTTTTAAAATGAGATCCTTACGTGGGAAAGCATGGGCCACTTCATTATTCACCGAAATCGTCGTCGCATATTTAAAGCCTTCAAACCCAATTTGAGCAGCCCGGCCACCGTGACCTTCAATATAATTACGTCCAAATTCTTCAATGGCCCAAGTTGACACCCCCGGCTTAATAATTTTACGTAATTCTTGGTGCATCCCGGCGATGATTTCTCCCGACTTCTCCATGGCAGCTAATTCGCGGTCTGATTTAAGTGTTATCATTTTATTCCTCCAAATTTATCTTAAATACCATTATAACGCTATTTAAAAGCTTGCCAAGTCCTTTATTTTGATTCTTGATCCTGAGCTAAAAGCTTTTGGCAGTCCGGGCACAACCCCCGCACTTCAACTTGATAAGATGAAATTTGAAAGCCTGTCGCCGCTTGTGCCAATTGTGATAAATCTTGCATCGCAAAATTATCTGCATCGACAATTTTACCGCAATTCGTACAGATTACGTGATAATGTGGTGTCCCAAACCAATCGTAATGCATTTTACCGTCCATATTATTATCGATTGCTAAGACTAAATGCGCGGAAACCAAGGCCTCCAAAGTATTGTAGACCGTTGCTCGACTAATCGAACACCCCGCTGCATTTAAATCGTTATAGATAGCATCTGCGGTTGGATGTTTTGGAAACATTTTATTTTCGACCAAATACTTAATGATCGTCGAACGTTGCGCGGTCAACTTAAATCCCGCCTGACGTAACTGCTCCAACGCCTTTTCAACTCGTCTACTCATCCGATACCTCCC
This sequence comes from Weissella kandleri, assembly GCF_001438705.1. GTDB lineage: Bacteria > Bacillota > Bacilli > Lactobacillales > Lactobacillaceae > Weissella > Weissella kandleri. The sequence goes on from NZ_JQBP01000003.1 coordinate 218,209, forward strand.
ATCTAACATTCAATTAACATTGATGCTTAAAATAATAAACCAATTCCGTAATGAATCAGAATTGTCACTAACCCAATTATAACATTACGCACAACTGCTTTTTTCACAAAGCCATGCCCCAAAATTGCACTGGCCCCTCCAATTAAGGCGGAAGCAACAGCAGTAGCGAGCACCGCTACCCACATACCTAGATGACCATGAATTAGCGTCATCACAATCAGTGGGATCGCACCTCCTAAAGCGGCACAAATCATTGAAGATAATGCAGCAGCCCAAGGATTAACATAATGCCCCAATTGGACATCATACTTAGTGGCTAAAATGGCTTGTAGTGGATTCGTCTGCATCAATTGATCCGCAATTTGATCCGCAGTCGCACGCGTCACTCCACGTTCCTGATAGAACTGACTAAGATCATCCCAAACAGCAACAGCATCCGTCTGTATGCGTTGAGCTTCTTGTTGTACCACGACTTTTTCCGCATCGGATTGTGAACTGACCGACGCATATTCACCGGAAGCCATTGAGAGCGCGCAGGCTAAAAGATCAGCTAAGCCAGCAATAAAAATCGTAAATGCATTATTGGTGGCGGCTCCAACTGAAAAGAGCACGCCTACGACAGTTAAGACACCATCATTAGCCCCTAAAACACCGGCACGAACCACATTCAAGCGCTCTTCCATCGTTAACTTTTCCGATTGTTTAGGTCCTTTTTGCAGTAATTGTTGATCTGTTGTTGATAATTCCATCTTAACGTCCTCCAATCAAAGCGCCAATTCCAAAGGTCACCAACATTGTAAAGATTCCAGCAACAACATTGCGCAGAGTGGCCATTTTAGTATTGGCTCCCGATTGCTTGGCAGCGCTATAACCAGTAAGCGCTAACGCCACGGCGACCGTAATCCCTGTCACAATAATGTTCCAATGCTGACTACTAGGGAATAAAGTGATTGCTAACATCGGTAAGAGCGCCCCTAAAGGAAATGAAATCATCGAAGCTAAACTAGCCGACAAAGCGCTAACTTCTTGATGTAAAGTAAACCCGTAACGCTCGCGCACCATGGTTCCTAAGGCATCCCCCGCCATCATTTCTTGCGCTGCTTGCAACGCTAAGCTTTCAGAGATCCCCGGCCCCAAATATTTTTGCTGGACAAAAGCTAATTCGCCCGCATAATCTTCATCCAGACGATGCGATTCTTCAGCTTCCGCCTTTTTTTGCGCATCATTTTGTGAATGCACCGAAACATATTCACCCATCGCCATTGATACCGTTCCTGCTAACGTTCCCGCAAAACCGGCAATAAAAATTGCGAAGGTGTTCGTGCTCGCACCGGCTACCCCTATCACAATTCCAGAAACCGATAAGATGCCATCATTAGCGCCCATCACAGCCGCCCGCACAATATTATTTCGTTGCGCTAAAGTTTGCTTTAACTTTTCTTCTTTTTGTCCCATACTAACTCTGCAGACCTACCTTTTTTAGATTGATTCTAAACAAACATTAGTATAACAAACCCATGCTTGATATTCAACGCTAATTCATGATGCTTGAGAGCTTGAAACTTTCTTAAATTCAAAAAAAGATTACCTTCCCTAAGTCCAAACTGGCACTCGAGAAAAGTAATCTTTCTTTAATCTTTAATTTTTCACGCTGTTATTCTTCACCTTCGTCAATATCTAAATCAATATCATCGACTTCCGTTTCAGCTGGCTTAGCTTCTTCGTCTTCATCCGTTGACACGGTAAGCTCCGCATCAGCATCTAATTCAACTGGTGCATCCAAGTAGGACTTTCGAACCAAATCAAAGATCTCGTCATAAACAGCCTTGTTTTCAGGGTCATTCAGCCAGTTCATAACATTAACTTTTCCTTGACCAATTTTGGTACCATTATAAGAGAACCATGAACCGGCTTTCTTAATAATATCCTTATCCACCGCTAAATCAATCAACTCACCAGTCTTGGAAATTCCCTTTCCAAACATAATCTCAATTTCAACTTCGCGGAAAGGTGGCGCCACCTTGTTTTTGACCACCTTGATGTGGGTCGTATTACCCACCTTAACCTTGTCTTCATCCTTGCTACCCTTACCAGAATCAATGCTTCCACGCCGCCGCACGTCTAGTCGTACCGTTGAATAGAATTTCAAAGCACGTCCGCCCGGCGTTGTCTCAGGATTTCCAAACATCACCCCAATCTTTTCTCGCAATTGATTAATGAAAATAACTGTCGTTCCCATTTTCAAAATGGCTCCTGACAATTTACGCAAGGCCGATGACATCATTCGTGCTTGTAAACCAACGGTCGTATCACCAATCGCCCCGTCAATTTCGGCCTTAGGAGTTAATGCAGCAACCGAATCAATGACAATTAAGTCCACTGCTCCTGATTTGATCAATTCTTCAGCAATTGAGAGCCCTTGCTCACCAGTATCTGGCTGAGACAAAAGCAAATCATCAACTTTAACGCCCAAATTCCGGGCATATTCGACATCCATGGCATTTTCCGCGTCAACATACGCGACCGTTCCCCCCTCAGCTTGTACTTCAGCTGCGGCATGTAATGCCAAAGTCGTCTTACCTGATGATTCAGGTCCATAAATTTCGATAATTCGTCCCTTTGGATAACCACCGATTCCCAAAGCAATATCTAACTTCAAAGATCCCGTTGAAAATGATTCCACTTTCGTAAATTTTGAATCACCCATCCGAATCACGGATCCTTTTCCAAAATTCTTTTCAATTTTCTTTAATGCATCATCTAATGCTTTTTTACGGGCTTTAGGTTCTGTAATTTTTCCTTCTAGCTTTTTTGAAGGATTAATGTTCTTTCCTGACGTTGCCATAAATTTATAGCCTCCGTTTTTTTGTTATTACATTAAGTATAACCTAATTGTTTTCGTTTGTAACTACTTTATTTAATTCACTTAAGACCCAAGCTGCCCCAGCTTGAACAGCCGCCATTCTGACTGTGTCACGAGTGCCTTTAAAATTAAATTGGCGTGCTAAAACCTGATTTTTGGGGGCAGCTACTCCAATCCAAACCTCTCCTGCAAGATGTCCTTCCAGCGCATCGGGGCCCGCCACTCCTGTAAAACTAATCGCCCAATCCGTTGATAACTGCTGCTGAGCTCCTTTGGCCATGGCCTTAGCAACTTCGGCCGAGACAACTCCATATTCTTGAATCAAAGGCGCTGGCACCCCAACTAATTGCGTTTTAGCCTCCGGACTATACGTCACAAACGCGCCTGGCAAAACCTTTGAAATTCCTGGCACCTGCGTCAAGGAACTACTAAAAAGGCCGCCCGTCAAACTTTCCGCTGACGTTAACGTTTGTCCTACTTGAATTAATTTTTTACCTAATTGTTGCACTTTTTCCATTACATACCTCAATTCTAATCACTCGACGCCAAAATACCAGCCAAGGCATCCCACTCTATTTATTAAGAACCCTTCCTGAGTTCAAAGGAAAAAAAAGATACCATTGATGCCAATGATACCTTTTATAATCTATTTAAATCCATCCGCAAACACAAAGCGAGCCTTTACAAAATAATCAATTCCTGAATAAATCGTGAAGAACAACGCAATTCCCAGCATAATTTCCGCAAAAGGAATTCCAAAACTTCGGAAAATGATATTATGCAAAAGGTAAAAGGTGATGGCGAGCATCTGCGTGGATGTCTTAATCTTACCAGGCATCGCAGCCGCCATTACAGTCCCATTATTTTCAACAATTAATGTCCGTAATCCAGTCACCGCTAACTCCCGAATGACAATCAATGCAACCACCCAAGCTGGAACCCATTGAAATTGAACAAAGAACACCAATGCAGTCATCACTAATAACTTGTCTGCAAGGGGATCAGCAAATTTACCAAAGTTAGTCACCAAATGTTGACGCCGAGCAATTTGACCATCCGCAGTATCAGTTAACGAAGCCACCACAAAGATAATTGTTGCAATTAGATGCGTCGTGGGCAATTGCGCATCGCCGCCCCAAATATTAGTCGGTAACATTAAAACAATGGCAAAAATAGGAATTAAGATAATCCGAAAAACGGTTAATTTATTTGGTAAATTCATAGTATCGACCTATTAATGTTGGCTTGAAGCAACTGGGGCTTGAGCGGACGTAATGTTCAAAACTGCTTGCCAAACGAAACCGGTATTATTTAACTTCACATCTTCACCATTGAATTGTAACTTCAAATTATTAGCATTTCCGATTTGAACACTAACCCCGGTGACGGTATTGTCAACGACAATCTCCTTAGTCTCATTGGCGTGCACTGTTCCAGAATACAAAACTGCCCCCGTATTTGACTTAATTTGATTCCATGAATCACCATTCGTACCAACCAAAGTTAACTTACGCTCACCTTCTGCTGGGACTTTAACCGCAATGGTTGAGACATTTCCAACCACCGCTGGCGCTCCAATTTCTGTCTTAGTCTCTTGCTTGCTGCTAGAACTACTCTTTTCCGCTGAGCTTTCCTTTGAAGAACTCTTTGAAACTATAGAGCTACTTACAGATACATTTGAATTTTCCGAAGTATCCTTTGAATGTCCGGCAAAATTAGCTACCAAAGCCCAAATGACAACTACAATTGCAATAGCTGCCACACCCATGATTACCTTAGGCAACATGTTATTGGCTTGTTTAACCCGCTTAGCTTCATCCTGACGCATCCCTGCACGTGAAACGTTCTCACCAGCATTAATCCGCATCGCACTCTGATCAACAACTGGCTTAGTTTCGTCAGCTGGTATTTTCGTATCCAAGGCATGTCGCTCTAACAAATCCTCAGCATCTAAGCCAACTACAGCTGCATATTGACGAGTAAAAGCACGTTCATAGAAACTTCCGGGCAATTGATCGAATTGATCATTTTCAATTGCCTGTAAATAACGCTTTTGAATTTTTGTCTGGGCTTGAATGTCATCAAGCGACAAACCTTTTGCAATCCGGGCCGCTTGTAACTCTTCGCCGATTCCTTTTTGTTCGATATCTGCCATTTTAACAATTCCTTTACTAAATGATTTCTAAGTATAATTTTACCATAACTTACTCGTAATAAATCAATTCTTCTTTGAATTATTCTGGATGAACTGTCACGCTTACTGGCGCACTTACAGACACTTTTGCAATAATTTCACTAATTTCTGCGCTGGTCAACGTATTTAAAATTTCAATTTCGTCCCATAAGAAAGCATCCTCAAAGGTTGGTCCTTCAAAGCGAGTGGCAATTTCATCAAGTGAATTCAAGCGGCTGATATAACGACCCAACTGTTCTGATTTCACAAGCTCTAAGCCATCCGCTAAGTTCAAAAATTCAGTCTGTAAATGTTGCAAAACACTTTTAATTTCTGAAATTAAAGTTTCTGGCTCTGGTGTTTCACCTAATAATAACAAATGGGCCGCTCCCCGCTCCATCGTCAATTCAGTGCTAAACCCATCGTCAATCAAACCTTGGTCATACCAATCCAAATAACGAGCTGAGTGTTCACTAAATACTAGGTCCAAAGCTAGATTATAAGCTAGACTAATTTTTAATCCTAAACGCCCCCCTGGCACCGCTTGTTGCTCAAACAACCGCTGACCAACGGCAATTTTATTCCTTAACGTCGCACCTTCCAATTCCAACGACATTGCAGGTAACGGCATTTGCGTAAATTGCTGGGCTTCCACCGTTGTGCCATGTTGACTAGCTGAACGTTGACCCAACGGCGACTGTTCGATTACTTCCAAGACCTGGTCTTGATCAAAGTTACCAGTTACGAACAGTTCCATATTGTCAGGTCGATAATGTCGTGTGTAAGCTCGATTTAATACTGCAGGAGTAATCGCAGCAATACTCGTCGTGGTCCCGCCAATATCAATGCCGAGCGCATCGTTAGGATAAAGGGCCCCCAAAATATTTTGGTACAATTGCGCTCCCGCATCGTCTTCATACATTTTAATTTCTTGTTGAATGATTCGTTGCTCTCGTTCCACTGAAGTAGCTTGAAAATATGGTTCTTGCGTAAAAGTTAAAAGCTCCGCTAAGCTTCGGTAATCCTTTGCCGGGGCAATCGTAAAATAACTTGTCTGGGTCATAGCTGTAAAAGCGTTGACTGTATCTCCCCAACCACTAATTTTATCTAAAGCATCATACCCTGGTTGTTGAAAAAGCTGATGTTCAATAAAATGGGCCGTCCCAAAAGGTTCGTCCGTCCATGTGTTTTGATCGCGCGCACCATAATTTACAGTTAATAAACCTGCTAATTGATGGTATTGCGGACGGGGACTCAAATGTACCTTTACCCCATTAGTCAATTGAAAAGATTGAAGGGTTGGCATTAAATTATTCATCATTCTCATTTGCTCCAATCAATTGCACTTCACTCGCTAATTCAACTAATTGCGCGACGTGTAAAATATCTTCCGGTGTTACGGACAAAATGGCTTCCATCCAAGCTTGTTCATCCAAATTCCAACCACTGACAGATCCTGCCACTTCACGCTCAACTTGATTTTGCGGTTGATCTTTAGCAATCACGAAATCATGCATTAAAGCTTGTTTACTCTGCTCCAGCTCTGCTTTTGAAACCAACTCGGTCTGCAAAACGTGCAACGTTGTTTGAATTAATTGCTGCGTGGCGGGCAATTTTTCGCCATCCACCCCGGCTACCACCATGAGTAATTGATTATATGGATTATAATCGGAATAAATTGTATAAGCCAATCCAGCCTTTTCGCGCACCTCTTGAAATAAGCGGGCATTGCCAGCTCCACCCCATAACGCATTAAACACATAACCCGCAAAGCGCATTGAAGCTGGTAAAGGTAAATGATAACTTTGCGTTAATTGACTTTGTTTTGCTGGATGTTGAATTGTGAGCTTTTGATGCTTAAAGGCATCTTGCGTCTGCGGTTGCTCTACTAAACGCGGACGAGGGGCAAACATATCCAATTGCGCTAACTGTTGCTTGACCACCACTGGATCAACATCACCTAAAATCACAATTTCAATAGGATCATTTTGCCATGTTTGCATCCAAGCTTGCCACGCTTGCTGCGGTGTCACTTGCGCTAAAGCTGCCATTGTATTATAGGTTGGCAAGCCTAATGTTGGATCCGCAAAATTAATATTCAGGAGTTGCTGTACTGCTTGATACTCATAGTCTTCATCCCAACTGGCAACTTCATCTTGGGCCATATTTTTTTGATGCTCAAAAATAGTGCCATCATAACCATTTTCTACATCTCCCAAAGGCGCTGCAATAAGTTGCTGAATAAATTGTAACCCCTCAGCAAATAAAGCCGCATGTGGCGTCGCAAACTTATCATTGACTAATTCCATTGAAATCCGCAATAAGCTTAGTCGCCCCATGTTAATGAGGCCGATATTTAAGCTCGCGCCATATAAACGCTGTAAGGCTTCCATAAAGGAGCGTTGCGTTGGATACTGAGCGCTTACCGTCTCGGCCATTTGACTCGCCATAAACCGCGGCGCTAAAGTTGGGGCCTGCTTTTTTTGGATCGCATTAATTTGAATCTGCGTAGTGGTGAATTGTTGCGTCGAAATAACTGTTAAATTAATTCCGGTTTGTAATTCAAATTTAACTGCTTGCATTTGTTTTCCTTTTATAAAATTGGGCTGATTAACCGTGAAACTCGCTGCACAAACTTTTTCCAAACGGATTGGTTTTCAAAATACTGTGCATCTAATAATGTTGAATTTTCCATATCTTTTTGATAAATAATCTCTAATTGTTGGGCCACATCCCGGTCATAAATGAACGCATTCGCTTCAAAATTCAAAGTATATGAACGAATGTCTTGATTCGCCGAACCTACTGAAGAGACGCGGCCATCAATCATAACCATTTTCGCATGCATAAAGCCATAATCATAACGATAAATTTTCGCACCTGCTTGTAATAATTGCTTAGAATACCATTCTGTAGCACGATAAACAAAGGGATGATCCGGGAAAGCCGGAATCATTAAACTAACTTCAACCCCCGACTGTGCAGCCATTCTTAACGTTTCTAAGACCGCTTGATCGGGAATAAAATATGGAGTTTGAATGAAAATTTTCTCTGTCGCCGTCGCAAACATTTTCAAATAACCAGTTTGAATTTGTTTATTTGAATCATCGGGCCCAGAAGATACAATTTGAATGGCTGTCGAATGCTTTTTCGTTTGTTGATGCTGTGGGAAATAATCATCCGAAAAAGTCAGTTGCTGCTTTTTAGTGGTCGCATTCCAATCAGTAAAGAACCGTGATTGAATCGCCAAGACGGCGTCACCTTCAATTCGCAAATGTGTATCTCGCCAGTAACCAAACTTTTTACTACGTCCCAAATATTGGTCACCTACATTATAACCACCAATATAACCCACATTACCATCAATCACAACCAACTTTCGATGGTCACGGAAATTAATCCGAAAAGTCAATGGAACATAACGGGGGGATAAGAATGGGATGACTTGCCCACCAGCATCACGTAAACGCCGCCACATTTTATCATGCCGCCCATGCGACCCCCATTGATCATAAAGGACGCGTACTCTAATTCCAGCTTGTGCTTTTTGCGTTAATAAATTAGCCAATTCATTCCCAATTGCATCATCATAAATGGTAAAGTATTCCAAATTAACATGGTGTTTAGCGGCTTTTATATCCGCGAACAATTGCTTGAACTTATCGGGCCCATCCGTAAAAATTTTCACGCTATTTTCTAAAGTTAATAAGGCGGCATCATTTTTCAAAAATAAACGGACGAAGCTACTTTCTTCTTCCAATTGATCTGCCGCATGTGTTTTTAAAGCTAACCGTTTTTGATTCTCAACGATTTTATCAATTCCCAAAATCTCTTGCGTCTGCAAACTAAAGATTTTCTTACTGGTCAAATTGCGCCCTAAAAACATATAAATTATTAATCCTAAGCCAGGAAACGTAATCAACACCATTAACCACGCCCAGACCGATGACACTTCGCGCTCACCGTGAAACACCACATACAATGCTACTATTGTGTTTAAAAGCACCACTATTGTAGCTAAACAACCCCAATTTAGATATAAAAATGGCATACCTATAACCTATTCCTTCACCTTTTTCCAGCGTCTTAATCGTCCGCTGCCTACTACTTAATAATTGATTCCATATGCGAAATATTAAAACAATCAAACCAACCTGTAAACCACTTTAACCATCTTTTTTCATAGATTTCTATTATTAAATGTCTTTTTTGAGTTTAACATAAAAGAGGTCAGCGAAAACGCTAACCCCTATTTTGTAATAAATTTTATGATAATAGTTTGATTATGAGAACAAAGCGCTCAAAATCAAGATAACAATCAAACCAACTACTGATAAGATAGTCTCTAAGACAGTCCAAATCTTAAGGGTCTGTGGCACATCCAAATCAAAGAATTCTTTAAACATCCAGAATCCCGCGTCATTGACGTGTGAAAGTCCAATTGACCCGGCCCCAATGGCCAAAACCACAAAGGCTGGATTAACGGCTGTTTGACCAGCAACCAATGGTGCAACAATTCCGGCGGCCGTCAAACCAGCGACCGTGGCAGAACCAACTGATACACGAATGATCAAAGCAATCAACCATGCGAAGATAATTGGTGACATTGATGTCTGTGAGAAGGCATCAGCAATCGCTGTTGAAATTCCACCAGAAGTTAAGATTCCCTTGAAGGCAGCTCCACCACCGATAACCATCAACAAGTTAGCGATGGACTTAAGTGCATCTGACATCGTATTTCCAACTTGCCCCATTGTCCGACCTTGCTTTGGACCCATAGCCCAAATTGCAAAGACCATCGCAATAACCATAGCAATCATTGGATTTCCCAACATTGCCATAATTTGGTCCATGGTTGAAGGATTGTGCAAGTAACCATTTTGAGCAGCGTGTGACATTGCTTGCCAAGCTGTATCACCAAGTTTACCAGCATAAACTTGCTTACCACCATTTTTAATCATGGTGTAAGCAGTAGCAATTAACATAAAGAAGACCGGCATCAATGAAGTTGCGATGGCCAACCCAAAGCTTGGTGTTTCCTTCAAATCGAAGGTCTTAACTTCTCCAACTGCATCCAACTTCTTTGTAATACGGAAGGCCTTAGGCTCGATTTTACGGGCAAAACGCGTAAAGACAGGTCCGGCAACAATCATCGCTACCAAAGCAACAATGACTCCATACATCAAGACAACCCCAACGTTGGCTCCTAAGATATTAGTAACCGCAGTAGGTGATGGTTGTGGAGGCAAATATCCTTGGGCCGCTGACAAAGCCGCAGCCATCGGGATACCTAAGTAAAGCAATGGTACATCAGCTTCCAATGCAATCGTGAAGACGATTGGAATTAAAACAACCATACCAACTTCAAAGAGCAATGAAATTCCGATGATAAATGAAGCTAACGCCACAGCAAGCTGCAACCGCTTCTTACCAAAAGTATTAATCAACGTTGAGGCGATTCGATATGAGCCACCCGCGTCCGCTACTAAACGTCCAATCATTGAACCGAATCCGAAGACGACAACCAATTCGCCCATCGTTCCACCGATTCCACTCTTTAACGCATCCGCGATACTTGCGGGAGCCATTCCTAGACCGATGGCAACCAAGATTGAAATAATAATCAACGAAACGAAGGTATTAACCTTAGCTTTCAAAATCAAAAATAGCAAAACAACGATTCCAAGAATCAGAATCAAGAATGGCCAAACGTTGATTCCGTTGACCATCCAAGCATAAAAACCTGTAGAGGCATCAGTTGTGATACCAGCAGCAACATTAAACATTATATCTTCCTCTTAACTTCTTAAAAATTTATTACCTATTTAATATGGGCACGTTGGAAGTCCGCGATATTCTTATATTCCGTTTGAAGTTGACGGCTCAATCGAATAAAGATGGGTGCTAACTCACGGTAAACTTCATAGTTTTCAGGATTTGGTTGGTAAGTATTTGCTTCTCCAACCATATCACCGATAACGTCCAAAGAATCAACCAATCCCAAAGCCTTTTGTGCCATCACAGTTGCAGCTAACGCACCTGATTCAAAGGCTTCGGGGACTGTAACAGGTTGCTCAAAGATATCAGCCAACATTTGACGCCATAGGGCTGAACGGGCGAACCCCCCAGTCGCTTGAATTGACTTCAAATCACCAACAACTTCTTCCAAGGCTAATTCCACCATGTAAATGTTGAAGATGATTCCTTCCAAAACTGAGCGGGCCATGTGGGCACGAGTGTGGCCGTGGGTCAAACCAAAGAACGAACCACGCGCATTCGCATCCCAAATTGGAGCTCGCTCACCACCCAAATACGGGTGGAAGATCAATCCATTGGCTCCGGCAGGAACTTGGCTGGCGATTTCAGTAATCAAATCATATGAGTCCATGTTCAACAATGAAGCCGTTGACTTTTCAGAATCAAACAAGTTGTTACGAACCCAACGGAAGACATCTCCACCGTTGTTAACTGGTCCCCCCACAACCCAATGATCACGGTCCAAAGCATACGTAAAGGTCCGGCCCTTTGGATCAATCTTAGGGGCATCAGTCACGACCCGGATTGCTCCTGAAGTACCAATGGTTACGGCCGCTACACCAGGTTGTACCGCATTAACTCCCAAGTTTGATAGGGGACCATCACCGGCTCCGTATACGAATGGAGTGTCCTTTGGCAATCCAAGCAAAACAGAATATTCTTCAATCATATCCGTTTCCATTGCGTATGGATCAACTGTTTCTGGCATTTGCTCTTGTTTAACACCAGTGACTTCCAAGGCTTGCTCATCCCAATCTAGGTTAAAGCTGTTAAACATTCCCGTTCCAGAGGCAATTGAGATGTCCATCCGGTTAACCCCAAACAAACGGTGGAAGATGTATTCTTTAATTCCCAAGTAATGAGCCGCATTATTATAAATGTCAGGGTGCTCATTCTTTAACCAAAGTAACTTTGACAACGGTGCCATTGGATGAATAGGTGTTCCGGTGTGTGCATAAATCTCATCACCAATTCCATTCGCCTTTAACTTTTCTGTGTACTTAACAGCCCGTGTGTCGGCCCAAGTAATGACTCGCGTCAACGGAGTCCAGTCTTTGTCAAAAGCAATCAAAGAGTGCATCGCTGATGAAAATGAAACAGCTAAAATATTAGCGTTCTTATCATAACGTACAACTTCACGAATCGCATCAGAAAAGGCTTCAAAGATTTCATCCAAATCTTCTTCGGCCATATCTGGCTCATCACGATACAAGTTGTAACCCTTGTTAGCCGAGGTAATAACATGCCCCGCCTTGTCAAACAAAACCGCTTTCGTTGAAGTGGTCCCCATATCAACACCAATTAAATAATCCATTAGATCCTCCATTGTGTTTTGTGAAATCAATATCAATATTATATGTGTATAATTTTTACATTTCAAGTTAGTTTTATGAAAATTAATTACAAAAGTATAACATTTCTGTAGTATTATTTGCAAAATGATGTTGCTCATAAAACATTAACCACTACAGTAACTATTATAAGTAAAACGTTTACATTTTGCAAACGTTCTCATGAATTTTTTTGTATTTATCCATAAAATCACCTACTTTGATAATAACATAGCTGTCCAGAACCGATGAACCTGCTCAGGTTAATCCTTTTACCCGAAATATTCGTTTTTTGAAATATTTCTTTGACTAATTATATGTTTTAGAAAGTAATTATGCATTACTATGTATATTTCACAGCATTTAAGCATTTATATAAGCGTAATATTTGAAATATTACATCTGCTGTTCGATTTTTATTAAACATCAAAAAAGACCAGTTTTGACACTGGCCTGCGCTACTATTTATTTTGATAATCTTTTTTATAATCAGCAATAAATTGATCTGCTTTAGCGGTTTTGCCACGCAAATCATCCAATTGATACGTATCGATAATCTCCAATTCGCGATCCAAAGTCATGCGTTCATCCGGATTTGCCAGCTGATAAGCCCGCAATAAAGCATTAATTGAGCGGATGGGCTCTTTTGGCTTACCATTGACATACTCAATTTCGGGATTGAAAGCAAGTCCTTTAAAGACACCATTAATAATCATCCCGGCTTTTTGCCAGCGGAATTTAATATTGCGCTTCAATAAGACTCGTGGCAATTCATAGCGCAAGGCTCCCCACGCCACAAGGCGCATTTCACGTTTAGAAATCCGACGTGCCGTTAACACCCGATTCCGGAATTCATACCGATACCGCCATAGACGTGAATCATCCTTTTCCCGGATAATATCACCCGGCATCGAATTTTCTTTAGACTTATGCACGGCCACCGACTTTACGACGGTGTAGCCCCGATCGACATCCGCAATTCGATTCGTAAATTCCATGTCGTCACCCCAGATAAAGTATTCCTTCTGAGGCAAACCAACCTTGTTCACCATTGCTCTTGAAAACATGACCGAAACAAAAGTTGAATTAACAACTTCGATCCCGGGATTATCATAATTTAAAGCTGTTTGCCATGTGAAAACGCGTGGTGCTGGAACATTCATCCAAGAGGGGTTCCCATTCCGGGCCCCCCAACGGACTACTGAATTGACGAAGCCAACATGCTGGTGTTCATCCATAAAATCTACCAAATACTTCAAAGCATCTGGCTCCACCATGGTGTCGTCGTCCATCAACCATACATAATCATCATCTAATTGTTCCATAAATAAACGTACTGCTTGGTTAAAGCCACCCGCGCCTCCTAGGTTTTCCGGTGAATTATACACCAACACCCGGGGATCACTAATGGTTGCTAAATACTCTTTCGTCCCATCATCGGACTTATTATTTACCACAATCACATGGCTGAGGTAGTCTGTTTGGTTTAAGACCGCAGCCAATGATTCTTTTAAGAGCGCCAAACGATTATATGTGACAATCGCCGCCGTTACTTTTTTATCAGTCATTTTTGTCTCCATGTATTTCCATTTTTAAACAAAATCAATTAATTGATCTTTAAATTTTAAGTATAGGTGGGTTCCGATAATTGCAAAGAAAGCCATCTCTAACCAGAAAATTGCCATCACAGTTGGAGAATTCCAAAACCACTCATTATTTAAGAAAGTCCCGCGCCACCCATTTACAATATAATAGAACGGATTAATTCGCGAAATGTAATAAATAAAGTTATTAAAGCCATTCCCTTGTACTGGTTCAGACAAAATTCCTGAAACGAAGAAAAGTAACCGGAGCACTTGCCGGATAGCTAAGTCATAATCGGGAATTAAGATATTAATTGTCGCATTGAAGATTCCTAAGAAAAAGAGCATAACAAAAGCTGCAAACAAATAATAAACAATCTGTAGCCAATAAACACTTGGGTGAAAATGACCGGTGACAAGCATCGCAATTGCTGCCACAACCGAAATCGATAGTACGGCCGGAATAACCTGTACGACTCGAATCATGGGTAAAATTACTACCGGAAACTTAACATTTTTCACCATGTATAGTTGCGTTTGAATGGAACGAATTGTGTCAGAGAAACCTTGATTGACCAAATACCAGGCCGCAAACCCTACCGCCATCCACGTAAAATATGGCATTCCATCTTGAGGTGCCCGTGTTTGAAAGCCGCCACCAAAGATAACCGCGTAGGTCAAAACTTGAAATAGGGGATCCAAAATTTCCCACAAGCTCCCCAAGTATTTATGCGCATTATTGGCCCGCGTATCATAAATGGCCAGACGCACCGTCAAGCCAATATTTTGAATTTGATCGGCTGCTAACTGAAAAATTGATTTAATTATAATCCACATTTTAATTACCTACCGTATCCTCTCATAATTACCAAAACCATTAACCCTATAATTAAGAGCAAGCTAACCCATAAGCTGAAACTATTGAAGCCCTCAAAGCTTCGCAACTTTGTTACTTCACGTACTTCATCCTCAGGTACCTTTTGAATAGCAAACTGATCTTGTAATTGTTCAATAGTAAATAATTGTTGTTGATTCTTTTCAGTATTCACAAACGCCGTTCGCTCTTCTTCTGACATTTGATCGAGTTTAGCTGTAAAGGCCTGATATTCATCCGCAACTTTTTTAGTCGCCCCGAAATCACGCATTTCACCATACTGAATCCACATGACCTTGTTCGTAAATTCGCGAACTTGCTCTAAATCATGCGAAACAAAGAAAATCGTCTTCCCTTGCGCAATAAATTCACGAATTTTACCCAAAGCCTTTTTCGAAAAGTTTTGGTCTCCAACAGATAACGCTTCGTCCACAATTAAAATATCAGGATCATTATGCGTGACAATCGAGAAGCCTAACTTAGAACGCATTCCAGAAGAATAATCTTTAACTGGTTGATCAATAAACTCCCCTAATTCGGAAAATTCAATAATATCAGGCATTGCCGCATCAATTTCTTTATTGGTCATCCCCATCATCAACTGCTTTAGACGAATATTTTCACGGCCTGTCAAATCCCAGTTTAAGCCTTCATTAATGGCCACCACACCAATCGAACCATTAATTTCCAAAGTCCCAGAAGTTTGTGGAATAACTCCGCTCAAAATATTGAGCAAGGTTGACTTCCCCGAGCCATTTGTTCCTACAATTCCGACCACATCACCTGGTTCAATATCAAAATTAATACCCCGGAGAGCCCAAAAATCAGCAGCGTCCGTATTACCTTTAAAAATCGATTTTAGTTTTTCTGCTTGCGTCGAAAATAATTGGAAATTTTTTGTAATTCCTTTCGCACGCACTGTATATTGCTCTTCTTGTTCGGACATTTTATCTTCCTTACTATTTTTAGTTAATTCGAACCCATTTAGAAATATCGTATAAAACCTGAACTGATTTTTCAAGCTTTGATGTATGTTAAAAAATACTATTATATCTATTGTAATCAGTCAAGACCGGTTGTAACACCATATCCCTAAGTCTTATGCAGTTTTTAATATCTAAATAAGCGCAGCAAAATTTTAAAATAGCCAAATTTATACTTACGGCTATTTAGCTGGCGCTTGTCGTAACCGTTGAACTACCGCCGCACTAGGGGTCACCGTCAGCGTCTGTTGCCCTTCGAAAATGACAAATCCTGGTTTGGATCCATTGGGTTTTCGTAACCGTTTCACCGGTAAATAATCAACCGGCACATTTGATGAATCTCGAGCCTTTGAGAAATACGCTGCTAATTGAGCACCTTCCAACAAGGTTGCTGGACTCGGTTCACTAGTATGCAAAACAACGTGTGACCCAGGAATGTCTTTTGTGTGTAACCAGATATCATTACGATTGGCCGTATGCATCGATAAACGTTCATTTTGCAGATTGTTTTTTCCCACCTCAATTAACGTCCCATCACTAGCATAAAACTTTTCCGGTGCACTTACCTTAGGTTTTTGCTTCTTCTTAGTCTGTAAACGTAAGTAACCCTCTTGAATCAACTCTTGCTTAATTTCTTCAATATCGCGGGGAGCCGCCAAGGCGACTTGTTCTTGCAAATTTTCAAAATAAGCAATTTCCGTTTGCGCTAAAGCCATCTGTTCATTGATATATTTCACAGACGTTTTTAATTTATTATAACGGGTGAAATATTTTTGCGCATTACGTGATGGACTCAATTGATTTGATAAAGCGATGGTCAATGGATGATTATCATCATAATAATTTGGCAAATCGATTGAATTCATCCCCCGTTCTACTTCATGCATGTAAGTCGTCAAAAGCTCGCCTTTGACCTTCAACTCATCCGCATGGTCAACCTGTGCTAACTCTTGTTCAAACTTTTTAACCTTATTTCGATTCTTTTTTAACTCATTTTTAATTACGCGCAGCACAACACTAGCTTGTTGATTAACGCGATCCCGTTCGGATTTATCCGCAAAATATTGATCCAACATTTCCGACAAAGTGTCAAAATACGTCTTTTCACCCGGTAAGGTCAGCCAATCAAAGGTGGCAAACGCCATCTTTTGATCCGTCGTTACTAACTGCGGCTGCGGATGATCAAAAGCCGCTAACCACGCCTTAGCATATGCCATAGAATCACCCGACTGTAGTACCACCGTCGCAAACTCAAGACTCGAATCACGCGCTAATCCTTGAAAATGTTGTTGTAAGGCTGGCGCGAGTGTCTCAACGTCCGGATGCTCTAAAATTAAAGGTGCTAACCCTTGTAATGAAGTAAAGGGGTTAATCAATCCCGATTGTTTTGGTGGCTGAACATACTGACCCCCTGGAATCAGCGAGCGGACCCGGTTTTGATCAGGTGAAACGTGCTTAATTAAATCAATAATGCGTTGCTTAGCTTCATCAACTAAAAACAAATTCGAATGCCGTCCCATCATTTCTAAATAAAGGGAAGTCTTCTCTTCATCACCTAATTCATTGCGCCCCGTGGTCGCAAATTTAATAATACGATCATTTTCAATTTGTTCAACACTCAACAACTGAGCACCTTCGAGGTGTTTACGTAACATCATGACAAAATTCGGTGCCGTTTGCGGATTCGTGTATTTAATTTTAGAAATTTGGGCCCGTGCAAAGTTCGGGTGGGCACTTAACAAAACTGGATAGTTTTGATGATGATTCCGCACTACCATAAAAATCTCATTAGGATAAGGCTGGTGCAGTTTTGTAATCCGTCCGCCCGCCAAAGTTTGATTTAATTCACGAACCATTGCATGGGTAAATAAACCATCAAATGACATAAAAAACCTACTTTCCTTTCTATAACACTCACTACAAATGAGCTAAATAATCTTTACTAACTGTTCGGTCTTCTATAAGTTGTTGGGTCAACGCTTCCACCCCCGCAAACTTAACTTCTGAACGCAAGAATTGATGCCAATGAATCTGCACTTGTTCACCATAAACTTCACCATGAAAATCAAATAAATTAATTTCTAACGTTTTATCCCGATTCGACTCAAAGGTTACGTTATAACCGATTTGGGCCATACCACCATACCACTGACCGTTTAATAACACCTCCACGACATAAACGCCATCGCCGGGTAATAGTTCATTTTCTGGTGTCACAATATTCAAGGTTGGAAACCCCATTTGCCGCCCGCGCGCATCACCATGCACCACCACACCATCTGTCGTGTAAATGCGCCCTAATAATTGGTTAACGGACTTTATCTCACGTTGGCCAAGATGCTTTCTAATATTAGTCGATGAGGCTTCTTCTTGGACCACCATTTGACGAGGGACTTCCACCACAGCAAACCGCTGCTCAGCTAATAATGGCAAGGTCTGCATATTGGCTGTCTCGCGTGGCCCAAATGTATGGTCAAAGCCCGCCACAACCGTCTTAGCGTGGAGTCCCACCATATATTGTTCTACAAAGGCCTGCGGAGATAAGGCTGCTAATTTGGAAGTGAAATCAACTACAAAAACCCGCTCAACACCCAGCGCTTCAAATAAGACCAACTTTTGCTTTAACGGACTAACATACTTAAATGGTTGCGGTTGCTTTTTAAACACTAACGAAGGATGTTGATTATATGTCAAAACCGCCAAAGGCAATCCTTGCTCCTCAGCCACAGCCCGCGCCTTTGCTAAAACCGCTTGATGGCCTACATGGACGCCATCAAAAAAGCCCATCGCTAAAACTACCGGCTGCCTATCTAAGTCTGCTGCTGTATATGGATGATGTAATTTAAAAACTTGCATTGGCGTGCTCCTTTTTAATGAATTTTAAAGGTCCGATAGGGACGATACTGATTTTTCTCTGCATTCCAAGCGACCACCGACTTAACTTCGCCCGCATAAACATACACTAATTGCGGAGCTGTCTTTGGTACCTCGCTAGCTGGTAACCCTTTCCCATCTTTGACCTCACCCCATTGGGACGCACTCAAAGTAAAATGTGGGAAATCTTTTAATGCATAATCAAGCGGTTCAACCCAACCACCTAAATCACCAGTCATTTGCATCCGCTCGGCGAATTCCTCAAGGGTATGCGTATCTTCTAACGTAAAGCCACCGGATTGCTCACGCGTTAATTGGCTCATCACAGCCGGGTAACCCAATGCTCGACCTAAATCCACCGCTAGCGTGCGAATATACGTCCCCTTTGAAACGACTGCGCGAAATTGAAAAGTCTGCGTTTGCTGCTGAGCATCATACTCTGGCGTCCCAACCAATTCAAATTGATAAATCTCAGCTTGTCGCTTGGGACGTTCGACCGTTTCACCAGCCCGGGCATATTGATATAAACGCCGACCATTCACCTTAACAGCTGAATACATTGGTGGTACTTGCGTAATCGTTCCCGTTAATCTGGCCATCTCTGTTTGAATTTGAGCAGAAGCCACGGGCTGCAAAACGGGTTTTATTTCCACGACCGCCCCGTCTAAATCTTCCGTTTCCGTCGCCAATCCAAGCGTGACCGACCCGGTATAGGTCTTCCCTGCCGCCTGCAAAAATTCAATAGTTTTAGTTCCTCGACCCAAAGCGACGGGTAAAACACCGTCCACATTTGGATCCAAAGTCCCAGCATGACCAATTTTTTTCATCTGTAAAATTTTACGTAACTTAAAAACCACGTCGTGTGAAGTCATGCCTTTGGGCTTATATACCCCAATAATTCCATCCATACCAAACTCCTAAATTCAAAAAGGGAACTTCAGACAGGCCCACCTTGCATGTTCCTCGACCAACGCTCCCATTCTTTAATTAATTACATTATTATAAGACCGACCTACTTCAGTTTATCATGTTCATACGTATGAACCATTTCTAAACCAGGAAAATTTTGTTGCCGTAATACCTCATAAATCACAATGGCAGCCGTATTTGACAAGTTCAAAGCGCGAATATGTTGATCGTTTTGGGGAATGCGCAAAGCTAACTCGCGATGGGTTTGCATAAACTCTTCTGGCAACCCCGTCGTCTCTTTACCAAACATAAAATAATACTCATGATCTTGTTTCTGGTAATTAGCTTGCGTATAACTCCGATCCGCAAATTTTGAAATTAAAAACAGCTCGTCCGTGTCCGTTAAGGTTTGCATAAACGCCTCTAAATTCGGATGAATCGTGATATCAACCGTATCCCAATAATCTAAACCGGCGCGCTTTAAATGCTTATCATCCAGTTGAAACCCTAATGGCTCAATAAGATGTAATTTGGTATTCGTCCCCGTTGCCGTACGCGCAATATTACCAGTATTGGCTGGCATCAAGGGTTCAAATAAAACAATATGATTGGTCATCTATGGTGTCTCCTCTGATGACGGGCGCTCACTTAACCGCGCCTGCCATAAATTTAATTTTTGAATAAAAGATTTACTCTTTAAATGCACTCCAACTTGGTCATCGTAAATATGATTCATCAAGCGAGCCATTTCCGAAGTCGTCTCGGGTTTTAAGCGAAGTGTCCCAATTTGTTTTAAAGGGACCGTCGCTAAACGGCCCAAAATCAACATCGCACGCGGATTAATATGCCAGCGTTCTAAGTCTTGGTCAAAATGATTTTGACAGATGGCCCCATGATAATGGTCTGAAAAATCAAGTGGCAGATCCCGTCGACCACAAATCACACAATGATTAAAAACCATCTGCACCCCAAAGGCTGGCAACAATGCTAGTTCAAAATAGTTAGCAATGCCTTGCCGACTAGCGCCCTGTTTTAATTTTTCCAGTCCTAAAGCAGCTAAATCGTACCATGCCGATAAAGGTTGATTATCAACAAACGCTGAATCAATTAGGCCTAAAATATACACGCCGTACGCGTTCAACTCGATATCTTCCATAAATTCTGGCTGAGCTTGTTGGGCTTTAATATCCGTAATAAAACTCAGCCCGCGCTGGTTCAAGGTACCTTCATAGGTGGCCTGCGCCAAGGGTTGGAGTTCCGCACTAAAACGATTACGCTTACTCTTACCGCTTTTAACAAAAAACATCTTCTTACCAGCTTCACGCGTCAAAATTTTTACTAATAAGTCGCGCTCTTTATGTTCGCGTTGATACATCACAATCCCATGAAACGTGGTTAATGGTTGATCCGCCATGCTTGCCCCCTACTTAAACGTCGGCATCCTCTTTATAACCGTAACTTTGTAAAGCTTGCGGCTTGTCGCGCCAGCGCTCTTCCACTTTCACCCAAGTCTCTAAGAAAACCTTGTCGCCCAAAAGTCGTTCGATGTCACGCCGCGCCCGGGTCCCAATTTCTTTAATCATTGAACCTTGTTTACCAATCACAATGTTCTTTTGTGAAGGCCGTTCTACGACAATTGTTGCTTGAACATGCAGATGCTGTTCATCTTGTCGTTCGATTTTATCAATCACCACCGCCACAGAGTGCGGAACTTCTTGCCGCGTCAACTGTAAAACTTTTTCCCGAATTAATTCAGCCATGATAAACCGCTCGGGGTGATCCGTAATTTGGTCGGCCGGATAATACTGCGGACCAGCTTCCATTTTTGGCATCGCAAAATCTAGGAGCTCTTGTACTCCGTCATCTTGTCGCGCTGAGATTGGGAAAATTTCCGCAAAATTCATTTGAGTTTGATAATCCGCAATAATCGCTAATAAATCTTCAGGCTTTACTAAGTCGATTTTATTGATAATCAAATAAACTGGCGTCTTACTTTCCTTCAAACGTTCAATGATAAAATTATCACCGCGCCCACGTTCTTGTGAGGCGTCAACAAGCATCCATACCATATCAGACTCTCGAATCGCTGACATCGCAGTTTTCACCATATAATCCCCTAAAGAATTCTGTGGTTTATGGATTCCAGGCGTATCCAAAAAGACAATTTGTCCTTCATCTGTCGTGTAGATTCCTTGTATCTTATTCCGCGTGGTCTGTGCCTTGGGTGACATAATCGCGATTTTTTCACCAATCATCTGATTTAACAAGGTCGACTTCCCCACATTAGGCCGTCCGACTAAGGCAATAAATCCAGACTTAAATTCTTCACTCATTCGTTGTTTTCCTCATCTTACTTTCTCATTTCGATCATCAAGCCTTCCGTTAAGCGCCCTTTTAGATCTAACGTCTACTATTTTTTAAAATTGATACTGTAACATCTGGCTAATGCGGGGGATTAAATAAGGCCAAAACACAATTGTCCCAACCGCAATTGCATAAACCGCCGCAAACACCACCGCGCCTGCGGCCACGTCTTTTGCTACCTTGGCCAGAGGATGATACATCTGCCCCACAACCAAATCAACCATCGTCTCAATCATTGTGTTCACAAATTCAGCCATAACCACCGCAAAAATCGCCATGGCAATCCACAACCAATCTTGCCGATTAATCTTCAACATAAAGCCAATATAAATCACCACGGATGAAGCAAAAAAATGAAACCGCATATTCCGCTCGCGTTTTAATAACTGACCAATTCCTTCGACTGCATGCCCAAACGATTGTAAAAAACCAGTATTTTTTTCAATTTGGAGCTTTTCTCCCGGCTGTTGCTCCAGTTTACCCTGCTTATCGGGCGAGCCCAAAGTCATCTAAAATCTCCCGTTGTAATTTGAACATTACGCGTTCATCTTCAAGACTGCGCATATGGTCATAATTATTCAAATGCAAAAAGCCATGTACCACCAAAAAGCCCAGTTCTCTTTCAAAAGAATGTTCCAAAAATGCTGACTGTTCTTGCACTTTATCAACGGATACAAAAATATCACCAATATTTTTAGGCAATTCTGCTGTCATTTCATCATCCATAATGAGTGGTAAATCATCGTCATCATCCTCTAACGCAAATGAAATAACATCCGTCGGACGATCCAAATCCCGATATTCACGGTTAATCCGTTGTATTTCATCATTGTTCACAAAAGTAACTGACATTTCAGTATTTTCCGGTAATTTTAAATAATTTCCCGAAAATTCTAAAACATCCTGGACTAATTTAAGATGCGCTTCGGTTACTCCATCCGCTGTTTGATCATAAATCGCCAAATCCATTTATTGATCCTTCCTTTCTGCTTTCACTTGTTCATCATAATGCTCATAAGCTTGAACAATCGCTCCGACCACCGGATGCCGCACCACATCATTAGTGGCAAAACGAACAAATTCAATTCTTTTTACTCCTGACAAGACTTTTTCAATCTGAATTAAGCCTGACTGTTGATTTTTAGCTAAATCAATTTGTGAAATATCACCATTCACTATCATCTTCGATCCAAAACCAAACCGTGTTAAAAACATTTTCATCTGTTGCGGCGTTGTATTTTGTGCTTCATCTAAGATTATAAAGGCACTATCTAACGTGCGCCCCCGCATATAAGCCAGTGGTGCAATTTCAATCGTTTCCCGCTCCAATAAACGTTCAGTATGTTCTTTACCTAAAACAACATATAATGCATCGTAAATTGGCCGTAAATAAGGGTCAACTTTTTCTTTTAAATCACCTGGCAAAAAGCCTAAACTTTCGCCGGCTTCAATAGCTGGTCGGGTAATAATGATGCGTTCAACATCCCCCCGCTTTAACGCTGCCACCGCCATGACGACCGCCAAAAAAGTTTTCCCGGTTCCAGCCGGTCCAATTCCAAACGTTATGTCATTATTGCGGATTGATTGAATATATTGACGCTGACCAAAGCTTTTTACCCGAATGGCCCGACCTTTTTGGTCTCTTAAGAGCGTCTCAGTATAAAGGTCCTTAAAATATTCTAGCGTTCCTCGCTGAGCCATAGTAACCGCACTCATAAAATCAGCTGGAGCTAATCTAAGCCCCTTTTTAATTAAGTGGGTTAATTGATCTATGACAGCCCAGGCTGCAACAGCATTATCTTCCTCACCCACAATTTGTAATTGATCGCCCACGGTCGTTAAAGATACCTTTAACCCTTCAGCTAACAAGTTTAAATTGCTGTCTTGAGGTCCAATAATGCCTAACTGCTGTTCTGTATTCTCAAATTGATATAATTTTTTTACCAAAACATTTCCTCTTTTTAAAGTCTATCTTTTGATATTATACCGCAAGGGGACAAAAAAAATAAGTTAAGCCGAACAATTAAAAAAAGATATCCTCCAAATACTGAGAATATCTTTTTGACATTACACATTAATCTAGGTGTTTTTGAACTAAGTCCTTAACTAACTTACCGTCAGCCTTCCCCTTAACCTTAGGCATCAAGGCACCCATCACTTTACCCATATCCTTTTTTGAAGTAGCGCCCACTTCAGCAATCGTTTCTTGAACTAATGCTTCAACTTCTGCTGCGTCTAGTTGGGCTGGCATATACCGCTTCACAACTTCAATTTGTTGGGCAATTTCTTCGGCCAACTCTTCGCGTCCACCAGCCACATATGATTCCTGTTCTTCCACTCGTTGCTTTAATTCGCGTGACAAAACGGCAACTTCTTCCTCAGCAGTCAAATCGTGTCCAACCTTAATTTGTTCATTTGAAACCGCGGCCTTTAACATCCGCACAACTGATAAGGCCGCTTTATCTTTAGCCTTCATGGCCGTTTTCATATCATTTGTAAGTGCCTCTAATAAGCTCATTTCCATCCTCCTTAATCCCAATTAGTGCTCTTTTAAGTGGGTTCTAATTGACAATAAAACACCGTATTTTAAAAGAAAACCGAACTATTTTTCAATAGTCCGGTCATGAACCAATTAATGGCTCTTCTTGTTCTTGCGCTTCCGTGCAGCTTCGGCCTTAAGCTTACGCTGTACTGATGGCTTGATATAGAATTCGCGCTTACGATATTCTTGCAAAGTTCCATCCTTTGACACACCACGCTTGAAACGACGGAGAGCATCATCAAGAGACTCATTCTTACGAACAACAGTCTTAGTCATGATAAATTCCCTCCTTTCTCGTGTTTAATTAGCTAGATAGCTGACACTATGTTCAAGATTTAATTTTAGCAAAGCCCTTTACTTAAAGCAAGACCTTTCCCATATTTTTTATAAGCCAGTTGCTTACAGGCGCGGCTCATAGAACCGGCCAAAGGTCCGTTCAATTTTCCACATTGATGACCAAGCCCCTGGATCAGCTAATTGAATAGCTTGATACGCATCCATTTCTTCGTACAAAGAAATAACGGTAAACAAAATTTCTTTAGGCCGGTGATTATAAGCCCCCTCGGCATGATGCACGATAGTGATTCCACGTCGTAATTGATTTTGTAATGAATCAGCCACTTCTTGTGGTCGCTCGGTAATGATCATAACTTGCATTTTTTGTTGCCGTGTATACAATGAATCAATCATCCGTGCATTAATGACCAAACCAATCGCCGTATAGAGGGCGTATTTTGGACCAAATAAAATACCCGCTCCTAATAAGATAAAGAAATTGAAAATTAAATTGGCGCTCCCCATATTAATGCCGTATTTTCGTCGGACCACAATCCCGATTATATCTAAACCGCCAGTTGACAGCCCGTTACGTAAAGCAAATCCTGTTCCAAATCCGTTGATAATCCCCCCGAAAATGGCATCAATCAAAGGATCATGAGTCCATGGTCGCGCTGGTCCCGTAACAAAACGCATGGCAAATGAAGCCAAGAAGATTGCCACCGCCGTAAAGAAAGTAAAACGGCCACCAATCTCTTTACGGGCAAAGATCAAAAGTGGCAAATTAAAGCCGACAAAGAGAATGTAAACGGGAATTGTGACGCCAAAACGTTGGGTAATCGTGCTCATTAATTGTGCTAATCCGGTGAACCCCGAAGAATAGATATGACCAGGGGTCCAAAAGAAATTCAAAGCAATCGCCGCACAAACCGCATAAACCACCGCAGCCGTTAAGCGACTGGTATATTCATGATTCCGCATATAGCTTTCAACTGATTGCATAGTTTGGATATTCCTCCTTATTCTTCGGCCATATTCGGCGCATCAATATCCGCATATGTTGGAGCTTGCAATCCAAGGTCGTCCAATTGAATTTTAGCTACTGGCAATGGGGCTTCCGTCATTGGTTCGGTTCCCTTAGAATTCTTTGGGAAAGCAATGACTTCCCGAATATTATCCGTACCGGCCAAAAGCATCGCCAAACGATCCAAACCTAAAGCAATTCCACCCATTGGCGGGAAACCATACTCCATTCCCTCTAACAAGAAGCCAAAGGCCTCTTGCGCTGCTGCTGGTGTAAAGCCAAGGGCTCGCAACATTTTCTGTTGAATATCCATCCGGTGAATACGGATGGAACCTGAGCCCAATTCATAACCGTTCAAGACCAAATCGTATGACTGGGCATGCGCTTGATGGGCCCCTTCCACTGTATCAAGTAACGACAAGTCTTCTTCATTTGGCATGGTAAATGGGTGATGAGCAGAAATCCAACGATCTTCTTCTGGTTGGTATTCAAACAAAGGCCAATCTACAATCCAAGCAAACGCCCAC
Organism: Weissella kandleri; assembly: GCF_001438705.1. Taxonomy (GTDB): domain Bacteria; phylum Bacillota; class Bacilli; order Lactobacillales; family Lactobacillaceae; genus Weissella; species Weissella kandleri. Next base: position 244,568 of record NZ_JQBP01000003.1, read on the forward strand.
TGACTTTCGTCAATCAAATCTTGCTCGGCCGCAAACATCCGCCGCATTGCATCCAAAGTGGCTGCTACGACCGGATTTTGATCTGCAGCAAAGACAATCAAATCCCCGGCCTGCGCACCAGTTGCTTCCATCAAAGCGGCACTATCGTCAGCAAAGAATTTCGCAATGGGTCCATTAATGCCTTCATCAGTCACCTTTAACCAAGGCAAACCCTTAGCCCCAAAACGCTCAACGTACTGCACCTTTTGATCCAATGCTTTGCGTGAATAAGCTTGCGCTGCTCCCGGCACCACAATCGCTTTAACTTGACCACCATCAACCACGGCTTTGGAAAAGACGCTAAAGGTTGAGTTTTGCATCAACTCTGATAAATCAATCAATTCCATCCCAATACGCAAGTCAGGCTTATCCGTTCCGAACCGATCCATCGCTTCTTGCCAGGTTAACGTAGGAATTTGCGCTGGGTCTAAATCATACCCAACTGCTTTATCCATAATCGTAACCATCCACTGATTAACCAAATCCATGATTTCAGCTTGGCTCATAAATGAAGTTTCCACATCAAGTTGGGTAAATTCTGGCTGTCGATCCCCTCGTAAGTCTTCATCACGAAAGGCGCGCGCCACTTGATAATACCGATCAAAGCCAGCCCCCATCAACAGCTGCTTAAATAGTTGTGGTGATTGTGGCAAAGCGTAAAATGAGCCGGGATTGATTCGCGAAGGTACCAAATAATCACGGGCCCCCTCTGGCGTTGACTTAGCTAAATAGGGCGTTTCAATATCAATAAACCCATTTGCATCCAAAAAGGCGTGCGTGGCCGCCGTAATCTTTGACCGCAAGATTAGGTTTTTTTGCATTTGTGGCCGGCGCAAATCTAAGTAACGGTACTTTAACCGTAAATCATCGGAAGCTTCCACATTATCGTCAATCGCAAACGGGGTTGTTTTAGCCGTTGCCAAAACCTCTAAATGTTGCACTTGAACTTCAATCTTTCCCGAATGCATATTTTCATTAATCGCACCTTCGCGTGCTGCCACCAAACCAGTTACTTCAATCACATATTCGGTCCGCACCTGTTCGGCTGCATGTAAAGCTTCTGAATTAAATTCATCTGCAAATGTCAGCTGAACAAGTCCTTTTCGATCACGTAAATCAATAAAAATTAAGGCTCCCAAATCACGACGCTTTTGAACCCAACCTTGTAAAGTTACCGTTTGACCGAGATAACTTTCATCAATTAGTCCTGCATAATTTGTTCGTTTCATGCTTCATCTACTCCTTCTTCTTGGCTGGGCTCTGTTTCTAAATAAGCTGGTAAATTAGTATAAAGTTCCGCCAACTTAACCGTAATCTCCTCATGGGTGGCTAGGTTCTTTAAGTTAGCGCTTTGTTCGGCCAGCTCACGCTCACCAATCACAATCGTGTAACGTGCATTTTGACGATCCGCTGTCTTAAACTGCGCTTTCAATTTCCGATCTAAATAATCGCGATCGGCTGAATAACCAAAGGAGCGCACCGCTTGAACCATCTGCAAGGCAGCCAAGTCCGTCCCAGCCCCTTGACTAATCACGTAAACATCCAACGGTGGGGTACTTGGCAAAGCAGCATGTTCCGCCTCAAGCAATAACATTAACCGCTCCAAGCCAATTCCAAAGCCAATTCCAGGCATTTCCGGTCCGCCTAATTCTTCAACTAAGCCGTTATAACGCCCCCCGCCAGCGATGGTCGTCCACCCATGTCCTAAAGCTGGTGACTGGGTCATAATTTCAAAAATGGTGTGATTATAGTAATCCAATCCACGCACCACATTTGCATCAACTTCATAATTAATACCCAATGCTTCCAAAGCAGCTTGTAAGGCACCCCAGCGAGCTTGTGCATCCTCTGACAGATAATCCAAAATTGATGGTGCTCCATCCACAATAGCCTGGTCCGCAGAATCTTTAGAATCTAAAACACGCAAGGGATTTTTTTCAAAACGCACTTGTGAATCCGCTGATAAATCATCAAAATGTGGCTTCAAGTAGGCAATCAAAGCCGTCCGATAAGCGTCACGAGACGCTTGGTCACCCAAGGTATTCACAACCACTTTTAAATTCGTCAAACCTAACGTCTGGAAGAAGTCAACGGCCATCGCAATAACTTCGGCATCTAATGTCGGCGCCGTTGATCCAAAGGCTTCTACCCCAATTTGATGGAATTGACGCATCCGTCCTGCCTGAGGCCGTTCATACCGAAACATTGGTCCAATATAAAAAGCTTTATAGGGCTTTGCAAATTCAGGCCCAAAACGTTTATTCTCAACAAAGGCCCGCACTACACCCGCCGTTCCTTCAGGGCGCAAAGCTAAATGCCGATCGCCTTTATCTTTGAAATCATACATTTCCTTGGTCACAACGTCGGAAGTATCACCGGATGTCCGTGAAAAGACCTCAAAACTTTCAAAAATCGGCGTACGAATTTCATGATATTGATAATCACTAAATAATAGTCGCGCTGTTTCTTCAACATAATGCCATTGGGCCGAATTTTCGGGCATTAAGTCCGCCGTCCCCTTAGGCTTTTGATAAATATTCTTTCCCATTTTTCCTCTTCTCTAATCTTCTTTTATTTCATGATCTGCAACGTTACTACCTAATTTAATAAAAAGCGCCCCTAACGAATACATTCGTCAAGGGCGCTTCATCGCGCGGTACCACCTTGGTTTAGACTCTGGTTATAACGGCACCACCGCGTTTTAGAACGTCGATCTCAAAAGTGTCACACTAAAGCTGCCAAGCCGGGCTCGCACCATTCCCCGTTCGCTATCTTTTTCGCCTTAGTTCGTCTTTTTCGTTGATCATAATAATCTCTTTTATTATGCCGTAACTGTCCTATAATTTCAAGTTATTGCACCTGTCGCGAGCGATAATTCAAATACTGCTCCAAACCGGTCGGAATTAACCGCGCAATTTGATTTTGATAACTGGCTTTTTGAATATACTTGAAATCCTTCGTTGAATTAATATAGCCGTTTTCTAGTAACGCGGCGGGCACCTGATTATATTTCAAAACTATATAATCAGCTTGCTTAACCCCTAAATTTTGCATGGGCATCTGTGGTGCCATCGCAGAATTGAGATATTGTGCCAATTCCTGTGATGTATTATCTTCTCGCCCATAATAAGCCGTAAAGCCGCTTCCCGTATCTTTCTTTTCGGTTGCATCAAAATGGAATGAGATAAATGCATTAGCCCGTTTTGCTTCACCGACTTTTGGAATCTTCAATAAGCCCACAACTTCATCCGTATCGCGTGACATCACTACGCGTGTCCCATATTGTTGCTGCAACTCATTTTTAACGCGATTCGTTAAGGCTAACGTATAATCTTTCTCATAATGCTGCCCATCCGAGCTAGTTGCACCGTTGTCTGACCCACCATGTCCAGGATCCAATTCAATGGTCGCTTCTGATAACAAGTTCATATGCTTAATTGGTTGTTTACGTTCCAATAACCAACCGGCCACCCAGCCCGTTGTTTCATCTTCACGCTGAATTTTATACCAACCGTTTTCCCGATCTAAGATATCCAAATGTTCACCCGACTTTAACATTCCTTCTGCCGGTCGTAAAACATCTGGTCCTTGACGAACCGTAATATTAGGAATATGCACCGTAATCTGTTGGCGGGCCATTAAAACTACTGTAAAAGAAATTGCAACTGCTAACATCCCCACCGTAATTGACAAGGGGATCCAAAAGCGCACTAAGAATTGTCGCAAGATTTCCCATCCGCGTCTAAAAACCACAAGCTTACTCCTTCACCATTTAAAATACCGGTCCATCCCATTCACTCTTTGGTAATTGATTAAAATCATAGGTTGCTAAGTCTTCAGCTTGACGGATAAAGGCATGACCAGGTACCGAAATCATCAGATTAATGCCTCCATCCTTTTCCTTAAAGACAATGACTGGCTTTTCTTGCATCCCAGCATAACCAAGTTCCCAAGCAGTCCCGGGGTCCACATGATCTTCAACATAATCCACGATGCCTACAACTGCTTTAGCAGTGTGTAATTCATGACGATCTTCAGCAAAAATAGCGCTAGCCCATTCCTTTGAACCAAATTCCAAATCTTCTAATGGATGCCGAAAAGGACTATAAAAATCTTCCACTGTCGGATTCTGAGTCAACGCTGCCTCAACGCGTTCCAATCGTGCGATTTGTTCATCGCTAAAAAACGGACCTGCTAAATAAATTTGTGCCATCGTAGGTTCTCCTTATTAATAATCAACTCTGTCTATTAAATTATTCTACATGATTTCCCGCTGAACGCCTATTAAAATCGTCCTTTTTTAATAAAATTAATGTTGTTTTAAATATTGGCGCCGTTCGTTTTTCAAGCCGGCGAGGACAAATTGTGCTGGATCATTTTTAATTTCTAATTCACGATCAGCTGATCCTTGCAGGGTTTGTTCAAAAATCTGCTCATACTGCGCAATTGAGAGGCCTTGACGCCGACTTAATAAGTCAGGCACTTGGTTTGACACTAAGCCAGCATGATATTTAGGCTGCAAGATTCCTGAATAGAACTCGCCCTCAGCTCCTGAACCGTATGAAAAGAGTCCGAGACGCGCGCCCGGCTTCAAACCAGGCGTTTCATTTAATAGTGACAAAAGGCTTAAATATAACGAGCCCGTATATAAATTACCAATCTGCCGGCTATACTTTTGACTGGCCTCAAATTGGGCTAGCAGTTCCTTTTGTTGCAATTCATCAGCTTCAGGTAAGACCATTTGCAAGCCCTTTTTACCCATCTTAGTATAAGGTAAATGGAAAACTAAAGCATCGAAATCATCAATGGTCCGACCTGTTTGTTTGCGGTAACGATCCCATAACTCTTTAAAGAACTCTTGATAAACATTACTTGAATACTTACCATCAACCCGCGCCTCAGTTGCATAATTCGGCCGCCAAAAGTCCATTACATCATCTGTCATAAACTGGCTATCATTTTCCAAGGTTAAAATTTGTGGATCAGCACTCACAAGCATCGCAACTGCGCCCCCACCTTGCGTCACTTCACCACTCGTCTTTAGTCCATAACGGGCCACATCACTGGCAACCACTAAGACTTTCCGATCCGGATGAACAGCTACATAATCACGGGCCTGCATCAAGCCGTACGTTCCAGAATAACAAGCTTGTTTTAATTCAATCGTCCGTGCATACTTTTGAATACCTAATAAACGTTGCAGATAAGCTGCCCCCGACTTTGATTGGTCAATACCGGACTCAGTTGCAAAAATAACTAAATCCAAGGTTTGTCGTAATTCATCGGTCATCAAAGGCGCCGCCGCGTTGGCTCCCATGGTCACCGCATCTTGCGTTGGTGGAATCACAGCTTGGCGTGTCTGACCAATCCCAATGAGATATTTGTTGGGGTCTTCACCACGGGCTTGCGCTAAGTCGGACATCTCAATATAGAGATGCGGTGAAAAAAAACTCATTTGATCAATTCCAATTTTCATTTAATATCTCCCCGTTCTCGTTGAATCTGCACAATTTGTTGCACAATTTTCCGTGCTACTTCAACCTTTGGTAAGATTGGCAAAGGTTTTGGCTCTAATCCTGGCTGTAAGAAAGTCACTAGATTAGTGTCCGTTTGGAAACCACTCCCCGGCTGAGTAACGTCATTGGCTACTAACAAATCTACATTTTTCTTCGTTAATTTAAGATTAGCGTGTTCAATCAAATCATTTGTCTCGGCCGCAAAACCTACTAAAATCTGTTGCTGTTTGGCTTGCCCCAATGTAGCTAATAAATCTGGATTTTCTTGAAGCGTGAATTCCAAGTTCGCACCGTCTTGCTTTTTAATTTTTTGGGACGCAACAGTGAGTGGTCGGTAATCAGCCACAGCTGCGGCCATCACAACGCCATTCACATGCGCAAAATCGGCTTGTAGGGCGGCTTTCATTTCACGTGCGGATTGAACAGGGACCACTCTAACCCCCGCTGGACTTGGTAAATTCACTGTTGTAATCAAAGTTACATCTGCCCCCCATTCAAGGAGTGCCTGAGCAACAGCGTAACCCATTTTACCGGAAGAATGGTTTCCGATAAAGCGAACAGGATCCAAAGCTTCTTTGGTTCCGCCAGCTGTCACCAGAAACTTTTGCCCTTGTAATGGCATTTGAGTCATCACTTGCCGTAATTGCAATTCGGCACTTGCTAGTAACTCTTCGGGCTCAAGCATCCGTCCTTGCCCCTGATAGCCTTCAGCTAAGAGACCCTCAGTTGGCTCAATAATCATTACGCCGTCTTGACGTAGTTGCGCCAAATTGCGTTGAACCGCTGGATTTTCATACATGGCCGGATTCATTGCCGGCGCGATTAACATCGGCGTATGCCTGGCAATCGCTACCGTGGAAGCGGCATCATCAGCTAATCCTTGAGCCAACTTACCAATGAAATTAGCCGTGGCTGGGACCACGAAAAATAAATCCGCCCAATCTGCCCATTCAATATGAGCCACCTGCGCATCGGCCGTTTTAAATAAGTCAGTTAAAACGGCATGTTTGGTCAAGGTTGCAAACGTTTTTTCCGTCATAAATTCCAAAGCATTCGCTGTCATTACTACGCGTACTTCAGCCCCAGCTCGCATCAATAAGCGGGCCACCCGGGCTGACTTATATGCTGCCACACCGCCGGTCACAATTAATACTATTTTCTTATTTTCAAACATCTTGGAACCTCATTTCCAATCATTACAAGCTAACCATATTCTGGATTAAATTTCAGCTTACTACGCTATTATTTTACCCTACTTCCCCATTTTCGCAAATTTTTTACTTTATTTTCAAAAAAAAGCTTGCCAAACACTTTTAAACTTGTTATTATATTATTTGTTGTTAAGCGACAACAAGTAATAATGGCTCATTGGTCAAGCGGTTAAGACTCCGGTTTTTCACACCGGCATCCAGGGTTCGACTCCCTGATGAGCTATCGTCCATAAAGTCCTCAGTCTTGAGGGCTTTATTTTTTTGTATAAATTTACGGTATTCAGCTCAATCAAAAAGAGGAAGCCTAATTGTCGGCTTCCTCTTTTTAGATATTACATTCATCAATTAAACACTGTACTCACTTAAGCCAACTCCACATAGGTAGCACCTTGATCGGGTCCAGTATAATCAAAATTTTTCACCGAATGATGCGACCGTAGATACTCTTGTACCCCTTTACGGATGGCTCCCGTCCCTTTACCATGAATAATTTCAACGCTTTGTAAATTATTCAGCAAAGCAGAATCAATGAATCGATCTAATTCTTGCATCGCTGGTTCATAACGCTCTCCGCGCAGATCCAAAGTGGCCGAAGCATGGGCTCGGTTCATGGCCTGATTCGTTGAAACTGACCGTGCATGCCTTGGTTTACCGCTAGCTTTAGCCTTCTTAACGTTTTGCTTAGCTGGATTAGCGGTTTGTTTTTCAATCTCATCCCCACCAACAACCATTTTCAAAATTCCAATTTGAACTTCGTATTTACCATCTTTCAGCTTGCGGACAATTGTTCCTTGTTGACCATATTCTCGGACCAAAACGGTATCGCCCACTTCAATCGCCACATTTTTAGCCGCCTTTGCTTTCCGTAAAATCCGATTATTTTCAGCTGTAGGTGTCTGTTGTAATTGATTTAAGCTCCCTTTAGCATCAATAATCTTATTTTCTTTAATTCCCGCGGCCCCCGCTCGTTGCATTTGATGCAAATCATCAATAATACGTTGCGTTTTTTTCCGCGTATCCGCGACAATATGATTGGCTTCTTGTTGTGCCTTTTGTAATAATTGCGCCTTTTGCACCTCTAATTGATTTTGAGCATGAGCTAATTGTGCTGCTTGCTGCTGATTATCAGCTAATTGAGCATCTAACTCCACCCGCTCAGTCCGCACTGCATTTCGTTGATCAACCAAATCTTGAATCATTTCATTTAGTTCTTGCGCTTCATTATCCGTCAACCCGCGTGCTTGTTGAACAATCTCCGTTGGCAAGCCTAAACGCTGGGCGATATCCAAAGCATTTGAACGCCCTGGAATGCCTAACAATAAATGATAAGTAGGTTGTAACGTCTCAATGTCAAATTCCATCGAGGCATTAATTGTGGCTGCGCGATTATAACCATAAACTTTTAATTCGGGATAATGGGTCGTCGCTACCGTATAAGCACCAACTTCACCCACGGCATCCAAAATTGCCATGGCTAAAGCCGCTCCTTCTTGCGGATCAGTTCCAGCACCTAATTCGTCAAAGAGCACTAATGATTGCTTCGTCAAGTGCTTGAGAATCTCAATAATGTTTACCATATGCGAGCTAAATGTTGACAATGATTGTTCAATCGATTGTTCATCCCCAATGTCTGCAAAGACATTATCAAAGACCCCCACAGTTGAATGTTCCGCGGTCGGCAAAAACAAACCTGACTGGGCCATTAATTGCAGCAAGCCCAGAGTCTTTAAGTTAATAGTTTTTCCACCTGTATTAGGACCAGTCACAATAATTGCTGTATAATCTTTCCCCAAGATAATATCATTAGCCACCGCTTTAGCTTGATCGAGCAAAGGATGCCGTGCTTGTATTAAATTAACTTCTTGTGTTGCACTCACCGCGGGCTCCGTGGCTCCTAATTGTACCGCATATTGACCTTTCGCTAAAACAAAGTCCAAATGACCTAGGAGCGCAGCATTGTGTAAAATGTTTTCTGCTTCCGGTTTGAGGCGTTGTGAAAGTTCATGCAGCACACGCTGTTCTTCCGCATACGCTTTGAGCTGATATTCGCGTAAGCGATTATTCATATCCACGACAGGCGCTGGCTCAACATACAAGGTTTGCCCCGTTTGACTCTGATCATGCACGACTCCACTCAATTTACTACGGTATTCAGCCTTAACAGGCACTACATACCGATCATTACGCATTGTCACAATTGGGTCTGATAAATATTTAGCGGTATTCCCACGAGTATAGTCTTGCATCTTCTGTCGTATTGCGTTTTCCGTGCCCGTAATTGCTTGCCGCAATCGATGTAGTTCAGCTGAAGCATCATCTTGCAACCGACCATCTTGATCCAACGCCTGACGTAACGACTTGCTTAGGTCCGGTAAGGTGATTAATGCTTTTACATAGGGCATTAAGGCTGGTAAAGCTTCTCCTTGATCAGTCGCAAAATTAACGAAAGTTTGTTCGACCTGTCCAGTCGCCCATAACACGCGGCCCACTTGAACTAATTCCGAGCCATTTAAATCTGCATCAATCAACACCCGCTGCATGGGGCTTTTAATATCAGCTAAACGAGGCATTTGAAAGGCAGCAGCGCGCCGTAAAATCAAATAGGCATCTGACGTTTCCGCTAGCCATTGCTGAATTTGTTCAGCATCCGTAGTGGGGTGCAGTTGCTCCAACTCAATTTCACCCCCCGCCGTCATTAAGAACGGCTTAATTTTAGCTTTGACTGCATCATATTCAAGCGTTTTTAAAATTTTTGAATTCATTTTGAACCTCCTTCAAAATAATCTTTGAGTACCATATTTTCAGTGCTCGTCATCCACACCGACTTGCATACCCGATTCTGATTTAATTTTTATCTTTTAATTTTATAAATATATATAGCTTAGTTTAGCATATCTTAGGCGGTTCTAACCAGTTGAAGGGCTTGGATCTACTGTAAGTTCAGAATGATTGCTTCCAATTAGATGAAAAAAACCACCCGTTACAAAACAGGTGGTTTAGTTCACTAATACCAATTGATAACCCAAGCGCGCATCTCCACATGTCTTACGTCGTTAAAAATTGACAATAAACCATTGATAAATTTGACTGGATAAGATCGGCGTTTCTTGCATCACAAATTGGGCCACAGGTGAATACGTAATTTGTTCATGCATCCATGTCCAATCAAATGCCCCTAAAATATATAACAAAAAGAAAATTCCGATATACATAATAATGGTATTTAACAAGGCCCCCAGAACCCGATTAAAAAATCCTAAAACAGGAATTTTATTTAAAATTCGCATGCTCCGTTGAATTTGCCGTAAAATGGCAAACCCAATCATTGTCACAATAGAAAAACCAATTCCCGAATACAAAAAGCGGTTCGATTGATTTAACAAAGGTGCACTCACTGGCGATGACCATGTTGAAGTTAATTGATTATTAATCAAATTCGCAATGACATCCCCAATATTATGTGCCAAGAGCACCGCGAGGACCCAGACTAACACGCGACCGACTGAACGAATTAACACCCGGACAAAGCCTTCATGATAACCATGCATACACGCCGTTAGCAACGCAAATAAGATTAGAATTGAAATAATCATACATGCTCCTCAGCTGTCTTTTTCATATTAATTTGATCTGATAACGCGTTAATCGCCACTAACACTAAAGCGTCACTGGCACTTAACTTAGGATTTTGTTTTTTTAAATCATTTAATTGTTGATTGGCCAAATTAAAAACTGCTTCCATATGCGCTTGGTTTTCATTTGTGGTCAACGTATACGTTTTTCCTAGGATTTTTCCTTGAAATCGCTGCATTGCGGCCATTAAACTTTCCTCCACTTTCATCTGGAATTGCGGTGCACCTATTCGTCGGCTAGCTCTAATTCTTCAGCTGCAGCGGTCCCGTCCAACATCCGGGCTTCAATCCATTCCCAAACCAAATCTTTACCATATTTAGTTTCTGATGAAAACATTTCAAAATCTGATACTTCTGAATTAAATTGAAGGTCTTTTTTAATCGTACTTTCCGCATGATTATATTTACCTCGCGCAATTTTATCCGCTTTAGTAGCCACCACCAAGACAGGTAACCCACCCATATCATCAGACGTGAGCCATTGATACATCTCAATGTCTTCTTTTGAAGGCGCATGCCTGGCATCGACTAACTGGATGACACCGCGTAACGGAATCCGTTTTTCCAAATATTCACCAATCATCACTTGGAACTTGGCACGGGCACTTTTTGAAACCTTCGCATAACCATAGCCAGGTACGTCCACAAAAAAGACTTGATTTTCAACTTTATAAAAATTAAGAGTTTGTGTTTTTCCAGGCTGTGAAGATGTCCGTGCAAAAGCCTTACGATTAATTAACGTATTCGTTAGGGATGACTTTCCAACATTTGAACGGCCAACCAAGGCAATTTCAGGTAAATTATCATCTGGATATTGACTTGCTTGAACCGCTGACATCACCATCTCAACATTATGAACTTCCATTGTTTTCTCCTTAGTTACTTTAAAATAACTTTTGGTGTCGTATTTTTTTCGACATTCTCTTGTGAAATCACAACTTCCGCCACATCATTGCGACTTGGAATATCAAACATGACATCGCGCATGACTTCTTCAATAATAGAGCGCAATCCGCGTGCTCCAGTTTCTCGCTCAATCGCTAAATTAGCCATGGCTTTCAACGCACCAGGTTCAAACGTTAATTTCACTCCATCTAAAGCGAGTAAAGCTTGATATTGCTTAACCAAAGCATTTTTAGGCTTGGTCAAGATTTGCACCAAATCATCGGCTGTCAATTCATCCAATACCGTTAAGATTGGCAAACGCCCAATGAATTCTGGAATTAAACCAAAGGTCATTAAATCTTCAGGCACAGTTTGTTGCATAAAGGTCTGGTCAGAATTCTGCAATGCTTTAGCGCTATCCGTTCCAAAGCCAATTGTCTTACCCCCAACCCGTTCTTTAACGATATTTTCAATTCCAGCAAAAGCTCCACCCACAATGAATAGGATGTTAGTCGTATCAACTTGAATGAATTCTTGGTTCGGATGCTTCCGTCCCCCTTGAGGTGGCACATTAGCAATCGTTCCTTCGATCATCTTCAAAAGGGCTTGTTGAACTCCTTCACCAGAAACGTCTCGTGTAATGGAAACATTTTCCGACTTCTTGGCAATTTTGTCAATTTCGTCAATGTAGATAATTCCCATTTCGGCACGTTCAACATCATAGTCAGCAGCTTGAAGTAACTTCAACAAGATGTTCTCAACGTCTTCACCCACATAACCAGCCTCAGTCAGCGTTGTTGCATCGGCAATCGCAAAGGGCACATTCAACATTTTCGCCAATGATTGCGCAATGTATGTTTTTCCAGAACCAGTAGGCCCCACCATCGCAATATTTGACTTTTGTAACTCGACCTCTGAATCACCATCATGATCCTTATCTAACAAGGTGTTCACTCGCTTGTAATGATTATAAACCGCCACGGCTAAGGTCCGCTTAGCGTCATCTTGTCCGACAACATACGTATTTAAATTCTCAACGATTTCAGCGGGGGTCATCAAATTAACTTTTTGTTCGATTGCATCAGCTTGCAAATCTTCATTAATGATTTGTTGTGCTAATTCCACACACTCATTACAGATAAAAACCCCTGGACCAGCGACTAATTTTTTTACTTCGCTCGCTGACTTACCACAAAAAGAACAATATGCTGCCCCTCCAGTTGTGTTATCAGTTGTATCAATCATACGTTAATCTCCTTTTTCATCATTAAATTAACTATTATCATCTTATCCAGCTTTTAAGATGACATACAATAGACAAAAACGAGACCAGCACCAGCGTAGTCTCGTTTTTCATTTAAATCAGCTGAACTTTAGGCTTCCACAGCTGAATCAACAATTGTATTAACAGCTTGCTTAATTGCAATATCGTGTGCCAACATGTCATCTGACAAAGCCTTACGAATTTCTGCCTCATCCATCGCATACATTTCAGCTAATGACTTAACTTCAGCATCAATTGCAGCTTGATCGGGCTTAATATCTTCAGCCTTAACAACTGCTTCAAGGACCAAATTCGTCTTAACCCGGTTTTCAGCATCTTGAGCATATTGATTATGGATATCTTCTTCAGTTTGTCCAGTGATTTGACTGTACATCTCAGGTGAGATTCCTTGGTTTTGCATTGAAGCGTAGAATGAGTTGATTTGCCGGTGAATGTCTTCTTCCAACATTGCTGCTGGGATTTCATCGCCGACAACCTTAGCATTCTCAACAGCCTTGTTGATAGCTTCGTCTTCCTTAGCTTCAGCGGCTGCGTTCTTTTTAGCTTCAACTAAACGATCCTTGGTCTTAGCTTTAAGTTCTTCTAAACTTGAAACATCTTCGTCAACATCCTTAGCGAATTCGTCATCCAAGGCTGGAACTTCCTTCACCTTAACTTCATGGATTGTTGTTTCAAAGACAGCATCTTTACCAGCCAAATCTTCAGCTTGGTAATCTTCAGGGAACGTTACGTTAACTTTAACAGTCTCTTCCGCCTTGTGTCCTACCAATTGGTCTTCAAAGCCAGGAATAAATTGACCTGAACCTAATTCAAGACTGAAGTTGTCAGCCTTTCCGCCATCGAAGGCTTCGCCATCAACTGAACCATCAAAATCAATGATTACAGTATCGCCGTTTTCCGCAGCGTGATCTTCGGCCAATACCAATTCAGCTTGTTGTTGACGCATGTTTTCAATTTCATCATCAACATCAGCATCTGAAACTTCAACATCTTGCTTGGCTACTTCTAAGCCTTTGTAATCACCCAATTCAATTTCAGGTGCAATTTCAACTTCAGCTGTAAGCACCCAAGGTTGTCCCTTTTCCAATGACTCAACCGCAATTTGTGGTTGGTTAACTGGTGCAATCTCCGCTGCCATTACAGCACTTGGATAAGCAGCTTGCAAAGCAAAGTTAACTGCATCTTCATACAAAGCTTCTTCTCCAAAGCGCGCAATAAACATTTGCTTTGGCATTTTACCCTTACGGAAGCCAGGAACGTTCAATGAATCTTTAACCCGGTTAAAGGCCGCATCAATGGCAGCTCCTTGATCTTCAACAGGAATCTCAAACTTCAAAGTTCCCTTGTTTCCTTCACCACGAGTAAATTCGGCATTATTTGCAACCATTATTTTCTTCCTCCACGTCAGTTTAACTCTAAAAATTAAACTGCCTTATTTCTTATTAATATACTTTCACTATTTTAACGTACTTTACGCGCTTTGGCAAAGTAAACATCGACTTTTTTCTGGTTAAATTTGTCCAAATTAAAAATTACCAGTATTTCGTCCTAAACAGCTTGCTTGAAACTGACTTTAAACATCTAAAATCCCACAATAGACAGCTAATTGATTTCTCTGGCGGCCATTACTGAGCAATCCAATATTGTTTGTCATGTCATTGGGCTTGAAAAACAAAAAAGACTGACCATATTATGGTCAGTCTTTTTTAGATTTAAAGCTCGATGATTAATAAAATTAGTCTTCGATTTGTGAAACAGTTCCGGCACCGACAGTACGTCCACCTTCACGAACAGTAAACTTCAAACCTTCTTCAATGGCAACTGGTGCGATCAATTCGATATCGAATGTAACGTGATCACCAGGCATAACCATTTCTACACCTTCTGGCAATTGAACAACCCCAGTAACGTCAGTTGTGTGGAAGTAGAATTGTGGACGGTAGTTAGTGAAGAATGGAGTGTGACGTCCACCTTCTTCTTTGGTCAAAACGTAGACTTCGGCCAAGAACTTAGTGTGGGTCTTGATTGATCCTGGCTTTGCCAAGACTTGTCCACGTTCGATTTCTGAACGATCAACACCACGTAGCAAAGCTCCGATGTTATCTCCGGCTTGTCCTTGTTCCATAGTCTTACGGAACATTTCGATACCAGTAACAACAGTCTTGCGAACGTCTTCCTTCAAACCGATGATTTCAACTTCATCATTCAAGACAACAGTTCCACGGTCAACACGACCTGAAGCAACTGTTCCACGTCCAGTGATTGTGAATACATCTTCGACAGGCATCAAGAATGGCTTGTCAGTATCACGTTCTGGCGTTGGGATGTATGAATCAACTGTATCCATCAATTCTTCGATGACCTTAACTTGTTCTGGATCACCTTCCAAAGCCTTCAAAGCAGATCCACGGATGAATGGTACATCATCACCAGGGAAATCGTACTCTGAAAGCAATTCACGTGCTTCCATTTCAACCAAGTCAACCAACTCTTCGTCGTCAACCAAGTCTGTCTTATTCAAGAAGACGATCAAGTATTCAACACCAACTTGGTGAGCCAACAAGATGTGCTCACGAGTTTGTGGCATTGGTCCGTCAGTAGCGGCGATAACCAAGATCGCACCGTCCATTTGAGCGGCTCCAGTGATCATGTTCTTAACGTAGTCCGCGTGACCTGGGGCGTCGATGTGCGCGTAGTGACGATTCTCAGTCTCATACTCGATGTGAGCAGTGTTGATCGTGATTCCACGTTCGCGCTCTTCGGGAGCAGCGTCAATGGCAGCAAAGTCTTGTAGTTGTGCCAATCCCTTGTCAGCCAATACCTTTGAGATAGCGGCAGTCAAAGTAGTCTTACCGTGGTCGACGTGACCAATAGTTCCAATGTTAACGTGCGGCTTAGTGCGCTCGTAATGTTCCTTAGCCAAAAGCTTATCCTCCTAATTTTCGTAAGTCGAAAAACATGTTTACAACTTAAAAGTTGTTAAACCCATTATACACTAAAAGTACAACTGGATAAACAACAATCGAAAATAATTTAATTGATTTCTCCCCTAGGGAAGCTGTACTCATTATATAAGACGATTTTAATTTTGTAAATATTTTTTCCAGCAAAAAGATGATTTTCGTGTTTTACTTCAATTTAACGCATTAAATAAAGTCCGAACCTCTGTCCGTAACAGTTCATGATACTCACTTTGTGCTGGTGATTCCGACCTACCCGTAGATTGATGCAGCACAGCTAACTCATTGTCAAACCAGCTTTCACTGTCAACCGTAGTCAAAGGACTAAACGGATAGGTTAAAAGCATTTCTAACCGTAATTGTTCTTGCAAAATCTGTGATACAAGCGGATCTTGCCTATTTTCAAGTTGGTTTAATCCCTGTGTTAAAGTCTGATAAATCGGCATTGCCTCAACTGCTGGTAACGTGTCAGGCCGCACCTGCAACTGGCGTCCATCTAGCCAATGAAAGGCTAGTTCCTTATGCACAACTAACTCCCGAAGACGATTTAAAATCGTGTTTCTTGTCATAGCTGAAAGGAACGGATCAATTAACAAAAACTGTGCGCTGGCTACATATTCATGTAATGGTAGATGTTCAGCTTGTTGCAAAATTTTATTTTGCTCACCCAAACTATAATTACTTAAATGATAGAAACGCCGGGCCTGCGTATTTAGACGTTCCACCTCAGAATTTCTAAAAGCTTGCTCCGCTGTCACAATCTGTGCGACTAAAGTGGCATTCCAAGCAGTTGCTAATGCGAATTCACGCGCAGCTAGAAAATACGTATTTTTTAAAGCAACTGTAAGATAAAATTGCGCCTGCTCTAAACTCTCTTGGTACGCTTGGGGCGCATATTGCAAATAGGACCAAGCATCCACAAAATTTTCTAATTGCGCAAAGCTCACGCCTAAAATTTTTTGAATCTGAATGGTCGGATTTTGCGCAAAGGCTGGCACCAAAGTGTCAATCGCCACTTGCCATTCTTCATTTTGATAAGCTAACTGTCCCGCCTGAATGGCTTGTTGATACTCCTCGTCATTCATGTGTCAGTCCCCTCCTCTATCGCATCAAAGTATCCACTCGTCTAACTAGTGGTGCATTTATTTAGATTCCGGCTTAGCAGAATCGACTGATTTAGAGGCAGGTTTCCTCCGATTATTACGGGGCTTGGTTGGCTTAGCGTCATCTTTTTTGACGGACGCTTTGACTTTAGCATTATTTTTAACTTGATTAGGTGCACTCTTTTTGGCTTTATTAGCTGGTTGATTAACCTTTTTATTTTTACCATCCCCAGCCTTTTTATTCGCCGTCCGTCGGCGCCGTCCGTTTTGATTAGCCTCCATGATCACTGGCAAAATTACCGGTTTCCGATGGGTTTTTTCATACAAGAACTTACCTAGCGCATCCCGAACTGAGCCCTTCAGCTTACCCCAATCAAATTCTTTGGTATTCTTAATTCCTTCAGCAACCGTCGTTTCAACTAATTCAGTTGCTTCCTTCAACAAATCGCGGGAAGTTTTCACGTAAACAAAGCCCCTTGAATCGACTTTCGCATGCGCAATGACCTTCTTTTTCTTCCGATCAATGGTAATCACCGCAATAAAGACCCCATCTTCAGATAAAATCCGCCGATCATTCAACACGATTGAACCAATATCACCGATTCCTGATCCATCAATCATCGTCGCATCAACTTGAATTGATCCAGCCAAATGCGGCGCCGGTTGATTATCAAAGACTAAACGGTCACCATTTTTCAAAATAAAGGCATGATCTTTCGAAATCCCCAATTCTAAGGTGGCTTGATAGCCGGCATTCAACATCCGATATTCGCCTTGAACTGGTAAAACATTTTCAGGTTTCAACAAATTCAACATCATCTGGAAATCATTTTTTGATGCATGTCCTGACGAATTCATATCGGATGAAATTTGCTTAACATCCGCCCCAGCCCGGAAAAGCATGTCGCGCGTCTGCGCTACAAACCCTTCCATCGCAGTTGAAGGAGTCGTTGTAATGAAAACTAAATCACCGTCAGTAATTTTAATATTACGATCATCCCCGTGCGCCATGCGTTGCAAATGTCGCAAGGGTTCACCCATTTTACCGGTTTCTAAAATCACCGTTGCTTCAGGTGCCACAGTTTTTAAGTTTTTCAACGAGACAAACAATTCCTTCTCTGGAGCTGGCAATTCTAGCTTGCCCAAGCGCAACGCTGTTCGCACTGACTTTTCAATATCATTACCTGACAAAACAATCTTCCGATGAGTCCGATAAGCTGCTTGCACAACTTGTTGAATCCGCTGAATATTAGAAGCCACCGCTGCAACCACAATCCGCCCACTATGGTGTCGGAAATTTTCATAAATATATTGCTCAATTTCTGATTCATGTGATAGTTGACCAGGAGTACCTGTCCCAGCTGCATCAATCAACAGGGCCTTAACCCCTTTTCGACCAATCTCTGCTAAACGCAACAAATCCATTTGATAAGTTGACGCTGCTGTCGTATCAAACTTAAAATCACCCGTATAAACAACTTGACCCGCAGGTGTTTCAATCACAATCCCCAATGATTCTGGAATCGTGTGCGTCGTTTCAAAGAATGATACTTTTACATCACCAAAGTCAATTTCTTGACTGCCCGTTACGACATGATAATCAGTGAACGTTTTCGTTTGCGGATTATTTTCAATCGCCAACTTAGCGAGCTCAATCGTCAATTCTGAACCAAAAATTGGCACATTAATTTCTGACAGTAGATACGGCAAAGCTCCAATAGCATCAGCATGCCCATGTGTCAAAAAGATTCCGGCAATTTGATCTGCACGCTCGACTAAGTATTTAAAATCAGGGATGACCACATCCACCCCTAATAAATCATTTTCTGGATACTGCAACCCAGCATCTAAGATAAAAATATCTTCACCAACTGTGACTGCATACATGTTCTTCCCATTTTCGCGCATACCGCCAAATGGCATAATCGTTAAATCTGTACTCATATTTTATATATTCCATTTTCTGAATTCAAAGAGTTCCGTCCGTAAGTGGACCTTACCCTAACCTATTTGTTAATACATTAAGTGTACCATACCAAAATAACCAATCAATCATAACTTTGCATTGGGCTTGTTGAATCTGCTGCTTAGTCCCTTGTGCTTTGGTCCAATCCACATATTTAAATTCAGGTTGACGATCCACTAAGGCTTGTTGCGCATAGGCCGCCAAGGGAAGTCGTTGACTCAGAGCTGGTTGCATGGCCATCAACAAGACGGGAACATGTGGGTACTGTTTTTGTTGCACTAATGAGGCCTGTGCTAGTTGCGCTTGTTCTTGATCACGCAAACTTACATTAGACATTGCATTTTGTAAAACGTCCAGCTGGCGCTCAGCATACCATGCTGTCCAATCTACAATCGGATCGCATAAAATCCCCGCCGTAAAGTTCTGAGAATGGTCAGCCAGCAATTGCGCAGCTAACGTAGCCCCCGCTTGATTTCCAATTACATACAATTTTCCATCTACTAATTCAGCATGTTGCTTTTGCGCCGCATAAATTCCTGTCATCACTGTCGTTTGCATTTGGTCAGCATCTTGCCAAACGTGTGCCTGAGCATATTCCACACTATAACCGCTCATACCGGGTTGATGAATCCACACGACATTAAAGCCTTGGTGGGATAGCCATTGTAGCCGACTTTGATAACTTTCACCGACCCCATATTTTAAATCTGTGCCCAACCAAACAATCGTCCCCGTTGCCTTTCGTTGCGCGTTAGGCAAGAACCACCCGTCAATAAATTCACCAATGCCATCCCGAAAAACAAATTTTTCAGCCGCAGTTAATTGCGTGGAATGCTCTGCTGGAACCAAAGTTTTCCGTTGCGCTAAATCAATTAACTGAACTGGTTGATCAGTTGCCATCTGCAAACCTAAAATTTGATGTTCTTGGACCAGCAAAGAGGTTAAAATTTCGCGTTGATCTGAGATACACTCTTTTTTTCCACTTAAATCCGCCAAGTACAGGCGACTGTGCCCATGGTAATCCGTCACAAAGAGATAATGTTCAGCATCCATCCACTGCAAATGATGATTTTGTTCATGATTTTTAACATCTAAAGTCTCTTCTTTATATTGCAGAGTCGTACGCTGATTAGCACGGTCAAATAAATATAATTGAGCACGTTCTCCACCACCATCTTGTTCATCCGCAGCTACAATCAAAATTTTCTCACCTTTTGGACCATACTGTGCTTCTGAAATTTGCCACCATGACCGCTTAGAAAAGACTTTTGTTAAATCTGGTTGGACCTCTAACTCAATTAAACGTTCATGTCCACTTTCACCCGTTGGCGTCAGTTGGGTATCAATCAATAGTAATTTTTTTGCATTTAAAACATCAGCAATTCGTACAGGTAATTCAAATTTTTTAATATATCGTTGCTCACCATTAACATGGGCAAAATATAAACGATTCTCGACATTTTGGGTCCGTTGTAGGGGTATCTCTGTGACACCCGTGACGCTCATCTGCAAACCCTGAGTCATTTCTAACGGATTCAAACGCCATTGACTAACATCTTCTGTCAGATAAAAAACCGCATCACTGTCAGGAATGGCATGTATTTCCTTAATCCGGCTCGGCCCGAGCCCTAATTCAAGGTCTTCTTCATTTTCCTTGAGTTGAAAAATGCGACCTTGTTTTAAATAATACAAATTATCCTGATTACTTGATATTTGATCAATTGCATGGCGCAAAACCTGCATTTTCCCATCCACTACTTGAACTAAATCATAATCATTTTCGCCAATTTCACTTTGTTTTAAAATATAAATTTTATCGTTTACAATTTGAGGCTGCTTTAAATCTAATTGATCAAATTCATTGATTGTGTTGCTTTGCATCATCATTTTTACCTCTTAATTTAAATTTCATCCAATCATCAACGGGGCAGACTCATCTGAAGTTTGTGGGTCTCGATTACCTATCTGCCTTAACGACAAATAGCTGAGTTTAATTGTCTTTAATTATATTACGAAATATGTGTGATTTTACATATCAGCACCAAAACTTTAAACTATTTCAATTTTATCGCTTAAAAAAGACCGGAACACCAATTCCGATCTCTATCAATCATTCATTTTGCACCCAATATAAACCATATTAATCGGTCATATTATCATCTGACGTCTGCTCACGAAAACGCTCCATAATGGCCTGTTTTTCCGTTAATTGCCGTGTTAATCGATCCACTTGTTCCTTAACAGGCACTTCTTCACGGGCTAAAATATCACTCATCGCCATTAACTTTTTTACTTCTGGTTGCACGGCCATAATAAATCGCCAGACAAAACCAATCAATAAGATTAATGCTAAAACAAGGATCGTCAAACTAATGATTTTAACCATACTTTAAGCCCCCATGTAGCTATTTATTATCTGATTTTGAACTTTCTGGTTGTAAGACTTCAACATCGTTCATGCCTAATGCTTCTTTAACATCATCTTGTTGTGCATCTAAAACAATTTCAAAATCATCTTCAGTTTGATTCAAAGTCTCATTGGCCAAATTCTGCAACGGCTCTTCTTGCTGTTTTAGACTCTTCCGGGCTTCGGTAAACATTTTTTGAGCTTGCACCTTTAGCTCCTGATAACGGTTTTGCATTTCTGCTAGCGTCTCTTTGCTTTGCGCTGAAAGATGATCATCCGCTTCAGCTTGAACCATCTCACGTACTTGTTGATACTGTTCATTAGCTTGATCCGTCAAGTCAATTACCTTCATTTGCAACTGAGCAACCCAGTCACGCCAGGCGACATCAGTTTCGGCATCAGTTAATTTTTCAACTTGTTGGTTAAATTTAGTAGTTGCTTGCATCCGCAAACTATCTACCTTGGTCTTACCCTTCGCTAAATCATCTAAAGCTCGATCTTGAAGGGCCTCTTTTTGCATAGGCGTTAAAGACTTATAGTAAGCCGCAATTGCCCCAAACCCTAGTAACATTCCGCCAAAAATCAATCCTTTTACTTGTCGTTTCATGCTTTCACCTCCGGTTTGTTCTTCTTCTGCTTCCGTCGACTCTTTTGCATTCCAAAGGCCATCCCTGCAGCCTTAGCCATCATCGAACTAGTCTTATTCTTTTTTGACCCAAATTTATCCTTAACTTCATGTGCTGATGTGTTCAGTTCTGAGACACTAGCACCTAAATCGCCAGCAGCTTGGAAAACTGGATCAACTGTCACCATTTTACCATTTACATCTTTAAGTAAAACGTTGGTATTGATTAACAAATCGTCCACATCGTTAGCAATTAATTTGACGTCTTGTGTCACCGAAGTTAAAGTCGCACTTAGGCGCAATAAGAAATAACCAATAAATAAGACTAACCCCAAAATAGCCAGTGCAATAATTAGAAATGAAATATCTCCTGCTGTCATTAACGTTCTCCTTATAAATATATTATTAATTTTCTAATCTCAGGGAGATTTATGTCTATAATTATACAACATGTTCTCATTCAATGCCCTGTAAAAACTAATTTAATTTAAATGTTGATTTGTCAAATAATGTATTAACAACACAAAAGACAGGGGTCTAACGTAGCGGCTTTTTAATTTAAAAAACAAATTACCAACTAATGTTGTTGCTTAGCATACCACTGCTCTTTACTCATTAGAACGGGGCGGCGTTTCCCGCCCGTTGCAGTCCCCAAAATACCTTGATCTTCCATATCATCCACTAGCCTTGCCGCGCGATTATAGCCAATTCTAAAATGCCGTTGCATCATAGACGCTGATACTTCACCTTCAATTGATGCAAAGTCTAGCGCGTCATCCCAAATTTCATCTAAGGCTGAACTAGTATCACCACTAGCTCCATTATCACTGTCCATTGCCTTCAAATCAGCATCAGTCACTTCCATACTTTCATCATATTGAGCGGATCCTTGTTGCCTAATATAATTAGTTAAATTTTCAACATCATCATCAGACATGAACGCCCCTTGAACTCGTTCACCGTTATTTTCGCCAATGGGCTTAAAGAGCATATCACCACGTCCCAAAAGCTTTTCCGCGCCATTAGAATCTAGAATAGTCCGTGAATCGGTTCCTGATCCAACCGCAAACGCCATCCGTGAAGGAACATTGGCTTTAATCAAACCGGTAATAACATCGACTGATGGACGCTGCGTGGCTACAATCAAATGAATTCCAGCCGCACGCCCTAACTGCGCAATCCGCACAATCGCTGGCTCAACTTCACCTGAAACAGTCATCATCAAATCAGCCAATTCATCAATAATAACCACTAAATACGGCATCTTCATGAGCTGCGTATCAGGATTTTGTTGATTATGTTCGCGAATCGCTTTATTATACCCATCAATATTGCGAACGCCCATTTCCGAAAGTTGATCAAACCGGTGATCCATTTCCGACACAACCTTCTTCAAAGCCGCCGCCGCTTTTCGTGGTTCCGAAACAACAGGCGTAATCAAATGTGGAACATCATTGTAAATACTCAATTCCACTTTCTTCGGATCAACTAACATTAACCGAACTTCAGACGGTTTAGCTTGCAAAAGCATTGATGCCAAAATCGTATTAATCGCAACCGACTTACCAGAGCCTGTCGAACCGGCAATGAGAAGGTGTGGCATTTTCGTCAAATCCATCTTAACAATATCGCCAGCCACACTTTTTCCAATCGGTACCTCTAACAAATTCTTACGATTGACCCCGACCGTTTCATACATATTGCGGAAGCCCACAGTTGCTTGTTGTTCATTAGCCACTTCAATTCCCACTAATGACTTACCAGGAATCGGAGCTTCAATTCGGAGACTCTTTGCCGCTAAGGCCATCGCCAAATCATCTGCTAAATTAGTGATTTTTGAAACCTTAACCCCCACCGCGGGCTTAATTTCATACTGAGTAATCGTTGGTCCTAAGACCACCTTTTCTACGGTGGCTTTAATATTAAAGCTTTCCAAAGTTTGTTGCAAAACTCGTGATTTTTCCGCTAATTGACTTTGTTCCTTACTTTGATCTGCCGAACCGGTCTTAGCCAAAAGACTTACCGGTGGCAATTGATAATTTTCATCTTGCACTTGTTGATTGAACCCGTTCACATCCACCGTCATTTCCGGCGTTGAGTGATACGATTCAGCTTGAGTCTGATGTTGGGAGTGTTGATGCTGTCTAGCATCCCGAATTAAATCAACATGACTAATTGCTTCTCCATGCGCATCATCCTTTAACGTATTTGCCGCCGCACTCGCTGTTAAATCCATCTCATCAGGCTTTTCTGCCCAATGATTCACTTGCACATCATCCTTCATTGAATCAGTTGTTTTGTTTGCCAAAAACATTGCGTCCGCCTGCTCATCGATCGCGCGTTCTGGATTTTCAGATTCTGCTTGAGGTTCGGTGCGGTCAGTCGGGGTACTTTCCATCGACTGATTCCAATCGTTTGGCCAATCCATTTCGGTTTCAAAATCTTCCGCCGTCCATTGTGAAGTCCCAAAGGGATTACCAGTAGTATCCGTTGACTGCGCCGTCGAACTAGCTTGATTAGCGTCTGATAAAATTTCACCCGTGGATGGATCCACTGCACGAACATTTCCATCAAAACCTGGTGCGACAATGGTTTGCACTGTCTCAGACTCATTTGTGCTGTTTGGTACTACAATTTCTGGCATGACAAAAGTGCTCGTCATGGCCTCATCAGGATTCAACGGTTGATGGGTATGCTGACCCACTATAAAAGGATTATCATCATCAATTGCTTCTGGTTCCACCGATGCAACATTTTGCGCTTGTCCATTATCAACAGTAGCATCTGACTGTATGTCTGCATCTTTGGGGGAATCTGCCTTAACTTCAAAGTCACGTTCAAATAGCTCATCCGCAATCTTACCACGCTGGGCTTGGTAGGTCTGATTCAACGTACTCATTTTTTTAGCACTCGCTTCTACCGCCAAACGTGTTGTATCTTCCATCACATTTGCGGCATATTCAGTCGCACCAAAGAAACTAGTAAGCACTGCTTTAATCGGTAAATTAAAAGTAATAAT
The DNA here is from genome assembly GCF_001438705.1 of Weissella kandleri. Lineage (GTDB taxonomy): Bacteria > Bacillota > Bacilli > Lactobacillales > Lactobacillaceae > Weissella > Weissella kandleri. Next base: position 269,216 of record NZ_JQBP01000003.1, read on the forward strand.
CACACCGGAAACTAAGGCCGCAATTGCTAACAACCAGGCACCCCAATTTGATAGTACCGGATAAATCAACGTTAACAAAGTCGCACCAAGTCCGCCTCCACCTACTGGAGTTTTAACCAATCCATTGTTGATGTCTTGTTGAATAAATTTAATAATATAGTTCAAATATGCATGATGAATATTGATGTGATTAAATAACCGGATTGATCCAATTAAAATCATGCCACCATAGATCAATCCTACGCCCCAATAATAATTTTTCTTTAAAGTAGGGAATTTTCCGTAAACTGCCATGCCAATTAACATCAACAAACTGAATGCCAAGAAAACTTGATATGTATCGCCGACTAAAAGTCGCACAACATTGGCCAAGAAAGCGCCCACGATGCCAAATTTTCCAATGGCTGTAATCGCTAATAAAAGGCCCAGCGTTCCGGATAAATGCATCGTTAGCTTCTGTGATTCCGCTTGCTTTTTATTTTTTCTTTTCTTACTATTTTTCTTCTTATTAACTGGCTTTTTCTTATATTGTGCCATGAATTCATCCTTTCATTAAAATCGCATTTTATGCTTTCAAATGATTTTACTAACATTTGGAAGTATAGCATATTCAAAACAAGCGCCCCATAATTCATGATAAATCTTATTACAGCTTTAAGATTTATCCATCTTTAACGCCCATTTGATCACGTGGGCATCACATTTAGATACAGAAAAACCCCATTAGTCAAATCTCTTCAACTAACGGGGTTCAATTCAAATACATTATCAATTTGAATTAAGGCTTATTTATTTTCATCTGCATGAAGTTGCCGGATTAAATCATCAATTTTGCTCCCATAAGTCACTGACTCATCTTTTTTGAAAATCAATTCTGGCGTCTTATACGTATTCAAAGTTGAACCAACTTCTTTTCGAATCAACCCCTTAGCAGCTTCTAAACCATCCGCAGCTTTTTGATTAACAGAAGCAAGTTCTGATAACACGCTGTAGTAGACTGTCGCTTGCTGTAAATCGCCTGTGACTTCTACCCCAGTGATAGTTACGCCTTGCACTCGGGGATCACGAATACGCTTCAATAAAATTTCATTGACTGACCGTTGAATCTCTTGTTCTAAACGTCCCACTCGAAAATTCTGCTGTGCCATGTTTATCTCCTTTACCGATTGCTTTAACAGCTTAATTAAGCTTATAAATTTTACTTTGGCTTAACCTCAAACATTTGATAAACTTCAATTTCATCGCCGACTTTTTCATCGTTATAATTTTCAATGGTCATTCCAAAGTCATTACCGTTCTTAACTTCTTTCACGTCATCCTTACCGCGACGTAATGAACCAATTTTACCATCATAGATGACGATTCCATCCCGGATTAACCGAACGCTAGAATCCCGAGTAATTTTTCCACTCATCATCATTGAACCAGCAATCGTTCCCACCTTTGAAACACGGAACAATTCCAAAATCTGGGCAGTTCCAATTACTTGTTCTTCAAAGACGGGTTCTAATTGACCCTTCATCGCTGCTTCAATTTCATCAATAGCATTATAAATAACTGAATGTAAACGAATATCAACATCATCTGACTCAGCTTGAGTACGTGCTTGCGGTGTTGGTCGAACATTGAATCCAACAATAATAGCGCCTGAAGCCTCTGCTAAGGTGATATCTGATTCATTAATCGCACCTACTGCTGTGTGAATAATATCAACCTTAACCCCTTCAACATCAATTTTCTTAAATGACCCAGCCAAGGCTTCAACAGATCCTTGCACGTCGGCTTTAATAATGACAGGAATTGACTTCATTTCATTTTCGGCCATCTTGTTGAACAAATCAGCCACTGAAACCACATTATTGCGCTTACGGTCAAGGAGCAACGCCCGCTTAGCACGTTCTTCTCCAGCTGCCCGTGCTGTCTTTTCATCTTCAAAGACCACGAAACGATCACCGGCTGCTGGGACATCGTTTAATCCGGTAATCTCAACCGGTGTTGATGGCTTAGCTTCCTTAATTCGTCGACCACGATCATTGGTCATCGTCCGCACTTTTCCAAACGTATTTCCGACAACAATTGGGTCACCAACGTGCATCGTTCCTTGTTGAACTAAGACCGTGGCAATTGCTCCACGTCCCTTATCCAATCGGGCTTCGATAACGGAACCAGCCGCGCGTTGGTTAGGGTTAGCATGCAAGTCCAACACATCTGATTGTAGCAAAACCATTTCGAGCAATTCATCAATATTTTGACCAAACTTAGCTGAAATATTAACGAAAATTGTGTCACCACCATACTCTTCTGGAACCAATTCATATTGCATCAATTGATTAATGACGTTTTCTGGGTTGGCTCCTGGCTTATCAATCTTGTTAACTGCAACAATGATTGGAGTTCCCGCTGCCTTAGCGTGATTAATTGCCTCAATTGTTTGTGGCATCACTCCATCATCAGCCGCAACGACCAAAATTGTAATATCCGTAATGTCTGCTCCACGAGCACGCATGGCAGTAAAGGCCGCGTGACCAGGCGTATCCAAGAATGTAATCTCGCGTCCATTTAACTTAACTTGATATGCTCCGATATGCTGGGTAATTCCGCCCGCTTCGCCTTCAGTAATATGCGAATTACGTAAATAGTCCAACAAAGTAGTCTTACCATGATCAACGTGTCCCATGATTGTTACCACTGGTGCACGAGGCTCGAGGTCTTCTTCATTACCTTGTTCTTCTTCAAAGAATTTATCCAAATCAGCGATATCCACTTCAACCTTAGGCTCCGCCTCAATCCCATAATCAGCTGCCAAAATTTCAATTGTGTCAGCATCCAAGGATTGATTTTGGTTAACCATCACTCCGAGCATAAACAACTTTTTAATAATCTCAGTTGCATCACGATGAATTAACTTCGCAATATCTTGAACGTTCATCCCAACTGAATAAACTAACTTATCTGGCAATGGTTGATCTTTACGAACAGTTGGGGCTGGGCGATTGGCGTTATTACGGTTATTGCGATTGCGCTTACCACCACGCCGGTTTCCATTCCCACCATTATTATTGCGGTTATTAGACCGATTATTATGGTTGTTGTTACCACCATTGTTATCTCTTTTATTTTGGTTATTATTAGTTTGGTTAATCACGACTTTTTTCACTTCTGCTTTCTCGGGCTTAGTAACGACGGTTTGCTTCTTAGACTGCTTGCTGTTTTCCGTCGTTGCTGGTTTAGCCTTAGGGGTTGCCTCAGCTTTATTTTGCGCTGGTGCTGTCTGAGCCTTAGGAGTGCGCTTGGCCTTCCGCAATTGTGCTTCTTGAGCAGCATCAACCGTTGACATATGTGACTTAACTGCGAAGCCTGCATCTTTGGCCGCAGCTACTAATTCCTTTGATGGAACATTCAATTCTTTCGCTAATTCAAAAATTCGCTTTGTCATTGATTTTCCTCCTCTTTTTCTAAATACATTTGCATTTTTTTAGCAAATCCGCGATCAGCCACTGCCACCAAAGAACGGGCCATGCCTGTGGCATTCGCAATTTCTTGACGCGTCAGACTAGTTGAAAATGGCACACCATAACTCGTAGTCTTATTAGTGAACTTCTTAAGCGTACTAGCGCCACCATCTTGCGCAAAGAAAACTAAATTAACTTTACCTTTCCGAATTGCGTCTAAAACTAAGCCTTCACCAGTCACTAATTTTCCTGCACGTCTTGCTAATCCTAACAAATTTAATAATTGTTGTTGGTTATTGTTCATTCCCAAATAGTTCCCGTCGTCCTTGTTGGTGATCAACATATGCGATTAGTTCATCATAGAAGGCATCTTCTAGGTGCACCCCAAAAGCGCGATCGAAAGTTCGTTTTTGCTTTGCTGTTTTCGCCGTTTCGACATCAATTTGAATGTAGGCCCCGCGACCGTTAGCGCGATTAGTAGGATCTAGTTGAACTTCGCCAGTTGGTGTTTTTACCACCCGGACCAAATCTTTTTTAGGCACCATTTCACCACTCACAATGTCTTTTCGCATCGGAATTTTTTTTAATTTCATTGGTGACCTCCTATTAATCTAACGTTACGTCCTCAAAATCAACTACCGCCGTCACGTTTTCTTGATTAGCATCGTTGATTTGGTCCGCATTTTCTTGCATCGTTGCATAAACCTCTTCACGCTGTGATTCCGGCTTGATATCGATTGAATAACTAGTTAACTTAGCGGCTAAACGAGCATTTTGTCCACGTTTTCCAATGAAAAGTGAAAGTTGATCATCAGGTACCAAGACGGTCACCCCACGTTCATTGCTTGGATCAAAGATAACCTCCAAAACTTCCGCTTTTTCTGTTGTCTTCAAGGCATTCACAATAAATTCGGCGGGTTCTTCAGACCATTGAATAATGTCTAAGTTTTCCCCTGATAATTCAGAAATTACTGTTTGTACGCGGGCACCACGTTGACCAATCAAGGTTCCAACCGCATCTAAGTTTTCGTTATATGAAACAACTGCGACCTTTGACCGGTCCCCTGCTTCACGCGCAATCGCCTTAATTTCAACGGTTCCGTCTTGTACTTCCGGAACTTCCGCTTCAAACAGACGCTTAACCAAGTCAGGCGCAGTCCGTGAAACAAAGATTTGTGGTCCGCGCTTATTTTCTTGCTCAACTTCAGTTAACAAGACTTTAATCAAATCACCATTCCGATATTGTTCATTAGGCATTTGGTCGCTTTGCTTCATAGCTGCTTCCTTGCCACCTGGCAATGTTACATATAAGTAACGATTGTCTTGATAAGCCACTTCTCCAGTAATGATTTCATCTAAATCATCTTTATATTCATTATAGACTTTCAAACGCTCTGCTTCGCGAACTTTTTGAATAATAATTTGCTTAGCTTTACCTGCTGCTAACCGTCCAAAATCTGAAGGGGTAATTTCAAACTTAATTTGATCGCCCACTTCATAGTCTTTATGCAGTTGGTGTGCGTCATGCAAAGAAATTTGGGTATTATGATTTTCAATCACGTCGCCTTCAACTACAATCTTCACTTGATAAACTTTAATGTTTCCGCGTTGCCGGTTGAATTTAACTTCAACGTTAGTCTCATTGTCATAATTTTCTTCGTATGCCTTTTCTAACGCTACTTCGATGGCGTCAACTAAAACATCAGTTTGGATCCCCCGCTCATTTTCTAAAGCATCTAATGCCGCTACAATTTCTTTACTCATGATTTCTCTCCATCTTAAATACTAACTTGTTTGGCTTTCGCAATGGCATCCCGTGGAACTTCCAAAGTGTGACCTGCTTCATCAACTATCACTAGCTTTTGCTCATCAAAGTCGACCAGTTCGCCCGCAAATTCTTTTTGACCATTAATTTTTTGGTAAGTTTTTACCTGAACTAACTTGTTTTTTGCCCATGCCAAATCTTCATCACTAACTAACTCCCGATTTTGATTCAATGCCATTTTGGCAGCCCGAATCTGATCAAAGGTAATGGTTAATTTTTGTCGTTTAGCTTTCACCGCATATTCCACAATAATTCCGTCAGTTAAAGTTTCCAACAAGTTCCCAATCAATTTTGAGCTACCGTCAATCGATTGCTTTAAATCAATTTCAATATTTTTACCTAAAGCCCATTGATAATCGCTCACTTGCTTTAAGCTACGTTCAGCACCGGGTGATGCAACATCTAACATATAAGACGCTGGAAATGGATCTGGTTCAATCCCATCTACTAATTCACCTACTAAATCAGTCAATTCTACCAAATCATCAATGCTAATCTGACCATCCTCACGATCAATTAATGTTCGCAGAACCATTTCAGAATCCATCGTTTCATATTCAACATCCCAAAGCAAAAATCCACGTGCTGCCAAGGCAGGCGCCAAAGTTGCCTTTACTTGATCAATGATGTCCAATACCTGTTACCTCCTTTATCAATAAGCTACCAAATCCGCTTCTCCGCTGATTTGCCTAAAAAAATGAGCGGTCCAGACTACAAGAGTCGGACCACTCAACTAAGAGCTTTAATTACAATTAATAATATACCATATCTTAATTCAGATGACAAGCTCAGCCGCAGGTACCAAATCGACTTAAACGCCTACTCTTAACCATTAGCTTGCACCGACAACCAGCTACTTACGCCTGCTTAAAATAATTCACGAGCACCGTTGCTGATTGCTGACCAGCTTGAACTACAAATTCATCGTATGACATACCAGCTTCCCCATTCGCGTTATCAGAGATGGCCCGAACCACAGCAAATGGTATGGCAAATTGATGCGCGACTTGTGCTACAGCAGCTCCTTCCATTTCACCAGCTAAAGCGTGTGGAAAAGCCTGCACAATCGCTTGCTTTTGTTCCATTGAATTAATAAAAGTATCACCTGAAACAATCATTCCATGTTGCACTTTTGTTTGTTGGTCCCCATAAGATTGTGCTAATGCCAAAGAAAGTCTTTCATCAGTAGAAAAACGAGCCGGTTGTTGTGGAACTTGTCCAAACTCATAGCCAAAGACACGTGCATCAGCATCAAAATAGGCTAACTCATTGGCGATCACAACATCCCCAACGTGTAAATCACCACCTAAAGCCCCAGCTGAACCAGAATTGATTAAATAATTTACTTCAAACTTAGTAATTAATAAAGTCGCCGTAACGGCCGCGGCTACTTTCCCAATTCCACTTTTAACCACTACCACTTCCGCCTGCCCTAAACGTCCAACGTGAAATGGCATTCCCTGGACTGTCATCACACTTTCATCTTGTAAGGCGGCTAAAATGCCATCCATTTCAGTTTGTTCAGCATTAATGATTCCGTAACGCATGCTTTAATCTCCTTTTTTACAAAAACTTTTACAAAAAAAATAAAATTCCCCAAGTTATCACAATTCCTAAAATCAACCAAATAATCACCCAATTTAATCGATACTTTAACCGCGCTGTTTTCCCCGTGGGGGTCAGTTTACGGGTAATGGGATCCAAATCAAACTTACCTTTATGCGTTAAGCGATTTTCCGCCCGCGTCAATGGTCGATTAATATCACCGCCCGATTGCCGTTTTAGTTGTTCAAAAGTTAACTCGGCTGACACTTGTTCAGCGCTGGGAGCTTTCTTATTCCAGCCTTTCAACAAATCCGCAAATTTAGTCCGAATATTTTCAAACATTTTTATCCCTTTCTCTGCCGCAAACTTTTCCAATACAAATAAGCCATATTCGTTTTAGCATCGTTGAGGCGCCCATCTTCAAACATCTGCTGAACCGTCGCGAAATCATACCAAACCAAATTCAAATTTTCATCACTGTCTTGAGCCATCTCATGTTGAACAGGTGTTAAATATTGCGCTAAATATAAATAAATTTTTTCATCGGCAAATCCAATCGAAGAATAGAACGCCGTAAATTGTTCCAACTTACCGGCCTGCAAACGCGTTTCTTCATTAAGCTCACGTTCCATCGCTGCCAGCGGTGTTTGATCGCGATCGTCCACCTTTCCCGCCGGAATTTCTAAGGTCGTTTGACGGATTGCAGCTCGCCATTGCTGCACCATCAACATTTGATCTTGTTCATTAAGCACTAGTGCAGCAACAGCTGGTTGATGATGGATAATTTCACGTTGCGCCTTGCGTCCATCGGGCAAACGCACCGTTTCTAAATGCAAATCCAGAATATGACCTTGATAAAGCGATTGGTCTTGTTCAACACTTTCTTTGAAGGATGCTTCATCATTACTTTCCTTCATTTTCATGCCTCATTTTCTCTACTAACGCTGCTTGTGGACCACGAACCCCTGGTACGACAACTAATTGAACCTCTTCGCCCACCGTTAGATTTTTTTCATACGCTTGGATTGCAGAAAAATGAACAAAAACATCATCTTCGCCTAGCGAACTAATGTACCCAAAGCCCTGTTGATCATTCCAAGTTTTAACTTCACCTTTGATTTTTTCCATTTTAACACCCTTCTATCTTTTTCATTTACGCAAAAATAAAAATTCCTAATATTAAACATGTCGCCAAATCAATAATCCGCCACCATTTTTTTAAAAAGCGCAATGGCGTATAGGTTCCCCTAACAAAACCTTGATAAATCAATAAAGCAATACCCCATAATAAAAACATGAGCCAGCCATACGGTAAAAATGATTGCTGCCATTTTTTAAAAGAAATTAAACCAATCTGCCACCACATCAACGGTGTCATTAAATCCAATGTATTAACCGCGCTGGGTAACCGGTGTGCGTAATGACTATGTCGGAAAATATATACAACAATCCAAATAATCACTAAAATTGCTAAACTTAATTTCCAGTCAATCATTGAAAACATGGCTCGGTCTCCCCACTTAAAATATTATTTAATTATAGCATGTTATACTACTCAAATTAAAAATCGTTTGTTACAATGAACCTCGTAATTGTTTTTAGGAAAGCAGGCCAATTCATGAAAAAGAAAGAAAAATCAACAATGGCGAAAATTCTTCAGGGCTTCGTTTACCTGATGCTCTTCCTCTCGCTGGCTAGTGCCTTTATTGTTGTATTACAAGTTGTTTACTATTAAATTAAGAAAAAGCGTTTAGCTAATTAACTGGCTAAACGCTTTTTCTATGCCTAGTTGAATCTTATTCTAATCTAATCAATAACCTCATTATTATTTTGCCTTTGCTTCTTGATTGGCTGCATCTAAAGGTTGCCATACGCCTGAAAAATCTAATTGAGTCTGTAATTCAGCTGGTGTATCACCGCTCACTACAACATTACCAACTGTTCCTTGACGCGTTGGTTCGGCATACAAAGTCGTTTGCCAATTAGGGCGAATCCCCCACTGTGCATATAAAACATCTAATTGTTCAACACTAAGTTCTCGATAAATGGCATAATTACCAACTTCAATCGGAAATAATGCCTGCCCTGTTAATGCGCGAATTGTTTGGGTAGCTAAGTCAAAATTACTTGTGTATTTTGACAAATACTCACCAACATTAATCCCAGGTACTAGATCATCAACATATAAATTACCTTCCGGCGTTGCTAAAAATTGAACATCAAAACCACCAACATAATCGATTTTATTCGCTAAATCGGCAACGGTTTCTTGAATGGTCACTCGCATTTCTTCATCAACTTCTGTGGCTAAATTCCATTGTTGAGTCGGTTGCGCGCGCATTTCAAGCAATGGATACTGGATCAAATTACCCCGTGTATCTCGAACCGCTGAGACCATCAAGGGCTGCGCATTTTCTAACCAATTTTCAACAATCAGCTGACCGCCATCAATTAAGGGCGCTACCAATCCAATTTCGTAAGCACCTTGAATTACATACTGTTTAGGCATAGGATTCGTCTTAAAAATAGATTTAACTGCGACCGGGTACCCCAAAGAACCCGCAGCTAAAGCGACTTCATCAAGGGTACTAGCCAATTTATACGGCACAATATTGATCGCATTTTCTTCAAAAAAGCTGCGTGACAGTGAATAATCTCTAGTTAAGTCTAACAACGCAGTCCCTTGAGGCAAGTTGGCTTCACCTAACTTATCCATCACTCGATCAGATAACCAAGCCTGATTATAAACGACGATGGTTGCTAACCCCACAAAGCTTTCCCACGTATCCGGACCAACCATTAAATAATCCGCTTCACCTTGTTTAGTTTCAGATTCTTTTTCAACATAAAGGGCGACTGTAAAGCCCATATTGTGTGCGGCTTGCATTAACTGTTGATTAGTTTGATTCAGACCAATCAACCCAATGACACTTCCTGGTAAAACTTCCATAGTCCCCTCCTATTGATCATATTGTTTCAATTGATATTCGTTGATTAAATTCATAATTTTTTTAGCATAGCCCGGATCAGTAGCATATCCGCCGTCAACTAATGCTTGCGCAGCTTCCTCTACATTCACCCCTGAAATCACCTTCGCATAGCGTTTCGGATTATCGCTGGTGCCATGAATTAATAAATCTGCATGATCTTCCATTGATGCTTGCCAAGAATCATATACTCTAAACGGGGCCTTCACTTCGATCCATTTACCATCCTCAAACTCGCTGGTTGTTAAGTTAACACTGCGCATTGATCCCGTAGCTTTAACACCAAAAAAGTTATTGTATTTATACGCTAACGTTGATTTACCCCAATCGGACTCTAAAGCCGCTTGAGCAATACTAATCGACGAGCGAATCCCCGTTTGTGTTTGAATATCTTGGGCTTCCGGGGCAATTCGTTGAATAAATTGTTCACGCGTCAACTGATTCATCGGTAAATTATTAACATCTACATTGGAGTTAAAATAATTTCGATTCGTCAAATCTGAAACTTTACCAATTACAAGTAAGAGAATAAACACTACAACAAGTACTCGGCCTACTTGCAACCGCCCTTTTTTAACAAAAAAGGTACTAAGCTTAAATTTTTTAATTTTTTTCATTAGCCGATTCTGTCGTTTTCCCATTACTACCTCTATAATTTTAATACTTTAATCATCATATTCTTTAATTCTTTATTTTACCATATCGAGCATAAACTTGTCTTAATCGAAGTAATCAATATTATTCTCAACCAAATACGGTTTAATGTCTTCCATCATCACTGTATCACCTAATTGTTCAGCAGTAGTATACGCCCTTAAATATGCCCGACATGACTCTTTGCGTTCCTTTTTAATGCTTCGTAGCTTACCTTCTACTAAATTAATCCGAATTAATTCATTGGTCAGCGTTGACTTGGAAACAAAAGACTTGGCTTGAATTAAAAAATCCTCTGCTGTTGAAATTGCTTCCTGAGCCAGCGCTAAATCAGCACTTTGTCGATAAATACTAACAATCAAATCATTATTTAAATTATTTTGACGATTCCGACTATTCAAGAAATTACGAACCTTTTTTACTGCGATCCGATTACAAAAACGAGCTTTTTCAAAATCTTCTAATTTAATCCAAACTTCGGTCGTCACCATCTCAATTTCTAATAATAAATTTTTCTGAGTCTGTGAAACCGCCACACTCGCATTTTGTAAATCATTCAAAGCACCAAAAAAATTTTGTTGACCAAGTTCTAACCTTGCATGTAACGTATGGTAGAGAGGTCGGGCTTCATCTGGCAAATATTTTAAATTACATTCTCTCTTTAATAGGCGCCGAGCAATATCATAATCACCATTATTAATAGCTTGCCGTACTGCACTTAAGTTTAAATAATTTGGTTCTTCCAAAGACACAATTTTGTCTAAATCAATTTGCAAACGATGACATATGTCAGTGAGGATAACCATACTTGTAACATGGCCTTCGCTCTCCATTCGCGATACTAGTGACTGATGACAGATACCCTCAGCTAACGCCCTTTGGCTTAAGCCCATTGCTTCTCTTTGGTGTCTCAATAAATCGCCTCTGATAATCATCGCCTTCCCCGCTCTCCTTAAAGATATACCTCAGTATATGAGGCTTTTTATTTGAGCACAACCCTTAAAATTAAAATTTTTCTCATCAAATATTGTTACAATGAAATTAATCATGTAATCTACGTTAAAAATTGAGGTTTCAAGCGCTATGATCGCATCCATAAGTCTTGTCATTAAAGTATGAACTATTTGTGAACACCATGTTGATGCGTTTTTTATTGTGAATCATAATTGTTTTTGCTTGCTGGAGCCAACCTAGTATGGTTCATATATTCTAACGAGTTGCTATCGCAAAGCATCGACTCACCATTCACCACAAAAGTTATGACTAGTATATCGTAATATTGGTTTAGAAGTGCCATATTGAGGAAAAAAATTGGTTCACCTTATCTTGAAGATCTTTTCTGTCGATATTGCTCAATATATAAATCAACGAACAACTCTTTAGTCAGTAAATATCTTTTGAAATACCCAGCTATTATAGCTTTTATCGTTTGTAATGTCTCTAGATGGATATCAAAATCATTGAAAGATAAATAAAAAATCGCCCTAACAATTCAGTCAAAGCGCACATACTAGTAATAGCAAAGTTATATATTGAGGAAATTCTATTTGTGGTCGATTGAATGGTCAGTAACATTTAAAGAGTCCTAAATAACTTTATACCAACGATTTAATTGTTGAACATTAACATAGTATATTTTCACTCCAATTTATGTAATATTTAAAATTATCACTTCAGTTTGGGCCATAACAGTATCAAATGATATTACGCACTGGCGTATTTTTTGTTTTATAAGGATGGTCGTATTCATTAACACATTCCATTTTATATAAATTCAAAAAACTGATTTGTCGTAGCTCTACGGCAAATCAGTTTTATTTTTGAATACATCATTATTTAATACTTTTATTTATTAATCAGTCATATCCGTTCCATCACGAACGATTGCACTATCATCTAAAATTCCTTGTTCGCTATCAATTATTAACCCACCAAAGGAAGATAATCGTACAGTCATTTGATCGCCTAAGTAGGATTTAGCGTAGCCTTTCACCGGTATCTTGCCATAATTAGAATCGATTTCCAAATCAAACCATGGTAGTAACGGTTGATCATCGCGCAATATCAGTATAACTAATGAATTTTGCATCGCACCTTCAGCTGTAACAGAGTATGGTGAAACTCCATCTTCATACATCAACGCAATTCTGCGGTTTTCTGTTTTATTTAAAATAGGATCAATTCTCTTCATAGCATCATCAGTAAAATTAATATACATATCATTGACCTCCTAATCTATAAATAAATTATACAACTTTTTACAAAATAAAGGACAACTTCAATTATCATAGCTTTCAAGGATAAATTTTTTCAAAATTACAATTTTAAAATGTAAGAGAAGTTTTGCATTTTGTTACACTCACTTATTTTTAAGCCATGGGCTCGTTTTTGGCATAATAAAAGTGCTTAGAAACATTTACTAAACGCTTATTAATCTAAAGTTTTTACGTTGGTCACTTTGCGTATGTTGTAACCTTTGCCGTCCTTAGATCTTTTTAATGATTGATCTATCCTCTTCCAAAAAGCTTTATCTGGCTTAAAAACATTAAAGATAATTTTGGTCAGTCGTTTGGCAACGTCTGACTTTATCCATAGATGTTGCACCTTTTTCACCATTCAAAAAACGCCTGAATTTAATCAGACGCTACTTATTTAATATTAACAATTTTCCTTCTTTAACTATATTTTTTAAAAAGTTAATTTGATTTGAAATATGTAATTTAATTTTATCTTGATTTAATCTTTTTATTAAATAAACACATCCTAATGTAAAAACGCTTGATAATAGTGTATACATTCCAATGTAATGATCCATTGATTCTGGTATTACTAACATAAGTGGCGGAAAAGCATACACAGCTGGTAACGTGATTTTAAAGATCTTTAAAATTATATAAATTAACGGTAACATCCATAAAATATACACATCATTATCCGTAATCATAATATGACTAACGACTGACATATATGCAATAGTCGTTAAAATCATTACTTGCTTTATAAAGTTACCCTTTGTATATATATCTTTTTGAATTACTTCTAACAACAATACCAATACAGGTGGAATTGCAATCATAATATCTATTCCAATTGAATGAACTAAAAATGACCATAATAATAAAATAACCAAATATTGACGGATTTCATTATGTTGTATTGGCTTTATTTTGTCTTCGATATTTTTATGACTTCCACTTATCAAAACACCAAGCATTAATAGTCCTGTCAAAAAAATAACTATTATAATAAAATACCAGTGATTTGTATTAGTAATAATCGGCAGTAACCCCGTTGCAAATGCAGGTGCTAATCGCGACTTAGCTATTTTCAATACTAGTAACATGAGCATTACTATTAAAATAATTTTCAAAATATAATCCATATTAATTAAATTAACACAATAACCCATCAAAGCAGTAATAGATGGTATTATTACAATTTTGTATGGACTTACTATCCAATGACTCTCTTTTATCCCTAACACACCTACACATAATACTGCAAATTCTGGTAAAACTAGGTGTATATCTTTAGTTTTAGACGACAAGAGCACCATCATCACTACAAAGATATATCCTATTAAATAATTAAATAATTCATTCTTTATTATCTTCATATTATTTTTTCCTCTTCTACGAAAACACAATAAAATAAACTATACGCTAATTCTCCCTTTAAATAAACACCAAAAAAGCAACAACCTAAGTTGCTGCTCTTATATTAATCTTTATTAAACATTCCTTTGATTTTATCAACGGCGCCATCAATATTATCTTTATTATCTTCAATAAAACCTTCGGCCTTGTCCTTCAAATCATCAACGTTAACGTCATGTAGTGCATCTTGTGCTTTATCCTTAATGTCATCAAAATTCATAATGCACACCTCCTTATAAATTATCAGGCTTACATACCCTATAATATTATAACAAAAAAATTAAAAACCTAAGTCAATACTTTAAATTATAGTAAGTAAGAATTTGCACCGTACAGATTGAAGCATCGTATTTTTTCTAATTGAGAAAGGTAGAGCTCATTTAAGTGTCTTGTCACTCTCTACTTTTACCTATTTTACCATGCAAGCGTCTCATACATTCATAATATCGCTGTAATTGAAATTAATCTTCATTATGTAATTTCTTTTCTAATTTTTTCCGCTTTAAGTCAATAGATTTTATCTCATTTGTCTTTCTGATTAATTGTATTTATGTTAGTTGATAAATATTGGAACGTTATTTTAATTACAACTAAGACCAAAGCCGGTAATCGTGTCGTAAGACTCAATAAACGAACCATAGACGTGCTTAAACATTATCAAGCTTCAATTCTACATCAATTCTTAAAAAACGGTCAGAAGGCTACTGGGTTGGTTTTTACGAAAGACGACCTACAACTCTTACATCAATTTTCAAAATCCTAGAAAATGATGCGAAAATGTAACTAAGAAAGTTAATCTTCCTAGAACTAAAATTCACGGCTTCAAACACACTTATGCCACATTTTCAGATCAAACTAGAATAAACATCAAACAATTACAGTATCAGCTTAGCCACGATGATGTTTTAACCGAAGATATGAAAGCGACCACTGCGGATCTTTTTATTAGTTTAGTTAACTTATAAAAGTCTCAAAAAAATACACACCAAAAATACACAGTTGATGTGTATTCGGTTCAATTTAGTTTGATTCACTTATATGTATAAATAAAAGAAACCCCACCATATCAACAATTACGTTGATATAACGGGATTTAACATTCATTAATTTTTGATATTACGGAGACAGAGGGATTCGAACCCTCGCGCCAGTTTCCCGACCTACACCCTTAGCAGGGGCGCCTCTTCAGCCTCTTGAGTATGTCCCCAAGCATGTTTAAGTACAGCTTAAACAAATGGGCCTGACAGGACTCGAACCTGTGACCTCTGCGTTATCAACACAGCGCTCTAACCAGCTGAGCTACAGGCCCAAAGAGCGGACGACGGGAATCGAACCCGCATTCCCAGCTTGGAAGGCTGGAGCACTAGCCA
>NZ_JQBP01000003.1:284965-286295 GCF_001438705.1 Weissella kandleri
AACATATTACCGATATAATATGTTAAGCGGACGACGGGAATCGAACCCGCATTCCCAGCTTGGAAGGCTGGAGCACTAGCCATTGTACCACATCCGCAATACCAACTCATTATACCATGATGATCAACTGTCTGCAACTGTTAATCAGCAAAGCGGACGACGGGAATCGAACCCGCATTCCCAGCTTGGAAGGCTGGAGCCCTAGCCATTGTACTACATCCGCTTATTAAATTTAAATGGAACAAGGTGTCCCAATGGCGCGGGAGGGAACCGACCCCCCGACACTACGAGCTTCAATCGTATGCTCTACCAACTGAGCTACCGAGCCATTAACGGTCACAACGGGGCTCGAACCCGTGATCTCCTGCGTGACAGGCAGGCGTCCTAGCCAACTAGACCATGCGACCAATTGCGGGTGTAGGATTTGAACCTACGACCTTCGGGTTATGGGCCCGACGAGCTACCAGACTGCTCCAACCCGCGATAATAATAAATGAAGCAAAGGAGATGGTGGGATTCGAACCCACGCGCCGGTTTCCCGACCTGACGGTTTTCAAGACCGTTCCCTTCAGCCAGACTTGGGTACATCTCCAGTATTAATCAACAGGACCTGCTTCAATGGACCCTGTCGGACTTGAACCGACGACCGGACGGTTATGAGCCGTCTGCTCTAACCAACTGAGCTAAAGGTCCTTGGCTAAGCCAATCGCGGCGGGGGGAATCGAACCCTCGACCTCCCGGGTATGAACCGGACGCTCTAGCCAGCTGAGCTACACCGCGAATACAATATTTCAAACGAAACACTATATCAATCGGGACGACAGGATTCGAACCTGCGACCCCCTGGTCCCAAACCAGGTGCTCTACCAAGCTGAGCTACATCCCGATATTAAATTAAAATAATCAAAATAATTGATTAATGCACCTGGCAGGACTCGAACCTGCAACCTTCTGATTCGTAGTCAGACACTCTATCCAGTTGCGCTACAGGTGCATATTATATTGAAATGCTGGATACCGGAATCGAACCGGTACGATGTTTCCATCGGGGGATTTTAAGTCCCCTGCGTCTACCTATTCCGCCAATCCAGCGATGCCGACTAAAGGACTCGAACCTTCGACCCCCGCTTTACAAGAGCGATGCTCTACCAACTGAGCTAAGTCGGCAATACCATTGCCATAAAAATACATAAACTGGGCAATGGGTCGTCAGGGGCTCGAACCCTGGACCCATGGATTAAAAGTCCACTGCTCTACCAACTGAGCTAACGACCCAATGGACGTTACAGGGATCGAACCTGTGACCCCCTGCTTGTAAGGCAGGTGCTCT
>NZ_JQBP01000004.1:0-11898 GCF_001438705.1 Weissella kandleri
TTTATATTAGCTTTGCTGATATGCCGACTTAGCTCAGTTGGTAGAGCGACGGTATCGTAAACCGTAGGTCGAGGGTTCGATTCCCCCAGTCGGCATAAATAGTTAAATTTAAAACCTTATGAATGGCTTGAGATAGCTGTTTATAAGGTTTTTTGTTTTTTATTGTAACATTTTTGGTGGTCTGTTACTCGGCGTATACGTTATATTTAGAACGTATTTAATTAAGCTCATTGTCATTGCGAAAAAATGATGTTAGGGTATTATTATGTGATATTTATTAGATATTAATTTATTGAATATAATTATACGAATATATCCTTTGATATTTGGTTTGAAGAGTGACTAAGATGATATTTAAAGAGGAGCTAGGCATAATGATTTATTTAAGAAAAGCTAACTTAGATGATGTTGATCAAATTAATCGAGTGATTCAAGATGCAAAAGGGCTTTTGGCCATGGATCAAATTCCACAATGGCAAGGGAGTTACCCACAAAAAAGAGATTTACTACTTGATGCTAGGTGTGGTATGACATATGTTTTGATTTATAACTGGAAAATAGTTGGGACCGCAACGATGTTAACGAAAGCTGATCCTAATTATCAAAAGATTTATCAAGGAGAATGGCAACCATCTGATGGAGAGTATGTGACATTGCATCGAATTGCTATTCAAAGTGATTTATCTGGTAATCATCTGGGTGAATTTTTGTTCAGTAATTTAATTAGTGAAAGTTACCGGTTAGGCTATAAAGAAATTCGAGTTGATACGCATCGACAGAATCTACGGATGCGACATATTCTAGGACAAAATAATTTTGAATATACTGGTGTCGTCTATATGGATGACAATCCCAATGAACCACGGAATGCATATCAATTATTTTTGGAAAAATAATTGAGTTCAATTTATCAATTTGTAAGCAGTCCAATTAATAGTGTTCATAATGACTATTCATGATAGTTGTTATGAACACTATTTTATTGTCTAAATAAATTCGATAAGTTCTTAAAATTACATTTGTTCTTCCAAAAATCATGTAAAATGAAGTTAAATAGGTAAGCTACTAGTTAAAGGAGCATTAATAGATGAAATTCATACATACAGCAGATTGGCACATTGGGCGAACGTTGAATGGCTATAGCTTGCTACAAGAACAAAATGCGATGTTTGATCAAATTTTAAATATCGCGCAGCAAGAAAAAGTTGATGGAATTATTATTGCGGGTGATTTATATGATCGGGCTGTGCCCCCTGTTGAAGCAGTGATAGCTTTAAATACCATGCTCGAACAATTAAATTTGGTTAATGATTTTCCGTTATATATGATTACTGGAAACCATGATAGTGCTAAACGTATGCAATTTGGGCAACGATGGTATGGTGATCATGCAATGTATTTGGCGACGGATTTGGTCGCGGCGTTTCAGCCTATTACGGTGGGAACGACACAAATCTTTTTGTTGCCGTATTTAGACCCGATGGATGCGCGTGTTTATTATAAAAAGCAAGGCTGGTCGGATGAACAAGTTCAAACGATTCGGACGTTAAACGATGCTTTACAGTACATTTTGCCTGATATGGTTCAGCTTTTTGATCCAGCATTAAATCATATTTTAGTTACTCATTTTGCTGTGAGCGCTAACTTGGCAGAACCAATTGAGAGGCTCAGTGAGACGTTATCACAAGTTGGGGGGTTAGCTACGATTTCAAATCAACTTTTTGCGGACTTTGATTATGTCGCCTTAGGTCATATTCATACGCGACATGCTTCGCCCAGTGCGACGGTGCGTTATGCTGGGAGCCCCGTTAAATTTAATGTGAAAGAAGCCCAGGTTAAAAATGGTCAAAAAGGGGTTGAAGTGGTGGAAATTAACGACCATCAGGTGAAGAGAATTTTTCATCCTTTAGTACCACAGACAGATTTAATCGTCCTCTCAGCGCCTTTTGAAACATTGTTAGATCCTGATTTTTATCAAAATCAGCTGATCAAGCAAGCTTATTTTGCGATTACCGTTGAAGATTTTGATCGTGTTGCTTTGGCAGGACGTAATATTCGGGCTGAATTACAAAATATATATGGAACCGTTGTTGAATTAGAATATCAAACCCCTGAGAATGAATTGGGACCCACGGTAGATCAGCCGTTAAGCGAGGATATAAGTCCCGAACAGGCAGTAGATCAGTTTTATCAAAAGATGGTGCAAGAAGGATTAACAACGTATCAACAGCAAGTGATTGCCGAAACGTTTACGGAAATCACACGGGAGGATTAGGTTATGAAGCCAGTATATTTGAAAATGCAGTATTTTGGTCCTTATGCCCATGCAGAAATTGATTTTAGTCAATTGAACGAGGCATCAGTTTTTTTAATTTCAGGAGATACAGGCGCTGGTAAATCAACTATTTTTGATGCAATGACGTATGCCTTATTTGGATCAACAACTAATAACCGCAAGGCTGATAATTTACGCAGTCAGTTCGCTAGTCCACAGCAAACCACGGAAGTCATTTTTGTCTTTGAACAAGGGCAACAACTATACCGGGTCGTCCGCCATCCTGAACAACAGCGGGCTGCCAAACGTGGTGGTGGGTTGACCCAAGCGAAAACTACGGCAAATTTGGCGGTGGTCGAAAGTGCACTGGGGGGTGAGATAGATGTGTTGGGAACCAAGCCAAAAGATGTTGGTGATCAAATTCATAATTTATTACATTTAGATGCTGATCAATTTAAAAAAATAATTTTGTTACCACAAAATAACTTCGCGCAATTTCTAAAAGCCGATACGAATAAAAAAGAAGAATTATTAAAAAATATTTTTGGGACCAAGATTTATACTGACTTTCGTGAGGCTTTGAAAGTTAAATTAGATGATTTAGAACAGCAACAAAAAACGGCGCAAGATAAAATGGATAGTTTATTGGAAGCGCCTCTGTGGGATGACGGCGAGAAAGAACAATTGCAGACTGCTACTAGGTCACAACAACAGTCTGTTTTACAAGCTATTATTGACACACGCCAACAATCACAGATTAAAAAGCAACAAAAAGTGCAGTCCTTGCAGGCTACATTAGAGCAGCACGAACAGCAACGGCAGGCGGCGGAGAAATTACAACAAACTTTTGATCAACAAAAAAAGCTGCAAAAAGAATATCAGACGAAGGTTCTAGCGCAACAATCTGATTTTGATCGCAATCAGCAACGGTTGGCCGCGTTAAATTGGGCGAGCCAATTTCGTGATTTACGCCAAAACGAGCAGCGCTTACAGCCAGCGATTGAGATGCAAGAAGCGCAACTAGTGACATTACAAGCGGTCATTAATGATGATCAGGGAAAGCTTAAGCAAGCATTGGGAAACTTACAAAGTCTTGAGCAAGAGGCGTCAGTTCAAGCTGATAGGCAACAGCAGGTGCAACAGATTCAAAGTATTTTACGTGAGGCTGAACTGCAAGAGCGCCAAAAACAAAAACGCGCGGAACAAGCGCCCCATATTCATGAATTACAACATTTAATTCAGAAAAAGCAGACAGCATTAATGATTGTAAAACAGCAACTTAGTCAGGTAGAGGTAGCGTTAAGCACGCGGGTACAACTGCAACAACAACATGATCTTTTTCAAAATTTGCAGTTATTATTCCAAGATTTAAAAAATTTAAATGCACAGGTACACCAACAAGAAGAGACTGTGGCCCGCGCTAATCAATTATTGGAACAAACGCAAAAAAAGAGCTTAGAGCAGCAGCAACAAGTACATGATGCGGAAAATGAATATCAGGGGAAGCAAACGCAACGTCGAGCTTTGATGATTGAGATGTTGCAGAGTGAGTTAAAAACGGGGGAACCATGTCTGGTGTGTGGTTCTTTAGAACATCCCAAATATGCGGCTCATACGGAAGCAAAGAGTCAAACCGCTTTGCGTGACGCCCTTGATGCCCTTGATGATGCGCAAAATCTGGTAGAACGGACTAAGACTGAATTAGCGCATACTCAGGTGCAGTTAGTCGAGCTTCGACAAAAGAAGTTTGATGAAGAAAAGAATTTAGCAACGCAAAGAGCATCTTTTCAAGCTGCTTATAAACATTTCTTAGACCAACCACATGCCGACTTAAAGTGGCCAGCACAATATGATGAAAAACAAATTTTGACTGATTTAAGTCATGCGCAAGCTATGGTTGCAGAGCAACTGACAGCTTTACAAGAGCAAATTGAGCGCCAACAAAAATTGAAGCAAACGCAAGAACAGTTACAGAGTAGTTTACAAAATGATCAGACGGCGTTGACTAAATTTAAGGCGACGCGGGATGAGGCCCAGGATGAACTGCAACGTTCAATACGGGTTTATGGGGAATTACCGGCTGGTTCGGATTTGGAAACAGAACGAAAAATATTAGTTGAGCAAAGTGAAGTGTACGCGCAAGCAGTAATGGATGCTAAAATTCAAGTTGATGAACAAAAACAGCATGAAAACTTACATCAATCCCAATTTAAGGCGCAACAAAGCACGTTAAAAGAGAAACAAGCTGAGTTACAACAAGTCGAAGCTAAACTGCAAGCGGCCGTGAAGGAAGAAGATGCTAAGACCCGGGATGAAGCTGAATTGGTGGCGTGGATTGATGCTGCGACAAGTGAAGAGTTAATGGCTTTAACTAGAGCGGTGCAAACTTTTGAACAGGACCAACAACGCCTAGATGAAGCGTTAAAGGGGCTTAAGACGGCATTACAAAGTCAAGTGGAACCGGATCTTGATAAGTTACGTTCGGTCGAAAATGACTGCAAGCAACAAGTGAAAATTGCTGAGCAAGCGCAGACCCTAGCCCAACAAGCGGTACAAGCTGCTCAGGAGATTCAAACACAGTTAAATGTATTAGAAAAGCAGCAAAACCAACATAGTGATGAATTAATGGATTTGCGGCGCCTTTACCAAGTTATTAATGGGCAAGCAAATCATGATAATAAATTAAAGTTGGAAACGTATGTCGTACAACAATATTTGAAGATTGTCTTAGAGTATGCCAACCATCATTATTTAAATTTACTTTCAAATAACCGTTATCAACTGGAAATTAGCCAACAACCACGGACTAAGCAACGGGATACTGGGCTTGATATTGATGTATACGATAATGAAACGGGTCAAATTCGTTCAAGTGAAACCCTTTCTGGCGGTGAAACCTTTATTTCATCCTTGGCGATTGCGTTAGCCCTATCAGAAATTGTGCAAAATTCCGCACAAGGGGTGCAGATTGAAGCCCTCTTTATTGATGAAGGGTTTGGTTCGTTAGATCAAGAGACCTTGGAGAAAGCCTTAGATGCATTAGAAATGGTGAGTGCCAATCGGATGGTTGGAGTGATTAGTCACGTTTCTGAGATGAAAAATCGCATTGGTCAGCAAATCCTTATTCAAAAGATGGGGGATGGGCAGAGTCAAATTAGTTTAAAGGGTGTTTAAATGTATTTTGGTGAGGAGGAATCCGGTGTGAGTATTTATCATGAAATTGAACAGGCGCCAGAGAATCAAATTTTTCAAACGCAAGGTTGGCATCCATTATATGCTGCGCCTAAGACGGCTAAAATTTTAATTATTGGTCAGGCGCCAGGCTTGCGTACTCAATTAAAGAATGAGATGTGGCGTGATGCTTCGGGGGATCGCCTGCGTGATTGGATGGGGATTGATGAGGATATATTTTATCAATCAGGATTAATCGGTGTTTTACCGATGGACTTTTATTTTCCAGGAAAGGGGAAAAGTGGTGATTTGCCGCCACGTCCGGTAGTATCTGAAAAGTGGCACGCGCGTCTAATTGAGGAAATGCCGCAAGTCACTTTAACCATTTTGATTGGATCCTATGCGCAACACTATTATTTGCAGCAACCAAAACGTGTCAAAATTACCGATAATATTCGTAATTTTGGACAATTCCTGCCAGTTTATTTTCCTTTAGTGCACCCTTCGCCACGCAATAATATCTGGCTTGCGCACAATCCGTGGTTTGAAAGCACAGTTTTACCAGCTTTGAAGCAAGCCGTCCAACAAGCTTTAAATTAATTAGACTGTTCATACGTGATGAACACGGCAAAGGGTCCTAATTGGTATATAATAGACCATAAGTAGAAAAGGGAGGATTTAATAATGAGTTTTCAATATGAACCAACCGCATGTACGACAATTTTAATTGGGAAGGGTGCCACCAATGATGGTTCGACAATTATTGCGCGAACTGAAGATGCCCCAAATGGAGCTTTTAATGCGAAAAAATTAATTGTGATGCAACCAGAAATGCAACCACGACATTATAAGTCAGTGGTTTCAGGGATAGAAATTGATTTGCCTGATGATCCAATGCGGTATACGGCAACTCCGGATGTCGATGAAACTCATGGAATTTGGGGTGAAGCGGGCGTCAACATTGAAAATGTTGCGATGTCAGCGACGGAAACGATTACGACTAACGCGCGCACCCTTGGGGCCGACCCACTGGTAGACGGTGGAATTGGCGAAGAGGATATGTTGACGTTAGTTTTGCCTTATATTCATTCAGCACGTGAAGGAGTGCAACGCCTTGGTGAACTTTTGGCTACCTATGGAACATATGAAATGAATGGAATTGCATTTTCGGATGTCAATGAAATTTGGTTTTTGGAAACCGTGGGTGGACATCATTGGGTCGCTCAACGCGTGCCCGATGATGCTTATGTAACTGTGCCCAATCAACGGGGGATTGAAGTATTTGATTTGAATGATTCCAAGAACTTCATGGCTTCAGATGATATGGCGCAATTTATTGCGGATAATCATCTGCAAGTGAGCGCTAATTATAATGCGCGCGATATGTTTGGAACGCATACCGAGATGGATCATGTCTACAACACACCACGTGCTTGGTATATCCAACAAATGTTTACGCCAGCCGTTAAGCATGAACCAATGGATGATGACATTCCATTTATGCAACGGCCAGCGCATAAATTAACCATTGATGATGTCCATGCAGCTTTAAGTAGCCATTATCAAGGAACTATTTATGATCCATACGGTCAAATGGGGGATGAAACGACACGTCATTTATTCCGCCCAATCGGCATTAACCGGAATTGTGACTTAAGTGTCTTGCAATTACGAGGAGATGTGGCTGCTGACCGCCGCGCTTTGCAATGGTTTGCCTTTTCAAGTATGCCGTTTGCCAGCTTAATTCCCGTTTATACGAATGTGAATAAGATGCCTGAATACTTCGCAGGAACAACCTTGCGTGTGTCATCTGAGAACTATTATTGGATTAATCGGTTAATTGCCGGGTTGGTGGATGCTAATTATGCAGAAGCAATTCCGATGGTTGAGCGTTATCAATTGAAGACGATGGCTTTTGGTCACCGGCATGTGCAACTGAATGATCAGCCTGGTCAAGACTTGGAGACGGCTAATGCTAAGTTAGCTGAGGTCATGAAGGTTGAGACCGAAGATTTGTTAAATCAGGTCCTTTATATCCGCTCGAACTTAATGAAAAATGGATATTCTCGTTCCGATAATTAAAAATAGGAGGCAGGCGCATTGAGTTGCTTGCCTTTTTCTTTCTAAACGGACAATAAGCAGAATTTAAGATGATAATGATTATGAAAACAGAAATGATAGATGAGTTAGAACAAATTTTTAAATTGTTGGGCAATCGAACCCGTTTAAAGATTATTACTTTATTACGAGAGCATACTTATAATGTTAAAGAGTTAGTCGCTGCTTTGGAAATGGAACAGTCTGCGGTTTCGCACCAATTGAAACTATTACGGGAGGCACAGTTGGTTCAAACAACTAAACGTGGCCGGACGGTGTACTATTACTTGGCCGATTCGCATATTTTAATATTATTGGATAATGCATTGATTCATATGGACCACGTACGCCGGCATGAAGAATGTCATGATTAGCGTTAATTGATTAAATATGAATGAGAATATTCTCATAAAATAATTGTTTCAGAGAAATTAACGTGCTATAATATCTAGATTAAAGGCAGGTATTTAATTATGAATAATTTACAACAGAAATTTGAATTAACCGCCACCCCCATCCGCTTATGATAAGGTTTGGGGCTTTTAGATTAGGGATTGACTAACAAGCGCTGGACCAACTCGCTAAGGTGAAGTGGGCGGCGTTTTTTTAATGGATGTACGTGAATTTTAAAACGAAAGGTTGGAGCGGGGATGGCAGTGGATAAAAATAAGCATTCAGATCAAGGACAAATGGATAAACAACGGGATTTAAAAGGCGCTTTGACTTCTGGACAAATGCAGATGATTGCGCTGGGTGGCACAATTGGAGTGGGACTGTTTTTAGGTTCGGCTGCCACAATTGCCTGGACGGGGCCTTCCGTCATTTTAGCCTATGCATTTATGGGCTTGGTATTATACTTAGTGATGCGGGCGCTTGGTGAAATGATTTATATTAATCCCACTACGGGTTCCTTTGCTGATTATGCTACTAACTACATTCATCCGGTGGTGGGTTGGATTACTTCGTGGAGTAATATTTTTCAATATGTTATTGTGGGGATTTCCGAAGTAATTGCGGTAGGAACTTATGTTAATTATTGGTACCCAAACGTTCCCGGATGGACTTCGGGGCTCGTTGTATTGGTCATGCTAACCTTAGCTAATTTAGTTTCGGTGAAAACTTTCGGGCGACTAGAGTATTGGTTTGCGATGATTAAAGTATTAACAATTGTGTTTATGATTATCTTTGGGATGTTAATGATTATTTTTGGTTTTGGTCATCATGGCCAACCAATTGGATTTAGTAATTTATGGAGTCATGGGGGCTTTTTCACAGGTGGCTTTAAGGGCTTTATGTTTGCATTGGCTATTATTGCGGGGTCGTATCAAGGGATTGAAGTGCTAGGAATTACGGCCGGCGAAGCGGAGAATCCGCGGTCGTCAATTGCCAAATCAATTCATTCAGTCGTCTTTCGGATTTTAATCTTTTACGTTGGTGCGATTTTTGTGATTGTGACGATTTATCCTTGGAATCAATTAGGGGCGATTGGTTCACCCTTCGTCGAGACTTTTGCTAAGATTGGGATTACCGGGGCGGCGGGAATTATTAATTTCGTCGTGTTAACGGCGGCGATGTCGGGGTCCAATTCTGGAATCTATTCAGCCAGTCGTATGTTATATAAATTAGGAAACGATGGTTATGTTTCTCAGAAAATTGCGAAATTATCAAAACATCAAGTACCATATCGTTCAATTCTATCAATTTCGTTTGGTATCTTTTTAGGATTATTAATGAATGCCTATTTTGATCATTTTAGTAACATTGGCTCGAAATTGTTTGTGATAGTTTATAGTTCGTCTGTCTTGCCGGGGATGGTCCCATGGATCGTAATTATTATTAGTGAGTTACGCTTCCGGCATGCTCACCAGCATCAATTAGTGGACCACCCGCTGATGATGCCATGGTATCCATATTCTAATTATTTTGCGATTCTTGCATTATTTGTGATTGTCATCTTTATGTTTATTAATCCTGATACGCGGTTATCAGTTTGCATCGGGGCCGGCTATTTAATTTTCTTAACCATTACTTATTTTATCTGGGCCAAACATCATCCAGATTTTAAATAAGATCAATCAAAAACGCCCAACTGATTGGCAAGGCAGTAGCTTGGCGAGAGGTTGGGCGTTTTTGATTTGAAGTTAATTTATTTGCGAGTTTGTTCAATGGCATCACGAATTTCATCCACCACGGCAGAGGTTTTATCACCCATTTGCACACCGACGAGGGTAAAGAGGGTGTCGACAATGGTTAACTGGGCAATCAAAGAAGACATTGATTCACTACGAATATTAACTTCTTCTGCCGCACTAGCTAAGACTAAATCGGCGTTTTTAGCAATTTCCGAATTTGGGAAGGCGGTAATGGCGATTGTTTTCACCCCGTGGGATTGTAGATGCTGCATCACCGCTAACGTATCATGGTTACGCCCCGAGTGGGAGATGACCAAGGCAACGTCCTCATTTGTCATGCGCACGGCCTCCATGACTTGAATATCGTAGTCAGGATGCTGAAAACCTTGGACCGGCGTGCGTAAGAATTTATGATAGGCGTTAAAAGCTACTAGTGAAGATCCTCCGATGCCAAAGAAACCGACTTTACGCGCTGAGGCAATCCAGTCGGCTGCAGTGGCAAGATCATCATCATTGATAACTTCATTCGTAGCTTTGAGGGCATTTTCCGCCCCAGAAAAAACTTTTTGAATAATCTGATGCTTGTCATCTTGTTCGTTGATTTCACCGAAGAACGTGTTATTGGTAGAAGTAGAAATCGCTAAGCTGAGTGAAAATTCACGAAATGAGCCGTAACCAATCCGTTTAACAAATCGTGAAATGGTTGCAGTTGATAGCGATGTCGCATCGGCCATTTCTTGAATGGTCATCTTTTGTACTTCGTTTTCATGGTTTAAGATATAATGAGCAATTTTTTCATCAGAACCACTTAATTGGTTCAAAAATGAACGAATTCGAGAAAATCCGCTTTGTGTCATGGGACTCGACCTCGCTTCCAAATTTATATAGTATGCCTTCATTCTACCATTAAACGATCAAAGCCAGTAGTTAGAGTTTGGAATTAAGATGGTTATGCTTTACATGAAACTTCTTTCTGAAAAAATTTTACAAAAATACCTTGAAAAAAGTAAACTTATTTCATATAATAAAGACATACACAAAGAGAAGAGGAAATGATGATGAAGTTTGCAATGATCGGGCTTGGAAAGATGGGCCTAAACTTAGTTAAGAATGCGGTCGATAATGGTAATGAAGTAGTGGCTTATGATTTGAATGAAGACTTCGTGAAAGAAGCCGGAGCATATTCAGATAAGGTAACCATGGTTTCATCAATTGATGAACTTTTGTCAGAATTACCTTCACCAAAGGTAGTTTGGGTCATGGTTCCAGCCGGAGTTCCAACGAACTCAACCATCGACAATTTGATTGAAAAGATGGATGCCGGGGATATTATCATTGACGGAGGAAACTCAAACTTCGAGGATAATTTGGAACAAAACAAGCGGACGACAGCAGCCGGAATCAAGTTCTTTGATGCTGGAACATCTGGTGGATGGTCAGGAGCACGTAATGGTGGAAACTTCATGATCGGTGGAGACGATGCCGAAGCATGGAAGATTTTGGAACCATTGTTTGAATCAATCGCACAAGAAGGCGGATACCTATACACTGGACGTTTGGGATCAGGTCACTACTTGAAGATGGTTCACAACGGAATTGAATACGGAATGATGCAAGCCATCGGTGAAGGATTTGAAATTTTGGAAGCTTCACAATATGACTATGACTTTGAAGCGGTTGCTCACTTGTGGAACCATGGATCAGTTGTTCGTTCATGGTTGATGGAATTGGCCGAAGACCAATTCTCTAAGGATCCTAAGTTGGAGGGAATTACTGGACGTGTGGTAGCCACAGGAGAAGGAAAGTGGACTGTTGAGCAAGCCTTGGACTTGCAAGTACCAGCTCCAGTTATCGCTATGTCATTGATGATGCGTAACCGTTCATTGCAAGATGATACGTTTACTGGAAAGGTTGTTTCAGCATTGCGTAACGGCTTTGGTGGACACGCTATGGACGTTAAGAAATAAGCTTTTAGCTTTTAGCGTCTAGTGATTTAATAATTAATTAATGTTAGATGAAGACATAGCTATGATTTTAGCTGTGTCTTTTTGGTTAAAATGAATAGCTTAGAGTAAAAAGCGAATTTTGCTAGAAAAAGCTGTAAATTAGTTGACTAAATTCGCGGATATCTTTATAATGTTATCTTGTAGTTAAGTGCTACAGATAATTCCGAATTAGCTCAGTTGGTAGAGCACACGACTGTTAATCGTGCTGTCGTCGGTT
>NZ_JQBP01000004.1:12090-58298 GCF_001438705.1 Weissella kandleri
AGTGAAGCTAGGACTTGTTCCTAGCTTTTTTCGTATCTTTGTATCATTAAATGATAATTGAAAAACAGCGAATTTCTGGATTGAAAGGCGGTGGGGAAACATGGTTAAACAAGGTAAGTTTGCACAAGTTAAACGTACGAAAAATCAGAAATCGGCTAAAATACGGCAAATGAAGACGCGTAATGATCAACAATTAGCGGATGATCAGGTTACTGAATTTTTGCAGGTGCGCTATCATCTAACGCAGAGCCAGCGCCAAGTGCCAGTCGTTGAAGAAACAATGCAACGGTTTTTAAATATTTTTCTCGCGCAACGTCCTCAAACTGGCAATTGGGTTTTAGCTGAGATGTTACCAGCAACTTTAGCTGAATTGGGGGGGTTACCATGGCAATTTTTCTATGTTATAGATTTAGAGTGGCTGAAATTGGAACGCTTTTTAGATAAAGAAGTACCGGCTTTGCCAACCGTTAAGGTTCAACGGGTGATGCCTTTGAATGCGGGTCAATTTTCAGTGTTGTTAGGGCGCTTTTTGGCCCGGAATTGGTTTGCTCAACAATTCCAAAACCAACCGGAACGCTTACAACAAGTGACCGTCGCTCAATTGACTGCTTTAGAAAATAGCATTTTATTGAAATCAGTGGTTGATTGGCAGCAGGTAAAGGTGTTATACTTAACAGTGCCTGATGCGAGTGGCATGGAAGATGTCGATACCGCTACGCATACTTGGATTACCAATTTGAAACAAATTAAGACTGATTGATAAAATCAGTTGACATACCCCATGCAGGGTGATATGATATAAAAGTTGTTTCGGGTTATTAGTAAAACATCTATGCGGATGTGGCGGAACTGGCAGACGCGCAGGATTTAGGTTCCTGTGTCCTTGTGACGTGCAGGTTCGATTCCTGTCATCCGCATTAATATCTATCAAGCCGACTTAGCTCAGTTGGCAGAGCACTTCACTAGTAATGAAGGGGTCGCTGGTTCGAATCCAGTAGTCGGCATTGGCTTGATAAGTATTTAAAGGCCTTTATATATTAATATGCACCTGTAGCGCAACTGGATAGAGTGTCTGACTACGAATCAGAAGGTTGCAGGTTCGAGTCCTGCCAGGTGCATCCTAAAAAAGGAGATTGATTATCAATCTCCTTTTTTGTCGCTTTATTTTTAAATGGGGCTGGTATGGTACGTAAAAAAACAAATTGACGAATTATTGCTCAATCGTTAAACGGTAAACTTGGATGGGGCTGGTCATATTTGGAATCTTTGCACAATCCGGTTGAATTTTCTAAAGAGTATGAACTAAGGGTTCGTGATAATGGTCAAGAAAGGTCAAATTTATGAAAAATTTACGACGTGTGGGTTGTTTTTATCATCAAATTAGTTAAAATTATGGTTAATTGATGCAAAGATTACACTATAATTGAATTTAAGTGGAGCAGGGGGGCGAAATGGCGTCTAAAAATATGTCAGATATTATTGAAGCATATTTAAAACAGCTTTTAAAGCGATCTGCACTAGTAGAAGTGCAGCGGATTGAATTGGCCCGTAAATTCGATGTAGTGCCGTCGCAGATTAATTATGTCCTACGCACGCGGTTTAAACCTGAGCAAGGGTATCTAGTGACAACCAAACGCGGGGACGGTGGCTATCTGAAAATTCAATCTGGTCCAGATCAACAAAAAATTCAGGATTTGGTTGATAAAATGAATCAATTATCTGATGAACTAAGTTGGCCAGAGTGCCAGATACTATTACGATGGCTCCGACAGACGGGGTGGGTTAGCAAACGTGAAGTACGGTTGCTGGAAACCTGTTTGGAGGCCTTGGGATCGGATCGGACAGCAAAGCAACAACGGGCGCATTTAATGCGACAAACTTTGAAACAACTGAGCTTTGATTTAGAGCGGGAGGACGAAGAATGAGTCAACAATATACAGATAAATTACAAGCGGTATTAGCCCAGGCTCAACTGTGGGCGCGTCATTTTCGGCATCAGGTCGTTGGAACTGAGGATCTAATGGTTGGGATGATGACCACGGATGATAAAAATGCGGGTCAAGAAATTTTGTTGAGCTTTCATGTGACCGATCGAGATATTCAAGAAGAGATTGAAGATTTGACTGGCTATGGCATGGCACCACGGAATAAGCATGCTGAACGTGATTATTCACCGAAAGCATTAGTTGTGATGCAAAAGGCTGAAGCCAAGGCAGCAGAATTAAAAGCGACAGAAGTAGGTACGGAGCATCTCTTGTTTGCTTTACTCGATGATGAAAATATTTTATCAGCGCGTATTATTAGTGAGCTTGGCTTGACACCGTCTGATGTGAAGCAGGCGACCTTGCAAATGATGGGAGCCCCATTGCCTGATAACAGTAAAAAAGAAAATCTATTTGGTCCTAAGCGACAAAAGCGCGAACCAGGTGAAACGCCAACGTTAGACAGCTTGGCCCGCGATTTGACGGACCAAGCCCGCAATGAATTAATGGATCCCGTGATTGGGCGTGAGCCAGAAGTTAAACGGGTGACACAAATTTTGGCGCGGCGGACTAAAAATAATCCGGTGCTAGTTGGCGAACCTG
This sequence comes from Weissella kandleri, assembly GCF_001438705.1. GTDB lineage: Bacteria > Bacillota > Bacilli > Lactobacillales > Lactobacillaceae > Weissella > Weissella kandleri. The sequence goes on from NZ_JQBP01000004.1 coordinate 14,676, forward strand.
GGGTTGGTAAAACGGCAATTGCCGAAGGATTAGCGCAGCTGATTGTGGCAGGCGAAGTTCCTGAATCTTTGGCGCATAAACGTTTGATGATGCTCGAAATGGGTCGCTTGGTTGCTGGGACTAAATTCCGTGGCGAGTTTGAAGATCGGGTTAAAAATATTTTAGAAGAAGTTCATGAAAACGGACAAGTGATTTTGTTTATTGACGAATTGCATACTTTGATTGGGGCCGGTGGAGCTGAGGGAGCGATTGATGCTTCCAATTTATTAAAGCCGGCGCTAGCGCGAGGTGAAGTTCAAGTCATCGGGGCAACAACGCTAGACGAATATCAAAAATATATTGAAACTGATGCTGCTTTGGCGCGGCGTTTTGCGAAAGTTCAAATTGATGAACCTAGTGAAGTTGATGCGATTGAAATTTTGCGTGGATTGAAGCCTCGTTATGAGGCACATCATCAAGTACAGATTAGTGATGAGGCAGTTGCGGCGGCTGTGAACTTGTCGGTTCGCTATATGCCAGACCGATTTTTGCCTGATAAGGCGATTGATTTATTAGATGAAGCAGCAGCTAAAGTTCAAATTGAAAATCATGTTGCGGCAACACCAATTAGTGCTTTGGAAGAAAAAATTGAAGATTTCAAGAACGCAAAAGAAGCTGCTTTGGAGAGCTTTGATTTTGAATTGGCTGCACAAATGCGTAAAAAAGAATTAGCACAAAAGAAAAAGTTAGAGAAACAGCGTAATGAACAAGTGGATCATCAGTATGCAGTTGCGCTTAAAGAAGAAGATTTGGCAGAAGTCTTATCGGAGCAAACGGGAATTCCAGTGCAACAAATGACGCAAAACGAAAAAGAGCGTTTGTTGAATTTGGAAAGTGAATTGCATAAGCGTTTGATTGGTCAAGATGAGGCTGTTTCAGCGATTGCCCGCGCGATTCGTCGGGCGCGATCTGGACTGAAAAGTCCGAACCGACCAATGGGAACTTTTATGTTCTTGGGACCCACTGGAGTTGGAAAAACGGAACTAGCGAAAGCTTTGGCTGAGACAGTATTTGGTTCTGAAGATAATATGATTCGTGTTGATATGTCTGAATTCATGGAATCATATTCAACTAGTCGGCTGGTAGGAGCTGCGCCCGGGTATGTCGGCTTTGAAGAAGGCGGTCAATTAACTGAAAAAGTTCGACGTCATCCATATTCAGTGATTTTGCTAGACGAAGCGGAAAAGGCACACCCTGATATTTATAATTTGATGTTACAAGTGTTTGATGATGGATATCTGACCGATGCTAAGGGGCGGAAGATTGATTTTCGAAACACGATTATCATTATGACCTCGAATTTGGGAGCGACCCGCCTTCGTGATGAAAAGACCGTTGGGTTTGGTGCCAATAATGATGTTAATAATTATGAACGTATGAATCAGGTGGTTCGTCAAACCTTAAAGGAGGCCTTCAAGCCAGAATTTATTAATCGTTTGGATGAAGTCGTGGTCTTTAAGGCTTTGGACAAACCAGAAGTGAAAGCTATTGTGCGCCTCTTAGCGGATCAATTAGTGGCGCGAATGGCTGAACAAAATTATCAAATCAAGATTACGCCGGCAGCGGTGGCTTTGATTGCAGACGAAGGGTTTGATCCAGAGTATGGAGCAAGACCTTTGCGGCGCGCTTTGCAAACTAAGATTGAAGACGAGTTGAGTGAGCAGGTCTTAGCTGGTAAAATTAAACCAAACCAATTGGTGACAATTGGTGCCCATAAGGGTGAAATTACATTTAAAAATTAATAGTTAAAAACACATAACATGGAATGATAGGCTGCTAGATGCGGCTTGATTGAAAAAGTTTGTATAAAGTGGTATATTTATATTAGTTTAACTGTGTATTTAACAAGGCAGTTTAGGAAATATTGTCCCTAAATGGCTAGATATCAAAGATAATAGCATTTGACGGAAAACGGATGCTATTATCTTTTTTGCGCTTAAAAATGAGCGGAGTGCACAATTTGTAACCAAAATGTAATATTTCGCAGGTACACAGTGACCAAAATTTTAGTGAGGTGGGAAACTTGGCAGAACATCATTTAGTTAAGTACGGTAAGCACCGAGTTCGGCGTTCGTATGCGCGAATTAAAGAAGTCTTGGACTTGCCAAATTTGATTGCGATTCAAAAAGATTCGTATGATTGGTTTATGGATGAAGGGTTGAGTGAAATTTTTAATGATATTTTGCCAATCGAAGACTACCAAGGTAAATTAACCTTGGAATTTGTGGACTATAAGTTGAAAGACGAAAAGTACACAGTAGAAGAGGCGCGCATGCATGATGCAAATTACTCAGCGCCTTTGGAAGTAACATTACGGTTAACTAATCATGAAACTGGTGAAATCCAAGAAGATGCAGTCTTCTTCGGTGATTTCCCTAAGATGACGCCAAGTGGAACGTTTATTATTAACGGTGCCGAACGAGTTATCGTTTCACAATTAGTGCGCTCACCAGGTGTTTATTATAATGTTGAAAATGATAAGAACGGCCGTCCTCGCTATGGAACTACTTATATTCCATCTCGTGGAGCATGGTTGGAATATGAGACTGATGCAAAGGGCTTGAGCTACGTGCGGATTGACCGGACGCGTAAGCTACCAATTACTGAATTGGTGCGTGCCCTAGGTTATGGATCAGATCATGAAATCTTGCAAATTTTAGGGGATCAATATGATTCAATTAATTTGACCCTTGAAAAAGATGTGCACAAGGATTTAAACGACTCACGAGTTGAAGAAGCCTTAAAGGATATCTTTGAAAAGTTGCGTCCAGGAGAGCCAAAGACGGTTGATGCTTCTCGTAACTTATTGGTAGCACGTTTCTTTGACCCTAAGCGGTACGATCTTGCCATGGTCGGACGTTATAAGGCTAACAAGAAATTGGCAATGGAAAACCGGTTGCTTGGGTTGACTTTGGGTGAGACTTTAGCTGATCCAGAAACTGGAGAAGTTATTGCAGCCAAGGGAACAGTTGTGGATAAGCAAGTTTTGGGGCAATTGAAGCCTTACTTGCAAAATCCTAATTTCAAGACAGCAACGTACACGCCAGCTGATGATGCGGTTGTTTCAACTCCAATGATTTTGCAAACGATTTTGGTACAAGACCCAACTGATCCTGAGCAAACGTTGCCCGTCATTTCAAACGGACACATTACTGATGACGTTCGGACAATTCAACCCGCCGATATCATCGCCGGAATGAATTATTTCTTGAACTTGCCATATGGAATTGGAAATGTGGATGATATCGATCACCTTGGAAACCGGCGGATTCGTCGGGTGGGTGAATTGCTACAAAACACCTTCCGAATTGGTTTGACTCGGATGGAACGAGTTGTTCGTGAACGGATGACGACGTTAGATCCGGAAACGGTTAAGCCACAACAATTGATTAATATTCGCCCTGTCGTTGCGGCAGTTAAGGAATTCTTTGGTTCATCACAACTTTCACAGTTTATGGATCAAACTAATCCTTTGGGAGAATTGACGAATAAGCGGCGTTTGTCGGCCTTGGGACCTGGTGGTTTGACGCGTGACCGGGCCGGATATGAGGTTCGAGATGTGCACTATACGCACTATGGACGAATGGATCCAATTGAAACGCCTGAAGGTCCTAACATTGGATTGATTAATTCATTAGCTACGTATGGGAAAGTTAATAAATATGGATTTATTGAAACTCCATACCGCCGTGTTTCATGGGAAGATCATAAGGTTACCGATCGAATTGACTTCTTAACAGCGGATGAAGAAGATAACTTCACGGTTGCGCAAGGAAACTCAGTCTTAAATGAAGATGGTTCATTTGCGACAGATACAGTTTTGGCCCGACGTGGGGATGAAAATATCGAAGTTTCCATTGACCAAGTCGATTACATGGACGTTTCACCTAAACAAATTGTTGCCGTTGCCACGGCGGCTATTCCATTCTTGGAAAACGATGACTCAAATCGTGCTTTGATGGGAGCCAACATGCAACGTCAAGCGGTGCCTTTGATCAATCCCCATGCTCCATTGATTGGAACGGGAATTGAATACAAGGCTGCCCATGACGCCGGAGTCGCAATGATTGCGAGCCACCCAGGGACTGTTGAGTACGTTGACGGTCGCGAAATTCGGGTTCGGCGTGAAGATGGTTCACTTGATAAGTACAAGTTGATGAAGTTCCGTCGGTCAAATGCCGGAAAGAACTATAACCAACGCCCAATCGTCAGCGTCGGCGATCAAGTTGATGCCGATGAAGTGATTGCGGATGGACCATCAATGGAACAAGGTGAATTAGCCTTGGGACAAAACCCATTGATTGCCTTTATGACTTGGCAAGGATATAACTTTGAGGATGCCATCATTATTAACGAACGTTTGATTCGTGATGACGTTTACACTTCAATTCACATCGAAGAATATGAATCAGAGGCACGTGATACAAAGCTTGGCCCTGAAGAATTTACCCGCGAAATTCCAAATACTGGTGAAGACCAATTGAAGAATTTGGATGAAGATGGAACGATTCGGATTGGGGCTGAAGTTGAAGATGGTGACATTCTGGTTGGTAAGGTTACGCCTAAGGGAGTGACTGAATTATCAGCTGAAGAGCGTTTGTTGCACGCCATCTTTGGTGAAAAGGCTCGTGAAGTTCGAGATACATCTTTGAAGGTGCCACATGGTGGTGGCGGAGTCGTTCAAGATGTGCGGATCTTTACGCGTGAAAATGGGGATGAGTTAGCCCCAGGTGTTAACCGTATGGTCCGGGTCTACATTGCCCAACGTCGTAAGATTCAAGTTGGTGACAAGATGGCCGGTCGTCACGGAAACAAGGGGACGGTTTCAGTGATTGTTCCTTCTGAAGACATGCCATACATGCCAGATGGAACGCCAATTGATATTATGTTGTCACCCATGGGTGTGCCATCACGTATGAATATCGGACAAGTTTTGGAGTTGCATCTTGGAATGGCAGCCCGTGAACTTGGACTTCACATCGCATCACCTGTCTTTGACGGGGCGCGTGACTCAGATATTTGGGAAGCCGTTAAGGAAGCTGGTTTGCCAGCTGATGGAAAGACTGTTTTGTATGATGGTCGGACCGGAGAAGCCTTTGATAAGCGCGTTTCAGTTGGAATTATGCACTACATGAAGCTAGCGCACATGGTTGATGATAAGATTCACGCACGTTCAATCGGGCCTTACTCATTGGTTACACAACAGCCTTTGGGTGGAAAAGCTCAATTTGGAGGACAGCGTTTTGGAGAAATGGAAGTTTGGGCGTTAGAAGCTTATGGAGCAGCGCACACCTTGCAAGAAATCTTAACGTATAAGTCCGACGACGTGATCGGACGTGTTAAGACATATGAAGCTATCGTTAAGGGTGAACAAATTCCAAAGCCAGGTGTGCCAGAGTCATTCCGGGTCTTGGTTAAGGAATTGCAGTCACTTGGTTTGGATATGAAGGTCTTAGATACTGATCAGCGTGAAATTGAATTGCGCGATATGGATGAAGATGATTCAGTTGTCAACATCGAAGTTGCAACTGAACAAGCACAAAAGTTGGCACAAGGCTTTGCGGATGATGGTAAAAAGTCAGATACCCCAGCCACTAACACAACTGAAGAATAGTTTAAGACGTGACTTATAAAGATAAGGATCTAGATTGAAAGGGGTCAAAACATTGATTGATGTCAATAAGTTTGAAAGCATGCAAATCGGTTTGGCTAGTCCAGACAAGATTCGTAGCTGGTCGTACGGTGAAGTCAAAAAGCCAGAGACAATCAATTATCGAACATTAAAGCCTGAAAAAGATGGGCTGTTTGATGAGCGAATCTTTGGACCAACAAAAGATTACGAATGTGCATGTGGAAAATACAAGCGGATTCGTTATAAAGGAATTGTCTGTGACCGTTGTGGAGTTGAAGTTACTTCAGCTAAAGTTCGTCGCGAGCGGATGGGGCACATCGAATTAGCAGCCCCTGTATCACACATTTGGTATTTTAAGGGAATTCCTTCACGGATGGGCTTGGTGCTTGATATGTCACCACGGCAATTGGAAGAAGTAATCTACTTTGCATCTTACGTCGTAACAGATGGTGGAGATACACCATTGGTTACAAAGCAATTGTTGTCAGAACGTGAATATCGTGAAAACAAGGCTACTTTTGGTAACCGTTTTAAGGCTCAAATGGGAGCTGAAGCGGTGCGGACTTTGTTGGAACAAGCTGACTTAGAAGGTGAAGTTGAACAATTAAAGGCAGAATTGCGTGAAGCCACTGGTCAAAAGCGTGTGCGCGCAGTGCGGCGTTTGGATATTATTGAAGCCTTTGTTAAGTCTGGAAACAAGCCGGAGTGGATGGTTATGGATGTTATTCCAGTTATCCCACCAGATTTGCGACCCATGGTTCAATTGGAAGGTGGTCGTTTCGCCACGTCTGATTTGAATGATTTGTACCGCCGGGTTATCAACCGTAACAACCGTTTGAAGCGTTTGTTGGACTTGAATGCGCCTGGAATTATCGTGCAAAACGAAAAGCGGATGCTGCAAGAAGCAGTTGATGCCTTGATCGATAACGGCCGGCGTGGACGTCCAGTTACCGGACCAGGAAATCGTCCATTGAAGTCTCTTTCACATATGTTGAAGGGTAAGCAAGGACGTTTCCGTCAAAACTTGCTTGGAAAGCGTGTTGATTATTCAGGACGTTCAGTTATTGATGTTGGTCCGTTCTTGAAGATGAATCAAATGGGGTTGCCTGTGCAAATGGCCATGGAATTATTCCGCCCATTCATTATGAAGGAATTGGTATCACGTGGATTGGCTGGCAACATTCGGGCTGCTAAGCGCAAGATTGATCGTAAAGATGATGACGTGATGGACGTGTTGGAAGACGTAATTAAAGAGCACCCAGTGCTTTTGAACCGTGCCCCAACATTGCACCGTTTGGGAATTCAGGCTTTTGAACCAGTCTTGGTTTCAGGTAAAGCGATGCGTTTGCACCCATTGGTTACCGAAGCTTATAACGCCGACTTTGACGGAGACCAAATGGCCATTCACTTGCCACTTTCAGATGAAGCTCAAGCTGAAGCACGGCTTTTGATGTTAGCAGCTGGCCACATTTTGGCACCAAAGGATGGAAAGCCAATCGTTGCGCCATCACAGGACATGGTTATTGGAAATTATTACTTGACGACTGAAGAAGCTGGTCGTGAAGGAGAAGGAATGATTTTCAAAGACATCAATGAAGCGCGGACAGCTTTGCAAAATAAGTATGTTCACTTGCATACACGGGTTGGAGTGCAAACTTCATCATTTGATGCTAATAAGCCATTTACGGATGACCAACGTAGCAAGATTATGGTTACAACGGTTGGTAAGTTGATTTTCAATGATATTTTGCCAGTCGACTTCCCATACTTGAACGAACCAAGTGAGGATAATTTGCATCAAATTGATGACAAATTCTTCTTAGAGCCAGGTCAAGATATTAATGAGTATATGCAAAATACGCCAATCTATGGCGCCTTTAAGAAGGGATACTTGTCAGATATCATTGCCGAAGTCTACAAGATTTATAAGGTTACTGAGACGTCATTGCTCTTGGACCGGATGAAAGATCTTGGTTACGAAGAGTCAACTAAGTCTGGATTGACGGTTGGAGTGGCCGACGTTACGGACTTGAAGGAAAAGCCAGCCATTATCGAAGCTGCGCACGCTAAAGTTTCAACTGTTTCAAAGCAATTCCGGCGTGGTTTGATTACTGATGACGAGCGTTATAACCGCGTAATTGATATTTGGAATAAGGCCAAGGATGATATTACTGAAAAGCTAATTGAGCATTTCGAGCCAGACAACAATATCTTCATGATGTCAGATTCTGGAGCGCGTGGAAACATTTCTAACTTTACGCAATTGGCCGGAATGCGTGGTTTGATGGCTGCGCCTAATGGTAAGATCATGGAGTTGCCAATTATTGCAAACTTCCGTGAAGGATTGTCAGTTTTGGAAATGTTCTTCTCAACCCACGGGGCTCGTAAGGGGATGACCGACACAGCCTTGAAGACTGCCGATTCAGGATACTTGACCCGTCGTTTGGTTGACGTGGCTCAAGATGTTATTATCCGTGAAGATGATTGTGGTACTGATCGTGGTTTGGATGTTTCTGCCATTATGAATGGAAATGAAGTTATCGAGCCATTGTACGACCGGGTCTTAGGACGTTACGCTCAAAAGACGGTGGTTGATCCTGAAACTGGTGAAGTTTTGGTTGAACATAACCAAATGATCGATGAAGACATCGCTAAGGCAATTGATGCTGCAGGAATTAAGACTGTTAACATTCGTTCGGCCTTTACTTGTAACACTGAGCACGGAGTTTGTGTGCGTTGTTACGGTCGCAACATGGCGACTGGTGATGTGGTTGAAATTGGAGAAGCCGTTGGTACGGTTGCTGCTCAATCAATCGGAGAACCTGGTACTCAATTGACTATGCGGACGTTCCACACTGGTGGAGTTGCCGGAGACGATATCACACAGGGATTGCCTCGTGTGCAGGAAATCTTTGAGGCTCGTAACCCTAAGGGGCAAGCGCCTATTTCTGAAGTTTCTGGAATTGTTGAATCAATTGAAGAAAATCCAGCTGATCGGACTAAGGAAGTTACTATTAAGGGTGAAACCGATACTCGGTCTTACACTTTGCCAATGACAGCACGGATGAAGTATGCCGAAGGAGATCATATCCACCGTGGTAATACGATTACTGAAGGGTCAGCTGATCCAAAGGAAATCATTAAGGTGCGGGATACGATGGCAACTGAAAACTATATCGTTGAACAAGTTCAACAAGTTTATCGGATGCAGGGAGTTGAAATCGGCGACAAGCACATTGAGGTTATGGCCCGGCAAATGTTGCGTAAGGTGCGCGTCATGGATCCTGGAAATACTGATTTGTTGCCTGGAACTTTGTTGGATATCGCGCAATTCCGTGAAGCTAACGTTGATGCGTTAAAGAATGGTAATTTGCCAGCTACTGCGCGTCCAGTGCTTTTGGGAATTACGAAGGCTTCATTGGAGACGAATTCATTCTTGTCAGCCGCTTCCTTCCAAGAGACAACACGTGTCTTGACGGATGCCGCTATTCGTGGAAAGAATGATCCATTGGTTGGTTTGAAGGAGAACGTTATTATTGGTAAGTTGATTCCAGCTGGAACCGGAATGCCAGAGTATCGCTCAGTTAAGCCAAAGCTTGAAGCAGAACCCATTGTTGCAGCAGATGAGGGATCAAGTATTCCTTCGATCTCAGATATTGAAAATTCAATGCAATTGTAATTGTTAAGTGAATGAACACAAAAGGCATGCCCGCAGGGACATGCCTTTTTGTTTGGCTTATTTAGCTGCTGCATTATTTTGAAACGGATAGCTGTACTTTAAAAGATCAATGATTTTTAAAACGAGGGGGTCGTGTTCGTCGAGGTACGCTAAACCGTAAAAAATGCGCTGATATTGATCGGATAAATATTGATAGGGGAGGGAATCCGTTACGAAACGCTTAGAAATTAATGATGCCCCCAGTCCGGCTTTGAGGTGGGCAATAATCATATCGTTACTATTCATGGGGATAATGTGTTCAATGGGGAATGGGTTTGTTTTTAAAAATTGTTGTGTATAGTGACTAACGCCAGATCCCGCTTCCCGAATGAAAAAGGTTTGTGTCTTTGGGTAACCCGCCAAAACTAATTCATCACTAAAGAGGGGGAAGCTTTGCGTTAGGTCACCACGAATTGGTTTTTCGATAATGCCAAAATGAATATCGTGGTCGGCAACTAATTGGAAAACTTTTTCGGAATTTTGCATATTAATAGTTAGATTTAATTCGGGTAAAAAGGGTTGTAATTTTTTGAAAATTTCAGGCATGACACTGGTCGCAGCACTGTGTGATACTGCGATTTTAAATGACGTTTTGGCTAGCGAACGTTGGCGAATTTGCATTTGGACTTGTTCCCAATTGGCTAAATATTCTAAAGCTTGTGGATACAACATGGTCGCCGCTTCGGTTGGGCGAACCCGATGATTTTGATCTCGCGTAAAAAGAGGGGTCTGCAGCTCACCCTCTAATTTTTGAATGCGCACGCTGACGGTTGGTTGAGAAATAAAGAGATGCTGGGCCGCCCGGGTGAAGCTTTTAGTTTCATAGACGGTGATAAAAGTTTCAAATAGTTCAAACATATTGGTCTCCATTAAAATTATTAATGATAAACATTATTATAATCTATTTTACTAATTATAAAAAACGATTTAAAGTTATATATATCAAAGAGGAAGAAGGGTATGAATCTTGCGAATTAAGCGAAATATGTGGTTGGGGATTGGCGTAACTTTATTAGTTTCAATTTTGGCCGAGTGGTTGAGTCGATACATTCCGAGTTTAGGGGCGGAAGCCATTGCGTTATTGTTAGGAATTTTTTTAGGGAATACGTTGCTGACACAACCGCAATTAACTGCGGGAGTTAAATGGTCCGAAAAATATCCGATTGAAATTGGGATTGCTCTATTGGGAATGGAAGTTACTTTAGCCACCATCGAAGCCTTAGGTTGGCAAGGAATCCTATACATTGTTTTGATGATGACTATGACGATTTATTTTGTCATGTGGATTGGAAAAGTCTTATTTAAAGTTGACCGAAAGTCGGGGATGTTGATGGGATCCGGAAACGCTGTCTGTGGATCCAGCGCGATTGCAGCAGTCGCTCCGGAAATTAAAGCTTCCGATGATCAACGGCGGACAGCGGTAGCGACCGTATCGTTATCCGGAGTTGTGCTTTTATTTGTCTTGCCAGCTTTAGGGCCAGCAATTTTTCCACACAGCGATGTTTTAGTCGGGGCATTAATTGGGGGAACCGTCCAGTCAGTGGGGCAAGTCATTGGAACGGCATCTTTGGTTAATATTAATGTGGTTGGTTACGCGACGTTGTATAAAATGTTGCGCGTAATTTTACTTTCAGTGGTAGTGTTATTGATGTCGCGTTCAGCGCAAAGGCATGAACAACAAGCGCTGGGTGAAACCCAAACCGTGCCGCCGATTAAAGTGTATAAGCTAGTACCTTGGTTTATTTATGCATTCTTGATTTTGTTGCTCGTTAGTTCTGTGGTCACGTTACCACAAGCAACGGTACATGGGGCCAAAGCCGTCACTGGTTTCTTTGGTGTGGTGAATTTGGCCGGGATTGGGTTGAATTTAAAGTGGAAAACGATTGCTGGATCAGGCGTAAAATATTTAGGTTATGGGTTAGTGACCATTATTTTCCAAGTGGGATTGGCAGTCACTTTAATTCATTTGATTTATTAATAAACTAGCAGTTGATGCGAGGTGATAGGACATGGCGGTTTTCTGGCATGTCCTTTTTATTTAGGCTAAAAAGAACGTTGTCTATAAAATTAGGAAAATGATTGAGTGTTAATTTTAGATGTGCTACAATAATGATTGTAAACGTTTACATTGGCGAACGTCTGCGGGTTGGTAGTGATGTGGCGAGGAGACTACCAGTGCTAGGAAGTTGGGCATTCCTAAAATAATTTTATTTTTTGAAAGGTGATATTATTATGTCATTAACTAAGCACGAATTAGCAAAATACATGGATCACACCTTGTTGAAGGCTGATGCCACGCAAGCACAGATTCAAGCCATTATTGATGAAGCAAAAGAATATGATTTTGCTTCAATCTGCGTCAATCCTTATTGGGTGGCTTATGGAGCAGAACAACTCAAAGATACAGAGGTCAATGTATGTACAGTGATTGGGTTCCCGCTAGGGGCTAATACAACGGCAGTTAAAGTGGCAGAGACCATTGATGCCATTGAAAACGGAGCGACCGAGGTTGATATGGTGATTAACATCGGAGAACTCAAGGGTGGTAATGATCGCATGGTCACCGACGAAATTGCGCAATTAGCCAAAGCTGCGCATGATCGGCACGCCATTTTGAAGGTCATTATTGAAACGGCTTTGTTAACGAAAGAAGAGATTGTCCGTGCTTCAAAGGATACATTGAATGGTGGCGCTGACTTTGTTAAGACTTCAACTGGCTTTTCAACTTCAGGAGCGAAGGCAGAAGATGTTAAGCTGATGCGTGAGACAGTAGGCCCTGATTTGGGTGTGAAGGCCTCAGGTGGTATCCATTCACGCGCAGAAGCCGATGCGATGATTGCAGCCGGAGCAACCCGCCTAGGTGTTTCAGCTTCAGTTGCCATTATGAATGATGAAGTCTCAGATAGTAATTACTAAAAAATGTTTAAAATTGTGATTGTATATCACGATTAACAACGAAGGTGACCAACAGGGGCCTGGATACTAATCGTGTCTAGGCTTTTTTTGGTTATCGTTAAAATTCATGTTTTTTAAAGTCGCGTAAAAAAGAGGTAAAGCAAATGTATAAGCGTGTTTTTGGAATTGTGTTAGATTCAATTGGAATTGGTACAGCGCCGGACGCAGCCAAGTACGACGATGAAGGGGCAGATACCTTAGGGCATATTGGAGAACATTTTCAAGGGAATTGGGCGCTCCCTAATCTTCAAAAAATTGGGCTTGGGAATATTCGGTCTGATAATCCAATTTTAGGGGTTGAGCCAATTGATCAACCAGTGGGTTATTATGGCAAGATGACTGAAATTTCAGCTGGAAAGGATTCTTTGGATGGACATTGGGAAATGATGGGCTTGCCTATGATGCATGAATTAAGTACTTATCCGAATGGTTTTCCGAAAGCTTTGATTAATAAAATTTCAGCCTTTGCAAGCCGTCCTGTAATTGCTAAAGGTCCGTATTCAGGGACTGAAGTAATCAAGGATTATGGCGAGCAGGCAGTTAAAGAAGGTGCCTTGATTATCTATACCTCCGCTGATCCAGTGTTACAAATAGCGGCGCATGAAGAGGTCGTCCCCGTCGAAGAATTGTATAAGATTTGTGAATATGCGCGTTCATTAGTGAATGAAGCTCCTGATATTATTGGACGCATTATTGCACGTCCCTTTGTTGGGACGCAAGCAGATAATTTCAAGCGGACCGCTAACCGGCATGACTTTGCCTTGGCCCCCACGGGTGCAACTGATTTAGTTAAGTTGCAAGCTGCTGGACAAAAGGTGATTGGGATTGGAAAAATTAATGATATCTTCTCTGGTCAAGGAATTGATGAAGGATATCATAATGAATCGAATATGGATGGCATGGATCATGTTGAGCATGTCTTACAACAAGACTTTACTGGTTTTGCGTTTACGAATTTAGTGGATTTTGATACCTTGTATGGTCATCGGCGTGATCCAGAAGGAATGGGCAAGGCCTTAATGGATTTTGATCGGCGCTTAGGGTCAGTGATGAAGGCGTTGCGTCCTGATGATTTATTGTTAATTACGGCTGATCACGGAAATGATCCCGGCTTTAAAGGCTCAGATCATACACGCGAACAAGTGCCAGTTCTAGCTTACTCACCTTCAATGCAACAGCATGGATCGCTAGGAATTCGTGAGAGTTATTCGGACTTTGGGGCAACCGTTTTGGATAACTTTAAGGTTGGTAATCAAGTTGGAACTAGCTTCTTAACTGCTTTGAAATAAAGAGGATTCATTATGACAATGCTTGAAACTTTGATGAAAAAACGAAATAATGAAGAATTATCGCAGGCCGAATTGGAAACGATGATTAAAGATATTACTGCTGATCAGATTCCGGATTATCAAATTTCCGCGTTTTTAATGGCAACCTATTTTACGGGGATGACCCTGCCAGAATTAACACATTTAACCTTAGCCATGATGCATTCGGGTGATGTAATTGATTTTAGTGATGTAGAAGGCGTGAAAGTCGACAAGCATTCGACTGGTGGGGTGGGTGATAAAGTTAGCTTACCTTTGGCCCCGATGCTAGCTGCTTTGGGAATTAAAGTACCAATGATTTCGGGACGTGGGCTCGGACATACGGGTGGCACGTTAGACAAGCTCGAAGCCATCCCCGGCTACCAAGTCGAAATCAGCGAACAAGATTTTAAACAACAAATTAAAACAGTTGGAACCGCCATTATCGGCGCAACGGGTAATATTGCCCCAGCAGATAAGAAAATATATGCTTTGCGTGATGTGACGGCGACGGTGGACTCAATTCCCTTGATTGCCGCTTCGATTATGTCTAAGAAATTGGCAACCGGTAATGACGCTTTGGTTTTGGATGTGAAAACTGGAGCAGGAGCCTTTATGCAAGAGCAAGCGCAAGCCGAAGCTTTAGCGCAAATTATGGTTAAAATCGGTCGTGAAGCCGGCATGCAAATGCAAGCGGTGATTTCCGATATGAATCAGCCGTTGGGAAATAAGATCGGTAATACTCTAGAAATCGAAGAAACCTTAGATATGTTAAAGGGTGACGCGCCGGCTGATTTGTTAGAGGTGACGTTAGCCTTGGCGGTACCGATGGTGATGATGGCGCATCAAGCTGATGATGAAGCGACCGCGCGTGAAATGTTGTTAGGAACCTTAGCGGACGGCTCGGCTTTAGCTAAGTTTGGCGAAATGATTACGGCCCAAGGGGGGAATGTTTCCGTCTTAAATGATTATAGTTTGATGCCACATGCTCAATATCAAGTCGAAGTACCTGCTCCAGCTACGGGTTATGTAGCACGCTTAGATGCCAACGCTATTGGAATTGCTTCCATGCGGCTTGGTGGTGGCCGTACTAAGAAGGATGATCTTTTGGATTATGGTGTTGGTATTACGTTGCACAAGAAATTGGGTGATCCAGTCTCAGTGGGCGAGAGCTTGATGACAATTGCAACGGAAAAGAAACAAATTCCAGATATTATTGATTATGTTTTAGAGCATGTTGAAATTGGACCAGAAGCGACGAAGCCAGAACTGATTCATGCGGTGATTAAATAAGAAACCGTTCAGTAGGTTTGACGCTAGCTTGTGAGATTTAAACTAAAAGAAAGTTGAGATAAGACTATGGCAACTCCGCATAATGAAGCGAAGATGGGCGATTACGCTGAGACAGTACTTTTACCTGGTGATCCACTCCGGGCAAAATACATTGCTGATAATTTTCTCGAAGATGTTGTGCAAGTGAATGGAGTTCGTGGGGCCTTAGGCTTTACGGGAACGTATAAAGGACATCGGATATCAGTACAGGGTTCTGGAATGGGAATCCCTTCAATGTCAATCTATATTAATGAATTAGTGAAGGAATATGGGGTTAAAACCATCATGCGGGTAGGTTCATTTGGAGGGATGGCCCCCGATTTGCAACTGGGTGACGTTGTTTTAGCTTCAGGAGGCTCGACTGATTCTTCAGTTGTCGCCAATACTTTTGGTCCCGGGATTTATTACTCAACGGTGCCTGATTTTAAATTGTTGGATATTGCCTATCATACCGCTAAAGAATTAGATATTCCGGTCACGGTGGGGAATATTTTCGCCGCCGATCGCTTTTATAATGATGAAATTGATATGCAAAAACTAAGTGATTACGGTGTTTTGGGAACGGAAATGGAAGTCGCGGGACTCTATTTGCTAGGGGCGAAGTTAAAAATCCAAACATTGGACATTTTAACTTGTTCTGACCATATTTTCCGTGGTGAAGCGTTATCTTCGGCCGAACGCCAAACATCATTTGCCAATATGATGCATGTTGCTTTGGAAACAGCGATTAAAAATGAAACACATTAAGATCAAACTAAATTGATCGATTGAAGGCCAGAACCAAAGTTGTTCTGACCTTTTTATATTAAAGGTTACCGTCTATCTTATACTATACATTTATTATATTTTAATAATGGTTATTAAAGAAATAAAGCAATTGGAGCGACGCAGAAAATTTTAAAATCACTAATGCTATAATATGAATCAGAGAGCATAGGAGGGATGTATGACGAAAAAACAATCGAATTAAATTTAACGGATAAGTTATATCAAACGGTTAAAAAATATGCTGACTATCAGCAAATTTCAGTGGCAGACTACATTATGCAGTTGTTAAACACAGAATTTGGAGTAGCAGCCCCTGCTACTTTTGAAGAACGTCAATTTGGACAAAGAAAGCTTTCAGGGCGTGTGATTGATGAGCAATTAGGTTTGGTTTTATTGGATGGAATTAATTATCGATATCAATTGGATGGAACGACAAAAGTTGACCCAAAGGCTGAGTATCGAGTGGTTAAGATTGAGGGAAACCAAGTTTATTTAACTTTAGAGGCTAACCAGGAATAGAGGAGAAGGAGTAGAGAGTATGCCATTTGGAATTAAAATTGTCCCCCAAAACAATGTGGGATTACGGGAAACATTGGGAAAATATAAAAGTACGGTCAATTCCGGCTTGACGTTTTATGTTCCCTTTTTACAACGGATTCGGCGGGTGAGTTTAGCGATGGAGCCTTTGCGGTTGCCAAATTATTCAGTGATCACTAAGGATAATGCAGATGTATCAGCAAGCGTGACTTTAAACTACCATGTGACTGATGCAGTGAAATATATGTATGAAAATACGGATTCAGTGGAGTCAATGGCTCAATTGGTGCGCGGACATTTGCGAGATATTATTGGGCGGATGGAATTGAATGAAGCCCTGGGATCAACTGCTAAGATCAATCAAGAGTTAAGCTTAGCGATTGGTGACCTCACCAATATCTACGGGATTAATGTGGATCGTATTAATATTGATGAATTGACGCCGTCACGGGCCATTCAAGAGGCAATGGACAAGCAATTAACAGCCGATCGGGAACGGGTGGCTGCAATTGCTAAGGCTGAGGGGGAAGCACGTTCGATTGATTTGACAACCAAGGCGAAAAACGATGCTTTGATGTCAACCGCTAAAGCCGAAGCGGACGCCACGAAAACGCGGGCTGATGCGGAAAAATATCGGATTGATACGATTCAAGATGCATTGCAACAAGCTGATCAAAAGTATTTCCAAAATCAATCCATTGAAGCGTTTAGAAGTATCGGTGAAAACCCAGCGAACACCATTGTGGTACCTAGTGAACAAGTGGATCATTTGGGACAATTACCAGTGGTTGGTAAAATGTTAAAGGCGGGGATGAAGTAAATTTAGATCAATCCCCATGATATTTTGAAGGAGGGCATTATGCAAGCAGTTCAAATTAATCAATTTGGTTCAGTCGATGTGATGGAAATGGCCGAGGTTGCTTTACCTAAATTAGGTGATCATCAGGTCATGGTGCAAAATTATGCGGTGGCAATTGACCCTTACGATGTGAAATATGTCGCCGGAGTTTTTGGCCCCAATGATAAGTGGCCAGTCATTCCTGGTTCAAGCGTGGCAGGTCGTGTTACAGCACTGGGCGCTGCAGTCAAAGATTTTCAAGTGGGGGATCGCGTCGTTGCTACCCGTCATCTAAACACCTATGCTGAATTTGTGCCTGTTGATGAGAAAGTACTGGCTAAAATTCCAGCACAGATCGATGATACGGCGGCGGTGGCCGTGGCGCTGGGTGGCGCAACCGGCTATCAGATGATTGTAGAACGCTTAAAGGTGCAAGCTGGTGAGCAAGTCTTAATTCAAGGTGGTGCGGGTCAAGTTGGGGCCATGGCCGTCCAGGCGGCCGTGGAACGCGGGGCCGAGGTGACCGCGACAGCTAGTCCCAAGGATTTCGCGCAGGTGCAGGCGCTCGGTGCCACGCACGTCTTGGATTATCATACCGTTGATTATCAGCAATTACCGGCTTTTGATGCGATTTTAGATCCCATTGGTGGTGAAGTTGTCGTAAAAGAAGTGATCAGTTTAAAACCAACGGGACATTTATTAGCTTTGGGGCCGGTGCCGGCAGATTTGGCGGATGATAAGCGGGTTGAACACACTTATTCTCGGATTTCACGTTCGACATTGGAATCCGTTTTAGATCATTTAGCACAAAAAAAGTGGCAAGTCCAAATCGGGCAAGTGGTGCCTTTTACATTAGCAAATTTGCAAGAGCAGCATCGGTTAGCGCGGACGAATCAATTAGTGGGGAAATCAATTTTAACTTTTCAACCGGAAAAGAGTTGATAACTCTAACGTTTTCCAGTAAGATTAAAGACAATTAATTAAATCAATTAAACCTTAGTATAATCATCGGAGAATGGCCGGTGAGACCTACCCACACCTAAGCTGTGGACTACTAAGGAATGTATTTAACGTCCATTCGTTTTTCGATGGGCGTTTTTTTGTTATTAATCAAAAGGAGTGAAGTCGATGCAATTATTAGAACAACGAATTCAAAAGAATGGGAAAGTAATAGGAGAAGATGTCTTAAAGGTGGATACTTTTTTGAACCATCAAGTTGATCCGCAATTGATGCAAGCGATTGGTCAAGAATTTGCGCACCGGTTTGCTGATGAAAAAGTGGATCGAGTATTAACCGTGGAGTCATCTGGAATTGCCCCCGCTGTTTTTACCGCTTTAGCATTGAATGTGCCTTTGGTTTTTGCGCGTAAGAAAAAGTCTTTAACGCTCACTGATGATAATTATCAAGCTGATGTTTATTCATTTACGAAGCAAGAAACTAATCATATTATTGTTGATAAGCGGTTTATCCAACCGGGGGAGCGAATCTTGTTGATTGATGATTTTCTAGCTAATGGTCAAGCCGTGCAAGGTATGCTTGATATCGCCAAGGCAGCGGGGACGACAGTCGTTGGTGCAGGGATTGTGATTGAAAAGACGTTCCAACGGGGGCGGACTTTGTTGGATGATCAACAAGTTCGTATTGAAGCTTTAGCACGAATCAAGGCGTTTGAAAATGGACACGTAGTTTTTGAACCGGAAGCCTAAGGTGACATCTGTCATGGGTGTGAGTGGTTTACCCGTGGTCTCAAACCGCCTATAATAGAAGGCGGATTATAGAGAATGGGAGTAATGTAGTATGGTACGAAAACAGGATGATTTTTATGAAGCCATCAATGGTGAATGGGCCGCACATGTGGACATTCCAGTTGATAAAGTCCGGACCGGTGGTTTTAACGATTTAAGTGATGAGATTGAAGAATTAATGCTTCAAACGACCGACCAGTGGTTGGCCGGTGAAAATGTACCCGATGATGAAATTTTGAATAATTTTATTAAATTACACCATTTAACGAGTGACCAAGCGGCGCGGCAACAGGTCGGCGTTCAACCGGTTCAAAATATTTTGCAAAAAATTGAAGCTTTAACGAGTTTTGCGGATTACGTTGATCATTTAGTTGAGTTTGAAATTCAAGGCTATCCGAATGCATTACCTTTAGGGATTGCGCCTGATTTTAAAAATGCTCAAATGAATGTTTTGTGGGCGGATGCGTTAGGAACTATTTTGCCAGATACGACTTATTATGCAGATGATCACCCCAAAAAGCAGGAACTTTTGGATGTCTATCGGAAGACTACGGGAGATATTTTGGTAAAGTTTGGTTATCAGCCCGATGAGATTGATTCTTTATTGAATCAAACCTTAGCGTATGACGCCAAAATTGCGCAGTATGTTTTGTCAAATGAAGAAGGATCAGAATATGCTAAGTTGTATCATCCGTATGCTTGGCAGGATTTTACAAGTCTGGTCCCCCAATTACATTTGGATCAATTTATGAATGATGTCATTGGTACCAAACCGGATCAAATCATTGTACCCGAAGAACATTTCTGGCAAAATGCACAGAAGTTTTATGGTGAGCAAGCTTGGCCTGAATTGAAGGCTTACTTGTTAGTCGAGACCGCTTTGAGTTATACAGGCTGGTTGACGGATGATTTGCGTGTACTCGGCGGAGCCTATGGACGGTATGTCAGCGGTACGCCTGAGGCAGCATCTTCTAAAAAAGCCGCTTATTATTTGGCGGCTGGTCCATTTAACCAAGCTTTGGGCTTATGGTATGCGCATCAAAATTTCTCGGCTGCGGCTAAGGCCGACGTGGAGCACAAGGTGCAAGTGATGATCGATGTGTATCAACATCGCTTGGAAGAGAATACGTGGTTACAGCCCGCAACTAAAATGGCAGCCATTGAGAAATTAAATGCCATTGATGCCAAAATTGGGTATTCTGAAACTTTGCCGAAACGCTACCAGGCGAAGGTTATTGATCCACAAAAAGGTTTATTTGAAAATTTGATGATGTTAACGCGGCAAAATGTTGCAGAAGCATGGTCAAAGTGGAATCAACCCGTGGATCGGACGGAATGGCATATGCCAGCGCATATGGTTAACGCTTATTATGACCCACAACAAAATCAAATCGTCTTCCCCGCTGCCATTTTGCAGGCACCGTTCTATTCTTTGGAACAGTCATCATCAGCTAATTATGGTGGCATTGGGGCGGTGATTGCGCATGAAATTTCGCATGCTTTTGACACCAACGGCGCTTCATTTGATGCCACAGGAAGTTTACATGACTGGTGGCAACCAGCAGATTATGCGGCCTTTGAAAAGCGAACACAGGCAGTCGTTGATCAATTTGACGGTTTGGATTCATATGGTGTGCCAGTCAATGGTAAGTTGACGGTTTCGGAAAATGTGGCTGACTTAGGTGGGCTTGCAGCGGCTTTAGCTGCGGCACAACAAGAGGATGTCTTTTCATCTGAAAGCTTCTTTACTAACTGGGCAACCATTTGGCGTATGAAAGCCCGGAAGGAATACATGCAAATGATGACGAGTATTGATGTCCATGGGCCAGCTAAGTTGCGGGTCAATGTGCAAGTTGCTAACTTTGATTTGTTTTTTGAAACCTTTGGGGTGGAGCCAGATGATCAAATGTGGCGTGATCCTAAAAATCGGATTGCGATCTGGTAAATTTAATTCCTATGAGTGGCTCAATTTAATTTAAGAATTGTGATGAAATAAAGCACGTCTATCAGTTAAGCTGGTGGGTGTGCTTTTTTAATTGAAAAAATAAAAATAAATTGCTAATCATAATTGAATCATATTTCACAATATGTTAAAAAAACGAGCTTTTAATTTTTAACAATGAAAGCGTTAACAAACATAATAATTTCACATGCATGGGTTAAAAACGTGGATATAACCGCGTGTAATCGGACGAAAGGATGGTTAAATAGTGTTGACAGATACCACGAAGGTGCTATACTTATCAATGTTAACAAATGCACAAACGAGAATATAAATAAATGGAGATATACAAATGGCTGAAACAAAAGCACCTAAAAAAGCAAAAAAAGTTTTAACGCCTGAAGAAAAGGCTGCGCGAGTTGAAGCAGCTGAAAAGATGACTGGAGCATTGGTCGAAAAGGCACAAAAGGCTGCAGTCGAATTTTCTACTTATACGCAAGAACAAGTTGACAAGATTGTTGCGGCAATGGCTTTAGC
Organism: Weissella kandleri; assembly: GCF_001438705.1. Lineage (GTDB taxonomy): Bacteria > Bacillota > Bacilli > Lactobacillales > Lactobacillaceae > Weissella > Weissella kandleri. The sequence goes on from NZ_JQBP01000004.1 coordinate 36,027, forward strand.
TGGTTCTGAGAACTCATTGTTGTTGGCCCATGAAGCGGTTGAAGAAACAGGCCGTGGGGTTGTGGAAGATAAGGATACGAAGAATCGTTTCGCGTCTGAATCAGTTTATAACGCAATTAAGAATGACAAGACGGTTGGCGTAATCAATGAAGATCGCGTAACTGGTAAAGTTGAATTAGCAGCTCCCCTTGGGGTCTTAGCTGGAATTGTTCCTACAACTAATCCAACTTCTACGGCCATCTTTAAGTCAATGTTGGCTGCTAAGACTCGTAACACGATTGTTTTTGCATTCCACCCACAAGCACAAAAGTCATCAGCACATGCAGCTAAGATTGTTTATGACGCAGCCGTTGCAGCTGGGGCACCTGAAAACTTCATCCAATGGATTGACAAGCCTTCTTTGGAAGGAACAACAGCTTTGATTAAGAACCCTGGAATTGCCTCAATCTTGGCTACTGGTGGACCTTCAATGGTGCACGCTGCCTTGACTTCAGGAAATCCATCAATGGGTGTTGGAGCTGGTAATGGAGCGGTTTATATTGACTCAACTGCTGATGTCGAACGGGCCGTTGAAGATTTGTTGCTTTCAAAGCGTTTCGATAATGGAATGATTTGTGCAACTGAGAACTCAGCGGTTGTGGCAGCTGACATTTATGATCAGTTCATGAAGCAAATGCAAGAGCAAGGTGCTTACTTAGTACCTGCTAAGGATCACGAAAAGTTAGCTGAAGGGGTCTTTGTTAAGAACGCCGATGGTTATGGGGTTCAGGGACCGGTTGCTGGAATGTCTGGTCAAAATATTGCTAAGCGCGCCGGAATTTCAGTTCCTGCTGACTCTGATGTTTTGTTAGTTGAATTGGATAAGAAGAATATTGGGGAAGCTTTGTCTTCTGAGAAGTTGAGCCCGGTTTTGTCAGTTTATAAGGCTGGATCACGTCAAGAAGCAATTTCAATCGTTCGGTCATTGTTGGCTTATCAAGGAGCTGGACACAACGCTGCGATTCAAATTGGAGCGCAAGACGACCCATTTGTTAAGGAATATGCTGATGCCGTTGAAGCTTCACGAATTTTGGTTAACCAACCAGATTCAATCGGTGGCGTTGGAGATATCTATACTGATGCATTGCGTCCATCATTGACGCTTGGAACTGGATCATGGGGGAAGAATTCATTGTCACACAATCTTTCAACTTACGATTTGCTAAATGTTAAAACCGTTGCTCGCCGTCGTAACCGGCCACAATGGGTTCGCTTGCCAAAGGACATTTACTACGAATCAAACTCAATCACATACTTGCAAGATTTGACTGGAGTAAGCCGGGCCTTTATCGTTGCTGACCCAGGAATGGTTCAATTTGGCTTTGTTGACAAGGTCTTGGATCAATTTAACTTGAGCACAACTCCTGTTAAGACTTCATTGTACGGAACAGTGCGCCCTGATCCAACCATTTCACAAGCTGTTGAAATTGCCCGACAAATGTCAGACTTTAAGCCTGATACAGTGATTGCCCTTGGTGGAGGATCAGCCCTTGATGCCGGAAAGATTTCACGGTTCTTGTATGAATACTCAACAACCCACCCAGGAATCTTGGAAGATGATGATGCTTTGAAGAATTTGTTTGGAGAATTGCAACAAAAGTTTATGGATATTCGTAAGCGAATTGTTAAGTTCGACCAGCCACGTTCAACGCAGTTAGTTGCTATCCCAACCACTTCAGGGACGGGATCAGAAGTTACACCATTCGCGGTTATTACTGATGACGAAACCCACGTTAAGTATCCATTGGCTGACTATGAGTTGACCCCACAAGTGGCGATTGTTGACCCAGAATTTGTTATGACGGTACCAAAGCGCACGGTTGCTTACTCAGGACTAGATGCTTTGTCGCACGCCTTGGAGTCATACGTTTCAGTTATGTCTTCAGAATTCACACGTCCATGGGCTTTGCAAGCTATCAAGTTGATCTTTGATAACTTGGTTGCTTCATATAACTATGACCCAAGCCATCCAACTTTGGAAGGGCGTCAAGCTCGGACCAAGATGCACTATGCTGCAACTTTGGCTGGACAATCTTTTGCCAACGCCTTCTTGGGAATTAACCACTCAGTGGCTCACAAGACTGGTGGAGAATTTGATTTACCACACGGATTGGCAATTTCAATTGCTATGCCACACGTAATTAAGTTTAATGCGGTAACGGGTAACGTTAAGCGGACACCGTTCCCACGCTACGAGACTTATACTGCACAAAAGGATTATGCTGATATCGCACGTCACCTTGGTTTGCAAGGAAAAAATGATGCCGAATTAGTCGATGCCTTGTTGAAGGAAATCAAGAAGTTAACGGATGCCTTGGATATTGATACCACTTTGTCAGGTAATGGTGTTTCTAAGAAGGACTTTGATGCATCAATTGATAAGTTGATGGACTTGGTTTATAACGATCAGTGTACTGCCGGAAACCCTCGCCAACCTCGTTTGGAAGAAATCCGTCAATTATTGATTGACCAATTCTAAGCTCAGCTTTGCGGTTTCAAATGCATTAAATATAAAAGGATGATTGATATTATTTCGATTATCCTTTTTTATTCTGCATTTGGCAGTTGGGGTGGCGGTTGAATGTTGGCTGAAATTTTTCATTTTGCTACAAAGAATTTATTCATGAATATAAAAAACGCTGACTCAGAAGCCAACGTCATTTTACTTAGCACAGTTTAAAAGGTTTCAACAATATAGTTGATTCCGATTGATATGAAATAAAAGCCAATCAAGAACGCCAAAGTTAAGGCTGAGGTAATTGGATCAAAGAGCAAAATAATTCCCAAGATAAATCCTAAGATGCTCATTATTAATTTTAACCAGTAAAAACCGTCACTTGCTAAACGGTAGATATCACCGATCATTAAAGTATGGATTGAATCGAGGATAAACCAAGCAGCAAAGATATATGGTAGGATTGTCAGCCCAGCATACAAGTTAAAGAAGAAGAAAATTCCGATAATAATATCAAGAACGCCCAAAACGAGCGTAGTGGTTCCCTTCTGGCCAGTAATATTTTGCCAGCCAGCGGTTTCAAATGAAAATTTCAAAAGTGCCCTTTAAAAGGCTCTGACCGCAAAAATGATAACCAAAGCTAGTAAGTTCGCTCCAGGCATATTGATTGATAGTATCGCAATTAGAACGAAAAGGATTCCCGATAGGAAAAGGCTCCAATTAAATGTGCCTTGTTGCATATGAAAACCTCCTGAAAAATAAATTTGATATGGGTTAGTGTGGCTTATGGGAATCTTTTAAAATTTATTAAGGAGATTTCGTGCAATATCGCACTTTTATGGGGAATAAGGTACAATAAGGTGAAAGGAAGTCATAAATAAAATGAGGTGCGCCATGGTAAAAAACATTGTCATTGTGGGAGCCGGATATGCAGGAGTTACTGCTACACATCAATTGGCTCAACAATTGGAAGCTCAGTCAGAATATCAGGTTGTCCTTTTAGATGATCATCCCTTTTTTACCTATCGCACCAGTTTGCATGAAGTAGCGGCAAAACGGATTGAATCAAGTGATGTTCAGTTTGATTTACGCCAATTATTTATGCATCAAAAAAACGTTAAAATTGTTACGACGCATGTGGAACAAATTGACGTTGAAACGAAGACGTTGACGACGTCGGTAGGGCCGATTGAATATGAGCAATTAATTTGGTCCAGCGGGGTCGAAGCTAAGACTACAGTTCCTGGAGTAGCTGAATACGGGTTCCCATTTTGGAGTTTGGATCAAGCGACGCGGTTGCGGGTCCAGATTGAAGAGATGGTGCGTCAAGGGGCAATTGAATTAGAAGCAAAAGAACGTCAAGCTAAATTGCGCCTAGTGGTCGTGGGTGGTAATAATACTGGGATTCAGATGCTTGGCGAATTACTGGATGAACGTCGCGTTTTGGCAAAGGCTAATCAGTTACGGCAGCGTGAAATTGAATTGGTCTTGGTTGAAAAGCAGCCACAGATATTAGCTAGTCTAGCGGACAAACGCATAAGTCAGAAAGTAGCTAATTATTTAAAGCATCAAGGTGTGAAAATATATTTACATCAGACGGTTGAAACGGTCACTGCGGAGGGCGTGGTGTTAAACGACGGCACGCAATTAATGAGTCGCACCGTCATTTGGGCTGGTGGGACGCAAGGACGCCAACAAGTCACTAATTTATCCTTTACGACGAACGAACAACAGCATGTCGAAGTTGACGCATTGATGCAAGTACAGGGCTTAAAAGATGTTTATGCCGTGGGTGATGCGATTCAAAAGGCAGATAACCGTTTATCAAATGTAAATACGGCTGTTCAAGAAGCTAAGGTCGCAGCGCACAATATTCAGGTAAAGGTGCGCGATAAAGGCGAACTTCAGAAAATGAAGCCGGCCGCGCAACGCATCTTTATTTCAGTGGGGTCGCGGTATGGGGTTGCAGTTTGGAAATCTCATTTAGCTATGACAGGGTTCTTGGCCCGTCACGCCAAACATTGGAGTAATTTGTATTTCCTACGATCAATTGGCTCATTTTATCAAATGGTTAAATATATTCAGCGTGAAATTTTTGAAAGTACCGCTAAGTTACCGGAACAACAAGGAAACGTCGCGAATGTCGGTAATATTTTATGGTCTGTGCCACTCCGTTTGGCAACAGGGGTTTTCTTAATGATTACCGGGGTCGCAGTCGGCAGTGGTGTTGGCGGCTTCTTTGCCCTTGTTGGAATCGCATTGTTTATTGGATTTATGACCACTTTGGCCGGTTTTTTAACCTTAATTCTTTCATTGATCATGCTAGGAACGTCATTTTCAATTTCTGCACTGCTGTTGCCCTTTGTGGGAATTGCGCTGATGAATGGGGCGGGGCGTTCGTTTGGCGTCGATCATTGGTTAATTCCTTGGCTGGAGAAGAACCTTGGGACGTTAATTACTGGTGACAGTAAAGCGAGTTATAATGATTTAGCTGAAAAGTAAATTGAACAAAATAAAAAAGAGGTTGGAACTAGGTTTTAGCCTCTCATTTTATAGTTTGTATGATTTTTAAGGGGTTAGTTAGCTGGATTTTGGGGATGTTGCGCAGCATAAAAGGCCATCACAATCCCATGGGCGACTGAGACGTTTAATGAACGGACGCTTCCGGCTTGCGGAATGTATAACATTTGATCAGTTGCGGCAATTAAATCGTCCGCTAAGCCAATTTGTTCTTCACCAAAGACAAAGGCGGCTTTCGTGGCTAATTGAGTGGTAAATAGGTTTTGTGGTTGATAGCTTTCAATGTTATCAATGGCATAAATGGTGTAACCTTCCGCATGCAGTTGATCAAAAACTTGTTGGTAATCCGTCACGCGATGGTGCTCGACGTGTTCATAGTTATAAGTGCCGACTGAACCGCGCCGATCCCATTTCTTAGCCCCTTCTGGTCGATTTGGAAATGATTGGTTGACAGGATTTAAGAAAATTAATTTACGGGTCGCAAAGGCGTTGCTATTGCGGACTGCAGTGGCCTTATTAAAATCATGCGTTAAATTTTGCATAATAGACACGGCCGGGCTGCGTTTGTGGTCTAAATCGGCCCGAATCGCTTCGTCAGACATATTTTTATAATAATCAGTTACATTTCGATAATCATTTGAGTGTGATAAATCAATCTCAGCCATGCTAAGACCCTCTTTTCGTTAATAAATTGGCCAAGCATTTTTAGATAAAATGATTAGCGTTATTTTTATTGTAACAAGATATGCAAGCGATTTGGTAAAATATATTTGTAATGTTGATAAAGGATAAATACCATGGAAAAAATAATTGAAATTAAAAATTTAACGTATGCGTATCCGAATCAAACTAAAGCAGCCTTACAAAATTTATCGTTAACGGTGAACCGGGGGGCTTGGGTGGCTTTAATTGGACATAATGGTTCGGGAAAGTCGACCTTGGCTAAATTATTAAACCATTTGCTAACCCCCAGTGATGGACAAATTTTAATTGATCAAATTCCGGTTGATGATGAGCATGTTGATGTCATTCGTAATCGAGTGGGGATGGTGTTCCAAAATCCGGATAATCAGTTTGTCGGGGCGACAGTGGCTGATGATGTCGCGTTTGGTTTAGAAAACCGGCAAATGCCCCATGCGCAGATGCAAGAACGTGTCCAAATGGTTTTAGAAGAAGTGCATATGTGGGAGTTCGCCGAGCGTGAACCAGCGCATCTTTCGGGGGGGCAAAAGCAGCGGGTTGCCATTGCGAGCGCCTTAGCCATTGAGCCACAAATTTTGATTTTAGACGAAGCAACGGCCATGTTGGATCCAAAAGGCCGTTTTGAAATGATGGAAGAGGTCCGTCAGTTAAAAGCTGACCTCGGCCCTGATTTAACAGTCATTTCGATTACACATGATATTGATGAAGCCGCTAGCGCTGATCAAGTGATTGTGTTAAATGATGGTCAATTAGTTGAAACGGGGACGCCGGATGAAATCTTTACGGATGCGCAAAAATTACAAGCGCTCGGCTTAGATGTACCTTTTGCGGAACAATTAAAAGCGAAATTAGCCGCGCGAGGGGTGGCAGTACCAACCCAATATGAAACGATGGAAGGAATGGCGGAGTGGATATGGCAATTAATTTCCAAGAAGTAGGCTTTACCTATCAAGCTGGGACGCCGTTTGCGAGCGAGGGCTTGCATGATGTTAATTTTAAAATTCCATTACAGCAATTTACGGCGTTAATTGGGCACACTGGCTCAGGGAAATCGACGACGTTACAATTGCTAGATGGGTTGACCATACCCACAGTTGGAAAAGTGGAAGTTCTAAATCAAACGCTACAAGCCGATACCTTGATTAAGACGACGAATCAATTACGGGAGCACGTGGGACTGGTATTTCAATTTCCCGAGGCGCAGTTGTTTGAGGATACGGTCTTAGCAGATGTGATGTTTGGGCCTTTAAATTTTGGTGCTAGTAAAACTGAAGCTAAACAAAGAGCACAGGAAGCATTAAGGTTGGTCGATTTGTCTGCTGAATTTGAAAGCCAGTCACCGTTTGATTTGTCAGGTGGCCAAATGCGACGCGTGGCTATCGCGGGCGTGTTAGCTTTAGAACCGGAGCTTCTGATTTTAGATGAGCCCACAGCTGGTTTGGATCCAAAAGGACAAGCAGATTTAATGGCCTTGTTTGCCCGGCTGCAACAGGAACGTCATTTGACGGTAGTCGTGGTAACGCATCAGATGGAATTTGTCGCACAATATGCGCAACATGTGGTAGTTTTTGAGCAGGGGACCGTGGTCAAAGAAGGAACGCCAGCTGAGATCTTTGCGGATAGTGCGTGGCTGCGGGAACGTCAATTGGATGTGCCCATGGTTCGCCAATTTACAGATTTGTTAACGCAAAAAGGGGTGGCATTAACGCCGACGCTTGATTTAGATCAGTTGACAGACCAAATTGTGGCAAAAATTCAAGGAGGCCGCGATGTTTAATAAAATATTGATTGGGCGGTTTATCCCCGGGCATTCGTTAGTTCATCGCTTAGATGCCCGTGTGAAGTTGATTGTTAGTATTGCTTTTATTTTTGTGATTTTTTTGGCGACGAGCTGGCCATCATACCTGTGGGCCAGTGCCTTTACATTATTAGTCGTTATGATGACAGGGTTAGGATTACGGGTTTATTTGCGCGGGATTCGGCCGTTAATTTATTTAATGTTGTTTACCACCGCCTTGCAGATTTTATTTGTGACGACGGGACCAATTTGGTGGCAGTGGGGCTGGTTGAAAATTACTGAAGATGGGGTTGTGAATGGAATTGCGATTTTTATTCGCTTTTTGTTGATTATTCTCATCTCGACCGTTTTGACGCTCACAACTGCGCCGTTAGATTTAGCAGACGCGATGGAACAATTATTACAACCATTGAAAAAAATCGGGGTCCCAGTGGCCGAATTAGCGTTAATGCTATCGATTGCATTACGGTTTATTCCAACTTTGCTGGATGAGGCGGAAAAGATTGTGAATGCGCAGCGTGCACGCGGGGTTCGGTTTAATGAAGGAAATCTTTTGCAACGCGTCAAAGCCTTTGTGCCTGTTTTGATTCCGCTCTTTATTAATGCAATTAAACGGGCAATTGAATTAGGAGATGCGATGGAAGCGCGTGGTTATCGGGGTGATGTTGAACGCACAAAATACCGACAACATCATTGGCAAATAAATGACACTGTGGCTTTGCTGAGCTTTATTATTTTTAGTTGCGCTTTAGCTTGGTTACGGTATATTTTTGGATGAGTTGTAGTTTGAATTTAAGATGAAATTAGAGGAAATAAGAATGCCAAGATATCGGGCGCTGATAGCGTATGATGGAACAGACTTTTTGGGCTGGCAAGTGCAGCCGGGTAGACGTACGGTGCAAGGAGAACTGGAAAAAGCGGTGAACCGCATGGCTAAGGACCCTGATCCGGCGTTAAAAGTACATGGTTCAGGTCGTACGGACGCCGGCGTCCACGCGTTAGGACAGGTTGCACATTTTGATTTACCCTTTGCGATTCCTGAAGAAGGCGTGCGCAAAGGTTTATCGACGATGTTACCATACGACATTGAAATTAAACAAATTCAACGGGTCGATGATGATTTTCATGCCCAATATAGTGCGCATACCAAAACCTACCGCTATCGACTGACCAATCGGGAATTTCGGGACCCATTTCGCCGTAATTATACTGGTTATTGGCCCCGCCGCTTAGATGTTGCTGCAATGCAAATGGCGATTGGTGATTATTTGGGCGAACATGATTGGCAAAGTTTTGCAGCAGCGGGGTATCAGGCCAAAACGACGGTGCGGACGGTGACTCGGGCGAATTTGGAGCAAGTGAGTGAGGATGAATTGATTTTTGAATTCACGGGAACGGGATTTTTATACAATCAGATTCGCATTATGGTTGGTGTCTTACTTGAAATCGGCATGGGAAGTCGGTCTGTACATGATATTCCAAGATTATTAGCGGCAAAGGATCGGCAACAAGCACGGTTGACGGCACCAGCAAGCGGGCTATATTTAAAATCAGTGGATTACTAAAAGGTGCTAGAAATTATGTCTTTTAAAAAAGGTAGTGATGGCTTGCAGTCAGATTTAAAAGATGTTAATATTATAGATGTCGAAAGACAAAGGCAAGTGTGCACTTCGAACCGTGTCAGGGTCGGAAGGCAGCAGCACTAAGGAGATCGTATACTGTGCCTTAATGTAGAATTTAACAAGAGGCTGTGGTTGAATAACCATGGGCTCTTTTTTTGTTTTTTTGAACTGAAGAACGCTGAAATGAAAGGCGGTCGCTCCTGTTTATTTTCTAGCAAGTTCGTTCTTTTTGGTGGGCTTGTTTCTCAAATAATGGTAAAATAAAATCTAAGCTTTAAATTAATATTGATAATTTAAGAAAACACTTTCCGTGGTTTAAAACCCAATTAATTTAGGGGGGATTGAACCGCAAAATGAAAGCATAGCTACGATTTAAGATGATTTTAATCGCATGGTGATAATGTTAAGTCGATTCGAAGGGAGCAGTAAGATGGCGTATCAAGCACTTTATCGCACTTGGCGACCACAAAAATTTGCGGATATGGTAGGTCAAGAAGTGGTTACTAAAACACTTCAAAATGCGTTGCGGACGCAACAAATTTCGCACGCTTATTTGTTTACTGGTCCACGGGGAACAGGAAAGACTTCAGCGGCTAAAATTTTTGCTAAAACCGTAAATTGTCTACATCCAGTTGATGGTGAAGCTGACGGAACTTGTGAGGTGTGTCAAGCCATTGATCAAGGCACGTTGGGTGATATTATTGAGCTGGATGCAGCTTCAAATAACGGAGTGGATGAAATTCGTGAAATTCGCGAAGATGTGAATTATGCTCCAACCTTGGCGAAGTATAAAGTTTATATTATTGACGAAGTACACATGCTTTCAACCGGAGCTTTTAATGCTTTGTTGAAGACGTTGGAAGAACCCCCAGCCAATGTGATTTTTATTTTGGCTACGACTGAGCCGCAAAAGATTCCGGCGACGATTATTTCGCGAACGCAACGGTTTGATTTTCGGCGTATTAGTGCCAGTGAAGCCTATGAGCGGATAGTTTACATCTTGCAACAACGGGGCAATGAATATGATGAAAAGGCTTTGAAGGTCATTGCTAACGCTGCTGATGGGGGGATGCGGGATGCTTTAAGTATTTTGGATCAAGCTCTTTCCTTTGGGGATGGCCAAGTGACTTTGGATAACGCTCTATTAGTGACGGGTTCTGTGACCCAGACTTTGCTTGGTGATTACTTAAAGGCTGTTGCCACACATCAAACGGATCATGCGCTCGCAGAACTTACTAAAGTTTTAGCTGAGGGGAAAGATGCCAACCGGTTTATTGAAGATTTGATTAGTTATGCGCGGGATTTATTGATTGCGCATGAGGCACCGGATCTAGTTAATTTGGTGCCTGATGATAATTTTAATGAATTATTGCAAAAAGAAGAGCAACTTTGGTATCAAATGATTGATACTTTAAATGAAGTTCAGCAGCAGTTGCGGTTTACGAACCGGCCAAGTATTTATTTGGAAGTCTTAACGGTGAAGTTGAGTCGCTTAGAGTTGTTGACACAAGTGGAAGCTCAAGCTGTGCAAACAACACCAGCAAACCAGTCAGCCGAAGAACCAGCACAACCGGTTGAAAAGTCAGTGATGTTGGAAAAAACGGTGACACCAACAAAATCAAATTCAACTAGTACCCGTGATAAGTCAAATGTTAAAAAGGCGAGCATTGATAAGCGGCATGTTTTTGCCGTGTTGGATGCGGCGACTCGGGGGGATTTGAACCGGATGGAAGGCGTTTGGGCGGATGTTTTGGCCCAGTTAGAAGTCACTAAAAAGGCCATGCTGAATACAGCTAAACCGCTAGCGGCTTCGCCTGATGGTATGGTTGTCGGTTTTGATTTTGAAATTTTCCGGGATAAGACGTTTCGTGACGAAACGCTGATTCAATTTTTAATGGAACAAATTCAAACCTTGAGCGGATCAGAGCATGAACGTGCCTTGGTCTTAATCACGAATGAAGAATGGAGCGACTTACGTAGTACGTGGGTGCAACAGCATCATGTTAAGCAAAGTAAGGCGGATGTGGAACAAGCTGCACAACCGGCTCCGGAAGAAAATGCCATTGATTTGCCCGAAGATGAGGCCCCAGCACCAGTTGTGCAAAAGGCCCGCGAAATGTTTGGCGCCGATTTAGTAGAAGTACATGCAGATTAGTAAACTAAAGGATTAGTGGAAAGGGGCGGCTATGCAATACCCAGAGCCAATTGCCAAATTAATCGACAGTTATACAAAATTACCGGGGATTGGAATTAAAACGGCCACCCGCCTGGCATTTTATACGGTTAATATGGCCGAAGAAGATGTGACACATTTTGCGCAGTCTTTAATTTCGGCTAAACGAGATTTAAAGTTTTGTAGTATTTGTGGAAATTTAACCGAAGAGGACCCCTGTGCAATTTGTACAGATGATACGCGTAATCAGGGAACGGTCTTAGTAGTTGAAGAAGTTAAAGATTTAATGGCTCTTGAGAATACCAATGAATATCATGGCTTGTACCATGTTTTACACGGCGTTTTATCACCATTAGCCGGGCAAGGTCCAGATGATATTAATATTGAATCATTGGTTACGCGCTTACAAAAAAATGAAAAAATTGAAGAAGTGATTGTGGGAACGAACGCGAATGCTGAAGGAGAAGCGACTGCGATGTACTTAAGTCGCTTGTTAAAGCCAGCTGGGATTCGGGTTTCACGTTTGGCAACCGGCTTATCAGTCGGCAGTGATATTGACTACGCTGATGAAATTACGTTGATTAAGTCAGTCGAAGGGAGGACGCAAATGTAATGTTTGGACTATTTAATAAGTTGAAATTGAATTCTGCGCAATATGATCAAGATTTATTTGATACGATTCAAGACGCTAAATATGATTTTGATAAAGCTAAGGCCTCGGAAGAAGCTTTATATGAAAGTAATATTGACCCGCGCTGGATTAAAGCCCAGACTGCGTTTGCTAAACAGAAGTATTTTTTTGTTCTTCGGGCGGCGCGTCAACGGAAGATGAAGGGGCGTGGACATCAACAAAGCACTTGGTACGAATAAAAGGTAAGGATGGCTGAAAATGACGGGGAAATTTATTAGCTTTGAAGGCCCTGATGGCGCTGGTAAAACGAGTGTCTTGCGTGAAATTATTCAACGTTTAACGGTAGCGTATGGAGACCAATTGCTAGTGACACGTGAACCGGGCGGGGCCCATAATCCGGTGGCTGAAGCAATTCGCGATGTGGTGCTTAGTCCTGATTATCCAGCGATGGATAACAAAACTGAGGCGTTGTTATATGCCGCTTCACGGCGTGAGCATATTCAACAAACAATTAAACCAGCTTTAGCGCAAGATAAATTAGTTTTATCTGATCGCTATGTGGATAGCTCGATTGCTTATCAAGGGGCCGGCCGTGAAATCGGGTTTGAGGTGGTTTTAACTTTAAATCAATTTGCTATTGAAGATTTTTGGCCGGATCGGACAATTTTTTTAGATGTCCGCCCTGAAATTGGTTTGCAACGCATTCAAGAGCAACGACAAGATGAAATTAATCGGTTAGACTTAGACTCATTAGAATTTCACCAGCGGGTGTATGCGGGTTATCAAAAATTAATTCAAATCAACCCGGCACGTTTTATTGTGATTAATGGGGAACAACCCTTGCCCCAAGTTGTAGAAGACACTTGGCAAGCTATGAAAAAGGAGATTTAGCTTATGAAAATGATTACAGCAGTAGTGCAAGATAAAGACGCCAATAAGTTGGGTAATGTTTTTGTGAAAAATAATGTACGCGCAACGCGGACGGCAACTTCTGGTGGGTTTTTGCGTGCTGGGAATACAACGTTTATGATCGGAGTCGAAGATGAGCGGGTTGAAGAAGTGCTAACCTTGATTCAAGAAACCGCTAAAGCCCGGAAACAATATGTCACACCGGCTGCGAGTTTAGACTTATCATTTGAATCAATGAATGCCATGCCAATGGAAGTGCAGGTGGGCGGAGCAACGGTCTTTGTCCAAAATATTGAGCAATTTTATCATTTTTAAGACTTGCAGTGGAGGGCGACCATGGATTCAAATGAGGTAATTCAAACCGCACACCAACAGCAACCATTTGTGGTAACACGGTTACAAAAGGCGGTTGCTAGTCAACAATTAGCACATGCCTTTTTATTTGCGGGTCCAAACGGTCAAGGCCAAGCGGTTGTTGGGTTATGGCTCGCTATGCGTTTAATGTGTGAACATCCAACGACCAATGGTGACCCTGACGGAACATGTTCTCAATGTCAACGGATTAGTCGACACGAGCATCCCGATGTGATTGAAGTGCACCCGGATGGTTTGTCGATTAAAATTGACCAGATTCGGTATTTGCAAGATGAGTTTACGAAGACGGCGGTTGAAGGTGTCCAGAAAATTTTTATTATCTATGAAGCGGATAAAATGACGGATAATGCTGCGAATGGTTTATTGAAATTTATCGAGGAGCCACGTGGTCAACAAACCGCTATTTTAATGGTCGAAAATCCCAAGCAAGTTTTGCCAACGATTGTTTCACGGACGCAAGTGATTGACTTCCATCAAGTGCAACCCCAAATTTACCAACAACAATTGTTGGCCCAAGGTTTTACGGAATATGAGACGCCTTTGGTGATGGCGTTATCTGATAGTTTATCAACGGCTAAAACATGGTTAGAAGATGATTGGTTTAAGGTGAGCCAGGCGGCAGTGGTCAAGTTAGTCGCACAAATTTTGACACTCGATCCCGAAGCGTTTAATTTAGTGCAAATTGAACTTATGCCCTTATCCAAAGAACGTGAGCGGCAAGGCGTTTTAATTGCGATGTTGGCTGCAGCGTGGCGTGATGTGGTGATGATGAAAACACAAGCTGATACTAATTTACGTTTTGTGGATAATGCGGTCTGGCAAACGGCTTTAGCTAAGTATTCAGTTGAACAGTTGTTAGCAGCGCAAGATATTATTTTGACGTTACCAGTGATGTTACAACAAAATATAGGGTTTCAAACCACGGTTGAAACCGGCGTTTTGAAATGCCAATTTGCGCTGGGTGGGACACAGTAATTGCGCGTAGGAAATGAAAAACGGAAGGATAAAAGGCATGCAAACGCAACAAAGTTTTAAACAACATGCGACGGGGACGCTTTACCTAGTACCCACGCCGATTGGTAATTTAGGAGATATGACGCAGCGTTCCATTGAAATTTTAAGAGCAGTTGATTTGATTGCTGCAGAAGATACCCGGCACACAGCGCAACTATTGAATCAATTTCAAATTGAGACGAAACAAATTTCGTTTCATGAGCACAATAAAGAAATGCGCATTCCAGAATTAGTGGCAAAAATGCAAGCCGGGCTTGATTTGGCGCAAGTTTCTGATGCGGGGATGCCTTCGATTTCAGACCCAGGGCATGAACTAGTGTTAGCAGCGTTGGCAGCCGATGTACCCGTCGTACCAATTCCAGGAGCTTCAGCAGGGATTACGGCCTTGATTGCTTCGGGGCTGACACCACAGCCCTTTACCTTTTATGGCTTTTTGCCCCGCAAGCAAAAAGAGCAAATTACTGCGTTAGAACGCGTGGCAAGTCATCAAGAAACGATGATTTTTTATGAAGCGCCGCATCGGCTGGCAAAAACTTTGATGAATATCAGTCAAGTGTTGGGAGCTGAGCGACAAGTGGTTTTAGCACGCGAATTAACGAAACGGTATGAGGAATTTTTGCGAGGCAGTGCTAAAGAATTAGCTGACTGGGCTCAAACTAACGAGGCCCGCGGAGAATTTGTGTTGCTAGTTGATGGTGCTGTGGAGCAGGATCTAGCAATTGACCCGTTGGCGGGGCTGACTGATATTGAAGCGGTGATGGCTTTGACACATCAAGGGTTGAAAACCACCCAGGCAGTCAAGCAAATTGCAAAATTACGTGAACTTGATCGACAAGCTTTATACTTAGCCGTTCAAGGATTAGAAAAATAAAAGAAGGTTAATTAGAAATGCGGATATATGAAACCAAGCATGAAATTTTAGATGATGAAATTGATGTTACTGGTAAATTAACATTGCCTAAGATCTTAAGTCTCTCAATTGGGGTTTCTACTAAGCAATCGTTAGCGTATGGGGTTGGTCCTGAATATACGCACGCGGTCGGGTTAGGTTGGGTTGTGTTACAACATGTGATCACGATTAACCGGCGGCCTGAATCTGGTGAAACAATGACGATTAGTACCCACGGAAAAGAGTTTAACCCTTTTTTGGCCAAGCGTGATTATACTTTTGTTGATGAACAGGGTTACAAAATTATTCAGGTTGATTCATTGTATACGATGATGGATTTGAAAAAACGCAAGATGGCACGCATTCCGACTGATTTAGTGGATGTGTTTGATCCTGACCGGGTGAAGCGTGTGCCACATCCAGACAAGCCTGACCGTATTGCGGAAGATGAAGCGATTACTTGTGAGCAAGCTTATCAAGTACGGTATTCAGATATTGATTCAAATCAACATGTTAATAATGCTAGATATTTGGATTGGGCGCAAGATCCGCTGGGGATGGACTTTTTACGGACTCATGAGCCAAAAGAAGTTAATATTAAGTTTGAGCATGAAGTCCGTTGGGGTGAAATGATTGATGTTAAGATTGCTCAACAAGCAGATGAAACGAAGCATCAGATTTGGTATGGGGATGAATTGTCAGCGGAAGTTTCAATCAAATGGACGCAGGCCTAAGAAAAGCATATAATTAGGTTAATGATGTGATGTAATTTTGTCGGTTAGTCAGAATAAACGACATTCGTGCTACATATAATTAAGGAGAATGCAATGAGTACATTAGTCTTAGGGGGAGCCGGATATATTGGTTCTCATATGGTTGATTTATTACTTAGTCAAAATAAAGACGTGGTGGTCGTCGATAATTTAGCGACCGGGCACCGGCAATCAGTCCCAGCCAACGTTCCATTTTATGAAGTAGATATTCGTGATAAGCAAGCTTTATCCGGTGTTTTTGATCGTGAAAATATTGAACAGGTGGTGCATTTTGCGGCGTCTTCAATTGTTCCAGAATCAATGGAAAATCCATTGAAGTATTTTGATAATAATACGGCGGGAATGATTTCTTTGTTGGAAGTGATGATCAAGCATAATGTCAAGCAGATTGTCTTTTCATCAACTGCGGCCACATATGGTGATGCTAAAGAAAGCCCAATTAAAGAAACTACGCCACAATTACCAATTAACCCTTATGGTTTGTCAAAGTTACAAATGGAACAAATCATGGGTTGGGCAGACCAGGCTTACGATTTGAAGTGGGTGGCTTTGCGCTACTTCAATGTGGCTGGAGCTAAGCCTGATGGTTCAATTGGGGAAGATCACCCAACTGAGACGCACTTGGTTCCAATCATTTTGCAAACCGCTTTGGGTGAACGTGACGAAATTACCATGTTTGGGGATGACTACAATACTCCAGATGGCTTTAATGTGCGTGATTATGTCCATGTGATGGATTTGGTAGATGCACACGTCTTAGCTTTGGATTATTTGGCACAGGGTCATGATTCAAACCAATTTAATTTGGGAACGGCCAATGGTTATTCGGTCAAGCAAATGGTGGAAGCAGCTCGTGAAGCGACAGGTATGGAAATTCCAGCCAAGGTGGGTCCGCGGCGGCCTGGTGATCCAGATTCATTGATTGCTGATTCAACCCGCGCTCGTGAAATTTTGGGCTGGGCTCCTAAGTATGAATCAGTCCAAGAAATTATTAAGACGGCCTGGACCTGGCATCAAACACATCCAGAGGGTTATCAAGATCGTTAATTATTAATTGAATGAACATTTTCAAGACGTCTTCAGTAGAAACTGAGGCGTTTTTTAATGCTTTGAAAAATAAAAAATCGATTCTACCAAGAACATTCCTTGTTGAATCGATTCATTATGTTTAGATAATTTCAATTGAAGCGTTATGCAATTTCATGATGTCATGCCCAATCCAATTATAAGGTCCCATGATGCTTTCGGCCCATTCAAAGGCTTGGTCAACTATCACGATTGTTTCCGTAGCGTCGGTGTCCGCGTGAGTGAGAAATTCGTGGAGACTTTGCATTGGATCTGTACTAACCAATAATTGAAATTGATTTGGCTTTAAATTGTGAAAGGTTGCTAATTGCTTGGCATTCAAGGTTTGTTGCGAGGACCCTGCCAAAGTGACGTGTAAATTAAAGGGCGTGTCCTCAGAAACTTTTTGTTGGATGAATTTGATAATTTGCGACTGTTTTTCAAAAGGAAAAGCAAAGATTAAATTAAGCATTAACACCTGCTTTCTGGATGATTAATCCGCTGAATGTAGCGACGCTAGCTGATACAGCTTAGGGTAAATCGTTCCCAGTAGCTAGGTAAAGGTCATACCATTCTTGATTAGTTAGTTGGACTTGGTTATGATCAGTCATTTCATCAATCCGCGTGGGATTCATTGATCCTAAGATTACTTGCATATGAGCAGGATGGTAGGTAATCCAAGCTACCGCGACCGCGTTCTTACTGGTGTGGTTTTTATTCGCAATTTCTTGTAACTTGGCGTTAACTTCCGGGAATTCGGGATTATCAATAAATGGTCCCGCAAAGAAGCCATATTGGAATGGCGACCAAGCTTGGATTGTCATTTGATGCAAACGTGAATAAGCTAAGATACCACCATCATGATCAATTGAAGGCTGGTCTTGCATATTAACATGGAATTCTGCATCAATCATGCCAGTATGCATCAGTCCAAATTGAAGTTGGTTGGTCACCAACTTTTGATGCAAGGACGCTTGCAAGAATTCAACTTGCCAAGGATTCATATTTGAAACCCCAAATTGACGGACTTTACCACTGGTCTTTAATTGATCAAAGGCCTCGGCAATCTCAGTTGGATCTTGTAGCGTATCCGGACGGTGGAGCAAAAAGACATCAAGGTAGTCCGTTTGCAGACGTTGTAATTCGGTATCAACGGCCGCAATGATATGTTCTTTGTTGAAATCATAACGTGGTCCGGTGAGTCCATCCCCATTAATTTGTCCATTTTCTAAAATAATTCCACCCTTTGATTGGATGAAATATTGATCGCGCGGTAGTTTTAAATTATGTAAAACTTGGCCTAAAGCCGTTGAAGAACGACCTCCAGCATAAATATCGGCAGTATCAAAAAAGTTAATACCTTTATCTAAGGCAGTTTGAACGACGGCCTGTGCTTCAGGCGTGCTTTTGTCAGCGATGCGCATCACACCTAAAGCGACGTCTGACACCATGAGACCGGAGTTACCTAAATTTAATTTTGGCATATCAAAAATCCTTTCTTGAATAAGATAAATTTGTTTCACTTCAATTATAACAGTATTTTTAAAAATGGAAGCGGTTACTTGTTGTTAATGTTGCCAATGAGAATTCTGATTCGATTGACGGGTTACAACAAAATGAATGTGGTGTTCTTACTGCGAGTAAAAGCGGAAACTGGGTGCTTTTAAATTCAGTTAAGCTTAAGGTGTATAATTAAACATAAAGATGAAATTTTAAATCATCGTGACAGAAGTGAGGGAAGTAATGCTGTTTCATATTAATGCGACCATGCCAGCTCATAAATCCGGCATTGAGCATGCCGAGTTAAAGCGAATTAAATTGTTTGCGCAAAAGCAAGTGCCCCAAAGATTAGTTTTACGGGAGTGGGACCCTAAATTGCACTTACAATTACAAAAAGAAGCCTTACCAGATGCTTTAGTGTTGAATATGTTTGATTTTTACCAGCGGGCGACCATGGTGCCTTGGTGTAAAGTGACCGCGCGTGACTTGGATTTTGGGGAAACACCTTTAATCTGGCAAATTGAACCAGAGCAGCAACGTTGGTTAATATCCAATCAAGCTGATGAATTAATTGCGCGGGTGCATTATTATCCAGATGATCAGCAAGTACGCTTGGTGGAGTGGTTTGATACCCAACAAAATTTGTACAAAGCTGAATATTATGATTGGCGTGGCTTTCCTTCCATGATCCAATGGTATACGGCAAATAATCAGGTCAGCGGTGAGACCTGGCTGGATGTGAAAGGACACCCAGTGATTGAAAATTATCGAAAGTACACAATGGGCAATCCGGGTAATTTAGAGCCAACTCATTGGCAATTACAAACGGAAAATCAACAATTTCAATTTGATACGTTGGATGAATTAACAGCGCATTTTTTAAATCAAATTAATCATGAATTTTGGTCAGCAAAAACGCCAAATATTTTTATTTTGGATCGCGCCCATCTTGGGGACGCGGCCTTGTTGAATTTAGATTGGCCAGCCTATACGGTTTTGCATTTACATAATGCACAAACTAGTAATGCTCAAGAACCGTTGACCGCGCCATTGAATCAACATTATGAATATGCTTTACATAATTTAGATCGGTATAATGCGGTCGTTTCGGCAACACCGCAACAAACTCGCGATTTACAGACGCGCTTTCATCCAAAAAGTAAACTATGGACCATTCCGGTGGGAATTGTTAATCAGCGGTTAAGCGAACAACCCCGAATTCCGGTAGCACAGCGCCAATATGGTAAAATTGTGGCCTTTGCCCGGATTGCTCCGGAAAAGCAGTTGGTTGACTTAGTACGGGCAGTCGGCTTGGCGCACCAACAAAATGCAGCCGTTTCCTTAGACCTGTATGGTTATGCGGACCCCACCGACCAATATCGAGCTCGACGTGAGATTGAAGCTGTGATTCAAGATCAGCATTTGGAGCAGGTGGTCCAATTGAAAGGTTATACAGATCAGATTGATGCAATTGAACATCAAGCGATGTTATATGGCCTAACTTCACGGATGGAGGGGTTCAATTTAGCTTTGCTGGAAGGTATTTCGCATGGCTTAATTGGGGTGACATATGACGTTAATTATGGTCCGAATGAAATTATTCAAGATGATTGGAATGGTCGAGTAGTGGCTTATCAAGATTACGAAGCTTTAGCGCAGGCAATTCTTGATATTTTGGCTGACCCGCAGTTAGCACAACGTTATTCAACGGGAGCCTATGAATCAGCCCAGCGTTATTCTGAGGAGCAGATATATCAGGATTGGGAAGCTTTATTTCAAGATGCTGCTGCGTTTTGGGCCGAGTTGCCAGAAGGGAAGGATAAATGACGGCGAAAGTAAATTTATTTGTGAATGAAAACCTCTATGCCTTTAATTCTGGAACGGAACATGCGCAAGCACGCCGGATTCGTGCTTTTCAACAGCTTGGCATTCCGGCTTATTATGTAACGCGAAATTATAACCGTTTTTTGGCCCGAGACGCGGCCAATTTAAACTTAGATATGCAGACGGTTATTAATATGTATGATTATTTTCAAGGTACTCAAACAACTCGAATGCGCAAACAGAGTCTCCATGATTTAGCTGATTTTAATTGGCGAACGGACCATTTAGATAGTAGTAATCCGAATTTTTCATTGGTGCAAAAAGCTGGGCGGCAAGTTGCTCGGATTACGGTATTGCCGGCCACCGTTGGCTTAGTGAATGAGGTGATCTATAATGATCGGGCTGGTAATCCTACACGGCGTGAAAATTGGGATTGGCGTGGTTTCCTTTCCTCGGTTGATCGGTTTACACCGGACGGGCAGGTGCAAGTTACTCAATATTTAAATTTAGCAGGAGACCCCGTTTTAGAAGTTAACTTTATGGTGAAAGATGGAATTTCTCAGCCAACAATTTGGGAATTAAAACAATATCATGGAAAAAATTATCGGTTTGCCACGGAAGATGATTTATTTGGATTTTTTTTAAATGAGTTAATCCGACAAAATGATGGCCAGGTTAACTTATGGTCAGAACGACGATCCGTTGATCGAGCGGTGAGTCAAGCTCAAGGGATGACCGGACGCTATGCGATTTTGCATGAAATGCACACCGTGACGAATACCGATTTGCCGGCTGGCACGTTGTATGCAGGTTATCAGGATTTATTTGAAGCTTTAACCCCCGCTTTTGATACAATTTTTGTTCCATCCCAGCGACAACGAGCAGACTTGCAAAGCCGTTACCCAAAACAAAATTTTAAAGTGGTGCCTGATACAGTTGTCACGCTACCGCAACACGTCCCGGCACGTGATCAACGCATCCCAGGACATTTATTAGTTTTAGGTCGTTTGAGCGCGGAAAAAGCTCCGGAATTAGCGCTGCAGCTATTAGCGCTGATTCGGAATTATTTACCGGATGTCACGATGGAATTCATGGGCTATCCTAGTAGTCCGGATTATTTAGCACAATTCAAAGCCCAAGTGCAAACTTTAGGCTTGGGAGAGCAGGTCTTTATTTCAAAATATGGGGATGCTAAGCAAGTACAGACGGCTTTGCGACGGGCCCAAGTATTAATCAATCCTTCGAGCCATGAGGCGTTTGGTATGCAGTTGGTTGAAGGCTTGGCCGCAGGATTGCCTCTTATCACAATGGAAAATCGCTATACGCCGAACGCGGTGGTTGAGGATGGTATTAATGGCTATCGGTTACAAACTTTGCCGTTTAATGGGGCTGTGCCGAAAATCGTGCAAATTTTGGAAGATGCACAGGTCTGGCAGAAAATGAGTCAGGCGAGCCTTAAAAAGGCGCAGGCCTTTGATTTAGCAAACTTTGGCACTGTTTGGCAGGAAGTGTTAGCTGATAAAGTTTGAGAAGATATAAAAAGCCTGAGGTACACCGCATGATGGCCTCAGGCTTTTAATTACGTAAACGAAGGTAGTGACCGGAATCGAACCGGCGATCACGGTTTTGCAGACCGATGCCTTACCGCTTGGCTACACTACCATTATTATCAACAATAAAATATTATACGGTAATCCCGGCATAAAAGCAATGCTCGGGTAGCAGGGCTTTCTATCTACCATGAGGTGGTCAAACGTTGATAGAAGAGAATAGGTATTGGTAAAAATGTTTGGTGCATGAATGTGATGGGAAAGCCTTTCTTGAGCTTTAAAAAAACAAAATTGAATTTTTTTGTAAAAAGGGGTTGTCAACTGAGTTAATATCCGATATAATTATTTTTGTTGTTGCGGTGGTAACAAATTAAAAATGGACGTTTAGCTCAGCTGGGAGAGCACCTGCCTTACAAGCAGGGGGTCACAGGTT
>NZ_JQBP01000004.1:58572-58849 GCF_001438705.1 Weissella kandleri
GGTTCCATTAAAATTAAATAGGGATATAGTATAACGGTAGTACGACGGTCTCCAAAACCGTTGGTGGGGGTTCGATTCCCTCTATCCCTGCTGATATAATGGCGGATGTGGTGAAGTGGTTAACACATCGGTTTGTGGTACCGACATGCGTGGGTTCGATTCCCATCATCCGCCCTCGAGATTAATGTCTCATATATATCTCGATTACGTGATGTAATCATGCCGTTGTGGCGGAATAGGTAGACGCGCGGGACTCAAAATCCCGTTCTCGCAAGAG
>NZ_JQBP01000004.1:59064-95522 GCF_001438705.1 Weissella kandleri
ACCTTATGAATGGCTTAATATAGCTGTTTATAAGGTTTTATTTTTGTGCTTATATCATCTTTATAGGATATAGCAATTTTGGCAGAAGAGAGTGAGTTGGTATTTTTCGCATGGCTTTATTTTTAAGACTATTAATCGCATGGATTTTGCTGAGGTTTAATTATAAGAATATAAAAAAGAACGCTTGACCTAACCTAATGGGATATTATATACGTTTGTTATAACAAATATATATGGGTTAGTTAAGTATTATTACATAATATGGATTTTAAAATCGCTGAGGCTGGGAAAATTTAAAAAACCATAGTGGCCCGGCAATGGTGTCAAATTTCGGTATAATTAAAAATCGATGGTAGTAAAATATGAAAGGGGTAGATTAATGAGGAGCAGATATGATGAATATCATAAGCAAAAAGAACGCCAGCAACAAAAACAAATGGCTCGTTCGAGATTATTAGCACAAGGTCGGGCCAAAGCTCAAGCCGTTCGTCAGACCGATGAAAAGCAGTTGGAGCGGCGGTTAGACGCCGGAATTGATCGTACGGTTAAAAAACAAGCTCGGGAAATTCAGCAGCTACAACAAAAATTAAATCACGTTAAAAATCAACAGACGGATTTATCGCAAATGAAAGGTAAGTTGGCTAAAGAGAATCGGAGTTTAAGTGGACAGGTTCGTCAATTGAAACAACACCTTGCGCAAGAAAAAACGAATAATGAGGCGGCACTAGCAGAACAATTACAGCAACAAGCAGATGCGTTGTACTTGAAGCAAGTTTTGTTAGATCAAGCGCAGGCGGAGCAACAAAAATCAAAAGCGCAGTACCGGCAATTACAAAAGCAAGTCAGCCAACAAGATATTCAAATTAATAAGCTTGAAGAACAACGTCGGCAGCTACAAAATTTAGTGAATAAATATCAATCCATTTATGGAAGTGCGGCAGTCAATCCGCAGCAATTCCAAGAAAAAATGCATCAGTTTTCGAAAATGCAAGCTAGTAATCGAAAATTAAGTGCACGCATCACGGAGTTAGAACATAAATTAGTGCAGCAAGATGAAGTGCTTGTCAAAGCACGCGCCAATAGTATGAATTTGCAACAACAGATTGAAGAAATAAATGGTACGAAGAAAAAACTTAAAAAGCAGCGTCAGGAATTGCAGGATGAGAATCAAAGATTAAAGAAGATTATCGATGAGCAAGACAATACCAAATTTTCATTGCAGCCATGGTGGCGAAAATTACATGATCAGGTGATACAGCACCTACCAGTACGGTGGTGGAATGAACAGGCTTATCTGCAATTAGAACCACAAGCTTTTAAGTTAGCTGATTTAAAAACGATCCCGGGTCAATTACGTTATCTACAATTAATAATGACAGATGAAAATCTACAAGAATACGCTGATTTGTTGCCTTTGATACAACAATATCAGAAACGTTCTCACCGCTTAGCTACAATTCCTAAGCAAGAGGTTTTGAAAGTAACTATTAAATTAGTTGATGATACATATCATATGTTTTTGGAGGGAGCTGATTTAGGTCCGGTTCCTCAAAATTCAGAATTTGATTTTAAAGATGAGCAAGTTTATCAAGTTTTGCATTTTATTAGCGCTGATCGATATGAGTTAGTACAACTTTTGAATGCCCGCCCTTTGAATGCCCGTCAACTGCAGGAACAGGCACATAAGCGGCAACGCCAACGTCTCAAACGTGATCAACAACGGGACCAAGATAATGAATTAGAGGCCTTCTTACACGCAACCTTGACAGGGAAACACGTCGTAATAGTGACTTGGCACCAGCCTAAAAACTATGTCGCCTTGTTTGAACGATATGGAGTTAAGGTGACGGTGATTAATTCAAAACAACAAAAGCATCAAGTAGTATCAGCGATGTTTTCAAAGCGATATGACCAACATTACTTGTTTTTGAACGGAGTTTCACATCCTCAATATTATTCCGTTTACAACCGATATAAAGCATTTGGCATGCCAAAAGACGTACATCTAATTATGGATGAGAATCCACGAAACCTAGTTTTGGATGCGGCATATACCTTGGCAGGTCAACACAATAAAACGCCGATTACTAGCGGGATTTAAATTAGTTGAGTTAGCATTTATTTAATTTGCGAAAAAAGGTTTAAAAAGCTAACAAATAGTTATCTTTTTGCGGGAATAAATTAATTGACGAACCCTGTTAAAAAGGGTACACTAGTTGTTGGTATTGTTTACCATAACCACATGTGGGAATGTCCTGGTACGACTTTTTATTATTGGTAATGTTAAACAAACAGAATTATTGGAGGAAATTTCCATGCGTACAACTTATATGGCAAAGCCAGGTGAGATCGATCGTAAGTGGTATATTGTTGATGCCACTGATGTACCTTTGGGTCGTCTATCAACGGTCGTAGCATCTATCTTACGTGGTAAGAACAAGCCTACTTACACTCCCAACATTGACACTGGAGATAACGTGATTGTTATCAACGCTGCTAACGTTGCCTTGACTGGTAAGAAGGCCACTGACAAGATCTACTATCACCACTCAAACCACCCTGGTGGGTTGAAAGAGCGTCAAGCTGGTGATTTGCGGGCCAAGAATCCACAACGTTTGGTTGAACTTTCAGTTCAAGGAATGTTGCCAAAGAATTCACTTGGTCACCAACAAGCTTTGAAGCTTCACGTCTTTGCGGATGCTAACCATGCCCACGAAGCCCAAAAGCCTGAAGTCTTGGATATCAACAGCCTAATCTAATTTAGCGGAAAGGAGAATTAAGTTATGTCTACTGTACAATATTACGGAACTGGTCGTCGTAAGAACTCTGTTGCGCGTGTACGTTTAGTACCTGGTAATGGAGCAATTACTATCAACGGTAAGTCAGCCGAAGAGTACATTCCTTTCGCTAACTTGCGCGAGGTTATGATTCAACCATTTAACGCAACTGAAACTTTGGGAAACTATGATGTTTTGGTTAACGTTAATGGTGGTGGATTCTCAGGACAAGCTGGTGCGATCCGTCACGGTATCTCACGTGCTTTGTTGAATGTTGATCCTGAATTCCGTGCAGCCTTGAAGTCAGCTGGATTGTTGACTCGTGACTCACGTATGAAGGAACGTAAGAAGCCAGGACTTAAGAAAGCCCGTAAAGCTTCACAATTCTCAAAGCGTTAATTTTGTATTATCATTTGGGAAGCAAAAAGTGCTCGCCAAGGCGGGTGCTTTTTTTTGTGTAAAAAATTCCTAATTTAGCTTAACCAAATTAAAATATTGAATTATTTTTATGAAAAAGGGATCAAAAATATTTTTGGTTCTTTTTTTTATTTGCCCTAAAAAGTACTGGGGGAGAGCCGAAGTTAAGAAGCTAAAATATATGATATGATTTATTTAGGCGGAAAATTGAATGAATGGTTTCAAAAAGCAACCATTTTATGTAAGCTGTGTTACATAAAATGAAATAGAAATGCGTAATTTCTGTAGTAATATTTTGATAGATAGGCTAGGTGTCGAAGGATTTTTTAAAAAAGAGATTAAATTGATAAATTTAATATCTTTTACATGCATATAAACCTGATCAGACAAGAATTTAATATCTAAATATAAGGATAGGAGGTTAGATTGGTTGAAAATGAACTATTGTAATAGTTGGAAATTTTGAAGACCGACGGGATTGAGGAGCTAATACGCGATTGCATGTAATTTCTCGTTATAAAATAATATTTTAAGTAATGTAGAGGGTAGATAATGATTAATAAGTTAAAAAACTTAATGATGATTTTGATATTGACCGTGTCAGTATTAGCGGGAAGTTTAGCCATGCCATTACAAGCCGATGCCGCTAAAGGTGATGACCCTGGGGTTACCATCGAAGGGCCAAGTGAAGTTGACTCGAATGGGTTAGTTGACTTAAAAGTTACACTGGCGGGCTCAGCTGGGACGTTAAATCAAAATGGGACTGTAGCAGTTACAATTCCAAAGAGTATCGTAGAGGACCCAGCAGAATTGGTAGCTAATTTAAAAATCACTGCTCCATTTTATTTGGATAACCCAGCCTATGTTGATGACGGTAAGGGAAATTATGTTTTAAATGTTAAATATGATGCTTCTAAGATTGATCAATCTAGTGCGGTTGGATACACATTTGTGATTGAATTCCGGGCGCCATATTTTACGGATCATAAAGATATTCCCGAAAATGTCGACTTTAATGCTGATTTGATGATGAATGGTCGGAGTGAAAGTACAGATCAAGCAACAACTAAAACAAACCCTGCGACGAGTTGGACAGTTGATTTTACCAAGTACAGTAACGCGCCAACCGTTAATGATAATGGTGTGCCTAAGGCCGTAATGTCACCAACTAATCCTGGCGCAAATAATTTTGTAATTATTGTTAATTATAATAAACAAAATTATAATGATATAAACGTGACCGACCACATGCCTAAAGGTTTGAGTTTAGCGGGTTCATACAGCATTTTCCCTAATTCAGTGGGGGATGCCAATGATGTGCAGAATTTGAAGATTTATAAAATTAGTTTTGATGACAAGGGGACGATGACCGGTTCGAAGTATGTCACCTCAGACTTTAAGGATCAAATTACTAGCACCAAAGATTCATTTAATGTGCATTTTGGGAAAGTAACGGAAAATGATGCCTACGTAATTTCATATGGGGCATCGGTAAATCCGGGTTATAATGTCGACAATTTTGGAGTTCAGTATAATGACGCCAAGATGTTAGATAATGGTAAGCAAGTTAAAGAAGCTCAAGTTCCCTTGATTATGTGGGACCAAAAACCTGCAGCAACCTCTTTGATTAAAAAGGTTGATCATGCGCAATTAGCAACTAATCAGGCAACTTTGACGTATACTTTGACTCTGAAAGCTGATTTTGGTGATATCAAGGCCGGAACCGTTGTGAATGACACATTGCCGGCACACACGACTTTCTTGAAGACAGAAGCTAACCAAGGTTTCTCAAAAGAAACTTATAACACAAATACTAATAATGTTTCATATACGTTAAATGAAGACATTAAGACTGGTGATTCACGTGTTATTAAAATGAAGGTTAAATTTGAAAATAGCAAAGGTGGCATTGGGGATGAAATTAAAAATCGTGCTAGCTACTCTTATGCTGGATCAACAATTTATAGTAATGATGCCACTACTTTGCTGAATGGATCAGCTGTATTAAAGAAGGTTGATAGTAAAAGTGGTCAAGCACTGGAAGGGGCTGTTTTCAAATTAGTTGATCAAAATGGAAAGACTTTGAAGAATAATTTGATGAGTGACCAAAATGGTTTGATCCGGGTTGGTTTGTTAAAGCCTGGGAAGTATGCCTTAATTGAAACCGAGGCGCCTAAGGGTTACCAGCTGGACACTAAGGCAAATGATTTTGAAGTGTTGAATGATCAAGAAACAGCGATTAATCTAAAAATGAGTAATACACTCAAGGAACCTAAGCCTAATACGCCAACTACACCGGTAAATCCTGGAACGAATCCACCAAATGTTCCGGGTGAAGATCGAGATATTAAAAATAACATCGTGGATAATGTAGTCGAAAATGTGCACACTTGGTTGCCAAAGACGGCGGCACAAAAACTTTCATTAGTTGGTGTGATTGGTGCCATTTTAGCTGCATTTGTTGGATTTATCGTTTGGAATAAGCGGCATTAATTAGTTGCTTAGCAGATTATGACTAATTTATCTGACTATAATATTAAAGATGTATCAATTAAAGAGGGGCATTAGATAAAGGATTACTAATGTTGAATAGAATTTAAAGCACTCGTTTAAGCGAGTGCTTTTTTATATAATAAATTTGTAGAAAAGGCGCGTGCTTAACGTAACGTGAAGCTTAAAGATAATAGGGGAGGCAATGAATTATACAATTAGTGAATTAGCTCAATTATCGGGCGTATCAACCCGGACATTAAAATATTATGATCAAATTGGTCTGTTAAAGCCGGCACACTTAAGTTTGGCCGGGTATCGCATGTATATAGAAAAAGAAGTAGATCAGCTCCAACAGATGTTATAAGGAATTAGATTTTTCATTAGATAAAATTAAACGACTAGTCGTGGAAGCGAACCTTAACGAAATGTAAGCATGAGAAGCTCAGGTAAAGTTATTGGCGGGTCAATGCGAACATTTAGATGCGTTAATTCAAACAATCCGACAGACGATTATAACAAAGTGACGGGGATGAAAAATCGCAGATACGGAAAAATTTAAAGCATTTAAGCAACATTTGGTAGATGAGAAGGAAAAGCAGTATGGGACAAAAATTCGGCGAGATTATGGAGATGCAATGGTGGCTTATTTTTAAGTGCCGCCATGCATGTTTGGTTAGCTAGTTCGAAATGATTTTTGATTTATGCGAGGGATAAAAGCTGATTATTTGGCGCAGAAAAAAAGGAAGCTCCATGATGAGTTTCCTTTTTGTATTTAGAGCGAGTTACGGATTTCAATTTTTGATTTGATTCTAGTGATATCCGTGTTGCTTTTGTGTTGATTTAAATTGTCGATTAACTGTTGCGTGGCAGTTTCACCAATTAAAATTGGTTGTTGCTCGATAGCGGTAATCCCGGGAGCTACTAAATCAGCTAAATCATCATCATTGAAACCAATAACACCGACATCTTGTGGTACTTTTAAATTAGAGGCTTTCAAAACGCGCATAATTGGCCATAATACTTGGCTGTTTAAAGCATAAATGGCTACTTTTTTAGAACTTTCTTTAATTTTGAATTGTAGTTGGATCTGCCAGTCGTTAGAATTTTCGATTTCTAATAATTCGTAAGATATATCAATGGATTGTAGATGAGATGTAATACCTTGAACACGATTCATCCGACTGCTAATACCCGTTATGCTATTAGATATTATAATGACGTGTTTAAAATTGTTTTTTTCAAGCAATTGTGCGACTTCTACTGATTTTTGAAAATTATCAGAAACAACTGCGGGCCAAGTAAAAGGTTCCACATAACGATCAACTTGAATAGTAGGTAAGGCATTATCTTGGATGATTTGATAATTATCTGGGTGATGAGCTAATGGCTGAATAATGAGTCCGTCGATATTTTCGTTTAAAAGAACTTGTAAATTATTTTGTTCGCGTTGCAAGTTGTTGTCTGCGTCCATAATAATCATTTGGTATTTAGTTTGGTGCAAGAATGTACTAATCCCCTTGAGTAATCGAGATGTATAAAGATTGGAAAGATCAGCGACTGATACCCCAATAGTGTGAGTACTAGCGGTTTTTAGTGTTTGAGCTTGTCGATTAGGTTGATAACCGGAAGCTTCAATAGTTTGGGCAATCTTGTTTTTAGTCGCCTCAGACATGTTGTCGTATTTATGATTTAAAAAGCGTGAGACAGTGGTTTTAGATACATTGGCCTGTGCGGCAATGTCGTTAATAGTTAATTTTTTTTTCATGCTTTTATTATACCTTAAATTAAAAATTAAGGATAAGTTGACAAAAATAATGAAAGCGGTTACTATAATCTTTGTAAACCGGTTTCCGAAAACGGTTTACAATTAAAAATTGACACTTTAAAGCTGATCTAATTTTAATTAGGTGAAAGGGTATATTAATCATGGAGAGCACACAGGTAGTATTAAATAATTTATTATTTGAGCAGGCACATCAGCAAGGTGTATTACAATTAGTAATGCTTCAGCAAATTAATAGTTTTGGAATTAAGAATGCAGAATTACGACGTGAATATTTTAATGATATTAAGGTAGAAACGCCCGCTATAGCTAATTATGCTAAAGAACAGAAAATGACTTTATTTTATTCAGTCCCTGAAGATTTATTTAAAGCTGGTAAATTAAATCCGACTTTAAATGAATATTTTCAAGAAGCAAAAGAGCTTGGAGTACAGTATTTAAAATTTAATATTGGTGCATTTGAGGGATGGCATGTTGATGATATTCATCAAATACAAAATTTATTATCTATGGGGATGGCGGTTAATATAGAAAATAATCAAACGCAACAGGCAGGAAGAATAGAAGTGATTGATAAATTTATGCAAGCAACAGAGAAAGCTGGTGTGAATATTGGTTATGTTTATGATTTAGGGAATTGGCGGTATGTGGGGCAAGATGAAATTGAGGCAGCGGAACAATTAGCTTCTTATGTCCGGTATATTCATGTAAAAGATGGATTCGGTACGCATCCAAACGCTACCACAGTAACGTTGGGTCACGGAGAAATTGATTGGCAGAAAGTTCTACAAATTTTGCCAAAGAAAATTCCAGTCGCTTTAGAATATCCAACCAATTCGTCCGATGAAATTGAAGAAGGTATTGAGTTATTAGATAGGTGGGGGGCTAAATAATATGACTAATGTTATTATCAGCACATTGTTGTTAATTACCTTTATATTATTTATTGGCTATATTATTAAAGGTGGTAATTTATTAGTAGGATTCTTCTTAATGACCATTCTCTGGTCTATTATTGGTCTAGTTCCACTGAATACGGTCATGCAAAAGGTAATTGCGGAGCCGGCTCTAAATTATGGTCCAACGATTATATATATTGTTTTTGGTTCATGGTTTGGACGTGTGCTGGTTGATTCAGGTATTGCGGCTTCAATTTCTCGGCGGACAGAGAAAATTGGACGAAAGGCACCAGTATTGGCAGCTATCTTAGTGGTATTAGTTGCAGCTTTAATTTTTTCATCGGCATATGGGGTGGGATCAGTTATGGCAATCGGGGTCATTTTAATTCCGATTATGTTGTCAATTGGAATTCCTAAAAAAATTGCGATACCGGCTTTTACGATGGCAATTGGGGCGCCAATGTATATCAATGTGGTGCTATTTAATCAGATAAAAGTTTTTTTCCCATCAGTTAATTATTCAGGTAAATATTTGTCATTTGGAATTGTAGCAATGATTGTTCAATTACTAGGCGTCATTATTTTCATTTTATTAAACCGAAAGTCAATTGAAAATGGTACACCGGAAGTGATTGAAGGAGAAACAGATAATGTGGGTGATGATGTACACGTAAGTCGTTGGACATATGTGATTCCCGTATTACCTGTCGCGTTAAATATTATTTTCAGGTGGGATGCTATTCCAGCTCTGTTGATTTCCACTATCTTGGCAATGTTAATGACGCATAAAATGGCTAGTTGGAAAGGAATGCTGGATTTTATTAATTCAACAACCAAAAAGGCGATTAATGATATTTCAGGTTTGATTTTCTTCTTAATGGCGTTAATTATGTTCGTGGGAGCTGCATCGGTTAATGTGCCACACTTCAAGAGTATTATTGAGGTTATTGTACCAAATAGCGCTTTAGTTTTGGCTTTAGCAATTGGTATTTTGGCACCATTAGCATTATTTCGTGGACCGTTACATGTTTGGGGAGCCGGAGCTGCGACTGCTTCAGTGTTGGCTGCCACGGGGACATTCTCGCCTAATTTATTATTGCCATTGTTATATACAGCTAGTATCATGGCGGTTTCGATTGATTTAACGCAATCATGGAATACATGGGCTTTGGACTATTCCGGTTTGGATGCTAAAACTTACTTAAAGATGGGTATACCTGTAATGTGGGTTGTTTCAATTATTAACACCTTAGTTGGTTACGCTTTCTTTGGGTAAGTAGAATAAGATAACTATTTAAAAAATGATAAAGTAAAGGAATGAAAAAATGAGTGAAGTAATGACATTAGGTGAGCCCATTGTGACTTTTATGAGTAAAGACTTGGATCGAGGGCTGGTTGACAGTATAAATTATTTTAAATTTTTGGGAGGCGCGGAACTAAATGTATTAATTGGAATTGAGCGGCTCGGACATTCTACAGAATATGTTTCTCAAGTAGGGGCTGACCCATTAGGTAAATTTACACTACAGGAAATTGAAAAGTATGGGGTTGGTCATCAATATGTGACAATAGATGAACGAAATTGGACGGCATTTCAATTGAAAGAGCTTGTTAGTGAAGGCGATGCACAGACATTTAATTTTCGGCGTAACTCGGCAGCATCACATCTGACTAAAGAGCAGTTAGCGGGACTTGATTTCTCAGATGTCAAAATTGGGCATCTATCAGGGATCTTTCCTGCCATTTCAACGACAGCGCAAGAAACTTTTCGCGATTTTGCAAAAGAACTCACTAGTCGTGGGATCACAACGACATTTGACCCCAATTTACGGCCGGCATTGTGGGAATCTGAAGAAGAAATGATTACGACTATTAATGATTTAGCTAAATATGGTGAAATCGTGATGCCTGGAATCAATGAAGGTAAAATCTTAGTAGGTTCAGATGATCCTAGCGTTATTGCTGATTTTTATTTGCAAAATAGTGAATTAACACAAATGGTGGTTATTAAATTAGGTGCTGCTGGTGCGTATGTAAAGCAAAAAGATGGAACGACATATACAGTTCCTGGCTTTGTAGTTGAACATGTGGTTGATACAGTTGGTGCAGGTGATGGCTTTGCACTGGGATTAATTACTGGTTTATTAGACGGACTGCAGATGCCTGAAGCAGTGCAAAGAGCAAATGCAGTTGGCGCTTTGCAAGTACAGACACCAGGAGATAATGATGGTTATCCAACACCTGATGAATTGAACAATTTTTTGTTAAAAGCAAAAAAGAGAGGATAGAAAATGACTAAGAAAGTTTTAATACCTGATGCAGTCCCAGCAATTGGGGAGCAAATTATCATTGATGCTGGTTATGAAATTATTAATGGGAGCGGACGTCAAGCTAACCAAATGATGCAAGAAGGGCACGATGCTAGTGCGGTTTTAATCGGGACGCAACCGTTTACGGCAGAAATTATGGATGCCATGCCACAGTTGGAAGTTATTGCTCGTAATGGGGTAGGATACGACGCAGTTGATGTTGAAGCGGCCCATGAGCGTGAGATTAAAGTGGTTAATACTCCGACCGCTTTAACGGACGCAGTCGCAGAAAATACTGTAGCTGAATTATTAGGAATTGCGAAGAATTTGTATTGGAATAGCAAGTCCATTTATGATGGCGAATGGAACTATAAAAAAGCCCATTTGGGGAACGATTTGTCGGGGAAAACGGTTGGTATTTTAGGCTTTGGACGAATTGGACAAGCAGTTGCTAAAAAATTAAGCGGCTTTAATGTTCGATTGATTGCCGTGGATCCAAAAGCACAAGGTAATGATGATGTGGTAATGGTCGAGCGCGATCAATTATTTGCAGAATCTGATTATGTATTGGTTCATTTGCCAGCGATGCCTGCAACAAAACATTCGATTGGCACTAGAGAATTTAAGATGATGAAAAATGATGCAGTATTAATTAATATGGCTCGGGGAAGTATCTTAGTGGAAGACGAATTGGTAGATGCTTTACAGCAAGGTATTATCGGAGGTGCAGCATTAGATGTGTTTGAAGAAGAACCGCTACCTAAAGAGCACCCTTTAACACAATTAGAGAATGTTTTATTGACTCCTCATATTGCTTCGAATACAGTTGAAACGAAACAACGGATGGCAGTTGATGCGGCACATGATATTGTAGCTGTATTGAGTGGTAATCAGCCCAAGTTTCTAGTTAAATAAAATTATAAAAGATCTCAGGATAACTGAGATCTTTTATTTATGTAGGGTAGATCAAAGATTGACACTTCTAATGAAAACGCTTACAATATTATATGTAAAATGTTTTCTACAAATGTTTTTTTAAATGAAAATAAATTTAATTACCGTTATAAAATGGCAAGGAGTAGATGGGTAACATGAGTGAAGTGATTACATTAGGTGAACCAATTGTAACTTTTATGTCAAAGGATTTAGATCAAGGTTTGATTGATAGTATTAACTATTTTAAATTTTTAGGTGGAGCCGAGCTCAACGTTTTAATCGGAGCCGAGCGCTTGGGGCATTCAACAGAATATATTTCACAAGTTGGAGCTGATCCTTTGGGACAATTTGCGCTTAGAGAGATTGAGCGTAATCATGTTGGAAATCAATATGTTACGTTAGATGATGAAAATTTTACGGCTTTTCAAGTTAAAGAAATGGTTAGCGCCGGTGATCCCCAAACTTTTAATTTTCGGCGTGAATCCGCTGCAGGACACCTTTCTGCCGATAAGTTAGACCAGGTTAATTTTTCCGATGTTAAAATTGGACATCTTTCCGGTGTTTTCCCAGCCATTTCTAAAACGGCGTTAGATACGTTTAGAACCTTTGCTGAGAAATTGTTAGAAGAGGGAATATTAACCACCTTTGATCCGAATTTACGGCCCGATTTTTGGGATTCTGAGGATGAGATGATTACGACCATCAATGATTTGGCGAAGTACGGTAATATTGTGATGCCCGGTATTAACGAAGGAGAGATTTTAATGGGTTCAAGAAACCCTTCTGAAATTGCGGATTTCTACTTACACAATAGTGATTTGACTAAGACCGTGATCGTTAAGCTTGGAGCGGATGGAGCGTATGTTAAGCAAAAGGATGGAAAAGAATATACCGTTCCAGGCTTTGTTGCTGAACATGTTGTTGATACCGTTGGTGCAGGGGATGGATTTGCTCTAGGATTAATCACAGGCCTTCTGGATGGATTGACCATGGAAGAGGCTGTTGAGCGTGCTAATGCAGTGGGGGCTTTGCAGGTGCAAACACCAGGAGATAATGATGGTTATCCAACACCTGAGGAATTAGACGCCTTTTTGCAGACCGCACGGCAAAATATTCAACAAAGGATTTAAATATTATTAAGGAAGTCTTGATTCTTGATGCAGTTCTAGTAATTGGTGAGCAAATTACCATTGATGCTGGTGATTAAATTATTAATGGGAGTGGGCATCAAGCCAACCAAATGATGCAAGAAGGGCATGATGTTGGTGCGAATTTAATCGGGACGCAACCATTTACGGTAAAAATTATGGCTGCAATCCCAATGGAAACTTATTGCTCGTAACGGAGTAGGACACGATGCATAGGATTTTGATGCAGAACATTGATATTGTAGCTGTACTGAGTGGTAATCAGCTTAAGTTTTTAGTTAAATAAAATAAAGAAAAAGCGGTTTTATTTAAACCGCTTTTTTATTAGTATAATTATATATTTAACAAAAAATGTAAAATATATCTAATAGAAATATTATTAATGGAACTGCATTCCACCATCAACAATAATTGTCTGACCAGTAATGTAATCTGAATCTGGGCCAGCTAGAAAGGCGACGACATTGGCAACGTCCTCAGGCTCAGACAAACGCTTCATGGCAATGTCTTTAGCAAATTGTTGCATCCCCCATTCATCATCTTTACCAGCATTTTGACCAACTTCGTGCGCAATATCAAACATCATTGGTGTTTTGACAATTCCGGGTGCAAAAGCATTCACCGTGATATTTTCTTCCGCCAAATCACGAGCCGTTACCTGTGTAATTCCACGTACTGCAAATTTTGTGCCCGAATATAGAGCTAATTCAGGGTTACCGACAACCCCCGCTTGAGAGGTAGCATTAATAATTTTACCCCCATGACCCAGTTCTTTAAAGGCTTTGTGAGCAGCTTGAGTTCCCCATAAAACACCACCGACGTTGACGCCGTAAACATTTCTAAATTGTTCTTCGCTAATAGTATCAATGGGGGTGGTTGGGCCTAATCCAGCATTGTTGACGAGTACTGTTAAATCGCCAAAATGATCAACAGTTGCCTGGACCATCTTGAAGACTTCATCACGCTTGGAAACGTCCGCTTGTAAGGCAATTGCGTTATTACCTAAACTTTTAGCAGCAGCTTGAGCTTTTTCAATATTGTAATCAACTAGTGCAACTTTAAAATTATCTTGGTATAGACGCGTAGCAATAGCTAGACCAATTCCTTGGGCAGCCCCAGTAACAATAGCAACTTTTGACATAATTTTGCTCCTTCTGCGTTGATAAAACATTAATAAGAATACACCTCTATTCTACTACTATTTTTAATGATAAGCTAGCAACGGCAAGAATGGTAACGATTACAAATGATATGTAAATTTTGGTTGAAACGGCAAGGTTTAATTCAAAGAAAATGAACAGAAATTGAGTGCTAGAACGTTATTAGTAATATCAAGCTTAAGGAGAGATGATATGCGTATAATGGAATTTGAACGTCTAATTGGTGGGGTATTAAAAGCGCGTCATATTTACCCGCATTCGGTAGATTATGAAGATTATCGACAAATTTGTCGGTTGCGAATCTTCGAAGAATTGAAAAAAGATCCGCAGTTAGCTTCTGAAAATAATTCGTATTTATTTCGCATATTATGCAATGTGATTTGTGATTATGGGCGAAAGCAACAACGAATAGATAGGTTAAATGTAAAGTTACAAAGCTTTTGGAATCCGAGTGAACAAATTAATACGATGGGGATTGATCGTGAATTGATGATAACTTTGTGGCAGCTTTGGAAGGAGTTACCGCTTGGTCACCAAAAAAATATATTACATGATTGGTTGATTTATCCAGATGCTAAAATTACGGAACGTTGTCAACGGTTAAAAATTTCGGCTTCAACTTTTACACGACATCAACGTGACCTATTTCAATGGCTACAATGGACGCAAAAATAGTTAATTAGTTTATGCATGATGAAACTAATGTTGTATCATGCAAAAGCATATTGATAATAAAATGAATTAAAAGCTCCTCCTATATTAGAAAACTAAGTAGTGTGGTCTTTGTTGTAGTTATATTAATTTTTTATAAAAGGTTTAAAATGTCATTTATCCAGTCTTAGGCGATACATTTAATAAGTAATTTTATTTTAAATATGAAATAATTAGTAAAGGGACTGGGCTATAAGATAGTCCGGCCCCTTTTTAGATAATTCAGTCGATACGAATAGGAGTAAAGGCATGGAAGAATTAGTTTTAGGAGTGGACTTAGGAACCTCAGCAGTTAAAGTTTCAGCGGTTAATCGTCAGGGTAAAATTGTAGCACAACGCTCATTTGATTATCCGTTATCACAGCCCCACCCAGGATTTTCTGAACAAAATCCCGAAGATTGGGTAAATGGTACAACGGTCGCAATTGTGGAACTAATTTTAAAAGATGGTATTTCAGCGGATGCTGTTAAGGGAATTTCATATTCTGGGCAGATGCACGGGCTGGTCTTATTAGATCATAATAAGCAAGTGTTACGGCCAGCCATTTTGTGGAATGATACACGGACAAGTCAACAAACGCAAGAAATCTCCGATCAAATGGGGGATGACTTTATTGAAATTACCCGTAATCGGTCCCTGGAAGGCTTCACTTTGCCCAAGATACTCTGGGTTAAAGAAAATGAACCTCAAATTTTTGAAGCAGCTGAAACATTTGTAACGCCAAAAGATTATTTGCGGTACCGGATGACAGGTCAATTAGAAATGGAGATTTCTGATGCAGCAGGGACGGTAATGTTGGACGTTGAAAAAGGGCAATGGTCTACTGCAATTCAACAAGCTTTTGAATTGCCTGCCTCGTTTTTCCCACCCATTATTCAGGGCATTCAATCAGCGGGGCATATTTCAGAATCATATGCTCTCTTTTCAGGCTTAAGTACGGCAACGGAAGTCTTTGGAGGAGCCGCCGATAATGCGGCCGGCGCTATCGGATCGGCTATTTTAAAGCCAAATATGGTCTGGTCTTCAATTGGGACCTCAGGGGTCGTCTTAAAATATGAAGCGAATGCTGAGGTTAATTATCACGGAAAAATTCATTTTTTCAATCATGCTATCCCCAATAAGTATTATTCGATGGGTGTGACCTTAGCAGCTGGGCATTCATTAAATTGGTTTAAACGGTCCTTTGCTCCTGCTGAAGATTTTACAGAATTAGTTGCGAGCGCTGAGCAATCAACAATTGGAGCACATGGATTATTATTTACACCGTATATTGTAGGGGAACGAACGCCATATGCCGACGGGGATATTCGTGGATCATGGTTAGGAATTGATTCCATGCATCAACGTGCGGACTTTGTGCGCTCGGTACTAGAAGGCATTATTTTTTCATTTAAAGATATTTTTGCCATCTATGAAGATGCTGGAGCTCAATTTGATACGGTGATTGCTTCGGGGGGTGGCGCTAAATCAGCCCTTTGGTTGCAAATTCAAGCGGATATTTTTAATAAAAAGGTAGTTGTTTTAGAAAATGAGCAAGGTCCTGGAATGGGAGCGGCTATTTTAGCAGCTGTTGGTCTTGGTTGGTTTGAGAGCGTTGAGCAAGCAGCTCAGGCATTTGCTAGCTTTGGTCAAGTTTATGAGCCTAAGGCCGAGAATGTTGAGAAGTACGCCCAAGTTTATCAAATGTATCGGCAAGTTTATACCCAGACGGTTGATATCAGTCATCAGTTGTTAGCATATCGGCGGCAAGGATAATTGTTCTTCTAATTGGAAGAAAAAATTTTGTCAGGTTTTATGTGGGGATGATTGAATTAAAGGAGTTGTAAAGCGATGTTAATTGATGCGCATTGTCATAATGATCGAACAGGTTTACTGAATTTTCAAAAAAATTATCAGATTCAAGCTATCGTTAATTGCGACAGTGTTGCGGAGTGGAACGTTAATCAAGCATGGTTAAACCGTCAGGAACATGATGCCAACAGTTCATTGTTATCGGCTGAAATTCATCCTTGGAAGTGGACCAGGTAAAGTTTGAAACCATGAGACCGTATTTGTTGCAAGCATCGATTGTGGGTGAAATTGGTTTAGATACGGTCTGGACTAAAATTACATTAGCGCAACAACTACCTGTTTTAATTCAGCAGCTTGAGTTTGCGCGGCAGAATCAAAAGCCCGTAATTTTGCACACGGAGGGGACAGAACGATTAATGTTTGAAATTATCAAAGCGTATCCGGATTTAAAGTTCTTAGTACATTGGTATTCTGATGCGGAGTCTATTGATGAATATATTCAGGCTGGGTGTTTGTTTTCAATTGGGATTGATTTAATGGGGAATGCGGTTAGCACTGCAATTGTTAAAAAAGCCCCCGTTGAGCAACTGCTCATTGAAAGCGATGGCATAGACAGCATTGAGTGGACTTATGCTGGGCAGAAGGCCTCCTTTGATCAATACCTTACCTTATTAAAACAGAATATGGATATCATTGCCCAAATGAAACAGATGCCTGTTGCCATTTTTGAAAAATAAAAATTGAATTATTAGCATGAAACTGGAAAGGTTAAAAGGCATAATAAAATCTTTCTTTTTTGATTGGTGGGAACCTATGAACTAGTGCGATAATTAAATTTAGAAATTGGCGAAAGAATTCGTAATTTCGTGATAAAATGAAACTTGAATGTTAAAAAATCAAGACCAGGTTAAAAATCATGCGTCCTGGGCATAAGATAATTAGAGGAATCAAGATGGCAAAAAAAGACGAAAAGGTTAATGCTGAAGAATTTTTAGCAATGTTACTGCAATATAGCCGTGATGGACATTATAATCATATTAATTTTAGTGTGCGCTTGAACCGCAATCCAGCCTATACGCGGCAGGTTTTAAACGTTACTTTGAAGCGGACGTCGAAAAAATATGGGAACGATGAACGAGCTTATACTTCAATGACGGCTGAAGCAGGGAAGCAAATTTTGGCATTAATTAATCGTTTGAAAGAGGCCATGTTTGCGGATAGTGCGGAAAAGATCATCTGGGAGACAGCTCTTTTGGCCCGACATGAACAAGAATTTGGTTATCGCCAAATTCGGGAGCGCGACCAATATAATAACTTAGAATTTGAATTATTACTATAATGAAAGAAATTTTTTAGAGTTAAGGAGAACAATGATGCATAACCCCATTCATAAAAGTATTTTGCGGCGTAGTTTAGAAAATATCGCTTCAATTTTATTAATGATTGTGATGGTGTTTTTTGCAGCGTTGGCCCTGACAGCCTTAATTATTTTTGTCGAAGAAGTCATTATTTTCATTGTTAAAGGGCGTTTAATTAACACATATACAAATGTATATGGTAATGCGGTCGGTGTCGTGGGTTGGCATTTCTTAATCGTCTTTTTCATTGTGGCCTATTGGTCTTTGCTTGATGTTTTTCATCCTCTTGTGTATAAAGGCGAATACGATATTGCGCAATATTTAAAAAATAATTAATTAAGCTACTAATTCTGTGAAGACAGTCTTAGTAGTTTTTTGTTTGATCGTATTTAACTATTTTGAATAAAAGCGCAATATTTAAAAATAGTTAGAAGAAGGTTTAGTCTAAACTGGATTGTTTTGGATTAAAGCGAATAATAATTAGGTTTCATTTAACTTTTGGTAAAATTTGCTATAATATGAATATATAAGAAAAGGAAGAGGTGTAAATATGGTCAGTGAATGGATTACAATTCATGGAGCAAGGACTCATAATTTAAAGAATGTCGACGTCAAAATCCCGCGCGATAAATTCGTGGTCATGACTGGTCTTTCAGGCTCGGGGAAAAGTTCGCTGGCCTTTGACACTTTATATGCGGAAGGGCAACGAAGATATGTAGAGAGTCTGTCATCGTATGCTCGCCAATTTTTGGGTCAAGCGGATAAGCCCGACGTTGATTCGATTGATGGCTTGAGCCCAGCGATTTCGATTGACCAGAAGACGACTTCTAAAAACCCCCGGTCAACTGTGGGGACGGTGACTGAAATCAATGATTATTATCGGCTGTTATATGCGCGAGTAGGTCAGCCAGATGCGCCGGCGGATGGAACGATTATTAAACCTTCGATTGATCAAATGTTAAATGTTTTAAATGATGAACTGGCAGAAGGTAGCAAATTACAAATTTTGGCACCAGTGATTCGACATAAGCGTGGTTCACATGCTTCGATTTTTGAACGGATTCAAAAGGAAGGGTATATCCGAATCTTAGTTGACGGTGAAATGCATGATGTTTCCGATGATTTGAAATTAGATAAAAATAAATATCATGATATTTCAATTGTTGTTGATCGGATTGTACTACGCGAATCATCACGGACGCGTCTCTTTGAATCATTTGAAGCGTCATTGAAATTAGCGGATGGCGTAGTCGGAGTGGCCGTAGTAGATGGACTGACCTTGCAATTTTCTGATCATTATACTGGAGCCTTAAAAGAATTTGGGGTTGGGAAGCTGAGCCCTGCGCTATTTTCATTTAATGCCCCCATGGGAGCGTGTGAAATTTGTGGCGGTTTAGGGGTCAAAGTTGAAGTTGATTTGGACTTAGTTGTACCAGATCAGACCTTAACCTTGGAGCAAGGTGCGATTGCAGCATGGAATCCAATCTCTTCAAAGTATTATCCTGAGATGCTTCGGCAATTTGCCGAACAATATGATATTCCCATGGATGTTCCATATCGGGATTTGACCAATCAACAAAAAGAATTGGTACTATCCGGGGCCGGTGAAAAGACCTTCCATTTCCATTATCAAAATGATTTTGGAGGCGTACGAGACATTGACACCGAATTTGAAGGCGTTATCAATAATATTAACCGACGTTATAAAGAGTCATCTTCAGATTTC
Source organism: Weissella kandleri (assembly GCF_001438705.1). GTDB lineage: Bacteria > Bacillota > Bacilli > Lactobacillales > Lactobacillaceae > Weissella > Weissella kandleri. The sequence goes on from NZ_JQBP01000004.1 coordinate 78,573, forward strand.
ACCCGGGAAGTTATGCGGCAATACATGACTGCTTTACCATGTAATGCTTGTCATGGTTACCGTTTAAATCCGGGGGCCTTATCTGTCAAAATCAATGGCAAACATATTGGACAAGTCTCTGAATTGCCGATTGATGAAGAGTTAGCCTTTTTTGAAAAGGTTGATTTTGGTGAACAGGATGCCGAAATTGCGCGTCCCATTTTAAAAGAAATTAAAGATCGGTTGAGCTTTTTAAAAAATGTGGGCTTAGATTATTTAACATTGTCTCGTTCAGCACGGACACTTTCCGGTGGTGAAGCGCAACGGATTCGCTTAGCCACACAGATTGGGTCGAATTTATCAGGGGTGATGTATGTTTTAGACGAGCCTTCAATTGGGTTACATCAGCGCGACAATAATCGTCTAATCGCATCATTAAATCAAATGCGTGATTTGGGAAATACACTTATTGTGGTTGAACATGATGAAGATACCATGTTGGCAGCGGATTATTTGATTGATGTGGGACCCGGTGCAGGTGAACATGGTGGTGAAATCATGGCCTATGGAACTCCTGATGAAGTGCGCCATAATCCCAATTCATTGACAGGAAAGTATCTAAATGGTGAGAAATTTATCCCTGTTCCAAAAATGCGACGTTCAGGGAATGGTAAGTTCTTAACGGTGAAGGGTGCTACGGAGAATAATTTAAAAAATATTGATGTTGATATTCCATTGGGGACGTTTACCACGGTTACAGGGGTTTCTGGTTCTGGAAAGTCATCCTTGGTCAATGCGGTTTTGAAGAAGGCGCTTAAACGAGAAATTAATCGGAACACTGAAAAACCTGGCGCCTATAAAGAATTAATCGGTTGGGAACAACTTGATAAAATCGTTGATATTGATCAAAGCCCAATTGGACGGACTCCACGGTCTAATCCAGCGACTTATACGGGCGTTTTTGATGATATTCGTGAACTATTCGCGCAAACAAATGAAGCTAAAATGCGGGGGTATAAGAAGGGGCGTTTCTCATTTAACACCAAAGGGGGACGTTGTGAAGCATGTAAGGGTGATGGTGTCATTAAAATTGAAATGAACTTTTTGCCAGATGTCTATGTTAATTGTGAAGTTTGTGGTGGAACTCGCTTTAATTCTGAGACTTTAGAAGTTACGTACCGTGGCTTAAATATTGCGGAAGTCTTAGATTTAACGGCTGAACAAGCTTTGGACTTCTTCAATGCTATTCCTAAAATTCGGCGGAAGCTTCAAACGATTGTGGATGTTGGATTGGGATACGTTCAATTAGGTCAAGCAGCTACCACGCTTTCTGGTGGTGAAGCGCAACGTATGAAGTTGGCTTCCGAATTGCAACGACGTTCAACGGGAAAGACGATTTATATTCTTGATGAGCCAACAACTGGTTTGCACGTGGATGACATCTCCCGTTTGTTGGCAGTGTTACAGCGCTTAGTGGATAGTGGGAATACGGTCTTAGTGATTGAACACAATCTGGATGTGATTAAAACGGCGGATTGGGTGATTGATTTAGGACCAGAAGGTGGTCAAGGTGGTGGTAAAATTTTGGTGGCCGGAACCCCAGAAAAAATCGCTAAGACGAAAAAGTCATATACGGGACAATACTTAGGACCGTTGATGAAACGTGATTTAAAGCGAGCCCAACAAACTGATAAGTAGGAGCTTAGCTTGATAAAAAGGCGCTTTAGGTGTATACTTACTACTTGTAAGTAAAGGATTGCTAGGTTTGTTTTTGGAACCCGTCCCTTTTTGCTTAAATTTAAACAAATAGGAGATCTAATTATGACAGAAAGAATGGATGTTGCGAGTGCACGGCGGAAGATGCGTAGCCCAAATATTAAAACTCGGAAGCGAGCTTTAAAAGCTTTGCATGATGCGCGGAAACAAAGTCGCAAGTAATTAAAAACACTAAGCATCGGAAATGTTGGGCTAAGAACAGTGATTGCTAGTTGTTGATATTTTTACTTTTGATGCTTAAAAACATAAAAGGTTCGTGGCATGAGCTACGGCCTTTTTTTGTGGAATTTTTGATGAAAAAAATCAATAGGTTGCAATTAAAATTAAACTTGTTATGATAAGGGAGCCTTAATTTTTAAGCTTAGCTTTTTTATAAAATTTTAGTTCGAAAATATGTTCTGGAATCTCATAGACAAAGCAATGTAAAAAGACTACAATAACAAGCTGTAAGCTTAGGAATGATATAGAATATGGAAACAAGGAGATGGAATTATGTGGCGCTATTTGAAGCGTTTATTGATTGGGAAACCATTAAAAACTTTAGATGAAGGTTCGCAGCATTTAAGTCGGGGGAAAGCCTTGGCGTTATTGTCGTCAGACGCGCTATCATCAGTCGCATATGGAACTGAGCAAATTACCACAGCATTAATTGCGGTGGGGTCGGTTGCTTTGTGGTTGCAAATTCCTATCGCCTTGTTAGTACTAGTACTATTAGGGGCAATTACACTATCATATCGGCAAATTATTCATGCCTATCCATCGGGTGGAGGTGCTTATTTAGTTACCTCTAAAAATTGGGGCCAAACGCCCGGCTTAGTGGCGGGTGGTTCGCTTTTAGTTGATTATATGTTAACGGTGGCGGTTTCAGTAACTTCTGGAACGGCTGCGATTACGTCGGCTATTCCGGGAGTTCATAAATATTCAGTGCCAATTGCGGTGTTGTTAGTATTATTGTTGACGGGGATTAATCTACGAGGCGTTCGCGAATCGGCGAGCTTTTTGACCATCCCCGTGTATGCTTTCATTTTAATGATGATGGGGATGATTGCCTATGGTCTCTACAATATTGCGACAGGGAATGTTGATTTCCAAGCGCCATCAGCGGTTGGAACAAGTTTTAGTGGCTTATCATTAGTTTTGGTCATGCGGGCTTTCTCTAGTGGTTCTTCTTCATTGACCGGAGTTGAAGCCATTTCCAATGCAGTGCCTAATTTTAAGGAACCCAAAGCTAATAATGCTGCTAAAACTTTGGTCATGATGGCTGTCATTTTGGCCGTCTTCTTTGGTGGTGTGACCTTCTTGTCATACTGGTTAGGAATTCGACCAAGCAATGAAGAGACCGTTTTGGCACAAATTGCCGAAGGAGTCTTTGGTCACGGAACGCTGTATTATATTTTCCAAATTTCAACAGCTGCTATTTTAGCGGTGGCTGCTAATACCGGATTTTCAGCCTTTCCACAATTAGCTTTTAATCTGGCTAAAGATAAATTTATGCCCCATATTTATTTAGACAAAGGGGATCGATTAGGCTACTCGAATGGAATCATTTCTTTGGCATTAGGTTCAATTGTGCTTATTATGATTTTTAAAGGGTCAACGGAAGCTCTAATTCCCTTGTATGCCGTGGGGGTCTTCGTACCATTTACCCTGTCACAATCAGGGATGATTATTCACTGGTGGCGTGAACGTGAGGGACACTGGATCGCTAAAGCCGTGATTAATTTCATTGGAGCAGCAATTTCAGCAATTTTGGTTCTGACATTGTTTGCTTTGCGCTTTACAAATGTTTGGCCGTACTTAGTGATTATGCCAGTCTTGTTGTATATTTTCTTTACCATTCGCGGACACTATCGTAAAATTGGGAAACAATTACGGGTCTTATCTAAGGAGCCGATTAAACGGCATCATTATGATGGCGCCGATGTTTTAATTTTAGTTTCTAATTTAACTAAAGTCACCGCTGAGGCCGTTGACTACGCGAAATCAATTGGGGATAATGTCATGGCTTTGCATGTTTCATTTGATTCAAATCCCGAACGTGAGCAACGCTTGAGTAATGAATTTAAGCGAGAATTCCCGGACGTACGTTATGTGGATGTACACACATCATATCGTTCGATTACGGTTCCCGCATTGCGTTTCGTGGATGAACTTTCACGGGGGTCCAAAGAGCGTAATCGGTCGTTAACGGTCTTAATTCCGCAATTTATTCCGCATGCTTCATGGCAAAATGCCTTGCATAACCAAAATAGTTTACGTTTGAAGGCTGCGTTGGCCACACGTGATGTTACAGTTGCCACATATTATTTCCATTTAGCTGAGTAAAAATTGATTATTGATTAATGAAGTGAGAGAAATTAAAAATGTTTCTCTCTCTTTTTTGTTTATTTTTAAGAAACGGCGTAGTTGAACGAAGCTTTACAAAGGTTTAGCGAGAGTGGTAAGTTCAATTAATAGTTTGATTTAAGGAATACGAGAGGAGCACAAGATGGATTATCGCATAGATAATGTACGTTACGTCATCGAAGAATTGCGTGAACAAGTGCATGAAGGTGAACTTTTTTCCTCGTTAGGGTTAGAAGTTAGGGCGGTGTTAGAAAGTTTGACGGTGGTACCGCGTCAACCGGTCAACTTGCCCAGTACAGATGATGAACAGGATGTTTGGCAAGCAGTTGACCAGTTTCAACAAGCATTGGATACTGATCCAACCCAAATCACAATAGTTTCTTTGAAGATGCTTTTGCCCGGCCTGCAATCAACTGATTTTGAATTACGAGAGCAGGCAGTCTTTAGCACACTAAATGAGTGGCTCCAAGAAGGATTGGCCAATGAAGAATTACAAGCCTGGTTATTTGATTATTTGTTACAGGATGAAATTTTATTTGCTCATATTGACGAACCGCATAATCAAGCAGTCTTTGGTCGATCGTATGCTGTGCGTCTGTTGGCATCGGTTTTGATTGCGGCGAAACGGCAAAAGGTTAGTTATTTAAACTTGGAGCGGCGTGAACGTTTGGTGCAACAAGTGGCGGTCTATGTTGCTTTTGAACAAGATGGGCGGGGATATTTAGAACCACAAGGCTGGGCCTTGGCATTTACCCACATTAGTCAGCTTTTAGATATGATTGTCGCTTTAGATGAGATTGATCGCGCAGATAAAATTTTATTAGAAACAATTTTGATGGAAAGAATCAAGCAATTAAAAGATAGCTTAACAATGGGTGAATCAGGCAATATTGCCCGGTATCTGATTAATTTGGCCAATTTAGATTCGATATATGAAAACTATCTTTTGACACAACTAAAGCAATGGCGTCCTGAAATGATGCGTGCTTTACAAGAAAATGAATCACGCGCGGTGTGGGTGCAGCATTATAATCGATCACATTTGATGGGGGCCATTATTTTACAACGGACAGCGCCGGTCGCTATTCATGAATATTTGGAGCAAATTAGTGAATTTTTAGCTTGAGGACTATCCTAGGATTAGATATTAGGGTAAAATGTAATAAAAAATCGACAGGAGATTTGGATATGACAAAGAAACTGAATATCGCCATGTTGTTTGGGGGGAATTCCTCAGAACATGATGTTTCAAAGCGCTCCGCCCATAATATCTATGATGCTATGGATAAGGAAAAATATAATGTTACAATTTTTCTAATTTCAAAAGCGGGTTATATTATGAATCCCCAAGATTCATGGCGCGTGTTTGAAGGTGAAGATGAAGATACGATCGTCGAAGCGGCCATGAAAGAGTTAGATTTGAATAACCCCTTAGCTCCTATTCAAAATTTGGGTGAGATGGAGTCAATTGATTTATTTTATCCCGTTGTCCATGGTAATTTAGGGGAAGATGGAACCCTCCAAGCGTTGTTCCGACTATTGCAAAAACCTTTTATTGGGGCTGGAACATCAGCGTCAGCCATGGCGTTTGATAAAGATTTGACGAAGCGAATTTTGAATCAAGCCGGCATCCGCAATACGGATTATGTATTGTTGACGGATCAAACCCAAGACGATTACACCTTTGCGCAATTACAAGAGCGTTTGCAGAGTGATGTCTTGTTTGTGAAGGCAGCCAAGCAAGGTTCTTCGGTTGGAATTTCACGTGTGACGAATGAAGCGGAATATCAACGTGGTTTGCAAGATGCATTACAATATGATTATAAAGTCTTAGTTGAAGCCGGTCTTAATCGTCCGCGTGAAGTTTTTATTTCTGTTTTGGGAAATGAACAGCCCCGCGTTTCAAAAATCGGGGGGATTGTGCTTCCTGAAAATGATGAATGGTACGACTACAACAATAAGTTCGTGGATGCCTCAGGAATGGTCTTTGAACTACCAGCTGAACTACCAGCTGAAACGGTCGCTGAAGTTGAGTCAATGGCATTGAAGGCTTATCAAGCACTGGGCTTAGTGGGATTGACACGGATGGACTTTATGTTGGATGCCGACGGTGTTCCTTATTTGGGTGAACCCAATACATTGCCGGGCTTTACAAATATTTCGTTGTATCCACAAATGTGGCAAGTATCAGGCTTGGGTTATTCGGAATTAATTGATGAAATTATTAATTATGGTCTAGCTGAGTTTGAGCGGAATGCAAAGTTGTCATATGATTTCGTCTCGCTGGGGGAAGAGCGTGTGGGCGAAAAAAAGTATAACGCCGACGTTAAAGATTAATTAAAATAGATAAAAGCAGCTTGTTTAAGACAGGCTGCTTTTATATTTAAATCGTTCATTGATATTGAAAATAAGGGTACTAAGTTCTGATGTTAATTTAATGATATTCAGCTGAAATTTTTAATAATTAATTTAAAAAAATAATTATGAAGGCTAGTATACATTGTTGACGCTTACATTAAATAGAGCTTAAAAATAATATTGACTTTCTATCTAATAAGATAGACAATATATGAGTCCAGAGGGGTGGGCGCGAGTTAGGTATTATTCATAAGCTTTTAACATAAAATGTTGAATGAAATCCTTTATGAATTGTATTTAATCATGTTTTCAAAAAAGACTGATACTTGAGGCAACGACAAAATATATCAGACAGGTTAGACGCGCAACCGGTAGAACTCGCTCCTCACTTCTTGACATTAAAAATTTAATAGGCTTAGAGATAGTGTTATCTCAAAAGAGCCGAAAAGGAGATTTTGTATGGTCGAAGCGAACGAAAAGCGTCACTTAATTGAGGATGCTGAGAATGAATTGAGCTTAGATGAAGTCAATGGGACCATTGAAACACCTAAGACCGGTTCATTCTGGCATAAACTGGCCGCATTTTCAGGACCTGGTGCCTTAGTGGCAGTGGGTTATATGGATCCGGGAAACTGGGTTACGTCAGTTGGCGGAGGAGCACAATATCATTATGTGCTCTTATCAATCGTCCTCATCTCATCATTGATTGCGATGTTATTACAATACATGGCTGGGAAGCTTGGAATTGTTACGCAAGAAGACTTGGCACAAGCGACACGCGACCGGACGACTAAGACGGGTGGGATTATCTTGTGGTTCATTACTGAGCTGGCTTTGATGGCGACGGATATTGCTGAAGTGATTGGAGGAGCAATTGCGTTGCACTTGCTCTTTGGCTGGTCAATGATTGCCTCAGTTTTGACAACTGCTTTGGATGTTGTCTTGTTGCTGTTGTTGATGAAGTTTGGCTTCCGCAAAATTGAAGCAATTGTTATGACGTTAATCTTAACTATTTTAGTTATTTTCACATACTTGGTCGTTTTGTCACAGCCTGATTTGTCAGCAATGTTTGCAGGTTATTTACCCAAACTACAAGTTTTAGATAACACGCCAGCCGTTGGGGGTGGTGATTCACGCTTGATGATGACGTTGGGAATTATTGGAGCGACCGTTATGCCCCATAATTTGTACCTACATTCTTCGATTTCACAAACGCGTAAAGTGGATCGAGATGACCAGCAAGAGTTAAAAGAAGCAGTTAAATTTACTGCTTGGGATTCAAATATTCAATTAACATTAGCTTTCATTATTAATTCATTATTGTTAGTGCTTGGGGCATCTTTGTTCTATGGACATGCTGACCAAGTTGGAACTTTTGGTGCTATGTATCATGCACTTCAAGATAATACCATCGCTGGGGCCGTGGCTTCACCAGTTTTGTCAACTTTGTTTGCGGTGGCTTTGCTAGCTTCAGGACAAAATTCAACGATTACGGGAACTTTGACTGGTGAAGTGATCATGCAAGGATTCTTGCACTTGAAGGTACCAATGTGGCTTCGGCGCGTTGTAACGCGTGGTTTGGCATTGGCGCCCGTCATCGCCTTTACTTTGATTTACGGTGGAAATGAAAATAAGTTAGATCAGCTTTTGATTTATTCACAAGTCTTCTTGTCCGTGGCCTTGCCATTTGCGATGGCTCCGTTGATTTATTTCACATCATCTAAAAAGGTGATGGGTGAAGAATTCGTTAATCCGAAGTGGATGACAGTGGTAGCTTGGATTATCTTTGCTATCTTAACAGTTTTGAATCTACAACTATGCTGGGGGATTATCGCCCCATTATTCTAATGGTATAATAAAACGGTAAACGTTTACATTAGCTTAAAGCGGTCAGGAGAGATACTATGAGTAAACTGGACTTAAACATTGAACCAAACCAATTTAAAACAATTTTAGTTGGGGTTGATGAATCTGAGCAAGGTTATTTTGCCTTGGTAAACGCGGTGCATCAAGCGCGTGAAGATGATTCAAAATTAGTGATTGCCACCATTTTGGAAATGGGCGATCTATCGACGATTGAAGCTATGTCCTTAACAGCGGTGAAGGCTAAGCGGGTCGAGTATGAAGAAAATTTGAAGCGTTATCGTGAGTTTGCACTCTCAAAAGGGGTTAAGGATGTTCAAACCGTCTTTGAAGATGGTTCTAAAGCCGGCGATATTTTAGTGCATGAAATTGCACCAGAAGTTCAAGCAGACTTAATTATCGTTGGAGCACACTCTCGGGAAGGCTTCTGGGATTCGTTGGGTTCACAAGCGACTTATGTTTCAAGGCATGCCCGGGTATCAGTAATGGTGGCTCGGCAACTATACCGTCATTAAAAATTAATTTATATAAAAGGCTGAGATTTGGGTATCTCAGCCTTTTTTTATTGTGATGGATTGATAATGACAGCAGCAATATTCTTCAAAATTATGGATGAACCTAAGAATGGCGTCGCGGGCGTAGATAGGATGGAAAATAATTTTCACATAAATTCCTCATTTTATACATTGACTTTTAATGTGAGACACGTAAAAATAAATGCAGTAAGAGATATGACGTTAGTTATCATTCATAAAGGTTCAAAATTTGAAACTTTTGGACGGCTTTATGAATTATATTTAGCTTAATTCAGCTTTTTTATTGACCGGTTAAAGGAACGCCAACTGAGTGGTACCAAACGATCTGCAGACATATCTTGAACGCTGAAGAAGGATTGAAGGCATTTGACAATAAAGTGGGGAGATGGGAATGTTAAAGTTTTTGAAAAAACAGCGCTTGTACGAACCCGCGACAAGCGATTTGAGTTTGGGTGAAGTGAATAGTTCAATTGAAACGGATGGCGCACAAAGCTTTTGGCGGAAATTGGCCTTGTTTTCGGGGCCGGGAGCGTTAGTGGCCGTCGGTTATATGGATCCAGGCAATTGGGTGACGTCGGTTGGTGGAGGTGCGCAATACCATTATATTTTGCTTTCGGTAGTATTACTTTCATCCATTATCGCTATGATTTTACAATATATGGCGGGGAAGTTAGGAATCGTTAAGCAAGAAGATTTAGCTCAGGCGACACGGAAACATACAAGCCAGCGAATGGGAATTGTTTTATGGATTATCACGGAGCTCGCTTTGATGGCCACCGATATTGCGGAGGTCATTGGTGGAGCGATTGCGTTGCATTTATTATTTGGATGGTCGATGATTTTGTCTGTATTTACTACAGCATTTGATGTGGTGTTGCTCTTATTATTGATGAAATTTGGTTTTCGTAAGATTGAAGCAATTGTTATGACCTTGATTGTCACTATCCTGTTGATTTTTGGGTATTTAGTGGTAATCTCTAAACCAGATTGGGCAGCGACGTTGACAGGGTACGTACCATCTCTAGCGGCTTTTGATAATACTCCAAGTACATTGCCAGGTGGTGAATCCCGGATGATGATGACGCTTGGAATTATTGGGGCGACAGTCATGCCGCATAATCTTTATTTACATTCATCGGTGGCTCAAACACGTAAAATTAATCGTGATGATCCCAAGGCTTTAAAAGAGGCCGTGCGTTTTATGACCTGGGATTCTAATTTACAGCTATCAGTAGCCTTTGTGATTAATTCAATGCTTTTAATTTTAGGAGCAGCATTATTTTTTGGTCATGCCGATCAAGTGGGTGGCTTTGGTGATATGTATAATGCTTTGAAAAATAATCAAATAGCTGGTGCGGTTGCGTCACCGGTCTTATCAACTTTGTTTGCTGTTGCTTTACTTGCATCTGGGCAAAATTCAACAATTACAGGAACATTGACAGGTGAAGTGGTGATGCAGGGGTTCTTACATTTGAAAGTACCACTATGGTTGCGAAGAGTCGTAACACGTGGGCTGGCGTTGTTACCAGTTCTGGCTTTTACCATTATTTACGGTGGAAATGAGCGGAAATTGGACCAGCTTTTAGTATATTCGCAGGTCTTTTTGTCCCTGGCTTTGCCATTTGCGATGGCACCGTTAATTTATTTCACGTCATCTAAAAAAATTATGGGCGCTGAATTTGCTAATCCGCGGTGGATGGTTATTGTTGCTTGGATTGTTTTTGTAATTTTAACGGTTCTAAATATGAAATTAATCTTGGGGATGGTGTTGCCCGGGATGGCCTGAAGATAAATTAGACTTAAGGGGTTAGTGCTGACGGGTACTGGCCCTTTTTGAGGAATTTATAGACGGTGTTAGGTTTAAATTGGTATAATTGTAAGAAATGAGTTCAGGGAGGCAATGATGGAAAAACCAGAGCTAGTTGTAATTACAGGAATGTCTGGGGCTGGTAAAACAGTTGCGATGCGGGCATTTGAGGATTTAAATTACTTTACTACTGACAATTTACCAGCAGACATGTTACCAGCTTATTGGGATCTTTTGTTGCATAAGCCCGAACAAATGAATGCGGCCGTTGTCATTGATTTGCGTTCAGAACAATTATTTACTGATTTAAAGCCGGTTATCCAAAAGATGGAAGATACGAATGAAGATCAAGCGTATCAATTGCGGATTCTTTTCTTAGAAGCAGATGATGAAGAACTGGTGGCTCGTTATAAAGAAACTCGACGTCATCACCCATTGAGCTTAGGTTCTGGGACGCTTGATGATATTGAACACGAACGAGAAATACTTGCGGGTATTAAGCGTTTAGCAACTGATGTCGTGAATACTTCTAAGTTTGGTCCGCGGGAATTGCGTAAATATATTTTAGCCCACTATGGTGATGCCAAAGCTCAAGCCAATTTGTTTAAAGTTCAAGTCATGAGTTTTGGCTTTAAGTATGGGGCTCCATTGGACGCCGATTTAGTGATTGATGTTCGTTTCTTGGATAATCCTTATTATGATATTCATTTACGTGATTTGACGGGGCTAGATCAACCAGTGGCGGATTATGTCTGGAAGTCCGATGGCGCTGATGAATTTTACCAAAAGGAAGCCGATGTTTTAAAATGGGCTTTACCACGTTATAAAAGTGAAGGTAGATCGACGTTGACGATTGCGTTTGGATGTACAGGTGGGCAACATCGTTCGGTCGCATTTGCGCACCGTCTGGCTCAAGATTTGGCGCTAAATGGGCAGGTCTCAGAATATCATCGTGATTTAACACGGCGTAAAGATAATGGGGTTCGCGTATGAGTGAAGAACAAGGATATTTTGAAACCCCACCAGCACCTGGGAAAATTGTGGTGATTGGCGGTGGCACAGGTCAATCAGTCTTATTGTGTGGACTCCGACGCTATCCGCTTGATTTAACGGCAATTATTACGGTGGCTGACGATGGTGGTTCATCCGGGACGCTAAGAGATTATCTTCGGATGGTTCCACCTGGTGATATCCGCAACGTGTTGGCCGTTTTATCGAATGCTTCCCAAGATTTCTTGGATCTATTCCAATATCGTTTTTCAAATGATGCAGGCTTTTTAGCGCATCATACCATTGGTAATTTGATGATTGCCGCTTTAGCTGAAAAAAACGGTGATATTTCTGAAGCTATTCAAAAACTATCAACCATGATGGGCGTGCAAGGCCATGTTTATCCCGTAGTGAATGAGCCACTGAATTTGATTGCTCGGTTTAAAGATGGCACGGTGTTGCGGGGTGAGGCGGAAATAACCGCCGCTCATAAGGCAATCGATTCTATTTGGGTGGAAAATACCGCCGGGAATTCGCCTTTAGCTGATTCGGATGTGATTAATGCGATTTTAGGTGCGGATGTAGTTGTATTAGGCCCGGGCTCGTTATACACTAGTATTTTACCGAATATAAGTGTTCCCAATGTGGCCGCAGCTTTGCGCGTCACGCAGGCGAAAATTGTTTATATTTCTAATATTATGACGCAAAAGGGTGAAACGGATGATTTCTCTGACAGCGATCATGTTAAGGTAATTAATCGCCAATTAGGTGAGCAAGCGATTGATGCGGTGATTATGAACACAGGTAAAGTGCCAGAAGACTATATCGATTGGCAGCGCTGGAATGAAATTTCGCATCAAGTCAAATCAGATCCTGACGAGGTGCGCAAATTAGGAGCGGTACCGATTATGGGTGATTTGATGGATTTACGTGATGATGGAGTCTTTCATGATGCTAATAAATTGGCTGATTTATTGTATCAAATTGAAGAAGATGCACGAAATAATGGTTAGAACAATAATTGCTAAAATTTAGAGGGGTACAAGATAAGATGTCGTTTGCAAGTGATGTGAAAAAAGAATTAACGATGCTTGAAATCACGAAAGCGACAAATGCGAAGGCAGAATTGTCAGCATTGATTCGGATGAATGGTGCGCTAGGTTTAAGCAACATGCAATGGACTCTAAGCGTACAGACGGAAAATGCGGCGACAGCACGGCGTATTTTATCTTTACTGCAAAAGTTCTATGATGTGGTAGCTGAAATTTCAGTGCGCCGTCAGATGAAATTAAAGAAAAACAATTTATATGTAGTGCATATCAACCAAGATGTTAATGCGTTGTTAAATGATTTGCATATTTTTGAAAATGGTGAAATCACGACCACGGTTGATGTGAGTTGGTTAGCAGATGAGGGGATGATTCGTTCGTATTTAAGGGGAGCATTTTTGGCCGCCGGTTCTGTGAATAACCCTGAAACTTCGCGGTATCATTTAGAGATTTATTCTTTGTATGAGGAGCAAGCGCAACAAATTGCTGAATTAATTGATGTATTTAAATTAAGACCTAAGATTGTCGAGCGCCGTTCAGGATACATCGTTTATTTAAAAGAAGCAGACAAAATCGTCGATCTTTTGAATCTGATGGGTGCGACGATGGCAATGTTAAAATTCGAAGATATTCGGGTGATGCGTGATATGCGTAATTCGGTGAATCGTTTGGTCAATGCGGAGAATGCTAATATTGATAAAACTGTGAGCGCTAGTCAAAAACAAGTACAGGATATTGAATTTTTGGATGAGGAATTGGGCTTAGACCGTTTGCCGCCAAAATTACGAGAAATTGCAGAAATTCGTCTGGCCCATCGTGATGATCCTTTATCCGAACTGGGTCAATATGTACAATCCGGCACGATTACAAAATCTGGGGTAAACCATCGCCTCCGTAAGCTTTCAGTCTTAGCTGAGACTTTACGGACGGGCGGTCAATTACCTAAAAATATAAAATAGTTTGACCTAATCGAAGATAAAATATAGAATATAGGTTACATAATTTAGGAGGCAATTTAAGAATGAATCCAATTCCATATGTTATTGAACAGTCTGCCCGCGGGGAGCGTTCATATGATATTTATTCACGTTTGTTAATCGATCGGATTATTATGCTGACAGGTGAAATTAATTCGGCGATGGCAGCGACTATTAAAGCACAACTCTTATTCTTGGATGCCCAGGACCCAGATAAGGATATTTATATGTACATTGATTCACCTGGTGGCGAAGTTGTGGCCGGAATGTCAATTTATGACACGATGAACTTTGTGCACGCAGATGTTCAAACTATCGTAGTTGGATTGGCTGCTTCTATGGCGTCAATTTTGGCCTCTTCTGGGGCACGTGGTAAGCGTTTCATGTTGCCTAATTCTGAATTTTTAATTCACCAACCAATGGGCGGAACGCAAGGACAAGAAACTGAGATGAAGATAGCTTATGAGCAAATCTTTAAGACTCGGAAGCGCTTAGCACAAGTTTTGGCCGATAATTCTGGTCAATCTTTGGAGCGTGTCAATGAAGATATCGAGCGGGATCACTGGCTAGATGCTGATGAGTCGCTTGAGTATGGATTGGTTGATAAGATTTTAACCAAGTCAAGTGATCGATAAAAACTAGGGGGAGCTGCGGTCAGGGTATGACGGCGCTCTTTTCTTATAATAATGGAAGTGAGGGAGCGATGAGACAGTATAAAGTTATGGCAGAGCCAGATAATGGGGAACATCTTTTAATTGTCGCAAGCGATCGGCCACAACAACCATTAACGTGGGGACAATTAGGACAATTATTGAAAAATAATCAATTATATCAAGTTTTGTTAGATCAAAATCGAGGTGCTTTTGAATCTTCCACGTATCAAGATGTTTATGTTGGTTTACGTCATTTGGAAGATGCAAAGGTATTGTTGACTATTTTAAATGATCTGGATGCAGAATAGTCGTGTTTAAAAGGGTTACTTATGATTATGGGAGTTTGAATAATGGCATTGAACTTAGGCTTAATTCATCATATTGCTTTGAACGCTTCAAATTATGAGGCGACTCGGCACTTTTATGTCGATTTATTGGGGTTTAAGGTGATTCGAGAAACTGTTCGCTTAAATAAACACGATGTAAAGCTGGATTTGCAGATGGGTAATCAGGAATTAGAAATTTTCATTGCTGATAATTTTCCTACGCGTCCTAGTTACCCCGAAGCATTGGGATTACGGCATTTAGCGTTTAAAGTCGACAGTTTAGCTGATGTTTTGCAAGAATTTGACCGAATCGGAATTAAATATGAGCCAGTTCGCTTGGATGACGTAACGCAACGGCCGATGACTTTTTTCTTTGACCCAGATGATCAACCGTTGGAGTTGCACGAATAGGATTAGGCTGTTTTGGCATAAAAAAGCTTGAAACCAAAAATTAATCAGTGTATAATTAATTACATTGATTGGGTATTAGCCAAGCGGTAAGGCACTAGTTTCTGGTACTAGCATGCGCTGGTTCGAATCCAGCATACCCAGCTAAACGGCTATATATACAGCTGTTAATAGATGTCACTTTTAAGTTTTATCAACGATTTAACCGGTAATAGGTATCGTTAGATATAACCTAAATCGTGCTTAAAAATGTGTTAGAGTGTGCTCGTTAGTGTGCTCAAAAAATTAAGTTTGCCTGCTGGCATGTTCGTCTTAGCTAACTGTTAAGGCGATTTTTTTATTTATTTTTCAATTATTTTGATATCGCTAAAAATCATTAAAGCGTGTTTAAAAAAGTCAAATAAAATAAGTAACATTAAGCACCTTTTTTGTCGAAAAAAATGTATTTTAATTTACAAAAACAAAAGAATAATTGTATTTAATGATGCTATATTATAACTGTATATGAAGATAAATATTATATATAAGAATAGGAGTAACATAATATGAAGGTCGGTAAATATTTATTAATAAGTACTACAGTTTTAGGTTTGGTTAACCCATTAGTAGCTTTGGCTGACGATCAAAATAATACCAAGTTATCACAACCTTTGGAAAGTGTAGAACATTCTGACAACCAAAGAGATAGCCAAAAATTAGGAGATAAAAATAAATCTTCTGAATTGTATAATACGTCCAATGTAAAAGAGGATGGTGTATCTCCAGACAGGGATAAAACGGAAAAGACTTCTGTTAAGCCCGTTGCGGATTCAGAACATATTAAATTTGCTGATGCTAATCTTGAAAAAATAGTTATTAAGGCATTACATATACCTAGCAGTCAAAATTATGTAACTTTAGACGACATTAAAAACTTTAGTGGAAATTATCTACCTATTCAAAATATTTTTGCTGATTCAATTGAATTTAGTTCTTTAGAAGGACTTGAGGCGTTAAAAAATTTACCATCTAATATCCCTGTAGAATTAAGTCTTAGACTTAAGCCTAATGTTTCATTAAAGCCGATAAGTAACTTGAATTTGAAGTGGGGGCTTTCTATTGATAAGGATGGGAAGTGGACAAGCGAAGATATTAAAGCGTTAAATAGTATTAATGTAGTTGATGGTGGATTGTATAGTGGTCTGGAACTGAGTGCTGGATATGATAGTACACAAAATAAAGATGGTTTAACAAACGAACAGATAAAAGAGCTTGATCCATTATTTTCAGAGGTAATCAACAAGGGAACCTCTTTAATTAATTTAAACGCACAAGCCATTAGTGACTTTACTTATTTTAATAAATTTAAAAATATTCAATTATCGGCAACTAACCAGTATAATATTTTTAATGATTCGCCAATTACGTTAAAAGAAGGGGCTAAAAATATATCATTTAATTCTCAAATTAAGGGAATTGATGGTACTAGACTGACTGATGACATCTATACTTGGAATACTTCCGATCACAAAGAGGGTATGAATTACGGACCTATCAATGGTAAAAATGGTATCTATACCATTAATAACTATATAGATTATAGTCAGGTACCTGGATATATTGTCAGCTATGCTAGTTATATGGACGAAAGTGGTAATTACAAGCGTCATTCTTATGCTAATGGGAATACACTTCTATATTCTGGTTATTCTTATTATAAGACGGTTAAAGAAGATGAATTGAAAATTGTTAATGTTAATTATGTAGATGAAGAGGGGAATAGCCTGGCTAATTCAGAAGTCTTACGAGGTAATGTAGGTGACTCTTATAAAGCAGATGAGAAGACTATTCCAGGATATATCTTTGCAGAAGCAAAAGATGGTAACGAAAGTGGTAAATTTAC
>NZ_JQBP01000005.1:0-34381 GCF_001438705.1 Weissella kandleri
GATCGCTTCCTGCGAGGATAGGAAGTCGCGATGCAAAGTAAAGGCTCATCAGCAATGGTGAGCCTTTTTTGTTGCCAAGAATAATTAGATAATTCTTTTTAGTTTAAATGGGTTCTTATTAAGTATGCAGATAAAAAATATTAAGCTTATGGTAGGACGTAAAACTTATGTGAATGCAGAAAAATTAGGATCATTATGTTTAAGTTTAATGCCACTGATTGAATATCAATATCGGGTTTCACCAGCCATTATACAAGGAGTCTGTCAGCGATGTGATGCGAAGATTGATGAGCAATATTCGATTTTACAACAACAGCGATTAATCATATATTGTTGGCGGTGTACAACGATGGGGCCGACTGTTAAAAGTGATGGGCATTTTATTTATGTGCAAAAAATAACACCACCAGAACAATGTGTCATTGAATTTAATTGGGCGGGCGCGCTTACTGAAAAGCAAGCAAAAGTTGCCCAACAACAGATCAGAGCATGGCGACAAAAACGCGCGCACTTAATGTATGCGGTGACTGGAGCTGGTAAGACTGAAACCTTGTTACCGTTATTAAAAGTAGCGTTAGAAAATGGTCAAAATATTGCATTGGTAGCACCAAGAAGGGACGTTGTAGTGGAATTAAGTCAGCGTTTAGCCCCTATTTTCCCAGAATTGATCACTAGTTTGTATGGTGGACATACCGATTATATAGCGCGACCATTAGTAATTTGCACGATACATCAGCTTATGAATTTCCATCAAAATTTTGATTTAATTATTATTGATGAAGTTGATGCTTTTCCATATGCGGGCAACCGCGCACTAAAGAATGTTTTGCAAGGAAGTCTTAAACAAGAGGGTATCACGCATTATCTTTCAGCTACACCGCCCGTGAATTTACGGTGGTTAGTAACGGTTGGTAAAATTGAGCAGAGTTTTTTAGCCGTGCGTTATCACGGTCATCAGTTACCAATGTTAAAATTTCGGCGGATTAATGATTGGCGTAAAAATTTACCAGGATGGTTTTTAGAACTATTACGTGAAGTGGTTCAACGAGGACGCCAGTGGTTAATTTTTGTGCCGACGATTCAAGATGTAGCTGTAATTAGTTCACAATTGTTAGATGTGGGTGATTTTGCGGGTCTATCGTCTCAATCTGCTGATCGTAATCTACAAATACAACGTTTTCGTAATGATGAGTTAAAAGGTTTAGTAACGACGACCATATTAGAAAGAGGTGTTACGTTTGGGGCGTTAGATGTTTTTATTTTAGGAGCTGATGAATCCATATATACCAAAGCTAATTTAATCCAAATTGCGGGTCGAGTAGGACGACGTAAAAAGACACCGGATGGGTTGGCGCTTGCTTTAGGACAAGAATATACGGTGAAACTCACTAATATAAATAGTGTTAATAAGAGGATTAAAATTTCTCCTATTAGCACTATTTTTTTGTTTAGCATGTCCATCTTCGTGGAAGCAACGAGAGAGGGGGAGGAAAATAAATGGAATATAAGTCGCTATCGCTAGCATTAAAGAATTGGCGTCTAACACATCGATTAAGTTTGTCAGATGTAGAGACTATGACAGGGATTTCAAAAAGTGCAATATCAAATTATGAGTCACGTTTAAGAACACCTGATTTAAAGAATGCTAAGAAATTATCAGATGTATTGATGGTACCAATGAGTGACATTTTGGAAATGTCAGAATATGACCGTAATAAGCAAAAATAAAAGATCAATAGATTGATTAGAAAAACAACTTTGGCGAGTCTCTTCTAATCCTACTGATCTTTTATAAAGAAAAAATTGAATATCTTTAACACAAACGTTTAAAAATATTGATTTGAAACGTTTATTTAAGTGCGTCTTTTCGGAAACTTAAATAATGTTATGACAATATTATATCATGCTTTGAATGTTTGTGAAGAGGAATTATTCATAAATATGACCAAAGCACCACTTGAAGAGGACTTGTGGAATGTATGGCAAAAACTAAGGGGGTTCATATCGCCCTAATCGATAAAAGGTATTTGAGGGTGTAGTAGCGAACATCTGAGGTAATTGTGGGGAGAAGTTAACCACTGGCGATGACGGCCATGCAAAGCGCTAGACGGTCAGGGTGGAACGTGCTGAAAACGGCGTCACACGGCTAAGAGAAAAATGTAACGGTGCTTAGATCATAATTCGACCATTAACTCGAAATGAAATTTCTCAAAGTGTTCGGGCAGTGCTGGACTTAAATGTGTGCCAATTTTTTAATTGGACAACAAAACAGTGATTTTGATAGATCATCCTGATCGAGATTAGTGTTTTGTTGGTTTGCTCGCTTTAGGGCAAACTCCCCCCAACCAACCTGGCGGTTATAAAACCTGATGTTTAAGTACAGCTATATATATTTATATGGGGATAGTGTTAAAACGTTGGTTTTGTTGTGCTGATATTTATCATACAATTTGGGATATTAAATGATAAAAGGAGTTAATAAATTAAAAAAATTTAGGAGTGAGAGGAATAAGATGCAAAATGTTGTTTACTTTGTGACCGATATTAATAGACGAAATATTATTATGTATGCAGAAAATGAACCGCTTTTGCATCAAAAATTATTGGATGCAATTGAAAATAATGAAATGAAAAATGTGGGTGGGTACAGGATGTTTAAGACAAATAAAAAGGAATTTAACAAGATATTGATGAAAATTAAAAGTCGAAGATTGCCTTTTTACAAAATTGCAGTGCCTAAGCCATTTATCTAAAGGAGGACTAAATGATGGAAGGAATTCAATTAAATTTGTGGGAATATCCAGTCTATTATCGACTGGTTGAGGTAATAAAAGTAGGAAAGTTTGGAATTGAAAATACTATTCAGATATTGAAATTTAGATTGGATAAACCACTTGATAAGAACAAATTAATCAAAGTAGAAAATGATTTATACATGATCAAGCGTATTAGAGGAAATACAAGTTTTAGAAACGAAAATTTAGCTGATAATTATATGGATGCACATCAAGTAAACGTATCGATAAGTGATTTGATTAATTCTTGGTATCAACCAGAAATTAAATTTTGTATCGCTTAATAATTAAAAATTTGGAGGAAAATATAATGCAAATGATGATGGCAAATGGAAATTTGGTTCGGTCAGTAAAGTTAATGGAGAACCGTGGCTCCCATAAAAATACAACGATGGTTTACTTTGATATTGCAGTTGGACGGTATTCAAAGGGACAAAAGAAGACAGACTTCATTCACCTAGTGGCCTATGAAAATATTGCAAAAAATCTAGTTGAGTATGCAAATAAACCTGGTACTAAATTAGGAATTAAGTTTGAAATGCGTTCTTCAAATTATATTAATAAAGAAGGGAAAAAAGTTTATACAACGCAGAATTTAGTCAAAGAGCTTGAATTCCTGGGACGTAAAGTATCGAATAATTCTACTGATTCTAATGGAGTAATTTCAGATAAATCAATACCTGTCACAACAATGGATGAAGAATATCCTATGCTGAATGAAGATGAATATGATGTTGTGGGGGAAGATTATTAATGAGATATATAACAGATATTGAACCAATTAGTAATAAAAAGATTGATAGATTTAGACAGTGGCTAAGAAACAAAAAATATGATTTTTATGATAATCGTAGAGCAAGTTTATTTACAATATTTATATTTTTTATTGTAATTTTAGTGTCCATGGTTATTTCTTCACAGCTATCAGCAAGGCCAAGTAATATGCCTGGTGCTAAGTTCAATCAAACTCAACCGTTTGGTTCATTGGGTAAAAATGTAATGCTAACCAAGGCGATTGCGGATAATAAAACTAATACTACATTATTATTTTTTGATTTCTCAAATGGGTCAGAAACATCAACAGATGTCATTAATTGGGACAATGTCAAAGTTGACTTTAAGGGTGATCATTGGTTGCAATCTAATCCACCTACTAAAGCTGAATTTATTCCAACATCAAATAACACTGGGGTAATTAAACTTAGAAATGTGAAAAACAAGTATCAAGATTTTCAGATAATTTTTAATGATAAGCAAATTGATTCATCCAAAATTATGGCAGTTTCTAATGGATATTCAAATGATCAAAAAGCAGAAGTAGTGCAAGCAAAATTTGTCATTAATCGGGATACTCCAAAAACAGAAAATATTAATAGTTCGATTGATCAGAAAACATTAGCTATCTCAGAAAATAATGTTAAACAGGATGAAATTGATAAATTAATTAAACACAATCAGCAAGCTATTAAGGATTTGAAGAAAAGTGATAAACAAGTTAGTGCGGATATTCAGGCTTTAAAAAATCAAAAAAAGATTTCGACTGAAGGATCAGATGTTGAAAATATTGATACTCAAATAACAACTAAACAAGACGTTTTGAGTGAAAGTTCAAATAAAAAGGCAACTTTATTAAATGATATTCAAGATCAAAAGTTAAAGAGACATGCGCTAGGGAAACAATTAATTAATTTGAAAAAGGGGAAGTTGAATTTACATGAAATAATCAAATATTGATGACTTACTGGTGGGTACTACTTAGGTACCCGCTGGGTACTCAATGGGTACTTTTAGGGTACTCAATAGGTACTCAAAGTTAAAAGGGTGTCCCACAGAAAATGCCTGCACAGCAGGTCGTCACACTTCAGTGGGACCATTTTCCCCTTAACCTGTTCACAAAAAGCACTTAAATGAGGTAATGGAGTTTTGACTAGAGAAATACATTTACGAAATTTGAATGTAGAGATGCTTCAATTGATTGAAAAAAGAGCGATTGACTTGGGCATTTCTAGAAATACATTAATAAAAGAAGTGCTCGAAAATTATGCTGAAAGAATTTCAGAAAATAAGGCGGCTGAGACTATTCATACCCAAATAGATGCTTTGATATTAAATCAAAATCGTTTAATTGAAGCTACAAATAATTCTGCTACTAATATATCGAAAGCACTCCAAGAAAGTATGGAGTTATCAAATGAAATTTTAGAAGAATTTAAAATCGCAAAAACTAGAAATAAATAGTTTAAAGGGGGAGGAATAGATAATGGATCAAGATTTAAATTTTATTCGTCAACAAACAACATCAAGACTAAAGAAGCGAAGAAATATTTTAATTAAGCAATACGAAAAATTTCCCGATGAAAAAATTCCTGAGAAAGTAATTTTAGAATTACAGTCTATTCAAAAATTGTTAAATGAAGTTTCAATTGAAGATATTCCAAAACAAATTAGTTTGAAAATGTCTGATTTAGAAAAATGGTATTTTGCGTTAATGCTAGATTGGATTACGGATCATCCAGATGCAATCAATGCTGCAAGAATTAGTCGTGCGGAAATTTATAAATTTACGATGCATTTTTTCGTAGATAATATTATTTTGAATTCTAAAAATCAAAATTTATCTTTGAGTACTTTGAAAAATAATATCTCGAAAATTAGCGAAGAGAGTGAATTTGAAAAAAATATTTTACAACAGTTAAAAGAGATTAAGGATGTGACAACATACAGTGCATCATTGAGTCATGTAGTCGCTGATATGTCCAGTGATTTTCCAAATGGTATTAGTGATTTATTGAGAAATAACCAAGAGAATGATTTATCAGAAAATTCATTTTCTAATTCATTAAAAGAATTTATTGAGAAACGAAATTTTGATAAACAAAATACTACAAGTAAAAATAATCAATTGGGATTTAAACGATAGTTGGTGATCAATATGAGCAAATCAAATAAATTAATTCAACGTTTTATTGATGATTTAAATAATGCAGATTGGAATAATGAAGAGATTAATGACGAACAAGTTTTAAAAAGAGGATCTTTAAAAGAACGAAGATTGATGAGTGAAGAATATTGGCAGATCCAAGCTATATTAACCTTCAAAGAAAAGTTTCAACTAACTAATAAACAGGTTATTGATATTTTTAAAATTCCTAAAGATAGATTAAGAGATCGGATGAAAATGGCACATCAAGATTATGAAACCATTCCAGAATTAATGGACGCATTACATGAGGAGATGGAGGAGTTAAATGGCTAAAACTGGTGGATTCGCAAAGTTTAAATTAGGTGAATCAAAAGCAGGTTCTGTTATTCTTCCTACTGCATTTGTAACAGCAGATACTGCGGCAAGTGATGGACACAGGTACAGCGACTTAATAAATATTTATGCTGAGAAGAATTCTAAAGTTACTGAATCTAATGATATGATTCGTGGTGGATGGGAAGAAATTGAAAAGAGTGCGGAGCTTTCAGGAAAAAATTTGGGGTATGCCTCACGAGCCAGTGCGACTGATGAAGAACATCCTATCTTTAATGGTGAGTCATTAAATTTAAAAGATGATGAAATTGAAAAATTAAAATCAGATTTAGATTTAGCACAAGATAATGGAAATAATTTGATTGAGGCTGCCTTTTCTATTCGTGGTGATTGGTTGGTAGAAAATGGATTATATGATCCAAAGCATGGAACGATTGATCAAAGGGCGTTAAAACAAGCAGAACAATCTGTAGTTCGAAATCTATTCGAAAAAGGTTTTCCATTACCCTTAGGTGAGAATAAAAATGATGTCGTTTGGTTTGGGGTGATTCACCAGGATACTGATCATTTAAATATGCATATATGGTTTGCGAAAAAATCAAAGGAAACTAGAAATGAAATGATTCATAGTTCTGGATCACCAAAAGGAAAAATGAAATTAAGTGCTATTAATGATACGAAACGAAAATTTATTAGTCGATTAACTTCCAGTGCGGAGCAAGAACGCAGAGCAGATATTTATCAGGCCGTGGCAGAGGTTCAATCTGATATTAAGTTGAACTTTAATGATATTAATAGTCGTAATTTCAAAAATTCTGCGAGCTTACAGGAGATTTGGGAGGCGTTACCCAAGGACATGGCCGGTAAGTGGATGGTTGGTAATGCTGATTTAAACAATCTAAAACCTAATACAAAAATGTTTAATGCACATAAGGTGATGAATGAATATATTGATAAGTTATTTGAGACAGATTTAAAAAATGAATTCAATAAATTTATGAATGAGGCACATAGAGTTGATGAATTCCTATTAAAAGATAATGGGAAAACTTTATATAAAAATTTGTATTCAACACAAAGAGTTTCTAAATTGAAAAAGCAATTAGCCAATTCAATTTATCGGGAATTTAATCAGCAAGTTAAGGATGAAAAGATTTCTATTGAAGATAAAAATCTAGGGGAATCTACTAGTACATTTGAACCGTTTCCTAATATTAAGAAACATGAGCATAGGAATATTCCAGATATTCAAAAAGGTCATGATAAGAAAATAGATAATCAAAAATTCGTACCAAAAGCAAAAGCTGTATCGTTAGATGAATTATCTAATGGTATTAAAAAGAATGCCCGATCATTAACTAGGGAGGCATATGAAGATGCCTCATCAACTAGAAAAATGTTGAGAGCCAAAGAACGTGAAGAATTTGAACTTGAACAGGAGTCAAATGGATATAGTCGCTAAAAATGAAAAATTATATGAGCAAATATGAGATGACTGAAGAGACAATTGAATGGAGAGGACATACACATCATAGAATTCAGAGTAATATTGAGAGGATTGGATAAATGAAAATAGTTATATTAGCTGAAAAACCTAGTCAGGCTACGTCATATTCAAAGGCATTTAATAATAGTAATAAGCAAGAAGGCTATATCGAAGTTTCTAATGAATATTTTAATGGTGAGACCAAAATAACGTATGGATTTGGTCATCTAGTTGAACTTTTTTTGCCTGAACAGTATGACGAAAAATACAAAAAATGGGATATAAATAATCTACCGATTATTCCTAGCCCATTTAAATTTAAGATTGGAAAAGGTAAGAAAACTCAATTTAATATTGTTAAAAAGTTATTATCTGAGGCTGATCAAATTATTATTGCGACCGATGCAGATCGAGAAGGTGAAAATATTGCCTGGTCTATCATTAATCAATCTGGCATTGATGTGCGAGATAAAATCATAAAGCGATTATGGATTAATTCATTAGAAGTCTCAGCTATTCAAAACGGATTTAACAATTTGCATGACGCAGAACAACATTATTCTTCATATATAGAAGCACAAACGAGAGAGTTTAGCGATTGGTTGGTCGGAATGAATGCAAGTCCATTGTATTCAATTTCGCTTGGTAAACAGGGTATTAAGGGTGTATTTTCAATTGGACGTGTACAAACACCAACGTTGTATATGATTTATAAACGGCAAATGGAAATAGAACATTTTAAGCCCGCACCCTATAGTGAGTTAGTAGTACATGTAAACACTGGATCAAGTGTATTCAATGCTAAGTTAGATCCATTGAAAAAATTTGATAATCGAGAACAATTAAATTCATTTTTATCCGAAAACAAACTGATGCTTGTGAATGACCATCATAATGCAGATAGTAATTCAAATCTAGGTGTTATTAAGGATGTTATTAAGGATCAGAAGAAAAATCCGAGTCCTAAACTGTTCTCACTATCAACTCTACAAGCTAAAGCTAATAAATCATTTAAGGCATCAGCACAAAACACTTTGGATGCTGTACAGTCATTGTATGAAAAGAAGTTTCTAACATATCCTCGAACAGATTCACAATATATTACTAATGAGGAATTTAGTTACTTAGTCGAAAAAATTAATGAGTATTGCGCCTTTGCGCATGTTACCAGTGAAGTGACACATAGAGAACCTAGAAAACGTTATGTTGATGGCAAAAAGGTTCAAGAACATCATGCCATTATTCCAACGAAAACGATTCCAACAGTCGCCCAATTTGAAAAATTAATGCCGCTGGAAAAATCAATATATGAAATGGTACTTAAAACAACAATTGCGATGTTTTTAAATGATTTACACTATAATGAACAAATTATTATGATTGAATCAGGTTTAGCAACGTTTAAAGCAACAGGTCGAGTTATAACTAACCCAGGATGGCAATCATTATTTAAGTCAAACAATAAAAAAGGACAGTTAGATAGTGAAGAATTCTTGCCAAATGTAGAAGTTGGCCAAGAGGTGTATGTTGATTTGGTAGACGAGGACAGAGTCACAACGGCTCCAGCAGCATATACTGAAGGTACATTGATTACTGCTATGAAAAATGCAGGTAGAGAGCTTTCAGAGGACCAGAAAGAAGTCTTGAAGGAAACTGAGGGAATCGGGACTGAAGCCACACGAGCAAGTATTATTGAACGCTTGAAGGACAAGAAGTATATAGGATTAAAGAATAATAACTTAATTGTCTCAACATCAGGAACCACTTTATGTAAAGCAGTGGAGTTACAACCGTTATTAACTTCACCTGAATTAACAGCACAGTGGGAAATGGCATTGCATGATATTGGTCAAAATAACAGAACCCAGCAAGCATTCTTAGAGCAAATTGAAAAATTTGTTTTGAAACTAATTGAAGAAGTTCCAGGCCAAATTTCATCAGACCAGAATCTGGCCACACAAATAAATAGCCAGAAAGAAATGGTTGCTGAAGAAAAGGAAAAGCTTGATATGGGTGTATGTCCTGTCTGTAAGAAGGGACATATTATTGATCGAGGTAAATTTTATGGATGTAGTAATTATAATTCAGAGAATCCTTGTAAGTTTTCTCTACCAGCAAAGTGGTCTGGTAAAACCATACCCAAAGGTGCTATTAAGGATTTAGTAACTAAAGGTGGTACTAGAGTTATTAAGGGATTTAAAAGTAAATCAGGTAAGACATTTAGTGCAAAATTAAGAATGTTAAACAATAAGTTGATTTTTGATTTTGATAAATAGAAAAAATGATTGTTTAATAAACAAAAATTAGAAACTTTTAGCCAGATACTTTTATAAACAAAACTCCAATATAAGTAATTAATATTACTTATATTGGAGTTTTGTTTATCTTAATTGATTAGTTATATTTTATATTATTTCTGTTTTATTGAATTGAATTGATATATTATTTCATCAAAATTATAAGTTTTATTAATGACAGTATACTCATTTTTGGACTTGTTTTGAATTTCTTTGATTAATGTGAATTCAGGGTTATTTAGTTGATTTTGTTTATATATAGTATATTGAAATCTATTATTGGTATCTTCACTATCAGATGTTAAATATTTATCAATTATAATATCATGAACAAAATGATTATCTTTTGAGCCAACATCATTAAGTTTAATTATTTTATTTTTATCTAATACAATAGTAGATGATAATAAATATGAAAAAAACAAAAATATAGCGAGTAGAGTATTAAATAATAAAAAAATTAATATGGGATTATTCGTTTTTTGTGGTACTTCATAGATTATGTTTTGTAATTCATGATTATTTATAAACATGTTAATAATAAATATCATTTGAAATATTGGGAAACTAAAACTAATAATAAAATAAAATGTTTTTTTCCCTAAATTCCCTAAACTCATTGTTGTGTTTGTTCCATTTGAGTAGTATCTATCGCTGAAAATATAATCTTTTTCAACTAAATAAGTACATAATAACGAAATATATAATAACCAAAAAATCAAATCAAAATTTTTATAAAATAAAATTAATTGAAGAAATACATACTTAATATTTTTCATGAAATACATTGACGAAATTGTTATATGAAAAAAATTTATTTTTAAAATTAGTGATGTAATGCATGCTAGAAAAATGAAATTTAATGTTGGAAATTTTGCTTTGTGTAGTCGTGATAATAAATGTTTAATTAATTCAATCGAAGTATTTTCCATAAATAATTTCCTTTTTATACCATTTTAAAATAAATATATCATGAATAGTGCTAGTGCATCTATTTTTATATCATCTTAAAGTAACAATTTATTAAAAAAATAATTGGACATTTAGAGATGAAATATTAAGGTCAGGATATAAATATACAATTGATGCTGTAAAAGATGGGAAATTAAAGTATTTTTAGAAATTAAACCTCCTAATATATAAAATGGGAGGTTTTAATTTACATTTAATTAATTTTTATCGTATAATTAGTTAAGTTAAACCTAATTAAAAGGAAAAAGATATAATGCTTTTGGATGAAGTAACAAAGAATGAACCGCGCAAAAAAATAATGTTAATCGATTCTAAAAGCTTTTATGCTAGTGTTGAAAGTGTTGAGCTAGGATTGAATCCTCTCAGGTCGATTTTGATAGTCATGAGTCAACAAGAGAACACTAATGGTGGTTTAGTTTTAGCGGCTTCACCAATGGCTAAGAAACTATTAGGTATTAGTAATGTTACGAGAAGACGTGATGTACCAAATGATCCCAGGCTTATTATTGTAGAGCCAAGAATGAATCACTATATTGCGATAAATAAGAAAATTAATGATATATTTAGACAGTATGTTTCTGAAGAAGATCTTCATCTTTATTCGATTGATGAATCTATATTAGATGTAACCCCTAATTGGGATTATTTGAAATATAAATTTGGTAAAGACTTAACTATGGTAAAACTTGCCCGCATTATTCAACTACATGTTAAACGAGAGT
Source organism: Weissella kandleri (assembly GCF_001438705.1). Lineage (GTDB taxonomy): Bacteria > Bacillota > Bacilli > Lactobacillales > Lactobacillaceae > Weissella > Weissella kandleri. The sequence goes on from NZ_JQBP01000005.1 coordinate 11,529, forward strand.
TAGGGATATATTTAACTGTTGGTATCGGAGAAAGTAATGCAATGGCCAAGATGGCTCTAGATATTGAGGCAAAACATGCAAAAAGTTTGATTGGAGAATGGCATTTTGAAACGATTCCAGAAAAGCTATGGCCAATTGATGATTTTGATGATGTTTGGAGTATTGGTAGAAAGACTTCAGCTAAGCTTAAGAATTTTGGGATATATTCAATGGGTCAATTAGCTAATACAGATCCTACCTTTTTAAAGAATAAATTTGGTGTCCGGGGTGAAGAATTGTTTGCTTTATCCTGGGGTGTGGATCGCAGTGTTGTTTCACAAAAGTATCATGTAAAATCGAGTAATATATCTAACAGTCAGGTGCTGCCAAGAGATTATTCGGATGTAAGAGAAATCAAAAACGTTATTAGAGAAATTGGCGAACAGGTTGCCTCCCGATTAAGATCCAAGGGAAAACAATCTGGTGTTGTTTCTTTATACGTAGGCTTTGCCTATTCTAGCGTAGATGAGGATGGAAATAATGGTTTTCATGCACAGATGTCTATTGATTCGACAAACAACTCTGGAGCTATTGTAAAAGCATTACATTATATTTTCGATACTCATTATCGTGGGCAAACTGTGAGAAATTTAGGTGTTTCAGTAGGTAAATTAAAGAATGAAGGACAAGAACAATTAGATCTTTTAAGTGATCAAATTAGACAAGTAAAAGACCGTAAACTTGATGAAACGGTTGATAAAATTAGAAATAAATATGGAGTGACATCGATAGTTAAACTATCTTCTTTAGGGGAAGGTGGAACTATGATTAATCGTGCTGGGCTGATTGGTGGTCATAACGGGGGAAATTCATATGGTTAAAATGGAAGAATCTCAAAGAGAGCGGGCAAAGACCTTTTTTGAAAAGGAATATAAAGAACGCGGCATGGTTAAGTGGCAAGGGTATTATTTATCCGATCATACAGAAAATGTATCTGAATATACTAATCAGAGAAGAGAAAAGATGCATCAAAGATTAATGCCTAAAATGACATTGGAGGCAATATCAAGTGTTTTATTTACTGCATATGTTAATTATAAAGCAGTTAATATTCAGGAAAACGCAATTCTAAACGGATTAGCCCCAGCTATCGTGTCCGGAATGGTTAAAGGATATGATGAGAATAATGTTTATATTGGTGACGCCAAATTCGATATGACAGATATTAACTGGGTACAGTTAAAATAAATTACATAAGTTAAAAGATAAAGGGCTGCTTTTAAAAGCGGCCCTTTTTATTTTTCAAAATTTACAGTAGTCAGTATATCTATCAAAAACGCACATAGCTATTAACAATTGATAGTATTGTGTGGTTAAAGTTTTTTGGATTTAAAAATGTAGAGATTGTATGTTGTATTAATGCATCAACAAAATTTCTTTTAAAGACTGTTGAAGTGAATCAGGAAATTTAAAATCACCCTTTTTTAACTTTTAATTTTATGAATATGATTAAAGCTAAAATAATAATTAACATAGTGCGCGCGGCTGGAGTGAGAATATACCAAAGGAATGAGATTATTATTATTGGTAAAATTACATACCAAAAACTTGCAATTATTCTGAAAACAATCACTATAAGGCCCCAGAATGCACCGAAGATAGTTCCTATTATTGAGGCACATAATATAAATAATAATATTTCAAGCATGGTAGCTGTCTCCTTTGAGGACTATGATTCTATCCAATTATATAAAGTAGATAATTTAAGAGATTCAATTCGACTTAAAACGACTGATTCAGGCATCCTTTCGTTAAATGATCTAATTAATTTCCGAAGGACATAGAAGTATAATTCTTGAGCAGAATCGTTATCAACGGATAGCCAACTATACTGCACACTTTCATAATTATCGGCATTAAATGTTATGGTGATATGCGTTGATTCTAGTTTTGCGATGATACAAAAGCTTGATTGTGGTGTTTCAATTTTCATCGTTACCATGACATTTCCCTTTAGTCCATTTGTTCAGACAGTAAATAATCCCAAAACATTGCATCAAGTAATTTGATATACGTTGAAAACAATTGGGGTTCTTTACTGAGTTTAATGGCGATTCCATTCTCAAATTTCACCAAGGTCACATATTCTAAACGAGAATATTTAGGCCTGATAAAATATCTTATTTGTGTTCTTTTAACCAAAGTGCTTTTTACATCCTGAAGCTTATTTAATTAATAACTTATTGTTAATTTCGTTTTGACGACTAAACAAAAACATTTTAGAAATTAATAAACAAGGGCGGCTTTGCCGTGTATTCATCCTTGTTTATTAATTGAGAATAATTTTGAACTTCGTTCTTAATTATTCTTAAAATGTTAAAGTTTAAAGGGAAAAAGAAATAATAAGGTATTAATTAGGTGAGCGGAGTGAGCCTTGTTGACCCCCGCTTGCGGGGACTGGGGCTTGCAGTAAAAAGAGAGTGTTTATTCTCTCTCTTGTATTTACATTTTTGATAATAAAACTAAAGTGACGAACAAGGTAACAACGATATGGATTTCATTTTTGTATTTTTTAATCATGGAATTGCTCCTTTAATTTGTGTTATAATTTAGATACAGAAACAGGGGTTATTAATAACCCCTGTTGGGTATAAACCTACTTGATTAATGCAAGAACTGCTACTATGAATAGCACAACGTCCATTGCAAAACTAATATTATCTCTAATATTAGTCCAAGTGGGCTTTTTTTTATTCCTGCCCATAACATGGGTAACTCCTTTCTACAAACTTGTCACTCTGGCTTTCTAAAGCTTCATTTACTGAAACTGATATTAGACGTTGTGACGAACAAGACAAGTCATATCACCATAAATAAATCAAGGACGGTGGAGCCGTATATTTATCCTTGATTTATTTTATAGACATCCTTATGAATTATATTCATTAGGATTGTCTGTGATATGAATTAATTGAAAGGCACATAAGGCTATCAGTTTAAGTGAATGTTGGGTTTACGTTTGGTTTTGAACCCCGCTTGCGGGGACTGGGGTATATAGAGTAGCGTACAATGAAGTACGCTGAAATTTCTGATTAATTAGTCGTTATCACCAGCGAAGTAGGTCATACCATTTTTAAGAACATTATCAAAAGTTTCATGTGCTTCTTTATCAAGTATATGGGACTTTTTATTTTGTTCATGTTGGTCAGTAGTTACGGTCAAAGCTTGAAACTGTTCCGCTGTCATTGAGCCTGGCTTAATTCCCTTATCAAGGAGTAGTAGAGCTTGATAAAAAAGTCTGGGTGATTCGTTATTTAAACCGCTGACAATGTTGTAAATTGTTTCAACCAATTTTACGCTAACATTCGCTTCAACCATTTCCACATAATCTTTTGAAAGTAACTTTTTATAGTGTTCTTTTGGTACCTTGGTGTCCTTATACAAAAATGTCATATCGGAAATGGATTGTACCATTTTTGAGAGTGGTAGTTTAGTAAAATCATCAAAATATGTTCTAGTCATTATTTGTTCCTTTCAGAAAGCCTTAATGTGACGTTTTGTTCTGTATTTAATGCGTACTTTAAATTATTAATCAATATACGCAATTCTTGTTTGCTTAAGTTAATCTCATTAAAATTTGATTGCTCAAATAGTTGTTTACTAATATTGAATTCACTGGAACCTTCTGAATTATCGTTATTCCAGTAAAATAATGATAAATTATATGACATTTTCTTTATTCTCCGTGTTTGAACTTAACCACCAATCATTAATGAGATTAATAATCTTTCTACGTATAACGACTGCTGATGAACGTTTATTTTGTTGTACTAAATAAGTAATATCTACTGAATAAATCGGATTATCAAATAATGAAGTACTACGTCGTAATGAGAATAAATAAGTATCTCCGTTAAGATATGCTTGTAAATAAATCCGTTCAGACGATTTGAATTTATAATTACGCCATGAAATTAATTCTGAATTATCTGTGATATTTTGTTCCAACATTATATGAATGGAAAGTAAATTATCGTTTTCCGAGTACCATGCCATATTTTGCCTCCTAAAGCTAAGTAGCTAAGCTACTTAATATATATTTCGTTTTGACAAGAAATACATTGCAGGATCGGGATACATAACAAGTGCGGCCATGGGCCGTTCATATACACTTGTTATGGGGACTAGAACCATTTAGAACTTTAGTTCTTAAGGGTTCTTATCCTGCTATTATTGAATGGGCAAATACGTGTATTAAGTAGTTGAGCGTTAGCGTTGAGATCATTTGACCCCCCATGAATGGGGGACTGGGGGAATAATAGTTTGGTGTAAGAATATTTAAATATGATTTTTAAAATATTATAAATTGCAATATGTATTGAAAGTGGTTAATCATCAAAAAATCGAAAAAAAAAGGCGGACTTTTAGGTTCGCCTTTTTTTATTTGTTATTTTGTTGCCATACCTACGAGGTAACAAAATAACAAAGGTGGTTTTAAATAATGTCAAATTTAAATAAATCAATGCAGAAGCAATTGAAGAAGAAGCTACAGGTTGATGCACAACAACAGAAAGCAAGAGAAGCTTTTAATCAAAGTAAACAAGAGGTGGCTAAAGTTACCCAGGAATTAAACGAGGCATTAGGTGAAGAGTTATTAAAACAATTGGGGACGAGTGATTATGAAGCGGCGTTTAAAGTAATCACTAATATCCAACCAATTCAATCCAATGAATATAACTCTGAGGTGAATGCTGATGGCAAGGCTTAGTAAGGAAGAGTGGGAAAAATTAAAAGAGCTGCCCATTATAGGATATTTAGATTATAAAGGTATCGATCACATTGAAGAAACAAAAAATTATCATCGATCCGTTGAACATGATAGTCTTGTATTCAATTTAAAGAAGAATACATACTCATGGAATTCACGAAAAACTAGAAATGGTGACCTGGGAAACTTTATTGAAGAGTATGAAGGCGTTACAAAATCTGAAGCATTAGCACGGTGGTTGGAATATGCAAAATATTCATCAGGATTAGATTTTGATATAAAAAAGAGATACGCCGTAGCTCCTGATAAATATAAATTTAATTGGGAAAAAATAAAAAAATCGGATAATTTCGAAGCTGCAAAGACCTACCTAGTTAATGAGCGTAATTTGTCAGAGGGATTTGTTGATCGATTGTTTAAAAGCGGGACCATCTATTCAGGTTATAAATTTAAAGATCGAAATAGCGGGGCAATACTAAATGCCCCCATATATTTCCCTTGGAAGGATGAGAATGGCAAGGTTGTCGGAGCTGACCGGCAAGGAACAACTATTAATTTTGAAAAATTTTCTAAACGAGGAACGGAAAAGAAGATTTCAAGAGGTAGTAATACAGAGTACGGATTCAACCTTAGCTTTGGAACGGGAGCAGATAAGTTAATTGTATTTGAATCACCAATTGATGCGCTTAGTTATATTCAGCAAAATTTAAAAGATTTGGTTAATGATAATTCAACTATATTTGCCACCTCTGGTGGAGACTATTCAAAGGTTGGTTTTCAACTACAACGTATGACTGATAATAACGGGAAAGTACCCGATGCATTAGTTTTAGCCACAGATAATGATCTAGCAGGATTCAACTTAGCTAATCATTTTGATTTTGAATTTGCTAGTCGTGAAATTCCAGTTATGGGTAAGGATTGGAATGATCAATTAAAAGCTAATGTAACAGGCATTAAGAAGATGACTATGGATGAAAGTGTTCAGCATGCAAAGTCATTAAATGATTTAAAGAAGGCGGAAAATGTTGAAGTACCTGATGGTGTGTTAAAGGACGACAATCAAGTTATTAAATCTGTAAGTCGGCCAAAAACATATCAAAGTAGAAAAGAACGCGCCTTGGCGACTCGCAAAGTTAATGAACAAATTATTAAAGACGCGATGAATAATGTTAAAACAATTCAAAAAGATCCAAAGCAAGTTAAAAAATATTTAGATTTCGTTGCCAATAATTCAGAATTTTCAACTCGGAACTCATTACTAATGTTTAGTCAATATCCCAACGCTGAAATGATGAAGGGTAACAGAGAATTTAAAGATATGGGCTTCTATATTCAGAAAGGTGAGAAAGGCTCAAGAATTTTAGGAGCACCGCAAAAAGCGTCATTCTTAGTCATGGAAGATGGGAGTCGTGTTAAACAGAGCGATGCATCAACAAATCAGCTAAGGCTTGCTTCCGAAGGTAAGTTAAAAGTTTCAGAATTTAAATATTATCCAATCGTTTCTGTTTTTGATGTAAAGCAGACGACAGCAGATTCAAAACATATCTCACGGTTATTGAATAACAGGAAAACTAGTCCTAAATTATCTGATTTAACAGAAAGTCAAGCAAATGCTGCTTACGATATTTTGGCCAATCAAGCAAATCAAATGGGAATCAAGTTAAATGTTGAAAATAATGCATCGATGTTTAAACAAAGAGATTCAAAAGTAAATGGAGTTTTTGCAACAAAGAAAAATGATCCATTAGATCAAACTATTTTTATTCGTGAAGGATTATCACCATATGATAAAGTTTCAGCGCTAGCAACAGAATTAGGACAGGCTTCATTACATAACACTGTTCGTGGAAATGAAGTGGAACAAAATTTACAAATTACCAATAAATATGCAGCTAATATCGAAAATCAAGCCACTCAAACTAATTCAGCAGAAAGTTTGAAAACAATGCAGTCAAAAATGGCTAGTTATATTGTGTTAAAACATATTGGGATCGAACCAGATGTACCTATTGAAGACGATTTGAAGAATTGGAGTGATGTCATGGGAAATGTGAATGATTCAAAAGGAAAGGTTTTGGCTCAAGTTACACAGGCTAGTAAGGTAGTGACTAGAAATTTAGATGAAAAGTTGTCTAATTATATGGATGAAAAGCCAGTGATTAAACAACTTTCTAACACAAAACAGAGTATAGAACGCCAAAATAATCAGGTTCTAATGGATGAATCAAATTCTTCACGTAGTGCTACCGTAAGACGATAGGGGGAGAGATATTAGGAATGGAAAATCAGGTTGGATATTTCACTGTAACTGTACAAAAGAAGGGCTTATATAGCATGCAATTTGTCACAAGTAGTGACCATAAAAATTATATTTTTGTAATTGATGCACAAAGTTACTTAGAGTTTTTTCCTGCAGGAGACCCTATTTTAAATGATGAATACGAAATAACTATGAATCAAAAAAAGGATAGTCGGACTGGGTATGAATTATTGAGTGTGGTTTTAAGAACACAAGATTATGTATTTTCAGATGATGTCTCAGAATATGAAGCACTTGAATTAAATGATGAATTGGGAGATAAGAATATGGATTTAATAAAAGCAGGTAAAATGCGTCAACAAAGATTAGACGCCATTAAAAATGATAATGAATTAATGAATGACTTAAATCGTTTACGTCAAGATGAAGAAAATAGAGTTAAGGAATCGATTGATAATTCCGTAAAGCAAGGGGCTGAAATGTATCTTGGAAGAACTGAAATAAATACTATTGAAGAGACACCTGAAAAAGAGAATGAGCCCAGCCGAGAAATTACATTGCCTACTCAAGTTGGTACAGTAAAATCAGATACATCAGTCTTAGATGCGTTTAAAGATGAATATGACGAAGATTTCCCAATGTAGTTGGTGGTGAAAGTAAATGTATATTTCAAAGTTTACAGAGAATTTAAATGAAAAGGTAGCACTCGATATTAACCGCTATAAAGTGATAAATCGAGAAAATATTATCAAACGTATTAGAGTCATTTTAAATCAAGATGGCCAATCATCAGCGATCTTAGTAGGTGAACCTGGCGTCGGTAAGACAGCAATTATTGAAGGATTAACCACATATATTTTGGAGTCAAGTAAAAACGACCCATTATTTGGTAAAACTATTTTAAAATTAGATCTTACTAGAATTAATGGTAAATCCGGTGATGCCGATTATGCTTTTCAGTTTGGCCAATTAATTGAAGAAATAGCAGCAAATCGAGATAAATATATTTTATTTATTGATGAGGCACATCAGATTGTGGGAACTGGAGCATCAGAGGGATCGATGCAAGATGTTGGGAACTTATTGAAACCGGCAATAGGACGTGGAGAGATACAAGTTATAGGGGCAACAACCATAGATGAGTACCATCGTTCGATTGAAAAAGACGGTGCCTTACAACGACGACTTGAGGAAGTAGACGTTCCTGAATTTACTCCTGAAGAGACAATTGATGTTCTTGAAGATACACGTTGGCGATTTACTCGAAAGCATAATGTTGATATTAGTGTAGAAATGGTAAATCAGACCGTAGATTTTGCGACAAGATTTATTTCGGATAAATTTTTCCCAGATAAAGCCTTGGCCCTATTAGCATCAGCTTCATCAACGGCAGAATATAATCAACATACTGAATTACAACCGTCAGATCTGATTGAAGTGGTACATGAAAAATTCAATATTCCAGTTTCAGTCTTAGCAGAAGGTGTGAGTTCTCGCCTCTTAATGTTAGAAAAAAGACTAAAAAGTCGTGTTATTGGGCAAGATGAAGCAATTGAAACGATTGTTAATCGTATTTGGTCGCGTTCAGCAGGGTTAGGTGATATGTCAAAACCAATTTCATTCTTTCTTGCTGGAACAACTGGTGTAGGAAAAACTGAGACGGCTAAAGCACTTGCAGAAGGAATGTTTGGAAGTGAGAGCAACATGATTCGTCTTGATATGTCTGAGTTTAAAATACCTGAACGTGCAGTTCCAAAATTCAAAACTATGCTTTCTAGCAAGGTTAAAAATAATCCATATTCAGTATTACTTTTAGATGAAATTGATAAAGCTGATTCAGAGGTTTTGGACATCCTATTGCAGATTTTAGATGATGGAAGATTGACTGATGACTATGGTCGTCAAATTAATTTCAAAGATTTGATTATTCTTATGACGTCAAATATTAATGCGAACATGGTTTTAAAACGTGACTCTAAGAGTGAGCAATATCGTATGGATGAAAGACGTTATAAAACGTTTATTGCTGAATTTAAGAATGCGATGCAAACAGCAGGATTCAGATCTGAATTTATTAGTCGGATTGGAAATATTATTATCTATCATCCATTAATTGGAGACGACATTAAAAAAATTGTCGAAATTAAATTAGATAAATTGAACAAACAAGCAAAAAAACAAGGATTTCAAATTTTATATAAAGAAACAGACTTGATCAAGTATATTCCAACTATTGATGAGGGTTATGAATTAGATGGTGAAGGTCAAAAGATCAAATCAAATTCAATAGTAGAGTTTCTTTTGGATAAAGGTTATGAACTAAGTCAGGGAGTGCGTCCTCTTGATGAAGTTATTAATAGGTACGTTGAAACTTATCTATCTAATGCCATTATGACGCAACGTATTACACATAAAGAGAGTGCTAATACATTTTTATTTCGTGCCTTTGGTGAAGGGCCCCAAAAAGATCGTCCATATGGAGATTGGGAAATTGCTGTATCAAGTATTTTTGAGCCACAACTTATGAAAGGAGGGAACTAAATGATTAGAAGAAGATATGCACAGAGGCGTAATTTGAGGCGAAAAGATTTTGTTAGATTACGTGGTCGTCGATGGTTTAGGTTGATATATTTTTCTATGATGATTATTATTGTAACGATCATTGTGTTGTTAATTGGTAATTTAGCAAAACAAATTCAAATCGGGCTAGAAGAAATCGTTACCAAACTTGCCCAAAAAAATGCACATATGGATGTGACAATAGATTGGAATGGAATTGTTCATAGTGGATTAATGTCTTTTAAGCCTAAGCCGTTAGTTGGTGAGTTATTAAATACCCCAGTGTGGGATAAGATTTTGATGTTTGCGATATGGTTATTTGCAATGTGGTCATTAATAATTAAACGTTGGTATAACTGGATTACTCTCTATGCAAATCGGATTAAAAATGCAAATCATTTTGCAGATTATCGAGAGATTGACTCCATATACACGTTGATCCCTGATCGAAATAAATATTATCCAGGAAAGCCTGGTCAACCTGTTGCACACATGGGTGGACTAAATTGGCGGATTTTATTACTGCATCCATTACTTTGGACTAGACAACTACTAAAAGCTCCATTGGGATTGAATAAAGAAATTTTTCCAAAATGGTATCAGGAAATTCGTCCACAATTGATGAAACGTTTCCCAAAATGGTATAAACGTCAATTTAACGTAAAAGGTGGTTTTTCTGGTTTTTATTGGATTGACACAGATGCAACTCATTCTAAAACCACAGGTGCTACACGGTCAGGAAAAGATCAAATGCGTGGGTATCCATTAATTGATATTGTTCGTCGATCCTTGCAGCCTTGGAACATCATTGACACCGACGCCAAAAATGAAGATTTCAAGATGAGTTATAAGGCATTGAGAGAAGCTGGATTCGATGTTATATCTCTAAATATTATGGATGTCGACCAATCACAGACATTCAACCCTTTCCAATTGGCACTTGATTATGCTATGGATGGTGATTTAGATCATGCAAAAATTGAAGTTTCGAAGGTTGTTCAAATTATTGGGTCAGACAGTAATAAAGGTAATAGTGATGTTTGGGATAAGACGGCTGAAGCAACTCAACAATCTGTAATTTTGATTCTATTACTATTATCAATTGAGAATAATGACCCTAAATTAGCAACTCCGTCTGGAGTTCCACAATTTATTAATTCATTAAATGAATATTCTGATCAAGATAGTGATGGGCTCACAAAGTATTTAGAAATGTTGAGAAAGAGAGAGCACACACCACTAATTAATGAAATTCTCTTAACGGCGGGATCGTATTTAGGATCTACTGGGGATACAAAAACTTCGGTTATGTTTACTTTACAATCTCGATCAATGCTATTTGCCAGTGAGAACGTTGCAAGATTAACTGCAAGTAATTCATTAAATGTAATGGATATGGCTTATCCTCGGATGTTAAAGATTAAATTTGATGCAAATTATTCTCAAAGAGTAGCTAAGATACGCTTGTATGATCAATCAGCGCAAAGTGAGGATGATTTTCTTGAGGAAGATAAGGTGAGAGCAACACGTGCAGGAATTGTTCAATATCCATTTAAAGAAAAATTCCCTGAAAATTGGGCCATAGTAGTGTCATTTGATGATAAGCAAAATCCTCATAATATACGAGAAGATGAAATTAACATTATCGGTCATAAGGAAAAGAAACGTATACTCGGTGGTCGAATTTTTAAAGACGAATATACAAAACAACCTATCCAAAATATTGTGACAGATGAAATTAATCAAAAACTTTTTTATGGTGAAGGTAATGTAAGTTTACGTTATTCTGAGAAGCCACGTGCAGTCTTTATTATTACACCTCAAGATAATGACAACTACGCAGCTATTGCGACGTTATTCATCAGTCAGGTTTTTTCGGTTACAACGAGTATTGCATCAAATATTACTAGACGAAAACTAACTAATCCAATTCTTTATAAGCTTAACGAATTCTCAATGTTCCCACGTATTCCTGGATTTAATAATCTCTTGACACGTGGATTAACATATGGACATATTGTTGATCTTTATTTACAATCAATTGCTCAATTATCGTTAAAGTATTCAAAAGAAGAAGTTACTGAAATTGATGATAATACGCTTTCTTGGTACCACGTCTTAACGCCCAACAAGGACACTAATAAAGAAGTATCTGATGCATTGGGTACTATTAAAGTCTTAGAAGAGAGCGTCAACTCACAGGTTGGGCTAGATCATGATGATCGAGGAAATCGTCAAATGAACCGAGTTGATGTACCGTTGTTAGATCCAGTTGAAATACAAAATTTGGTAAATAATGAAATGATTACGTTACCTCTTGCAAAACGTTTAGATGGAAATTATCACAAGATTAAATCAGTTCCAATCTTTGCATCAGGCCCTTATCATTTCCCTAATGCCAGAGATCTTTTGAAGCATAAATTTTCTTTGGATTATTATACTTCTGATCTTAGGATTGATAGCGCAACGATCCAATTTGATTATAAAAAAGATTTATTCATTGATTTCACTCCATACTATTTGAGATTAGAGCAAGAAGTTCAATCAGATGAATTTGGGCCAAATTTCAAAATTAAGAATAAAGTGGAAGATGTTTTAACAGCTTTAAATGGTGCAATTTCTGATAATTATGAAGAAGAAGATCAAATTGAATCTATGGATGATCAAGTAACGGATTTTAAGCGCAATAGCTCATATACCTTGATTAATAGTGAATTTAGTCAAGATGTTCAATTAGCGCATGAAGCACTGATTGAGGCAGCAAAATTAGCTAGTATACCAACTGATAATTCTTCCTGGGGCAGCGTCTTCAATGGTGGATATATGTTGAATAATCCTACGATTAAAGATATTAATAATGATCTAATGCTAACTTGGAAAGCAATTTGGGGAGTTGATCAGGTATTAAGAGGTGAAATTGAACTAAGTCAATTAGGGTCAATATTGGCCGATGGTGAATATGTTGATGATGATCCTGATGATTATTAGAAGAGGAGATAGAAATGTTAGGTATTAGTTCGGTAACGTTAGTAGCTGCTGAAAAGCTTCCTAGCTTACCAGAGAGTGGTCCAGATGCAAATTTTTACAATGCCTGGATCGATTACTTGAATCCTACACCACATATATTCTTGAATTTTGTGGAGTGGATAATGCATGGAATTGCAGTTTTACTTTACGATTTAGCAAACGGTGTGCAAGAAGCATGGAGTTCCGCTTGGAGACTTTCGGATTTTTCACAAATATTTACTAGTACAAGTCGAGATTATGATGGATCTGTTGATCAAAGTTTGTCAGGTGTATTTACTAGTAATAATCTAGGGAAGTTAATTTGGATTATGTTATTAGTTGGATTTGTTGTAATGGCTGTAGTAATGGCTGTACAAATGTTTCAATATTCAATTAGCGGTGGGAAGAAAGGGAAAGATTGGCCTAAAGGAATCGCTATATCAGCTATTATAATAGCAATGTTACCTATGGGAATTTCTAGTATGATGTCAATTGCACAGGGAGTTAATTCAGAAATAAATGTTGCAGTCAGCCCAGTAGATAATCTTTGGAAAAATAATAGTGTGAGTTTAACTAAATTAAATGATGATAAATTTAATATAAACGGCAAAGATATTTCGGACTATTCACCACTTTCCAAGTCAGGTAAAGAAATGAGAGATGCATCTTCAGTTATTAAAGGTTCACAATTTACGGAAACTATGGATGACATTGATAAATATAAAGACGAAGATGTATTTAAAAAGAAGTTGGGTGTTAATGATCAGGTTCAAGATCTATCGGGTGGTAATTGGGCCACAGGTAAAACTTTTTCCGAAACATATCCAGTAGTTAAGGCAAATTGGATTGGCATAATTGGTGGTGAAATCGTATTTATTGTTGTGGGATTCCTTTCAATAATTGAGTTATTATTGAGGTTCTTTAGATTGGCTTATTATACATTAGCGATACTTTACTTTGCTTTAAGAGATGTTCATGGTAAGAAGGCAGTTCAAGTCTTACAACTTATTGAAGGAAGTGTTACAGGAATGGCAATGATGCCAATTTCACTAATTTTATTCTATGCTTGGGTAAATTTTGGATTTGAAATAATTAAACCATTATCCTGGTGGCCATTTACCATTCTCTCAATTTCGATATTGATTTCAGGATACAAAGGATTAATGGGAAGTATGTCGTTAATAGATGAATGGACAGGTACACAATCAGGTCATGGTAGTTCACTACAAAGCGTCGCTGGTACAATGATGGCTGCCAGGGCTATTACTGGTGCAGCTAAAGGTGTTGCATCTAAGGTTAGTTCTGGTGCACCAGGTTTAGAGGGATTTGCGGATAAATTCAAAAAAGCCGGTGATAAGAATGATGCAATTAACAATGCATCACCAGATGGAGATGGTGGTAAGTCGTCGACAGGGAATAGTAATGCAAATATTTCTAAATCCCAAAAATTAGCAAATATGGCTGGTAAGACTGTTGGTATGGCTAAAAATGCCAATAATATTCCTGGAGCTGTCAAGGATGCAGGTAAACAATCACTTCAAAATGGTGTTCAATCTGTTAAGGACAAGGCATCAGAAATTCAAGGAAAGGCACAAGGTTATGGAGATAGTGTCAAATCTGCATTTAATGATGGAAATAATTCTGTGAATGATTTTATTGATCGACATAGTTCTGCTGGAGCTGAAAATAATGAAAAAACAAATGATCAATTAAATAAAGCAATAATGGGCCAAGAAGTTATAAGTAGGGATAATCCTCAAAATATTGGAGATAGTTCAGAAAATGCCGCTCAAACTAAGAATAGCAAAATAAATAATGCGATTATGGGTGAAGAGGGTGAAAAAAATAATTATCCTAAAGTAGGTGGTTCCGGAATTCCAGGTAGAAGTACCAAAGTTAATCAAAATGTTAATGAAAGAATTCAGAATAATGGTAATAATGGACATGATAATATCAATAGTCTGGTAAATAATGATGGTAAACAAAATATCAATCCAAATAATTTAGATGCGTATGGATTGGAAAATAATAATTTTACTGAATCCCAAGATGGCAATAATAAACCAATTGAAAATGATTTTAATTATAAAATTGATGAATTTGCCGATGTTGGAACTAATTATGATAATTCTGACCCATATTCTTCTGAAAAAAATTATGATTTATAGTATTTAAATTAGAAGATATCTATTACATGATATAATAAACTTATTATATTAAATTTAGGTGGTTAGTATGGAATTGAAGAATAAAAAGTTACTGTATTTACTTTCAGGTATTGGAGTATTAATTATTATATTATTACTGGTTATTGTTATGCAAAATAATAATAACAATCCAGATGTTCAGGCTGCAAAATCTTCTTCGGTTGAACATCAGAGTTCAATTTCAAGTGCAAGCTCTGAAAGTTTAGAAGAGTCTAAACTGATGAAAAAAGCTAGTTCTTTTTCAAAATATAAAGGACCAGTTCTTTATGTAGGTGATGGAGTAGCATATAAAACAAGTTGGACAAAAGATCAATATGAACAATTTGTAAAAGAACATAAAGATAATATTGGTACTATGCTAGGGAGTAAGGCAAAAGTAAATTTTGCAAGTGATTTAGGGACTAGTCAAAATTTTGATACGTATGATAAATTGTCTTTCGTTGACTCTTCAGATGAGGCATATTTCGATTCAGCGAAGGATGCGTATTTATATACTGTAAAACATATGCATGATGATGTTGCTAATAGTCTTGTACTAAAAGAAATTAAATAAAAAATAAGGTGAGATTAAATTCTCACCTTATTTTTTATAGACTATTAATTAGTTCTTCAAGGAATAGAGATGTCGATTTGAACCCTTGATCTTTTGCTAGTTTATCTAACTTCTTTTTTGAATTAGGCAGCATTGTAAACGAAAATGTTTGTTTTTTATCTTTGTGGTTAGCTTTAGGTAATTCAAAGTTATTTGAAAGATCGATTGAAGGAGTGTTATCAAATGCCTTCTTCATTTGTTCTTTATTATCATTTTTTTGAAAGGTATCTACTGAAACGGTATTGAATGACATTAGCTATTTTCCTCCTGAGTGGCTTTTAAAATATTGTTAAATTGTGTCTCAATCGTATTGAATAAATTAATGTTTGATTGAGTATTTTGATGATTTAATTCAAAAATTGGTTTCTTTTCTAAAGTGGAAGTATTAAATACTTCTCGTTCTGGAATATTTGCAATAAACCCTGGTATCGTTTTAATTGATTCTTCAAAAGCATGACTACTTGCAGTGTTATGTTTAACTCGTGATGCAATATAGTGAACTTTAGCATCGATTAATGAAGTTCTAGTTTTTAGATCAACCGCTTCTTTTTTAAACTCATCCATTCGTATGTCGTATTGATTTTTGGATTGTGTAAATCCATATTCAGATGGTTCCAGAGGAACAAGAACATGATCACTTATCGCAATCATATTTTTGGTTAATGTTCCGAACTCTGGATGAGTGTCAACAATCATAAAGTCAAATTCTTCAAACATATCAGCATGATCTTGCATCCACATCATCATTAGGAATTCTCGATTAATTTTAGATTGTAAAATGACTTCAAGTTTATCTAAAGTTGGAGCTCCAGGTAATATCGATAAATTATCATTAATCTTTCTGATTTCAACATTACCATCGGTGAATACGTTAAATAAAGTGTTTTCATTGGTAAAAATATTAAACGTGGAACTTAAATTTGCTTGGTAATCGGTATCAACGAGAATAACTTTATATCCTTTTGAAGCAAGCCATGAGCCATAATTAAATGATAACGTGGTCTTACCGACACCACCCTTTGAAGCTGAAAAAGTAATAATATTCATTTTAAAAATCCATCCTTATAAATTAGTCTGTCAAAACGAAATATAAGTTATTGGAAATCTAATATACATATATTATAACTTATAACATGACATTAAACATGTTTTGCAATGTATCTTTAAATATATTTAATAATATAATTTAAATTATGATGGATAATATTAAACACAATATATTTTAAATTATGTTATGTTCTTGCAGTTTCAGAACAATAAAAAATCGAAAAAAAAAGGCGGACTTTTAGGTTCGTCTTTTTTAATTTGCTAAATTGTAATCGTCAGAACGAAATAAACATGGAGGAATTATATATGAGTAAGCAAAATGATGATGTAGAACCATACACCACATTTAATCCTGGGAGAAATATATGGCGGAAAATGTCAAAATTCTTATTCCTAACGGGAGAGCGTCTTGGAGTATTAGGTGTTTTCGGATTATTGGTTCTTATTACAGCACAGAAAATATTTCCATATAATTTAGGCTGGCAAGGGGTTGTTTATATTATTTGTGGTTTTTTACTGACAATTTTTTTAGTGCTTCCAGCACCTAGTCATCCAAATCAATTAATGTGGCGAGAGGTAACTATGCGTAATTTAAATGATTATTCACGGTCAATTAAAGTTGACCCACTTGATTGGGAGGAATAGATATGGCGTTGACAACAAAGAAAGAGAAGCAAAATCTTTCAAAAACAATCGGTGATGTATTCTCTACCGTTCGCAAAAGAGAAGAATTTGATTTCACCAATTTTTTCAATGCAAAGAGATTGGTAAAACCTGAAAACTTGTTGGAGTTAAAGAATGATTTGGGATTTGTGGCTTTTCTGAATATACCTGGTAAAGATTTAGATTTTATGAATTCTGATGGTGATAATGGTGCTGCTGAAGTCATTCGCAAGTACCACTATTTTCTAAACGTCTATCTAGATGATTGGGATGTAATTATTAGTCAACTTCCGGCAGATACAACACAACAACAAATTTCATGGGCTGATAATGTCGAAAAAATCAACAATGAAATGTCATTTGAATATGATGATCCACGAAGATATGATCAAATTTTAGCTCGTCGTAAATTTTCTGAGAATCAAATTTATATTAATCGGAGTGCGGGAGATATTATTACTCACCAGGACTATACAGCGCTGATTCATGGAAAAACAATTACTGAAACAATTGAGTTAAGAGAGAAATTTATTGAGGTAGGTGGGGGAGCTTTAAATCCGACTCCCTTATCCGTCGAACGTATAGAGATGTTATTAAAATTAATTAATGATCCAGTTCAAAATATTGATGAAGGAGAGTAGAACATAATGAAAGCGTCAACCGCAAGAAAGTTAGAAGCAAGAGGATATGATCTGGAGTTTCTTAGGGACATTGAAAATGGTAAACCAGTAATTTTTCATTCAGATTTTGTGCAATATGGTGATGGGTATATGACTATTTTATCAGTCTATGATTATCCTAAGACACAACAAGGGCAGGGGTGGTTTAGAAATCTATTTAGTCAATCAAATACTATTTCAATATTAAAGATTGGTACTGAAGATAGAGCGAAAGTTGAACACAGTTTAAAGACTGCAGCCGCTAATGCTCAAGGTATTGTTAATGCAAAATGGCAAGATGATAGTAAAAAGCTGGCGGCTAGTCAAGAATACCAATCAAATATGGACGACTTAAATGCCGTAATAAACGCTAATGCGACTTTTAAGCGTGTCTATACAAGAATTATGGTTATGGATCGAACATTACCAGAATTGAAGAAGCGAGTAGCAGAGATGCAACGAAAGCTGTCAACTTTTGATATTAGAATCTATTCTGGTGAGATGGCAATGCAATTCTCCCAGATATTCACTCCAGCGATGCAAATTGAAAAAGAAGGAAATCGGGATAAGGGATTTCCAATGAATGCTTATGCTTTAGCAGGAACATTTCCATTTAATTACTCATACTTAAATGATCCTAGAGGGACATATATGGGGCTTAGTTTACAGCAAGGTGAAATGATTTTTGATCCGAGTTATAACGATGGAAGACATCGATTGGTTGCATACATGTTGGTTGTTGGGAACGTGCGGATGGGTAAGTCTTCGTGGGCAAAGAAAAATATTCGACCTTTATGGGCACGTGGAGACAAAATGTGGATTTTTGATAAAAGTTTTGAGTATGAAAAATTGGTTGAATCAATGTATGGTATTCATTTGACAATGGATGGAAGTCAAAACAATGTTAATTTACTTCAAGTATTCGCAACCGTTTTAACACCTGAAGGTGATATTGACGAGATTCAATCATTTAGAACTCATATTGAAAAAATTAAAACAGTTTATTCAACATTAAATCCTGAAGCAGGTACTCATGAATTAAATACTTTAACCAATGAATTAACCGAGTTTTATATTCAAAGCAGAATGTGGTCATATTCTCCTGATGAGCATCCAGAGGAAATTAAAGTAGTCAATTTACCAGACGAGAATTATCCAATTTTAGAAGATTTTGTCAATTATTTGCATAGTAAATTGATTAATGCAGCTAATATGCGTCCCAATGAAGTAGAGAGACTTGAAAATATTCATTCCGTCTTTGATTCGCTAATATCTGATTATGGAGAAATGTTTAATACCGTTACAAACGTTCCTGATCTACAGCAGGAACAAGTGGTTCGGTTTGATACATCGGGAATTGCCAATCTAGATAAAAAAGTTTATAACGCTCAATACTTTAATATCCTATCGCTTATGAACGCTTACGTAACGATTAATGGTTATCAACAGCGACAACGTTTAGAAAATCATGAATTTACTCAAGAATCCGTCAAAACAGGACGTGGGCCCATGCCAACATATTTTTGGTGGATTCAAGATGAAGCTGATGATATTTTTAATGCCGGCCATCCGCTTGGTATTACATTTGCAAATAGAATGATGTCTCAACAAGGAAAAAACTTTTTTGGTATGATGGCAATTTTCCCAGGACTAGAAAACGTTATTCCGGATGGTGTTCAAAAAGATACAGAAGAGTCACGTGCAACACGTAATTTCTTCGGGCAATTTCAAACGTACGCAATACTAAATCTACCTAAGGCTCAGACAAATAAATTGCGGAAAGTGTTACCCTCTTCAGAAGTTACAGATTCCCAATTAAATACGATAAACGGATTAGAGCGTGGTGGACTTCTTCTGAGCATCAAAGGAGCTCAGTCCACGTTTATGAATATGGCCTTATCAGATGAAGAAAAAGATCTTTTCCGTGGAGGTATGTAAATGGTTGAGAAGAAAATTGGTACATTTAGAACTCTTGGTAGGTTCGCTAAAAATAGTGTAAAAAGTCTGCTCCAATCAGATGGTGAAATCGTCAATTATAAAAATCCAAAGACGATTAGAGAGGAAGCGAGACGTGCAGTATTAGATAAGTTTGATGAGGATAAAGAGAATAGTATTGAGCGACATAAATCAGTTGTAAGTAATAAATTATATGAATTTTTGTTGATTTGTATTATCCTAACGTTTGTTTTTCTTTGCATTGTATTGCTTGTTTCTTAAGGGAGATTTGAGATGGATGATGAAGAAATTGAACAAGCAAGTCAAAACAAAAGTAGTTCAAATTTTGCTAAAAAAAAGTTCAGAAGAATGATGGTAATGAAATTTGGGTTACCAATTTTGATAGCAGCGTTGATTACATTGATGTGCTTCCTGTTGTTGATTTTGGCTAGTCAGGGTGAAGAAAGTTGTTATACAAACGATAGCAATATTGGTGGTGGAAATTCTATTGCAGGAAATTGGAAAGATCCTAATTCTCAAGTCCATAAGGATATGCAGTATGCAGCAGATCAATTTAAAACTCAAGCAGGCATGAGCGGTGATAACATCGCGGCTCCATTAGCAATTGGATTACGAGAAAGTCAATTTAATCCTAAGGCTGTTAATCCTGGTGGTCAGGTTAAGGGTATCTGGCAATGGGGAACTGGTGGAGTCAATGGGAATCGTTATGGCAATACTGAAGATACTGTAGAATCTCAAGTTACTTTAGCTATACGTGAGTTAAAGACAAGTCACGTAAAAACCCTAACGGATATGAAAGATGCTAATTTAAATGACTCTTTAGATTCTTGGGATATAAACTTTGAAGGTTTGGGAGTCGGAGACCCACAACGTAAAGTGGAACAAATTAGAGCAACAGCTAAGGAAGTCAAAGAAGTGTTTAACCTTAACTTTGAAGGAAATATCAATACAGGCGATGGAGATATCGATCAGGGAAATTCACCTGATTCGACAACTTGCGATTCTGGTGGTTCGGGTACCGCAAGTGGTATGCCTATTGATGGAGACTATAACATTACGGGGGGGTATCCCGATTACAATGGTGATGCTGGATCTGAACATTACGGTGTCGATTTTCAAACTGTGAACCATAGTGAAAATGGTGAGGAGTCAAATGTATATTCTGTTTCTGACGGAACGGTGGTTGTTAAGCAATTTGATCCAATTGGTGGAAATCATGTAGTTATAAAAGATGAAGCGGGTAAATATGTTTATTACGGTCATGCGCCTTCACTTGACGCGATTATTGTAAGTGAGGGGGACAAAATAAAGAAGGGCCAACATATTACTCATGAAGGTCAAACTGGCTTAGCTACAGGTATTCACGTTCATGTGGGAGTGAATACAATGAATCAGTTCGGGTTTGGTCCGCATTCTGCTGGAATTATTAGTCCTGCCAAGTATTTAAAGTTTTTCCCAGCTGAAGCAATAAAATCTGAAGGAATTCTTTCAAATGATGGTCCACTTGTAGTGCCAGCGGGTCCATTCCATACAGAGAATAAAAGTGAGGATAATACCAATGATTAAATTTATGAAAATTGCCGGTATTATTCTTGCCTTATTATCAATTTTTAAAATAACAAATTTAGGGTTAAATGAGTATAAAAAAAGCTATTTTCAGGATTCTAAAAATCCGATTGAACAACTCAAAAAATTCAATAACAATCAATCTAAGCCAACAATTCTAATTTTTCATAAAGAAGGCTGTAGTGATTGCAAAAGTGTAGTTAAATTTGTTAATAAAGAACTTTTACTTAATATAGATAAGGTCAATTACGTAGTAGTTAGTACCAATTCTAAATCCGGCAAAGCGTTGATACATCAATACAGTGTGTATAAGGTTCCTACATTTATTCTGTTTAATCATAATCATGAAATTTCTAGATATGAGGATACAGAAAAAAATCAAATTTCAGAAATAATGAATGGGAAAATATTAAATTAGTTTGAGGTAGTAAATATGACCAATAAAAGATTTCAACAAATCATTCTTATAATCCTAACTTTATTATTAGGTATTAGTATTTCTTATGTTGTTAAGGAAGAAATTTCTGTAAGAAATAGTCAATCAAAGTTAAATAATGAAAAATTTATGAAGTCAGAA
The DNA here is from genome assembly GCF_001438705.1 of Weissella kandleri. Lineage (GTDB taxonomy): Bacteria > Bacillota > Bacilli > Lactobacillales > Lactobacillaceae > Weissella > Weissella kandleri. The sequence goes on from NZ_JQBP01000005.1 coordinate 33,371, forward strand.
AATAGACATAAATCAGGTAGCAAAGAAAGCTTATCAATACAAGATAAGCCAAAAATTTTTTTTGAGAGGTCGCTTAATGATGCATTTAAGGTGATTAATAAGAAAGATTTCTCGAGTGATCCGGTTATGAAGGGTCCAATGTATCAGGCTGTTGCATTAACTTTTAATCCAATGGGGGGCAATTTTAATAGTCTATCTGGTACTGATATTACCTATAATATTGATGGGAATTCGGTAACTGGATTTGGAACGATTAATGTGCATCAAGTTACTAAATTAAATGGTCAAGAGGGAACTAATAAATCCAATTCAAAAATGGATAATGATGTTGCACATAATGTACTGGTAAAAATGAAAATTCATAATGGTAAGTATAAGGTAACTAAGATTGAGTTTGGACAAATTAAACAGGAGGATAATCAAAATGAAACAACAAAATAAAAGATTCATTATATTCTCTGTGTTAATGTTCTTACTTTCTATTGCCTTGCTAGTATTTGGAATGACACTTAATCAAAAATCTGGTGATATTTCATCGAAGGTAGCAACATTATCAAATGAAAATAAGTTATCAAGACTTGATAATCGAAAAATATATAATGCAGCAAATCAATCCATTAATGATTTCTTCACTACATTCAATACGTTTGACGATCAATCAAGCTACAATAATCGATCAAAATTAGTCCAGACATCATCTGCAAAGAATGTATATCAAGATAAAACTCTTTTTAAAGTTGATAAATATCAAAAGGTTAAACAGGTTGGTTTGCAAAGCCAATTTAACGATATGGATTTTATTCCTAATTATTTAACAAAAGATAGCATTGCAGGAACAGTTGTTGTTAATTACTCTGTAAAGTTAGATAAGAAAGCTAAAAGAGACGTTCAATCATTATATAATGTTGAGTTCTCGGTAAAACAAAACAAAATCACTAAACTTGAACAAGTTGGAACTTTTGATATCTCTGTAAATAGTGACCTCTTAAAGTAAAAAATCGAAAAAAAAAA
>NZ_JQBP01000005.1:34592-80946 GCF_001438705.1 Weissella kandleri
CCAGGAATGGTAACAAAATTTATGGAGGTTAAGAAAATGAATAATATTAGTTTTCTTACGAAAGTATCACAAATTAAGGGAAAGCATAGTGAGGTGTGTGCTTCTCTAACTTCAATGTTGGTTGGCTTAGCATATCCATTAGCTGCACATGCTGAATTATTGGATTCAGCTAAAAATAGTGGTTCTAAGATCTACACTCTTTTTATGTCTTTTGCCCTAATTGTTGCAATGATCGCATTCTCGGTTGCCTGGATTAAACATGCAACTGGTAGCCGGAAAGGTGTACAAGAAGGTAATGAAGGAATCGTTAAAGCCAGTTTAACAATTGGTGGAGTTATGCTAACCGGTATGATATTTGGATGGCTTTATGCAACATTTACAGCAGCTGGTGGTGGATTAGGATTTGCCTGGCCATTCTAAAGTAAATAATAAGGAGTAAAGGATTATATGTTTGGGAAAAAATTTAGGAAGAAGCCCGCCATTACTGAGCCATATTATGTGGAAATTTTACCTGGTGAGTTAGATTTAAAGAACACACTCATAAAAGAAGCAATAGAATCAAGTGGTGAGTTAAAGGAACATTGGCCAAAAGCGACGCTAGATGAATTAAATCAATTCACACAATCTCTAAAGCAAAATTACGTGGTAGCATCTGGTCAAAAGATAGTATTGGAACAATTTCGTTTTATGATAAACGATGAAAATGATGGAACATATCCTGTTGGATTAACCTGGGAAAATCCAGTTATTGATTTGAATTTTGATAATTTTGTTGTTCAAACTGCTATGTCTACGTTTAATGATCGTGATACTCGTTTAAATGAACAGATTGAATATAGTGATATTAAGTCGGCAGTTAGTCAGTTAATTGATTATTCAATTAAACTTACCAAAATTGAACCAAAAGATTTACCTGTATTACCAACTAATGATCAATATAATAATGCTTTGAAAAATGATTCAGATTTACGTATTATTCCAGCAAAACTGATTCCTAAAACTACGAGGATTAATAATGATCCCCATGTTAAGGAGCGTAACAAGCCATTACCACCGGTCAATAAAACTTCAGAACGACAAGTAAAATATGTTGAAAATAGGCAAAAAGAGTCTGTAAGTAAGAGGCCTGAAGGGAAAATTGATAATGTCAATAGGAAACATAATATAAATAATAATACAAATTATGTTGAAAAAAATGTTGTAAATCATGATTCACAAGATAATATAACTCATCATGTTAATGATGGTATCGAAAATATTATTAATAATATTTTTGCAAAGATCAGCCTAAAGGCGCCACAATTTGATTCTTCAAATATTAAAACTAATGAATCTAAATCTACTGATAGCTCGTATGTAGAAGTGGAAATAACAAATAGAAAAAATGATGCAAATACATTTATGAATTCTATTGCATCAGAACTATTAGATGCAACAAAAAGTAAGGTATTAAGTGAAGAAGGTATACAGAAACTTTATCTAGATTATAAAAATAATGTATCAAAATTAACTAGTTCGAACTGGCAAGATCCAGTTTTGAATGAGATTAAAATCAAAATTGAAAATAAGTATAAAGAATTAATTCAAACTGAGTTAGATTCTTTACAAAAGAAATATAAACAAGCGCTTTCTGCCGAGAACAGACGACATGAGGATGAGTTAAGCAAAATTGAATCTGAAAAGAATGCCAATGAACGGAGCACTGAGAATAGATTAAATAATGCAAAGGTGTCTGAAATTGGACAAGAGTCAAATAATGCGTTGTCAATAATGCGTCAAAAAATTGATATTTCATTAAACAGTCTTGAAAAAAGTTTTGTTGATGAATTGGCAATTTATATTAATGCAAAGGCATATGAGTTAAATAAGGATAATTTAGAAACTCTGAATAATATATATGAAGAGCTTCAATCCCAATTAGAAGTCGACGAGGGTAAGTTATCTGAGGAATATGTCAAATCTCTTGCGGCAGAAACAAAATTAACTCAAGAACGCAATGCTCAAACGAATATAACTGAAATTCAAAATAAACTGTTGAATTTGCAAAAACAAAATACTTTGTTTGAACAAGCAGCAAATAAAGCAAAAGAAGAATTATCTGCAAAGAATCTTGAATTGCAAACTGTGAATTCAAGATTAGTTGCTACAAGTGAGGAAGCGGCACGTGCCAATGCTAGAGTAGCAGAGATTACTTCAGAGAAGAACCAAGCGTTTAATCAAACGATGATGGCCTCTGTGTTGACACAGCCAAAATCAAATGAAGTTGAAAAAACTAATTCAAGCTCATCTGGTTTTATTAAGGGAATATTAGTAAGTGTCTTGTTTTTTGTATTAGCTGGTGGAATTGCATTTACCGTATTTAAAGTGAATCAAGCAAATGTTCGAGCAGATCAAGCTACTGCGGCGGCAAATTCAACTCAGAAAAAATTGGAATCAAATAAAAGTATTAAGCAAACATCTGAATCAAAAGAAAGTAATGAAACACCTAAAACTGCTGATGATTCTAAAGCTGATAACTACTTTAAGGATCTTGATTTATCAATTGGAATGAATAGTTTGGTTACATACGACAATTATTATAAAAATATGAATCTAAAAACTAGTGAACGTGTACTTTCTGTTGGTAAATTACTGGTCGCAAATAATCGAATTTTAGATGCAATAAGCCTTGCAAAAGCAAATCTAGATCATAATCAAGAATTACTGCAATACATTGCTAGTCAAACTGGTAGCAGCTATTCAAATGCGTCAGAGTAAAGGGAGTATTATAAGATGGCTTTAAATATTGAACAAAAAAGTGCTTCTAATATCCAAAATATTAATAAACCAAGAAAAAAGAATTGGTTAATTTTAGTAATTGTATTATTCGCATTTATTGGTGGTGTTTTATTGAAAACTCATTTGGATAATCAAATGTTGCCGAAATTAGCCAGAGAATATCAAAGTCAAGAATTTAAGGGACCAGTAAAAATAAAATCAGAATCGAAGGTATATAGTTCTGGATCTAACATACCAAACGGCTATCAGTTGAAGAAATATCATAATTCATCTGGAAGATTGGATCATCGTGGTTATATTGCAGTGCCAAAACAAACAGGAGTAACTATTCCTATTAGATCAATGCAAATAAATGAAGGTTCTTCAAATGATAATCTTCAAAATAAAGCAATGAGTTATGGTGCTGTGACGGGAAAAGCTAATCAGGTTATGGGAGAAATGGGGAATTTTGGAGTCGAAGCTCACACATTTCCTGATGGCCGAACATTTTTTAGCCCGATGCAACATGGGATAGATGTTAATAAAAAGCCACTGGTCTACATTACAGATGGTAAAAAATTGTATATCTATCAGTTAAATGCGCAAAAAGATAGCTCAGGTAAAGATTCGATTGATCCATTAAAGAGCTATGACAATCCTACCAAAATTCCAGGAGAGCGTATTATTCATCAGATTCATGGCAATGTCATGAGTGATGAGGCAGCTGATGGGCTAGCAATGCTGACAATGTCTACTTGTGATGAACGTGATGAGCAAAAATTTAATTTAAGCCCTGTAAATCGAATTGTTATGACTGGATTGTTAGTTGAAACTAAACCATTTAATAGCGCAAATGAATCAGAAAAGTTATTGTTTCCACAACTTAACTAACAGCTTATTTTTAGGGATAGGGGTATGAATGAGAGGGATAAACATGTATTAGCTTTTGAAATTATTATGTTGTTTATATATGTAATTATTTTGATTTTTATGCTAACGCATAGTGATATTTAGATGTTAATTTACTTTGGAATAAAGAATAAAGGAATGAAATTATGAAAATTAAAAGTAGTATTTTATTAGTGCCAACAGTTTTAGGAGCAATGAATGTAGCTCCAATTGTGGGTCACGCCGATGATAAAGATATTGATAAAACAACCATGCAACAGGAACAAGGTCAAAGCATGAGCGACTTACAATCTAAATTGACCCAATCGATTCGCCCAAGTGCAACAACGGGGTCGACTTATACGGCAGATAAAGATACAAGCCATGCCAAAATTATTGGAACACCAGTATTGACAAGTGATACTGGACAAAAGGTAGGCTCGACTTATACTACAGACAATACAGCATTCGATTTAGGTATTGAATTCAATTATGAATTCAATAATTTAAAAGAGGGTGATACAATTATCATTCCTTATACAACCGATTTTCCTTCGGTTTCTACTGGGAATAATCATTTGTTTGCTCAAAATAATGTTACAAAGGGAGCGATTAAGGGAGCGGGATCTGATGACCGAGGAATGATTTTCAAAGTGGTGAAAGATGCTCCAGGGCAGTCAACAGGTACGATTAAGTTGGGCGCACGAATTGGAAATGCGCGAGCAGTCTTTCCGTTAAAGATGAATGCCGATGGCAACAGCATGTCTTATCAATCGATTCATCTTAAATATAACGGTAAGTTAGTGTCTACTGTGAATACGACTGCCAAAGATACAACAGGAAATATGTTTTATGCGAACGGCTATAAGACGTCTTCACCAGTAACTGGTGTTGGTAATCAAGTCGGAATTGGTAACTTGGTTGCTTATGATTCATATACGACAGGTAAGCATTTACCTACAACGCCAATGTATCAAACTGCTGAAGCCACAGTTAAGAATGATACGTTCATTGGAACTACCAATGGAACTTTCAATGTTTGGTTCTACGCATACAACAAAGAAGCCAATAAGGTATTCACAGTAGCTAATTTCTCCAATAATGGTAAAACTTATGCAGGAATCCATCGAGTAAGCGATGCATACAAGCAAGGAATTAAGTATTTAGATTTGCCAGCTGGATTAACATTAGACCAGGTAAAAGCTGAAGCAGCTAAATATACTGGTGTCGTTAACGCCAAGTCTATTTCTAAAGATGGTCATAAGTTGACGACAGTTCTTTATATTTCTAATCCGGCTAAATATGCTCCAAAATTGAAAGATACTCAATTGTATCAAGAGTTGGGTGCTACAAGTGGAGTTGATTTCTTTGAAAAAGCAGCTGGTATTAAGTACACAGGTGATGCCGCAACTAAAGTCAATGACATGATGGATAAATACGCCGGAAACGTTTCAGATTACATGTATGGGACATTGGCTAACGGTGCAATCGATCATGATGTCGATACCGTTACGTCAATCACTACCCCTGAAGGTACGACTACGGAAAGCAATACAACGCACATCAATTCGAGTTCAATGATGTCGCAAGGACAGTCACAAGTCCAAGCTCAGTATGTTGATAAGAATGGTAAGGATATTGCTGCTGCTGGCGATCCAGTCATTGGTTGGCCCAATGGTTCTAAAAATAACCCAACAGGAGCAAATAAAGCCACAGTGCAGTCTAAAGTTATCAAGGGTAATGTATTAACCAGTAAGCCAACTGGAGCTAAGACAACGGCCCCATACGCCGTGACAGCTGATTTTCCGGCCGAAGGACAGACGACACTTGAAAAGTATGTCTATACTCCAATTGCGAAGTTTGTGACAGATGAAGCGAGTGCTAAGGATAAGATGCCAGGATACGTAAACGACGATAAAGATGCGGCTAAGATTAAGCAATCTTATACAATTCCATATGTGAAGGGTAAGAAAGCCCAGGGCCCTGATGGTAAAGATTTGAAGCTGGTTAATGCCAATGATCGGACGAAGGGTTATGTGGCACCAGCTGTCAAGGACGCAACAAAAGACACTAAGATTTCTTATGTGGCTGATGAAGTTAAAATGACAGTCAATTATATTGATAAAGTTGAAGATAATAAAGTAGTAGCCACTGACGTAGAAAATGCGATTAATGGTGAAGCTTCTACTTACTCAACTGATAAAGAGATTAAGGCCTTAGCGGCTAAAGGATATGGACTGAATAAAGATAATTATCCAAAGGGACATATTCATAATGGAAATGAAACATTTACTGTTATTGTTGATCATACGTCAACTAAACACAGACCTGAGGATCCAAAGGGTATGGATCCTGATAAGTTAATCAAGAGCGTTACTGAGACCGTTAATTATTGGAAACAAACTTCAGATATTCAAAATAAGAATAATGATACTGCCTCAGCAGATAAGTCATCAGAGGATAAATCGGCTCAATCAACAGTAAGTGACGGTGTTTCAGGTAAAACCGATACTTCAGATGACAAGAAGCATGAAGGGCTAGAGAAGATTAAAGGTAAAGAATTTGATTCAAAAGTTCAACATGCCAATTTTACCAAAACAATTGTAACGGATAATGTTACTAATAAGGTTATTAATGAAACTGCATGGACTTCAAAGAACAATAATTTTAATGCGGTAGAGAGTCCAAAGTTAGATGGTTATACAGCTGATCAATTAAAAGTAGCTGAAGTTAAGGATGTTAAGCCGACTGATAAAAACATTGATAAAGATGTCATTTACAAAGCTGGTGAGCAAAAAGGTAAAGTAACATATATTGATGATAGTGAATCAGATGCTTCAAAGAAGATAATTAAAGAAGATGGTTTAACAGGTAAGAGTGACCAAAAGTTAGATTATTCAACTAAGGAATCAATCGACAAAATAGAAGCTGATGGTTACAAGTTGAAAGAAGATAAATTTCCAAAGGGCGGGGTAACTCTTGATCATGATGATAAGACTGATCAAAATTACGAAGTTCACTTTGATAAGACTGAGAAGGAGCTATCACACACTGGATCGACAAATATTGTTGGTCAGGTAATTAATAAGATTGTAAATATTTTCAAATAAAGTAGTTAAATAAAAGAAAAGGATGTGACTTTAGTACATCCTTTTTTCTGTTGTTACAAAAAAATCGAATAAAATGACAATAGCTTTGTTAAGGTTTATTCCTGATTAGGAAAAACATTAAATCTAGAAACAATGATTTGAATCACACAATATTGAAATAAAATAGATTGTTTTAATTATTATTGTTTAATATGGCACAATGTATTAGAAGGTAATGTCGGATTTAAACTTTGGACTTAGATTCCGTCGGTGAAAATGACTACTTCACAGAAAAATCGTTCGTAGTGAGTTGGACTTTGAATCCGTGCATGGAAAATTGAAATTCTGTGAAAACCTCAATAAATTATATAAGGAGATTGTATTAAATGCGTAAAGTTGTTGGAGTTGATGTGAGTAAAGCAAAATTAAATTTTTGTATTTTAAACGATACGTTTGAAATCGAAAGAGAAGGTGTTGTTGAAAATAACTTACTTGGATTCGAAAAATTAACTGCTTTATTAGAGTCTAGTAAAGTTGAAGTAGAGATAATTTTCGAACCTACTGGTGTGTACTCACAAAAGCTTCAATATTATTTACATCTGAACGATTTTAAATATGTGATAATTAATCCACTTTTGGCTAAAAAGGAAATGGATACTTTACGTAAAACTAAGAATGATAGATTAGACGCAAAGAAGCTTGCTATTGTGCAAGTAAAAAATAAATATGACTTTACTGTCATGAATAAATTAATATATTCTGAGTTACGTTATGCTCATCGTTACTATCAAGTTATAAGTCAAGATCATATAAATGCCAAAAATAGATTACATAGATCTTTACAGCTTACTTTTTCAGATGTTGAAAAACTGTATTCTAGTAACAAAACTGACGTATTCTACAATATAGTTAAAATAATTCCACACGCAGGTATAATCGCTGGGAAAAATACTGATGAAGTTTTCGCAATATTAGGTGGATTATTATCAAAAAGCAAAAAAAGTCATATTAAAAGAGTTAATCGATTAATTGAACTAGCGAATATTACAGCAGTTGCCGTACCTGTAGAGTCTGTTATGAATGATCAAGTTTCTCATTGGGCTAGTGAAGTACTTAGGTTACAATTACTAAAAGATAGAATTATTGAAGATATGGTAAAGAAAGCAGCTAAATTAGAAGAATTCGAAAAACTTTGTTCACTTCCAGGGTTTGCTGAAGTAAGTGTAGTTGGACTTATTGCAGAACTTGGCGATATTAGAAGGTTTAAAACTTCTCAAAAATTAAATGCATATGTCGGATTGGATATAAGTTTTTATGATTCTGGACAATTTAAATCTAAAGGCAGGATAACCAAAAGAGGTAATCCTATTGCGAGACGTATCCTATATTTAGATACTTTAAATATGATTAAAACAGCTAAAAGAACTCATGAAGATAATCCGGTAGCTAGATGGTATGAGCATAGATCGAAGAATGAATTAAATGGGAAAAAGAAAATTTTGATGGGCGCTACAGATAGGATGTTGAGACTCGTTCATAAATTAGTAACAACAGATGCTACTTATACGTATAGTAATGATTAAATAAAAATAGATAATCTATATTTAAAAAATCTCATTTTTAATGAGGTTTATTTAAGCGTACATAAAAATGTAAGTTAATTGAAAATGTCCCTTGACATGTAGCGGAAAAGTTTTATTAGCACAATTTGAAATTCAAAGGTTGAATTGGATTGGGAAAAAGGATGAAGTGTGAATATTGTCAGCAGCAGGTTGTGCCAGATTGGAATTTAGTAACATTTTTACTGAATGTTCCACAAAAACTCGAAATTCTATGCAACACTTGTTTAGGTCGTTTCAAAATGATCAGTAGTCGAACATGCCGGGGATGTGGACGACCAAATGATGGGCTTTGTTATGACTGCATTCGGTGGCAGCGGCAAGGACAGTCTTTGTTACATAACGATGCACTGTATGAATATAATACGATGATGCAGTGGTATTTTCAAAATTATAAATTGAAAGGCGGATATCATCTACGTCAGGTTTTTGCAGGAAATTTTACGGAGCATATTAAAAGTAAATTAGTGGACAATGCAAGCTGTTTGGTCCCAATTCCAGTCAGTGCAACCACTTTCAAGCAAAGAGGCTTTAATCATGTACAAGGTCTTTTGACAAATGACTGGGTGTTTAAGGATTGGTTAATGTGTACGAGAGAAAATAAGGTAACGCAAAGTTCTCTCAATCGATCACAACGGATGCAAGGCGCATCACCATTTCGACTGAATGTAACTCAAAATGCGATTGTGAATCAGCATATTGTGTTAATTGATGATATCTATACAACTGGTAGCACATTGTATTGGGCTGCCGAATTGTTTTATAGGTCTGGAGCATCTTCAGTGACTTCTATTACATTAGCGCGATAAAATAATAAAAAAATTATGAGAAAAGTTTCCGGCTTAAAGGAACTATGTTATAATAATATTACAGGAAAGATGTTAACGCTTACATATTTTCTGCATGAAGCGCTGTGATAGTGATTCATGAAAAAAGAGAATGGAGATTTACACTATGCTAGAATTTATCGTACGTGGTGAGAATATCGAAGTAACTGAGGCAATTAAAGATTACGTGGTTAAGCGTTTATCTCGTCTCGAGCGCTATTTGAGTGATGATAATAAGTATGTAGCGCATGTTAATGTCCGCTCGTATCAAGAACGAACATTTAAAATTGAGGTAACCATTCAATTACCATACTTGCTATTACGTGCTGAAGATACCCAAGATGATTTGTATCAAGCAATTGATTTTGTATCAGAAAAATTAGAGCGGCAAATCCGTAAGTATAAGACAAAAGTTAATCGTAAGTCACGTGAAAAGGGATATAAGGGCATTGCAACCTTTACGGACGACGTGGATGAAGGACCGGAACAAGAGTTTGAGGTAGTTCGGAAGAAGCATCTATCATTAAAGCCAATGGATGTAGAAGAGGCCATTTTACAAATGGACTTATTGGGACATTCCTTCTTTATTTTTGAAGATGCTGAGACTGAGAGCCCATCAATTGTTTATAAACGTAAAGATGGAAAGTATTCAGTCTTAGATACTGATATGTAACTAAAATATGATTAAGTTGATAGTAACATTGTTACTATCAGCTTTTTTGTTTAGAAAAATATCTCTTGACCGGTAGCGTAAAATTGATCATTTTTTAAACCGATTTATGTAACGAAAAAAGTAAATTTTTGAATAATTCTGCGATTAATATTGAGGAGGGGCAGAAAAATTTAGGTGATACAGGTATAATAATGATAAGAAGAGAGGTACGTAAAATGTATACAGAAAGAATTGCCAAGGTTCGTAAAAATTTACAAGTTTTTAAGACTGATGGAATGTTGATAGCTGATGGTGACAATCTTAAGTACTTAAGTGGGTTTAGTGGCGGAACTGGGGAAGGACTTCTGTTAATTGGACCCACACAAGCAGCTTTAATTACGGATAGTAGGTATGAAGTGGAATTGCGGGAACAATTAGAAACTGGGATTGATTTGTTGATTACGCGAGATTACTATGGGGTGGCAATGTTAGCTGCGCAGCGGTTTCAAATTAAGGACCTGGGCTTTGAGGATACAATGCCCTTTAGATATTTTGATATTTTAGATGAAACTTTTGAAGGCACTAGTGCTGATTCTGATATTATGCCAATTCCAGAATTGGTAGAATGGGTGCGTCAAGTTAAAGACGAAACAGAAATCGAGGCTTTACGCCACTCTAATCAAGTAGCAATTCAGGCTTTTCAACAGTTATTAAAAGAAGTGCATGTCGGAATGACGGAGCGCGAAGTGGCCAATCGGTTAGATCAAATTATTAAATCTTTGGGAGCGACGCAAGCATCTTTTGAGACAATTGTGGTTTCAGGAACTCGAGGGGCTTTGCCTCATGGTGAAGCTTCAGATAAGCCATTAGTGGCGGGTGAATTTATTACGATTGATTTTGGTTATTTTGTCGATGGGTATACTTCTGATATTACACGGACGTTTGTTTTAGGTTCGGCGACCAATGAAATGAAGTCGGCTTATGATTTGTTGCTAGCAGCTAAACGGGCGGCGGTGCAAAAAATGCGCCCAGGTGTTACGACGGGAGCTGTTGATCAAGCAGCCCGTGCGATAATTGAAAAGGCCGGCTATGGTACCAACTTTAACCATGCGACGGGGCACGGGATTGGTTTGGCAATTCATGAAGGTCCAGTCGCTTCGCAAGGCGGAGATGAGCGTTTGGAACCAGGAATGTTGTTGACCATCGAACCAGGCATCTATTTAGCTGATCAATTTGGGATTCGGGTTGAAGATGATGTGATTGTTACGAAAAATGGTTTTGAAAATTTGACGGCTGATTTAACTGATGAATTAGTGGTAGTCAACTAGAGGTAGCTAAAAAGATGGAATTTTTTACGGCAGATATGCATTTTTTTCATGCTGAGTTATTAAAAAGTGAACATTTTTCACCCCGTCCGTTTCAGGATTTAGCAAGCGAACATGCTGCTTTAATTGAGCGGTGGAATAATCGCGTCAAGCCAAGTGATACGGTCTATCATCTGGGAGATTTTGCTATGTTAAATGGAATTAAGCCCCCTAAGCATGCGTTTGAATTGGTTTTCCAAGTTTTAATGCAACTCAATGGGCATATTGTCTTAGTGAAAGGTAATCATGATTCACGAGATCTATTTAAATTTTTGATGCAACATAACCCTGATTTAGCCGATGGGAGAAGCAAATTTACCTTTTCTGATGTTGGGTTGATTGTGAAAGCCCATCATCATCAATTCTTTTTGACACATTATCCGTTAATTTTGGGACCATCCAAGAGTAGTATTAATTTGCATGGGCATATTCACCATGATCAAGTACCATTAGCCAGTAATTTAAATGTTGGGATTGACAGTGCTGATTTTGAGTATTTACCAGAAAGTCAGCGACCAGTTTGGGGCACACCATTGAACTTAGATGAAATTGATACATTAATTCAAAGTAAGCAGGCTGTTTTGACCAAAGTTTAAGGTGTTTAACAGAGGGGGGTAAAATGAGTGAAAAAATTGTTATATTACATACGAATGATTTGCATTCACATTTGGAGCGTTGGCCTAAAATAAGGCGCTTTTTAGTTAACCAACGCAAAAGCGCGTTACGTGAAGGGGTGACGACTTTAACGTTTGATATTGGGGATGCTTTGGATCGTGAACACGCTTTGACGGAAGCCAGTCAAGGACAAGCCAATGTCGCTTTAATGAATCAAATTGAGTATGATGGTGTGACGATTGGTAATAATGAAGGATTAGGACTGAATCATGAAGATTTAAATCGACTGTATGATGATGCGAATTTCCCCGTTTTATTAGGAAATATTACTGATACGCAAACTGGTGAAATACCATTATGGGCGCATTCCTATGAAATCATTACGACGCCAGAGGGGCATCATATTGGTGTGATTGGTCTAACGGCACCTTTTGAATTAACGTATCCTTTGATGGGGTGGACACCCGAGACGGCAGAATCAGCCTTGCGCCGTATTTTAGGTAAGTTAGCAGGTAAAACAGATTACAATATTTTGTTATCACATTTGGGCTTGCCGACTGATCGTTACTTAGCTGATCATTTTGAGGATTTAAATTTAATTTTGGGTGCACACACACATCATCATTTACCAAAGGGCGAATGGCGCAATCAGACTTTGTTAGCCGCCGCCGGGCGTTATGGCGAATATATTGGGCAAATCGGTTTGGAATTGAATCACGGCAAAATATTAGGATCTTGGGCGGAGACGGTGGCCACGGATACTTTGCCCGTATTACCAAAAGATGCGGCTGAAATTAGTGAATATCAGCAACAAGGGATTAATTATTTAAAAAAACAAAAGGTTGGGTATTTGGAGCAACCATATCAACGTGACGTTAAAGCTCCTCGGCGGTTAATTGACCTAGGCTTAGGGACGTTGATGGAACGAACCGATACGGACTTAGCCATGTTGTCGACGGGGATGTTTTTAACAGATTTACCAGCTGGTGAGATTGACCAAGAAATGTTACATACGATGTTGCCCCATGCCGTCCATGCGATGCGAACGCAGTTAAGCGGACGGGATGTCATTCGTTTAATGCAAGAAGTGCAAAAAAATCGGAATTACTTATTAGGCGGTCCGGTCCATGGAATGGGCTTTCGGGGTAAAAAATGGGGTGAAATTATCTGGTCAGGCTTAACTTTAACAGCAGATGGCAATGTCTTAGTGCATAATGAACCTATCAACTTAACTAAGAAATATACCATTGGAAGTTTGGATCATTATTCGTTTTTCCCATTTTTTCCTACTTTAGAAATCGCCGGTAATAACCAAATGTTTTACGATACCGTTTTTCGAGAGGATTTTGCACAATATATTAGAAATCATTTCCCAAATTAATTTAGTTTGAAGAGGAGCCATGTATGGATCGTGAAAGAATGAAAGAGCTGGTGAGCCAGCAAAAAGCTGAACGAATGGCCCAAACCCAATTAAAGGCTGGTCAGAAACCAGATGAAATTATGATTAATCAGCGGATGTACCGGTTAGTGGCCAATTATCGGGATGCGTATCAAGCGGATCAATTAAAGGCCCGTTTTAGTACATTTTTAGAAAAATATGATTTTTTGGTTGGCGATATTGCCGCGGACCAGTTGCGCCTCCGTGGATTTTACCAAGACGGTACGAATGGGGTGCCACGTAGTTTACAAATCGGCGCGCTTCAAGATTATTTATATGAAGATATTAATTTTGGTGCACCGTACTTTGTGTTAGAAAACCTAGAACCCCATGAAGTCGTTGAAGAACCAGAAGATATCCCTAAACGTCGAAATCGCCGGCATCACCGGAATCGGCATAACACGGCGGCCCATATTAGTGAAAAGGCCCATAAGGTGGCAGATCCTAAAAAGAAGCGGCCCATTAAAAAAGGATCTGGTAGTCAGGTGGTGACGAAAGGCAAGCGTAGTCAAAAACGCTTTGAAATTCATGAACGTAAAGTAGATGGAGATAAATAATGACAAAGTATCAAGAATATTTTATTGATTTAGATGGAACAATTTATCAAGGAACAAAAAGTTTTCCAAGTGGGAAGCGGTTTATTGAACGCCTTCAAGCGACTGGTCAGAAATTTATGTTTGTGACGAATAATTCAACGAAGACCCCTGAGGATGTCGTGAAAAATTTAGCTGAAGGGCACGATATTCATGTAGATGTTAGCCAAGTTTATACTTCAGCAATGGCGACTGCTGATTATATTAAACGCGCTTTGCCATCGGCACAAAAAATTTTGACGGTTGGAGAACAGGGGTTAGACGCTGCGTTACAAAAACTCGGGTTTCAGATTGTGACGCAAGGTGATGCCGATGTGGTGGTGGTTGGCTTAGACCGGCAGGTTCAATATGATGACCTCATGAACGCGACTTTAGCAATTCAGCATGGGGCTGAGTTTGTGGTCACAAATATAGATACGAATTTACCTAGTGAAAAAGGTTTTATCCCCGGGGCAGGTGCAGTGGTAGCCGCGGTTCAAACCGCGGTTCAAAAAATGCCACACGTAGTTGGAAAACCTTACCCAACGATTATGGAAGGTGCGTTGCAACGCGCTGACTTGACGTCAGATCAGGTTTTAATGGTGGGAGATAACTACCAAACTGATATTAAGGCTGGAATCGGTGTGAAGATGGATACACTTTTGGTGTATACAGGTGTCTCAACCCCACAACAGGTTCAACAAGAAACCATCCAACCAACTTATACGATTAATTCATTGGATGAGTGGGAAGTCTAGTCTTGGTATGAAAGCTTTGATATTAACTTAATGATTTAGCAGTTCAGCAAGTTTAAACATTAAGAATAATCCATGGAATCAGCAGAGATGTTGGTTCCTTTTTTGTTGGGTGAATTATTTTAATAACGCTGGGTGGAGCGTTTTGGTTATATTACAAATTTCTTTACAAGTCTGTTATAGTATGTGGACGGAAAACATAGGATAATGAACATAGCAAATGATGCATTTAAGGAGAAAAAGGATGAAGCAGAAATGGCTATGGAGTCTGATTGCTATATTGGGAGCGGTGGCTTTAACCGGCGCTTATTTGACCAAAGATAAACAACAGACCATCAATTTAAATGCGGTGGGATCAACGGCATTACAACCAATGGTCGAAGCGGCCGGCGAAAGTTTTCAACGTGATACCCCCGGAGCTTATGTAAATGTGCAAGGTGGTGGCTCAGGAACCGGTCTTGCTCAAGTTCAATCAGGGGCTGTGGATATGGGAATGGCAGACATGTTTGCTGAAGAAAAAAAGGGGATTCAAGCACAAAAATTAACTGACCATAAGGTGGCGGTAATTGGGATTGCGCCTATTTTGAATCCTAACGTTGGGGTGAAAAACCTGACAACGCAACAATTAGTCGATATTTTCACGAAAAAAATTACGAATTGGCAGCAAGTTGGGGGAGCCAACCAAGCGATTGTTTTGGTTAATCGCGTGAATGGTTCAGGAACACGAGCTACTTTTGAAAAATATGGCTTAGATGGTCATTTTTCAGCGGAAGGCCAAGAGCAAGATTCATCAGGAACCGCGCGTTCCATTGTATCTTCTACACCAGGGGCGATTTCGTACGTTGCCTTTTCTTATTTGGATGATAAACAGGTCTTAGTGCCAAAAGTAAACGGCGTGCAAGCAACCGATCAAAATGTGATGAATGGATCTTACCCAATTTGGGCGTATGAACATATTTATACGAAGGGGACTGAGAGCTCGGTTTTGCAAAAATTCTTGCGCTATCTGGATTCAGATGAGGTGCAAAGAAAGCTAGTGCCTCAACTTGGTTATATTTCACCACATGATATGCAAGTCCAACGTGATGTTGACGGACGGACGACGCCAGTTAAATAAAGAGGAAAATGAAATGGACGAAATACAAGAAGCGTTGACAAAAACAAGTAAAGCGACCAAAAAGGATCGTTTTGGACGAAGTGTTTCATTATTAGCATTAATTTTAATTTTAGCGGTCGTAATATCAATCTTTTGGTTTGTCGCCTCTAAAGGATTAGCGACATTCTTTAAAAATCACGTGAGCTTATGGAGCTTTTTAACGGGGACGAAATGGGCCCCTGGACAAGTTGATGCTCACGGAAAGCCCTTGGTGGGAGCAGCACCGATGATTGTGGGTTCTTTCTTAGTAACCTTTCTATCAGCCTTAATTGCGACCCCCTTTGCGGTGGGAACGGCTGTCTTTATGACTGAAATTTCACCGAAGCGGGGAGCTAAAATCTTACAGCCGGTGACAGAATTATTGGTCGGAATTCCTTCGGTGGTTTACGGATTCGTTGGATTGACGGTGGTTGTTCCAGCGATGCGGCATTTATTTGGTGGCTCAGGATTTGGGGTGCTGGCTGGATCGATGGTTTTGTTTGTGATGATCTTACCCACGGTGACATCGATGACCGTTGATACTTTGCGAGCGGTACCGAAACGTTATCGTGAGGCTGCGCTAGCTTTAGGAGCAACACGCTGGCAGATGATCTATAAAGTGATTTTGCGGGCCGCAACCCCGGGGATTTTGACAGCGATTGTTTTTGGAATGGCCCGGGCGTTTGGGGAAGCGTTAGCGGTCCAAATGGTGGTGGGAAATGCAGCCTTGATGCCACATAATTTAATGTCACCATCCGCAACTTTAACGTCTATTTTGACACAAGGGATTGGAAACACCGTGATGGGATCATTAGAGAATAATGCCTTATGGTCATTAGCTTTGATCTTGTTGTTGATGTCTTTGGTCTTCAATCTTGTGATTCGCGCTATTGGTAAGAAGGGAGCGATGTAATTATGAATGCTAAACAGGTTGATAAAATCGCAACGGGAATTTTATATACAATTGCCGGCTTTGTGATTTTAGTTTTACTTGCCTTGTTGGGTTATATCTTAGTGCAAGGAGTTCCAAACTTATCATGGCATTTCCTAACAGCGCCTGCTGAAGCTTTTTCAGCAGGTGGTGGGATCGGTATTCAACTTTTTAATTCATTTTATTTGTTAATTTTAACCATGGTAATTTCTTTTCCCATCGCTTTGGGGGCGGGAATTTATTTAAATGAATATGCCAACCAGAAGTCAAAAGTTATTGAAGTTATCCGGACGATGATTGAAATTTTGTCTTCATTACCGTCTGTGGTAGTGGGATTATTTGGGTTCTTATTGTTTGTCGTACAATTGAAATTGGGCTTTTCGTTGTTATCTGGAGCGATAGCGTTAACATTTTTCAACCTGCCTTTGCTAACGCGTTCGGTTGAAGAATCATTGCGTACGATTCCAAACTTGCAACGAGAAGCTGGTTCTGCGCTAGGCTTATCACGTTTTGAAACGATTGGGCACGTAATTTTGCCAGCGGCCTTACCATCAATTATGACGGGGGTCGTATTGTCAGCCGGACGGGTCTTTGGAGAAGCGGCGGCCTTAATTTATACGGCAGGTCAATCGGCACCAGCTTTGAATTTTGCCGATTGGAATCCGTTTAATGCGACATCCCCTCTGAATGTGATGCGGCCGGCTGAGACGCTCGCTGTCCATATTTGGAAAATTAATTCAGAAGGAATTATGCCGGATGCAGCTGCAGTTTCAGCCGGAGCATCAGCGGTCTTAGTGATTGCAGTGTTATTGTTTAATTTCTGCGCACGTTACTTTAGTAAGGTGTTGTACCGGCAGTTAACGTCAAGTAAATAAGGAGAGGTTTCGATGGTTGAGCCAAATCAATTAGTGTTTACGGATGAAATGCCGGATCACTATATCATGGATATTAATGAAGATAAGCATGAAGTAGCGTTGTCAGCTCAAGACGTGGAAGTCTATTACGGAGCAAAACAAGCGCTCCAAAAAACGAATTTAAAATTTGAGCGGTATAAAATTACATCTTTGATTGGGGCGTCTGGTTCAGGAAAATCAACCTTTTTGCGGTCCCTGAATCGGATGAACGATGATGTTGGAACGGTTAAGGGTAAAATTATGTATCGAAATCTAGATATTAACTCATCTGATATTGACGTTTATGAAATGCGTCGGCATATCGGAATGGTTTTTCAACGCCCTAATCCATTTGCTAAATCAATTGAAGATAATATTACTTTTGCCTTAAAACAACATGGCATTCGCGATAAGGATGAATTGGCCAAACGTGTGGAAACTAGTTTGAAGCAAGCGGCTTTATGGGACGAAGTTAAAGATACGTTGCATAAATCAGCGTTATCATTATCCGGGGGACAGCAGCAAAGATTGGTGATTGCGCGGGCGATTGCCTTACATCCTGATATTTTGTTATTGGACGAGCCAGCATCGGCGTTAGATCCAATTTCTTCGGCAAAGATTGAAGATACTTTACTTGAATTGAAAGAAAAGTACACAATTATTATTGTGACGCATAATATGCAACAAGCAGCGCGCGTGTCGGATTATACGGCGTTCTTCCACATGGGTGAAGTTTTAGAATATGATTTGACACGTAAGATTTTTACGCGACCAAAAGTACAGCGCACGATTGATTACGTCAATGGTAATTTCGGTTAGGAGCAAGACAATGGCAGAAAAAATATTGGTCACTGAAAATGTGCGGCTATATTATGGGGAAAAAGAGGCCTTACATGGGATTAATTTGGATTACCGAAAGTACGGAATTACGGCTTTAATTGGTCCCTCCGGTTCAGGTAAATCAACATATTTGCGCGCCTTAAATCGTATGCATGATTTAACGGATTACGTGACGGTGACGGGAACCTTCTTGTTAAATGGTGAGGATATTTACGCTCCTAATATGGATACGGTTCAATTACGTAAGCAGATTGGCATGGTCTTTCAACAACCAATGCCGTTCCCATTTTCAATTTATGATAATGTAGCCTTTGGGTTACGAACCGATGGGGTTAAAGATAAAGCAATTTTAGATGAAAAGGTGGAAAGTTCGTTAAAGGCTGCCGCCATTTGGGATGAAGTTAAAGATGATTTGCACAAGTCGGCCCTATCTTTATCGGGTGGACAACAACAACGAATTTCAATTGCGCGCGCTTTGGCAACTTCACCAGAAATATTATTATTAGATGAACCAACTTCAGCTTTAGATCCCGTTTCGGCGAATTTGGTGGAAAATACATTAATTCAATTACGCGAACAATATACGATGATTATTGTGACCCACTCGATGTCACAAGCGTCACGTATTTCGGATCGGACGGCGTTTTTCAATCAAGGTAAATTAATTGAAGTTAACGATACGAAGAAGATGTTTTTGAATCCTGATCAGCAAATGACACAAGATTATATTTCAGGCCGTTTTGGCTAATAAAAGACATGGAGGACGGACAATGCGACGCTTATTTGATGAAGAATTAGCAGATTTAGATACTTCTTTTAAAGAGATGGGGTTATTAGTTTCAGAAACCATTCAACGGTCAGTGCAAGCTTTTTTGGATCATGATCGCGCGACGGCTCAAGAGATTATTGACAGTGATCAAGCTATTAACCAACGCGAGATCGCTTTAGAGAAGAAAAGCTTTGAAATGATTGCTTTATATCAACCCGTGACAACCGATTTACGTGAAATTGTGACAATTTTGAAGGCTGTTTCTGTGATTGAACGAATCGGAGATAATGCCCGTAATATTGCTATTTCCACGATTCACGTGAAAGGGAATCGGCGGGTGGCTGATATTGAGGAAAAGATTGGAAATACCGGACAAATCGTTTCTAAGATGGTCGCTGACGTATTGACTTACTATATTAGTGATGACGCGCAAGGAGCAGCCTCAATGAGTGAGACGGCACATCAAGTGGCCTTGGCCACTCAAAATATTCGGGATGCTTCAATTGAAGCGATGAAGGCGGACGCTGAAAACGTCGAGGCGGCGACTGATTATCTGGTAATTGGTGGTTACTTGAAACGGACTTCTGATTATGTTACTGATATTGCTGAATGGGTAATTTATAAGCGAACGGGAAAAATCGTCGAATTAAATCCAGGAACGTCAAGCTTTATCTAAAGTTAAAAAATTAGACCAGATGGAAGTGAAGCACTTAGAAAGTGGTATATTTTTTGAATGCTTAATTTTCTATTTGGGCTTTTTTATTTTGCGAGCTATTTTTAATATAACCGTTTTAAAACGAAAGTGGTATGATATAAAAATGAATTTTTAAGAGGATTATCGGAGGAATATGATGAATGAACAATGGATCTTACATGGCTTACAGCTAGTACTAGTCATGGGAATGTTGGCAATGGGGTGGTTGTATACCCGACATTTACGCGCTAATAATTTAAATTGGCTGACCGGGGGGTGGAAAGGTTTCTTGATTGGTTTTGTAACCGATTTTGGTGACACGATTGGTGTGGGAAGTTTTGCGACCACCACGGCAGCCTTTAAAATGACGAATTACTTAGATGACGATCGGGACTTACCCGGGACGATTAACGCAGTGCATGCCATTCCAACGATGGTCGAGGCCATCTTTTTTTTGACGGCGGTACAAATTGATTGGCCAACTTTTATTGTGATGACGATTGCCTCAATTTTGGGGGCATTAATTGGTCCACGGTTAACCGCACATTGGGACGCTCAAAAAATCCGGCGCGCCTTAGCTTATATGTTAGTGTTAGCAGCGTTGGTGATGATTTATAATATCTTTTTCTTGCCCGATCCATCCGTTGCAAAACATGCATTGGTTGGTTGGCAATTATGGGTTGGAGCCTTATTTAATTTCACTTTGGGAATTTTGATGACTTTAGGTTTGGGAAATTATACACCCGAATTAATTTTCTTTTCATTGATGGGGATGAGTCCCTTGGTGGCTTTCCCAGTGATGATGGTTAACTCGGCCGCCGTGATGTCAACGGCCGCTTTAGGTTTTGTGAAAACTCATCGGCTTCAATGGCGCGGCTTAGGAAGCATTATCTTAGGTGGAATTGTTGGAGTTGTTTTGGCCGCCACTTTGGTGAAAAATATCGACATGACCATCTTGCGCTATGGAATTGTGATTTTGTCACTTTGGACGGCGTATGGTTTGTTTAAAGAAACACGGAATGTTGCTAAGGCAGCAGCAGCGTTGCAGGATGAAATTGGTGAATAATGAATGCATTTGGAAACTACGACTTCGGCAGAGCGGTTGTAGTTTTTTATTAGGCACAAAACTTAAAGAGAGCATCAACGCGATCATTCTGGATTTTTAGTTCAAAAGTGTTTCTTAATATTGTATAAAGGAAGTTCATATCTATATAAGCATTGCGTGAATTTACCGAAGGATCCTGTAAAAATGATACATTTAATATATGATAATTTGATAAATAAGGAGTTTGAGCGTGGGCAAAGCACGTTTCAGTGAAAACAGATGACACAAATTGGACATATTGTAATTGGCCTAATTGTGGTCGTGGCCGTCGTATATTTGCTAATTTTTATACTTCAACGTTGGACTGCACATCAGGTGGCAAAAATGGCGATTCAACAACAAGAATGGCAAGATGCTGGGACACGAGATCGAATTGTTGAAGATCGCAAAATGAGCTTAATGGGGCAAACTTTAGCTGATTTTAAAACATTAGAGGCCCAGTTTAATCAATTTGAAGAAGTTGATTTGGGGGCTGCCAAAGAACAGACCGACAAAGTTTTATTTGATACCAAAGGCATTAATTTTTGGGAAACCAAGCGGCAATTTAAACATTTGCAGCAACAGATGGCCGTTTTGGATGAACAATTTGAGCACATTAATGCTGGTTTGCAGAAATTGGAAACAACGGATGCGGAACATAAAGCGGCTGTAAAAGAATTAGAGAGCAAATATAAAGATTTACGCAAGACCTTATTGGCTAAGAATTTTACCTTTGGTGAGGCCTTGGATAAGTTGGAAGATGTGTTGGCTGCTTTGGAAGATGAATTTGCCGACTTTACGAAGTTAACTGAAGATGGTGATCATGCAGCGGCCTCGTCGGTCTATGAAACGCTGGCAATGGAAACTAATCAGTTGGAAGAGCGGATGGTCGCGATTCCTGAATTAGTGCAAAAGTTGGACCAGAAGATTCCGGCTCAACAAAGTGAATTACAAAATACGTATGACAACATGGTAATCCACGGTTATAATCTGCAAGATCAAGATATCCAAAAAGAATTGAATCAAATTGAGACAGACCGACAAACAGCTAAAGCAGCGTTGGCCGAATTAACTTTGAAAACGGTGCAAAGTAAATTGACAGGGATGCAGGCTCAAATTGATCAAATATATGCGAGCTTTGAACAAGAATATAATGCATCATTAGATGTTCAAAAAGGTTTAGAAACCTTACAAGCGTTCTTGGGGCATGTTCAAGAGCAAAATCAAGAATTAAGCACGATGGTCAGTCAATATAGTGAGAATTATATTTTTGATATGAGTAATGCCGAAGCTGTTCAGGGCTGGGGCCGTAAACTCTTAACCATTGAAAAGCAGCTGGATGATATTCAATTGTCTATTGCTAATCAAACGATTGTTTATTCAAAGACGCAAGGTCATTTGCAAATGATAGAGAATGAATTAAAAACGATCGAAGCGGACCAGCTACACTTGTTTGACAATTTGAAAATCTTACCAGAGATTGGGCGCAAAGCAAAAGAAAATTTGGAACAGGCACAAGAAGAATTACGTACGATTCATCGGCGGGTTGAACGGCAAGGTTTGCCGGGAGTCCCATCAAATTATTTGAACTTTTTTGATCAAGTAGTGAGTCGAGTAGAAAAGTTAAGCGATGTCATCAATGCTCCACGAATTAACGTTGATGAATTCCAACGCCAGATGAGTGTAGTTTCTGCTGATTTGGATAATTTAAAAGAGATGACGAAGCAAATGTTAGAAGCGGCTCAATTAACGGGATCCTTGGTGCGTAAAGCTAATCAATACCGGGATAATGCCGCGATTGGACAGGCCGTGCAACAAGCCCAAAGAGAATATAATCAATTCTATAATTTTGATCAAGCCGTCCAAATTTTGGGGCAACAATTAGACCGTTTAGAGCCGGGAACAACCGCTCGATTGCAACAACAAATTCAGCAAGATTATCTGGAATTTTCCTAGATTGAGAGTTGGAACCGGCTCAATTATATGCTAGAATGAAGAAGTCGGGAATTAGTAGTTAACTTCGTTGGAAAAGCCAGAAATATGACGGTCGCTGGAAGTCATACCAATAAGTTTGATGAATTACATCCCGTTTTAAGATGAAGCGTTTAATCCGCGTTATTGGATTCCAAGTGGCGGTGATGTAATTATCGCAATTTAGGTGGTACCGTGCATCCGCACCCTAATGATTTTAAATCGTTGGGGTGCCTTTTTATTTGGTAAAAGTCTCATGAACATGATGTGCGGGAAATGATCAGATAATCACTTTAGGTAGGTAAAGGAGTAAGCAGATGGATGTATTAAATGAATTAGAATGGCGTGATGCTATTAATCAGGTGACTGATGTAGATGGCTTGCGTAAGATGATTGCTGAACAACAAATTGGAGCCTATGTTGGGATCGACCCAACTGGTGATTCTATGCATATCGGGCACTTGATTCCCTTTATGATTTTAAAGCGGTTCCAGTTGGCAGGTGTGCGGCCAGTGATTGTGATTGGAGGAGCCACTGGGTCGATTGGGGACCCTTCTGGTAAAAAGCAAGAGCGAAAGCTGTTAGACCAAGCGGCAGTTGACCAAAACGTGGCTAAGATTACAAAACAAATGGAACGTTTGTTTGGGAAAGATGGCTTTACGGTCACCAATAATGCCAATTGGTTAGGTCAGATGACGTTGTTGAGCTTCTTGCGAGATTATGGAAAGCTTTTCCCAATTAATGTCATGTTAGCCAAAGACGTTGTGGCTTCACGTTTAGAAGCAGGGATTTCATTTACAGAATTTACTTACCAGATTTTACAAGCGGTTGACTATCACTACCTCTGGCAACATGAGAATGTCCGGTTGCAAGTTGGTGGCTCAGATCAGTGGGGCAATATTACGGGCGGAATTGATTTAATTCATAAAGTAGAGGGAAATGATGCGCCAGCCTTTGGATTAACAGTACCTTTGCTTTTGAAAGCTGATGGAACTAAATTTGGTAAGACTGAAGGCGGGGCGGTTTGGTTGAATGCTGAAAAGACCACCCCATTTGAATTCTATCAATTCTGGTTAAATACCGCGGATGCCGATGTTGAAAAAATGCTGAAGTACTTTACCTTCCTTACGCAAGATGAAATTCAAGCTTTGATGGACAGCATGCAAAATGATGCGGCAAGTCGTTCTGCTCAAAGGCGTTTAGCAAAAGAAGTAACGACCTTTGTGCATGGTGATCAAGCAGAACAAACGGCGGAATTGATGACGTCAATCCTTTTTGGTAATGGGGATGTCACAAAATTAACCACGAATCAAGTCGCTGCCTTAGCAGGTAACGTGCCAACGTTTGCCATGCAAGCTGATGCGCTTGGTTTGTTGGACTTGATTGTTCAAGCAGGATTAGAGACTTCCAAAACAGCCGCGCGGCGTGCAGTTAAAGACGGCGCCATTCGGGTAAACGGCGTGCAGATTAAGGATGAGGACGCTATTATTGATCCGACTACCCAATACGATGGTCAATATGTTATTGTGAAGCGCGGTAAGAAGAAGTGGGCTGTTGGAATTGTGCAATAAGGACTAAATTTTGATAATGGCAACAACCGATATGGGCGACCCTTTCCTTGAATTATCAGGTTAGGTATGCTAGAATGCAAGAATAGATGTTGACGTCAGAAAGAGGGACCGAGAAATGTACAGTACTTTAGTCACTGCAATGATTGTTGTAGGCGTGCTGATTATTATTGCCGTATTGATGCAACCTTCAAAGCAACAAGATGCTTTATCAGCTTTGTCTGGTGGTGGAGGTGATTTGTTTGCCACCCAAAAAGCGCGCGGATTTGAAGCAGTGATGCAACGAATTACAGCGATCTTGGGAGCCGTTTGGTTTATTTTAGGCCTGGCGTTGGTTTACCTATCAGCACATTAAAAATAAGCGCATTTCCCTCTCGTGATACGTTACGAGAGGGTTTTATTTTAGGAATATCAATTCCTGACGAGAAAGAGAGCAAAAAATGGACGCGAAACAATTACAAGATGAATTATTTAATTTTTTAAAGGCTAATCATACACAAAGCTTTTCTGCGCAAACCCTAACAGACGGGCTACGGTTGCCTGATGCAAATGGATTTACTCAGGTGGTACAAGCTTTAGCAAGTTTGGAACGGGCCGGTCAAATTCAAGAAATTGACGGAAGTTTTCGATATGATGCTAAAAAAGAAGGCTACATTGGAACCTTTCGTTCAAATGCGAAAGGCTTTGGCTTTGTTGCGATTGACGGCTTAGATGACGACGTGTTTATCAATCCAGATAATACTGCCCTGGCTTTAAATCTCGATCAAGTTCGAGTAACGTTATTAACCAAAGGTGATGCGACAGCCGGGAAAGGTCCAGAAGGTCGTGTTGAGGAAATCATTGAGCATCAATTAGATCAAGAAGTTGGAACTTTTAAATTAGGCTCTGATTATGCTGGTTATATCGGGACAATTAATGTAACTGATAAAAAATATGCGAATTATCAATTCTTAGTAGCCGAAGGTGGAGTTAGTGCCAGCGATGGTGAAGTCGTCGTGGCGACGATTCAACAATATCCAACGCCAGCGATGCCTAAACATTTGACCGGTGTGATTACTGAAGTCATCGGATACCAGGATGAACCCGGTGTTGATATTATGGCCGTTGTGCATCAACATAAGGTTCCAGCAGTCTTCCCAGATGAAGTGATGCAACAAGCTGAAGCCATTCCTGATCATGTTTTAGATAGTGAGTGGGAAGGCCGAGAAGATATTACCGACCAGTCATTAGTTACAATTGATTCCATTGAATCAAAGGATTTGGATGATGCTGTGGTCGTTTGGAAAAAAGAAAATGGGAATTTTCATTTGGGAGTGCATATTGCCGATGTTTCCCATTATGTGCCTGAAGGTTCACCGTTGGATTTAGAGGCTTATAATCGCGGGACGTCAGTTTATTTGACTGATCGTGTGATTCCGATGTTACCGCGCAATATTTCCAACGGGATTGCTTCTTTGAATCCCGGCGTGGAACGTTTGGCGATGTCGGCTGAAATGGAGTTCAATCGCCATGGAGAATTAGTTGATTATCGTTTGCATCAATCGGTCATGAAATCACATGCGCGGATGACATATAAAGCTGTTAATGCGATTTTAGATGGTGATCTTGAAACACGTGAAGAGTACGTTGATTTAGTCCCCATGTTTGAGGATATGAAGGAACTACACCTTATTTTGGCCAAAAAGCGGACAGAACGGGGCGCCATTGAATTTGATGCACCTGAGGCTCAGATTATTGTGGATGCCAATGGAAAGCCCACCGACATTAAGTTGCGCGAACGGGGTTTGTCCGAACGAATGATTGAATCATTTATGTTAGCGGCGAATGAAACGGTCGCACAAAACTTTGATCATTTGAAAGTTCCTTTCTTATATCGTGTACACACTACTCCTGATTTAGATAAAACGGTGCGTTTCTTTGAGTTTGTGAAGGCCTTGGGTGGTAAAGCGCAAGGTGATCCTAATAAGATTCGACCAATTGATTTCCAACGCATTCATGATGAATTCTTGGGGCAACCTTCAGAACAGATGGTCTCAACGATGATGTTGCGCTCGATGCAACGGGCTGAATATTCTGATGAATCATTAGGTCACTTTGGCCTTGGGGCGGAATACTATACACACTTTACTTCGCCTATTCGACGATATCCTGATTTGACTGTGCACCGTTTAATCAAATGGTACGAACAAGCTGGAACTGGTGAAGAAGCGCAAGCTAAATATCGCGATCAGTTGGCTGAAATTGGGCGAGACACTTCAATGCGGGAGCGACGGGCGATTGATACCGAACGTGATACTGATGCGATGAAGAAGACTGAGTTTATGGAAGATAAGGTTGGTCAAGAATTTGATGCGGTTGTTAATGGAGTCATGAAGTTTGGTATGTTCATTTCCTTAGACAATACCGTTGAAGGGTTGATTCACACATCGAACTTAACAGATGATTATTATATGTATGAAGAGAAGCATATGGCCTTAATTGGTCGGCGCTTCCATCATATTTATCAAATTGGGCAACCAGTTCGTGTGAAATTAATTCGGGTCGATAAAGAACAAAGCGCCTTAGATTTTGTGTTAGTTGATCCGGAAGCGGCACCAACGACTGATATTAAAGTGGCTGATGATCACCGCGGTAGTTTTGGTAAAAATTCACGTGATCACAAACACGGTGCCAAAGATAAGCCAAATCAAGCGCGCCGGCACAATGCTGGTAAACCGTTGGGAGCACCCAATCATCGTCGCAAACCCGCCGATGAACGGGCAAATGCAAATCGAAAAGGTAGGCATTAAACCATGGCTAAAAAGCACAAAACAACGTCTAGTTATTTAGCCACCAATAATAAGGCACGGTATAACTATGCCATCGGTGAAACCTTTGATGCGGGGATGGAATTAACAGGGACAGAAATTAAATCAGTTCGCGCTGGTCAAATTACCATTGCGGATGGTTTTGTGCAAGTACGGAATGGCGAAGCGTGGTTGGATAATGTGAATATTGCGCCCTTTGCGCAAGGAAATCAGTTTAACCATGAACCATTACGTTCACGGCGCCTGTTATTGCATAAGCGTGAAATTCAAGCCATTGAAAAAGCAACGGCCAATGCGGGAGTAACGGCAGTACCTTTGAAAGTCTACATTAAGCATGGCTTTGCGAAGATTTTAATTGGTATTGGGACTGGTAAACGGCAGTATGATAAACGGGAAACGATTAAAAAGCGTGATCAAGAACGTGATTTAAGACGTAAATTTAAGCGTTAAAAATTAATTAACCAGTTGTGAACTAAGACCACAGCTGGTTTTTTTAGTTAAATTTAACGCTTAAACGGGACACGATAAATTACTTTGACACATATAGTAGTGTGTGATATAGTAATAGATGTAGTGAGGTATCTAATGGAAGCAGAATTATCAAAAAATTTAATCCGTGGGCACACTGACGCGATTGTTTTAAATCGTCTAAATCAGGGTGACTCGTATGGTTATCGGATTGCCCAAGATATTGCAGCAATGACTAATAATCAATATACAATTAATGAGGCAACTTTATACGCTGTTTTCAGACGGTTAGGGAAAGCTGGCTTAGTCGAAAGTTATTATGGCGATGAAACCCAAGGGGCACGGCGTAAATATTACATGCTCACTAGTGCGGGCAAACAACGTTTAAAGGCTGAGCAGCAGGCTTGGCAGTTTACCCGGGAGATGCTGGATATTTTAATGAGGGATGCAAATGAATGAGAAATTAAAGCGAAAAATTGAAGCTATATTTGCCAATCGGGTGAATAATTTAGCTCTTGAAGAATTTAAAAATGAAGTTGAAGCGGATGCGAGAGAAGCTTATTCGGACTATCAAGTTTCACATCCCCGCGCGAGCGAAGGCGAAGTAATTGACCATGTTTTATCGGATTTAGGAGATTTGGACGCCGTCATTGATATGATTGCGGGTGAGACTACCAATCAGGTTTATCAGATGGATGGGAAAATATCTTGTCATGAAGATACGCCACAGGGTGATCAAATGCCGGATGTTATTCAAAATGTGGATGTTAATGTTTATGCAGGACAGGTCTTTATTATGCAGGGAACTGGTTCGCAGGTGAAGGTCGAACAGGTCTTTAATCACGAACATGCTGAATTAGCCGTGGTGATCAATGAGACGCCGCAACAATACGCGGTCACGATGCCCCGCTTATCTGGGCGCGGACTCTTAGGCCTCTTTTCAGCCACAACGAGCAACCGTTTCAAAAATGTGATTAAAGTGGAGTTGCCTGCGCATTTTAAAGGGGTGTTAAACCTTAAGTTGAATGCTGGGGAAGTGTTTATGACGGACTTAGTATTGCAAAACCAATTAGACATCACCGTGTCCGCGGGAACTTTGCATGTTAACCGGTTGGAAGCTTCAGAGTTGATGTTAACTTTGTTAGCTGGACGTGCTCATTTGCAACAAGTTAAGGTACAAAGGCTTGTTAAGGGCACGGTTTCAGCAGGTGAGTTGTATTTAGAACAGGTTGAAGCAAAATTTGATTTAAATATTGCGGCTGGTGTCGTAACGGGTCAGCGTTTAATTGGTTCCGGCCACTTCGATGTTAATGCAGGAAGCTTGAGTTTGGATTGGCAAACGGTGGACGCTCAATTGGACCTAACGACGGCCTTAGGTAGTATTCGGGTCGGCTTTGATTCACAGGCCAGCTATACAATTCAAGGCTATTCAACCTTGGGGCTGATTCGGGTGTTACGTCCCCATCAAGTTCAATCAAGTACTGGTAATTTAACAGCCCAAGTCGGGAATGATCCAAAATTTAAGGTTACAGCGCAAACATCATTTGGTAATATTACAATTAGATAGAGGAGGAAATAGTTATGAATAATCAAAAAGTGTATCGGTCACATGATGATCAAGTCTTGAGTGGTGTGTTAGGTGGGATTTCAGAGTATTTTGGTTGGAATTCTCAAATTGTACGGTTGATTTTCGCCATTTTTGTGGCAATGACGGGGTTCTTCCCTGGAGTGATAATTTATTTGATCGCCATGTTAATTATTCCTAAGGCGCCCTACTACAAGTAAACCAATTAAAGCCAAGTCGACGTTCAAGTAGGCTTGGCTTTTATAATGGTCTGTTAATCAATAATATGAATTAGCTTTAAGGATGAGGTGTGGTAGTGGTTTGAATTTGCGGTTGCCACTTGCGATCCGGGCTAAGGATTTCGATTTTTTGAACATGGTCTAAAAAAATAATGAGCATAAAAATAGTCGGTAATGGCGCGCTTTGATGGATGGTGACTTGTAAAATCCCTTTGGCATTGGGTTGTGCACTAGCAATGAGCTGGAAGCCTCGATAAAAATGATAAGTTTGTGTTTGGGGCTTTAGACGAATCCACCAACCAAAACGCCATATCAAGTAGAATGGTTGGTTAGAGGGGCTGAGATTATAACCACGGACTGTCTGTTGCTGCGTTTGTATTTTAAAATTTGGCCAAAGGTAGTGGTCAGTGGCATAAATACTGGCAATGGTTTGTGCTTGATCGTCATTGATCCGGCAATTACCAGACGTTTGATAGCGGGTTACCCAATATTTTATTTGCTGATTTTGATTTACAATGGCAAATGTTCTTTGGTTTTGGCGTGTATAATAAGGGTAAATTAAGAAAGTTTGCATAATAAAGACTCCTTTAGAAATGAGGATAAGATGGATAATTTACAAACATTAAGGCATACTGATTGGTGGGAACCATTGGATGCGTTGTTGAGCGCCGATGACTGGCAGCACATTGATCATTTAATTACGGAAAGTTATCAAAACGGGGTGGTTTATCCGCCCATTGCGCAAATATTTCGGGCGTTCACATTAACCCCATTGGCCAAAACGCATGTGGTTTTATTAGGGCAAGATCCGTATCCCAATCCGCACCAAGCAATGGGACTCAGTTTTTCAGTGCCAGCAGGACAAAGGTTACCGCCATCTTTGCGCAATATTTTTCAAGAATTAGCACAAGATCAGGGGACTCCTTTGCGAACCAATGGGGATTTAACGGATTGGGCACAACAAGGCGTGCTGTTATTAAACACTGTTTTAACGGTTCCTGCCGGCGTTCGAAATGGACATGCTAAGCAAGGCTGGGAAAGATTGACGGATGCGGTCATTAACATTTTAGGACAGCAAACGCGCCCCATGGTGTATTTATTATGGGGAAAGCCAGCTCAAGCCAAAGCGCAATTAATTGCGAATACCCAGCAATTAATTTTAACTGCACCGCATCCAAGTCCATTGTCGGCGTACCGGGGCTTTTTTGGCAGCCAGCCTTTTTTTCATACTAATCAGTATTTAGCACAACGTTCCATGCCGGTGATTAATTGGGGCTAGTTAAAAAGTGCTTGTTAAAATTTTGATTTTTGCGATAATATATACTGTAATCGCTAACATTAATTATAAAATAAAACGAGCAGAATTGAAGGAGAAAACATGGAACTTTTTGAACAACTCGCAAACCAAGTAAAAAATCAGGGGAAGACATTGGTTTTCCCTGAGGGAGCAGATCAGCGGATTCAAGGAGCGGCGGTTCGTTTAGTTGCCGATCATTTGGCACAACCAATTTTGTTGGGGGACCAAGCTGAAATTGAAGCTGTGGCGCAAGCTGAACAAAATGATTTGACGGGAGTTAAAATTATTGATCCTAAGTTGTATCCAGTGAAGGAAATGGATGCTATGATTTCGGCTTTAGTTGAGCGTCGGAATGGTAAGACGGATGCGTCAACTGCGTCTAAGTGGCTTCAAGATGTTAATTATTTTGGAACGATGCTCGTTTATATGAAAAAAGCTGATGGAATGGTCTCTGGTGCCACCCATCCAACGGGTGATACTGTCCGGCCGGCTTTGCAAATTATCAAGACTGTCCCAGGTTCAAAGCGGATTTCGGGTTCATTTGTGATGCAACGTGGGGATGAGCGGTATATTTTCGCTGATGCGGCCATCAATATTGATTTAGACGCCCAAACGATGGCTGAAGTGGCTATTCAATCAGCCAAGACCGCCAAGATTTTTGGGATTGACCCCAAGGTAGCAATGTTATCATTTTCAACGAAGGGTTCTGCTAAAGCACCGCAAGTTGATAAGGTCGTTGAAGCAACTAAGTTGGCCCATCAGATGGATCCTGAATTAGCGGTAGATGGTGAATTACAATTTGATGCCGCCTTTGTTGAAAGGGTGGCCGCTTCTAAGGCACCCGATTCAAAGGTAGCTGGGCATGCGAATGTCTTTGTCTTCCCTGATTTGCAGTCAGGAAACATTGGCTATAAGATTGCCCAACGTTTTGGTGGTTTTGAAGCCATTGGTCCGATTTTGCAAGGTTTGGCTGCTCCGGTTTCGGACTTGTCACGTGGGGCCAACGAAGAAGATGTATATAAGACCGCAATTATTACAGCGGCTCAAGCATTGTAAGCTCTTTTTATAAAATTTCATAATACAATCAACTGTAAACAAGTTGTTCCAGGTGGGACGACTTGTTTTTTGTATACGGTGGACATTGTTTTTAGGACGTTGTTTCAGTGGGGAATACTTTGTTCCCATTGGTTAAAATGCTATAATTATGTTATGAAAAAAATAGTACACACAGTTGAAGAAACGCAAGCAATCGCTACGCAGCTGGCCCAGTTGGTAGCTGCCGGTGATACAATTATATTAAATGGAGATTTAGGGGCAGGTAAGACAACGTTTACGCAAGGTTTTGCGCGTGCGTTAGGGATTAAACGCCCTCTCAAAAGTCCCACATTTACTTTGGTGCGCGAGTATCAAACACCGCGGTATCCTTTATATCATTTGGACGTTTATCGTTTAGGTGAAGAGGGTGGATCCGATGAAATTGGGTTAGAAGAGTATTTAGGTGGCGATGGGGTTGCTTTAGTTGAGTGGCCTGAATTTATTATGAATTTATTGCCTAATGCCGTTATTACGGTCAATCTTAGCCGAATCCTTGGAGATGATAGTGGTCAGCAGCGGCAAATTGAGCTAACAGGCTCAACGCCACGACTGCAAAAACTTGTTAATCAGATTGGATAAATATTATGGATTTTTGGTTAGAGGTAGCAACAGCGCAGTATGCACCCGCTATTTTGCAATTTTTAAAACAGGCTCAGCAAGAGAGCCCGTTTTTTGTCATGCAACAAGATTTAGCACAAATTACGGCGGCGCAATTAGGCCCTAGTTTGGAACAGATGGCGGTGCGCGAAGATTATTTAATGTTGCTTTTAATTAATGCACAGCATGAAGTTGGTGGCATGGTAACGTTAGCGCCTTGGCCTAATTTAGCAGAAACGCTCGAAATTGGAGTTGTTGTGCAGGCACGCTATCAACGGCAAGGCTTGGGTCAAGCTTTGCTGGCTGAAGCGTTAGATTGGGTGATTAATTATTCGGTAGCTAAACACGTTCGTTTAACCGTGCAAGAACGTAATCAACCCGCGCAAAAACTCTATGCCAAGCTGGGCTTTGTCCGGATTCCAAATAGTGAGCAGTTGGTTTTAGACGGACAACAACAGCAAGTGTCGGCCTATGATATGGATTGGGAGGTTGAAACATAAATGAATTTTATTGCAATGGATTTTGAAACAGCTAGTGCGAAACGCGCCAGTGCCGTGTCTATGGCTGTAGTAGTGGTGCGTGATAATCAGGTGGCGGATGAATTTTATACTTTGGTGAATCCTCAAATGGAGTTTAACCCTTTTAATATTAAAATCCATGGCATTCACCCGACGGATGTCGTTGATGCCCCGTTATTTTCAGAGGTTTGGCCGGTGATTGAGCAATTTTATACTACAAATCAGTTAGTCGTCGCCCATAATGCAGCATTTGATAACGCGGTCTTAAAAGCGACTTTAGAAAATTATCATATTCCAGCGCCCCATTATTTAACGTTAGATACCGTCCAGACATCCCGCAAATTGTACCCCCATTTAGTTAATCACAAATTAAATACGGTTGCAGATGCTTTAAATATTTCTTTGCCACATCATCATCATGCTTTAGATGATACGCGAGCGGCAGCACAAATCTTATTACAAGAAGTTGACCAATTTGGGGTGGAACAAGTAAAACCGTTTGCCAAAATGATTTAGGAGAAGAACATGGTAAATTTAAAAGCGAAATTTCCGGGCTATCAAATTCAAGAAGCAGTTCCTTTGGCCGAATTCACCAATACACAAGTCGGTGGACCAGCGGATTGGGTCTTTTGGCCCCAAGATTTGACGGCTTTGGAAGATGTTTTATCAGTGGCGCAAGAGAATAATATGCCGGTGACGGTTTTAGGAAATGCCTCGAATTTGGTGATTGGTGACGAAGGTCTGCCAGGTTTAGTGATCTTTTTAACGCATTTTACCGAGGTGAAGGTTCATAATCAATTAATTACGGCCCAGGCTGGGAGTGCTTTAATTGCGGTTACAAATGCAGCGTTGAAAGCACAATTAAGTGGAATTGAGTGGGCTGCCGGTATTCCAGGTTCGGTTGGTGGAGCCGTTTATATGAACGCGGGCGCATACGGCGGACAAGTCGCAGAATGGCTACAGTCCGTGACCGTTTTAACCCCAGACTTAAAGATCAAAACGTATCAAGGAACCGAGTTAGAGTTTGGGTATCGGCATTCCTTAATTCAAGAGACGGGTGACATTATTTTAGATGCCACTTTTAAACTAACGCTAGGTCAATATGCTGAAATTGAAGCTAAAATGGAAGACTATAATACACGACGGGCTTCTAAGCAACCGTTGGAATATCCCTCTTGCGGATCGACCTTTAAACGACCAGAAGGGTATTATGCTGGTAAGTTGATCATGGATGCTGGGTTACAAGGATATACTATTGGCGGTGCACAAGTTTCAAAAAAGCATGCTGGTTTCATTGTTAATGTTAATCATGCATCCGCTCATGAATATATTCAGGTAATTCGACATGTACAAGCCGTAGTGCAAGAAAAATTTGGTGTGCAATTAGAGACAGAAGTTCGGATTTTAGGTGAATAAAACAAAGGGTTGGTGGTGACAAGCGCGTTTAAATAAACAATGATAGCGAAAAAATAAAAATTTTCGGAGGAGTGCGATGGGATTGGTTGAGGTCGGAATAGTTCTATTAGGGGTGGTCTTATTAGGAAATTTAATTTCCCATTTAATTAAGGATTTGCCAGTTAGCTTGATTGAAATAGGCTTAGGAGTCATCTTAGCGACGGTTTTTAAGGTGCAAATTACCTTAGATACGAGTTGGTTTCTGTTGCTCTTTGTGGCACCATTATTGTATTCAGATGCATGGCGATTTCCCAAACGTGAAATGTGGGCGTTAAAAGGACCCATTTTTAGTAATGCAATTATTCTAGTTATTATTACGACTTTAATTGGGGGGGTTGCCATCTATTCGCTTGTGCCTGAATTATCCCTCGCGGTTTCATTTGCTTTAGCGGCCATCTTGTCACCAACTGATCCAGTTGCAGTGCAAGCGATTGCCCAGGGGACGAAGTTGCCGGAACGTTTATTGCATTTAGTTGCTGGTGAAAGTTTAATCAATGACGCCAGTGGACTAGTAATATTTAAAGTCGCGTTAGCAGCGACTGTGACGGGAACTTTTTCTGTTTGGCAAGCGACGGGTGAGTTCTTTTACACTTCGTTAATTGGCGCGTTAATTGGCGCAGTGTTGGCTATTTTGTTTAACACCATTTTGGAATTCATTGCTAGTCGGAGGATTCATGACGCTTTTTTTGTAGTTGTTTTGCAGATTTTTAGTCCCTTGATGATGTATTTAGTGGCAGAACATTTTCACGCCTCCGGGGTTATTGCGGTTGTGGTCGGCGCAGTGATAGGGAACTTAAATACTAAAAATAATGTAAATTATACTGGTGAAATTCAGATGGTTGGACATCAAACCTGGGATATCCTAGGATACTTATTGAACGGGATTATTTTTGTCCTGTTAGGGATTGAATTACCGGTAGCAATGGGAGCCTTTGTAGGTGTAACTGGTAAGCTCGCTTTACCAATGCTTTTCTGGTATGCCCTGATAACGTGGATGGTTATTTTTGCGATTCGTGTGGTTTGGACCTATTTGAATCAGTGGTGGCGCTATTATCAAAATAAAGATGAACACCCTGATTTCAAAATGGCGTTCATGTCTGGACTTGTAGGAGTACGAGGAGCCGTGACGATGGCTGGAGTTTTATCGATTCCAACTGTTCTATCAGATGGCGAAACACCGTTTCCAGCCCGCGGGATTGTGTTATTTATCGCGGCGACGGTTATCATTATTTCACTCGTGATGGCATTGGTGGGTGTTCCACTGTTAGCAAGACAAACGCAAAAGGCACAGCCCAAAAAGGCCAAACGGGTGGTGCAGCACATGACGGAGCCACGGGCACAGATTTATATTTTGCAGTCGGCGGTGCGTGAATTAGAACAAGCCCGCAATATTGATAATCAAAACTTGGTTTATGCGGTCTTAGCCCGTTACCATACTAAAATTCGACAGTTGCAGTTAGAAAATATGAATACGGAAATGCTCAATCCCATGTTAGAAGCGGAAGTGCAGTTACGAAAAACCTGCTTAATAGCTGAAAATGATGCTTTGAAACAATTGCTGAAGCGCAGACAAATTTCTGATTTTGTTTATTCTAATGAAGCCCAACGGATTGCACGAATTCAAGATAATCTTGAACAAATGGTGAAACGGCATGGTTATTTAAAATTTGGCGCCCGACTGCATCATTTGACATTAATGATATTTCGAGCGGTTCGGATTTGGATGACCGACGAAGATGATCAAACGATTCGCACGCAGATGAAACGCGCGCAGCAGGCTGAAAACGAGGCGGGCTTAGCTGCTGCTAAAAAATATGTGGAATCCCAGCCTAAAAAGTACTTGCAGCGAAATCAGCAAGTTGTGCATAATGTGATGGTGGCCTACGAGTATAATTTACAAATGGTTCAAGTTTCTTGGTCTAAACGGGATCAAAAAGCCCACCAAGAACGATTAATTGTTGAAATGGCGGGCTTAACGGCTCAACGTGAAGCGATTCAACATTTATTAGAAGCTCATTTTATTAGCTTTGAGATGGCACTCCAACTAAGACAAACCATCAATTACACGGAGGCGGGTTTATTAGCCGATGAAACACACTAGGAGGAACGCATGAATTTTTCAACATTTATAAGTAGCATTAATTTTGTTCGGTTACTGGACATCATCTTAGTGTGGTATATCTTATATCAATTAATGCGGTTGATGCAGGGCACCAAAGCCTTTACGTTAATTCGCGGGGTGGCGATTTTAATTGTCGTTAAATTAGTCGCTATGTATGTCGGGTTAACCGTGATTTCATGGTTAACCGATCAAATTATTAACTGGGGAGCCATTATGTTGGTCATTGTGTTTCAGCCCGAAATTCGACGAGGCTTGGAGCATCTAGGCCGTTCGCAGTTCTTTAAGGTGCAAGCTAACCAAGAAGGAGTGCGATTAGTTGAACAACTAGATGATGCGGTTCAATATATGTCGAAGCGTAAAATTGGAGCTTTAATTACTATTGAAATGGATACCGGGTTAGAGGAATACATTGAGACTGGGATTTCAATTGATGCGGTGGTTTCCAGCGCTTTATTGATTAATACCTTTATTCCTAATACGCCATTACACGATGGAGCGGTGATTATTAAAGATGACCGGGTCGCAGTTGCGGCGGCTTATTTGCCATTATCAGATAATCCGACGATTCCCAAGGCTTTGGGAACAAGGCATCGCGCGGGAGTTGGGATTTCGGAAGTAACGGATGCATTAACGATTATTGTCTCGGAAGAAACAGGAGGCATCACTATTACGCGAAATTCAGAACTAATGCAAGATTTAACCCATGAAGATTTTTTGAAGTACTTGGAAGTGCATCTAGTTAGCAATGAACAGAAAACGTCATGGGCCGACCGGCTTTTCTTTGCTTCATGGTTTAAGCGAAAGGAGCATTAAGATGTTTCGAATGAATCGACAAAAATTATTTTATTTAGTATTTTCATTAATCATGGCGATTTTGTTGGCCGCGTATGTTGATGGAACCACACCTAGTAAAACCACAAAAGTTAGTGATACGAAGCAAAATGTTGCAGGTATTGTGGGGATTGGGATGCAAAAAACGATAACCACTACCGTTCCAGTTCAGTTATCAGGGATTGATATGAATGAATACATTGTGACTGGGGTGCCGGAAATGTTGGATGTGAAGTTAACCGGTTCTTCTGCTTTGGTAACAACAGCCGTTAATACGAAAAATTTTCAAGTCTACGCAAATTTAAAGGGCTTGTCGGAAGGTCCTCATAAAATCACTTTGAAAGTAAGTGGCTTGAATAAAGATTTAGCTTATAAATTGAGTCAAGAAACTGTGGATGTCAATATTTATCGCCGGGCGGTGAAGAATTTTGATGTTCAAACCACTTATAATAAGACGGCGATTGCAGCTGGGTATGAAGTTGGCGATGTAACATCAAGTGTCACGAGTGCACAGGTGATTGGTTCACCAAAGGCGGTGGCTTCTGTGGCTAAGGTCGTGGCCAATGTTCAATTGGATTCTAATGTTAAAAGTACAATTAGTAAAAAGGTGAATTTACAAGCGCTCGATATTAATGGTAATGTAGTGAATGTAACAATTTCGCCTGCTGAAGCTTATGTTAAGATTCCCGTGACAGCTGGGAAAGGGGCCAAACAAATTCCAATTAATTTAAAGCCAAAAAATGGTGATTCCAGTCAATTTACAGTGACAGCGGATGTCAATGAGGCTAAGATCAGTGGTGATGCGGAACAAATTAGTCGTATTAAGAGTATCGATGTCCCCGTTGATTTGTCTAATATTAATGTGGAGACTATGCAAAATTTGAAGTTGCCAGTACCAGATGGGGTTTCAATTGATCCTGGTAGTATTGTGGTGACAATCACCCCTAATGCATCTTAATTGCTATAAATGAATATGATGATTAAACTAAAGGAGCAAGACTATGACAGAATTACACTATTTTGGAACTGATGGCGTGCGAGGAATTGCCAATCAAGAATTGACCCCCGAATTAGCATTCCGGGTAGGACGTTTTGCTGGAGCTGTTTTGACGAAACATGCGAAGGGGCGGCGACCACGCGTGTTAGTCGGACGCGATACGCGGATTTCTGGTGAAATGTTAGAGAGCGCTTTGGTGGCCGGTTTCCTTTCAATTGGAATTGAAGTGTTGAAATTAGGTGTAATTTCAACACCAGGAGTTGCTTATTTAGTTCGGGCTGATCAAGCTGATGCTGGGGCACAAATTACGGCCTCACATAATCCAGCGGAAGATAATGGAATCAAGTTATTTGGAGCGGATGGGTTTAAGCTGTCGGATGAAATTGAAGGTGAGATTGAAGCGCTGCTGGATCAAGTAGAAGACACGCTTCCACGGCCTTCAGCTGATGGTTTGGGAACGGTGACTGATTTCCCAGTGGGAACATCAAAGTATTTAGCCTTTTTGCAAACAACGATTCCAACCGATTTATCAGGAATGCGGATTGCGATTGACGCGGCCAACGGTGCTACTAGTGGCTTGGTTTCAAGTTTATTTGCCGATGAACAAGCTGATTTTATTACGATGGCTACCAACCCCGATGGATTAAACATTAACCAAGAGGTTGGATCGACGCATCCCGAAGCGTTGGCTAAGTTTGTCGTTGAACAACAAGCGCAAGTTGGGCTGGCTTTTGACGGAGATGGTGATCGGTTGATTGCGGTTGATGAAAATGGAAAGATTGTTGATGGCGATAAAATTATGTTTATTACCGGAAAGTTTTTGCATAAAAACGGACGGTTGAAGCAAGATACAGTGGTTACGACAGTGATGTCTAATATTGGAATGTATAAGGCGCTTGAAGCGAACGGAATGGCGTCGGTTAAGACGGCCGTTGGTGATCGGTACGTAGTTGAAGAAATGTTGAAGTCGGGTTATAACGTTGGTGGTGAGCAATCTGGTCACGTGGTATTCTTGGATTGGGCGACAACGGGGGATGGAATGTTAACTGCGCTTCAATTGCTTTCAGTCATGAAGATGACCGGTAAAAAGCTTTCTGAATTAGCAGACGAGGTGACTATTTATCCGCAAAAGTTGGTCAATATTAAGGTACAGGATAAAAAAGCGGCCCTTGAAAATGAGGCCATTAAAACAGTTATCGCTGAAGTCGAATCTGAGATGGGTGGTGAAGGTCGAGTCCTTGTGCGCCCTTCTGGAACCCAAAACCTTTTGCGCGTGATGGCGGAAGCGGCGACACCGGAAGCGGTTAGTATCTATGTTGACCGAATTGTGGAGGTAGTGCAAGCAGAGGTTGGAGTAGAATAAAATGGCAGATTATCAGGCCTTTGATATCGTTGAGGAAATTACACGCAATGATGGCACAAAGTACCGTGAAATTGGGAACTTGTTGCATAATGGTCAGGCTGAGTATGCTGCCGAACAAGGTATGATTAGAGAAGTTCGGATTATGAAAATTAATATTCCGCATTCACGAAATGTGGAAATCTATGAAAAATATGTGAACGATAATTTTCATATCTATGCGCAAGTTGCCATTCCGGAATGGATTGAATGGACTAAGACCGCTGAGATGGACGCGGTGATTGGTAAGATCCTGCAAGAAAATCAGCTTTCTTAAGTTGCATTCAGCATAATTAAAAAATTAAGCAGAGACGGTCAATTTTGACCGTTTTTTTGTTGAATTTAAACTTAACGTTAAGCTTGGCAGGGTATAATACAAACGTTAACCGTGAAATCAGAGTTTAAATTTGTTATGATGGAGGGATAATTAACGTGCGCAATGGAGGATTCAGATATGAATGTTGGAATTTTTACAGATACATATTTACCGCAGCTGTCGGGGGTTTCAACATCAATTGAAACTTTGAAAAATCAGTTAGAACGGTTGGGTCATCAGGTTTATATTTTTACGTCTACGGACCCCAACGTCCCTGAAAATGTAGCTGAGCCGAATGTGTACCGTTTTGCGAGTGTGCCCTTCGTTGGATTTAAAGAACGCCGCGTGACTTATCGTGGGGCGATTGCGGCGCAAGAAATTTCTAAAAAAATAAATTTAGATATTGTTCATACGCAGACTGAATTTTCACTAGGCCTTTTTGGTAAATCTGTCGCGCGAAATTTACATATTCCGGTTGTACATACCTATCATACAAACTATGAAGATTATACCCATTATATTTTTAATGGGCGGATTATTAAGCCAGGGAGTGTCAAGGTTATCTTACGGGGTTATACCCGTGGTTTAACCGGGCTTGTGGCTCCTTCCGAACAAACGCGGACTCAATTGATAGATTATGGAATTAAAGTCCCTATTGAGATTATTCCGACGGGGGTGAAAGTCGCCCATGATGTAAATGAGAATCAAAGTGTAGCTTTGCGGAAACGT
Organism: Weissella kandleri; assembly: GCF_001438705.1. GTDB lineage: Bacteria > Bacillota > Bacilli > Lactobacillales > Lactobacillaceae > Weissella > Weissella kandleri. The sequence goes on from NZ_JQBP01000005.1 coordinate 75,488, forward strand.
TTGGGGATCGATGTTGATAGTCCAGTTGTCTTGTATTTAGGACGAATTGCCTTTGAAAAGAATATTGAAGCAGTTTTAGAGAGTTTTACTGAAATCTTAGCTGATTTGCCCAACGCGCGTTTAATTATTGCGGGAGATGGGCCAGCGGAAGAGGCTATTCATAATCATGCTACGGCCTTAGAAATTATGGATCAAGTGATTTTTACAGGTTATGTGGAGCATGAAGAAGCATATAGCTACTATCGTTTAGCCGATGCGTTTATTTCAGCATCAGAAAGTGAAACCCAAGGGCTTACGTATATTGAAGCGATGTCGGCAGATACGCCAGTTGTTGCGATGCACAGTCCTTATTTGGACACCATTGTGACAGACCCGAATGTCGGAACTTTAGTGGATACACCTGATGAATTGACGCAGCCGCTCAAAGCTTATCTGTTAGCAAAGCAAAATCAGCAAACGGTTGGTAATCCAGCTGTGCGCCAGCAAATTTTGCATGAAATCGATGAGCGGACGTTTGGCAAACGCATCGTTGCTTTTTATCAAGAGGCCATCGCAGTTTATCATGAAGAAGATTTGGATGAAATTGCCGATTCCGATGCGGAATATGCGCGCATTTTCGAACGACCATCATGGTTTAGAAAGGATAAATAATGCTGAAAATAACGATGTTCTCATCAGCAGAAACGGTTCCCGGTCAGGGGGTTGGTTCAGCTTATCGCGAATTAATTAATTTGTTACAAACGCAGTATGCCGATCAATTTGAACTGCAGTTTAACCGGTTAGGGCGTACGGATGTCAGTCATTACCATACCATTGACTTGAAATTTTATTTGAGCACCTTTTTACCTGGTCGTGGTCGCAAAGTGGGTTATGTACATTTTTTGCCGGAGACTTTGGAAGGATCCGTTAAATTATGGGGTCCCATCAAAAAAATCTTTTATAAGTATGTAATTGCGTTTTACCGACGGATGGACCAAATTGTAGTGGTCAATCCGACATTTATTCCAAAATTGGCCAATTATGGTATTTCAGAAGAAAAAATTCAGTACATCCCTAATTTTGTCGCAAAGGAAAGCTTTTTTAAGAAAAAACCTGCTGAAAAGCAAGCCATCCGGACCCGTTTAGGATTTAACACTGATGATTTTATTGTTTTAGGTGTTGGGCAAGTACAAGAACGAAAGGGTGTGTTTGATTTTGTCGAATTAGCTAAGCGAAATCCGCAATGGCAATTTGTCTGGGCGGGCGGTTTTTCATTTGGAAATATTACCGCCGGTTATGAGCAACTCAAGCAAATTGTCGATAATCCGCCGAAAAACTTACATTTTCCAGGAATCGTTGAACGCGATACGATGAATGATTACTATAATTTAGCCGATGTCTTTTTATTGCCAAGTTATAATGAGCTTTTCCCGATGTCAGCCTTGGAGGCTTTTAGTGTCGGGATCCCAACGATTTTGCGTGATTTGGATTTGTATAAATCTATTTTAGTTGGATATTATTTGCCGGCGAAAGATCGTGATGATATGCAAGTCCAGTTGAACCGTTTGGCACAAGATGAATCCTTACGCCAAGAATTGGGTGATGCAGCTCTGGCAGCTTCGGAGCGTTATTCTAAGCGGAATGTTGGTCAAATTTGGGCGGCCTTTTATCCTGAACAGGCGGCTAAAGGGAGAAAATAGTAAATGTCACGAAAAAATACATGGGTGTTTATTATCATGCTGCTATTGGGTGGTGGCATTCTTTGGTGGTCGATGCGAGGTGTTAACTCCGCTGATTTACAAAGCTCACTCGCTACTCTTAAGTGGGGCTGGGTCTTAGTAGCCGTATTGGCCATGGTGATTTATTTGCTTCTTGAAGCAGTAGTTGTCAAAATACTTGTTGATTCAAAACAAGAAACCATCAGTTGGGATAATGCTATTCGGGTGCCCTTAGTTGAACAATTAGGGAATGGAATTACGCCGTTTTCGAGTGGTGGACAGCCAATGCAGTTAATTATGCTGGTCCGTGCAGGAATCGATATTGGTCGGGCTAGTTCGATTTTATTAATGAAATTCATTGTGTATCAAGCGATGATTGTTGTTAATTTTATTGGAGCTTTAATTATTGGCTATAATTACTTACAAGCGCACTTGCATCAAATGGCTTGGTTAGTGATATTTGGCTTTGTGATTCATTTATTTGTAGTTAGCTCTTTGCTATTAGTGATGTATTGGCCGACTTTGACCGATCGTTTAGTGCGGTTATGCCTTGTTCCGGTGAAATGGTTTAGCCCTAAACGCTATACTGATTGGTTGAGTCTTTTACAAGACAAAATGGATAATTTCCATAAAGAAAGTGTCCGAATGGGGCATGATTTTAAAACTCTCGGGAAGGTAGTCTTAGCCACTTTCTTGCAATTGCTATTTTATTATGCAATTCCATATTTTATCTTGTTGGCATTGGGGCAAGTACACACTAATTTGATTTTTGTGATGGCCTTACATATCTTGATTGTCATGGTGATATCATTGTTTCCGATTCCTGGGGGCTCTGGTGGAGCCGAAGCTGGTTTTGCAATGTTATTTGCCAGTTTCCTACCCAATTCAGGGGCGTTAGTCTTAGCAATGTTAATTTGGCGTTTAATTACTTATTATTTTGGGATGTTTGCAGGAATTTTAGCATTTAATTTACCAAGGATTAGGAAGAAACAATGCAGAATGAGTTAGTGCAAATTGTACAGCGTTTGAGTGCAATGCGAAATGATGTAACGGGTCCTTTTCAAGTTCGAAATTTTGATTTATATGGGATAACTGTGGTTACGGTCACATATGATCAAGTCGATTGTACTTATGGGTTGTTTGAACATGGCAGTCGTCAGAGTTTTGTTTTTGATGATTTAAATGCTTTAGCAGTAGAAATATACGAATGTATTGCTGCTTTTAAATTGGCCTTTTAAGATGAAATCAAGTTAATTGATTAAAAAATCTTGTATACTGTATGTAATATGTTTAATTTAAATATGATTTGAAGGAGAATGTCATGCAACGTGTTATGACTAAACTTAAGAAGTGGTGGCCGGATTTTAATTCCGTCGTTGGCTTTTTTATACTTTCCGTTTTTTTAATTACTTTAAAAACGTACTGGGCATATCAAACGGCCTTTAGTTTAGGGGCAAAAGGAGTCCTGCAACAATTTTTGTTAGTAGTTAATCCATTACCAACAGCAATTATTTTATTTGGAATAGCTTTGTATTTCCGTGGTAAAATTTCTTACTGGTTGATGATTTTGATGAATTTTATTCAAAGTGCATGGTTGTTTGCGAACATGCTCTATTACCGTGAATTCACGGATTTTATTTCGTTAAATATCGCAAAAACTAGTGGTTCTTTAAGTTTGGAAAAAGCGATTAATGGGATTATTCAGCCGTCTGACTTTTTGGTCTTTTTGGATATTATTATTTTAATAATTTTATTGGCGGTTCATTGGATTAAAATTGATCCGATGCGGGTTCCGCGACGGGTGGCAATGTTAATAACGATTCTAGGCATTGTTTTAATGGGAGCGTTCTTTGGTGTTGCCTCTAAGGACCGTTCAGGATTATTAACGCGGACATTTGATAATAATTATATTGTTAAGTATTTAGGATTAAATGAATACGCAGCTTATAATTTAGTTAAAACACATGAACAGGCAAATGAAGTGAAACAGGCGAAAGCGTCTGATTTGGACCAAATTAAGCAATTTGTGAATTCGAATAAAACTTTGGCTAATAGTGCGACTTACGGTCAAGCTAAGGGGAAGAACGTGATTATCTTCCATTTGGAGTCATTCCAACAATTCCTGTTAGATTATCGGTGGGAAGGACAAGAAGTTACGCCGAATTTAAACGCTTTTTATCATGATCAAAATACAACAGCCTTTGATAATTTTTATAATGAAGTTGGTCAAGGTAAAACGGCCGATGCGGAGTTAATGCTTGAAACTTCGCTCTTTGGGACTTCATCTGGGTCGGCCATGACCAATTATGGAACCAATAATACGTTCCAAGCGATGCCAGCTTTATTGAAACAAGAAGGTAATTATACTTCAGCAGCTTTCCATGGGGATGTAGGTTCATTTTGGAATCGAGATAACACCTATAAAAATTGGGGTTATGATTACTTCTTCTCGAAGGCTTATTATCAGAATGCTGATAATCCTGATTATAATGTCGGTTACGGAATGAAGGATAAGATTTTCTTGAAAGATACGGCTAATTATATGCAACAGTTGCCGCAACCGTTTTATTCGAAGGTCATTACGGTTACTAATCATTATCCATATGACCTTGATGATAAAAATATTTCGATTAATAAGACAAATACGAATGATAAAACTGTTGATGGTTACGTCCAAACGGCGCGTTATCTCGATCAAGCTTTTGGCGAATTTGAACAAAACTTAAAAGATAGTGGTTTGTGGGATAATTCGATGGTTGTTTTGTATGGTGATCATTATGGAATTTCAGATAACCATAAGGATGCTATTGCCAAATTAATTGGTAAGAAGGAATTGACGCCTTTGGACTTAGCGAACTGGCAGAAGGTACCTTTGATGATTCGAGTACCAGGAATGCAAGGAGGTATTAACCATACGTATGGTGGTGAAATTGATGTGATGCCAACCTTATTAGGGCTTTTGGGAATTCAGGATTCGCATTTGGTCGGCTTTGGTCAAGATTTGTTTTCAGATCAAAATAAACAAATTGTCCCGTTCCGCAATGGAAATTGGGTAAGTAGTGAATACACCAAATATGGATCAAACTATTATGTGACCGCGACGGGAACCAAGATTGATCCAAAGAGTGATCCGCGCGCTAAGGTAGCCATTGATGCTGCTAATAAGTATGTCGAAACTTCATTAAGAAGCTCGGATAAAATTGTGCAAGGAAACTTATTACGATTCTTAGATAAGCAAGATGTGCCTAAGAATAAAACCAAGGACTTGTCATATAAGAAGAGTGTTGGCATGAAGAAACTAAAGCATAGCCAAAAAGATAAGACAAGTATCGTTGCTCAAAATGATGGTAATATTTTTGCTTATCAAACGAATGCGCCTGAATTAGGTGGTGACCGGCAGAGCAAACAGGACGGTGAAGATAATACAAATTCAACGGATATCGCGACACCTGAATCTATTCTCAATGGGCATGGGTCAGATCACGATAAATAATTATTGGTAAACTATCATTGAGTATTAAACGTGTTTGGGGGAGATCCTCGGACGCGTTTTTTATTTGAGACCATGGAGTATTGGAAATTGTTCGGATAAACATTTTAATATTAGGAGTTGACGAACATTCGGGGATGATGTATATTAATAAAGTTGATTGCGAGCGAAAAGTTCTTGATTGATAAATTAAAAAATATTGAGGGTTGACTTCCGGTTAGCTACTTGGTATTATATAAAAGTTGTCTCAACGAGATAACAAGTAGAACATT
>NZ_JQBP01000006.1:0-28633 GCF_001438705.1 Weissella kandleri
ACGGAATTCAATCAGCATTACCTAAGACAGCAGCTGAAAAAACAACCCTAGCTGGAGTTATTAGTGTTGTGTTAACTTCGTTGGCTGGATTAGTATTCTGGAATCGGCGTAAGTAAAATGTAATATTACTACTGTTCCTAAATATAAAAATTAAAACTAGGACTCCTAATCTAGCATTAAGCAATACGATCGATATATTAAATTTAGTCAAGCAATTAATTTGCTTGGCTTTTTATTTAAATTCATACTCGACAAATTTTAGGTTAAGGTTATTGATTTAGCTTTGCTAGGATATCGGAGTGACTAGTCACATCCCTGGCGTTCTTTTTATAACTCTGCGTGAACTTTTGGCGGCTATTGTTGGTGTGCTTAGGCGTTGGCGGTGAGTTTATCTTTGCCGTAGCTTTTAGTAATGATGGCTTACTTTTCTTGAGTTAAGGCTCTTAATGTAGTTTCAATCGTTTCACTTTGTCTATTGATTAAGTCCTTTAACACATTGTAGAAACTTGCTGTTTTGTCGCTGATATTGGGTATGTTTAACGTTAGATCGCACAGCTTTAAATTAATTGAATAGCGACCACTAAAGTACTCATAAAATACCTTGGAAATAGCCAAAAGTGTGACCACCTAAAATGATATAATATAGTTAATCAATAAACCTGATTCGGCGATAACTTCTTAGGAGTTGTCGTCTTTTTGTATGTCTTCAATTTGATTTTTGATAATTGCGGCATGTTCGTTGTTTTTCTCAAGAGCAAACCTGTTTACATTATTCAGACGGACAAGCATCCCAAACAGTTTACACATATATTTCTCATAGGTGCTTAGGTGTATGGTGCAAGGGTGTTCTGGGATAAAGTCAAGACTGGTGTACGCAGGCATGTTTGGTTCGTATACGTTTATGAAGCCTTGCATAGCTTCAGGATCAATCGACCATTTAAGTTTATATATTTCATGTAGCAAATTAAAATATTCGTCACTTAGATCGTCATACCTGTTACGGTACGTTAGGTCTGGCTTTTGTAACTAAGTTTTAGACACTCACGATAATAATAAGAATTGCCAGAGAGATACAATATACGTTTTCTATTCTGGCATAATGGTCAAACAAACCACTAACGCAAACGTTCATAATTTTGACGTGTAGGCGTTATTTTTATCTTATGGTTTATATTAATATGCTGTTTTATCGTCTCGTCTATGCCTTGAATTGATAAATTAGCTATATCTATCCTCATTATCTCTGCGTACTTCTAAATCGATAGCAAAAACTAGCAATGTGTGTAACCTTTTTATTAAATATTGTATTTGAATCTTAGTTATTCTTAGTCTGATAGTTGCTACCTAATAGGCTTAATAGAGGGGATGAAAAATTATAAATGTCGTTGTAACGCCCTCCAACGCTATTAAAAAACGTTGCAACTTTTTTGCAACCTTTGGAAGTCTCAACGGGGATTTTGTTTACTTCCGCCCATTAGCCTATGCTAAGTTTTTGAAAAAGTTAAGCTTGATTAGGTGTTTTAATGGTATTTAATTGGGGCTTTTTATTTTGGATAAAATAAAAAGTGTGGTGTTGGATAATTCGCTCCAACACCACACTTTAATATAGAACCAAATATACTAGCGCAACGTTTTAATTGTTGTTAAATATTATTAGATATAATTTAATTGTATTATATGGTTTACTTGAGTGTGTATGAGAAATCAAGTGTTTTTCCTAGTATATTCACTTAAACTAACTGATAGGGTAATTTTTTAATAAAACGTTCGTAGCGTTAATAGGGAAGTGGGTGGATTAATGTTTATGACGTAAAACTGGTTGGATTGACCATAAAAGAATATCTAATAATAGGCTAATAATTATAAAAGGTGGCCAAAAGAAAACAATGATTAAAGCAATGATATTGAGTATTAAAGATGAAAATTCAGTAAAATATAAATGTGTTAAATCGCTATTAATTTTTAATACTTCATCACGTAAAATTGAAAAAGAAATATTATAAATAATTACGTTTAAGGCATATAACCATGCGGCTACAGGAGAATATATATCAGACCCAAACCATGCGGTTGTCGCTGGTAATAATGTAGCGCAGAATAGTAAAAAGATGTTTGTATATAATATTTTATGGTTTATAGCTTCAACGTGTAAGAATAAATTATGATGATTAACCCACATTACTGCTAAAATTATGAAACTAACAATATAGGCAATAAATGAGGGGGCGATTGCAATAATAGAATGTATAGAGTGGTCGTCCGTAGGTAAGTGTATGTCTAATACTAAAATCGTCATAATTATGGCAATTACTGCATCAGTAAAAGCTTCAAAGCGTTCTTTGTTCATATTATCCAAAACTCCTAATTGAATGTATTTATTTAATTATACTCCCGCCTCCTTACTAGTAAAAGAAGCGAATAACAAATGATGGCGATTCTATTAAATAGTGTAGTTATTATTTCACGGTACATATGGTAAGCATTACATTGCATTTGTATTCTATGAGCATGTTTATTTCAGTTGTATATGTTTTAATTCATGGAGGGTTATAATGATTCAATCGGAGTACTGAAAGCTAGTGTGTTGCGTGATGATTTTAAAATTACGTAGGAGAAAAGTTTATTTTAATATTAAAGTATGATATAATAAACGTAATTAATTTTAAACGGTTGAGCGAAAGCTTCAAGAATTGTTAGTCGGGGAACTAACCATTTTTGAAGCTTTTTTAAATGTTAGGAGAGAGTATGGAATATCTATTAATTTTATTATTACTGATCGTGACGATTGTGTTAGGCAAGATTGGGACGCGTTTTGGCTTATCTGAAGTGGTTGGACAACTATTATCGGGAATTCTTTTGGGTGCTAGTTTGTTGAATGTAGTTCAGCCCACCCATCTGATTCATATCATTGCGGATACAGGTGTCTTTTTGTTAATGTTAAATTCTGGACTGGAATCGGATTTAAAAGAAATGAAAAAGCATATTAAAGCATCATCGCTTATCGCGGGGATGGGAGTCGTGCTACCCGTAATTATTTTCCCAATTACATTTTTATTGCTTGGATATAGCATGCAGGTTGCAATGTTTTCAGGGGTGGTTTTCTCGGCTACTTCAATTTCAATTACTTTAGCTGTGTTAGCTGAACAAAGAAAATTAGCGACACCGATGGGAGCAATCATTTTATCAGCAGCGGTGCTGGATGATGTTATCGCTTTGTTCGCTGTGACCCTCTTTTCGATTTTCATCGGGGGCGGAAACTTGGGTATTAATAGCTTATTGCCGTTAATTGCCTTTGCCTTAGGAATCTTATTGAGAAGATTTGATGTTTCTGAAAAAATTGGTTCAATTAGTACTAAATTAGGAAATTGGTTTTTCTATCCAGTATTTTTTGGTTCAATCGGTTTGGAAGTAGCGGTTCAAGGATTAGGTCATAAAATATTACCGATTTTGATTTTTAGTGTTTTGGCGGTTATTACCAAATATTATGGATCATATATTGGTGCTAGATTATCTAATTTGGGCGCCAATATCTCGCATGCCATTGGTGCGGGGATGATTTCGCGGGGGGAAATGGCTTTGGTGATTATTCAAATCGGGATTTCATCAAATATCATTAACGATGACACATCATCAGAATTTATAGTGGCGGTTATTATCACTACAGTAGTTGCTCCAATTATTATGAAGCCTTTATTCAAAAAGGTTTAATGGGCTTTTGCACATGGATCTGGCAAGATTTAGATAAATTTTTTTCAGCGACGAGAAATACATTAGTTGGATTAAACTAACTATCGTGTTCTTGACGTTGTTGTTCTGCTCATTTTATTGCTTAATGCATCATTCAATGTCTCAAGTATAGAACGTTAAAAGCCTTACGTAATAGTTTTAATAATAATTAGACATTCCTTTTTAGAATGTCTTTTTTATTTATCTAAGGTTTAAAATAAAGTTATTCGACAAGTAATTTGAAGTGCGTTAAAATATAGATAGGTTAGAATGATTCTAAAATATAAAAACAAAGGAGTTTCTCATGGATGCAAAATTAGCGCAAGATGTTTGGAAGGATCCTGGATTAAATGTTTCGTTTGTGGTTCTAAATTTGAAGGATTTGGCACGCGATGAACTACAAGCAGCGGTGGCTGAATTTGTCGATCGTTCGCAAGCGATTATTCGTTCGATGCGGATTCGAAATCCCAAAGACCAACTACAAGTGACAATCGGATTTAGTAATCATGCTTGGGATATTTTGTTCCCCAATGCGCAAAAACCAAAGGAACTTGAAACCTACCAAACGCTAGCTAGTGACCAGTATGTTATGCCGGCCACGGCGGGAGATGTTTTCTTACATGTCCGAGCTACATCAGAAGCGGTTGTGTACGAAGTTGTGCGGCAGTTTATGATTTTTTTGCGGCCGATTACGGATGTGTTTGATGAGACTCACGGTTTCCGCTTTTTGGAAGGCCGCTCGATTATTGGATTTATGGACGGGACTGAGGCCCCTGCATTAGATGATGCAACTAATTATGCTATTATTGGCGATGAAGATCCTGAATTTGAAAACGGTTCATATGCCTTTGCACAAAAATGGACGCATAATATGGACTTTTGGGAGCACCTAGGAGTTACTGACCAAGAAAAAGCGGTCGGTCGACATAAATTTGATGACCTAGAGTTAGAAGATGAAGAAAAATTTCATAATGCGCATAATGTAGCTTCCAAATTAGAAGTAGACGGCGTCGAACAAAAAATTATTCGAATGAATGTTCCTTTTTCGAATCCAGCGTCGCAACATACCGGAACATATTTTATTGGGTATGCTCGGCATTGGACGGTGACGAAAGGGATGTTGGAACAAATGCTGGAAAAGGATGATTATTTATTAACTTTTTCTGAAATTACAAGTGGTCAATTATTCTTTATCCCAGCGCGGCCTTTATTGGACCGTATTGCGGATGGAGGGTTATTTTAGTTGAGGTAGCAACTATGGATTTAAAAGTCGAAAAGCTTGGGGTGAGCTTTGAACAAGTGGTGTTTCAAAACCTTAATTTTGATTTCAACGCCGGTGATTGGGTCACCATTGTCGGTAAATCAGGGACGGGTAAAAGTGTTTTTTTGAAGAGTTTAGCGCGCCTGATGGATGTGACTAGTGGACAAATTATATTTAATGGGCAAGATATTCAAGACTTAGCAATTGGGACATATCGCCAGAAAGTTTCATATGCGGTGCAATCTGCGAGTTTATTTGGTAAAACGGTACGGGATAATTTGGATTTCCCGTTTATTGTCCGCGATCAAGCGATTGATGTGCAAAAACAACAAGCTGGCTTACGACAGATGGATTTACCGGTCGCCTATCTGGATCATCCTATCACCGAGTTGTCAGGCGGGCAAAGGCAACGAGTCGGAGTGTTAAGGAACTTGTTGTTTCCTCCAGAAGTTTTGTTATTGGATGAAATTTCGACTGGATTAGATGCTGAAACGAAGCAGTTAATTTGGCAGGTAATTCAAACGATGCATCAAATGGAAGGTAACATTGTTTTGTCAGTGACGCATGATGCCGATGAAATGGCTTCAGCACGCGATCTGATTGAGTTTGGAACGGAAGTTAAGCGGGTGAAGAAATGAACGTAAATGTAGATAATGGCTCATTAGCTTTAGCCTTTAGTTTAGTGTTAGTCTCATTATTTATTAGTTATAAACAAAAATTGCATTTAGAGCATGAAACAATTATTGCGGTGGCACGGGCAGTTATCCAATTGATTATTGTCGGCTATCTTTTGATGGCTATTTTTAAAGTTGATAATTGGATCGTGACTATAATAATGCAACTGTTCATTATTTTTAACGCGGCTTGGAATGGTAAAAAACGTGGGGTCGGGATTGAACACGCGTTTGGGATTGCTTGGACAGGCTTAATGTTGTCAACGTTTGTAACGATGGGCATTTTAGTAGTGACCGGCGTGATCAAAATGGAACCGTTCCAACTCATTCCAGTGACTGGGATGGTGGCTGGAAATTCTATGACAGCGGTCGGGCTAGTTTACCGGAGCTTAAAACAACAGTTTAATGATCAGCAAGCCCAAGTTTTTGAGCGATTAGCATTAGGGGGAAACCTGAAACAAGCGGCGGGTGATATTTTTCGGGAGGCGATTCGGACGGGGATGCAACCTACGATTGACTCGGTTAAAACATATGGAGTTGTTTCGCTTCCTGGGATGATGTCTGGTTTGATTATGGCCGGCGTTTCGCCGATTAGCGCGATTAAATATCAAATTATGGTAGTCTTTATGCTACTTTCCGCTACTGGCATTTCTTCTGTTTGGGCTTCATATTTGGCCTATCGAGGATTCTTTAATCGTAATTGGCAATTACAACTTCCTGAAGATAAGACAATTAATTAAAAGTGAATTAGTCGGCACAAGATCAGTTTTAAACTAATATATAAGTTGTGCTTACACAAGACCATTATTTGTTAATCTCACAGTGAGGGGGCAAATGATAGATAATTAGTTTAAAAAGAGGTGACTGCGAGCGTCCTTTTGTGTGGAATGCTTTATTTGAACGGAGACTAAGTTGTTTCACAATCGTGTGTGTTGTAAAATGAATGAGTTAGATTAATTTTGATGCTCTTTAATGATTTTTGAGAAGCTTTCAGCATTTGTCGGGGCTAGCGCTTGACATTTATAGAAAAATCATGTAAATTAGAACAGTTGAAAATAATCGATTATTAATACATGCTGCCTCCTCAATTTAGGCTTGGTAGCGTTAAAAAGGAGGATTAAATTATGGCAGTTCCAACACATAAGACTTCAAAGGCTAAGAAGCGTTCACGTCGTGGAGGACGCGGAGGTATCAACACTCCTGCAATCCACATGAACGAAAATGGTGCTTATGTACTTAACCACCATGTTGCCGCTGATGGAACTTATAAGGGTAAGCAAGTTACCGAAAATAAGTAATTAAAGAAAAAGCATCTGATTTATTGATTAAATCAGGTGCTTTTTTATTTGTTTTAATTTATGAAGTTAGCGATTTCTGAGATAACATAGATGCAATGAAAAGAACTGAGTTTATCTTTAGCAGGCTGATGTTTGATGAACGTGACAAAGACGGATATTGATGAGCGCTTAGAGTTGATTTAAATGTAAATAATGCTTTGATTTAAAAGCGATATGAACATTTTATTAAAAAAATTTAATTTAAGCTTGCACTCTTAGTATTAGAGTGCTAATATATAGATAAGTTAAAGAAGAGCAGGCGTTAAAGCGAGCTTAGATTAACTGGTTATGAAGATAAACTTAAATAAAATGGAGGATACTAATTATGGCAAATTATGATTCATTTGGATTCTCAAATTTTGATGATATTTTTAATGCGATGAATAAAGATTTAAATGCACAACGACGTGCACAGATGCAACGAGCTGCACAACAAGCCCAACGGCAAGGTAGTATGCAAAATGGCGAACGGCAAAACGATACTGAAAGCTTATTGGATCAATTTGGAATTAATATGACCGAGATTGCTCGAAAGGGTAAGTATGATCCGGTGATTGGTCGGGATGATGAATTAAACCGAGTCATTGAGATTTTGAATCGTCGGACAAAAAATAATCCGGTATTGATTGGTGAAGCTGGAGTTGGAAAGACTGCGGTGGTCGAAGGGTTAGCGCAAGCCATTGTTGATGGCCAAGTTCCAGCCAAGTTGCAAGGTAAAGAAATCATTCGTTTGGACGTGGTCTCAATGGTTCAAGGAACTGGGGTTCGTGGACAATTCGAAGAGCGGATGCAAAAATTGATGGAAGAGGTTTCTAAGCGTGCAGATGTTATCCTCTTTATTGATGAGATTCATGAGATTATGGGAGCTGGAACAGCGGGCGAAGGTAGCATGGACGCTGGAAATATCTTAAAACCAGCGTTGGCCCGTGGTGAATTCCAGTTGATTGGTGCAACAACTTTGAATGAATATCGTCAGATTGAAAAGGACGCTGCGATTGCGCGTCGCTTCCAAACGGTGCAAGTTGACGAACCTAGTAAGGAAGAGGCACTTGGGATTTTGAAGGGCATCCGGGGACGTTATGAAGATTATCATCATGTTAAGTATACTGATGATGCCTTGGCAGCGGCAGTTAACCTTTCAGATCGCTATATTCCTGAGCGCTTCTTGCCAGACAAGGCCATTGATTTGATGGACGAAGCTGGTTCGAAGAAGAACTTGACGATTAAGGTTGATGATCCAAAAAAGTTGGAGAATCAGATTAGTTACGCTGACAATATGAAACAAAAGTCAATTGATGATGAAGACTTTGAGAAGGCGGGTTATTGGAAGGATCAAGTTGAACAATTGAATCGGCAAAAGCAAGCGGCTTTGAATTCGCAACCCGTTGATGGTGGTGATCAAGTGGTGGACGTGGCTGATATTGAAAAGATTGTTGAAGCTAAGACTGATATTCCAGTTGGGGACTTACAAAATGAAGAACAAAAGAAATTAAAGAACTTAGCTAATGATTTGGCAGATCATGTGATTGGTCAAGGTGAAGCTACGCAAAAGGTTGCCCAAGCGATTCGGCGAAATCGGGTTGGCTTCAATAAGCCAGATCGGCCAATTGGAAGCTTTTTGTTTGTCGGACCAACCGGAGTAGGAAAAACGGAAACGGCTAAGCAATTGGCTCAAGAACTCTTTGGAACAGAAGAAAGCATGATTCGCTTTGATATGTCAGAATACATGGAAAAGCATAGTGTTTCAAAGTTGATTGGGGCACCCGCCGGTTATGTGGGTTACGAAGAGGCCGGTCAATTGACTGAAGCAGTGCGTCGGCGTCCTTATTCGTTGATTTTGTTGGATGAGGTTGAAAAAGCACACCCAGATGTCATGAACATGTTCTTGCAAATCTTGGATGATGGCCGTTTGACGGATGCAAAAGGACACACCATATCATTTAAAGACACCATTATCATTATGACGTCTAACGCCGGAACAAAGATGACGGCAGCCGATGATCAAAAGGAAGGCCAAGCAAGTTTGATGGAACGTTTAGCACCATACTTTAAGCCAGAATTTTTAAATCGGTTTGATGCGATTGTTGAATTTAACGCTTTGACAAAGGGTAACTTACTGAAAATTGTTGACTTGATGTTATCTGGTATGCAAAAAACGATTGCTCCAACTGGTTTGACAATTACTGTGAGTCAAGCCGTTAAGGATAAGTTAGTTGATTTGGGTTATGACCCGGCAATGGGTGCGCGTCCTTTGCGACGTGTTATTCAAGATCAGCTTGAAGATCAAATTGCCGACTTCTATTTGGATAATCCTGATATTAAAGAATTAGCTGCTGAGATGGTGGATGATAAAATTGTTGTGCAAGCAGCTGTCCAGTAATCTTTAAAATCTAGCAGGTTTAAATTAGCATTAAAAGAAAGCATATGCATAATCGATTTGTGGGAAGTTTAATTTCGCATGAGGTGGATGTGGATATGCTTTTTTGGTATCTGAAATGGCTTAAAAATGCTAAAATAGATGAATAACCTTTAGAAAAATTAAGGAGTTAAATTATGGAATTTGAGATTGAAGATCGTCGGATTTTTCATTTAAATCCCGTGCAAGAAGTTGACGCAGAATTAACGTATCAACCTTTGGAAAACGGACGGGTCTGGTCGATTGATTCCACCAATGTACGTCCGGAATTGCAAGGACAAGGCGTCGCTGGCCAAATGTTAGCTTTGTTGGTTGGGCGTGCGCAACAACAAGGGGTTAAATTGCGCCCCATTTGTTCATATGCTAAAAAGAAGTTTATGCAAAATGCCGAGTATCAAAAATTAGAATGGCATGATGGTGACCCTTTAGATTAAAAGGGAGAGGAGTAAAATAGTGCGGAAATTTGCAATTGTAAAAAAATATCAAGATGCGGGGTTACAATTACCTAAGCGGAGCACGAAACAAGCTGCGGGATATGACATTGAGGCAGCGACGGACTTTACCGTGCCGTCGATTTGGCACCAGGGTTTATTTAAAGTTTTGAAAACATTAGCTTTAAAGCGCCCATTGACGCAAAAACAAATGCAAACTAGTGAAAAAAGTCTGCGGCCGGTCTTAGTGCCCACAGGCTTGAAAATTTATATGAATGAAAATGAGTATTTGATGGTTATTAGTCGTTCATCGGGACCGTTAAAACGCTTTTTGATTTTGCCGAATAGTGTTGGCATCATTGACAGTGATTATGTTGATAATCCGAATAATGAGGGTGAGCTCTTTATACAAATGTTGAATTTTGGCATTCGAGATGTGCAGATTAAAAAGGGTGATCGGATTGCTCAAGGAATTTTCGCTTCATATTTAAAAACTGATGATGATGCTGAAATTCAAAAAGCAGAGCGCAAGGATGGCTTTGGTTCGACGGGGGAGTAAAAGATGGCGAAAGTAAAAACCCAGTTTGTTTGTTCGAATTGTGGTGCAATTTCACAACGCTATTTAGGACGCTGCGCAAATTGTGGGGCTTGGGGAACGTTGGAAGAACAAGTAATCCCAAGTGAAAAAATAGATCGTAAAAATCGGGTTAACTTAGCGGGGCAAGAGGCCAAAGTCGAACGTCTCGGGCAAGTTTCTTTGGAGGAAGTGCCCCGGGTAAAAACCCAATTGGACGAGTTTAATCGGGTGCTTGGTGGTGGTGTGGTCCCAGGTTCTTTGGTTTTAATTGGAGGTGACCCAGGGATTGGAAAGTCGACGTTGCTACTACAAGTGTCCGGGCAACTTGCTGGGGAAGGTATCGTCTTGTATGTCTCTGGTGAGGAGAGCGCCGCTCAGATTAAGTTGCGGGCTGAACGCTTAGGCGTGGAAGATGAACAAAATTTCTTAATTTATCCAGAAACGGATATGGGTCAAATTCGCAAGGCGATTGATGAATATGGACCGGAATATGTCATTATCGATTCTATTCAAACGATGCAACAACCTGACGTGAACTCGGCCGTGGGCTCAGTGGCACAAATTCGAGAAACAACAGCAGAGTTATTACAAATTGCAAAAACCAATGGGATTACTATTTTTATTGTCGGACATGTTACTAAAGAGGGAACGATTGCGGGGCCTAAAATTTTAGAGCACATGGTTGATACAGTCTTGTATTTTGAAGGAGATAATCAGCGCAGCTATCGCTTATTGCGGGCAGCTAAAAATCGTTTTGGTTCAACTAATGAGCTAGGAGTTTTTGAAATGCAGCAGAGTGGTCTGGTGGAAGTGGATAATCCGTCTGAAATGTTTTTGGAGGAACGGATTGAGACAGCGACTGGATCGGCAGTGGTGGTTGCGTTGGAGGGAACCCGTCCGATTTTGGTTGAGGTGCAAGCGTTAGTGACCCCGACGGCTTTTGGGAATGCACAACGGACGAGTGCTGGTATTGATCGTAGTCGTGTCTCTTTGTTGATGGCTGTGTTGGAAAAGCGGACGAACATGTTACTGCAAAATCAAGACGCTTATGTGCGCGCAGCCGGCGGTGTGAAACTAGATGAGCCAGCTGTGGACTTGGCCTTAGCTATTGCGATTGCTTCCAGTTATCGAGAATCTGCTACTAAAGCCACCGATGCCTTTGTGGGTGAAATTGGCTTAACGGGTGAGGTACGCCGGGTTCCTAGGGTCTTTGACCGAGTGCTAGAAGCACAAAAATTAGGCTTTCAGCGGATTTTTGTCCCTAAAAATAGTTTGAAAAAGGATCAAACGGTATCTGGAATTCAGGTACTGCCAGTGAAAACATTGCGAGAAGTTTTGGATTTAGCCTTGGATTGATAGGGGCTACAAATTTAATAAAGGAGGTTATCGGATGCGAAAAAATATTATTCAAAGTATTTTAGCGTTGTTAGGCGCGGCGTTGGCGATTAATTATTTACCAGTAGTGTGGCAACTATTAGGATATTCACAGATTTTATGGATTAATAATCCGTTAACGGATGTAATCCTTGGAGCAATTATTTTTTACCTAATTAGTATTCCGGCTTGGCAATATTTTGATCGAATCTTAACGCGCGTGGAGGGGATTTTGACACAAGAATCGCCACTTAAGTTATTTTTAGGCAGCATCAGTATTATTATCGGTCTTGCCTTGGCCTTTTTGATAACATCGCCCTTGCGGAGCTTGCCAAATGCCTTTTTGAGTACTGGGATTCCCATTGCGGGGATGATTGTCTTGGGTTACTTGGGTTATCGAATTGGTACCGGGCGCATGGACGAAGTTTACCGTTTTATTACCCTCTTGATGTCTCGTTTGCGCATCAAGACCCCTCGGGATGATGCCAATGTTAAAGGTAACACGGCTGGTGGCGCCCCTGAGGAAAATTATCATCATTATAAAATTTTAGATACTAATATTTTAATTGATGGACGCATTTTGGATTTGGTGAAAACGGGTTGGCTTGAAGGAACTTTGTTAGTGCCTAATTTTGTTTTATATGAATTACAATATATTGCGGACGCTGGTGATTCACTCAAACGGGTTCGCGGACGCCGGGGCTTAGATGTATTAAATGCCCTGCGCAATGATGAACAAGTTGCCTTGGAGATGTGGGACGGTGATTATGACGATTTGCAAGAAGTGGACGAAAAATTAATTCGTTTAGCCCAAGAATTAGACGCCGTGCTTATTACCAATGATTTTAACTTAAATAAAGTGACACGTTTCCAAAATGTAGCGGTGCGCAGCCTCAATGAACTAGCTGGTGCTTTACGCGCTCAAGTGGCGGTTGGCGATCAGTTAGTAGTTACGTTGGTTAAGAATGGTCGAGAACGGCAACAAGCGGTCGGTTATTTAGATGATGGGACGATGGTCGTAGTTGAAGATGGTAAAAAGCATCTCCAAGCACGAGTTCGGTTAGAAGTGACGTCGAGTTTGCAGACTGATGCCGGACGGATGATTTTTGGGGATTATTTGGGGACTGTTGGTTGAAATTGAATGCTGAATAGTATAAATTAGAAAATGGTTTGTTGATTTTACGGAACCCAATGAATTTGGGAAATCTAAAATTTGACACACGGATTGGAAAGACTAGGATTAGTCTTGAAGACACGGTTAGCATCAACTTTAAAAATTATAGAATGGGGTTTCATTATGGATATGAAGGTAGATAAAAAAGTACGAGTGCGTTATGCACCATCACCCACCGGTTATTTACACATCGGAAACACACGGACGGCCTTATTTAATTGGCTCTTTGCACGGCACTTTGGTGGGGAGTTTATTGTTAGAATTGAAGATACTGATATGTCACGGAATGTGGCCGACGGGGAAGCTTCACAATTTGAAAACTTAGCTTGGCTAGGTTTGGATTGGGATGAGTCACCACGGAATCCAGGGGCGTATGGACCTTATCGTCAATCAGAACGCCAAGATATTTATAAGCGCTACATTCAAGAGCTTTTGGACCGCGGATTGGCTTATAAGTCATACAAGACTTCAGCTGAATTGGAAGCAGAACGTGAAGCCCAAGTTGCTGCTAAACAAGCTCCACATTATGTTTACGAATATGAAGGAATGTCTGAAGCTGAGATTGCGGATGCACAAGCGTTGGCTGAAGCCAAAGGATTGCCTGCGGTTGTACGTTTCCGCGTGCCAAAAGAGAAGATGTATGCCTGGGAAGACTTAGTTAAAGGGCATGTCGAGATTGGTGCTGAGCAAATTGGTGGCGATTGGGTGATTCAAAAGGCTGATGGAATGCCAACGTATAATTTTGCGGTGGTCATCGATGATCATTTGATGGAAATCTCACACGTTTTGCGTGGGGATGAGCACGTTTCAAATACTCCTAAGCAATTGATGATTTATGAAGCCTTTGGTTGGGAAACACCTGTTTATGGGCACATGACCTTGATTTTGAATGCTGAAACAGGAAAAAAATTGTCAAAACGTGATAACAACGTGATTGCCTTTATTTCACAATATCGTGAATTAGGTTATTTGCCTGAAGCAATGTTGAATTTCATTGTCTTACTAGGTTGGTCACCTGTGGGTGAAGCGGAGATCTTTACGAAGAAACAATTGATTAAGATGTTTGATCCTGAGCGGTTGTCAAAGTCACCAGCGAAGTTTGACAATAAGAAATTAGCTTGGGTCAATAACCAATGGATTAAGAAAATCGATTCTGGTGTACTCTTTGATAAACTGGTGCAAGAATTAATTAAGGCCAACTTAGTACAACCAGCCGAGTTAACAACTGAAAAGTTACAATGGGTGCGCCAGGTGATGCAGTTGCATCAAGATGGAATTTCATATACTTCACAAATTGTTGATTTGGTGCGACCAGTCTTCTTTGAGCTCACAGCTAAAGCTGACTTAGGGGCTGATTCAATGGAGTGGATGGAAAAGGACTATGTACCTGACCTTTTGCAGCAATGGGTAGAGAAGCTCAATGCCTTGGAAGTCTTTGATGCCGGTCAAATTGTTACTTCAATTCGGGCTTTGCAAAATGAAACTGGTGTTAAGGGCCGTGACCTTTGGATGCCATTACGAATTGCCGCTTCACGGGTGAATGAAGGTCCAAATTTGGGCGAAGTGATGGAATTATTAGGACGGGAACAATCTTTGAAGAATATCAAAGAGTTTCTATAAGCAATTAGTTACTGATTGAACAAATTAGTTGGAATTAAAATACAACTTGTTTTTTTAAAGCAAGCCGTTATACTTGATATATAAACTTAGAGCGGCCTAGTATGGTTAGTGAAATGTTAGAGAGCAGGGGGAGTGGTGAAAACCTTGTCTGGAGCTAATCAGAATTTCAGTCGGGAGTTGACTAATGATTAAAAGTTAGTCCGGTTCATTTGCGTTATTAAATGTTAGAGAGCCTTGATGGCTGAAACTGGGTGGTACCACGTTGATGATAAGCGTCCCTTTAGTGCTTTTTAGCGCTAAAGGGACTTTTTTATTAAAGACACGGTAATAAATAAAGCCATTGCTAACAAATTGGTCAGAGGTTGGATTTAAAAATTATATAGAGTGAAGGAGTAATAATATGAGTTTAGCGGATGAATTGCAAAAATTACGTGAAAATGCATTACATGAAATTGAAACAGCGACGACTAGTGTGAAAGATTTGCGTCAAGCCCAGGTGGGTTGGCTTGGTAAAAAGGGATCTTTGACGGAAATTTTGCGGGGGATGAAAGATTTAACTCCTGAAGAGCGGCCTCAAATCGGGGCGTTAGCTAATGAAGTGCGTGATACTTTAACGGGAGCGATTGAAGACCGGCAAAAAGTATTAGAAGCTGCTGAATTGAATAAGCAATTAGAACAAGAAACGTTAGACGTGACCTTGCCAGGCCGACCAGTGCAACAAGGGCAGCCACACGTTTTGCAACAGATTATTGATGAGTTAGAAGATCAATTCATTGGTATGGGTTATCAAGTGGTTGATGGACCAGAAGTTGAATTAGATAAATATAATTTTGAAATGATGAACTTACCTAAAGATCATCCAGCTCGTGACATGCAAGATACTTTTTATATTACATCTGAAGTGTTGATGCGGACGCAAACTTCACCTGTACAAGCGCGGACTTTGGAGCAGCATGATTTCAGTCAAGGACCATTAAAGATGATTTCGCCCGGCCGCGTTTACCGGCGTGATACGGATGATGCCACGCATTCACATCAATTCCATCAAGTTGAAGGATTGGTGATTGATCGGCACATCACGATGGGTGACCTTAAAGGGATTTTGTTGGCGGTCGCGCACGAATTATTTGGTGCAGATCATGATATTCGGTTGCGCCCCTCATATTTCCCCTTTACGGAACCATCTGTTGAAGTTGATATTTCATGGGGGCCGGTGACTAAGGATACGAAGCCAGAAGATATTGAGTGGATTGAAGTTTTGGGAGCTGGAATGGTGCATCCGAATGTTTTGAAGGCTGCCGGGGTTGATCCTGAGGAATTTGGTGGATTTGCCTTTGGAATGGGGCCGGATCGTTTTGCGATGTTGAAGTATGGGGTTGAAGATATTCGTAATTTCTATTTGAACGATGTCCGTTTCCTAACTCAATTTGATCGAAAGGGGTAATTAAAAATGAAGGTATCAGTTAATTGGTTGCGCGATTATGTTGATTTGCAACTACCAGTCAATGAGCTAGCAGAGCAAATTTCACGTACATCGGTTGAAATTGAAGGACAATATCAACCGCAAGGAAAGATGAAAAAGATTGTTATTGCCAAAGTATTATCAGTGGTTCCTCACCCTGATTCTGATCATTTGGTGATTACGCAAATCGATGCCGGCCAAGCAGAGCCAATTCAAATTGTGACTGGGGCGCCTAATGTCGCCACCGGGCAAACGGTTATTTTAGCTAAGCACGGAGCAGTGATTGGGAATGGCGTTAAAATTAAAAAAGGTAAACTCCGGGGTGAGGTTTCTAATGGAATGTTGTGTGCCTTACAAGAAATCGGTATGGATGATGCGATTGTGCCCCAACCATTAGAGGATGGGATCTGGGTTTTTGATGAAGAAGATGCCAAAGCCTTGACGCCAGGTGAAGATGCCTTGCACGTGTTAGGTCTGGATGATTATATTTTGGAAACTGGCATCACGCCCAACCGCGCAGATATGTTATCCATGAATGGAACGGCATATGAAGTGGCTGCGATGTTAGATCAGCCGGTCAAAATGCCTACCTTTACTTTAAATGAGGCTCAGGCCTTAACCCAGGACACATTGACGGTGAAGGCTGATGCGCGGATGGCTGCAACTTATGCAGCCCGGGTGATTCAAAAAGTTCGAGTTAAAAATTCTCCACTATGGTTACAACGGCGCCTTTGGAATATGGGGATCAAGCCGGTCAATAATGTAATTGACGCGGTTAATTACACACTTTTGACCTATGGTGAAGCGTTGCATGCTTATGATTTACAGAGCTTACCAGCCGCTGAGCTTCATGTCCAAATGGCCAGCGGGGATGAAACCTTAGTAACAGAAGATGGAGTGAGTCGCACTGCACATCCAGGCGACCTATTGGTGATGAGTGGTCAAGAACCAGTGATGTTTGCGGGTATTATGGGGACAGCTAAAACGCAAGTTACAAAAGCTACCCAAGATGTGGTTTTAGAAGCTGGAATTTTTGAGGCGAAAACAGTACGGCGGACGGCGCGTGATCAAAATTTGCATACTGAAAGCTCACAACGCTTAGAGCGCGGGGTCGATGTCGATCAAACGCTAGTGGCGTTGGACTATGCAGCTGCATTGATCGCGGAATTGGGTCAAGGTCAAGTTTTGCAAGATGCAGTAGTGGCGCAAGTACAAAAGTTGGACTTGCCAGTTGTTACGTTACATTTGTCACGCTTACAAGCGGTCTTAGGCTCAGAGATTACCACCCAAGAAGTGGCACATATCTTTGAGCAATTACAATTTGACTTTGAGCAACAAGGCGATGCGTTTGTTGTGACTATTCCAAGCCGGCGCTGGGATATTAGCATTGAGGCTGATTTGGTGGAAGAAATTGCTCGGATTTACGGATATGACCGATTACCAGCTACTTTACCAGTGGGTGCAACCACGCCAGGTAAGTTGAATGCTAAACAGCAATTAATTCGCGCCAGCCGTCATGTTTTGGAGGGATTGGGCTTAAACCAAGCGATGTCATACGTCTTAACGACACCTGAAAAAGCGCAAAACTTTAAGATTCAATTGGATCAGGCGGGAGAACCAATTCAATTGGCTTATCCAATGTCACAAGATCGGCAACAAACGCGGAGTTCTTTGTTGACAGGGCTTTTGGACGACGTTGCTTATAATGTAGCGCGGAAGCAAAATGATGTGGCCCTTTATGAACAAGGCCGGGTCTTTAGCGTACAGCCTGGGGCCGTGCAACCAATTGAGAAGGAACATTTAGCGGGAGTGATGACGGGCGCTTGGCAGACACGGAATTGGTCACAAACAGCCCAAGACGTGGATTTTTATACGGTTAAAGGGTTAGTGGAACAATTATTAACGAACTATAATTTCGTTGATGCCGTACGCTTTATGGCGACTAATCAACGCTTGGAAATGCATCCTGGTCAAACGGCTGATATTTATGTTGGTGAAACCTTAATTGGAATGGTTGGTCAAATTCATCCCATCACTGCAAAGGCTTATAAAGTGGGTAAAGTCTTTGGCTTTGAATTAGATTTGCAAGCGATTATGGATTTGCCTAAAGTGATGGATCAGTATGAGGCTATTTCTCGCTATCCAGCTATTTCTCGTGACTTGGCGATTTTGGTTGATACAGCTGTGACGGCCGAGACCTTGCGTCAAGCATTGGTAAAAGCTGGTGGTAAGTATTTGAAGCAAATCGATATTTTTGATGTTTACACGGGTGAGCACGTTCCAGGTGGCAAGAAATCATTGGCTTATACTTTGACTTTCGTCAACCGCGAACAAACGTTAACGGACGAAATCGTGAATACTGCAATGGATCGAATTGAAACTGTTTTACGTGATGAATTTGCGGCAGAAATTAGATAAATTCGTTCTAAGATGATAAAATGAAAGGTAGTCTTGTTATCAATATCCAAGACGGCCTTTTTTTGATGTAAAAATAGGGCAAAATAAATTTAGTAATTTAAAAAATATATGTTAAAAAATCAATTTAACCATTAGTTTAAGAATGTCGAGGATTGGATAAATGCCATTTGAACCACGCAACACGCGGTATGAAAAAGAAAAGCCGCGTTTATTTGGACGCAAAAAAAAGAAAAGCCGCCAACCCCAACCTAACCGGGAAGCGCAACAAGCAGCTAAAGCAGTGGAGACAGAAAACGCAGGGCCTCAGCGTGCAACGCCAGTTAGAGATGTGGCGAACGAATCTAATACTACACCGCAACCAGTCAAGCAACATAAAGATAAAGAAGCGCAAAATGCGAATGTACCCCAAAATCATCCGCATGAAGACAAGTCAGTAGACGCAATTCAACCTAAACAACCGGTTGTTGAAGCTAGACTTCAGCCAAAGGGAAATCAGGACTCTAAAGCTAAAACAGGTCAATTAAGCCGTTCCAATCGAAATACGTCAGCTAAGGCCGGAACAGTAGAGACACCCCGGCGTCGTGAAAATCCCCAGGGCAAAATTCCGCGTAAAGCTCCGCAACAAACACGGGGCGAAGGGAAAAAACAGACTAAGTTGACGCTACCTAAAAATTGGTTGTTAATTTTAATTGGAATCCTATTAATTGGTGGTGTTAGCTATGGCGTTTATAGCTATCAGCGGAATAATAATTATACGGCGGTTGCGCCTAAAAATAAGAAAAATGTCGAAATCTATGTGCCGCAAGGGACATCTTTGCAACAAATTGGGGATAACTTGGCAGATAAAAAGTTAGTGCATTCATCCCAAGCGTTTACCCATTACGTGCGGGCACACAATGCGACAAATATTTTGGCAGGTTATTATGAATTGAATGCTTCGATGGATATGGCAACATTAGTAGAAAGTCTGTTAGCCGGTGGTTCCGATACTCCATTGTATCCAACGACAGTGTTGACAATGACTGAGGGAGAAACCATTGACAGTTTTGCTAATAAAGTGGGCAAGGTCAAGCAATTCTCTAAAAAAGAATTTTTGGCCAAGGTCAATGATTCTAAGTTTGTCAATCAATTAGCTCGCCAATATCCGCAATTGTTGAAATCAGATCAAGATGCTAAAGATATGCGTTATCGTTTAGAAGGTTACTTGTATCCTGCAACTTATAATTACGAAAATTATAAGTCGGTTGATGAATTAATTACGGCGATGGTTGCGAAGACGAATGCGGAAATGTTGCCTTATTATCAAGCAATTAATGATACAGATATGTCTGTCCACCAAGTCTTAACGGTTGCTTCATTAGTTCAAGCCGAAGGGGTTGGTGATACCGATATGCGTAAAATTGCCGGGGTCTTTTTGAATCGTTTAGATATCGACATGCCTATTCAATCGGATGTGGCGGTTAAATACGCTTTGCATACTAATAAAGTGAATTTAAGTGTTGATGATACTATGGTTGATTCACCTTATAATCTTTATCGCAATGCTGGATATGGACCAGGTCCATTTAATAATCCAAGCATTCAAGCTATCAAAGCCGTTTTGAATCCATTAGATCGGGATCAAAAATATTTGTACTTTGTGGCTAATTTGAAGACCGGAGCCATCACTTATACCACTAATCAAAGCGATCATGATGCGGCAGTGGCTAAAGTGGATGCGACAAATCAATCGATGCAAAATGAAAAATAATTAATAAAGGAAATCAGATGCGAAAGATGATCATGAATCCGTTCAAATGGCGTTCAAGTACTCAAGCATTATGGATTAGCTTTTTAGGACCGGCTATTTTTATGGCCGGTTATTTTGCTTTTCGGGGTATGGCGCCATTTGGAAGCAGTTCAATTTTAACGGTCGATTTAGGCCAACAATATATTGATTTATTAGCGTATTTGCGTACGAGTCTCTTACATGATCCGACGCAACTGCTCTATAGTTTTAATAAAGGATTGGGTGGGAATTTTTATAGCGATGGTTCTTACTATATTTTTAGCCCGCTTAATTTGTTGCTATTACCGGTTTCCAACTTATATTTACCCATGGGAATTTTAGGCCTGACGATTTTACGTTATGGCCTAGCTAGTTGGAGTATGGCCAAAGCGCTCCATATGATGCATTGGCAAAATGGCTGGCCTTTGCTATTATTTGGATTTAGCTATGCGTTTAGTGGCTGGATGGTGGCTAATCAATTAAATGTAATCTGGGTTGACGTGATGATCTTATTGCCCTTAATTGTGGCTGGTCTAGAACGTTATTTGGCGGGGCAGCGCATTTGGATGTATACTCTTTTGCTCGCCTTAGCTTTTATTTGTAATTATTACATGGCTTATATGGTGGGCTTGTTTTTGGTGCTATATATGTTGTGGCGGACTAGTTGGGCGCCATATGGTTTTACTGGGCGCATCAAACTATGGCTCAAGTTTGCGTTTGGTTCATTAATGAGTATCGGTTTATCGGCGTTTGTTTGGTTACCAACAGCAATGACCCTAACAAATTCTAAAGGTCCTCATTTGCTCGAAAATGTTAAAAATGCCGTCACTTATCAGCCTTTGGATTTGTGGGCGAAAACTTTTATGGGTGCTTTTGATTTTGAGCAAATGAAAGCAGGAATGCCTAATATTTTTGTGGGTAGTTTAATTTTAATCGTGGTCTGTGGCTTTTTAACAAGTCGCGAAATTCGATTGAGTACGCGGATTATGACATTTTTGATCACCGCCTTCTTAATCTTATCAATGATGTATGACCCATTAAATGTCATTTGGCATGGTTTGGCTTATCCGGTTTGGTATCCATACCGTTTCTCATTCGTCTTTATTTTCTGGTTGATTTGGCTATCAGGCTCAATTTGGACGCCCACTTGGCATCTTTCCCGGTGGCAAGCTTGGATTTTATTAGTACTTGCACTTGCCGTTAGTGGTTGGGTCGCCTATCGCATGCATACCTATAGCTTTTTAAATTGGTATCAATTCGCCGCAGGACTGAGCTGCTTTTTGATGATTCTATGTTTGCAATATTATGTCGGTACCAATCGCTGGTGGCGGTGGAGCTTAATTAGTTTTGTTTTGCTTGAGTTAATGGCCAATGCGGTCGTCACTTTAAATAAGTTTAGTTATCTTAGTAATAATGAATACCAAAATGTGGTTCGCATATTGCAAGATGGACGCAGTCTCTTAAATGAGACGAAGGATCAGACTTTTTATCGGGTCACGAAAAATTTTGAACGAACCAAAGATGATCCGCTGCAGGTTAATTATCGCGGCGCAACGGTCTTTAGTTCAATGCTGGAACATCAGCAAAGTGATATTATGGCGGTCTTGGGTCAGCCCGAGGGTGATAATTATATCGATTATACGGGTAGCACGGCGCTCAATGATAATTTGCTCGGTGTGAAATATCTAATCAGTCAAAAAAATTCTGAGGATGATTTACCGAGTGTAATTCCACCCACGATGCAAACGGACGAGCGTTATGATTGGCATCCAGCACCTACCATTGGAAAACGTGGGGGCGCACAGTTGCAAGTCAATCAGCAAGCTTTGCCAGTGGCTTTTGCGTCTAATCCGGCCATTTTGAATTTTACAGCGCGACCGGATGACCCCATGAGTAATCAAAACCAGTTGTGGCAAAGGATGACGGGGACGGATCAACCGCTATTAAAAAGTGCGAATTTTGCAGGAGCCACTGGTGAAAATGTGCATGCGCCCATAACGATTACGGGGGCTGTTTTGACCCGCCAAGCCAGCAAAGAACCAGCGCGGTTAACACTCACTTATCAGACGTCAGCGACAGGACCGAAATACTTAACTTTGGGTGCGGCAGTCAATGATGATGCAGCCAATATTGACTTAGATGGAACGCCGCAGCCACCGATTCCCGCCCATCGTCATACGATGATTTATACCCTACCTGATACTGGTGAAGCAGGGAGCGAGCATACGATTACCTTTATTTTGAAACAACCAAATGTCTGGCTTCAAAATGTTTCTTTGTATGAATTAGATCGCACTGCCTTACAAGAACAAAGTCAGAAATTACAAACGCAAGGTTTGCAAACTCATGTGCACCAAGCTACTAAGCTGAGCGGTAAAATCAACATCCCCCAAGGCGAAACGACCTTGATGTCAACGATTCCGGCAGCACCGGGTTGGACGTTAAAGGTGGATGGACGTGAAGTTAACACCGTTAAAATTGCGAATTTCTTCCTTGGAGCTGTTGTCGCACCGGGCAAACATCAGGTTGAATATCAATATCAGGTACCTTTGTTACATGAGGGAATTTTAATTAGTATCGGCAACTTGATTTTCTTGTTAGGAATGAGCTGGTCAGAAAGTCGGAATCGGCGACACTCATTGCATGAGCTACCAGAGGATTTTATGGAATAAATGTCTTTACAGACTATAGATAAAGTGGTAACTTGAAATTTAGTTTCAGAGCGTAATTAACGAATCTGAATTTAAAAAGATTTTTTAGGGGGCCAGTAAAGATGGCAGATGAAAAACGTTACCCAATGACAGTTGAGGGTAAGGAAAAGTTAGAAGCAGAGCTAGAAGAGTTGATTACGGTGCGGCGAGGAGAGATTACGGCAGCTATTCAAGAAGCGCGTTCACACGGTGATCTTTCTGAAAATTCAGAATATCAATCAGCTAAAGATGAGCAAGCTTTTGTCGAGGGACAAATTAAGTCTTTGCAGAATATGCTTGATAACGTTGATATTATCGATTCAAGCTCCATTGATGAAGATGAAGTTTCAGTTGGAAAGCGCGTAACGTTCCAAGAAGAGGGTGAGCCAGCCGAATCATACACCATTGTTGGTTCCATTGAAGCTAATCCAGATGATGGTAAGATTTCCAATGAGTCACCAATCGGGAAGGCTTTAATTGGAAATAAAGTGGGCGACTTAGTAAAAGTTACGATGGAGAATGGCTTTAGTTTTGAAGTTAAGATTATCGCTGTTGAGATGGCTTAATGCGTTTATAAATAACTTGGTCTACTAAGTTAATCGTAATAGTGAATGGTGAGGTGTTTGTGCTTGAAAGGCGCAACACCTTTTTTGCTGGTTAAAAAGCGGACCGGATTGTGCTAGAATTAAACTTAATTAGTTAAAAATGAATTAAACTTGACTAAATCAAAATAGTTTTAAAAAGGATAAAATCATGCAACAGCCACGTCGTAAGAGAAGAGGACGTCGAGCTCCGAATTCCTTAACCCGAATTCCGGTTCGATTAAATGCCTTGTTGGGCATTGTCATTTTGATGTTAGTGATATTAGGTGTGCAATTATTGAATTTACAGGTGCGCCAGGCGGGTAAGTTTACAGCCGAGGTGAGTTCTAAAGCCAAGAGCATTCAAAAAGAAAATGTACAACGGGGAAATATTTATGATTCTACCGGGAAAGTGATGGTAGATAATAAAGGTTCCCAGGCGATTACGTATCAAAAACCTAAATCGATTACTAATGCCCAAATGTATAAAGTCGCCAATGAAGTTGGGAAATATTTGAAGGTTGATACCGATCAATTAGCGGATACGAACTATGCGATGTATTACATTCAAGATGATAAGCGGGCGCAAAAAGTTGGTCGGCACATTAACAATTTAGCCGCTGATGGGACCGATGCGCAGGTGCGACAATTAACCCAGTATTTGAAAAATCATCAAGATGATTTCCCATTAACTGATGCGGAAAAAAATAATGCGATGATTTATCAAAAAATGGGTGATGCCTATGCATTGTCAACGGTTTATCTAAAAACGAATGATGTTAGCGCTGAAGAAATTGCCAATATTGGTGAGCGACAGTCGAAGATGCCAGGGGTCAAAGTTGGTTTGTATTACACGCGTGAATATCCAAGCGGGGATGCGATGACTTCAATTATTGGGGCGGTTTCAACATCTAAGTCCGGACTCCCAGAATCACAAGTCAATTCGTTATTGACGAAGGGGTATGACCGCGATGATAGCGTAGGGACTTCATATTTGGAACAATATTATGAATCCGCTTTGCGTGGTACGAAGCGTACGGTCTCGGTTGGAACGGATAATCGCACTGGTAAAACCAGTAGTAAGGTTATTCAAGCGGGGCAAGCTGGATCAAACTTGACTTTAACGGTGAATGCCAAATTCCAAGAAGATCTACAAAAGATTTTGGAAGAAAAAATTCCAGGCGGCTTAACTGAAGGCGGTTATGCAATCATGATTAATCCTAAAACGGGCGGTCTGTATGGAATGGCTGGAGTTTATCGCGATAATAAGACTGGTAAAATAACCTCAGATGCTTTAGGAAATATTAATCGGGCGCAGGTGGTTGGATCAGTCGTTAAGCCAGCCATGATTACAACGGCGATGATGAACAATGTCATTACGCCAACGAATAGCGCGGTAAACGATGTGCCCATTCAGATTTCTGGAACGGCGGTTAAGTCATCATGGTTTAATCAAAATGGTTCGGTGCCATTGACGGCGGAAACGGCGTTGGAGGCGTCATCAAATTCCTATGTGATGCAGTTAATGCTGAAAATGGGCGGATTGAATTATTATCCGAACATGACGTTAGGGAACCTAGATCCAAGCGTATGGTCAAAAATGCGAAACGGCTTTGCCCGCTTCGGACTAGGGGTACCGACTGGCATTGATTTGCCAGGTGAGGTGACTGGAATTAAAGGAAAAACTGATGCCTCCCATAGTGGTAACGCGTTGGACGAATCCTTTGGACAGTATGATACATTTACGCCAATTCAGTTGGCACAATATGCGGCAACTATCGCTAATGGCGGGTATCGAGTCCAGCCACACGTGGTGGAATCAATCTCGAACCGACAAAAAGATTCCAATGTTGAACACTTACAGACAACGATACCAACGCAAGTCTTGGGGACAGTTGGCTGGACGGATGCTCAACGGAAAGTTATTTATGACGGAATGGATCGTGTTGTCCATGGAAGTGGACCACATGTCACAGGTAGTCAGCTAAAGGGCATTAAGCCAAGTGTTTCTGCCAAAACTGGGACGGCGGAAACCTTCACTGATGGTCAAGAGACCTTTAGTTCAACGGGAATTTCATTCGCTAAAGATCACGATGTGGCGTTAGCGATTGTGGTACCTGGAATTTCAAATAAGGCCCAGGATTCGGTAGCAAATACAATCTCTGTAGCTATTTGGGAAGCTTATTGGCGAGATGTTGCTAATGCTGGTGAAAATTAAAGTCAGTCATCGCCAGAAAGCTATGATTGGTTCGACATTCTAATGGAAAAAAATTATAATGATAGCAAGGTTATCTAGGATGACCTTGCTTTTTATATAGAATACAAATTTGAGTGAGAAAGGTAGCGTGAGGGGATGGATAAAGCAGCGATTCGAACACGAAGTCAGCAATTGCTAAAGCAACAAACCGATGGGCAACGGGGACAATTAATGAGCCGTTTAGTGCAACAAGTCACGCAGCTATCAGAATGGCAGGCAAGTCAGACGGTCGCTTTATTTATGGCCCAGCCGTTTGAAATTCCCACACAGCTACTTGTGCAAATTGCTCTTCAGCAAGGTAAGGCGGTGACGGTGCCTAAAGTGTATTCCAAACACGCAATGCGCTTAGAACAAATTAACACTACAACGCAGTATGAACGGAGTCAATTTGGTGTTTTAGAGCCAGTGGATACCAAAGCCATTGCACCGGAAAAAATTGATTTTTGGGTGGTACCTGGGCTAGCATTTTCGACGGATTTACAGCGCGTAGGTTTTGGTGCTGGTTATTACGATCGGGTCTTGTCGCAAACTGATGGCTATAAGTTAGGTATTACGATTCGATCCAATTATTATGTCGCTGCCAGTTGGCCGATTGATAAGTTTGATGTGGCAATGGACGCGGTTTTAGTAGTTGATGACCAAGAGAATGAGAAAAGGGGCTGAAAATGCAAGAACGAAAAATGCAGACGTTTAGAGACATATTAGACGTTTTAAAAATGTATGATGTTTATATTCATTTGGGAAAACGATTATGGGATATTGAATTAGCTGCGATTGAAGTTGATAATTTAGCAAAAGCACAGGTAATTGACCAGAGTCTATATTTGAAGATGAAGTTAGTGTTAGAACGTGAACATCGACAAGAGTTAGAACACCCATTAGCTGAGACTTATAAATAAATTTGGCAAACGGGATGATTTTAGATATAATATAAGACGTTGTGAAAACGCATACATTATAAATAAAAAATTCATGGGGATAAAAAAATGCAAAAAGATAAATTAATTGGGGTTGATTTAGGCGGAACGACGATTAAGTTTGCTATTATGACTGAAGCAGGCGAAATTCAACAAAAATGGTCAATCCGCACAAACGTGTTGGATGATGGCTCACATATTGTTCCTGACATAATCCAGTCAATCAATCACCATTTAGATTTATATGATTTGCCTAAGGAACGGATTATTGGAATCGGAATGGGGGCCCCAGGAACGGTTGATTTTGAAAATGGAACGGTTCGGGCAGCTTATAACTTGAACTGGAAAGAAACACCCGTGGAAGTGAAAAGTCAAATTGAAGCTGGAACCGGCTTACCTTTGGCGATTGATAATGATGCCAATTCAGCTGCTTTGGGTGAACAATGGCGAGGGGCTGGTGAAAATGCTCAAGAGGTAGTCTTCATAACACTGGGAACAGGTGTTGGTGGTGGAATTATCCATGAGGGTCATTTAATGCACGGCGCGACTGGAACTGCGGGTGAAGTTGGTCATATGGTAGTTAAGCCCCATGGTTATCTATGTACTTGTGGAAATGAGGGCTGCTTAGAGCAATATGCATCAGCGACCGGAGTTGTTCACATCGCTCAAGATCTTTCCGAAGAGTACGTTGGTAATTCCAAATTGAAGGCGTTGATTGACGATGGTGAAGAGGTTACTTCTAAGATTGTCTTTGATTTGGCCAAAGAAGACGATTACCTAGCTAATAAGGTTGTAGATGAGGTGGCTTTCTACTTGGGCTATGCCGCTGGAATTTTGGCGAATACTTTGAACCCATCAGCGATTGTGATCGGTGGGGGGGTTTCAGCAGCTGGTCAATTCTTGTTGAACCGGGTACAAGCTAATTTTGAACAATTTGCTTTCGCCCCCGTTCGTAAGTCGACAGCGATTAAGTTAGCAGTCTTAGGAAATGATGCGGGTGCATACGGGGCCGGATTGTTGGCGAAGCAGAATCAAGCATCATAATTGATATTTAATATGAGAAACTGTTGGATACTTTTCAAGAGTTTTTTTATTTTAATTAAATATTAGAATATTATGTTAGTAGTTTTAAATATTGTTTGTGAATTAATCCATATTGTTTACAACCGTCCAAATGGCGTGAATTTAACCTTTTCTTAAGGTAAAAATAAGAGAATTTTAAAAGATGCCAAGAAACGGGTGACGGCCTGCCTTGGGTTGATCTAATTCGTTCGATTGGCGCTTTGGTGCGTTGCATTCTCAAATATTCGTGCGATAATACACTTATTAGTGTATGGTAGCTACCGATGTCTGGACCTTTTTAGGTAAATGAGCGAATAAAAAGATCTACGGTTGCCGATAAACTGAATTTATGGAACAAGAAATTTTTAACAATGTCGCTCGGAGGAGTATTTAATCTATGACTAATGCAGGTAAAACATGTTTGTCTAAGAATGGAAAGTTTTTAGTGACGGCTGCGGCTGCTTTATCAGCTGGCTTTTTAGCCCCAATGAATCATGTAAAAACTGGGATTGCGAACGCTGATGCTGATGTGAAAGCAAGCCAAGATGTCTATACTGTTAAAGCAGGGGATACATTAACGAAAATCGCGCGTGAAACTGGGGTTGATTTGAAAACCTTAGCCCAACAAGTGCAGGACGAAAATGTTATCATGGTCAACCAAAAGTTGACGTTGGTGCAAAAAGAGGCCACGGCAGTTGATGGAACCAAGATTGATGATTTGAAGTATAATGCCAATGCTGACGCTGATGGCGATAGGTTTATGAGTGTCAGCGAATATAATAACTGGGTCAACAACGGCCGTCCAGAAGTGGCTGCGCCAGCATCAGACATCTCAACCACAGAAGCACCAGCAACCAATAATAATGTGGCTGTAGATGGAACGAATAT
>NZ_JQBP01000006.1:28928-66557 GCF_001438705.1 Weissella kandleri
CGCCAGCATCAGACACCTCAACCACAGAAGCACCAGCAACCAATAATAATGGGGGTGTAGATGGCACGAATATCGCTGACCTACAATACAATGTGAATGCTGATGCCGAGGGTGATGGCTTCATGAGTGTTAGCGAATATAATAACTGGGTCAACAACGGCCGTCCAGAAGTGGCTGCGCCCGCATCAGACACCTCAACCACAGAAGCACCAGCAACCAATAATAATGTGGCTGTAGATGGCACGAATATCGCTGACCTACAATACAATGTGAATGCTGATGCCAATGGTGATGGCTTCATGAGTGTTGATGAATATAATAATTGGGTTAATAACGGTCGTCCTGCAGCGGCTGCACCGGTTGAAAATGCCCCTGCCGCTAACAATAATCAGGCGTCAAATAATAGCGCCGGTAATAGTACTGCCACGGCGGGTAGTTACTCTGATGCAATGAATGCGATGAATTCTTTGCGTGCTAGTTATGGTTTAGCTCCAGTTTCATATGATGGTGGATTGGCTGCGACTGCCTCAATGCGGGCAGCTATGTTAGCGGGTGGTCTTGATTCAGCCCATTTCTCACAAACTTATGGTTATGAAGTGGTAGCCATTCAATTTGGTTCAGGGGCTGGGGTAATCAGCGCTTGGTACAATGAGACTAATATGATTGGGGCCCCTGGTCACCGTAATTGGCTGTTGAACCCTTCTATTCGACACGTCGGATTCGGGTATGATGCTAATACGGCAACCTTCGTTGGGGAAGCTAGTTAATATAAAAAATATGACCGATAGCGGAATTTTGCCGTGTCGGTCTTTTTTGAAAATTTTTTCAAAATTATGATTGATTTTTGAAATGTTGGCGTAGAAAATATTTTCTATGAACTCAATTAATCATTTTTTAAGCTAATAGTGTACAGATGAGGAGAATAAAATGCCATATCAAGATTCATATGTTGCAAAAATTCGCGAAAAAATTGGGCACGATTTTACGTTAGTCATGCCAACGGTTGATATGATTATTGAAAATGCTGGTAAATTGATGTTGGTTTATAACCGCGATTTTGATGCGTGGGCGTTTCCGGGTGGATATGTGGAACCCGAATTACCATGGGTTGAAAATGCCACACGGGAGGCGTTTGAAGAGGCCGGGGTGGTGATTAAACCAGAAGTAGTGAAGATGATTGGGTCGGTTTCAGGGCCCTATTATCGAGCTAAGTATCCTAATGGGGATACGACTCAGTTGTTTACCAACGTTTTTTGGAGTAATCAATTAGAAAGTGAGCAAGCTGAAATTGATGAAAGTGAAATTGACGATAAGCGCTGGGCTACACCAGCTGAAATTATGCAGCTACAATTGACTGATTCAGGAGCAGCGGTATTTGAAGTATATCAAAAGTATCAATTAACAAAACAGCCCCAACTTTTAACGCGTGCTAATCGAATCGATTAGGAATCTAGCAAGTCAATCGCTGATATAAAGCCATTTATGACGCTTTGAGTTTCACCAACCATTCAATCTAACACAAAAATTATATAATCAATATATAAATTTGCTCCCAATGGCATGTTCGCTTTAACGTAACTGTTAAGGTGATTTTTTTATTTGTCCCCCGGCTACTTACTAGGCAAAGAACCGAATAACAAATGGTGCTATCTCTTTTAAACGCTGCAGTTATTATTGTTTTTCAAAATCCTCCGGTCATAAAAGATAACGTTTTTCTTATTCTGGGGTTACCGGGGAAAGGTTCTTGACTGTCTGAAATGTTTTTAAAACGTAAAGGGGTGGGGGGGGAAAACAGTAAAACCATTGATAAAAATGAATTTATGTATAAAAATAAGCGTCCAAAACGGGCGCTTAATAGCTTATTTTAGTTATTTAATCTTATTGATAAAGTTATAAACTAAAGCGTCAATATCATCACGAGTAGACCTAAATATGTTTAAAATTTCTTCATTTGTTCCATTTGCTTGTGCTGGATCGTTTAATGGCCAATGTACTTTTTTTACGCTAGATGGTGTCATAGGGCATTTGTCTTTAGCATCACCACATAATGTAATGACGTAATCGCTTGATTGTAAGTAGTCATTATCGATTAAATCAGAAGTATTACTCGAAATATCAATGCCGTTTTCAGACATAACGCTAACCGCTATTTTATTTAAACCGTGTTGTTCTACGCCTGCGCTCTTAATTATCCAACCAGAAGGGGCGTATTTTTTAGCAAAGCCTTCAGCTATTTGGCTTCTGCATGAGTTACCAGTACATAGGAAGTATAGTTGCATAATTTAATCCTCACTTAATTATATGATTGTTTAATCATACTATTATTTGTAGTAATTTTCCTTTTAAATTCATATCTGACGAATTGCGAGCCAAGGTCATTGATGTAGTTTCGCTAAGATATCGTGGTGACTAGGCACATCCCCGCCGTTCTTTTTATAACTCTACGTGAACTTTTGGCGGATCTTGTTGGTGTGATTAGGCGTTGTGTTGTACATTTTAGCCAGTGCGTTGGCGGTGAGTTTATCTTTGCCGTAGCTTTTAGTAATGATTTCTTGCTTTGCTTGAGGTAAGGCTCTTAATGTAGTTTCAATCTTTTCACTTTGTCGATTGATTAAGTCCTTTAACACATTATAGAAACTTGCTGTTGCATGTTTATATTAGGTCCTGTTTAACGTTAGATCGCATAGCCCTAAATTAATTGCATAGCGACCACTAAAGTACTCATAAAATATCTTTGAAATTGCCAAAAGTGTGACCTCATAAAATGATATAATGTAGTTAATCAGCAAACCTGCTTCGG
This sequence comes from Weissella kandleri, assembly GCF_001438705.1. GTDB lineage: Bacteria > Bacillota > Bacilli > Lactobacillales > Lactobacillaceae > Weissella > Weissella kandleri. The sequence continues at coordinate 31,729 of NZ_JQBP01000006.1, forward strand.
CGATAACTTCTTAAGAGTTGTCGTCTTTTTTGATGCGTTTAATTGCTTTTTGAATCCTAGCATTTACCAGCATTCTGATGTTAGCATTTTGTCTTTTTTGAATCCTAACATTTCCTGCACCCTGAATGTCAACATTTGTTAACAGTCTAGGACGTTCCAATACTAGTATTATACAGGCTTTCAAGGGTGTTAAATATAGGTTTATATTTGTCGTTGAGTGGTGTTGCAACAGACTGCAACACTATTAAAAACGGTGCAACTTTTTTCGGCAACCTTTTGGATTTTGGGTACATTTTTGTATGCATACTTTTGCTTGAAGTTATTCATAGATAACAAGACATATATTAATGTAAGTTTTATAATGTGATTATAGTTCTATTTTTTGTATTGGGTATAAATCGGAGGATTTTAAATTGGATAATATGATTGTTAAAGATAGTTTTTGGGACATATTTCCTGAGGCTCAAATAAACGTTTTAATTGTTAAAGGTGTAAATAATACTCTGAAAGATGTTGATGTGTATGAAAATATGCTAAACGTTGCTAAGGAAAACTCTTTAAAGTATTTATCTGAAGAAAATTTCTCTGATAATGTCATTATTAAACAATGGAGGAATGATTACACAAAATTTAAAAAGAAGAAAGGCGCTCGCTCATCCATTGAAGCGTTGTTAAAACGTGTTGCGCAAGGAAAAGGTGTTGGGTCTATTAATCCCTTAGTTGATATTTATAATAGTATCTCTATGAGCTATGGTGTACCAGTCGGAGGAGAAGACATGGACGCGATAATGGGTGACATGACTCTTGGTGTCGCAGAAGGTGGTGAGGATTTTTATCCCTTGGGAGATGATAATAATGAGCCTGCCTTATCTGGCGAAGTGATTTATGCAGATGATAAGGGTGCAGTGTGTCGTTGTCTCAATTGGCGTGATGGCCAGCGGACTATGCTAACTGAAGACACGCATAATGCGATATTATTAATTGAATCTACTCGATCAGATACTCATGAACGAGCTAATAACGCTATTAAAGCATTGCAAAAAGCAATAAAAGATAATCTGCAAGTTGAATCAATGCGGTATCAACTTAGTAGGAATGATAGCAATATAAAGTTTTTATAACATAAGGTTGTAGTATTTTCGGGGCATGGTTACAGCCACACAGCAATTCAGTTAAACCTTCCATAAACAACAATACACAACACTGTATCATTCCTCTTGGTTGAGACTAGGGCGGGGGTTGTTGGTATAATCTACACCCTTAGGTATTCATCTTAAAAATATTTGTGGTCGTAATAAAACAGCTTTAAATATGGCATCATATTGTTCATAATCATTTTATGGCTGTCTAAAGATTAGCTGGGGGAACGAAACGTTACGGCAGGGGGGCGCAATACACTACGATAAATTATTGCAATATTACGCAGGTCTATCCTTGCTGAAAGGAGTGAACCTAATGGAATTATTTTTAAAAAGACAGCTGTTAATATATGCGATTTTATTAATAAATTTTTTAATTAATTTAATTTTTAATATTCATAATGCTAGAGATGTATTTAGTTGGTCTGATAGTGGTTTAATGGTGGCTTTTACAACTTTTATATTGAGTGGAGTTATTGTGAACATCATTGTGGCTATTTATATAAAAATTAGGTGGTTTTTAAAAAGATAACAAGGAATTTAAGAAATGAAAAAGTCAGTAATTTGGTCTATAATTTCAATATTTTTAACCGTATTAGCTTTAATGGCCGTTTATTTTAACAGAGACGTTATTACGGTAAGTGTAAGTGAGTGGTCATTTAAGTTAGAAGGGTCATTTTTCTTGCCGATAGTATTAGTCAATGCATGGACGATACGAGAGTTTTATAATAACAGAAAGTTAGAAAAAGGTGCTCAAAACGATAAGTAACTTATTTTGATTTTTTAAGGTCTGCTAACAAATAGCAATTCTTTAGCTTTGTACGTGGGTCCAGATTTGGGTTCACTTTTGTTTAATATCTAATATTCAATGAACAACATAAAAAACCTATCCAATACATAGCCGTGGGGGCGTCGTAAAAGGAAAGGATTATAAAAATGAGTATTAGAAAAAAGAACAATGGTAAGTATGAAGTGCGCGTATATTTAGGATGTGATAACCGAAAAAAGCAACGTGTTTATAAGTATAAAACTGTTGCAGGTAAGAGAGAGGCGCAACTAATCGAAGCCCAGTTATTAACGGATGTTGATAATGGAGAGACAGTGACCGAAGATAAGCAAGTAAATAAAGCAGAAGTATATACATTTGATGAAGCATTTAAAGAATGGTGGCAGTTTTATATTCAACAAGATATAACGCAACAACCAAAGATATAGTAGCCGGGTATTTCAAGAGACATTTATTGACTAAAAAATTGTTCGGCGGCCTATAGCTGGACGACATCAATAGAAAAGACATTCAAGATAAGGCGAATAAGCTTTTGACTAAATGCATTACTTCTAAAACAATGTTGCAGTACGCTAGTTAGGTCTTTAAGTATGCCGTGGACAGTGAAGTATATTCTCCGCGATAGTAACCCACTAGAACTTATTAGAATGGTAGCCTAAAAAGTCAGTAAAGCGCGGTGTACGCTTTTATAACGAACACCAAACCAAGTTATTTGAATCAGGGATGAGGGAGTATTGGATCACATCTAATTAAATCAAATGCCTGCGCGCTTCACTGTTTTGTTAAGAACTGGCGCCGCGTATCGGTGAAATCATGGTCCTTAAATGGAATGATGTTAATTTTAAAGATATGACGTTAAGATTTGACGCGCACATTTGCAGCTTATCAAGTAAAGCTCTTGCGTATTATGAAGTTCTAAATAACCATGACAAAAGCAGGGTTTTGGATGTAGATACCGTTTTGTGGGGGGTGCTGAAAAGCTGGAAATTAGAACAATCAAAGCTATCTTTATTAAAAGGTGTGCCAATAAACGCAGATAGCTTTATATTTAATTATCATATCTTAACAATAAGGAAATCGAACGAACGTTTTATTGAATGGTACAATAAAAACCACGATGAAAACTTACCGCTTTTGAATTTACATGGATTTAGGCATACTCACGCTACTTTATTAATATCTGATAGCATGGAAAGTAAAAAGGTAGCCGCTAGACTAGGACACAAAGATATAACAATCACAGCGAACATTTATGCGGAGGTTACACTAAAAGCTAAGGAGGAAGTTGCCGAACGTTTTAGTAAGATATTGGGAAATTGACCACTCAATCGACCAAAAAAGTTGCACGCTTATTATGGTTGATGAGTATGTGAATTTTGATATAACAGGGTTTTTAAGGGGTTATTGAGTCTTGTTAATGTTTTACTGAATAATTGAATTAATTAGGAGTTATTAGTGCATTTATGCTAAAATGTTAAGTGGAAATTTATGAATAAATTAGGGGACGCAATTGTATGTGGTATACGTTAATAGCAATTTTAGTAATTTACTTATTAATTACATTTGGTTTACGCGCTTGGACGCGATGGTCTTTGAATCGGAATGCCACTTTGTTAGAAAGTGAAGCGTTTGAACAGGCTAGTCATAATGGCCAAATTATTGATTTACGAGACGCTGCTGATTTTAAATTCAAGCATGTTTTAGGAGCGCGCAATATTCCCTTGCAATTTTTGTTGCAAGATAATACAGCAATCCGTCAAGACAAACCGGTTTATTTGGTAGACCAAGATAATCAAGGCGCTGAAAAAATGGTACGTAAGCTCAAAAAGCAAGGTTATCAAGATATTTATGTCTTAAAAGGTGGTATGGCTAAGTATACTGGACGGACGAAGTAATATTTACATATCATATAACTGGAAGTATGTATTGAATTTGATGCTTTCAATAAAAAATAAAAGGACCTGGTTCAATTCAATGAACTAGGTCTTTTTTGCAGTTGTATTTTAACGAGGTGTGTGTGAATGACCAGCCTTGCGGGCACTCCGTAACTCAGTTTCTTCAAACTTAGCTTCTTCTTGTTCGATTGGTTCAATGGCTACTTTGTGATAAACTTTAGCAGCACCAAATAAGCTAACTAATGTTCCGGCAATACCAGTCACCAGACCCATATTAAATTTTTTCATTAGAATTACCTCTTTTTTAATTGATATTATTATTTTATCATAGTTATTAACAAATATTCAGACAAGGATATGAAAAAGATGCAAAAAATTATTGTAATCGTGGGTCCGACTGCAGTGGGAAAAACTGCTCTTTCTTTAGATTTAGCTGCGCGGTATCATGGTGAAATTATTTCCGGAGATTCCATGCAAATTTATCGAGGGTTAGATATTGGGACGGCTAAGGCCACACCGACCGAACAGGCTCAAGTGCCGCATCACATGCTCGATATTGTCGAGCCAGATGTGAATTATTCAGTGGCGGAATTCGTACAGCAGGCGCGCCAGGTGATTCAAAAGGTTGCCGACCGGGGTAAAATTCCAATTGTGGTAGGCGGGACTGGTTTTTATATTCAAGCGCTGCTGGGTGATCGGACTTTAGTTGATGAGTCACAGGTGATGGATGCGGCAGCTGAACAAGCTTGGCGACAACGGGTTGCTTTGGAAGGTGAAGCCCCCTTAAGGGATGCCTTGCGTCAAGTTGATCCCGTGAGTGCGGAGCGGATTGTTTCCGGTCAGATTCGCCGCTTGATTCGGGCGTTGTTAATGACTCAAGCAGTTGGTAAACCATTTTCAGAACAAGAGCCACCAGCGCATCGAATTTATGATGCTTTGATTATTGGTTTAAATACTGAGCGTCCAGTATTGTACGAACGGATTAATCAACGGGTCACAAGTATGTTGCAAACAGGTTTGTTAGCAGAAGCACAATTAGTTCAGCAGTTACCTGATGCAGCTACGGCCAAACAAGCAATTGGTTATAAAGAATTATTTCCTTATTTGCGTGGTGATGAAGATTTAGCGGCAGGGGAACAACGATTGCAACAGGCGTCTCGCCGTTATGCCAAACGCCAAATTACCTGGTTTAAACACCAGTTAAAAGGTATCCAATGGTACGATTTAGTTCTGAATTCAAATGATCAAAAACGGCTTGTTCAAGCTGTCGAAGAATTTATTCAAGCTTAAATTGACTTTTGCTAAGAACAGTTTCAATGTGAGGAAAGTTAACATATCATCAACAGTAGAACCAATTATTGTTTATAATACTCCCTAAGGAGGCAGACGCATGAAGCAGGTACACGGCTTAAAGAGTGATTTAGCAATCTTAACAATTGGGGCAGCTTGCCAATTAACTGGGCTGAGCGCGCGTCAAATTCGATATTATGAGCAGCAAGGATTAGTGCAGCCCAAACGAGGTTCTGGGAATCAGCGCCGCTATTCTTTAAAGCATATTACGCGAATTTTAGAGATTGCGGATTATTTAGATATGGGGTATAGTTTTGCCGAGATTGCAGAAGTTGAAGCAAAACAACAAAAGCCTCAGCAAGACGTGAGCCAAAAAGTTGTGCGGAAGTCTTTGGAAAATGAATTCATGCAAATAGGACGCATGAAGCGTTAAGAAGCAGATGGGGGACAAAATGGTTCATAAAAATTATCAAAAGAATGAAATTAGAGAAATTATTCAAAAAGAGAACGTGCAGTTTATTCGTTTACAGTTTTCCGATGTTTTTGGCGTAATAAAAAACGTCGAAGTCCCAACTTCACAATTGGGAAAAGTTTTAGCTAATAATTTAATGTTTGATGGATCTTCAATTGAAGGATTCGTGCGAATTGAAGAATCTGATATGTATTTATATCCTGATTTATCTACTTTTATGATTTTTCCATGGTCCGCCGATGAACATAGTGGAAAAGTGGCACGCTTTATTGCTGATGTGTATACGGTCGATCGGAAACCTTTTGCGGGTGATCCACGGAGTAATTTAAAAGTTTGGTTACGCAAGATGGAAGCGCAAGGCTTTAAAGCTTTTAATTTAGGAACTGAACCAGAATTTTTCTTACTGAAGATGGATGAGAATGGTCAGCCTAGGATGGAATTGAATGATCAAGGGGGGTATTTTGATTTAGCACCTTTGGATTTGGGTGAAAATACGCGGCGTGAAATTGTTTTGGAAATGGAGAAAATGGGCTTTGAAGTCGAAGCTGCTCATCACGAAGTCGCACCTGGGCAACATGAGGTTGATTTTAAATACGCTGATGCATTGGAGGCGGCGGATAACATTCAGACATTCAAGTTAATTGTTAAAACGATTGCGCGTAAGCATGGTTTGTATGCTACATTTTTGCCTAAGCCATTAACGGGCATTAACGGCAATGGAATGCATGTTAATATGTCATTGTTTAATATGGACGGGAATGTTTTCTTTGATGAAAAAGATGAGGTTCAATTATCACAGACAGCTTATCATTTCTTAGGCGGCATTTTGGAGCATGCGGCGGCCTTTACGGCAGTAACCAATCCGACTGTGAATTCCTATAAGCGTTTGACCCCTGGTTTTGAAGCACCAGTCTATGTGGCTTGGTCTGGTTCTAACCGTTCACCAATGGTGCGGGTGCCAGCTGCGCGGGGCAATTCAACTCGTCTAGAATTACGGTCAGTGGACCCAACTGCAAATCCATATACAGCGTTTGCCATGATTTTAGCGGCAGGCTTAGATGGAGTTCAACGAGAATTAACACCGAACCATGCAGTTGACCGCAACATTTATTTGATGGATGAAACGGAACGGAAAAAGGCGGGTATTACTGATTTACCGGATACTTTGTTGGCTGCACTGGATAATTTGGAAGCCGATCAGTTAATGCGGGATGCGTTAGGAAAACATTTGTACGAGACGTTTGAGGCAGCTAAGCGGGTCGAATATCGTTCATATCGGCAAAATGTTTCCCAGTGGGAATTAGATACTTACTTACAACAATACTAAACTGTTCGATAAATCTGCACTTCTTAATTGGGGTGTTTTTTTAATATTCAGTGATCTTGAATATTGACCTGATACCAATCACTTGCTTATAAATTTATGAGCATTAAGAAAAAGATAACCTCGTAGTTAATTGATGCTAATTGCGTTTTAAAAGTGTAAAATTAAATTATAAATTGTTAATAAAGCACACAGGAGGTTTGTGATGGAACAGACACCGTATTTAAAAACTAAGTTTCCCAATGATAAGCAACATTTAAAACAAACGCTAGATGCAAAATTACAATATATTAGTGATGTTAAACAGGCAATTGACGAAGATAATGATCGAGTATTATATCAATTAATTAATAATCAAGAATACCAAACAACTGTGATGAATTTTGCTGAAGCTGAAGATAATCAGATGGATTTTCGGATGATTGATAATTTGATGGAAGATTTATCACACCATTTAGCACAACGCTTAATTGAATATTTGTCCGAAAAATTTCCGTTCTTTTATTATGAAGAAGAGACCCATGGAGTGTATCAATTATACTTTGGAAATTGGTGGGACCGGCGGCGCTTTGGGCTATTAGATCCATTGACGGTGAATTTCATTTTTGATGAAGAAGAATATGATAAATTGAGCCGAGCGGTAGAATTATCTGAAAGCGGGCGGCGTTATCATACAGATGTGATTGAAGACACAACTCGTTCCAATGAAGAATTGCAAAAAATTGTTGATACGCAAAAGGAACGTGATGCACAATATCAACAATTATCTGCGGAGTTAGACCGTTTAGGTGAAAAGGCGGGGATGTTTGAATCGCAAGAGACCAAAACGCGGCGTGAAGCAGTGAAAAAAGAATTGGCTAATATCCGCTCGATGGACGAAAAAGCTTTGGAAGTCCCTAAGTTAATTGCGGAAAATAATGCGATTATTCTCGATTATTCAAAAGAAGATACGATTTTAATTTATGAGCAACGAGCCATTAATGATGAATTTGGTGACTTTGAAACCTTTAAGACAGCTGTTCAAAATCTCTATCATGATTATGTCAGCCAATTGCCAGAGGTAGCATTAATTAAAAAGGAGGGTAACCTTCATGACTGATCGAATTCAAGGGCATCTAACCGCCTATTCTGATTTATTGAAAGCAGACATTGCGGCCATTAATAAGAGTATTGCTGCGGTGGATGAGTTAATTCATAATAATGATCCGCATGTTGTACACCAAGTTTTGCAGACATTGACGAGTTACCATTTAGATACTAAATGGGCGATTGTGCCCCGTCAGTACCAGTGGAAAGATTGGTATTTACTAGCGATGCATCGCTTCTTGAACTTTGCGGGGGTAAAAAATTATACAATTCTCACTCCAGAAGATCGCGAAGAGCTGACCATGGTGTTTGAACAGTTACAAGCACCTGGCGTTTTTCAATTTGTGGAAAATCAGACGAGTGCAGGTGGCGTTTACTTTGTAGAAATGGGTACCCAGGAAAAATTATTTTATTGGTCATTAGAGCGCAAAGAACTTTTCTTGAATTCGCATGCATTAACTAGTTTATTAGTATCGAATTACCGAGCCAAAGATACCGCGGATAACATTCGGACCGTTGCTGATGTCTTGCGGGATTTTGGACGTTATATGGAAACAACTTTTAACTATCAAGTTGATTATAATGTGTTGGAAACAGCCGATAATTATCAATATAACTTAGTGCAAACTGAAATGCCAGCGGGGATGTTAGATCGCTTGTTTGTTCTTTCAGCTGAATCAAATTATTTTTTACAAGCAGTTGAAAATGGAGCGGCTATGCTCTTAGATCATAATGTTGAGATTCAAATTTTCTTTGATGAAAATCCACGGGCCATTGGTGGTCAAGAGTGGCATTTCAAAGTTTTAGATGGGCATGATGCCTATTCATGGATGGATGTCTTATTGGATTATGATTTCATTGGGACTTGGTATTTAAAGGAACGGCGAACGATTGAAGTGGCGTCACAATCAGGGATTTTTGAAGATGGATTACGTCCAATGCCAATGACAAAGGTCCAGGTGGAAGTATTACAACCCAGTGAGGAAGGTTAATGGAACTTGATTTTGCAAGATATTTAAGATTAGCACGGACCAATTTTTTGGAAGTTGCCGATCAATGGGAACGCCCCTTAAAACGGGATGATTTATTATTGAATGATTATTTAAATTTGGTGCAAACGTTAGGTGAGTTAATGCAAGCAACCGATACATTGAATCCGGACGTGCCTAAGCCAACGACGTCACAGCCAGTTGCGGTGGTTGATATTTATGCGCAGGGACTGATTCAATTTTTAATGATTAGCTTAAAACAACAATGGACGCACTTGATGGTCCTAGAACCAGCAGATTTGGAAAAATTGGGTAAATTCCCTCAGCGCCGGCTTCAGCATCAAATTATGGGCGAATTGACGATGCTTTTGAATAGTTATCATCAGCGCCGGCAAGGCGATTTTGCCCACGCATGGCGCTCATATTTGAAGCTTGGGCTTTTTGAATTGAAGTTGACTGATGTAGAAATCAATCAAGCGGTAGATCGGCAATTACACGAAGCTTAACTTAAGTAACAAATTTAAAAGAACAAAAAAGACCTAACTAGGTTCCTGTGTGCAGGAGATACTTGGTTAGGTCTTATTTTTTTATTATTTAAATTTATTTTCGAGTTGGTCTTTTGGCTTTAAGGCTTGGATAAAGACGGTACTAATAATCAATAGCGCACCTAAGAAGTCAATCCAACCGAAATCAACATGAAAGAACGCTACGGTTAATATCGTGGCAATCAGTGGCTCAATGGCGCCTAACGTACTGGCCGTAGTAGGAGAAATCCAAGCGAGACTCTGGATGAAAATCATATAAGCAAAAGCCGTTCCTAAGACGATTGAAAAAATTAATAGACTAGAAATCTGAGGGGTAAAAGTCGGCACGTTTTGCCAAACAGGATGGATAAAGTTAGCAAAAATACCCGCAATGAACATTGCCCAGCCTGACACTGAAACAGAACCGAATTCGTCAATCAGCTTTTGTGGTAATAAGGTATAAAAAACGGTGGCGACGGCAGTGATAAGTCCCCAGGCTAAAGCTAAGTTAGACATCGCTAGCTCACCAATATGACCGTGGGTAGCTAATAAAAAGGTTCCAATCACGGCCATAAAGATTGAAATGACGTCTTGATGCCGGGGCCAGCGTCGATTGACGAGAGCTAAGAAGATGACAATCATAATAGGGTTCGTAAACTGCAAGACCGTTGCGGTGGCTGCATTTCCAAAATGAATCGCCATAATATAAGCATATTGAATTGAAAACATCCCAACAATGGAAAAGACAAGTAATTGAATTAGGGATTGCCGGTGGTGGAAAGGTCTAAAAATGGCGGATCCTTCAGTGAAATAAGCGAAAATAAGAATGAGGACTCCGGCAGTTATCAATCTAAAGGTCGCAAACCATGCAGAATTAATGCCGAGTTCCAATAAAATTTTAACAGCGATACTATTGAGCCCCCAAAATACGGGGCCGGCCATTGCTAAAAATAAGCCTTTTTGATGTTTAGACATGTACTCCTCCTTAAGGTTATATGGATTCATTGTAACAAATCTCCTAATCATTTTGAATTACGGTGGTATGACAATGAATATTAGGTAATTTTGTTAATAATCGGCGGGTTTCTTTGATGTACGAGAGTTGATTGTGTTATGATAAACGCTAGTGGTTCGAAACCATCCCACGCATAAAATAGGAAACTATTTTAGAATAAAAAACTAGGAGTGAATCAAATGGAGACAAAACAGCGGTCAGTTTATGAACTGACCTTAATTAGTATTGTGGCGGCGTTGTACGTTGTTGTAACGTGGCTAGTGGCCCCCTTTGCGTATGGGCAATTTCAATTACGTTTGTCAGAAGGTTTGAATCATTTAACTATTTTTAACAAACGTTACATTTGGGCTTTAAGTTTAGGCGTTTTGATTGCTAACTTAGCTTCGCCATTAGGGGCCATCGACATTGCTTTTGGGACCTTGGGAACTTTAGCAATGACTAGTGTTTCATATTGGTTGACGCGGCACGTTGATACAGTATGGAAGAAATTAGTCATTAGTACCGTTGTTGATGCGGTGATGATGTGGACTGTGGCCTTAGAACAAGTGGTAGTCTTTAAATTACCATTTTGGCTGAGTTATGGATGGTTGGCGTTAGGTGAACTAGCTTCATTGGTTTTAGGAGCAATTTTAATTGGGATCTTAAGTAAACGCATTGATTTAACAAAATAAGGAATTGCGATGATATCACAAGATTACACGGGACAGACTGTTTTTATTACAGGTGGCGCATCCGGGATTGGGCTGGCGCAAGTAAAAACATATTTAGAAATGGGGGCGACCGTTTGGGTTTTAGATCAACAGGCGGTTCCACTAGAACATCCGCGTTTGACAGCTTATAAAGTAGATTTAGCAGATGCCGACGCGATTACGAATTTTATTGAACAGACGGATTTATCGAAAATTGATGTATTTTTAAGTACCGCTGGGATTTTAGATGCTTATCAACCTGCTTTGGCAACCGATTATCCAACGATTCAACACGTTATGCAAGTTGATTTAATGGCGGTCGTTCAATTAACTTTAGCGATTTTGCCTAATATGGTGCAATGTCAGCATGGGACGATTGTTTATATGGCTTCGATTGCTAGTCAAGTCGCAGGCGGCGGTGGTGCTGCGTATACAATGGCCAAACATGGATTGCTGGGCTGGATGAAGCAATTGGCTTTAGATTATGCCCCGTCACAAATTCATATTAATGCCATTGCTCCTGGAGCCATTAAAACGCCGATGAACCAAGCTGATTTTGAAGGGGATGGTGCGATGGGAAAATCTGTAGCTGAGCAGACCCCCGTGAAAAGATGGGCTTCAGCTCAAGAGGTAGCGGACGCAACGGTATATTTGACAAGTCCGGAAGCACGGTATGTTCAAGGTCAATTATTAGTGATTGATGGTGGTTGGACGATTCAATAGGTTGAAAAATAAAGGCAATCAGTTAAGGGTGTTTAACTGATTGCCTTTTTTAGTTCAAATTCTAAATCAAGGCTTATACATCACCGTTTACAAAAAATTAACGTGGAAGCAATCTTTGTAGTAAATGATGTGGTTCTTGTTGGTTTTTAACGGGGAATAACGATGAATTAACATAATGAATTACATGATAAAACCCCGTTATACCAACGATTACGCCGATATAACAGGGTTTTGAAAAAATATACATATGCCCCTGGAGGGAATTGAACCCCCATCCCAGGGTTAGAACTCCTTTGCACTATCCATTATGCTACAGGGGCATTACTTAGTCTATTCTACAAATAAAAGTCTAAAAATACAAATAAAAAATTATTTGACAGATAAATTTGGCTTTGCTAATGTGATAATATCTTAAGAAATTAAAAACACGGGGTAATTATCCAATGCGCAACTAATCAGACTTGATGAAAATAGCACACTACTAAGATTATTTAGGGTGAACTGTATTTTAGAGACTGGTTGGTATTAGTTTGGCATTTTTTTGATTTCGCATGTATACATGTATAATCGAATTTTGTTTGTTAATGAACCGCCAGTCTCAACTTTTTTGAGGATGGTGGTTTTTAAATGATAAAAATTAATAAGTTAGTACAAAACAATGCACAAGGGCAGTTATTTACAACTGATTTACTGAAAGCTCAAGCAGGCGAAGTTGTAGGGATCATTGGTCCTAATGGCGCTGGGAAAACAACACTCCTGCAAAAGATTCAAGCTGCGCGGCAGCCGGAAGTGCTTGTTGAAGGACGAGTCGGGTATGTACAACAATTAGATAGTGATTATCAAGATATGAGTGGCGGGCAAGCAATGCAGATGCGCTTACAACAGGTTTTAATTGACCGACCGGACGTATTGTTGTTGGATGAACCGACTTCTAATTTGGATTTTAAGCATCAACAAAAATTAATTCAAATTTTACGACGGTTTAAAGGGATTACATTAGTGGTTTCCCATGATGAAGACTTTTTGCAGCAAGTGGCTGACCAATTATGGGCGTTTGAAAATGGACAAGTGGCTGCACAAAAAATTGATTTTGCTACGTATCAAAAACAGCGTGCGGTGCAGCAAGCCAAGCAATTGAAAAAAGCAGGTGAAGAGCGCCGTCAGCAAAAGAAATTACAATTTGAGGCACAGAAATTGGTGCAGGCGGGCGATCGTGTGAAGCGTAATAATAATACTTTAAAAGGTGATACAGTACAGGCCCAATTAACGGGGAATGCGCGAGTATTACGACAAAAGGCCGCCACGGTACGTAAAACTGAACGGCCCAAGCAAGGAAAACCATTGAAGTTACAAATGCAACAACAAACACGACCGAATCAAGTAATGACGCGGGTGACGCAAACTCCATTATTTGCCCCAGATGGTAATCAATTAGTAGCTGAAGTTAATATGACGATCCAAGGTCATGATAAATTGATGCTGACGGGAGCCAATGGGGTGGGAAAGACGACTTTGTTACAACTGTTAATGACAGCCGCACAGCAGCATACCCACACGCAGATTGGTTATTTTGATCAGCGTTTGAATAATTTAAATTTAAAGCAGACGGCTTTGCAAAATGTTTTGGAGCATTCCATGGAATCCGAGCAAACTGCCCGTGATTTCTTGGGGGCGTTTGGTTTACGCCGCGAACAAGTGCATCAAATGGTTGGGCATATGAGTGGCGGTGAGCGGGTTCGCGTGAGCTTAGTAGCTGCTCTATTAACACAAGCGAATTGGTTGGTTTTAGATGAACCTACTAATTATTTGGATGAGCCGGCTTTGTTAGCACTGCAAGATTTTTTGGAAAATTATGTAGGGGCGATTACCTTAGTGACCCACGATCAAGTATTTTTGCAGCGTTTATCTATGATGCATCAAAGTTGGCAATTATGGAAAATGGAACCAGGACTAATAACCCTGGAGAACTCTATATAAATAGCATAAGTTATGGATTCGTCTTAATTTTTTGATTATGGCGAATTTTTTAATGTTTGTATTTGAAAATCAGTGCATACGAAGTGATACGCTGTTTTTGTTTAAAAACACCGGATTCTATTGATGGTTGCTTTTTTACAAACCTGCATTGTTATATAATTAAAAAAATAATGAAAGAAACATTAATGGAGGCGATTTAATGAATAATTTGCAAGTTGTGCGGGAATTTTTTCAATTGAGTTTAAAGCAAGTTAGTGAGGCACTGGGCTGGGATGCCGATGAATTACAAGCGCTAGAAGCAGGGGCGATAGCCAAGCCCTTAACTTGGCAAGCTTTAGCTGAATATTATGCGGAGCAATTCCATGTTCCTGCGATTGATGAACAACAAGTCGAGCCTATTCATTTTCGTTTAAGTGTGGATTATTTAATGAATGTGGGACTCACGATGAATGATTTAGTAGCCTTTAAATGGTATTTTGAAAATACCCGGGCAGAATTGGGCAACTTCTATGTAGCCTTATATGAACCAGGAACCGCGCAGATAACGCAGAAATTTACCGATTTATCGGCCGTTTTAGAACAGTTTGCGGGTTACATCTTGTTAAATCATGCTGGTAGCATGAATAATTTTATTAACGAGCGAGATCACGACCATGTTTCAGAGTGGCGCTTAATTTTATTTAAGCGGGATCATTTAGTGGTCGATGTGACCGATCAATTGGTTTATTTTGAAGAATTGGTGAATCGGACCGTGATGTAAGCGATTGGAAAGACAGGCTAGGTGGCAAAGCTTGTGGCGACGCGCGCTTTTGCTTGAGTGGATAAGTTAATTTGTTATAATGTAAACAAACTAACTTATAGAAAGGAGTCGCACCTCATGGAAGTCTTGGAACAGGCGTATGCAAAATTAAATTTAACGTTAGATACGCCGTTTATCCATTCGAATGGGCAACAAGAATGGGATATGCTGATGGTGGCAATTGACCTAGCCGATACGGTGACGGTGAAGACAACGTCCCAGCACAGCAAAATCATTGTCGAATCGACTTCGGGACTTTTACCAGTCAATGAAAGAAATTTGGCGTATCAAGCGGCGGAAATGATGCAAAAATGCGCTGAGCAAACTGAAGGCATTGAAATCCATATTCAAAAAAGAATTCCAATTGCGGCTGGTCTAGGCGGTGGTTCAGCAGACGCTGCGGCTGTGATGCGGGCGTTAAATCGCATATGGCAATTAAATTATTCTGAAGCGTATTTGGCCCAATTAGCTTTGACGATTGATGCCGATGCGCCATTTTGTATCTATTCACGTCCATCGCGGGTGATGGGGCGCGGTGAGCGGGTTCTCCCTTTGGAGCAAAAAATGCCAGCTTTACATTTTGTAATCGCCAAGCCCGATATCAGCGTTTCGACCCCAAAATTACTCCGGGTGGTGGACTATCAAACCTTACAACATGGCGAAATGGCCAAAGTAATGCAAGCGACACAGACGAGCGATTATAAGGGGCTAGTTCAGTCGATGTATAATGTCTTGGAACCAGTCACGGCACATCAATTTCCAGCCATTTTAAGAATTAAAAATAAAATGTTACAGTTTGGCGCTGATGGAGCACAAATGTCTGGAACTGGGCCGACCGTTTTTGGGGTGACTCAAAAAGCAAGTCGAGCGAAACATATTTATAATGGAATTAAAGGATTTGTGAGCGAAACCTATTTGGTTGGGTTGGCAAAATAATTCAAAAAAGCGCATACATTTTTACCAAAAAGGCTTATAATAAGAGTAAATGGTATAGACCATTATTATCCAATTTGGAGGAACGTATCATGAGTAAAGTAGTTATTAACGCAAAAATTTATACCGGGACTGGAGCACGGTCAGTGATTGAGAAGGGCTTTATTCGTTTTAATCAAACGATTGAACAATTAGGAGCCATGGATCAATATGAAGAACAAGCAAATGACGAGGTTGTGGATGCCAAGGGTGCAGTCATGGTGCCTGGATTTATTGATGTACATACGCATGGAGCCTATGGGTTTGATACGATGGATGGGGACGCTGATGAAATTGTGCAAATGGTTCAAGATGAGATTACTGAAGGAATTACCTCAGTTTTCCCAACGACTATGACGCAAAGTGTCGAGAATATTTCACAATCAATGAAAGCTGTGAAGGTGGCGGCCAAAAAAGAGCCAGCCATTATGGGTGTACATCTAGAAGGTCCCTTTGTGAACCCTCATTATAAGGGGGCGCAACCGGAAGAATATATTATTGCGCCAAGTGTTAAATTGGTGGAGGAGTGGAATGAGCTTTCAGGTGGACGGGTGCGTTTGATTACATATGCACCAGAACGAGCTGAAAACTTAGCTGAATTTGAAAATTATTTGATTGAAAATAATATTATTGGATCAGTTGGACACTCCGATGCAACGCGTGAATTCTTACAAACTAATTCGAAAGTCAAGCATGTGACTCATTTGTATAATGCGCAACGGCCCATGAAGCATCGTGATCCAGGCGTAACCGGACATGCCATGTTGGATCAAGATATGTATGCTGAAATGATTGTTGACGGCTTCCATGTCGTGCCGGATATGGTAAACTTAGCATTTAAGTTAAAGGGAGCGCAAAAGATTGATTTGATTACTGATTCAATGCGGGCCAAGGGGCTTGGTGAGGGCGTTTCAGAATTAGGTGGTCAAAAGGTTTGGGTTAAAGATGGACAAGCTCGTTTGGAAGACGGAACGCTAGCGGGTTCGGTTTTGCAATTTAAGCACGCTTTCTTGAACATGATGCACTTTACTGGTGCAACGGTGGAAGAGGCAGTGCATATGGCTTCAGTTAACCAAGCGACTGAATTTGGTTTGCTAGATCGGAAGGGAACGCTAGAAGTTGGTAAAGATGCTGATTTTAACCTCTTTGATGCCCAATTAACAGAATTAGAAACAACTTACAGTATGGGCCGCAAGTTTACACCAGCGGATGCGGTAATTAAAAAGTAAAGGATATTGATATGACTGAGCCAATCTACATTCAAATACATGATGAAATTAAGGAAGCCATCGAAGCTGGTCGTTGGACAGCTGGAGAGCGAATTCCAGCTGAACGTGATCTATCCTTACAATTTGATGTATCACGGATGACGCTGCGCCAAGCAATTCGTTTATTAGTAGACGAAGGATATTTGGAACGGCGGGTTGGTTCAGGAACGTTTGTAGCAACGACACGGGTGCAAGAAAATCTAGATAGTGCGTCTTCATTTACGGAGACAATGAAGTTAGCCGGTAAGAAAGCTTCATCACGGGTTATTAGTTATAAGTTAGGACAGCCGACACCTCAAGAGGCTGAGGCGTTACAAATTACGATTGATACAGATATTTTAAGAATGCAGCGAGTGCGGTATGGTGATGCTGAACCGATTGCGTTTGAAGTTGCCACGGTGCCACAAAGTCGTTTAAAAGGGATCGACAAGGCAACTATTACAGATTCGCTATATCAAGCACTATTGAATAATGGGCTGGTGATTGGAGAAGCTCAGCGTGTCGTAACTGCAGGGGTGGCCAGCGAAGAGGTTGGTCAATTGTTGGATTTGCGGGCTGGGGAGCCGGTATTAGTCTTATCGCAAATCACCATTGATAATCAAAACCAACCGTTTGAGTTTGTGCGCACGCAGTATGCGGGGAGTCGCTACGAAATTCGATTATAAAATTCTTTACAAAGTCGTTGATTATTGGTATGATTTAAAAAGTGTTGAAAACTGCAGCGGATTATCCGTAAGCTCGTCAACAATTTGTCGTCCTCGTTTCAGTCGATGGCGAGGCCTCACTAGTAACCGCGCTGCAGCGGTGAAAGTTAGGATGAATTGCACGAATATGAGATAATTCTCTAGAATTCAACCAAATAAAAATTCTGGAGGACATACATTATGTCACGTTATACTGGTCCTAAGTACCGTATCTCACGTCGTTTGGGTGTTTCTTTGTCAGGAACTGGTAAAGAAATTGCTCGCCGTAACTACGCCCCTGGTGATCATGGAAATGGTCGTCGCTCAAAGCTTTCAGATTATGGAACACAATTGCGCGAAAAGCAAAAGGTGCGTTTCACTTACGGTTTGACAGAACGTCAATTCCACAACTTGTTCAACAAAGCTGGTAAGGTTCGCCAAGGTACGCACGGTGTTAACTTCTTGATTTTGTTGGAAACTCGTTTGGACAACATCGTTTACCGGATGGGATTGGCAACTACACGTCAACAAGCCCGTCAATTAGTTAACCATGGTCACATCTTGGTTGATGGTAAGCGTGTTGACATTCCTTCATATGAAGTGAAGGTTGGACAAGAAATTTCTGTTCGTGAGAAGTCACAAAAGAACGAATACATCTTGGCCGCCGTTGAATCACAATTTGGTCACTTGCCATTCGTGGACTTTAACAAGGACACCTTGACAGGAACCTTAACTCGTTTGCCTGAGCGCGAAGAGTTGGATGGTGACTTTAACGAAGCTCTTATCGTTGAATACTACAACAAGTTGGGATAATTTTTTATCACAATTTGCGATGTCAAAAGCCAGTACGCGTTTGTGCTGGCTTTTTTGTGGTTTGCAAAGTATATGGATTCCGAGTAGGCTTGTAGGGAGCTTGTGTGAGATTTAAAAGATTCACGTGGCGACTGTGTTAGATGGATTTAATAATTAAATCATCGTTAGCGCGCCTAAATAATAGGGGAATGGAAGATGGTAAAAAGGGTAGTTGATTTTCCAGAAGAATTATTTAATGACTTAGGACTAGCTCAAAATAATCAGCTGGAAATTCAAAATGTGAATAATCAATATGTGATAAAAAAAGATCCCGCACATGAAAAAGGGAATGAAAAATTTGCGTTTAGGTATGCAATGATGACCGGTGTATTAGCGGTACTAATTGCCCTAGGTAACTTCTTATTTCAGCAGACGAAAACGGTGGGATTAACGGGGGCAAACTCGTTAACGCAAATTACCATTTATTTGGGAACTTTTTTTGGGGTTGTAGGTTTTATGGTGACCTTGTTTCACCAACGGCAAGAATTACGCGGCGGGGTGCGTCGTTGGATTAATCTGACCACGCTAACGATTGCTTATGGCTTGATTGGGTATGTGGTCTTAGCGTTAATGATGCGGTTGATTTCATCAGCGTTTGCCGGTGCCTGTCTTGATATTTATACCATGAGCACCATTATCGGTAGCTTTGTGGGAATCATGAGTTATGCGATGGTGGTCGTGGGCCAGCGGGTTCAATTTGAACGAATCGTTTCAATTTTAATTGCAACCTTATTTGGGGGAGTTGTGATGTCGATGGCCACGAACGGTTCGGCTGGTTGGTGGCAACATAACTTTAGCTATTTAGGGACTAAAAATGTAGGAAATGGATGGATTTTTAATTTTACTTTGATTTTTTCGGCGTTAATTTTATTGACGATCTTAGATTATTTATTTTCAACATTAAATGCTACGATTCGCGGGGATTGGCGTCTGTTTATTTTAAGATTGCTTTTCTCGTTCACGGCAATTGCGGTAGGGGCGATTGGGTTGTTTCCGAATAATCCGGGCCTATTTCATCGTATTCATGACGATATTGCCCAATGTTTGGTTTCATTGGTCTTGGTAATGATTGCGGCCATTCGGTGGCTGTTACCTAAGGCCAGCTGGGAATTTTTGATAGTATCTTATGCCTTGGCGGGTGGTCTTGTGATTTCCGATATTTTGTTTTCAAAATTACATTACCTTTCCTTGACGGCTTTTGAAATGATTGCGTTTGGCTTTGCTTTTACTTGGTTGATTTTGTTGTTACAAATTTTACGGGGATTAGCTTCGACCGAAGATGTATTTCAAGTGACAGTCGAAACGAATGAAGAACCAGATGAACGTTAAATATCATTAAAAAATGCGGTTGGATTTAATCCAACCGCATTTTTAATTTGTTTAAAATATTATTTTTTGCATTTAGTGGGCGATGATGAATAGATAGATTAAGAAAACAAATCCAAGAATATACATCATCCAAGGGACTTCTTTAGCACGCTTAGTTGTGATCATGGTGATTGGATAGAGAATGAAACCTAAGGCAATTCCATCAGAAATGGAGTAAGTTAACGGCATTCCGATAACAATTAGAAAGGCCGGAGCGGCAATCGCGAAGTCATGCCAATTAACATCTTTTAAGTTACGAGCCATTAAGACTCCAACAACGACGAGCGCAGCTGAAGTGACTTGGGGTGTCACCACCGTGAGTAAGGGTGAGAATAACAAAGCAATGAAGAACATCATTCCTGTGTAAACAGAAGTCAGTCCTGAACGACCACCGACTGCGATTCCAGCTGAAGATTCAACAAAGGCAGAAGCGGGTGAGGTTCCTAAGACTGCACCTAAGGTCATCCCCAAAGCGTCCGCCCCTAAAGCTTTTCCTAAACGTGGCATTTCGTTATTTTTCATAAAGCCGGCCTGGGTTGCTAACCCAATCATCGTTCCGGCGGTGTCAAAGAAAGTGACTAATAGGAAAGTTAGTACGACGGTGACCAATTGTAGCGATTTAATGTCGCCTAAATGATGAAATGCCACCCCAAAAGTGGGAGCCAAAGATGGTGCAGGCGCCACGATGCTAGTTGGAAGATCGATTTGTCCAAAAATGATTCCGACGATTGAAGTTAAGATCATTCCGATGAAGATGGCCGCGGGAACATTTCGAGACATTAATACAAAAGTGATGATAATTCCAAAGATGGCTAAGAGGGAGCTTCCTGATGAAAGGTGGCCCAAAGAAACCATCGTCTCAGAATTGCCCACGATGAGTCCGGCTTCATGCAACCCAATGAAAGCGATAAAAAGGCCAATTCCGGCCGCGATTGCCACTTTTAAGTCTTTTGGGATTAGATTGATGATCTTTTCACGAATTTTAAATAAGGTTAGTAGTAAGAACAGTAAAGCAGCGACTAAAACACCAGCTAAGGCTGTTTCCCATGGGATGCCCATACCGATAACTACGGAATATGAGAAGAAAGCGTTAATTCCTAATTCAGGGGCAATGGCGATGGGATAATTGGCAAAGATACCCATAAAAATAGTGGCAACTGCGGCAGTTAGCCCTGTTGCTGTGAAAATCGCACCTTTGTCCATCCCCGACGCACTTAAAATGGTAGGATTGACGAATAAAATATACGCCATGGCTACGAAAGTGGTCAAACCAGCGACGAATTCGCGTTGGTGGGTGGTATGTAGCTCATTTAAATGAAAATACCGATTGATAAAAGACATATGATCTGCTCCTCAAAATAATAAATAGCGTTTTAACAACGGCTCTAATTATGCTCTGAATTTTAAATTTCGTCAAGCGCAAAAACCGAACTATTTTTAAATAATTTAAAGAAAGCATGCGATAATACCGCTAACAACTTAAAAATAACACAGAAAAGTTGTCAATTTCCGAATTAATTGCTAAGATGTTTAAGTAAAAGTTTGCGAACAGATGAAAACACGAACATTTTCTGATAAGTAGATATAAAAACAGGAGGTTAATAATAACATGGCAGGCATTGTAGTAGTTGGGAGTCAATGGGGTGATGAAGGTAAAGGAAAGTTAACTAACTTATTAGCGGCAGAAGCTGATATGGTAGTGCGTTACCAAGGGGGAAATAACGCGGGGCATACGATTTACGTTGATGGTCACAAGTTTGAACTTTCAGCGATACCATCGGGAATCTTTGCGGCGGATAAGTTAGCTGTTTTAGGTAATGGAACGGTGGTGAATCCTAAGGCACTATTGGCAGAAGCAGCGGAGTTGCAACAAGAAGGGGTGCAAACTGACAATTTACGAATTTCTGACCGCGCGCATGTTATTTTTCCTTATCATCAGTTGTTAGACCAACTTGTTGATGAAAAAAAAGGTGACCAAAAGATTGGGACGACTGGCAAGGGAATCGGTCCTGCTTATATGGATAAAGTGGCCCGTATCGGGATTCGGATGATTGACTTGCTGGATGAAGCTGAATTACGGCCAAAACTTAGTTATGTTTTAGCGGAAAAAAATGAAATTTTAGAGAAAATTTATCACCATGAACCGCTTGCGTTGGAGCCTTTGCTTGATGAATACTTAGAATATGGACAAAAATTGAAGCCATATATTATGGATACAGCTGAGTTAATTAACGCGGCTGTGCAAAAGCAACAACGAATCTTATTTGAAGGTGCGCAAGGCGCAATGTTAGATCTTGATCAGGGGACCTATCCATATGTAACGTCATCTTCACCAGTTGGTGGCGGTGCAACAATTGGAAGTGGTGTCGGACCAACTGCTATTCAACGGGTGGTTGGAGTGATGAAGGCATATACTTCACGGGTCGGGGATGGTCCTTTTCCCACAGAATTATTTGATGCAACGGGTGACCATATTCGAGAAGTGGCTCATGAATATGGGGTTGTAACTGGACGCCCACGCCGAATTGGTTGGCTAGACACTGTCATTATGCGGCATGCGGCCCGGATTGGTGGTTTCACTGATTTGGCCTTGAATTCATTGGACGTGCTTTCGGGATTACCAACTATTAAAATTGCGGTGGCTTATCAGTTAGATGGAAAAAGAATTGAAAATTATCCAGCATCGATGCGTGATTTAGAACGCGTAGAACCCATCTATGAAGAGTTACCAGGGTGGGATGAAGACTTGAGTGGAATTACAAATCGGGATGATTTGCCATTGAATGCGAAACATTACTTGCAACGGGTTGAGGCGCTAGTTGGGGTACCGCTTTATACTTTTGCGGTTGGCCCAGCCAAAGAGCAAACCCATGCATTATTTGATTTATGGAAGGCAGCAGAAGCATGAAACGGGCACAACTAGGAACGACGGTTTTCACTGCGGCCCAAATTAGTCAAATGGTCGCACGTGTGGCCACTGAAATACAGCAAGATTATGCCGATCAGATATCGGAAGTGATTTTTGTCGGCGTAATGAAAGGAGCTTATCTCTGGATGGGCGATTTGTTACGCGCAATTGGTGGAGATGTGCAGATGGATTATTTGCGGGTTGGCAGCTATTTGAATGATGGTTCGACCGGTGAAGTGACGTTATTAGATGATTTGCGCTTAGATGTAACGGGTAAAACGGTCATCTTACTTGATGAAGTGATTGACAGTGGATTGACGCTATTGTGGTTGAAAGAATTACTTCAAGCGCGGGGAGCTGAGGCAGTGAAAATTGCGGTGGCTTTTGATAAACGCCAAACCCAACAAGTTGCTTTCCCGGTGGATTATATTGGGGCAAGCGCACCGAATGATTTCTTAGTTGGTTATGGGATGGATTACAATGATCATTTTAGGAATTTAAGTTATATCGCAACGTTAGATTTAGTGGAAGTTTAAAATAAAAAAAGGTCGTTAAGATGTTAAAAATCTTAGCGGCCTTTTGTGTGTAGGTTAATGAGATTGTTGGAAAAAGATTAATAAGACAGTGACGGCTTGTAAAATACTAAAGAAGCTCATTCGGAATTTTTGTTTCAAATCTAAATTAATCAGGACCATCCAAGTAAAGACGATGATGATAAGTGCCAAAATTGTCCAGATGTTCCAAGGTAGAGAGAGAGTATTTAATAATAACATGACTCCAAAAACGAGGGCGGTCATGCGCTTCTTTTTACCTTCGGGCACGAAAATAATACTCATATAAAATAAATAGCTTAACAATAGAGGGAGCAAACTAAGTAAGAAAGGCTTAGTTAAGAAAGTGTTCTGTTGATAAAAGATGACAACCGGCATCGAAAGGGTCGAGACCCCCGAATATAAAATTAAGCCAAAAATATTTTGTAAATTAAGCCATTTGAAATGGAATAAGATAAGGGATATGGGCATTAAAAAAAGCAAAATAAATTGTTGGATCGTAACTTCATGATATAAAAAATATAATAAGAAGAGGGGAACGAGGAGCAACAAATAGTGGCGCCAGCCCTTAAAAGCATCATTGAAAGTGTAGTAGATAGCTAAGGCGAGAAAAATGGAGTAGGTCAACAACCAGGGATTATTCTGCCATTGACCAGCGCTTAATTGTTTAGAGTAAATTAGCGGGTATGTCCACCAGATTAAGATTTGAGCAAGGCACGAAAGGGTCGGAGCAATCCAAACGGTTTTCCAGTTGATAGGTGTATTTGTATGAAGGAGCTGTTTTGGTTGATTGATGTGGCCGGATTTGGAATTGCCGGCTGAACTTATTGTATTTGGCATGATGAATCCTTTAAAATATTGATTTTTAAACTAATACTAAACCTCTTTATTATACTCGAAAATATTGAGATAAGTTATGCTTTATGAGAAATTTTAGAAAGGTCGAGAGTGTTATCCGTATGCATTCAATGGTACAATTAAGAAATGTAGAATTATGGGGTAAGTTGTCCTAAATTCAAAAAATGGAGATAAGGCAGGGAAAATTTTTGACAAAGTTAAAACAATTGTTAGTTAAATATCGGGAACAAATCCTCTATTTAGTCTTTGGGGGTTTGACGACACTCGTGAATATTGTTGTCTATGGAGCCTTGCATTTGATGGCATGGCCGTACCAATTGGCTTATTGGAGTGCTTGGTTTTTAGCGGTTTTGTTTGCCTATTTAACCAACCGACGCTGGGTCTTTCAATCACAATCCCGAGGACTTTCAGCGATTTTACGTGAAACGTTCAATTTTTATTTTGCCCGATTATTAACTGGTCTATTGGGATCAGCGATTATGTGGTTGGGTGTGAGCGCTTTACAGCAAAATGATTTTATCTGGAATATTATTCAAAATATTTTTGTTATTATTGCCAATTATGGATTGAGTAAGTGGTTTATTTTTAAAAGTAAGGAGTAAACAGCATGGCAGTTAAATTAGTAGCAACCGATTTAGATGGAACTTTATTAAATAATGGTAAAAAATTTGATTATCAACGCTTTACCGCTTTGTTAGATCAAATGGATGCCCGGGATATGAAATTGGTGGTCGCAACGGGAAATCATTTGGACCAAATTAAGCAGTATTTCGCTCCCGTTAATCCAGCACGCTTATTATATATTTCTAGTAATGGTGCTATGGTTTCTGATAATGAAGATATTTTATATGAACGACCAGTTTCTAAAGCGCAAATTAAAAAAGTAGTCGCTTGGAATGCGTCAACGAGAGCGGAAATGGAGAATTTGATTATCCTTTCTGGGGCTAAAGCAGCCTATGTTTCTAATCATGCGACGCCTGAAATAATTCAAGCGGTTCGTCAATTTTATCCGCGGGTGGAACAAATTGATAAGTTAGTTGAAGTTGATGATGATATTTTGGTAATGGAATTAATCTGGCCAGAGAATGCCAACGTTAAAGAATATGTCAAAGAACTTCGGCAAACATTTGGCGAAGAGCTACATACGACGGGATCTGGTTTCGGGTCGGTGTCGATTTTGGCGGCGCATACCGATAAGAGTACGGGCTTAAAAGCATTAAGTGACATTTATGGAATTCAACCCGATGAAATGGCAGCGTTTGGTGATAATAGTAATGATTTGGAGATGTTACGGTATGTGGGTCACCCATATGTGATGCCAAATGCTGAAGCGTTTATGCATGAACGCATCCCGTCAACAGCGGTGGCTGATAACGAACATGATGGAGTGATAGCAACAATTGAGCAGTTAATTGAGCAAGAAGATCAAAAGAGGTAGGAGAACAAGCGCATGTTTTTTAACAAAAAAGCAGACAGCAAGTCAGCTTCTGAAGTTTTACGGGCTGATTTAATGCCACAACATATCGCTATTATTATGGACGGGAATGGACGTTGGGCAAAAGCAAAAGGCCTACCTCGAGTTGCAGGACATCAACGGGGGATGGAAGTTGTTAAGACAATCACGAAAGCGGCGAGTGATTTAGGGGTCAAAGTTTTAACTGTCTATGCGTTTTCCACGGAAAATTGGAAGCGTCCGGCGAGCGAAGTGAAATTCTTAATGGGTTTGCCAACTAAGTTTTTTGATACTTTTGTACCTGAATTGATTGCTAATAATGTCCGGGTGAATGTGATGGGCTATATAGATCAATTACCGGGTGAAACACAAAAAGCTGTGCAAGATGCGGTGGCACAAACGGCCCAAAATACGGGGATGGTGTTGAATTTTGCTTTAAATTATGGTGGTCAGGCTGAGATTGTGACCGGGATTCAAGCGATTGCCCAACAGGTTGCAGATGGTGATTTGCAAGTCGCTGATATTAATGAAGCGTTGGTTGATCAAAATTTGATGACGGCCAATTTGAGTCCATATCAGAATCCAGACCTTTTGATTCGAACCAGTGGTGAAGAGCGAATTTCGAACTTTTTGTTGTGGCAATTAGCATATAGTGAATTTGTTTTTTTGCCCCAGCATTGGCCCGAGATGACGGCTGAAGCTTTAAAAGAAGCTATTTTAATTTATCAAAAGCGGGATCGCCGTTTTGGTGGAATTAAAGAAGGTTAATTAAATATTTGAGGAGAGTGTTATGCGAACACGAGTGATTACGGCGATTGTGGCCCTATTGATTTTTATTCCCACAGTCTTAGCTGGTGGAGTTTGGTTAGATATCATGGGGTCTTTGTTAGCCATCATTGCCATGAGTGAAATTATTTTAATGCGTAAAAAATTATTAGTTTCATTTGAAGCTATAATTTCGATGGTGGGAGTAGTATGTATGACTTTACCTTCATCCACTTGGCAACAATGGAATCAATATTTACCAGATGAATTAAGTTATTCTTCATTATTATATGTATTTATCTTATTAATGTTATTTCATACCGTTATCAGCAAGAATCAATTTAGTTTTGAGGATGCGGGTGTCTTTACTTTAGCAATGATGTATATCGGAATGGGGTTCCATTTCCTCGTTCAAGCCCGGGCAGCCGGTCTGAGTGTGATTTTCTTTGGGATGTTGGTTGTCTGGATAACTGATTCAGGAGCGTACATGATTGGGCGTAAAATTGGTAAAACGCCGCTGATTCCCCGCTTAAGCCCCAATAAAACAGTGGAAGGCTCAGTTGGGGGGACACTTGCAACGGTCGTAATTATGGGGATTTACGTTTACTTTTTCCCACAAGCTTATAGTTTACCCATTGTGTTGGGCATGATTTTGATTTTATCAGTCGCCGGACAGTTTGGTGATTTGATTGAATCTGGATTGAAACGTTATTATAAAGTTAAAGATTCGGGAAGTATTTTACCAGGACATGGTGGGATTTTAGATCGTTTTGATTCAATGTTAATTGTGATGCCCCTATTATATCTATTAGGTGGTATGCATTAGGTTTTATGCGATAAAATTGGTGATATGATGAGCTATGAAATGGTATGCTGTCCCATTCATAGCTTTTTAATATTTTTGAAAATATTGATGTTTAAAAGCAGATTTTAGACCACACTGTCTTGGCAACCTAAAGCCACGTGACCTGTTGGCACAGGGAAGTTCTTCAGCAAGGGATGGTGGGATATGGTAAAATATGGCTAAAGCAAAATGCTAGTTAGTGAAGCAGAGGGAAGGTAATTATGAAACAATCAAAAGTGTTCATTCCAACATTGCGGGAAGCGCCCGCTGATGCGGAGGTGATCTCACATCAAATGATGTTACGTGCTGGATATATTCGGCCCGTTTCAGCTGGAGTCTACGCCTATTTGCCATTAGCGCAGCGGGTATTTCAAAAGGTTGAGACCATCATTCGCGAAGAAATGGAACACATTGATGCAATTGAAATGTTGGCACCAACTTTGTTGCCCGCCGAATTATGGCAAGAATCAGGACGTTATGAAAGCTATGGTCCAGATTTGTTTAAATTACAAAATCGGCATGAGCGAGATATGATTTTAGCGCCTACGCATGAGGAATTAATGACTTCGTTAATTCGCGATGACATTAAATCTTATAAGCGGTTACCTTTGACAGTTTATCAAATTCAAAATAAGTTACGTGATGAACGACGCCCGCGTTCTGGTCTGCTTCGGGGGCGTGAGTTTATCATGAAGGACGCTTATTCATTTTCAGTAGATCAAGTTGGATTAGATGAAGCTTATAAGCAGATGGAACAAGCATATATTAATATTTTTGACCGCGTTGGCGTAAATTATCGAGTCATCGTGGGTGATGCTGGTGCCATGGGTGGATCGGATTCAAAGGAATTTTCAGCGCCTGCCAGTGCTGGTGAAGATATTATTGCTTATTCTGATCAATCTGACTATGCTGCCAATTTAGAAATGGCCAAGGATCTATACACGCCAGATAAGTCGCATGCGCCAATGGGTGAGCTTGAGAAGATTGCAACACCTGAAGTAAAAACCATTGATGAGTTAGCGCAATATTTGAAGCGCGAGCCACAACAATTAGTGAAAACGATTTTGATGATGGCTGATAATCAACCTGTGATGCTGTTAGTACGTGGCGATTATGAAGTCAATGAAGTTAAAGTGACTCATGTAACTGGAGCAACTGAATTGCGGATGGCGACTGAACAAGAAGCTGAACAATTATTGGGAGCTACTTTTGGTTCACTTGGACCTGTGGGTGTTGGCGAAGAAATTAAAATTATTGCTGATGAGTGGGTTCAAGACATGGTCAATGTGGCCGTGGGAGCAAATGAATCTGGGTTCCATTATTTGAACGCTAATATTGGTCGGGACTTTAGAATTGACGAAGTAGCAGATATTCGAGTTGCGCTAGAAGGTAATCCAACTATTGACGGTCAAGGTCATTTGGTCTTTACTAAGGGAATTGAAATTGGACATATCTTCAAGCTTGGGACTCGATATTCTAAGGCTTTAGGTGCACAAGTTTTGGATGCTAATGGGCGTCAACAAGACATCATTATGGGTTCATATGGAATTGGGGTTTCACGTTTGTTGTCAGCGATTGCTGAGCAAAATGCTGATGGTAATGGTCTCGTTTGGCCCCAGGCAATTGCTCCTTGGGATGTTCATTTAGTACCAATTAAGTATACTAATGCCGAACAAGGTGCTTTGACAGATCAAATTTATGCTCAATTAACAGCGGCAGGGTATGAAGTGCTCTTAGATGATCGCAATGAGCGTCCGGGAGTTAAATTTGCTGATTCAGATTTGATTGGCTTGCCAATTCGTGTCACAGTTGGAAAGAAAGCTGCCGAAGGAATCGTTGAAGTTAAGGTGCGGACGGCTGAAGAAGCCATTGAAGTGCGGGTTGAAGAATTGAATGAAACCGTGGCCATTTTATTACACCCAGCTGAAGACGAAAAATAGTATTAATGAAAAATTAACCGTATTGATGTGTTGAGAATGCCCATTCGATGGTTAATTATTAATTAATTGGAATGCTGTAATTCATTAGATTTATGGTGTTCTTTTTAATTTAAATTTTTAAATTTAGAAGATATTGGGATGGACACTTTGATTGCTTGAAACACATGTTGACGTCTTAGTGATTATGGTATGATAGTTATTTAAAGAGACATGATGAATTTAATAATGGTGGTTTTTTATGAAGAAATCAGAAAAATATTTAGTAGGTGGTTTGCATCTGTTGGTAATTTTATTTTGGGCAATGGTCTATGTCGTACCTTCGCGCTTTGATTTTTTAATTTGGAATGTCTTTTTAGCTTTGTTGCCGTTAGACTTTGCTTTGATATATCAGCAAATGAAACGGCAACAGCATAAAATGATGGCGCTGGGGATGTTTATTCTCTGGTTGATTTTCTTTCCCAATGCGATGTATTTACTAACCGATTTTAGTCACTTATCAGCAATCGGAACCGCTTTGGCGACCGGTATTCAATATATGAATTATGGTATTTTATGTGCTGGAATCATGATGGGAATTTTAATTGGATTAATCAGTTTAGAAGTGATTGTTGATTCAATGAACTTGTTAAATGAATGGTATGTACAGGCGCTATTTTATATTGGTATGAGTGGGGTTTCGGCAACAGCAATGTATATAGGTCGCTTTGCTCGATTAAATTCATGGGATTTGGTAGCAAACCCATTGGCAATTATTCGTCAACACAGCTGGTTATTAACGGCCGATTTTAAAGTCTTTGTTTTAAGCTTTACGGTGGCCCAGTTATTTATTATGCTGACATTTCATATTATTTGGCAAAGTCGACAAGATTAGGAGGAACACATGGGATTAAATACAGCAGAACAATTTCAAGTTTTAGCACAACAGTTAAAATTTGAAAATATTCCTGATGGTTTCCAACAAGCTGAGTTAGAGCGTTTGATTGTGCATGAACAGTCAAAGATATGGCAATTTCAAATTGGATTGCTAGAATTACCTAAAGTTAATGAAACGGTAGAGTTTAGCCAACGATTACAACGTGAATTTGAAATGATTGCGCAGACCAGTTGGCATTTTGATTTAAAAAAACAACCGCAACTCGCCGAAATTTATGCTTATTGGCCTTGGATTTTAGCACAGCACCAAAATGATCAAGGCGCCTTTCGTCCGGCGTTTCAAAATGTCCAAACGGAACTTACAGATCAAGCAATTATTTTGAAATTTAATTCAACGCCATGGTTACAATATGCGCAGAATACAGGGATGCAATTAATTAATGAACAAATTCAAAATTTGGGAGTTACGGCACCCGTGCCATTTCAATTAGTTTTGGATCAAGAATTAGTGCAAGCATCCATGGCAGCGGGACAACGGAAACGCGCTGAAGATGAAGCCGCTTTGGCCCAAAAAGCGCAAGCGCAGATGGCTGAATATCAGGCAAACGTGCGTAAGAATCAGCAAGCGGCGGAAAAAGCGGAAGACCGACAAAAGAGCCATATGCGCTCTAAGGTTACGGATCAATCGATTGGGAAGGGGATCCCTAATAATGTTGTGGTCACACGGATGGCTGATGTACACATGGAGGCTGATTTGGTGACCTTTGAAGGCTATGTTTTTGATAGTGAGATTCGGGAACTGCGTAACGGTCGGAAACTCGCCATTTTAAAAATGTCAGACTATACTGACTCATTTGTCTTGAAAAAGTTTTTAAATCAAGAAGCGGAAGAACCATGGTTGCAAGATTTGAAAAATGGTGGTTGGTACCGTGTCCGCGGTAATATCCGTGAAGATTCATTTACGCATGATTTGACGATGATGTTTCGTGACATAGAGATGATTCCAGGCAAGAAGGCGCGTAAAGATCCTTATCAAGGTGCTAAAAAACGGGTCGATTTGCACGTTCATTCATTGATGTCGACCATGAACGCGACCAACGGAATTAGTGATTATGTGCAAACAGCAGCTGGCTGGGATATGCCAGCTTTGGCGGTAACTGATACTGCGGGCGCACAAGCTTTCCCCGAGGCAGCAGGTGCAGCTAAAAAAATTAATCAAAAATATCAAAAGCAAGCGGAAAAACAATTTGCGCAGGAACATGAAGTTGATCCAAGCGATGAGGCAGCGGTGAAACAGTTGTTACAGGATGAAGCAGATGAGTTTGCTGATTTTAAATTAAAAAATCAAAAACATTTTAAGATGATTTATGGCTTAGAGTTAAATCTAGTAGATAACACCACGCCCTTTGCGCTAAATCCCGATGATCAAATTTTAGATACGGCCGAATATGTTTCTTTTGACGTGGAGACGACCGGATTGGCACCGCGCTATGATAAGGTAATTCAATTATCTGCGGTGAAGATGCAAGGGGGAAATGTGATTGGTGAATTTAACGAATATGTGAATCCCCATGAACCTTTGCAGCCGATTATTATGGAAATTACGCATATTACTGATGCAATGTTAGAAAATGCGCGGGATGAGGCCGAAGTTTTTGCCGATTTTAAGGATTTCTGTGGTGATGCGATTCTAGTTGGACACAATGTGATTGATTTTGATATTCCAATGTTAAATACCACTTATCAACGATTGGGGATGCCCCAAGTTGAGAGCGTGGTTATTGATACGTTGCCCTTGGCACGCTTTTTACATCCAGAAATGCGGCGCTTTACGTTAAGCACCTTGGCTAAGAAATTAGGCATTCCTTTAGATCATGCGCACAACGCGATTTATGACGCGACGGCGACGGGACAAGTTGCGCGGAAATTAATCCAAGATGCCAAAGAACGGTATGGCGTTAAGACGGCTCTTGATTTAAATCAACATATCGCAGAAGGTGAACCATGGCGGCGCGGACGCCCGATGCATGCGACGGTTTTGGTTAAAAATCAGGTGGGGGTTAAGAACCTATATAAAATGATTTCAACAGCTAATGTGGATTATTTGGATCGCGTTCCTAAAACGCCTCGTGCTGTTTTGGAAAACTATCGGGAAGGCCTTTTAGTTGGGACTGGTGATGCGAGTGGCGAGTTCTTTGAAACTTTAGAACGTAAAGGACCAGCAGCCGCGAAGAAAGTGGCTGAATTTTATGACTATATTGAGATTCAACCGACGGGTAACTATTCACAAGAGCTAGCTCGTGAAATGATTAAAGGTGAAGAGCGGCTCCATGAAAT
Source organism: Weissella kandleri (assembly GCF_001438705.1). Classification (GTDB taxonomy): domain Bacteria; phylum Bacillota; class Bacilli; order Lactobacillales; family Lactobacillaceae; genus Weissella; species Weissella kandleri. The sequence goes on from NZ_JQBP01000006.1 coordinate 64,110, forward strand.
TATTGCTGACGCGGTTCAGATTGGGGCAGAATTAAATAAACCAGTTGTCGTAACGGGGGATGCCCATTATTTGGATCCGCAAGATGCGATTTATCGCAAAATTTTAATAAATTCTCAAGGTGGAGCAAATCCTTTGAATCGCTATCCTTTGCCAGAGGTTCATTTCCGGACAACACAAGAATTATTAGATGATTTCGCCTTTCTTGGGTCGGAAACAGCGCAAGCGGTAGTCGTAAACAATACACATTTGGTGGCTGATCAAATTGACGATGTTGAAGCGATTAAGACTGGAAATTATCCACCCAATATGCCAAACGCTGAAGAAGAAATTCGTGCCAAAACTTATGCGACAGCTCATCAAATGTATGGTAATCCTTTGCCTTTGCAGATTGAAGCGCGGATTGAACGTGAACTCGCTTCAATTATTGGGAATGGATTCTCGGTTATTTACTTGGTGGCGCAGCGTCTGGTTGCCAAATCTAATAAAGATGGATACTTGGTTGGTTCACGAGGATCGGTCGGGTCGTCTTTGGTAGCACTTTTAGTTGGAATTACGGAAGTGAATGCGTTGGCGCCACATTACTATAGTGAAGCTGGTGAGTATGTAGAGTTTGTTGATCCACGAATATATGGATCAGGGTACTCGATTCCGTTGAAAAATTCGCCAATTGATCAAACACCATTGATTGGGGATGGACATAATATTCCGTTTGAAACTTTTTTGGGCTTTAAGGGAAACAAGGTGCCAGATATTGATTTGAATTTCTCAGGTGATTATCAACCGTTTGCGCATAATTATATGAAGTCATTGTTTGGAGAGAATAATGTCTTTCGAGCTGGAACGATTGCGACGGTGGCGGATAAAACAGCGTTTGGATATGTCAAAGCTTATGAGCGTGATTTAAACGAAGCTGTGCGGAAACAAAAGCAAAAAGATTTGGGCATTGCTAGTCTTGAAGACGTGCATTTGTCTGAAGAAGAGGTCGTTAGTTTTAAGACTGCTGAAATTGAGCGGTTAGCAGCTGGCTCAACCGGAGTGAAGCGAACAACCGGGCAACACCCTGCCGGAATTTTGATTGTGCCTGATGATATGGAAATTTATGATTTCACGCCGATTCAATATCCAGCGGATGATGTTAAAGCAAAATGGAAAACAACACACTTTGATTTCCATTCAATTCACGATAACATTTTGAAAATGGATATTTTGGGGCATGATGATCCAACGATGATTCGTGCTTTACAGGATATGTCGGGGATTGATCCAACGACGATTCCGATGAATGATGAAGGTGTGATGAGCTTATTCCAATCACCAGATATTTTAGGTGTAAAAGCTGAAAATATCTTTTCTAAAACTGGAACACTTGGAGTACCGGAATTTGGGACTGAGTTTGTGCGGGGGATGCTGCAAGAAACTAAGCCAAAGACTTATGCGGACCTTCTCCAAATATCTGGGCTGTCACACGGAACTGATGTGTGGCGTGGGAATGCGGATGAATTAATTGAACAAGGCCTAGCTGATATTTCAACGGTGATTGGAACGCGTGATAAAATCATGACGGACTTGATTAATTGGGGAGTTAATTCTGAATCAGCCTTCCAAATTATGGAAAAAGTTCGAAAAGGAAAAGGTGTTTCAGAAGCATATCAAGCGGAATTACGAGAAGCTGGGGTAGAAGAATGGTATATTGAGTCATTACAAAAGATTCAGTATATGTTCCCCTTAGCGCACGCGGCGGCTTATGTTTTAATGGCGTTACGGATTGCTTACTTTAAAGTTTATTTTCCTATTTTGTATTACGCAGCATACTTTTCTGTGCGGGCTAGCAACTTTGACATTGTCACTATGGCTCGTGGAGGTCAGGCCTTAAAAGCACGAATTACAGATATTAAAGCGCAAGGTTTGGATGCCTCAGCTAAAGATCGCGACTTAGTCACCGTTTTGGAGATTGCCAATGAAGCGACTGAGCGTGGAATCGCCTTTGGCATGGTGGATTTGTATAAGTCGGATTCTGAAGAGTGGATTATTGATGGACAACGGTTGATTGCTCCATTTAATGCGGTACCTAGTTTGGGAGATAACGTTGCCAAGCGGATTATTGCAGCTCGAGCAGAAGGTGAGTTTTTGTCCAAAGAAGATTTAGCTAAACGCGGTGGCGTTTCGCAAAGCCTGATGCAATTCTTTGAAGACAATGGTGTGGTTGATGGCATGTCTGATGAGAATCAAATGGCATTGTTTTAAAATGAAGTGTTGTTTAGGTCGTGGATGATAAATTCACGACCTTTTTATTGTTCGGATAAACATTTTAATATTAGGAGTTGACGAACATTCGGGGATGATGTATATTAATTAAGTCGGCTAGGAACGAAACGTTCTTGACTGATTAATAAAAAATATTGAGGGTTGACTTCTGGTTAGCTACTTGGTATTATATAAAAGTTGTC
>NZ_JQBP01000007.1:0-2254 GCF_001438705.1 Weissella kandleri
GTAAATTTACCACTTTCGTTACCATCTTTTGCTTCTGCAAAGATATATCCTGGAATATTCTTCTCATCTGCTTTATAAGCGTCACCTACATTACCAGTTAAGATAGCGTCGTTTTCAATTTGTTTTCCATTTTCATCGACATATTTAACCGTTACATCCGCCGACTTAACTTTTCTTGGTTGCCAAACATACGTATCAGAAACGTTTGTTGTACTACGAGCATAAATGTCATTAGATAATCCTACGAAGTCCCCATTCGGATTATCATCTTCTCCTGTACCCACGGTTTGCCATTTTCCAGTATAATTTTCATTATTGTCCGGATTATTCAATTCTATATCGTTTCCCTTTAATTGAGTTTTTTTACCTAATACCAATCGATGAATTGGAGTTTCACTTAGGAAGTATGTCATATTAGTAGTATTAGTTGTGTCAAAACTTGATATATCTAAATTAGTTAATGAGTAGTCCTGGCCAAACATGTTTTTCATACTTTTTACATTAGATGTATTAAAACTTGAAACATCTAAATCTGTTAATAAATCACTATCTGAAAACATATAATCCATATTAGTAACGTTTGATGTATCAAAATTTGAAAGGTCCAATTTCTTCAACAATCTTAATGATGTAAACATTTGTTTCATATTTGTTACTTTAGATGTATTAAAACTTGATACATCTAAATTCCTCAGATATAAATCTCCCCCAAACATGGTTCTCATACTTACTACATTCGAGGTATCAAAATTAGATAAATTTAAGTCGATCAATTCAAAATCTCTTGAGAACATGTCAGTCATATCTGTGATATTGTCTGTTCTGAGGTTCTCAAGTCCCTCTATTTTAGTTAGTTGTTGTAAATCACCAAATAAATTATTTGCTGATCCAGTAGTTTCTAATGGTCCGTTAATCTTAATTTCTTTTATAGTATCAAGTATTTCAACTTGTGATAATCCCACAGTTTCGTGTACATCAAACCCTTCGCCTAGAACTCCTCCAGACATATTTAATATCCCATTACTATCTATATTCCAAGTTACAGTTCCACTCTGTCCACTAGTTGGGAAAGAAGCATCTCCACTGTTTAATGTTTTAGCATCATTTGCCTGATTTTTATCATCATTTGCTTGTGTTTTATCTTTTCTATTAATGTTTTTATCATTATTCACAGTATTATGTTGATTTGAAGCCCCATTATCATCTGCAAACGTCACCAATGGATTAATTAATCCCAAAACTGTTGTGCTTAATAATAAATACTTACCCATTTTCATAACTATATTTCTCCTATTTTTAAGTTTTTTCACCAATCAAAAACAATCAATATCTTCAAGGAGCCCTCTCCTTACCTAAATTAATTTCTATCCCTATCAAAAACACATTTATAACCCTGCGCTTTCATTTAAGATATCTGACCGTATCTTTAAAAAATCCAAATCCATAACTATAATTTTTCTATAATCCTGTTTTATTATATTTTCCTTTATTAACTCCCCCATAATTCTTGTTACAGAGCTTCTATTTCTTATTCCACAAAAATCTCCAATCGTTTTATGCGTTATATTGTGGTCAATCAATATTGATCCATCATCACTATTTTTCACCCCAAATAATTTCGTACATTCATACAAAAAAGCATAAAGTCGTTCATATTTAGTATTATCAATACTTTTAACTAAAACTTCTCTTTCTCTATTAATCCTACTGAACATGTACTCTAATACGTATTCTCTTAGTATTTCGTCGTTACTGACTAAATTCCAAAATTTTATGCCATCTAATTTATAAAAAAGCGCTTTTTCTGAATCGATTTTGATATCACATAGATACTCTCCTGTACTATGGGTTGCTTTTTTCAGCATAATAATTCCTGGAATTTTCGAGTAACATAAATTCAATCTATTTCCCGACGTCCCTAAAAGGGACGATATTACAATACCTTTGACTAATATTATTACATCTGATTTATCCCCCCCTGATTCATGAATATATGTATTTTTTGTTTTTTCAATAACTGTAATATCTTTATAGGACATCTGATCAATCACCTCAAAAAGGTGACTAACATACTTATTATCGTAATTCATCTTAATTTCTCCATTATTAGACACAAAAAGACACAACTAACCCACTTATCGAGTTAATTGTGTCTTTTTATTTAGATGATTATTGTACACTAAAAGAACACTAGCTACTGTGCTGTGCTGTGCTGTGCTGTGCTGTGCTGTGCTGTGCTGTGCTGTGCTGTGCT
>NZ_JQBP01000007.1:2541-40045 GCF_001438705.1 Weissella kandleri
ATTATGTGTCTCCTTCCGTTGATTTGTCAATTAAATTTATTATTTTATGATTAATTTAAGTTATACTTTATTAAGTATATAGTTGTTACCCGATTAAAATTTTTAATGTTTTACCAATTAATGTTCAATTTCTGCTGTTTATTAAGCAACATTTCATACATGATTAATAAAAAACACTTCATCAATTAAATCGAACCTGCCCGCGAGACTAAACAACTTATCGATTTATCCAAATTATAGAGTCCTGCGGAAAAATCTATATATTGATTGAATGGTCGGTAAAATTAAAGGCTACATAAAAGTATTTATAACAACTATTGAATTACTTAAATCGTATTTACATGGTGTCGTTATGACAAAGTCAAATATCTTATGAGACTTAACAGCGAAAAAAAGAATCTTGGCCATTAAGCGCCCCAAACAAGCTAATGAAACAAATGCAAAAAATTTAGCATTTTTAATTATACTTGTGGTGGTATTGATGAATGAGCATATAACTTTATCAAGAGAATTAAATATCAATGCTAATAACTTCCCACCTTGGACACTTATTTTTTTATATAAATACAATTTTCTCAATGATTAAATAATCTTATTGCCACGTCTAAGTTTTTAACACATTTCAGACAGTCAAGACACTTCTACCCAGTCTCCTAAAGTAGGGGTAAATGGTTATAAAGACTAATCTAAAGCTATTTATACCTAAAACAATCTACTTTCCACCGTCGTTTTAGACCCTAAATAGCCCAAAAGCGCCCGTTTTGGACGCTTATTTTTATAAATAAATTCAGTTGTATCAATGTTTTAAGAGCGTTACCCCCACCCCTATACGTTTTAAAGATAGTTAAGACAGTCGAGACCCCTTCCCCCGGTGTCCCAAAGTAAATGAAATGTTATTTTTTATGATGGGGGAATTTTGAAAAATAATAATAACTACACTGTTTAAAAGCAACGCCACTATTTGTTATTCGGTTCTTTTCCTAAATGACAGGCGAGGGATAAATTAAAAAAAGCCATTCAAATTATTGAACGGCTAAATTAAATTTATCTAATTGCATACTGTTTTAACATATCCGGTGTTATATCGTACACACCTCCCATTTGTGGAACTTCAAGTCCTACTGATGGTTTATCATCAAAATAAATCTCAAATCCATGATTGTTACCAAAATCATACAAACTAGCCAAGTTACGAGCAAATCCAGTATCTCTAACTTTATATGACATCCCGTCCACAAAGTAAATTTTAAATCCACCCGGTATTTCTTCAAAATGATCTAATTTAGGTGTATCATCTCCAGCATCATAGTACATTGCTTTACTAACCGCACCAGCTATTCTAAGTCTAATTTCGAACATAGATTGTTCGTCAGAAGTAACGCCATATTTATTTACACTTTCAGTTGTCGAAGATACGTCAGATGATACGTTTGTTCTACTGATACTAACACTTTTTTCACTGCTAGTTTGGGATGAACTTCTTATTTTTTTAGATTGCTTACTTTGTTTAGCACTCTCGGCTTCAATAGACAACTTACCCGCTATTGATAGACTAGCAACTGTAATCACTAACATAATCACAAACAGGATGGCTATAATTGATATAATGATTATTCTTTTATGAATTTTACCATTATTATTTTTATCTAATCTAGAATTCATACTCATACTACCAATTTTTGTATACTACTCCTTAAAAAAATCGCCTTAACAGTTAGTTAAGACGAACATGCCAGCAGGCAAACCTAATTTTTTTGAGCACACTAACAAGCACACTCTAACACATTTTTAAGCACAATTTAGGTTATACCTAACGATACCTATTACCGGTTAAATCGTTGATAAAACTTAAAAGTGATACCTATTAACAGCTATATATAGCCATTTTATTGGGGTAGTAGGATTCGAACCTACGCTACATGGTACCAAAAACCACTGCCTTACCACTTGGCTATACCCCAAATACTGGTGGGGGGTAGAGGATTCGAACCTCTGAACCCGAAGGAATGGATTTACAGTCCACCGCGTTTAACCAGACTTCGCTAACCCCCCGATACGTTGTAATTAACTTATCAACGTATATATATATTACAGGTCATCCTGTAAATTGTCAACAGTTTTAAATAACTTTTTTTGCCAACTTGTCGAAAATTCTGGAGTAACCCACTCAATCCGCTTGCCACGGCGATATCCGACACTCACATTTTGATATTTAATTTGTTGAATTTGCTGAGCAGATTGATTTCGATGCACATGACCATAAACGACTGCTTCGATTTGCGGATACTGCGCATATAATTCAGCATATCGTTTTGAGCCCATAACACCATTCACCATTTGCCAACGGGGTGACGCATCGGGGTACTGTAAATCTAGCGCATTTGGCACAAAATGTTGCACCACAATCACCTTTTGCTGGGAAGTTGTCATATCTAAGGCTTTTTTAAGCTGCCCTAAACTTAAATCCGTTCTTTCTGGGTCACTCAAAGGTTGCTCAATTAACCGGTCGTAATAAAAGCCTTGCTTAAACTTCTGAACTTGCTGTTTTTGCGGACCTCGAGCTAAAGAGTAGTCATACCAGCCATTGTTCCCTAAAACCACAGTATCTCCAATTTGGAAACATTTATTATGCAAATAAAGTGGGCTTACTTCCGACTCCAACTCATCAAAGGCAATACCATGGCCCATTTCATGGTTACCCGCTAAAAATTTAATTTTGATTTCCGGACCCACTAAAGCCTGCAAGCGCTCCGCAAAGCTTAAGGTTTTTTCAAAATAATTAAAACTATCACCGGCAATAATATAAGCCGCTGCTTTTTGTTCTTGTAAGTAATTTGCCTGCATTTCCAATATTTGATCTACATCTAACCGATTAATATCAAGATGCTGATCACTACTAATGAATATTTTGGCCATTTTATACCTCATTGTGTTTACCTTAATCACAGCTCTCCCTAACTCACCATATCTTACGCCATTTTATTGGCTAAAAAAAGAGGCTCCACACGCCTCTTTCAATAACTACTATCTTATGCTTATCAAGAATTAATTTATAAATCAGGTTGTAATGGTAAAGTAATAATGAAACTCGTTTTATGCTCATCTGACTCAACGCGCGCCTCACCATTATGCCCTTCAACAATTCCGCTCACAATGGCCAAACCTAGCCCAGAGCCACCCGTTTTAACATTACGAGAACTTTCCACCCGGTAAAAACGCTCAAAAACATGTCCCAGTGCCTCTTCTGGTATACGTTTACCATCATTTTCCACGCAAACTTCCACGGACTCATCATCATCTAAAATGCGAGCCGTTAAGTGAATATAAGTCGCCCCTTCGCCATATTTAAATGCATTCGCAATCAAATTCATAAAGACGCGTGCTAGACGATTTTGGTCACCATACATTTCAATTGAATCTGGCTGAGTCGCCGCTGAAATTTCAACATGATGCTCCTGCGCCTCTAATTCATAATTGACTGCCAATTGACTCAGCATCGCCGATAAGTTTAAAGGCGCCAAGTGTAGTTGCATTTTAAAAGATTTATCATTCACCTGAACATATTCATACAAATCTTCAACTAAAGTACGCATATGATCAGCTTTTTCATAAGCCACATTGACATACTTATTATTTTCAGGAGCACCTGGATGCATCTTAACCAGGCCTAAATAACCTAACAGCGCCGTCAGTGGGGTTCGTAAGTCATGCGAAATATTCCCAATAATTTCATCCTTAGACTGTTCAATGGCATTACCACGCGCTTCAGACTCCTGCATTGCCTCAAAAATTCCATCAATACTTTTAATCAATGGGCGTAATCGAATAAAAGGTGATTTTTTGAAACGCGGTAACTGCGCCACATTTGCTAAATTTTGACTCTTTTGAACAATCATTAAGGTTAACGACTTTAAATACATTTGTTCAAAGATTAGATAGTTAGCCCAGAGCCATCCAGTTATTACACCAATACTGATGATCCAGAACGCCTTGGGATTTTGGGTTGCAACGAAGTGTAATTCGTCAACCCAATTTTTAGCATTCCATTCTGGTTGCAAAATCAAAATGGCACCAACAAACACAAAGCCACTTAAAATTAGCACCATTAACATCTTACCCACTAGCTTTACCCAATCCCTGCAGTTTAATGTTGACATCACTACAATGCCTCAATCTTATAACCGACACCCCAAACGGTTTGCACTACTTGATTACCACCAGTTGCTTCTTCTAATTTATCCCGCAAATGCGAGACATGCACCATCACGGTTTTTGCACTAACAACGGACTCTTGTTGCCAAACGCGTTCAAAAATATCATCGGCACTAAAAACGCGATTTGGATGTGATGCTAACAAATATAAAATGCCAAATTCCAACGCGGTTAAATTAACATCATCCCCCGCGGCCGTTTTAACCTCATGGCTATCTTTATTAATCGTCAAAGGCCCAATGTCCAAAATTTCTTGGACATTTTGCTGAACCCCATTTTGTGCACGACGCAACAACGCTTTAACTCGCGCCATCACCTCTAACGGATTGAAGGGTTTCGTAACATAATCATCAGCTCCCGTAATCAAGCCTTGAATCTTATCCATAGCCCCCGACTTAGCTGACAAAATTAAAATTGGCACGGGATTATCTTTTCGAATTTCTTTTACCACTTCCGTCCCGTTCATTTCCGGCATCATAATGTCCAAAATAACTAGGCCAATATCTGGATTCGTTCGCATTTTTTTCAATGCTTCTTTACCATCAAACGCTAAAACTGGCTCATAACCTTCATTTTTAACATAAATCTCCAGTAATTCAGCAATTTCATGATCATCATCAACAATTAGAATATTCATTTTAATACACTCTCCAAATCTTGATTGTCTATTAATTTACTTTCTATTTTGAGCTTGTGATGCTCCCATAAATCCGCCAACAATTCCCGTCCGCTTACGCCAAGCGCGGAAACCGAAGAAAGCGATTGCTGACACAACCAAATAGAACCAACCGGACAAAACTGGATTAACCGTTGCTGGTAATAATGATACCAACATGTAAATCATGAACCACAAAACAAAAGCAAGAATTGCTGCCATAATGCGCATAAAGCGTCCCAAATCTTGTCGAGCCATAATTTTAGTGATCAAAGCAAAAATTAAACCACCAAAAATTGATGTTAATACCAAAGAAGTCACTCCCGCCGCTCCCACATTAACGGTGGCATTCTTTTGGAATAACAATGTAATTCCAAACATCACCGCAAACAACATTAAGAAGGTTAGCATATTATCCACTGCCAAATCCCAATAATTACTGTCAGCATATGGATTAACTTGCGTTTCTTGCTTCAAAGCTTCCACTTGGATTCCCATTGCTGCTTCTGGAGTACCATAGATTTGCTTAGCAGTCCGACCCGGTTTTTGATTAGCTAACAATTCATCATAAATCTTTTGAATCAAAGGCAACTCCAATTCTTCATTGGTTACCAATTCCACCGCTTGATAGACAAACTCTTGATTTCGCTTATTTAAACCAGTCGCTGCTAGTTCAATACGCGTTGGTAAATGCTTAAATTCAACTTTTTTAGCATCTAGCGTTGTTGCTTCTGTTGCACTATTGTCAACTACATCGTCCTCATGTGGTGTCACTACATCAACCACTGGTTCTTGATCAGCCGAAACTTGTGGGTCCGTATTTTCCGAAACTTGCTTTTCTTCCGTCATTAAATTACTCCTTTACCCTACACATTAAATAGGAATTCCATGATATCCCCATCTTCTACGACATACTCTTTACCTTCCGAACGCAAGCGACCGGCTTCTTTCACCGCTTTCTCACTTCCATACTGATCAAGGTCTGTATAACTCATCGTTTCCGCCCGGATAAATCCGCGTTGGAAATCGGAGTGAATAACCCCAGCAGTTTCAGGAGCCTTAGCACCAGCCTTAAAGGTCCAGGCCCGAACTTCTTTAACACCAGCCGTAAAGAATGTCCGCAAATCAAGCAAACTATAAGCAGCCCGAATCAAAACATTCAAACCAGGCTCACTAACCCCTGACATTTCAAGGAATTCTGCTTGATCTTCTGGCGCCATTTCAGCAATTTCTTCTTCAGCGCGAGCTGATAATCCAATCACTTGAGCATGTTCAGCATTGGCGTATTCTTGAATCTCTTGGAAATACTCTGAAGCAGTAGGATCACTCATATCATCTTCGCTGACGTTCGCTACGTATAACGTAGGCTTAGTCGTCAACAAGAACAAACCTTTCACGATTTTCTCTTGTTCTTCAGTAAATTCAGCCAAACGCGCCGGCTTTCCCGCTTCTAGGAGGGGCTTAATTTTTTCTAAGACTTCGTATTCGGCCTTAGCTTCTTTGTCGCCCCCCTTAGCTGAGCGCGAAACGCGATCATAACGCTTTTCAATGGACTCCAAATCAGCCAAAACTAACTCGGTATTGATCGTTTCAATATCATCCACCGGGTTGACTGTTCCATTGACATGCACAATATTATCATCATCGAATGCTCGTACTACATGAACAATCGCATTAACTTGGCGAATATTCTCCAAGAATTTATTTCCCAGACCTTCACCTTTAGATGCCCCTTTAACAATTCCGGCAATGTCGGTAAATTCAAAAGTTGTCGGAATAATTTTATTTGTTTTCACAATTTCGGCAATCCGTGCCAAACGTGCATCAGGAACTTCCACGACCCCCACATTGGGTTCAATCGTCGCAAAAGGATAATTCGCCATTTCGGCCCCGGCCTTCGTAATTGCGTTAAAAAGGGTTGATTTACCAACATTTGGTAGTCCCACGATTCCAGCTGTTAATGCCATAATTTAATCCTTCATTTCTTATCTATTTTTTTAGCTCAAAAGCTAACCCCTACGTCGCAACTCTTCATAAAACTTCGCCATAATCAAATTATTCGCCTGCTGAGCGCAAAACTCGTTTAAAGCGTTTGTCAAAATCATGCCGCGTGAGCATAACTACCCGCTCGCAACCTTGACATTTAATTTTCATATCGGCCCCGATCCGAATAATTTCCCAAGCGTTTGTGCCACAAGCATGCGGTTTTTTCATTTCCACAATATCATGTAAAGCGTACATTTTTCGCCCTCCATTTAATTAATCTTGTTTGAAATTCAAACCTAAAACTGTAAAGATACGTTGCAATTCTTCATCTGACAAATAATTAATTTCAATTTTACCAGCGCCTTTTTTATTCCGACGAACTGCAACCTTCGTTCCAAACTTATCAGTCAAAGCTGCTTGAGTTTGGACAATAAAGTCAGACGTTGCTTGGGGTTGCGTTGCTTTTGGCGCCTGATCTTCATTTAAATCGTTTACTAATTTCTCAAGTTGCCGGACCGTCAAATTATCTTGCATCACTTTTTGCGCTACTTCACCGATTTTACGCTTATTATGAAGCCCTAAAAGAGTGCGACCTTGCCCCATTGACAGTTGTCCGCCTTGAATCAAGCCTTGCACATCGTCTGGTAAGGTTAATAGGCGGACCGTGTTAGCTATGGCCGACCGCGCTTTACCCAGTCGCTTTGCAACCTGCTCTTGCGTTAAATGAAGGACTTCCATCATTTGCTTATACGCTAAAGCTTCTTCAATCGGTGACAAGTCCTCGCGCTGCAAGTTTTCTAAAACTGCCGCTTGCATCATAGTTTCATCATCGTATTCTCGAATGACCGCGGGGATCGTTTTATTACCTAATAATTGCGTTGCCCGCCATCGCCGTTCTCCAGCTAAAATTTCATATTTTTTAGCATCTTTAGGCGCCTGGCGTACAATGATTGGCTGTAAAATTCCATTTTCTTGAATTGAACTGGCCAAGTCACGCAAAGCACTTTCATCAAACGTATGCCGTGGTTGGTAGGGATTTGCTAAAATCTGATCAACTGCTACATCGTCGATCATATCGCCAGTCTTTGGCGTAGTGGCAACTTCAATCCCTTGTTGCCCAAAAAGAGCATTAAGACCCCCATTCATAATGTCATCGCCTAATACAGATTTTTTCTTAGATGTCGTCATGCGCTGCCAAGACCTCCTCTGATAATTTAGTATAAACCTCAGATCCTTTTGACTTGGGATCGTAATCGATAATGGCTAACCCGTGACTTGGTGCTTCAGACAAACGCACGTTACGCGGAATCACCGTATGATAAACTTGTTCTTCATTAAAGTAATTACGCACTGCTTCTTCAACTTCATTTGACAAATTCGTCCGACCGTCGACCATTGTTAGCAAAACACCCTCAATTCCCAAATCGGGATTCAACAAGCTCTTAATTTGCGTGATCGAACTTAACAATTGCCCCAGGCCTTCCAACGCATAATATTCAGCTTGCACTGGAATCAAAACCGCATCAGCCGTTGTAAAAGTATTAATCGTAATCAAACCAAGCGAGGGTGGATTATCAATCAAAATATAGTCATACTGAGCTTCAATCGTTGCAATCGCTTCTTTCAAACGCGTTTCACGCGCCATCACCGGTGCTAATTCCAACTCCGCTCCCGCTAAGCGAATCGTTGCGGGGATAATTTCTAAATTATCATGACTAGTTTTTAAAATTACATCAGCCGGTTTCGCTCCATGAACCAAAACATCATAAATTTCATGTTCATCTTCAATCGATGACTTTTTAATTCCCAGCCCCGAAGTCGCATTTCCCTGGGGGTCAGCATCAATAATCAAAACCCGTTTGCCATGACTGGCTAAAGCCGCTCCTAAATTAACCGTGGTCGTCGTTTTTCCGACGCCACCTTTTTGATTTGCTAAAGCAATAATATGTGCCATTTTCCTACCTCTCTACTGCAATCATCTTTAAATTATTGCTAATTTCCATTAAAGGGTTTTATTTTTAATATCACTAAATTTCCGTGGATATTTAGTCGGTGTGCCTTTAGCTTTTTTAATAATCACCACCGTCCGCGGATCACCATTTGGCAAATCAACATTCACCTGCTCAAACACCTGACCACCTACCACAGGAATTGCCTGTGAAGCCGCCTTTAATTCTTCTTCTACCCGACTCCCCTTCATCGCTAACAGCTCACCACCGACTTTAACCAATGGCAAAGTCAATTCTACTAACATCGGCATCGCCTTTAAGGCCCGGGCGGTTACAATATCAAAGCTTTCCCGATATGAAGAACCTTTTTTACCTAAATCTTCGGCCCGGCCGTGAATAATAGCGACGTCTTCTAACGCCAAATCAATAACTAAATCATTTAAAAAATTGATTCGCTTTTGTAGCGCATCGACGATTGTAATCTTTAATTGAGGAAAAGCAATTTTTAAAGGAATTGACGGAAAACCAGCGCCAGCCCCAACATCAACCAATTTCAAAGGCTTATCTTGTAAGCTTATATCAGCCCAAGCTAGGGTTAACGAATCATAAAAATGTTTCAAATAAACCTGATCTTGTTCGATAATATTCGTTAAATCCATAACCTGATTTACTTCGATTAACTTTTCGTAATATCGCTGATACTGTGCGATTTGATGCTGATTTAATTCAATACCATGCGCCTGTAAAGCGTCCACAAATTCCGTGGGATTCATCTGTTTTCCTCCATTATTTTCCAGTTATTTAAAGAATACCCCAAAGGCCTTGGCATTTCAATCATCTGACGCATTAAACCTTAAAGTTTCACGTGAAACATTACCATATCTTTTCCGTCACCACCCCTTTCAAAATATGATTATTAGGTTTCTCTCATGTTATCCGCGAACTTAACTAGATACTTGTCAAAAACACGTTTTATCATTATAGTAATAATGTTTACTTACATTTTAGAAATTGAATCTCAAAACATAACAACCCTTAATAAGAAAGGACTTATCTGATGACACAAGCAAAATCATCATATTGGCAAAAGGTCGTGGACCAAGCTCAAGCTGGGCACGAACAGCCCACCCCCTTTTTCACCTTGGCTCCCATGGAAGCCGTCACTGACACAGTCTTCCGTCGCGTCGTTGAAAAAGCTGCAGGGCCAGACGCTTACTACACAGAATTCACCAACGCTCGTAGTATCGCCCACCCCAAGGCAAAATTTTCAGTTCAAGGTCGGCTAGCTGTTGCTGATGATGAAAGCATGCCGATTGCTCAAATTTGGGGAAACCGCCCAGAAGATTTTCGATCAGCAGCTAACGATTTAAAAACACGTGGCTACGAAGCAGTTGACATTAACATGGGTTGCCCAGATGGTACGGTGATTAAAAACGGGGGCGGATCAGATTTAATTCGTCATCAAGATGACGCCGCTGCCATCATTGCCGCTGCCAAAGAATCTGGCTTAGTAGTATCCGTTAAAACACGCCTAGGCTTTAATGATTTTGAAACTTATAAAACTTGGTTGCCATTCTTGTTAGAACAAGATGTACAAGTGCTAACCATCCACTTACGCACTCGCAAGGAAATGTCTAAAGTTCCTGCGCACTATGAAGTTATCGATGAGATCGTCGCAATGCGTGATGCGATTTCACCCAGGACTCTTTTGCAAATTAACGGTGACATCAAAGACCGCGCGGCGGGATTAGAATTAGCAGCCGCTCACCCTGGTGTCGACGGCATTATGATTGGGCGAGGAATTTTCGAATCGCCTTGGGCTTTTGAAAAAGCCCCCTCTGATCACACCTTGGAAGAATCATTAGATCTGCTCCGCTTACAGTTGGATTTGCACGATGAGGTGACAAAACTTTATGGTCCCCGCCATTTCCAAAAGCTCAAGCGTTTCTTTAAAATTTACGTACGTTCATTCTCATACGCTTCCGATTTACGAATGGCATTAATGGAGACTAACACCACTGATGAAGTTCGCCAAGCATTAGCGGATTTTGACCGACAATGGCAGGCTCACCAAAAACAAGCGTAAAAAATAGCCCACGTCATGCTTTGGCGTGGGCTTTTTTTGATCAAAGATTTTAAACAATCCTATGATTTAGTGGACCATTCACTTTTATTTTCTTGTAAGAAATTTTTAAAACTCATAAACGCCGAAAATACATCCGGTAAAATTAATAAGATGACGATGAATTTCAAGAACGGCGTCACTGGATTAATCAAACCAACTAATAAGTAATCAATCGAAATCGTAAACAATAACGAACTCGGGCTTGCATGCGTAAAAAGATTATTATAATTCATCATTTACCTCCCATAAATTCGTTTAAAAAATTTAATTTCATCTGTACAATTCCATCCGTCATAAAGTCAGCGACGCCATGCTGGGCCCCCGAAACCAAATGCCATTGCGCACGTTGTTCACCAACTAAGGCCTGTGCTGCTTGAACCAATTCTACAGTTTGTTGGTAAGGTACCACTTGATCAGCTGTCCCAGCTATCCCCAAAATCGGTGGCATGGTCGGCGTCAAATAATTAATTGGATTATATTTTTGCACCAACTCAGGCTCATCAACCGGACGCTTTGCTCCCAATAGCTGGCCTTCAAACGACTCCGCTGAACCTGTCTCAGCATACTTGGGTTGTGTGTTCGTCGCTGCAAACTGTTGAGGAAACTGATCAATGACGTAAGGTCCATACATAGCAATTACGGCACGAACCGATGCCCGCTTATTATTATCCCAGCGTTCATCAAACAAGGCGGTTCCTGGCCGCTGCAGCGCTGTCAAAACGGCCAATTGCGCTCCAGAAGATTCCCCCATTAAAGCTAAATGCTGTCCATCAAGCCCATAGTCAGCTCCAAACTGCTTCACCCAATAAAGTACCGCTTGCATTTCACTAACCTGCGCTGGAAAAGCAGCTTGCCACAACAGTGAATAATCCGGGCTCACGACGGCATACCCGGCTGCTAAAAGTTGCAGTGCGGGGTTCATTTTAAACGAGCTTTTGTCACCGCGCCATAAGCCACCTCCATAAATATCAACAATCACTGGATACCCGGCTTGCGGTTTAACTTGGTTGGGCAAATAAACATCTAGTTTATGCCTAGCTCCATCCATATAGGCCAAATCATGCCATTGTTGCTGAATACCTTCCGTTGTCGCTGCTTTAAATTGATATGTTTGATCGATAAATTTTCCTGTCATCAAAGCTCACACCCTTTCATCTTATCTCTATTTTAACAAATAATGACCTTGGCCCCAAGGAATTCGCTTTTTTCCAAAAAATCAGCTATAATATTCTTACAAAAAATAAGAACGGAGGGGACATCATGACAGAACATCCATTTGAATTCCAAACGTGGGATACTTACCTCGAAGGCCTCAATCACCAAGAAATACCTTGGCAATTAGGACCCGATGGCGCCGAGCATCCACAATACCCCACGGAACTTTTAAATTTAATTAACGCATTTACTCATTCCGACTACTTCGATCAAAATTTCAAGCGTACCCTTTATCAAAAGGGCTTTGATAAAATGATTACCGAAGATGATTTGCGCGCTTTAGCCAGTGAAACTGACACTGACTTTTTTACTTTACGTGCGGTAGTCTCAATGCTCATAAATAATGAACACTACTTTGAAGGCCTGTGGGCGGCCATGGCAACAAATGGCTTGCTACAAACTTTCCTCCGCCAAATTCATGCTAAAACCCCGGCTGATTTCCCCATTTGGTAACAGAAATTAAAGCGTAATTTAATAAAAAGGCAGATTGCAATTTAATGTAATCTGCCTTTCCTTTTGCTTATTTAGTTCTTTTTACTTAACTAGCTTACAACTCAACGCCATATTCTTTGAAATAATCCTTCAAAGGACGCAGTGCTTGTGCGTCATACTTTTCCTTAAAGGCATCAACTGAAGCTTGTGAGGTCAATTCAGGATCCATATCCATGGCCTCAACTGGGAATCCCCGCTTGTCTTTAATCTTAATATCCAAAAGTACTGGACGACCAGCCTTTGAAACTTCCACCGCCTTATCAAAGGCTCCAACTAATTCTTCTGGCTTAGTTACCGTAATCCCAACTACACCCATTCCTTCAGCAATCTTAGCATAATCGGCATCCAAAATATCAACACCAGATGGATTCATTGGTAAATCAGCTTGAGAATTCTTAATAAAACTCAAAGTTGTATTTGAGGTTATTACATTAATAATCGGCAACTTGTGATAAGTCTCTGTCAACAAATCTTGCATGACCATTGAGAAAGCTCCATCACCAGCAATGTTAAAGACTTGCCGATCAGGGAAGCTCAACTTAGCCGCCAAGGCCGCTGGAACCCCATAACCCATTGTCGCGAACAAAGCTGATGTCGTAAACTTTTGATTAGGTTTAAGATCCAAGAAGCGAACCGTATTAATCACATTATCTCCAACATCAATTCCAAAGATAGCGTCATCTTCAGCAATCCGGTTAATTTGCTTATAAACTTGTTCATATTCAATTGGTGTTGTCTGACGATCCATCAACATTTGCAAATAAGCACGCCAGTCCTTATTTTGGGCCAACTCAGCTTCATATACCGCTGACTTTGGTGCTGGCTGACTCTTAGCTAATAAAGCCTTAATGAAGGCTGGTCCATCAGACTCAATTCCCAAATCAACGTGATGATGTGCACCAAAGACTGAGCTATCAATATCAACTTGAATAAACTTAAATGGATGCTTGGTATAAACATTTTCCGCAAATGGGAAATCATTTCCAATTGCGATAACTAAATCAGCATTATCCAAAGCTTCATTGGCTGAAATGGAACCAGCTCGGTTAACCAAGCCTAAGTTACCAGCATAGCTATCTGGAACAATGCCCTTTCCTAGCGCTGTTGTAATAATTGGAATTTGTAACTTCTCAGACAATTCGATTAACTCATCAGGAGCACCCGCTGCTCCACGTCCAAGATGGAAGACAGGAGCTTTCGCTTGCTTAATCATTTCCAAAGCAGCATCGATCTCATCATCGGTTGGCATTGGCAAAATCTTATTTTGATCAGCTGGATGATATGAACTTGCTGATTCATAAGGAATGTCAGCAATTTCTTCCCAACCTAAATCAACAGGAATAACAACTACTGCTACTCCATGGTGCTTGTACGCCATACGGATGGCCTTATCAACAATGTAAGGTAAGCTCTTGGCTGTCATTACTGTCCGGTTATAAACTGAGACGTCATCAAAAATTGGACCTTCGTTAAACTCTTGGAAGAAGTCATAGTTCATCTTGGTTGTAGGAACTTGTCCTACCAAAGCCAATACGGGAGCATGATCTTCACGGGCATCATAAAGACCATCCAAAAGATTAACCGCCCCTGGTCCGGCAGAACCAAAGGCTACCCCAACATGACCAGTTAACTTTGCTTCCGCTGAAGCGGCCAAAGCTCCCACCTGCTCATGACGAACATGAATAAAATCAATGCGATCTTGTTCAACATCCAAAGCATTCATCGTTGAGCTAAAAGAACCTCCAGGATAACCATAGACATTTTTAACTCCCCAAGCTTCAAGAACTTTCATCATTGCAACAGATGCTAGAATTTTACCTTGTTCATTATACTTAATTTGATTTGTCATTATTCCGCTCCCCTAAAAAATATATTGAAAACGTTTACATCTATTGTTATACATCCAATCAAGTTTATTTTCAAGCACCTTTCAAGCACCGTCGCATCAAACTTAGCCCGATTTTTCACAAAACTAATTAACCTTACGTCAGTTTTTTTGATTACGATGCCTTACTTACTAATCTTACTAACTTTTTGTAAGATTACATTAAGCTTTTAATAAAAGATTTTATTTCACAAATTTCCCAAAATTAATTTCATATTTTTTGAAATTTAAGGACTAAACAACCTTTAATTTTTAGACAATTTAAAAACGGTTGACGTCCATTCCCCATCAACCGTTTAAAGTTATTCTGCTTCTGTAATATTTCGATGCACATCTTGACGACGTTCAACAAAGAACTCCCATAAATAAACGACTAGCGTCCGAATAATCGCATAAGCCGGGATGGCTAAAATCATCCCCGCTGGGCCAGCCACATTTCCAGCCGCCAATAACAAGACCAAAATGGTCATTGGATGAATATTTAAATGGGCTCCAATAATGCGTGGATAAATGATGTTTCCATCAATCAAATGCACAATTGCCACCACGACAATTGTCCAAAAAATTTGCCATGCGCCTTGGGTTGCCGCTACAAATAGAGCCGGAATAATTCCAATATAAGGGCCTAAATAAGGTACAATATTAGCAATTCCTGCAATAATACCTAAAACTAGGGCATATTTTTCACCAATTAACACATACCCAACCCCCGTTGCAACACCAACGAAGATCATCTCTAACACTTGCCCCATAATATATTGCGACAAAGTTTCATTTAATCGCGCGGCGACTTCTGCCATATCCTTACGGCGCTTTGGGAACCACTTTTGCAATAATGGTAATAGTTTATGCCCGTCACTGAGCATATAGAAAGTCATCACCGGAACCGTCAAAAGGTATACTAAATAACCAATTACTGAGCTAGCAATACCTCCAAAACCATTTGCCATTCCATCTACAATACTCGTACCATATTTTTGTACACCATGTTGCAACGTATTAGCATCAAAAGTAACGCCTAAAGTTCCCAACCAAGCAAGGCGGTCTTCATGTTCAAACCAAGTTTTTAATTGATTGAAATAATCTGGCGCTGCGTGCAAAAAATTCGTTAATTGATCCATCAAACGCGGCACAACGTTCGCCAAGGTTACTCCAACCACCAACAACAATAAAATAATCATCAATAATGAGATAATCCCGCGGGAAAGATGGTGGCCTTTGACCTTAACCTTCTCCAACATACTCACCATTGGATTCAAAATATAATACAATAAACCTGAAATTAAAATCGGTACAAAAACCGCACCAATAAATTTAATAATCGGATCCAGGATAAAATCTAACTGCGATATAACTAATAATAAGACTGCAATAATCAATAGTTCCAACGACCAGTATAAAATTGATTTATATTTAATTTTTCCCAACATAGGCTTTCTCCGCGCTTTCTTAATAAATTTTAAAAACCGTGTGTTCTGGATTCACTTCTAGACTGGAAATCATGACATGGTGCACTTTGGTCCCGTTTGAAGGCCCAATTTCAACTTGTGCCATGAATTTCCGCAAATCAGCCTGTTCGCCTTGGGCTTCAATCAAAACCGATCCATCATCTTTATTAACGACATATCCTTTAATATTAAGCCGTTCCGCCAATTGCCGAGCAGCCCAACGAAATCCCACCCCTTGGACGCGGCCAAATACATTCATTCTAACTGCTTGTTGCATCGCTGTCCTCCTAATTTATATTATTAATTACTGGCAATAATTCCAACCATGTCGACTCAAATAGTGGCATATAGAGATTATCATTCCATTTATCAACGAAAAAGGGATGATATAAATATGTAAAAGCCATCATAATCAACATCCCCCGCTGATGTCGGAATGTATCCCAAGCCATCAACGTTTCAACCGTTTCCGATAACTGAGCGATACGCGGATTGATCAATTCCATTTCTTGCCGGAGGGCTGTTTGATACAATGAAGCCATCTCTGGATCCGCCATAAACGCTTGCTGTCGCTGAATCACAAAGTTCTGTAACCACTCATGCAAGCCATCGACTCGTTGATCAGCTGGCAAGCGTGTTATCGCCAAAGATGGGGCATCCACTTGATCCAGCCATTGAGTGTACATTGCTTCATATAAGGCATCCCGATTTTTAAAATGTTTATATAAGGCCGCATGCGTGACATCAAGCCGCCTAGCTATATCAGTCAACCGCACACCAGCTGGCCCTTTTTCTGCGATTAAATCACGGGTCACCGCAAAAATTTGTTCTTCACTAATTTTAGCCATCTTTGTTCTCTCTTAACTCATTTCTTTTAATTATAATAGATTAAGCGCTATCTGTCGCCGTCGATAACGTGTTAATATTGATATTATATAAAAACTTAAAGGAGTATTAATGAGTGCGTTCTGAACCACCCGTTAAAATGTAAATATGGCTGAAAAAAATCATCAACGCCGCTTTAATCGTCCAAATAAAGATTCGCGCAATCGCCCCCAAAACGTCCAAGTTAAGGTTGGCGATAAATTACTGATTACTATTAAAAAGCTTGGCATTAACGGTGAAGGGATTGGTTCGTACAAACGTAAAATCACTTTTATTCCTGGTGCTTTGCCTGGCGAAGTCGTTGATGTTAAAGTCAACAACGTTACCAATAAATTTATCGAAGCCGAGATTCGCAAATTCAAGCAAACTTCCCCTGATCGCGTCAAACCAGTCGATGATCAAAGCGTCGGTGGTTTTGAATTAGAGCATTTAGCCTATCCTAAACAATTGGCCTTTAAAAAAGATATTATCAGCCAAGCCTTGGCCAAATATCGCCCCCGTGGTTACCAAGATATCACCATTCGCAACACAATTGGGATGGACAAGCCTAGTGGGTACCGCAATAAGGCCCAATTCCCTGTCCGACAAATGAAAGATGGCTCGATTGCGGTAGGAATGTATCAGCGCAATTCTCACTTTTTAGTAGACTTACCTAAAGTTTCAACGCAACATCCGGCCACTTTAAAAGTTGTTCGCACTGTCCGTGATATTATTGCTGAACTAGGGCTTCCCATCTACGAAGAAAAAAAGCATGCCGGAATCATTAAAACTTTAATTGCGCGTGTCAGTGAAGCTTCAGGTGAGGTCCAATTAACCTTAGTGACTAATTCAGCTAAAATTCCACAACTCAGCAAATTAATCACGTTGATCCATGATCGTTTACCAGAAGTCGTTTCAATTCATCAAAATATTAATCCTGGGGAAACTTCATTAATTTGGGGCCCCGAAACCAAGATCCTCTGGGGCCAAAATTATATTACCGAAACGATTAACGGTAAACAATTCAAATTATCTCCCCGAGCTTTCCTACAACTGAATCCCAAGCAGACAGCTCGACTTTATCAAGAAGCTTTATCCGCCCTTGATTTACAACATGCTGATAAATTGATTGACGCTTACTCTGGAGTTGGGACCATCGGCATCTCGCTCGCCCATGCCGCTGGTGAAGTGCGGGGGATGGATACGGTTCAAGAAGCTATTGAAGACGCTCAACAAAATGTTGCTTTAAACGGGGTCGATAACGCCCAATACTTTACGGGTAAAGCCGAAGAACTTATTCCTCAATGGGCCGCAGCTGGTTGGATTGCTGATGCAATTGTCGTCGATCCTCCCCGTACCGGGTTAGATAGTAATTTGCGTCAATTATTAATCGCTCATGCCCCCGAAAAGTTTGTGTATATTTCATGTAATGAATCAACCTTAGCCCGTGATCTGGTCGACTTAACGAAGGTCTACGATATTGATTACATTCAACCAATTGATATGTTCCCACAAACGGCTCGCTGGGAAGGGGTCGTTAAATTCACTAAAAAACATTAAAACTTCCATGTAAAAGTATGAGATTGGCGTAAAATATCCAATCTCATACTTTTTATTTTTGTCCAAAATAAAAAATACCTCTGCTAACCACAAGACCACTGGCACTTGCTACTAACAAAGGTATTTTTTAATGCTTTAATTCTTCAAATCTTCAATTGAATTAATATTTGACATATACTTTGGAACACTTAATCCAACTCGGGCACCCTCTAAGTTAGCCCCCAAATCATCAAACTTTCCTTTGTAATCATCGTAATATTTTCCACTCGTATTTGGTAACCACGCAGAAACCATGGCATCGGCAGCCCCAGTTGACACTGACGCCCACAATGGTTGAATTTCCATTGGTCGGATGGTTACATCATAACCAACATCCCGCAAGGTTTGCGCAACCACATTAGTTGAGGCAATTTCAGAGTCCCAAGCAACGTACGTTAAGGTCAATTTTTTACCACTAACCTTAGCAACTGAATCCGTCCAAGCCTTTAAGTGGTCTGGATTTTCAGCTAGCCATTCTTGTGCAGCTTTTTGTGGGTCTACTCCCTCATTAACCTTCATCATGACTTTCGCCATATCATCAGGTGTCCAGTGGAAACGATCTAACACTGTATAGGCTTCAGGATCGGAGTTCTTCAAGCCTTTGCGCGCAATCGTGTTAATATGTTCTGATTTTCCATAAACGCCCTTGGGATCATCTAGGAATTTCAAATTATATTTAGAAACCATCCAATGTGGCACCCAACCAGTAACCACAATTGGCTCATGGTGAGCAACAGCTTTACCTAATGAAGAAGTCATCGCAGCTGTTGAACTGGTTTGTAATTGCCAATTTTTGTCCCGCAATCCATAAGAATCAAGAGCGGTATTGGTTCCGTTCATAATTCCAGCCCCAGCATCAATTCCCGTAATTGTGTAATCAACTTGTGGACCTAATGCTTTATTGGGGTTGTACGCATCCGGAGCTTTGGTACTAGTATTCATTAATCCAATTCCAATTAGAATGAAAACGACTAATAATGGTAATATTATTTTCATTTTTCGCATCTAACTTGCTCCTTAATGCTTGTCTTGATTTAGTGCCTGTGTCACCCGATCCAAAATAATCGCCAAAATAACAATGGCTAGACCAGCAGCAAAACCACTTCCGGCTTCATTACGACCAACCGCAAAGTAAACTTGGGTTCCAAGTCCCATGGCTCCAATCATTGAAGCAATAACAACCATTGACAATGCTAACATCATACTTTGGTTAATTCCCGCCATAATCGTTGGTTTAGCCAAAGGTAGTTGTACTTTATATAACTTCTGCCAACCTGTAGATCCAAAGCTATCAGCCGCTTCAATTAACTCAGTTGGCACTTGTTCAATTCCTAATTGCGTCATCCGCACTGTTGGTGGCATTGAGAAAATCACACTGGCAACCACTCCCGGAACCATTCCGATTCCAAAGAAGGCCACAGCTGGAATCAAGTAAACAAAGGCAGGCATCGTTTGCATGAAGTCCATCAAAGGCTTCACAATTTTCGCCACAGTCTTGTTCGTCGCTGCCCAGATTCCAAGTGGAATTCCAACCACAACGGCAAGCAAACTAGCTGACAAAACCAAAGTTAAGGTTTGGGTCATATCACGCCAGTATCCTTGATTCCAAATATATAGCAAACCAATTAATTCAAACACTAAGAGTCCCCAGCGCCTGTTCTTCCGCGTGATGTACCAAGTGGCACCCATCACGATCAAAATAAATAATGGAATTGGAATGATATCAAAAACCCACTGAAAGGCATCAATAATTCCACCTAAGAAACTTGTTACCGCATAGAAAAATCCTTCAAAGTGCGACAACCAATCAACCAGACTATCAATCCAGTCAGCTAACGGTAATTTTGGCATATTAAACATTCACGTTCACCTCATTTCCAGACAATGCTCCAAGTACGGCACCACGTACAATAATTCCCAACAGATGATTATCATCATCTACAACCGCGTACGGTACCGGGGTACTTGAAATGTCATCCATCAAATCAGAAAGCGGTGTATCGATATGCGTGGTTGGCACAACATCTTGTACCAATGACCGAATATCCTTTTGATCTTCCTTAATGGCTTTTCGTACATCATTAGCGTCAATAATTCCATATAGATGCTTTTGCGAATCAATCGCATAAATACTTGAAATTCCATTTTCACGCATCCGCCGAGCAGCCAAACGTGGTCCAGCTTTCTCGATGTTAACCGTAGTTGCTGGAATCATGACGTTTCCAACCGTGTAAACACGTGAGCGGTCCACATCTTCAATGAAACGTTCAACATAATCATCGGCTGGGTGACTCAAGATTTCTTCCGGCGTTCCGATTTGAACAACTTCTCCATCCTTCATGATCATAATCCGATCACCAATCCGAAGCGCTTCGTTCAAATCGTGGGAAATAAAGACAATTGTTTTTTGCAAATTGGCTTGCAAATCAAGCAATTCATCTTGCATATCCTTCCGGCGCAATGGATCCAATGCTGAGAAAGCTTCGTCCATCAACAAAATTTCCGGATCGTTTGCTAGTCCACGTGCTAATCCAACTCGTTGTTGCATTCCACCTGAAAGCTGGTCTGGATACTGGTCTTCATAGCCCTTAAGCCCAACAACCTCCAACATTTCACGTGCTTTCTTAGCTCGTTCTTCTTTCTCGACACCTTGAATTTCTAAACCAAACTCCGTATTTTCTTGGATGGTCCGATTTGGTAATAGTGCAAAGCTTTGGAAAACCATGCTAAATTTCTCACGACGAATCTTTTGTAGTTCTGCTTTAGACATTTTTGCAATATCTTGACCATCAATTAAGACGCTCCCTGATGTTGGCTTAATTAAGCGGTTTAGCATCCGAATCGTGGTGGATTTACCAGATCCTGACAATCCCATAATCACAAAAATCTCACCATCTTCCACTGTGAAATTGGCTCGGTCGACACCTACTGTGGCTTCCGTTTCAGCTAATATTTCATCTTTACTCTTACCTGCTTCTAACAAAGTTTGAGCCTGACGAACGTGCTTACCAAAAATTTTAGTTAAATTTTTTACCTCTATTTTAGTACTCAATGCATCCTCCTTTTAGGGCTATGTCAAATTTGTATATTTAACAAGTATAGATTAAACCTTAAATCTTCGCAAATTTACGCAAGCAAAATAGCAGTTAAATCGTGTTTCACGTGAAACTTAACGTTAAAAATCAATCCTGTTTAATGGTTTATAGAATAAGGGATAAGCCGTGATATCAATTTTTGATTTCTACCACTGAAAAAATTTTATTTTTTATAAAAAAGTTGCATAAATTGGCCTAAGTTTCATTTCAAACTTATGCTTAATTCAAATTTAAGTTCACATTTATTTACAAAATTAATTAATTATTAAGCAAGTAATCATTATTAAAAAAGAGCAATCTAAGATTGCTCTTTCATGCCAAATTCTT
Source organism: Weissella kandleri (assembly GCF_001438705.1). Taxonomy (GTDB): domain Bacteria; phylum Bacillota; class Bacilli; order Lactobacillales; family Lactobacillaceae; genus Weissella; species Weissella kandleri. The sequence goes on from NZ_JQBP01000007.1 coordinate 24,394, forward strand.
CTTATCTTATTAAGCAGCGTAACGAACCTCAACTATGATTTATAAACCAGTAGTGTACTTTGATTCATCTGAAGCCAAATAAATACAAATATCGGCGATATTCATTGGATTCACCCCAATGAACCATTGTCATCTATATCCGGGCTAAGATAGCTGTTTCCATTTGAGGCCCTTCAACCATTGGTGGCTTAATGTAAGCAATGCGCACAGTATTAAGCCGCGTATTATAATCTTGATTACTTGTGTACAGAGCGGCAAAATTTGGCAGCACATAAAAAAGCCCACCATTTTCTGAGAAAATAGTGAACTTATTTTACTTTTATTAATAAAAGTCTGCACTGCTCGTTTATTCCCACTCAACAGTTGCTGGTGGCTTAGCTGTAATATCGTAGACAACGCGGTTAATTCCGTCAACCTCGTTAACAATGCGCCGCGAAATTTCTTCCAAAGCGTCCCATGGCAATTTGGCAAAGTCAGCGGTCATCCCATCAATCGACGTAATAGCGCGAATGGCAATCGTATAATCATAGGTCCGACCGTCACCCATCACGCCAACCGAACGCACGCCGGTCAAAACGGTAAAGTATTGCCAAACCTCTGCATCCAAACCACGCTTTGCAAATTCTTCCCGCAAAATTGCATCAGAATCACGCACAATTTCCAACTTATCTTCAGTAATATCACCTAAGACCCGAATTCCAAGCCCTGGTCCTGGGAATGGTTGCCGCCAAACTAAGTCGTGTGGCATCCCTAACTTTTCACCAAGCTCACGCACTTCGTCTTTAAACAAAGTCTTTAAAGGCTCAATCAATGTGAATTGCATGTCTTCTGGCAAGCCACCGACATTGTGGTGAGATTTAATTGTTTGCGCTGTATCAGTTCCAGATTCAATAATATCTGTATACAAAGTACCTTGCGCCAAGAAATCAATGCCCTTAAGTTTCGTTGCTTCTTCATCGAAAACTTGGATGAATTCATTTCCGATAATCTTACGCTTTTGTTCTGGATCAGAAACGCCCGCTAACTTATCTAAGAAACGCTTTTGGGCGTCAACTTTTACAATGTTTAAGCCAAACTTTCCACCCAAGGCTGCCATGACTTCATTTGCTTCATTTTTCCGTAACAATCCATGATCGACGAAAATAGAAACTAATTGGTCCCCAATCGCTTCATGCAATAAGACCCCTACAACTGATGAATCAACACCCCCAGATAGGCCCAAGAGCACCTTTTTATCCCCAACAGTTGCTCGAATCTTCTCAATTTGATCCTTAATAAAGTCATCCATTGACCACTTCCGCTTAGCATTCACAACTTGATCAATGAAGTTTTCAAGAATCTGATGTCCATATACTGTATGTTGAACTTCAGCATGGAATTGGATTCCATAAAGCTTTTTTTCCACATTCTGCATAGCCGCCACTGGCGTTCCTTCTGAGGTACCAGCGACTGTAAAGCCATCTGGAACTTGTTCGACATAATCACCATGTGACATCAAAACAACCTGATCTTGTGGTGTTCCTTGGAACAACACAGCTTGGTCATCTGAGACATGTAACGTTGTCTCACCATATTCAGAAGAATCATTAGCTGGCGCAACCTTTCCGCCAGGTAATTGATGGGCCATCAGCTGCATTCCGTAGCAAATTCCCAAAATTGGAATATTTAAGTTATAAATTTCCGGATCAATGGTAAAAGCATCTTCATCATAAACAGAATTTGGTCCGCCTGAGAAGATTAACCCTGCTGGATGCAAAGCCTTAATTTCTTCAACCGTGATTGTATGTGGTTTTAATTCTGAGTAAACCCCGATCTCACGAATTCGGCGCGCAATTAATTGATTATATTGCGAACCAAAATCCAAGACCAGGATACTCTCTTGTTGTATGTCAGCCATTGGGTCCCTCCTATTAAATAATTGTTGTTAATTATACGTTAAACTAAACAAATTTAAAAGACTCTTTTTGGAGCAAAATCAATGCCTAATTATGATTTTCTATATAAATATATTTATATATGAAAATAGATTGGCTTAATTCATACCCGCTCATTTGCTTTATGAGCTGAATACGTTTATAATGAATTTAGTAAATTCTTCGGGGCAGGGTGTAAATCCCGACCGATGGTAAATGGTTAGCCGCAACCTAAGCTAATCAAAGTCCATGAGCTGCGTTTTCGTGGTTGATCTAGTGCGATTCTAGAACCGACAGTAAAAGTCTGGATGGGAGAAGAATAGAATGTGTTAAAATGAACTGCCGACCGTCTGTGAGCGTGTTGGCGCATTCATACGTGCAATTTTAGAGTGATACAGAGAGATACTTTAGTTTTTATGGATGCTTTCATAATTTTAAACATGTTTTTAAACTGCCTCGTCGTCCTTACACGAACGGGGCTTTTTTTGTGCACAAATACCCCCTCCCGTCTAATTAAATAATATAATCATCGAGGATTAACTTATGCCAACACGTAAATTAACTTTAATTGCTCTCTTAGCAGCCTTATCAACGCTTTTAATGGTTTTCATTTCCATTCCACTAATTCCGGCCGCGCCTTTTTTTAAACTTGATTTATCTTTTATCCCGATTTTCATGGGTCTTGTGTTGCTCGATTTAAAAAGTAGTTATGGAATCTTATTTCTACGGAGCCTTTTAAAATTGCTCATCGCTAATGCCGGTATCAATGATTACATCGGCCTACCCATGAATATCTTGGGCTACATGCTTTTATTGTTTGTATTAAACTGGTGCTTACAACAAAAAAATTGGCGTCCATGGATGCGTCACACTACGGCTTTAATTTTCGGGACTTTCAGCCTCACTATCGCCATGATTTTACTAAACTATCTTTACGCCTTACCGCTTTACGCTCAATTTGCTAATTTTAATATCCGGCAAATCTTTGGCGTTTGGAACTATCTATTAGTGATGGTCGTACCTTTCAATTTACTGGAAGGGGTCATTTTAATCGGACTAAGTCTGGTCCTCCTCCCTGCGATTCAACGCATTGTCCGTCGCGTCAATTAAATCAAAATAATAAAAGAGGCTGCAGCAAAAATGCTGGCAGCCTCTTTTTAACTTTCCATTATATAATTCATTAACCGTTGATACGTTTCATACACAGCCGTAAAGCGATTATCATGTCCATTTTGCCAAGGCTTAGGCTTACCACAAAAATGCAAGAAAACCGTATTATTTATCACCCACTTAACATCATCTTGACCCAAACTACGCGTCAAATACCTTTGATACATGCGAGCGTCATAATTCCAACGTTCTTCGGGAATTTCAACAGCATATTTCCCATACAAATAATTTAAAATATCCTGATCCGGCAGCATCAATTGTGGTCCATGTTTTGCTAGCGCGGCACTAATGTCTTCCCAGCGTACGATTTCACGTGCGCGGTCCAAATCCATCAACATCACCCCAGAATTGTAATAACCATGATCAATATCTAATCGAATTTGATTAAATTTAGTTGTCACATCGATGAGTCCCGTATGTGTCGCCGCTGCTAACATATTTCCATCCATGTCCATATTCCATAGTTCGGTTACCGAATTCAATACCAAAATATCTGGATCTAAATAAATCACCTTCTGCACTGACGTTGGTAAAATTTCGCCCGCTAATAACCGGAAATACATTTCTTTAGGATACCGTTCGACCGTTGGTGCACCTTGCCAAATACTTCCATCAATTTGAATCGCTTCAAATTGAAAATGTAATTTCTCTGCTAATTTCCGCACAATTTCAATTTCTTCAGCCATGATAGATTCGTGAACCAGCCAAATTTTAAAAGCAGTTTTCGGGTTATTATAATAAATCGACGTCAATTCCACACACAACGGATTTAAATATCCCGTATCTAACGTAAATAATAAATTAATCTGTTCGTTCATTATCTTTCTCCATCATCCTCCACTTTTCCCAGCGCCTTTAAAATTAAAGTTCGTAACTGTGCCGCTACTGCTGGCGTCCACTCTGCCAAAGCAAAGCCAATGGACCATACCATGCCACCTTGATTCAATTGCGCTGCATCACTAAAATTAACGGTGCTATATCGCGTTTTAAATTTACCAGCATCACTAAAATGAAACACAACTTTCCCGGACGCATGGTATAAGCAGGCATCCCAGACCAAGTATTCATCCCCAGCTCAGGAGCCACGTCTCGTACCAAAGTATGCAGTTTAATAGCTAAAAAGCTATCTTGATCATCCATGGAAGCGATCCGTTCCAACACATCCTCCTCAGGATCCTTTTTACTACGCTTATTTGCCTGTTCCTTGCGTAATTCAGCGGCGCGCTCTTTCATTGACTCTTTTTCAAAGTCTGAAAAGCCACTTTTTTCAATCTCTAAAAATTCTACTCAATCAATAAACTCATATCCGCCACATCAAATTAATTAAATGCTACAAATTATTATTAACTTCAGTTTACCATATCAAGCTTATTTGACTTATGAAAAAGGCATGCTATGATAACTATAACCTGTATTTTTAATAATCACAGAAAAAAAGGGGGGGTATCATGACAACTTACGGAATTACTAGTATTACTGGCCGGTTCGGACAATTTGCTTTAAACGAATTACTCAAAAATATCCCAGCTGATCACATTGTTGGTTTTGCGCGTGATATTCAAAAAGGACAAAAAATAGTCCCGGATGGTGTCACCGTTCGTTTGGGTGATTTTACCCAACCTGAAGCGTTAGCCCAATCTTTCCAAGGGATTGATCGTCTCTTATTTATTTCATCAATTCCAGGACAACAAGTCAGTCGCGGTCAGCAACATCAAAATGTCGTTCAAGCAGCCCGGCAGGCCCAAGTGGAACACATTGTTTACACCAGTTTCCCTCATGCTGATACTGCCACGACTCCTTTAGCCGCCGACCACTTCGCTACTGAACAAGCAATTACCGCCGCTGGCATCAGTCATAGCTTTTTGCGTAATAATTGGTATCTAGAAAACGAACTTGCTTTTATCAAAGCTGGGGGCGCCCAAGAACCATTACTTGATGCTACAGACCATGCTCATGTCGGTTGGGCGTTGGAACAAGAATATGCAATCGGCGCCGCCAAGGTTTTGCAAATGGAACAACCAAAAACCATTTACGAATTTTCCGGTCCCGCTAACACCTTTGCCGACTTAGCTCAAGCCATGCCTTATCAACCGCAAGTTCAACCTGTTACTCTCACGCAAATGCGCCAAATTTTAACCGACAAAGGGTTAAGTTCAGCAGCGATAGAAGCAAAGATGATGGTCCAAACGCTTATTCACGACCGTCAATTAGCACAAACAGCTAATGATTTAACCGAAGTCTTAGGACATCCCCTCACCCCACTAACGGAAGCGGTCCAGCAAATATTAAAGAAATGAGCTTACCGACCTGTACATCTTCAGTTAACGTTTTTAAAATATAGGTACACCTATATAATATATTGGAGTTCTATTATGCGCTATTCGCACAAATTAAGTGATGCTATTCATATTTTGAGTTACATCTCAATTTTCCATGATCAAGATTTATCAAGTACCGCAATTGCTGACAGTGTGCAGGCCAATCCAAGCGCTGTTCGCAAGTTGATGGCCCGCATGAAACATGCTGATTTGTTAACTACTCGCCCCGGATCCGTAGCGCCCCGCTTGACCAAAGCCCCGGACGATATTGATTTATTATCAATTTATCGCGCGGTCGAAGATAATCAACAACTTTTACACGTTGATCCTACGACAAACCCTGATTGTCTCATTGGCGCCAACATTCAGGGAGCTTTGGAACAAACGTATGCCATAATTCAGCAACAAGCTGAACAAAACATGGCTACCATTAGTTTGCAAAACATTATTGATGGCATTCATGCCAATCATCAGGCCAAAACCTAATTGTGCCTTTCAATTTTATTAAATTAAAAAGGAGTTGCCCCCAATCAACGAGTGCAACTCCTTTTATTTATCAACTTTTTCCATAAATACATTCATTATTTTATTCTTAATCTGCGGATGTATTAAGATCATTCCTAAGAGGAAGAGTACAATTAACATGATACTCCAATTTAATCCATGCGGTAATTCTAATTGACCAAAGTAATAACCCACCGTGCTAACCAAGCTGGACCACAAAAAGCTCGCTAATGCCGCCATCTTCAAGTAACTTTTAAAAGAAAGACCGAGCCGATGCACAGTTAACGGTACAATTGTGCGAACAAACGGGATAAACCGACCAAGCACCACAAATAAAAGCCAGCGACGATGATTAAAATGTTGAGCTAAATGATCCAAAAAATCTTGTTTAAGATGCCGCGAAACCCATGGAATGCGACTCGCCTGCTTTAAAAGCCACGCCCCAAAATAATAATTAACGGCATCCCCACACAATGAAGCCAGTCCAAAAATTAAAATCAACAGGGCTAACTCGGCCCCATCATGGTGGATTCCAGCAAAGCTCCCTGCTGTCATTAACAGGGTATCTCCCGGAATAAAACCGGTAATAATACCACCCGTTTCTATAAAAATTAATATGAAAAATGTTAAAAACTCCATCCATCCAAATTGACCATTCACACTCATCAATTGACTAAACCAAGTTGAAAATATTTGGATTATCGCTATCATTATTGCTCACCCCAGATTAATTTATTCGTTATTCTAGCATTCATACCTTAAAATAAATATATATTGAGGAGAAATTCAGCATGTGGAAAGAAAATAATCAAATTCGACCGTTAAAATCTTTTGAAGCACTGGGTTTTTTAATTCTCGGTTTATTTTTAAACAGTATCGGCAATGGTTTAGCCGTTGCTACAAATATGGGATCCGCCGCTTGGACTGCGGCCGCCACTAATTTAGAAAACTTGACGCACTGGCCCAAGGGTTACTACCTCTTCCTCTTTGGTTTTTTAGCCGTTTTAATTTTGACGTTCCTAACTAGAGCCTTTGATTTGCGCCATCTGCTTGGCAACCTCATCTTTCTCCTTGGTTTTAGCTATCTGGTTAATTTTTCAAGCAACTTCTTTCACCCGCTTTTAGCTTTGCCGCTCCCATGGCGCATCGGCTTAGACTTACTAGCAATTATCTTAATTGGCACCGGTGTGTCGGTAACCATGCGCGTTAATTTAATCACCCATCCGCTTGATGACCTTGTGTTATATACCCGCTTTCAATACTTTCACGGAAATGCCTTTCTATCTCAGATGATTAATTTCATCGTCCCCATGTTGATTTCTTTAATCATTTGGGCAATTTTAGGTGAAATTAAATCCGTTAATTTAGGAACCATCATCTCTTTCTTTGGGCTCGGGGCCATCATCGGCTGGGCTGACCAGTATATTTTTAAACAATTAATTCACAACAAGGCATTGTAAAAAAATGACGAGCTCAATAAGCTCGCCATTTTTTATTTACTTTAATTCATCCATCGCTTGATTCAAAAGTTGATCTACTAATTGATTTCCAGCGCTGGTGGCATGTCCTTTAACCCAGATAAAGGCTAAATGATCCTTCTGTTGTTGCACTAAATCATAAATTTGTTGCCACAAATTCAAATTTGCAATTTCACCACTCTTTTTCGTCCAGCCATTACTTTGCCAGTTATACATCCAATTGGTCACTGTATCTAACACGTATTTTGAATCGCTGACAATCGTTACTGGTTCAGCCACCTTCTGCGCTTGCTGCAATGCTGCTAATAACGCTTGGACTTCCATTTCATTATTAGTTTTTCCAAAAAAACCTACCGAATTTTTATAAAGCGGGTTCTTATTATCTAGACCCGCAAAAATTACCACCGCAAAAGCCGCTAAATCTGTCGCTTTAACATGACCACCGGCCACATTTCCAGTATTACGACTGCCTCCATCGGTAAAGATATAATAATGCTGCGCTTCTCGTTTAAATTCACCGTCATATACTGTCTCATAGTTACGGTAAGTTGCTGTAATCGCTGCTTGATTTTCATCAAACCATTGCTTAGCTGCTGCATAGCTCGTAAAACCTTTATACTTAGGTGCCGGCTTCGTTTGCGTATATTTTTGAACCTCTGACCAAGGCTTTGTATAGAGACCTTCATACTGATTACCGACGATTGCGTATGTTTTCATCCTTTAAATTCCTTTATTTTGTAAATAAGCTTCAATTGTTTTTAAAACACCGTCATGCTCATTATCGGCCAGCGCTAATGGAAATTTTTGCATGATATCTTGATCACCATTAGCCATCGCTCGGGGTTCATTAGCTAATTGCAACATTTCTAAATCGTTTTTACCATCGCCAAAAGCCATCAATTGTGACGCTGAAATTTGATAATATTCAGCTAACTTAGCGATTCCATCCGCCTTATTAACCCCTTGTGCGACTATATCAATTGACCCATAGCCCGAAGTTGTCACATGCACATTAGTACCTAATTCGGCTGCCATCAGATGCATACACGTCTCTGTCTCAGCTGCATTAATCCCAAAGGTCAGTTTCACAATTGGTTCATCAATTTCATCTAAATCATCAATATACTTGGTGACATGTACTAAGCGTTGAAACTCATCATTAACGGCTCCCATCTTACGGTGCGCCTTTAACATATATTTACCCGTTAACCCCACCATAATTACGCCCTTGGTGAGTTCCATCTGATTAATAAGCATCATTGCTTGCGCCATTAATGGCGTGGGAACCGCCGCTTGTTGTAATCTTTTTTGATCAGCCGTCTCAACTAATGCACCATTATCAACTACCAAATCAACTTGCCCTATAAATGGCGCAAAGTCTCGGCGAATCATATCGATATCACGCCCTGTGGCTATGACAAAATGCCCATTTTGCCGTTGGATCTCAGCTAGTACTTGTGCAAAATATGCATGATTATACGTCTTGTCTTGCTTCAAAAAAGTTCCATCTAAATCACTTGCAAAAAAATGTATCATTTTCACGCTCCTTTGTTTCGTTAACCAATGAGAACTTCCTCTTCCGGATACTCATAATGTGTATCTTGAATGCGCACATTTAAAACAGAAAACATCACAGTGTATAACCCTACTCGACCAATAAACATCACAATCATAATGATGATTTTACCGGCCATCGTTAGGTGCGGGGTTAACCCCAATGATAAGCCGGCCGTTGAGAAGGCTGCGACCACTTCGAACACGTAATACTCCAAGCCACTTCCCTTTGGCAAGGTTTCTGTAATACTTAAAATAAATGAAACCAAGAAAACGAAAATAAACGAAATCACAACTAACATTAACGCCTTATTAACGGTCTTTTTCGAAAACTGCCGATCACCAAAGCGCACTGAATCTTGGCCACGTAAGGAAGCCCAGACCTGAGCAATTAAGATTCCGGCCGTTGTCGTCTTAATTCCACCAGAGGTTGAACCAGGCGTCCCTCCAATAAACATTAGCGCAATTAACGCCATAATTCCGGCCGTAGAAAGGCTAGTCGTTGGTACAATTTCAAAACCGGCCGTCCGGGGAGTTATCGTCAAAAATAATGTATCGATAATTTGATTGAAAAGACTATGCCCATTCGCAAATGTACCTCGCATAAAATCCGAAGTAAAAAAGCCAACGAAGCCTAAAGCAATTAACCAGCCGGACACAGTCAGCGTCAAACGAGTATGCAATGTCATCCGCGTCTTCTGCCCTTTTAACAACAAATCTCGCCATACTAAGAAGCCAAGTGAACCAGCTAAGATTAAAATCATCGTGACAATCAAAACGTACGGATCATCAGCAAATTGTGAAAATGGAGTTTTAAAAAAGACAAATCCGGCATTTGCAAACGAAGAAACCGAATGGGCTAAAGAAAAATATAAGCCCTGCTTCCAACCATAACGTGGTACAAAATCAAAAGAAAGGAACAAGATTCCCAACAACTGAATTACAGCTGAAAGTCTTAAAACATAACTTAGAATTGAATTAATATCAGATAAATTTTTCAAATTCAGCGACTGTTGCGCTAAAATTCGTGACTTTAAATCCAAATGATGCCCAGTAATTGTAAAAATTAAAACCGCAAACGTCATAAAACCAAGAGCCCCAATTTCAATCATTAACATCAATACTAATTGTCCGGGAATAGTCCAAGTTGTTGCTGTCGGTAAAGTAGTTAACCCGGTAATCGTCGTCGCTGATACCGCCGTAAAAATCGCATCACTAAAATGAATGGATTGATGATTTTGATGCATAAAAGGCAACATTAATAGGAAACTACCTAATAATATGATGACAATAAAACCAATCGTCAATATCTGGGGGGGTGTTAATTTTTTCAGAATTCTTTTCATATCTTTAACCTTCTCATGATTTCTCATTTCAAATTATAGCAGAGTATCACCTTTAAGGTATATATTCTACCAGCAATCAACCATGTAAACATACAATGTGGATAACTCTTGGATAACTCTTTTCCCTGCCTGTGGAAAACTTGTTAATAACTGGAATTAGTTTTCAACATAAGCTTTATATTACGTGGATAACCAGCCTGTGGATAAAACTCTTGTTTTTTAATATTCTTACCGAATCCCTGCTATAACAACGTTTTATCCCCATATTATTTATGCACCCTTTGTGGACAATCATTATTTACACAACCATTTAAAACTATTAGAAAATCGAACTTTAAATTGTGGATAAATCTTATAAAAATCATATCATTAAGCGTTTTCATTTTCTCATTCTTAATTATTATGGAGTTATAAACAAATAATGTTCGCTTTTTAGAATGTTGTTCCAAACCAGCTTGTTATTAACCCTTGTTTTCAACATTAATATTAAGCTTATTTACCTACTGAAAGCCTTGATATAACTTAATCATATAAGTTTTCCACAGACTTAGACACAGCTGTGTATAACGTCTTACACTTTGTGTAAATTACTTTTTAAACCGTGCTATAATAGGAGTCATATTGAAATCCATACAATTTTTTAATGTGTAAAAGTTCTATAATTCATAAAGATTTTCAAGCTTAAAGCGGAGTATATCTAGATATTTTAACTTTTACTTAATTCACAATCAAAGGACGCCATATGAATATTAAAATTATCACTGTTGGTAAACTCAAAGAACGCTATTTAAAAGATGGCATTGCTGAATACAGCAAACGTTTGAGCAAATTTGTTAAGTTTCAGATTATCGAAGTCCCAGATGAAAAAGCGCCTGAACAACTATCCGATTCACAAATGAAACAAGTGATGGAAAAAGAAGGCGAACGAATCTTAAGTAAAATTGCTAATAAAGAATACGTCTTTGTTTTAGCGATTAAAGGTCAAGAACGCACCTCTGAAGATCTGGCTCATGAAATTAATGAATTAGGTATTAATGGTCATTCTGATATCACCTTTGTGATTGGTGGATCATTAGGGACCGCCCCTGCAGTTAATCAGCGTGCGAATGCCCTCATCAGTTTTGGTAAATTCACCCTACCACATCAACTAATGCGGCTCGTCTTAACTGAACAAATTTATCGAGCCTTTATGATTAACAATCACTCTCCTTACCATAAATAACTGCGTCTTTTCCTGTTTTTATGGTAATATTCGAACCCAAATCCAAATTTACTAAAGTTTCTGAACCCGTACCAAATCTTGGTTAAGGGCTTTTTTTATGTCGTGATTGATTGTAATTTCAAAAGTTTCTATTTTTTATATATTTAGATGCCATGTATGACCTCATTTGAACTTCTAGTTTTTAAAAAAACAGCAAATAGGTTGGTACTACTACGTTTTGGATTTATTTATATTCTCTATGATTAATTTTGACCTTTTTCAAATATTTATAAAATTTCAAACCCGAATTCCCCGTTATTTTCGACTGTTACCCATTCAAATTTTCGCACAAATAAAAAAACGGGCACGATGAGCTCTTACTGGGTATAACTTCATCGTTGATTTCCCGTTTTCCTGTTTATTTTGAAGTTAATGTATGATTATATTATCGACTCATCGTTTCTGAATATCCATCTGGTCCTGTCGACGCACCGCCATAAAATGTAACATCTAATTTACTACTATCTGCTGTATTTAATGCAATGGTAACAACATAGTTTGGATTACTTGTTGACACATATTTATAAAAATTTTTACTCTTTTGAGCAACAATATAATCAGACCCATGTCCTTGTGTTAATAGGTCAACTTTTGCATATGCTTCATCCGGAGTTATTCCATTATCAGAATCTGGAGTAGCTGTAGCAATCGTTGAATTTGATTCACTTGCTTCCGAACCATCTGTTTTTTCTGAAGAATCAGATATACTTTCTTTACTTTTAACGATTTTATTTTTTGGAACTGTTTGTTTTTTATTAGTAGATTGTAGAATTAATCCGATCACCTAGATACAAAAATACCCATAGTAAATGTACAATGATTGTGACCAAACAAACCAAAAAAGGATACATTTACTCTGAGTACATCTCCTTTATCACAATATGAACGTGGCACCATATACAAATTATTAAATGAGGGTTATTCTCAAAATTTAATTACTAAAAAGCTCAATTGCTCTAAATCTACCATTATCTACGAATTACATAGGGTAGATAAATATATTCCTGTTTTGGCCCAAAATGATTCTAATCTTAAACGCACTAAGTGCGGTCGGAAACGGTACTTAGTTCTAATTACGCTCGTCTAATTAGTAACCATCTTAAATTAACCTGGTCACCTGAACAAATTGCCAAGTATTTCAATCTGTGTACTAAATCTATTTATAATTGGATTTATAAAGGAATGCTTAATTTTAATCCTGAATTACTACCAGACAAAGCGCGTCGTCGAAAACGTCAGAATTAAACACGTGGAACGTTTAAAATTAACGCTACAATTGTTCAAAGACCTGATGCTGCCAATAAAAGAACAGAATTCGGACATTAGGAAATGGATACTGTATTATCATCTCGTGGTCAATCTAAACAATGTCTAGCTACATTTTTAGAGAGACAAAGTAGATTTGTCTGGACAATTAAAATTAAAGATAGATCGAGTGACTCGATGAACCAAGTGTTCTCAACGTTCATGAATCAATTTGGCTCAACAGTAAAATCGATTAAAGTTGATCATGGTAAAGCGTTTTCTTGATACCGTGAATTAAATCATAAATACAATCTTCCTGTTTATTTTTGCCATCCTTATGACCCGTGGAAAAGTGGATCAAATGAATGTTTTGATCGAAAATTACGATGGTTTTTTTCCGAAGAAAACAAATTGTAATCATATATCAGAAGACAAAGTCTTCGAAGCAATTGAATTAATAAATAATAGACCACTAAAAATATTAAATGGAAATACAGCTATATCTACATTTAGAAAGTATTTTACCGGGTGTTCGGATTAAAGTTTCAATCTGCCTGATATAAAATTTTTAATCATTTTATTAATAAAAAACGTTAATTCAATTCGTTTGAATCAACGTTTTTTATGTTAGTCTGGATTTTTTAACATATTGGCTTGTTCCTGAAAAATACTCTACTTAATCTCAGTATTAATCGTGTTATTCGTAACAAATTATAATTTATTAACCACCAATAAATGTGGCATTGTAGTTAATTTATCTTCAACATAATGAGCCAATTAATAACCTTTACCGTAACCTCAATTCTTCGTTAAATGTAGAATAGGGCATTCCTCGTTTTATTTACAGCGGATAAACACGCCTTATAAATATCATTTCATTTTCGTACTAATAGTAAACATGTCACTGCTTCCACCAAATGGACATTGCATTCAGGCAGCAACAATCCATTTAATCGATTCTTTCATCAAAATTGGCGCCTCTAAATTTAATTGTCTAGAATTTAATATCGTTTAAGAAATATCATCTTTAAATTAATTGACATAATTATATAGATTAAAAAATAACCATGTAATCGTTTTCTTTCCTTTAATCAAAGCATTGAAATAACCTTGCTCACTATCAATTTACATGCTATATTTGGGGCATAGGTTTTACATTGTACGTGCTTACGAAAGGATTGATCATTATGAGAATAAACGCATTTGGTGTGGAAGATTGGTTAAACGTTTGGGAAAAAAGTGCAACCTATGATATTGCACAAAGTACCATTTCATCGATGACAATGAATGAAATTTTAAATCTTGATGGACGAAATGGTGCAGAATTTTATTCTTTACTCAATGATCAAAAAATGAATTATGGCTGGATTGAAGGATCACACGAATTCAAACAAGAAGTTGCTAAATTGTATCACAATGTTGATGATGAAAATATCTTACAGACCAATGGTGCTACTGGCGCTAATTTTCTCGCACTCTACGCTTTGATTGAACCTGGAGACCATGTAATTGCTGAATATCCCTCTTACCAGCAACTTTATGATATCCCAAAATCTTTGGGGGCTAAGGTTGATTTATGGAAGATCCATGAAGCAGATAACTGGTATCCATCTATTGATGAACTAAAACAATTAATCCAGCCCAATACTAAATTAATTTGTCTAAATAATGCTAATAATCCTACGGGAACGATTTTAAATCGAGAATTTTTACTTGAAGTAGTTGCATTAGCTAAATCGATCGGGGCTTATATTTTAGTAGACGAAGTTTATTTACCACTAGATGATCCTAATCAATTTGTTTCAATTGTTGATATTTATGATCGTGGTATCGCCACCAATTCCCTCTCTAAGACGTACTCAGTTCCAGGGATTCGTGTTGGATGGGTGGTTGCTAATCATGAATTAATTGATTTGTTTAGGAAGTACCGCGACTATACCATGATTTGTTCAGGTGTTTTTAATGATTTAATGGCCGTTTATATTTTGCGCCATCGGAAACAAATTATCGCACGAAATCAAAAAATTGTCCTCAATAACCTAAAGATATATAAAAATTGGATTGAAAACGAGCCTAGAGTAAGTGTTATTCTTCCAAAAGCTGTCTCAACATCCTTTCCGAAATTAGATATTCCAGATGATATTGAAGAATTTTGTATTAAATTATTAAAAACAAAGGGTGTTTTGCTTGTACCTGGAACTCGTTTTGATACACCCGGACATGTTCGCCTAGGTTATTGTACTGATGAAGCAACGCTAAGCAATGGTTTGACTAAAATTTCAGAATTTATGATTGAACAATATGGTGTCAAAAATTAAATAACAAAAGGCCTATAAACATTTGCGTCTATAGGCCTTTTATTTATTATTTACGCTTTTTTTCTAATACATAAGATAGTGAGAAGATGCTACCCAACACAATTGAAATTAATGCTCCAATTGTTAACTGATTCTTAACATCAGTCTGTGGTAAATTAGTTTGTTGCATAATTTTTCCTAGATCTGAGCTTGTCTCAGCGTTTTTAATTTGATTAATAAAATCATGCTTCTGATTCTCATTTAAAGTTTTATCCTTATTAATTTGATCAATGGCGGTTTTCTTCTCTTCCGCTAATTTATCGGCTCCGGCCTTTTGGTCGGCTGCCTTAGCCGCATCCACAATCTTGGTGATTTCATCAGCCGTTTTCGCGTTATTGACTTGGTTAATATAATCCTTTTTTTGATCCTGATTTAGATTCTTTAAGTTATTAATTTGGTCAATGGCGGTTTTCTTCTCTTCCGCTAATTTATCTGCGCCGGCCTTTTGGTCGGCTGCCTTTGCCGCATCCACGATCTTGGTGATTTCATCAACCGTTTTCGCATTA
>NZ_JQBP01000008.1:0-437 GCF_001438705.1 Weissella kandleri
GCCGTGTTCAAAACTTGAACCCGTTGACCAACTCTGAATTTAGCTTGGAAGGTCGTAATATGATCCGTTAAATCTTGTTCAGCCATATAATAACTATCTGTTGAGCCATCGTTCCAGACGATATAATATTCAAAATGGGAATAACTATAGTCTTTGCGGGTGACTTTGGCAATAGTTCCGACCTTGCCCCGCTTATTACCAATCCAATTCCCATTAGTTTCATAACTAGCCGTGTTTAAGACTTGGACGCGCTGACCCACATGGTATTTCGCATGATAATGGGTAATTTTATTCGTTAAGTCTTGCTCGGCCATATAGTAACTAGCCTGAGTCCCGTCATTCCAAACTACATAATACTCGAAGTGTGAGTTACTGTAATCTTTACGCGTGACTTTTTTAACGGTTCCAATCTTTCCCCGCTTATCACCGATCCAATT
>NZ_JQBP01000008.1:990-4682 GCF_001438705.1 Weissella kandleri
AGTTTCATAACTAGCCGTATTGAGCAACTGGACGCGTTGCCCCACCTTATATTTAGCTTTGTATACAGGTCCGTCAACTAACTTATCGAAATTGTTGGATTGAATAATACTAATTAATTTAGTAGCGTAATTTGGATCAGTGGCATATTTGCCGTTTAAAGCATGTGCAGCCTTGGCATAAGTATCGGCATTTTCCTTCCATGCGCCTGAATAATATTTGTGGTCCCAAGATGTCCCATTACGCAATAAATTACCATTATCATTCATTGATTCCGTTGGAGAAGGATATTTTTTAAACTTAGCATCGGTATAGTATAAATTACCATTTTCATCGTATTCGGCTGTCCGCATCGTGACTGATTGACCGTTGTAGGAACCTTTGATACCAAAATAATTATTGGCTTGAATAGACAATTGGGATTGACCCCAGCCAGATTCTAAAGCCGCTTGAGCCATCATCACAGAACCCCAAACGTTATAGCATTGAGAAGCGTGTTTTACTCCCGGGGCGACACGATTGGTAAAATTAGTGACAGTATTGTTGGCACTAGATTGGTTAAGGTTTGTTACCATACCAAGTGCACTGGCTGAAATAATAATAGATGTAGATTGATAAAACCGAGAAAGTTTATTGGCCATTAAGATACTCCTTAAGTAATTTTATATACATTAAATATGTCTACACAATGGCAACCATGTAGGTGCCAGTCAGCGTTAGTAATTATAGCATTGCAGAAGGAAGAAATTAAAGGATAAATAATTTTAATTAGCGAATAAAAGTTAATTTATTTGTTGAAAATGGCGAAAAATTAAGTATCAGAAAAATTATGAAAAAATTGTGAATAATATGAATAAAAAAAGCCCCACTCATATGGAAAGCGGGGATGAATTATTTAATTTTACGGGCAAGGTAAATAGGTCGATTTTTAACTTCCAGATAAATATTAGAAATATAGCGACCGATAATTCCTAGGCTCAGAAGCTGAATCCCAGACATCATTAAGATGATGATTACCATGGAAGTCCAACCGTTAATAGCGGCATCCGGTGATAGAAAATGGCGGAAGATTAAAATTATGATAAATACTAGAGCTAACGAAAAAGAAACCAGGCCCAAGACAAAGGCAATTAATAGTGGCACCGGTGAAAAACTGATAATTCCTTCGATTGAGTAGCGGATTAATTTACGAAAAGACCATGATGAGCGACCAGCAATCCGGTCAACATTTTGGTATTCAAGGTATTTTTGTTTAAAACCAACCCAGGTAAAAATACCTTTTGAAAAGCGATTATATTCTGGCATTGCTAAGATGGCATCAACCATTTGACGGGTCATCACACGATAATCGCGGGCGCCCTCGACAATATGGGTGTCAGATATTTTATTGATTAGTTTGTAGAATAAAGCCGAAAAGAAGCTACGTATTCGCGGCTCACCATCGCGGTTGATGCGTCGGGCACTGACAGCATCCCAATCCCCAGATTCAACGCCGGTAATCATTTCTGGCAATAATTCGGGAGGATCTTGTAAGTCGACATCCATGACAGCGACTAAATCACCCGTAGCATGTTCCAATCCGGCATAAAGGGCGGCTTCTTTCCCGAAATTTCTAGAAAATTCGATATAGTGTACATTGGCATGGTTACGTTGAATTATTTCAATCGTGGCGATTGTTTGGTCAGTTGAGCCATCGTCGATGAACCAATATTCAAAAGATAATTCTTTCAGTGTAGCATGAACCTTTTCGACCGCTTCAAAAAAGATGGGAATTGTCGTTTGTTCATTAAAAACGGGGATAATAATTGATAATTTTGACATCGGAAAGCCACCTCTTTAGGCTAATATTATTTAAATTTTAGCACAATAACTTATTCTAGACAGGTTAAGATTGTAGAATTTAAGGGTAAAATAACATCTAATGGGCAAGGTTTGGATGTAAACCTTGCATTTGTTTTCTGAATCAACCATACTTAAATTAATTAATTGTGAGATGGAGTGAATGATAATGAAAAAAACCATTTGGACGGTTGTGGGTATTATAGGAATATTATTAATAGCCAGTGGCGCATACTATTTCGGACATCAACAACAAAAAACGCATGATGTAGCAAGGCAATCGCCGGCAGAAAAGCAGGTGTCTAGCAGTAATAAAAAGGCTAGTAGTTATTCCGTTGATGCGAAATTTTCAGCTGGCGGGGAAGCAGGCCAGGCGGCTGATGAGCAATCTGAACTAACAACAGCTAAGAGTGGTGCTAAAATTACGAAAGACGATATTCAAGAAGCTCGGCAACAGTTGCGCCAACAAGGCGTTAATGATGGCGACTTTTCAGATTTAGATATTGCTAAAGTAATCGATAAGGCTAACTCGGAGAGCTTAGATTTAAAACAAGCGGTCCTAGCAATTTACCCGCATTATTTTGATTAAAATTCCGATGCTTTATCAATAAAAGCTAAAAAAGATTGACGGGTTTGTGAAATGACGTGGCATAACTGCTCAATTTAAAGTAAAATAAGAATAATTAATTAAGCAAGCGGGAGGAAGTAACTGTGTCAGTTAAGGAAAAAAAGTTGGCAATTGTCTTGCCAGCATATAATGAAGAACCAGTTATTGAAAAAACGACGCAAATTCTTTTAGCACTCTTAGACAAAATGGTGCAAGAAGCATTGATTTCAGCGGATAGTTTTATTGTCTATATTGATGATGGTAGTAAAGATAAGACGTGGGCTTTAACGCAAAGTCTCCATGCTGGGGATTCGCGGGTAAAGGGGATTCACTTTAGCCGTAATTTTGGGCATCAAAACGCTTTAATTGCTGGAATGACGGAATTAACGGATACGGATGTTGATTATGTTGTGACCATTGATGCTGATTTGCAAGATGATCCTAACTCAATTGTAGAGATGGTTAAGTTAGCCAATGATGGTAAAGACTTAGTTTACGGTGTACGGAATGATCGGACTAGTGATTCGTGGTTTAAGCGTTTTTCAGCGCAATCATTCTATAAAGTAATGAATTTGTTAGGCGTTCAGACCATCCCCAATCATGCTGATTTTCGGCTAATGGATCAAAAAGTTTTGGACGTCTTTAAGCAATATGATGAGCGGGATATGTTCTTACGTGGTATTTTCCCTTCAATTGGGTTTAAATCAGCCGAAGTTTACTACGCGCGGGCTGAGCGTGAAGCTGGCGAGACCAAGTATCCTTTGCGCAAAATGTTAAAGTTTGCGACAAATGGGATTACGTCGTTCTCGGTTAAGCCTATCACGATGATTCGTAATTTAGGAATTGCTATGTTTACAGTTAGTGTCATCTTTATGATTTATGTCTTATGTCAATATTTATCAAAAAATACGACAAGTGGGTGGCCTATGCTTATGATTTCAGTTTGGTTAATTGGAGGAATTCAATTAATGGGAATTGGTGTCATTGGTGAGTATATCGGTAAAATCTTCATGGAAGTTAAGCACCGCCCCCGGTATGTTATTGAAACAAAACTGAAGTAACGAAAGAAAGTTTTCCGCGGATATGTGGAAGACTTTTTTATTTTCCACGCTTCATTGCAAAATGAAGCGTGGTTTAGCAAAAAAATAAACAAAAAAACACCCAAGCTTTTAACTTGGATGTTTTAAGTAGTGGACAGTCAGGGGCTCGAACCCTGGACCCACGGATTAAGAGTCCGTTGCTCTACCA
>NZ_JQBP01000008.1:4875-39708 GCF_001438705.1 Weissella kandleri
CAAATATCTGTTGTAACTCAACAACAGATATAATCTTAACAAATATTATTGGGGAATGCAAGTAAAAAATAAAAAATATTATTTAGCCCAATCACCTTGACGGAAAACTGGGACTGTCGAGCCATCTGCTTTAATTCCATCAATATCTAAATCAGCAGATCCCATCATAAAGTCAACGTGGATAATAGATTGATTTTGTCCGTGTGCTTGGCGGGTTGCATCATCCATTTGGGTTCCATTATTGATATTAAAAGGGTAAGCAGCACCCAAAGCCATATGATTTGAAGCATTTTCATCAATTAAGGTATTGTAGAAAATTAAACCAGATTGAGAAATAGGAGAAGGATTTGGCACAAGGGCCACTTCTCCTAACGATTTGGCACCTGAGTCACTGGCAAGTAGTTGATCCAAAACCTCTTGTCCGGTACTAGCGGTCGCCTTGGTGACCACGCCATTTTCAAAAGTTAATTGAATATCATTAATTAAGACGCCTCCATATGATAAAGGCTTCGTTGCTGTGACGTGCCCATCGATATGGCGATAATCGGGGGAAGTAAAAACTTCTTCCGTGGGGAGGTTGGCAGTAAAATAATTTCCTGCTTTATCGTTTGAATCAGCGCCTTCCCAATGATGATTTTCAGCCAGTCCAACGGTGATGTCAGTGCGGGGTGAAAGGTAGTGGAGTGCCTTGAAATTTTCTTGATTGAGCCAAGTGGCATGTTGATTAAGTTGGGCAATATGTTTTTGCCAAGCTACAGTTGGGTCTTGGGTGGATTCAATCCGGTTAAATTTAAAGATATTTAGCCAAAGTTTTTCGCAGGCTTCTGCTGGATTTAATTCTGGGAAAACTTTTTTGGCCCAGGCTGGGCTAGCCGCCGCGACGACGACCCAGGCAAGTTCATTGTTCATTGTGGCATCCATGACGGGCTTTTTGCCGTATGCTTGACTCTTCGAGAAGATTGCCACCTTTTGTTGATCTAAATCGCCAAAACTATCCGGATCTTCTGACATGATACTAATGCGTGAAATTCGGTTTGAGGCAATTTCTTGAGCTTTGATCGTGGTTGAGGTTGGGACTTGATTTAATACTTCATCTGATGCGTTTTGAATTAACGCGTGCGTAATGTAGTCATCCTTCCATTCCACTTGCACAGCTTTAGCCCCATGTTGATAGGCGCTGTCGATTAAAGCGTGGACTAAGGGTTGCTGGGTTACTTCGGCATAAATAATGACGCTTTGGGTGGGCTGTACATTGATTCCCGTTGTGATAATGAGTTCCGCGTATTTTTCTAAATATTGATCAAAATTTTTAATTGGCATCTGGTCCTCCTTGATTGGAACTTTAGAAGTTAAAGGTTAGTAAAGATGTCATTAGCAATATTTTCGGCATCTTGTAAAATTTTATCATGTGAGTTAGGGCGCGGTGAAAAAGTAGTAAACCATGACCAGCCCTCAGTCAAAGCACCCCATAAGCGCAATCCAGCAACAGGTTGATTATTTTCATCGAGCACCCGCATGGTTTTTCGATCAATCATGGCGCCCCCAACTTTTAAGATTTGCCCATCATTTTTTTGATAGTCACGCGTGTTTAACATTTTCTGGTCCACTAAGTCTTGAATTAAAGGATCGGCACTGGTTTTGACATTGATACCGTGCAAACGCGCTTCAACCAGTTGTTGAGTTTCGAATTGTTGGTTTAAATGATCCGTAACTAAGAATTGGGCGGGATGTTGTTGGTTAGCGGGTTGGCATTGTACTTGCATCCCCGGGCCAACCAAAGTTAAAATTCCCGCTTCCATGAGCGCAGCCATTTGTTCTACGCGGGCAACAGGTGGCCCGACTGAAACAATGTTGTTAAAGGGATTGAATTCTTGTAAGAATCTGGCATATTCGGCATCATTGAGATAATTATTGGTGACATAATAACGAATCGTACTTCGCACATCTCGTAAAAGGTCAAAGGCCCCGGCAAATGGGGCGTCCCGATTTCCTAAACGCGCATCTTGGATATCGTTGATTAGATAAGCTAAGAAAGTCTGTTGATATACATTGACATTCTTGGCGTTATCAAATGGGGCGATAATCGTTGCCCAATTAATAATTTGTTGTTCGGGTAAGCCCCAGGCTTTAGCGGTGGCATCGAGATCATCCGCACTGTTTAAGGCTTGTAAGAAATCGGTCACAGCAAATGCCCAATTAATCGCGGTATCACTAACTACATTAAAGTAATGCTTGTAGCTCATCTCTTTTTTCAATAGATGAATAAAAAAATCAAAAGAAACATGCCCATTATGCTTTTCAGCAAAATGATCAAGAGCGGCAGGGGTGAAGAAACGTGGTTGGTAGCTTTGGCCACCAATTTTTTGATTAACCCCGCGGGCG
Source organism: Weissella kandleri (assembly GCF_001438705.1). Classification (GTDB taxonomy): domain Bacteria; phylum Bacillota; class Bacilli; order Lactobacillales; family Lactobacillaceae; genus Weissella; species Weissella kandleri. Next base: position 7,258 of record NZ_JQBP01000008.1, read on the forward strand.
TGTAAAGGCACCCCGTGGCGCGATCCGGCAATCAAATGCGGTTCAGTCCCAGCAGGTTGATAACTTAATTTACCAGAAGCATCTCGTGTGAAATGTCCACCCCGACCAATCGTTAATTTGGCCATGTAATCAAAGAAACTCAGGCCTAGGCCTCTTAAAATGACATTTTGTTGGGCTTGAATTTTTTCCAATGGGGCATCGGCCGGGTGATTAGCTGGTAAATATAATAATTGCTCTGCTTGGGCAAAATCAGCTAAATTCTCTTCTTCAGGGGAATTAATTTGGGCCGCATGTCCAGGCGCCAAAATGACTTGATCGACGGTTAGATCCAGGTCGGTCTGAGCTTGAATTTTAAACTGAGCGGCGTGCCGTTGAATCTGGGTGACCGATTGAGGATAAAAATGGACTTGCACTTCGGCGGCCAAATTATTCATGATTTCATCAAAGAACCATTGTGTATAAACCCCAAATAAAGCCCGAGAACTAAAGCGGTTGGGATTAATGGTTGCTAATTCATTTAGAAAAACGGCTTCATTTTCAAAATTATGATTTTTGACATATTGATTCCCGTAATCGCAAGCCCATTGATAAAAGGAAGGTCCCTGCAGCGCGGGCGCAAAATGTTCAATCGTCGTATCAGTAAATAAGGTCAGTTGTGAGGTGACAGTGTTCATAATAAAAGTGGGGTCCTGGTTAGGACGCCAGACTTTTCCCCCAATCCCAGCTGGGTCAAAAAGGTGGATATCTGTTTTTTGATGACTTTGTTTAGCATAAGCGGTTAAGCGCGCTAATAGGGCTAGGTTTCGTGGACCTGCCCCGATTAATGCAATTTGCATAGTTAATTACCTTTGCTTTCACTAGAATTTTTGAAATTGGCGATTTCTTCAGGAGCATAAATTCCAATATCTTTTACATAGACGGTTCCAGCACGCTTTGGACCTTCGCCTTTCAATAACCCAGTTTTTGGATAAGCGAAGGTCACGGTCGCAGTCGCCCGAATTGCTGCTCCTAAAATTTCACCAGTGGTGGCGTTTAAACCTGATGGGACGTCTAAGGCAATGACGGGAATATTTGCAGCGTTAATGCGTTTAATCATTTCACCAAGTTTAACTGGAACGGGTTTGACGAGTCCAATTCCAAAGAGGGCGTCGACAATTACGGTGTATTGGCGGAAATCTTTGACCCTTTGAATGGGCTCAATACCATAATTCTTGGCGATTTCTAATTGTTGACTCGTGTTGTTAGCAGCCCGTGCTTCATCCCCCACAAATAGCAATTCAACGTTGACGCCTTTTTGCTGGAGAAGCCGAGCAGTGGCAATTCCATCCCCCCCGTTATTACCAAGCCCAGAAATAACTAAAACGCGTGCTAAATCAAATTGACCCGCTGCGAGCACTTCAATGGTGGATAGGGCGGTTTTTTCCATTAAGACTAAAGGCGAAACGCCAATTTCATTGATTGTATATTGATCGTATTGTTGCATTTCGTGTGCAGTGATAGCATTAGGCATAAGGGCCTCCTCATAAAGTAAATAATATGTTTTCATTATAACTCAAATTTGATAAAATTAACTTTGAACGTTAATTGCCAGAGATTTGATGCAGGAAGGGGTTGATACAACAATGAATGATATGGATAAAATTCCAGAAACAATGGAGGCTGTCGAGGTTCGCGTGGCGATGATGAAACAAGTTGGCTTCCCAGTGGAAGTCGATGACGTCATTAAAGAAGCGATTAAAGATGGTCTTCAAGCCTTGTTGGATGAACAAATGTCTGGGCATTATTATACGGTGCATTGGGATGAAGACTTTAAGAACCTTGAAGTGATTGGCTTTGGGGATGAACATGTTGGCGACATTGCGCCGGAAGCGGGGCAATTAGCTTGGATTGATCAATTTAAAGCCAATACCGATATGTTTTGGTTTAATTTGGATGCCGCTGTTACTAAGTTAGCGGGGCGCTAAGCTTTATTTAAATTTGAATCAAGCGTGATTTTAACTTGGTTTTGTATTATAATGCTTTAAATCATATAAAAAAGGGGAAATTATTTATGCGTAAGTATTATGCAGAGTTTTTCGGAACAATGATGCTAGTTGCATTTGGAACTGGAAGCGTTGTCTTTGGTGGAACAGCCTTTGGTTCAATGCCAATTGCTTTAGCCTTTGGATTTTCAATTATTGTTGGTGGTTATGCTTTTGGAAGCATCTCAGGTGCACACTTTAATCCAGCGATTTCATTAGGAATGGCGATGAATAAGCGGATTACTTGGATGGAATTTTTATGGTATGTGGTAGCACAAATTTTGGGTGCCTTTGTTGGAACTGGAATTTTGGTATCATTGATGTCAACTTTGAAGGCCACGAAGGAACAAATGACTGTGACAGCCTTGGGAGCAACTAACTTCCAATCACCAATCACAATCTGGGGTGCCACGTGGGTTGAATTGATTTTGACCTTTATCTTTGTTTTGAGCATCTTAGCTATTACTGCTCCAAAGAATGAAATGGGTAATCAATTCGCCCCAATTGCAATCGGAATTACTTTGGCTGCTTTGATTGTTTTGGGAATTGGTTTGACCGGCGCTGGTTTGAACCCTGCACGTTCATTAGCTCCAGCCGTTGTGCTTGCCTTTATGGGTAGCACGGGTGCTTTGACGAACATTGCTCCTTACTTCATCGGCCCATTGGTTGGTGGAGCTTTGGCCGCACTTGTTGCAAAGTATTTAATGCATACTGAAGATTAATTTAAAAAAGAAAAGCTACTTAGTTTGTTGAACTAAGTAGCTTTTTTGTGCTTATTTAGTGTTTGGGGTTTTTAATAGTTAAAGGGAAATCTTGGATTGATGATAGTTCGATGAAAAGCTGCCGAACTTTTAAACATAATGTTAAAATGAATTGTAGTTAAAATTAATTTTGAACTTAATCTTAAAAGATAAACAAAGAAGAAAGCGAGAAAATAACATGGAAACAACGACGGAACAAGATAATTATCAAGTGGTTGTTGATCAATTTCAGGCTAGAGGGGTAGCGTTAACTGCCATTGCTGAATTGGTGTATGACGGACAAAAGGAATTCATTTCAACTATGGCCCTATCTGATGCTTTGGATAGCGTCAAACATGTTTTACATAAGACGGAAGTCCAAGATGCGATTTTAACTGGTTTAGCGCTCGATGATTTAGCGGAAGCTAAGACCTTGCCTGAACCATTGCTAAGCCGAGTACGCGCAGATAGTTTAACCTATGGGACTGATGAAAATATGGTCATGGCGATTTTAGGCGTTTATGGTACGATTTCTTGGACAAATTTTGGCTATTTAGATCGTTTAAAGCCAGGGATTATTGGTGAATTAAATGATGCTCAAAAAAATGGGGGACGCGTCAATACGTTTATTGATGATTTAGTCGCAGCGGTAGCCGCGGCAGCGGAGGCACGCATAGCACATGAATGAAAAATATTTAGTAATTACCACGGGAGGCACCATTGCTTCTGCCGTGACGGAAAAAGGATTAGCTCCAAAGATGAGTCCAGAAGAATTAGTGACTTATTTTAAGCCCAGTCCAGAGATTGAACTTGATGTAAAGCCTTTGATGGCCAAGGATTCGACTAATATGCAACCAGAAGATTGGTTGTTGATTGCTGAAACCATTAAAGCGGAAGAAGAAAATTACGACGGATTCATTGTTACCCATGGAACAGATACCATGGCTTATACAGCTGCGGCATTATCATATTTATTGTATCGTTTTACTAAGCCGGTGGTGATGACGGGATCACAAATTCCTCTGGGGATGCAGTATACGGATGCAGAATCGAATTTACAAGATGCCCTCTTGTTTATTAGTGATACTGATTTAACCGGTGTGTTTATTGTCTTCAATGGCTTAGCGATGGTAGGGACGCGTGCGGTAAAAACGAAAACGCAAAGTTATGATGCGTTTGAATCGATTAATTATCCATACGTGGCACGGATTATGCATGGAAAAATTAATCATATGTATCAACCGAAGCCAGAGAGTTTGAATCTTCCAGCTCGTAATAAGTTGGTCTTAGATCCAAATATCTTTATGCTAAAAGCATTTCCTGGGATGACCGTCGATATTTTTGATTATTTGTTAGAACACGCCCACGCGGTAATTATTGAAAGCTTTGGCAATGGTGGCTTGCCATTTGAACGGCGAAATCTCTTGCCAGGAATTCAAAAGTTAACTGATGCAGGGATTCCCGTGGTCATTACGACGCAAATTTTAGAAGAAGGGCAAGATATCGCTTTGTATGAAGTGGGTCAGCGAGTGGTTGAAGCTGGCGGGATTACTGCTGGCGATATGAACACTGAGGCGATTGTGGCTAAGCTGATGTGGTTGTTGGCGTATACCCAAGATATGGCTGAAATTACGCGTCTTTTGCAAACCCCAATGGCACATGATATGGGCTTTGACTAATGTTTGGCTAGCATTTGGTCGAAAGGAGAAGATATAGATGGCAGAACGTGGAAAAATTAAATTTGAAATTATTGAAAAATATGGAGTATTGTCAACCAGTAAATCAGGTTGGAATTTAGAATTAAATCTAGTACAGTGGGGCGAAAATCATCCCAAGTTTGATATTCGAGCATGGGATCCGGCGCATACTAAAATGGGAAAAGGCGTAGGCCTAAATCATGATGAAATGAAAAAATTAAACCAGATTATGACGGGAATTTTGGCTTTTGAACAAGAAGAAAACTTGCTCAACCAAGTGGATGAAGACCCAGATGATGAAAGCCAAGAACGACCACGTGTGACCCGATTGAGTGATTAGATGAAGTAAGTCAATTTTAAGGTTTGGTTGTTAAAGTATTGAAAATAGTTATTTAATTACAACTGGCGGTGGTCAGCAACTAATTGAAGGACTTAAATTGTGTGAAAATGATTTTAGGGGTGATTTGAATGGTTGCAAAAGCAGTGAAGATTTTAATTGTAGAAGATGACGAAGCATTGAGCGAAACGGTCAAAAACACTGTGCAATCGCTGGGTGAAACCACGCAAGTCTATGATGGCCGTGAAGCGCTTTTTGAAATTCAATCGGGGATCTATGATTTGGTTTTGTTAGATGTGATGTTACCAGAAATGGATGGTTTTACGATTTTAAAACGAGCACGTGAAGAATTCCCTAAGTTGCCCATTTTGATGCTGACGGCCAAAGATGAGTTAGAAGATAAGATGCATGGTTTTGATTTAGGAGCTGACGAATATATCACCAAGCCTTTTTATAAGGAAGAACTGCTGGCGCGGGCTAAGGCCTTATTGCGCCAAGCTGGTTTAATTGGGGATGAAGGTTTATTGCATGTCGGAAACGTTGAAATTAACGTGGAAAAGCATCAAGTTGCAGTTAATGGAGAGCCGGTCAACATTCAAGGTCGCGAATTTGGGTTATTAGTTTATTTGGTGCAACATCAAGATCAAATTGTTACTAAAGAACAGATTTTTGATCGTCTGTGGGGCTTTGATTCCGAAACCTCGCTAACGGTCGTAGAAGTTTACATGTCTAATCTGCGGAAAAATTTACGTAAGGCGTGCGCTAATTTAAATATTAAAACCCTTCGCAATGTTGGCTATACTTTAAATGTGATGGATGAGGAAGATGCATGATTGATTGGTTTAAGCATACGTATTTAGGCCATTGTTTCCATAAAATTCGAAAAGCGATGTCCACGCGCACGAAGTTGACGATTTTAACCGCCGTTGGATTTACCTTGGTCTTTATTAGTGTTGGCACGTTTATTGATCGACAATTTCGTGATGTGCTCTATAGTAATCCGGCGGCACGTGTGAAGCAGCCCTTTAGTCAAAATCAAGAAAACATGGTCCCGGATTCTAATCTTGTTGACTATTCCTATTTAAGACGCCAAAAAATCCAGCTGCCTAATCAAGATCAAATTTATATTAAATACTATGAAGAAGGCTGGTATATGTTTTATCGGCATGATCAACTCGTCTCATATCAAAATGTTAGTATCGAACATGATGTTGTGGAACGCTTTTCTAATCGGTTAGTCATTATCTTTATGACGACGGAAGCTATTTTGCTCTTTATGGCTTTGATTTTATCGCAGGCTAGTATGATTCCGATTACTCGGGCTTTAAAGCAACAGCGGACCTTTGTCGCCGATGCAGCTCATGAATTTAAAACGCCGATGACAGTGATTCAAAATAAATTGGAAACAATGTTGGAACACCCCAATGATTCCGTATTGGATCAAGTCGAAAATGTGGCCAATTCTTTAACGGAAGTTCGCCATTTAAATAAATTAATCGCGGATATGTTGAAATTAGCTCAATCTGATGCGGAAGTCGTAATGTTTGAATTTAAAGAGTTTGATTTGATTCAAGTTATTCGCGAAGTCAGTGAAATAATTGAATTAAAAATGGCTGAAAATCAACAAAGGTTAGTCCTGGATTTGCCTAAACAGTTAATTTTAGACGGTGATGAGCAGCGCTTGCGTCAACTAGTTTTAAATTTAGTTGATAATGCCCAAAAGTATGCTGGAGCTGGAGCAACGATTACTGTGAAGTTGACATCCAACCGAAATACTGTGCACTTGAAAGTTATGGATACCGGTGAAGGTATCTCAGATGATGATAAACGGCATCTATTTGATCGATTTTACCGTATTGATAAATCACGATCACGGGCTAGTGGTGGGCATGGGTTAGGCTTATCAATTGTTAAATGGATCGTTGAAGGTCATGGGGGGCACATTGATGTTGTTGATACGCTTCCACATGGAACGACCTTTGATGTGGTGCTACCTTTACATCATAAAAAATCATAAGAATTTCATGGACTTTCATTTAAAGCATGACTATAATAGGGGCACCAAAAAGATTAAATTAAATAAATTAGGGCATGAAGAAAAGGAGGAATCATTATGAATCGATTCGGACAGAGATTTGCTTGGTTTATCGGTATTATTGTATTAGTTGGCTTTTTATCACCAAGAACTTTAGGAGTGACATTTAAATTAATTGGTAGTTTAGTGCTGTTAGGAATTTTAATTGTAGTGGCGCTCGGCGCTTACTGGCGTGCGCGTTGGAAAAAAGCAATGGACCAGTTTGATGAGGCGACTGGTGGAGATTATCAACAGCGTACATATTATTATCATGCCGGGCCTGATATTACTAAAAATAATTACGGCCACCCTGGAGTCAAAGATGTGACGCCGCCTGATAAATAGATGCTTTTATAAATACACACAAAAGAGTGAGATACTCGCTCTTTTTTATTTTTAAGAATTTTGTTGGAAGAAGGTAGTGGGGAGGTATATGAGAGGTTAAGATGCCAATATTATATGTAATAGGTTTTTTAATAATGGGCGTTGTAGGAACCAATATTTTAAAAAAATATTTACCTAAATTCCCAGAACCCTTTATTTTAATTTGTTTAGGGATTGCGATGTCTTTTACCAAGGCGTTTCAAAATTTTGAATTAGAGCCTGAATTTTTTATGTTGCTTGTGATTGCGCCATTGATGTTTGTGGATGGGCAGCGCCAAAGCTTTGCGAAAATTCGGAGCCGCTTTAAACTAATTGTGACTTTGTCCGTGGTTTTAGCAGTCGTCACGGTGGTGATTGTCGGATCAGTGACGAATTTAATTGAAGTGGCTTGGACGTTACCATTAGCAATGGCTTTGGCAGCAATCGTGACGCCGACTGATGCGGTAGCCGTTTCATCGATGACTAGTAGTAGCCAAATGCCAGAAGGGGTCAATCAGGCTTTGGAATTGGAGTCATTATTTAATGATGCGACGGGATTAGTAATTTTAGATTTGGCACTAACCGTATTGGGGAATCAAAGTTTATCCGTCGCTGATGGGATTGGTCGGTTTATGTTTGTAGCGGTCGGTGGAATCGCGGTGGGGTTATTCCTTGGTTGGCTGATTGTTTTATTGCGGGTCCGCCTCAGTCTCAATATTAATATTGATCATCCAGAATATTCCGTTATTCCAGTGAGTTTATTGACACCTTTTGTGGTTTATTTGGTGGCGGAGCACTTAGGAATGTCGGGGATTTTGGCAGTTGTTGCCACTGGAATTATTCACAACTGGGAGTCAAATCGTTTGCGCCTCTCAGCGACACAGGTACAAATTTCACAACGAGTGATTTGGGACACGATTTCTAATATTTTAAATAGTGTTGTGTTTTTAATTTTAGGAATTACTTTACCAACTGTAGCACGCAGTATTGTTAAGATGGTACCGGGTGAATTACTAGGGCTAGTCGGTTTAGCAATGATTATTTATATTAGTATGTTATTAGTCCGCTATTTTTGGGCACTTTGGGAACATGAAGGTTCAGCTGTCCAGTTACTAGGCGCTAAAGATGTGCAACAACATTATTTTTATTCAAAGATTTTTGCGATCAGTGGAATTCATGGGACTATGACGCTCGCGATGGCTTTCTCATTACCCCAAGTGATTAACGGCCAGGCTTTCCCTTTCCGTGACCAAGTGATTTTAGTTGCTACGATGGTGATTTTAATCAGTATGTTGGTTAGCGCAATTGTGCTGCCACGTTTATTACCAGCTAAGGTTGAAAATTATAGTAGTGATGCTTTAGAAGTTGTCCGTGGTAAAATGGTCGATTATGCCATTTTACAAATGCATGATCAAATTCCTGACCATGCAGTGCGAGAGGCCTTATCGCAACAACTTCAATCCCAAAAAGGCTGGGGTACGGTTGATCGGGATCAATTAACGCAAGATTATCAAAATGGAATGCTAGAAATTAAAGATTTTATTAGTGATTTTATTCATAGTCCAGACGTGCTGCAGAAGTATAGTCGGTTAACTATTTTGTTGTTTGAAAAATTTGTGGACCGGATTCAGGTTGAGAAATTACCAAAACATCACCAATTTTGGTGGTTCAAGAAAATTAAACAGCGTCTCAAACATACCCGCCGTAAGATTCGCTGGGATGTACAGTTACAACGCGACCCCAAGCAACGGCAAAAAATGATGGAAATGCGTCAATTGCGCCAACAGTGGCAGGAGGTTAGTTCACATGAAGAAACGCGTCAGTTAAAGTTGCAAATGCAACAAGAAGTGACCGATTTAACCAATGAAGTGATTGATGCTAGCGATCAAAAATTAGACCAGATGCTAAAAGAGCGACTTCAAGCCAAGCACGGTGACAATCAATATATTGATGTGATGCGACAAAATTTGGATCGTTATTTCCAAAAGATGCAACGCAATTTTAAAAGCGATGTCCAAATCAATTCAGATTTATTCATTCAAGCCTTCCAGTATGAGATGACTTATGTTCGCCAGTTGGTGCAAAATGATATAATTCCGCAGGCTTTAGCGGCCGAATTATATGATGAAATTAATCAAGCACAATCGCTCCAAATTCAGCAACTTAATGATACGAATGTTGCAGAAAGTACACCATTGACGGTGATTGAGGCTAGCAATTGACGTGTTTGATATACTAAGAATAAAAGCGAGGTATTAATTATGGCAGTGACAGAAGTGAATGATCTTGATTTTGATGAGAAGACCAGCCAGGGGCTAGTCTTGGTTGATATGTGGGCGGCTTGGTGTGGACCATGTCGGATGCAGAGTCCAGTGATTGAGGCTGCTGCAGACCAAGTTGATGATGTTAAATTTATGAAGATGGATGTTGATGCAAATCCAAAAACATCAGAGGAGTTAGAGATTCAAGCAATTCCAACCCTTTTGATTAAAAAGGATGGCAAAGTGGTTGACCGTTTGATTGGCTACCATCCTTTGAATTTGGTCAAACAGACGTTACAAAAGTATGTATAAGATAAGGTCCTAACTATGGTAGTGGTTGGGACCTTTTTCTTTTGGATATTTTGCACCAATACAATCTTTATATGGAACCATTTAAAATGGGGCATGAGTGTATTTTTGGGTAAGATTTAGTTATGTTACTTGTCGGATAATTTTTATTAAGGTACAATTTTTAAATCGATGAGAATGGATATAATTTAAGGAGTATGGATTTATGATAAGCATGATACAAGCGTTTAAAAATTTTTGGCGCCACGGATTTGATTTTAAAGGGCGGGCGACCCGTGCTGAATATTGGTGGATGGCGCTTTGGGGTGTTATTTTTGGGCTAACTGGATTTTTGATCCTAGTGCTTGGTGTTTTTGGAGTTATTTTTGGGGAAGGCTTGATAATGCCACTCAATCCCTTCTATGCTAATTTACCAATGATCATTATTATTATGTTAATTTTAGGCTTGGTGATTTTTATTCCAGGGATCGCGCTAACCGTCCGTCGTTTACGAGATGCAGGACTTAAAACGTGGGTAATTTGGGTCTTAGTGGTTTTGTATTTTGTGTTACCCAATCCTACGACGCATGCGAATGCGGGGATAACTCTGTTGATGTTTTTAGAGCGCCTAGTAGCGTTGATTATTTTTATTTGCACAGTGTTAGAAACTGATCAGTTGAAGAATTTGAAATGGGTTGGTCGTGAGGAAATGAATGTGACGGGACCAACTGAGTCTAATCCTAGTGCCAATGAATTAACTGATACTGAAGTAAATGTTGAGATTTTGCAACCTAAAAATTATGACGAAAAATAACCTTGAACTAAGATGAAGATGAATGAGGGGCTTTTGCCAGTTGGATTTGATTATGCCCACGGCTAAATTAAGCATTCAGCGTCTGCGTGATGCGGTTTAAAGCTAGAATGATTAGGATTATTATTGATTTTATTTTGGTATCTGTTGCCAAGCTCATTTTCAGGTTATGGTGGATTGGAAAGGTTCACTAGGGATTAGATTTAATGTTGATTTTGATAGGTTAATATTAAAAACTAAGCAAATTAAAAGTTCCCCATGATAGGCTATGGAGATGCAAGCATTGATATACGTAAAACAATAATTTAGTAAAAGAAAACCCCAGTTAATCGATTCAATCGACTAGCTGGGGTTTAAATTACAGCACTACTTAGCTAAGAATGATTTTTCATTTAAATCTTCAATAGATTCTAAGCGGAAACCTTTTCGAGACAATAATTTAATAATTTTGGAAAGGGTGTCTTCATCAACTTGATCGGGGAGCGTGAAGACGATCCGTTGAGTTAAGTCGTTTTGATCAGGGTTTAGGGTGACAGCACTAGAAATGCTGGTGTAGCGGGCGACATATTTGGCTGCACGGACAAGACTTCCACGTTCACCATCGGTTAAGAGGGTTAACGTGTATTTACCATTATTGGTTTGCCATGAGTTGGCAAGCATTTTGAGGAGCGTGGCGTGGGTCAAAATCCCGATAAAGTTATGGTTAGCGTCAATGACGGAAATAAATGGTAAATCCTGTAGAGAAAAGATGACGTCATAAAAAGTTGCATCTTCTTGAATGAATTTAGTACTATTGCGCATAATCGAAGTGACTGGAGTATTTAAATCGTTATGGTCAATTTGTGCTTTGTAGATGTGCATTTTATAAACGACACCGCGAAAAAGATTGCCGGTTTTATCTAAAATTGGCAATGCACGGAAAGACGTTGTTTCAAAAATTTTAAGGGCATCAGCGATGGTGGTGTCTTCGCTGACTGTAACAAGTTCATCTTTGGGCTTAACAAGTGATTCAAGCATAATATTCTCTTTCTCTAATATTTATCTAATAATTTTAACATGGATTCCTACTTTTTAAAAGAGTTGCTCTAGAAATAAAAGTGCATTAAAACGCGCTTTGAAAACAAAATGGGTTTTAGTGAAAATGGTTGTCAAAACCTATTTATTAAGCGTAAACTAATAATAAAATCATGTAGTAGAAATTAAATTTAGACAATAGGGGTGGGTTCATATGGAACTCAGCCCCAAAACTATTTGGAAAGTAAAGGGAAAAAGATGAAAATTATTGTTGGTTTAGGAAATATCGGTAAAAAATATGATCAAACTAGACATAATATTGGATTTATGACCGTCGATGCAATGGCGGATAAATTAGGGCTGACTTTCAAGCAAGAAGCAAACCACCAAGCATTGATTGCGACGGGGTTGGTTAATAATGAGAAAGTGCTATTAGTAAAGCCCACGACTTATATGAATTTATCGGGCGAAACCGTTGGTAGCCTCGTGCGGTATTATCAATTGGATCTAGCTGATTTGTTGGTTATTCAAGATGATATGGATATGGAATTAGGGCGTCTACGGCTCCGTACGAAAGGTTCAGCTGGAGGACATAATGGAATTAAATCTATTATTGCGCATTTGAAAACATCTGAATTTAATCGCTTGAAGTTTGGCATTGCTCACCCTAAGCATGAACAACAGGCAGTGGTTAATTTTGTTTTAGGCAAATTTAATGCTGAAGATATGATTACCGTACAAGCTAGTTTGGATCGGGCGGTGGAAATTATGGAAGCCTTTTGCCAAGGCACATCGATGTCTGAGCTAATGAATCAATTTAATTAAAAAATTAAAATTGACTGTGATTATTGGATCGTGAGGGCCAGTTAGCTAGCATTCAGTTAACCGGGCAAAACCTTGTAATAGGAGAAATCAATGCAATTATCAGATATATTAGTGAAGAATGATCAATTTGAAAAGTTAACCCAGAAACTAGCTAGAGGTGGTCGGCATGTTTTAACCGGGGTCTTGGGCGGCGCGCGCGCGGTTTATTTGCATGGCTTATGGTCAAAATTACAAATTCCCGTCTTAGTTGTGGCCGACAGCCAATTTCATGCGCAACAATTGACAGAAGATTTAACGAGCTTAGTGGGTGCTGAGCACGTGGTGTATTTTCCCACGGAAGAAACGATCAGTGCCCAAGTAGCGATTACGTCGCTAGAAGTTGTGCAAGCACGCGTGGAGGCGTTGGAGCACTTACAAAATGATCCACGCGCAGTCGTCGTGACTGGTTATACTGGGGTGACGCAATATTTACCAACGGTAGAAACCTTCAATCAAGCGCAATTAAAAATTGATTTTCAAAAAACAGATTATGATTTAAAAGCTTTGCAGGCGCAATTAATTATGATGGGTTATCAACGCACAGAAGCGGTTTTTAATCCGGGTGAATTTTCAGTGCGGGGGTCTATCATTGATGTTTATCCTTTAAATCATGAAAATCCTGTGCGGATGGATTTCTTTGATACCGAATTGGATTCATTACGATATTTCAACTCTGAGGATCAAAAAAGTTTAGATCCGCTTGATGAATTACAGATTTTGCCAGTTACGGATTTGATTACGACGCCACAGCAACTTAAAAGCGCACAAACTAACTTTGAATTAGCTTTTACTAAGGCACGTGATGCCTTGGAAGGCGCACAGAAACGCCATTTAACGGAAAATTTAGGACCGTTGATTGAAGCCTTAAAACAAGGCACCGTTTTGCCGGAGATGCGTCAATATTTAGGGTATTTATACCCTGAAAAGACGCGCTTGATGGATTATCTACCAGCCGACGGACTCTTAGTTTTAGATGATTATCCCCGAGCGTTAGAAAATGCCAAGCAAGTTGAAAGAGATACTTTAGAGTGGTGGACTGATCGGCAAGCGGAGCAATTAGTGTTGCCAAACCCTGATTTGGGAACGCCCCTCGTAGCCGGGGTGGCATCCGATGAGCATCGGAGTTTAGTGTTATCACCGTTAGCGCGTAGTATTGGTAATTTGAAGCAAGATTCTTTGACCCAGATGATTGTGCGTCCGGCTCAGCAATTTTATAACCAGATGCCTGTGTTAAAAAGCGAACTCGATCGCTGGCAAAAGCAGCAATTTACCGTAATTTTTTTAACTAATACGGGTGAACGGCAAGAAAAATTAGCGCAGACTTTTAGTGATTTTAAAATTACGGCCAATCAAGTAAACAATCAGGACTATAAAGTGGGACGCACGCAAATTGGAGTTTTGGAATTACATGGTGGTTTTGAGATTCCAAGCTTGAAATTGGTGGTTTTGACTGAAAAGGAAATTTTCCAAACGGTTGTGAAACGGGCGCCCCGTCGGCAGACCTTATCAAATGCGGAACGAATTAAAAGTTATAACGAGCTTAAAGTTGGCGATTATGTGGTGCACGTTAACCACGGGATTGGAATTTATCAAGGGATCACGACTCTCGAAACCCGGGGTGTGAAGCAAGACTACATCACGATTCAATATCAAGGTTCAGGAAAAGTATTTATTCCCATTACGCAATTAGATTTAGTGCAGAAATATGTGAGTGCTGGTGAAAAGGCGCCGAAGCTAAATAAACTGGGCGGTACGGAATGGGCGAAGGCGAAGCGCAAAGTTGCGGCTAAAGTTGAAGATATTGCAGATGAATTGTTGCAGTTGTATGCCGAACGTGAAGCCAAGCGAGGCTTCGCATTTTCAGCCGATAATGATCGGATGCGTCAATTTGAAGCGGCCTTTCCCTATCCAGAGACGCTAGATCAACTCCAAGCAACCGCTGAAATAAAAAAAGATATGGAAAAAATACAACCGATGGATCGTTTGTTGGTTGGGGATGTTGGCTTTGGTAAAACTGAAGTTGCTTTTCGGGCGGCCTTCAAGGCGCTCAATGACCATAAGCAAGTGGCGATGCTGGTACCAACAACTATTTTAGCCCAACAACATTTTGAATCCATACAGGCACGATTTGAAGGCACAGGAGTTAAAGTGGCGATGTTGTCACGCTTCCAAACGGCTAAAGAAACCCGAGAGATTACGCAGGCCTTAAAGGACCACACTTTAGACATGGTCGTGGGGACGCATAAAATTTTGAGTAAATCGATGGGATTTGATGATTTAGGCTTATTGATTATCGATGAGGAGCAACGGTTTGGGGTTAAGCACAAAGAGCGTTTGAAGCAATTGAAAACTTCTGTAGATGTGTTGACATTAACGGCGACGCCAATTCCACGTACCTTAAATATGGCCATGGTTGGGGCTCGTGATTTGTCTGTCTTGGAGACGCCACCAGCGAACCGTTTTCCAATTCAAACCTATGTTATGGAACAAAATGGTCGTGAGATTGCTTTAGCAATTGAACGGGAAATGGCGCGTGGGGGTCAAACTTTCTATTTGCATAACCGTGTTGAAGATATTGAAAAAGCCCGAGCTTATGTTGAAAGTTTGGTGCCCGATGCGCGTGTCGCAGTTATTCATGGTCGTATGACGGAAACGCAATTGGAAGGTATCTTGTACGACTTTATTCAAGGAGATTATGACGTCTTAGTTACGACGACAATTATTGAAACTGGTGTAGATATCCCCAATGCAAATACATTAATCGTGGAATCAGCGGATCGGATGGGCTTGGCACAGCTGTATCAAATCCGCGGACGGGTTGGACGGTCATATAATTTAGCCTATGCTTACTTTATGTATCCAGTAAACCGAACTTTAAGTGAAGTGGGTGAGCATCGGTTGGAAGCGATTCGTGATTTTACGGAGCTAGGTTCCGGTTTTAAAATTGCAATGCGTGATTTATCAATTCGCGGTGCTGGAGACCTATTAGGTTCACAGCAACATGGCTTTATAAACAGTGTTGGTTATGACTTGTATATGCAAATGTTACAAGAAGCGGTTCAAGCTAAGCAAGGTAAAGTGGTTGAGCAAAAGAAGGCTGATGCCGAATTGAATTTGAATGTGGAAGCTTATTTACCAATCAATTATATTCCTGGAGGTGCGCAAAAGATTGAGTTTTATCAGCGCATTAGTCGGGCAAAAAATAATGATCAATTTATGGAAATTGAAGATGATTTACTGGATCGGTATGGTGAGTTACCAACGGCTGCGGTTAAATTGTTGCAGGTTGCTTCAATTAAAAGGTACGCAGATCAAGTGGGAATTGCCAAAATTGATCACGATCGCCAAACCAATAATTTACTACATGTGACCTTTGGACCGGAAGCTGATTTGGGACAGGTTGATTGGTTAAAGCTTTTGGAGGCGCAACATTTGCGTGGTAAAACGATTGGGGTTAATCCGGCGCGGATTGATATTGTGATTCAACCGAAAATGACGGAAGCTGATTGGCTAACGGGTCTAGAGCATTTCTTGGAGGCTTTAAATGAGCAAACAAATGTTAAATCAGCTACCAAGTAAGCATCTGGCGCAAGGGGTTGGTCTTTTAACGCTGACGGGCTTAATAGCGAAAGTTCTAAGCGCAATGTATCGTATTCCTTTGCAAAATATGGTTGGAAATGCAGGCTTTTATGTTTATCAGCAAGTATATCCCCTATATGGAATTGGGGTGGTTTTGGCGTTAAGTGGTTGGCCGATGTTGATTGCTAAAGTGGTCAGTGAGCAAAATAGTCAGCGCCAGGCTAAAGTCGCAGCGGCACGCCTGCATCGAATTTTAGTTGTCATTAGTTTAATTTTATTTAGTGGCATCTATTTAGGGGCGCCAGTGTTAGCCTACTGGATGGGTGGTGATTTACAGCTGAATCCCGTGATTCAAATGGTGGCGTGGATGTTTTTATTTATGCCCATTTTGGCCACCGCCCGTGGGTATTCCCAAGGATTATTAAATATGAAGCCGACTGCAATTTCCCAAATTGTTGAACAGTTAGGGCGTGTTTTAATTATTGTCGGGGTAGCCTGGTGGGCGCAGAATCATAATTGGACGATTTATCAAATCGGGCAAGGTACTATGGCGGGGGCGCCTCTGGCCGCTTTAGTAGCGAGTCTGGTCTTGTGGCCCACTTTTCGCCAATTTGGGTTGGTCAAAATGCGCACGGATGAACGCGACGCCTGGCCCCATTTACGTTGGATGATTTTGGCAAAACGTTTGTGGTATGAAGGCGGTTTGCTTGTTTTAGTCACTGCCTTATTAGTTTTATTTCAATTGATGGATTCATTTTCGGTTAAAGGTTTACTGGTCCATTCTGGTTTTTTGCCGGCGCAAGCTGAAAGTTGGAAAGGGGTTTATGACCGTGGTCAGCCCCTCGTTCAATTAGGGATGGTCTTGGCCACTAGTTTAGGCACCGTTTTGTTACCAAATTTACGACAGTTTTTCGTTCAACAAAAAAAGCAAGCGTTTCAACGTGATTTTCAACGCTCCTTCCATCTCTCATTATTTATGATTCTGCTTACGACGGTTGGCATGCTTGCGGTAATGCCTTATTTGAATCAAACTTTATTTGGAAGTCGTCAAGGGACAGCTGTATTAGATGTATATGTTTTAAGCATGATTCCCGCGACTTTAATGACCGTTGGCGTGACAGTTTTACAAAGCTTAGACCAAACGCGGCATTTATGGTGGAAATTAACTTTAGGCATTGGCTGCAAATGGTTATTAAATCAAGCTTTGATGCCTGGGATGGGCTTGATTGGAGCAAGCTGGGCTACAGTGGCGAGCCTTAGTCTGGTGTGGATTCTCGTTTGGTGGCAACTTCCCCAAATGCTCCGACAACCCACACCGTTTGCCCCCCGTTGGTTAGCAAAAATTATATGCGTCACCGGTTTGATGGGCATGATTGTGTCGTTAACACTGTTTTTGCTTGGGAATCAATTACCAACCACCCGTTTAATGAGTAGCGGCTTGTTATGTGTTGGTGTAATTTTAGGTGGAGTGATTAGTGCTTTTTTGACGATTTATGGTAAATTATTAACAGTTGATGAATGGCAACTACTACCATACGGCAAACGAATAATTAAAATATTTAAAATAAGATGAAATGAGTGAGGAATAAAAATGCGAATTGATAAATTTTTAAAAGTTTCACGCTTGATTAAACGGCGGACCGTTGCCAAAGAAATTGCTGATCAAGGGCGAATTACGATTAATGGTAAGGTGGCCAAGTCTTCTTCTGATGTGAAAGTCGGGGATGAGTTAGCGATTAAATTTGGAAATCGGATGATGGTGTTAGAAATTGAACGTATTATGGAAACAACCAAAAAAGATGATGCGGAACATATGTATCATATTTTACGAGAGGAAGATTTAAATTAGGTTGGATTGATTCAAGTTATAATAAATATTATGAATTTATTAAGGTCTCGGTGTATTAGTCGACTGATCTGCTTTTTTGTGACATGATAGCGGTATCAAAGGAGTAGTTTCAGGGGGCAAGAGCATGGCGCAAAACAAGCAAAAAAGTGGCAAAATTTATCCCATAGATTCAGCCGGTGCTGAATTTATACGCTATAATGCGCAGCGTCAGGCTCTGCATGTCCGTCGTGTCCGGCAATTGCACCAACGCATCATTTATGGAGTAATGTTGATTGTGGTTGTGGTAGCGACCATTACTGGAATTGGAAATTATTCGCAGATGCGTGCTGCGGAAGCACAAAGTATGAATTTAACACAACAAGTGCAAAAAGCGCAGGTTGATAATAAACAGTTAACAACGTTAAAAAATAATTTAAGTAATGAAGACTTTGCCGAACAGTATGTGCGACAACGGTATATGTATACTAAAGATGGCGAGATTGTGTTTAATCTACCTAGTAATCAGTAATTGCGTTAGAATAAAGGCTAAAACAGTAAATAGTTTTAGGCTTTTTTGTTTTAATATGAAAGTTGGAGCAGAAATCATGAAAAAGCAACAAATCCGGCGCCAGTTGATTCAAACGGTAAAAGAGCAACAATTATTTAGGGCCGATGAACACGTGGTGGTGGCTTTATCGGGTGGCTTTGATTCTTTGCATTTGGCGCAATGGTTGACAGAAGGCCATTTACCACAGGCCCTGCAACCGGTAGTTAGCGTAGTTTATATAAATCATCAACTGCGTGATGATGCTGCGGTTGAAGAAGCGTTTGTCGCCGATTGGTTACAACAGCATCGTACGCAATTCAAACAAGTTGCGATGTTAAAAATGGACTGGCCAGCGCAACCGGAGCATGGAGTGGAAGAACAGGCTCGGCAGCAACGTTATGTTTTGCTTAAGCAACAAGCTTTACAATGGGGAACGTCAATTATAGTCACAGCGCACCATCAAGATGATCAAGCGGAAACCATCTTATTTAAATTAGCGCGGGGCAGTCAATTGCAGCAATTAGGCGGTATGGCCGCGCGTCAGGTGATGCCTGACTTTGAAATTCGCCGTCCGTTTTTAACACTGAAGAAGACAGAGTTGCCATTATTAGTTGATATACCGATTGAAAACTATATTGTTGATAGTACTAATCAAGATACTAATTATGCTCGTAATTTAATCCGGCAAACCATTATGCCAGCTATAGGTCAGTTGAATCAAAATTTTGCCGAGAATATGGTGCGCAGTGCACAACAATTAACGGCATTAGAAGCGCTTGCCAAACCGGAAATCTTGGCTGCTGTTTTGCGCATCCAGGCTGGCACGTATGATTTTATGCAAGCAGATCAAACACAGACAAGTTTAGTGTTGCAAGCATGGTTGCAACAGCAAGGATGTTACCAAGTGAAACATCGACAGCTAACCCAGATTTGGCAGTTAATGCGTAATCAAAGTATCAATCGAGGAATGGTGCAATTAGCAAAACCATGGGTTGTTTATCGGCAGGACCATAAATTGATTCTAAAGCAGGATTCAGGCAAAAACTAATGTCTTAAAATGGTTGATTCGTGGTAAAATAATAATGTATATTTAAAAAATTAACATAACGCGAGAGGACTATTCAATGAGTGAATGGAAAATGGATAACGATATCGAACGTGTTCTGTATAGTCAAGCAGAAATTACGGAAGCGGCAGAGCGCGTTGGACATCAATTGGCACATGATTATGAAGGTAAAACACCCATTATTTTAGTCGTCTTAAAAGGTGCCGCATTATGGGCAGTCGATGTGATGCGTTATATGGAGTACACTGAAGTTGAATTTATTAACGTTTCAAGTTATAACGGTGGAATTTCAAGTTCAGGTGAGGTTTCATTAGTAACTGATATTCAAAGTGACGTGCAAGGTCGTGATATTATCATCATGGAAGATATTGTCGATACTGGCCGGTCATTGAAGTTTATGAAGCAGCTTTTAATGGATCGTGGCGCTAAGAGTGTTAAAACGGCGAGTCTATTAGATAAAAAAGAAGGCCGGGTTGTCTCCGAGGACGTTGAGTATATTGGTTTTGATGTGCCCAAAGCGTTTGTGGTCGGCTATGGACTGGATTATAGTGTTGATGGAAAAGAGCTTTACCGTAATTTGCCATATGTCGGTGTCTTAAAGAAATCAGTTTATGCACAAGAACACGTCGGGCTAGTAGATGATGCGATTACACCAACGCATTAAAATTAATGCAACATTTTCATGGCTAGCCGATGATGATGGGCAAAATGTTTGTTACATATTTATGCTGGCGTGAGTGAAATGATAAAGTGATTTAATATCAGTATGAAGTAGGAATATAGCTAAAATATATTCTTAAAAGGAGAGTAGAAGAATGAAAAATCGCCCTAGTGGTAATTTTGTTCGGCAAAGTTTATTCTACGTAATCATGTTGTTGGCTATTTTGGGACTTGTGTACTGGGTTATGGGGCCTCAAGATACTACAACAGTAAAGAAGGTTGATACTTCGACGTTTATAAAGCAGCTGGATGAGAAAAAAATTAAGTCAATTCAAGTTCAACCGGGGGCTGGCGTCTATGAGGTTAAGGGTGAATACCGCAAACCTCTTGAAGATAAAAAGCTAAAGGTTGATAACAATAGTGTCTTTGCCAAAGTCATGGGTAGTGCAGTGCCAAAAGTAACTAATTTTGAGGTGAGCGTTTTACCAAATGATTCATCAGTCAAGAGAATTAGTGATGCAGCGGCCAAAACGAATACTAAAATGACTACCAAGCCAGAAGATTCCAACGTTTGGGGTTCATTAGCTGTTAGTTTCTTGCCAATGATTATCATGCTAGGGTTCCTCTGGTTTATGATGAGTGGAATGAGCCAAGGTGGCCGTGGCGGAGCGAGCGGGATGATGAATATCGGTAAGTCGAAGGCTAAGCCGGCTGATCCCGCCGATAATAAAGTCCGGTTCGCCGATGTGGCTGGTGCCGAAGAAGAAAAGCAAGAATTGGTCGAAGTTGTTGAGTTCTTAAAGAGCCCAAGTAAGTTTACTAAGTTGGGTGCAAAGATCCCCAAAGGAGTTTTACTTGAGGGACCTCCTGGAACTGGTAAAACTTTGTTAGCACGTGCGGTTGCTGGTGAAGCCGGTGTGCCGTTTTTCTCAATTTCAGGATCAGATTTCGTTGAGATGTTTGTGGGAGTTGGGGCAAGTCGTGTTCGTGATTTGTTTGAAAATGCCAAAAAGTCCGCCCCTTCAATTATTTTCATTGATGAAATTGACGCCGTTGGTCGTCAACGTGGATCTGGAATGGGTGGCGGAAACGACGAACGTGAGCAGACCTTGAATCAAATGTTGATTGAGATGGATGGATTCTCAGGCAATGAGGGTGTCATTGTGATTGCGGCAACTAATCGTTCAGATGTCTTGGATCCAGCTTTGTTGCGTCCAGGTCGTTTCGACCGAAAGATTTTGGTTGGACAACCTGATGTCAAAGGACGTGAGGCCATCTTGAAAGTGCATTCTAAAGATAAGCCTTTAGCCCAAGATGTTGATTTGAAGGAAATTGCTAAACAGACTCCTGGCTTTGTGGGAGCTGATTTAGCTAATCTTTTGAATGAAGCAGCATTGTTAGCTGCGCGTCAAGGTAAAAAACAGATTGAAGCCGATGATGTGGATGAAGCCGAAGATCGGGTGATTGCTGGTCCGGCGAAGAAGGATCGCGTTGTTTCAGAGAAGGAACGTGAGACGGTTGCTTATCACGAAGCTGGGCACGCGATTGTGGGCTTGGTTTTGAATGAAGCCCGGGTCGTTCATAAGGTCACAATTGTTCCACGTGGTCGCGCCGGTGGTTATGCTATTATGTTGCCACGTGAGGATCAGATGTTGATGTCAAAGGATAACGCTGAAGATCAAATCGCTGGATTAATGGGTGGTCGTGCTGCCGAAATGGTCATCTTTAAGCAACAGTCATCTGGAGCTTCAAATGACTTTGAGCAGGCGACTAATATCGCTCGTGCGATGGTTACAGAGTACGGAATGTCTGATAAGGTTGGAATGGTGCAATTAGCCAAGAATGGTCAACCTTTGAATGGTCAATATGGTCAAGGTGCCAGTTATTCTGAGGATACAGCGCGCTTGATTGATCAAGAAGTGCGGCGATTGACAACAGAAGGTTATGCTAAAGCACATGATATTGTCGTGCAATATGCAGACAAGCATGCGGCGATCGCTAAGGCCCTTCTCGAGTATGAGACGTTGGACGAGAAGCAAATCCTAAGTTTGTATGAAACTGGTAAGATGCCTGAGAAATCTAATGATGGGAATGATGAAGTTACCCCAATGTCATACGAAGAAGCTAAAGAAGTGGCTAATAAGAAAGTTGCCCAAGCAGTTGAAGAACGTAAGGAAGAACACGTTCAATCAGATGTAAAGGTTGAAATCCTATATCCACGGAATTAAAAATTAATCGAAAAGAGTCGTTCATTGCCGAGCAATGGATGGCTCTTTTTATGTCCAGGAGTTTTTAAGCTGATGTGAGATTATAACGTTTCACGTGAAACAGTACGAAAGACCCTGAAGCAATTGGACAAAGATACTTATGTGCAAATTTTAAGGAGAAAAGGGGTCATCATGATTGATTGGAAATAATTTCGTTTCCCGTTAATTTAAATGATGAGCTACATCGAATTAGCTCGAGTGAGTTACAGCCCGAAAGCATTTTAGTTAAAGGAAGATTGGGGCTATTAACATCTATTTTTGAAGTTCATTTAGACAGATTGATGCATAAAAGCGTACGGTTACCCATGGTGGAAGGTGAATGTGACATTATGAACGGACTTCGATCAGTCTCACCATTACAGACGAATTAATGCAGTGTCGTTGTTTTATTATTTTGAGCACACTTGAGATATCGAAATTGATTATAAGATTAAGACTATAACGGTTGAAGCGGTGATGATTGAAAATATTTAAACGTACGGTAGTGATATTATGCTTAAAGTCCAAGCAGGTGACCAGTTTTGCAAGCGAGAATAACCTCCATCCGGGCTGCTAAAACGTTAGAGATTGAGATTAAGGTTGCGAATGCTATTGAATTGGAATTAGCGACAATGCAAAAATGACTGGTCAGCAAGTTTTAAGGAAGCGGATGTAAATTGGTTAAATGATTTTGTCTAGTTTGGTTGGAGAAAAAACAAAAAAGAAGGTTACCTCATGAGGTGACCTTCTTTTTTCACGTAAGATATGTTAATTTATTTCAAAACATCAAGCATAAATTCTTGGAAATCACGGACGAAGCGTTCAACGTCAACATCGACAGCAATTTTAGTCGTCGTCGGTTCATTGAGCCGTTCACGATCACCAATGGTCCGACCATAATCACCCGATTCTTGATCGTAGGTGACCCGGGTGTTCAAATCAATGGTCTGGACATAGTCAGGATCAATTGCGACAGCTACTGCTAAAGGATCATGCAAGGCAGCGCCGCGGTGATCAATATCAAGACGGTCGTAGGCATCAATGTAGTAGTCCATTAAATTGGCGTACAAGCGACCGGATTCAGTTCCTAATTCACGCCAAGCTTGCGTGTGTGCTTTAGTCATTAAGGTCCGTAAAGTCACATCTAAACCGACCATAGTTAAATTCTTTTGGTGAGTAAAAGCAAAATCAGCCGCTTCGGGGTCTTGATGAATATTGGCTTCAGTAAATGGAGTGACGTTTCCAGGTACAGTTAATGCTCCTCCCATCAAGGTGGTTTGTCCGATTAAGGTAGCAATTTCTGGATCGATTTGAATAGCAGCAGCTAAATTAGTTAAAGGTCCAGTTGGTAAATAAATTAAATGCTCGCCAAATTCATGGGCTGCATCAATTAAAAATTGAACCCCTGACTTGGTTTCAACCGTACGAGGAGCAATTGGTAATTCAATATTTCCTACGCCGTTATCGCCATGAATTGCCATTGAAATCGGCATTACATCGAAATGGTTAGTAGTTGATGAATGTGCCTCACCGACAAAAACGGGGACATCATCTGCGCCCAGTAAGTGGAGTAAATTTAACGAATTTTGAGCTGCAGTTTCAACTAACGTATTTCCATAAGAAGCAATAATTCCAATGAGATCTACGCGTGGATCTTCTACCGCTAAAGCTAAGGCCAAAGCATCGTCAATACCAGTGTCTAAATCTAAAATCATTTTTTTAATTGCCATGAAATTTCCCCTTTAATTAATTTGTCATTTCACCCGGTAATATGGACTAATTATTGCTGAGCCGCTTTAGCCGCATTCATTTTTGGAATCTCAGTTAAGAACCAGTCTTCAAACGCTTTGGCATCGATGTCGACGGCCACATGACTGTTCTTTTGGCCGTTGGACCACCGATCTTGGAAGTCAGAAATGGTTCCACCGACTGCGGGTCCCTCAGTAATTACATAAATCATGTGCTCTTCAACTGTAAAGAATTCAGGATGTAGTAGATATAGAATTGTATTAACATCGTGCATTGGCTTACCATCACCTTCGGCATCATTATAAGCCGTCATGACCCCAGAAATCATTGCGCCAACTTCACCCATCTTGGCAATGTCTTTAATTGATTGATTTGAGAGTAAAGCTTTCAAAGTTACATCTAAACCAATCATTGTGATATCTAATCCACTTTGGAAGATAATGTTAGCGGCGTCAGGATCAGTAAAGACGTTAAATTCGGCTACTGATGAAACGTTTCCGCCTGATAATGACCCACCCATTAAGATTAAACGCTTAATTTTTGGTTTAACTTCAGGATGTTGTTGTAAGAGGAGGGCGATGTTGGTGTAAGCGCCCGTTGCCACAATCGTCATAGCCTGATCAGCATTATCTAAGACTTCCACCATAGCTTCAATTGCATCTTTATCAATAGGTTGGTGGGTGAGTGCTGGAAAATCATAACCAGGCATTCCTGACTCCCCGTGAATATATGAAGCATCTTTGAATTCGCGTTTCAAAGGTGCTTTAGCTCCCATGGCAACTGGAATATCGGTTCGACCAAAGAATTCTTCGAGCTTCAAGAGGTTAGCTGTGGTTTTTTCGACACTGACATTTCCTGCAACCCCAGTTAATAGTTTGAGGTCAAATTCAGAGTGGGTTAAGGCAATTGATAGAGCGACCGCATCGTCAATCCCGGGGTCCATATCTAAGATAAGTGCTTCTTTTTCAGTCATGATATAATTCCTTTCGATATTATGCATATTTAGAGTGAATTTTGAAAAAAATTGAAATAAAAAGAGGCAGGAGTACGCTTCCAAACCTCTTTAAATAATCTAGATTACCAAGCAAACAACCCAGCCATTCCGGCAGAAAGCAATGAAACCAAGATTCCTGAGATCAGCATCAAAGGTACATTTTTAGAAATTAAATTAACCTTTTCATTTGAAACCAAGCCCTTGAAGGCTCCAATAATCATTCCTACCGTTCCAAAGTTGGCAAATGAAGTCACGAAGACAGTCAAGACAGCGATGGCATGCTTGTTAGCAAACAACCCAGTTCCGGCCATGACGCTCTTTGAAACTTCACCCATAACAACGAATTCGTTTGTAACTAACTTCGTTCCCATGTATTGCGCGATTTGGAAAGCGTCTTGTGGGTTGAAACCAAGTAACCAAGCGAATGGGAACATGATTACTCCGAAAATATTTTCCAATGAAAGCCACTTCAAACCGGTCAACAAGAAGACTTGGTCAATCAAATTAGCCAAAGCCACGAAGGCCATAACTGAGGCGGCAATGATCAAAATCAACTTTCCAGCGCCCAAAATTGAGTCTCCCAAGAATGAGAAGAAAGGTTCTTTCTTAGGACGTTCCATCTTAACGCTACCGTCAGCTTGTTGAACTTCAACGGGTTCGTTCACTTCGACGATAATGTCGTCTTTCGCATCAACGACAACTGGATTTAAGATTGCCGTAATAATGATGGCTCCTAAGATGTTCAAAGGAATCGCCGTCAAAACGTATTGTCCAGGCATCATTTGCGTGTATGCTCCGATGATTGAAGCAGTAACACAGCTCATTGACATCAAAGCGATTGTTAAGTTGCGTTCTTCGTTCATTTGAGTTAATTGACCCTTAGAAACAGCTAAAACTTCTGTGTTTCCAAGGAACATCATTTCAATGGAGAAGAAAGCTTCAAAACGTGGTTGACCAGTAATGAATGAAAGACCTTTACCAATCCATTTAACCAACCAAGGCAAGAAGCCGATGTAAGTTAAGATGTCAAACAAAGGTACGACCAAAAGAATTGGCATCAAGGCCGAGGTAACGAAATTCATATTACCATCAAGGGTTCCGCCGGCGCCTGGAATTGTCTTTGAGACGAAATCAGGAAGCGCAAAGGCAATTCCTTTGTATGAGGTTGCCACAAGCCAATTAAAGCCATCGGCAGCGGCTACGACAGCTTGACGTCCAGCGCTGAAGTTGACGAAGAACCAAGCTAAGAATAATTGCAAGGCCGTTACAATTCCAACGGACTTCCATTGAATATGCTTTCGATTACGAGAGAAGAGGTAAGCGACTCCAATCGTAACGAAAATTCCGACGATGTTAATAAGTAAATACATGATCGAATCCTTTCGAGAATACAGATGAGAAACAAAAAAATACCAATAACGTTAAATCGTTTAACTGAAACAAAGAATACACTAATTAAAGTCCGAATGCAACCGCTTTCAGACAATATTATTCATTTCTTTTAAACCATAAAAGTTATTATGTATTATACTATATTTATGATAAAAAAACGGTTACATTTAAGTTATATTTAAGGAGCCGACGATAAGGATGTTAAAAGTATGAAGAAAGCTTCGATTAAGGATGTTGCTAAACTAGCCGGGGTCTCAATTGCAACCGTGTCACAAGTTATTAATAATAAACAAGAACGCTTTTCTGAAGAAACAATTCATAAAGTGATGGACGCTCGAGATGAGCTAGGTTATGTTGCCAATGTGGCAGCCAAAGAATTAAAAGGCTCAAAAAGTCCGCTGATTGGGGTCATTATCCCTTCTTTTCGACTGCCTTTTTTTGCGGATCTAATTCAAAGCATGCAAATGCACGTACCAGAGCACATCGATTTGGTCTTCATGGGCGCGACAGATGAAAATTTGGAGAAATCGATTTATGCATTAGTTGATCGTGGTGTTGATGCGTTGATTTTTGGACGTCCCATCCCCAAACATGCAGCTGTAAGTCAGTTTCTAAATAAATGTGGGATCCCATTCCTTTCATTAGATCAAAGTGTCGATTTAGGCGCTAAAGATCGCGTGATGGTGCAAGAAAAGCAAGGCGGTCATTTATCTGCTGAACATTTAGTAGCTTTGGGTCATAAAAAAATTGCGTTATTAATGGCTGATACGATGACTGATAATATGCATCAACGAGAACGTGGCTTTGTAGAAACATTAACGCAACATCATTTAAAACCAGTGGCGCGCTTACAAACAGCCTTGTCAAAGCATGGTGGTTTAGATGTGGCCGATGCCGTGATAGCAAGTGGGGCCACGGCTGTTTTTGCTTTAAATGATGAAATTGCAATTGGATTAATACGTGGCTTATATAATCAAGGGGTCCGGGTGCCAGCGGACATTTCAGTGGTGGGCTATGATGATACCGATTATGCTGAATTTACCGTGCCGGCTTTAACGACGGTGCGACAACCTGTGCAACAAATTGGAATTGCCGCCTTAAATTTGATTATTAAACGATTAGAAAATTTGAATCGACCACAACAGATGAATATGTTAGATTTACAATTGATTGAACGTGAATCAACAGGACCAGCCCCTGGGGATAGAGCTTAATTTTGTATAAGTGAAGATTGACAAGTGGTGGTAAAATTAATAAGATATCCTTGAGTTAAGTAAAACGTTTTACCGAAAAGTAAATACACGTTTTAGAGATTATAAGGGGATGTTACATGCAAAAAGTTGTGGTGATTGGAAGTCTAAATATTGATGTCGCTTTGATGCTTGATCATTTACCAGCGCAGGGGGCAACGATTGCGGTGCAAGATGAAGCAGAAAATTTTGGTGGTAAAGGCGCTAACCAAGCAGTGGCGGCTTCCCGGCAAGGTGCCGAAGTTACGTTTATTGGTGCCGTTGGGGCTGATGAACGAGGAAAAGCTTTTAAAACGTTGTTAGCAGATGAGGGAATTGACACTCAATATATCTATACTAAGGAGCAACAACCAACTGGCTCAGCAACAATTTTACTAGAAGCTGACGGGCATAATACCATCATGGTGCATGGTGGTGCTAATATGGCTTTGACGGTGGATGATGTGCAAGCGGCTAAACTGGCTTTGATGGAAGCCGATGTGGTAGTGGCCCAATTAGAAGTGCCAAGTGCAGTGGTTACGGCTGGTTTTGAGATTGCGCAAGCGTATGGTGCTACGACTATTTTAAATCCCGCTCCGGTAACAGCGACATTAGACACGGCTTTGTTGGCAGCGACAGACGTGATAGTGCCAAACGAAACGGAAGCGGCGGCCCTGGCTGGGGACAATCCAACCACTGATGTTGTACTTTTAGAAGCAACGATTGTTGAGCGTTTGCAGAGCCAAGGTGTGAAGAATTTAATTATCACTTTGGGTGGCGATGGGGTATACTATAGCGTAGCTGGACAGCACGGGACAGCGCCCATTTTTAAAGTCAAAGCGATTGATACAACGGCCGCTGGTGATACTTTTATTGGAACTTTGGCAGCAAATTGGAAAACAAAGGGCGATCTTCAAACGATGGTCCGGCGTAGTTGTAAGGCAAGTTCTTTAGCGGTATCACGCTCAGGTGCGATTGCTTCCATTCCAACGAAGGATGAAGTCGATGCTGGACTAGCAACTGAATAAATTTAATGGAGATGAAAAGATGAACGCACAAGATTTAAATAAAAAGAAAGCCGCTGAATTTGCGACAAAATATATTGAAGCCGGAATGACCGTGGGACTTGGAACAGGTTCCACAGTGGCCTTTTTCTTAGATGCTTTAGCAGAAAAGAACATTGAATTTACCGGTGTCACGACGTCGAACCGCACGGCAGCACGTGGGGCTGAATTGGGCTTGAAGATTGTCGATGTTGATGAAGTTGATCATATCGACGTTACAGTGGATGGTGCAGACCAAGTTGATACCTATTTGAATGGAATCAAAGGTGGAGGAGCTGCCCTGTTGATGGAAAAGATTGTGGCTAAAAATTCAAATAAAAACATCTGGATTGTCGATGAAAGTAAAGTTAAACCAACTTTGGGAACCTTCCCCTTGCCAGTTGAAGTTGTCCCTTATGGAAGTGGTCAATTAGAACGTAAATTGGCAGCGAAGGGCTTGAACCCAACCTTTCGGATGACAGATGCCGGAGAAAAATTAGTGACTGATGGTGGACACTACATTTTGGATTTGCATTTGAATGGCATTGATAGCCCAGAATTGTTGTCACAATTCCTATCAAATGAAATTGG
Organism: Weissella kandleri; assembly: GCF_001438705.1. GTDB lineage: Bacteria > Bacillota > Bacilli > Lactobacillales > Lactobacillaceae > Weissella > Weissella kandleri. The sequence goes on from NZ_JQBP01000008.1 coordinate 36,652, forward strand.
TGTTGTAGAACATGGATTGTTCTTGAATACTGCTGATACAGTGATTGTTGGTGGGGATGAAATCCAAGTTTTGGATCGGCAGCACTAATTTTTTAAAGTGATTTTGAGCGGTTTTGGAAATGAGATTCAAGGCCGTTTTTTATTAAATATTTACAATGAAAATTTAAAAAACTTTTATGCAAATTTACGATGATTAAATTTGGTTTATAAAAGGCTTAGTTGATTGTTGAGATGTTATGGCTAAAGGGTGATTGGATTTCTTGTGATATTTAGATTTATTAGACTAATGTGGTTTAGTACACATTAGTTTTTTTATTGCGCAAGATTGTTAGGTAACGGTCCGTTCCCTTAAAATGTATGTTAAAATTACTAAATAAAATAAAGAATGAGGTGAAAGAAATGGCTGATACAATTGTACGTGCTGTAACAAAAGATAGTAACTTTCGCGCAATTGCCATGGATGGGACTCAGATGCTACAAAAGGCATCAAAATTTCACCAAGCAACACCTTTAGGGGTGGAGATTTTAGGTAAGGCTTTAATTAGCTCGTTGTTAGTGGCTAATGCTGTTTTAAAAGGTGAAGAACGATTAGCAGTTACGTTAGATGGGCAAGGACCTGCGGGTAAAATTGTAATTGAAGCGAGTGCTACGGGATTAGTTCGGGGTTATGTCGCTAATCCTCAAGTTTTAGCGGATAGTGTTCCTGCTGGAGTGGGAACTGATGGCTTTTTGCAAATCACGAAGGAAATGGATGAAGAAAGTAAGCCTTTTACTAGTTCGGTTCAATTAGCGAATGGTCGGATTGACGATGACTTTACATATTACATGCTCACATCAGAGCAAATTCCGTCTGTGGTCATGGCGCGTGTTAAGATTGATGCGGATGGTCAAGTAGAAGCAGCAGGTGGAGTAATTGTTTCAGCCTTGCCTGACGTCAAAGAAGATGCACTTAAGCAATTTTATGCGGCAGTAGATCAAATGCCAGATATTGCGGACTTGCTTATGAAAAACCATGCGCCGTTAGATTTGTTGAGCCCATTGTTTGGGGTAGGTCAAGTTAAGCAGCTCTCAATTGAAGAGGTCAACTTATACCCAGACATTACTAAATCAGACTATGCTCGCATGTTGGGAACCTTGCAAGTTAGTCAGTTGCAAGAAATGATTGATGATGATCAAGGGGCTGAAATTGTTGATCGTTTTACGGGTAATAAAATCCAATTTAGTACAGCAGAACTACAAAGTATTTTGGAACAGCAATAATTAAACTGAAAATAAAGGAAGAGAAGATGGCAGGACAAGAAATATCATTAAATGATCAAATGATTGCACGACGCGAAAAAATGCAAGAATTGCGCGATAACGGGGTTGATCCGTTTGGACATCGTTTTGAAGCAAGTCACCATGCGGCAGATCTACATACTAGTTATGATCATCAAACTGCGGAAGATTTAGAGGCTACACCCGTTCAAGTAACGATTGCTGGACGGATGATGACTAAACGACGGTCAGGGAAAATTACATTTGCTAATATTAATGATCGGACAGGATCAATCCAAATTTTTGTGCAAAAGCCCGTGGTTGGCGAAGAAGCGTATGAATTATTAAAAAAGGCAGATTTAGGTGACTTGCTTGGTTTTTCAGGGACAGTGATGAAGACCAAGGCCGGTGAATTGTCAGTGAATGTTGAAGCTATTACACATTTATCAAAAGCACTGCGCCCACTTCCAGATAAATTTCATGGTTTGAGTGATGTTGAGACGCGTTATCGTAAGCGTTATTTGGATTTGATTTCAAATGATGAATCATTCAAACGATTTGAACAACGCTCCAAAATTATTACGGCTATCCGTAGTTATATGGATGGGGATGGCTTTATTGAAGTCGAGACGCCAATTTTGCAAAACGCTGCTGGAGGTGCTGCTGCACGTCCATTCGTGACTCATCATAATGCATTAGACATTGACATGTATCTTCGGATTGCTTTGGAACTTCATTTGAAGCGCCTTATTGTAGGTGGTATGGAAAAAGTATATGAAATTGGACGCGTTTTCCGAAATGAGGGGATGGATCCAAAACATAACCCTGAATTTACTGTCATGGAAACCTATGCGGCATATTGGGATTTTAATGATGTTATGGTGGAGACGGAAAATATTGTTAAAGCAGCAGCTGCCGTAGTATCTCCTGATTTAAAGGTTACTTATCAAGGAACAGATTTAGATTTGGGTAAGCCGTTTGCTCGTAAGCACATGGTTGATTTAATTAAAGAAAAGACGGGGATTGATTTTTGGCAACCAATGGATTTGGCCGCGGCTAAGCAATTGGCAGCTGAGAATAATATTGAAGTTCAAACATTTTGGACGGTGGGTCACATTATCAATGCCTTCTTTGAAGAATTCGTGGAAAATACATTAATTCAACCTACATTTGTGTATGGTCACCCCGTAGAAGTATCACCCTTAGCTAAGAAGAATGCTGATGATGCACGCTTTACTGATCGTTTTGAATTATTCATTATGGGCGGCGAATATGCAAATGCCTTTACTGAATTAAATGACCCAATTGATCAACGCGAGCGTTTTGAGGCGCAAGCAGCGGAAGCAGCTAATGGTAATGATGAAGCTGAGGGAATTGATGAAGACTTCATTGAGGCTTTAGAATATGGAATGCCACCAACTGGCGGACTTGGAGTTGGAATTGATCGGTTAGTAATGTTATTAACGGATACAGATACCATTCGTGATATTTTGTTATTTCCAACAATGCGTTAAAAATTTGTAAAAAGCGTCAGGCTAAGATTTGCTTAGCTTGACGCTTTTTTGATGATTTAAAATTAATGAAGTGAGAAACGCTGAAGGTTTGATAGCTTGTAGACGCAATTGGTCACGGGGTGAGCGTTAATGTTCGTAAAAATAAATATAAATTAGGAGTTGACGAACATTCGGGCATGTTGTATATTAATTAAGTTGATTGCGAGCGAAAAGTTCTTGATTGATAAATTAAAAAATATTGAGGGTTGACTTCTGGTTAGCTACTTGGTATTATATAAAAGTTGTC
>NZ_JQBP01000009.1 GCF_001438705.1 Weissella kandleri
TGGAGGATCGCTTCCTGCGAGGATAGGAAGTCGCGATGCAAAGTAAAGGCTCATCAGTAATGATGAGCCTTTTTTATATTAAAGAACAATAATCTGTAAATTGGTTTTTGGTAGATATAACTGTCTTGATTCTGATATAATTGAGAGAACGGATTAAATTAGTAAAACAGATAATAACACTAAACCTCGCACGACTCATTTGTGGTAGCGAAAGAAAGTAGGAATGAAATGAAGCAAGAAAAAAAGACATTTTATATAACAACACCAATTTATTATCCATCAGGTAAACTACACATTGGTAATACATATACGACTGTATTGGCTGATGCCGCTACGCGGTATCACCGACTATTGGATGAAGACGTCTACTATTTAACGGGAACTGACGAGCATGGATTAAAGATTGAACAAAAAGCTGAAGGCCTGGGTATTACCCCACAAGCTTATGTTGATAAAATGGCCGCTGAGATTAAAGATCTTTGGCGTAAAATGGACATATCAAATGATGGGTTCATTCGTACGACGGATGCACAACATGAGCAAGCTGTCACAAAGATTTTCAACCAGTTATTAGAACAAGGGGACATTTATAAGGGTGAGTATGAGGGTTGGTATTCTGTAGATGATGAAGAGTATTTTACAGAAGCTCAATTAGCAGAAGTTTACCGAGATGAAAACGATAATGTGACTGGTGGGAAGGCACCTTCAGGACACGAAGTTGAATTGGTCAAAGAAGAATCATACTTCTTTGCGATGTCAAAATATGCGGATTGGTTGTTAGACTATTATGAAAAGCATCCTGATTTCATTCAGCCAGCCAGCCGTATGAACGAAATGATCAATAACTTCATTAAGCCCGGATTGGAAGACTTGGCGGTGACTCGGACTTCATTTAAATGGGGAATTCCCGTTGAGTCTGATCCGAAGCATGTTATTTATGTTTGGATTGATGCTTTATCGAATTATATTACTGCATTGGGGTACGGATCTGATGATGACAGTAAATTCAAGAAGTTCTGGCCAGCCAATGTACAGTTGTTAGGAAAAGAAATTGTACGTTTCCACACGATTTACTGGCCAATTATGTTGCACGCTTTAGGGCTTGAATTACCAGAGCAAATTATTGGTCATGGTTGGTTAACGATGAAAGATGGTAAGATGTCTAAATCAAAGGGAAATGTGGTTTATCCCGATGTTTTGGCCGACCGTTATGGAGTCGATGCGGTTCGTTATTATCTTTTGCGAGCTATGCCATTTGGAAATGATGGAATTTTCACGCCTGAAGATTTCGTGGCAAAAGTTAATTTTGATTTAGCTAATGATTTGGGGAACTTGTTAAATCGCACGGTGGCGATGATTAATAAGTATGAAGATGGTATCATTCCAGCCTTACAAACAGGGGCAACGGCTTTTGACCAAGATTTGGTGGACGTGGCCAAGCAAACGATTGATGATTACAATCAAAATATGCAAACCTTACATGTATCAGATGCTTTAGATGCCGTCTGGAAGTTGATTTCGCGTTCAAACAAATATATTGATGAGACCGAGCCTTGGGTCCTAGCTAAAGATCCAGCGCAAAAGGCTGTGTTATCTTCAGTGATGGCTCACTTGGCAGCTTCATTGCGAGTGATTGCTATTTTGTTGCAACCAGTCTTGACACATACGCCGGCTGAAATTTTTAAGCAACTTGGGTTAGAAGAAAGTGATTTAAAGATTATTAATCTCGAATTTTCAGATTTGCTAGCTGGTGGTTCAGTAGTGGCGAAGGGTACACCTATTTTCCCACGAATTGATGTTGAAGCTGAAGTTGCCTATATTCGTGATTCTATGATGGGTGGCGGTAAAGAGACAGCTAGTGTTAAAAAAGCGAAAGCACAAGCTAATCAAACGGAGAAAGAGGCAAAGGCAATGGATGATGAATCAACAACTGATATGATTGAATTTGATGATTTTGAAAAGGTACTTTTGAAAGTTGCTAAGATTAAAGAAGTTTCTGAAATTGAAAAGTCAAAGAAGCTTTTGATGTTTAAACTTGATGATGGATCAGCTGAAGGGCGGACAATTTTGTCGGGGATTAAGCAGTGGTATCCTGATTATACAAAATTGGTTGGTAAAAAAGTGGCGTACGTTGCCAACTTGAAGCCTCGGACGATGATGAAGAAATATGTTTCAGAAGGAATGCTTTTGTCAGCTGAAAAAGATGGTAACGTTATATTAGCTATTTTGCCTGATGAAGTCGAAGTTGGATCAACTTTGGGATAAAATTAAGTCCTTTTATCTTTTTTTAAGGTTAGTACGTTAATATAATCATTGTTGAAAGGCCAGAGAGCTGGACAACGAACATATTCATATACTTACTCCTTAAAATAAAAAAGCTCGTGCTAAATAGCATGAGTTTTTTTATTTATTAAATTGCTTTGACTTAACGGTTGAAACATTTAAATATGTAAGTGAAAATGTGACCAATTCTGCTGTATCATGGGTTGATTAAATCACTTGAATGGCTAAAAGCATTCAAAAATTTACCAAAAGGTCGAGAAATTGAATTGGGCTTGGCATTTGAGTCAGAGGCACCTTGGAAGCCATTGGAAAGTCTCACCAGCATAATCCAGGTTCTTATATATAAAGTGTTATTTATGCATTAATATCATGCAAAATAGTAAGCGATTTTAGTTATTTTGATCAATTTTAAATCTTTCAAGTAACAGCTAATGATGAATATTTGTTTTTTTAGAAATTATCCGGTTGTTTGTCAGAAGCGTTATTAATGATTTTATGTGGAAGTGTTGATGAATTTAAGGTTCATTTAGCGTAATGTTAACCTCGTTTTAAGGTAAGTTCGGTATTATTAAAAATGTTGAAAGGTAACCTCTCGACATCATATTCATAATATCTACTTCTTAAAACATAATAAAACCCCGTGCCTAACCACCATGGGGTTTTATTATGTTGAGCTGAGATAAATTCAAAAAAGATGGATTTTAAGCTTACTTTATCTTTGAATTAAAGTCTATTTAAGGTCGATGCGATATGATTATTTGTGTTGAAAGGTAACCCCCTTTTAACAACCATATTCATATACCTACTCCTTAAAATAATTTAACCCTATGTCTAACCAGCATAGGGTTTTATTATTTTATTTGTGTATGTGGCAGCAAACTAGAAACTAAGTAAACATTAAGGAGAACCCCTTAATTTAAGGATAAATTTGTTATAATGGTAAGAAAGATGATTTAAGGAGATAGTAATGGCGATTTATGATCCAACGAAGCGTCCAGTGGATGCTTATGATACGCACACGCATTTAAATGAAGATATTTTTTGGGGCGACCCGGCAGCATATTGGGCGCGTGCGCGTGAATATCGCATTATGGAAATGAATGTGGTTGGCTTTGATGCCAAGGGAAATACTCGCGCAATCGAATTGGCTGATCAGTTTGAAGGAATGAAAGCCATTATTGGTTTTCAACCAGAAGATGTTGAACAATTAACTGTAGAACAAGTGAAGATATTAGAAGCGCAGCTTGCGCATCCAGAAGTGGTTGGGGTTGGTGAAACTGGACTGGACTACTATTGGGATGAAAACCCTGATGCAGCGGTTCAAAAGAAAGCCTTTCAGACACAACTCGCCCTCGCTAAAAACATGCACAAACCTGTGACCGTTCATGCACGCGATGCTTTTGATGATATTTATACAGAATTAAAACAAAGCGGCGTTCAAGAATTTGGTGGTGTTATGCATTCATTTACCGGTAATGCCGAAGAAGTGAAGCGTTTTTTGGATTTGGGATTATATATTTCATTTTCCGGAATTGCGACATTTAATAATGCTGATGATATCCGAGACGCAGCTAAGCACACACCATTAGATCGGATTTTGGTGGAAACGGATGCCCCTTATTTGGCACCGGTGCCCATGCGGGGGAAGCCTAATGAACCTATGTATGTCCACCACACCATTGCTAGTTTAGCGGAAACTTTGGGGATGGAATATAATGAGTTGGCTCAAGTGACTACTGAAAACGCGCACCGGTTATGGAAAACCCCTCATGCAAATTAATGAAGTAATTGTGGTCGAAGGTAAGGCAGATACGGCTAAAATAAAACAAGCGGTGACGGCTGATCTGATTGAAACAAATGGATCAGCGTTAAATTTAGCGACTCAGGGCGCGATTGTGCGTGCCGCCCAAACACGAGGGATTATTATTTTTACTGATCCAGATTATAATGGTGAGCGGTTGCGGAAGATAATCACCACGCTTGTCCCTGACGCAAAGCATGCTTTTTTAACTAAAGATGCGGCGGGCGCTAAGATTAAGCACCATAGTTTGGGGATTGAGTATGCTAACATTGAAACGATTCAAAGCGTTTTGCAAGCGGTGAGTGATGAAAAAAAGTCAATTGTGCATTCAGATATCCAGCGGTCTGATTTATTATCCTGGGGGTTGATTAATGGTCCAAAATCAGCAAAACTGCGGACCCAATTGGCCGAAGCGTTGAATTTAGGGTATGTGAATGGGAAACAGTTATTAAAGCGCCTGCAGATGTTTGGTATTCAAAAAGGGACCGTTGAGCAAATGCTAACCACTTTAGAAGTAGATGAATAGGTAGGGAAAAGATGGATTATCCAGATATTGCGACCCCATTACGGACGCAGGCCATAATGAATCAATATGGCATTAATACAAAAAAATCACTTGGTCAGAACTTTTTAACTGATTTAAATATTTTAAAGCAGATTGTTCAGGCGGGGAATGTTCAGGCGAGTGATAATGTAATTGAGATTGGGCCTGGAATTGGGGCTTTAACGGAACAATTAGCTCGGGCGGCCAAAGAAGTGGTGGCCTATGAAATTGATGATCGGTTGATTGAAGTTTTGGCGGGAACGCTGGCTCCATATAAAAATATTAAAGTTATTAATCAAGATATTTTGAAGGTTGATTTGAAAACAGCAGTGACCACCGAATTTAGTGATTCCACGGCGCCTTTGAAGTTGATCGCCAATTTACCCTACTATATTACGACTCCGATTTTAATGCAGGTTTTAGAGACGGGGATGCCATTTGAAGCGATTGTCGTCATGATGCAAAAAGAAGTTGCTAATCGGTTGGCTGCCAAGCCGGGAACTAAGGAGTATGGTTCATTGTCTTTGGCCGTTCAATATAGGATGCAAGCGCATGTGGCATTTAATGTTGATCGCACATCATTTATTCCAAATCCAAACGTCGATTCAGCGATTGTTGTTCTGGAACCACGAGAACCATTGGAAGTCTTGCCGAAAAATGAACGTCAATTGTTCGAGCTATTTAAAATTGGCTTTGCGATGCGGCGGAAAACTTTATGGAATAACTTAACCACGGCCTTTGGTAAAACTGGCACAATGCAGACAAAGTTATTGAATGCATTGGAACTGGTTCAAATTGATCCTAAAATTCGGGCTGAAAAGCTCACCTTAGAGCAGTTTATTGCCTTACACAATGCCTTATCAGATGAAGGGGTTTACTAATCAAATTAAATGGTCGATAATGGCTTGTGTTAAAGATTTTATTTCAGTATAATAAGCGTTACTTGAAAAAAGTATATAACAAGAAAAGAGGTACTATTTCCTATGGATTCTGCGTCCATTATCTATAATATAATTGCAATCGTTGTTATTTTGTTGTTGGCGGTTTTGTTTACCCTTACTGAGTATTCACTGGTCAAGGTGCGTCCAAGTGCCCTGAAGGCTATGATGGAAGTTGATGAGACTAAGCATAGTCGTAACTTAGAAGGTGCTTTACATATGACAGAGCACTTGACGGAATATCTTTCAACGGCGCAAGTGGGGATCACTTTAACCAGTTTGATTTTAGGGTGGATTGGAGAGTCATTTATTGCAGCTTTGATTCTTTCTACTCATATTTTGCCAGCTAGCATGGCGCAACCAATTGCTTCGGTGTCAGCGATTTTGATTTTTACATTTATTCACGCAGTTTTTACGGATTTGGTACCAAAAAACATTGCGATTGATCAACCAGTCCGCACATTATTAATGATTGTTCGGCCAGTGCGTTTTTTCCACGTGGTTTTGTTTCCTTTGATTTTCTTGTTCGATCGAACAGCGGCAGAGGTAACTAAGTTGCTTGGCTTTAGTACGCACCCGGATGAAGATATTTATTCTCAAAATGAGATCATATCATTATCTGAAGATGCTGCGCAGGCAGGAGAACTTGACCAAGAAGATGTCGCCTTGATGAAACGGGCCTTTGAAATGAACGATAAAGAGGCCGCTGATATCATGATTGATCGAACTCAGTTGTCGGTGATTGATGTTACAGCTACTATTGGAGATGCGGTTTCCATGTATTTGGAAGATAAGTTTTCACGACTACCTGTGGTTGCCAATAATGATAAGGATAAAATACTTGGTTATGTATTTAGTTATGATTTAGTACGGCAAATGCGGATTAATCCTAATGCTTCTGTGCGTATTGTTTTGCGTAATATTCCGAATGTTTCTGAAACACAAGGAATTCAAGACATCTTGCAAGAAATGATTACGCATCGTGCACCGATTGTGGTGGTTAAGGATGAATATGGCGGAACGTCTGGAATTGTTACAGACAAAGACGTTTACGAAGAATTATTTGGATCGGTACGTGATGAAATTGACGACGTTTCAGATGATTTGATTGAAAAAATTGGATCTGACGATGAAGGTCGGATGCATTACAAAGTTAATGGTAAGTTGACTTTGTTTGACTTTGAGCGTTACTTTAAGGTTGATATTAAAGCCTTTAGTGATTCTGAGATGGTAACGTTGACAGGGTTTATTTTGGATAGTAACCAAGAAATTACAGTGGGAACTGAAGTATCAGTTTCACGCTTTAAGATTATTCCGCTTGACTATAAGGATGCTTATATTAATGACTTTGAAGTGATTGAATTAACGTATGAAGATTTAATGGAAGCCCAAGATGAAAAGTTAGACCAATCGCAATTGATGATTAAATAATAAAGCCTCACGTTGTGCTTGAGCAACGGGGGCTTTTTTTGTTGGAAAAAGAAAAAACCACAACGGTTAATCTAACCATTGTGGTATCAATCATTCATTTAATTTGCTATAATGACTAAAAATTTAGTTCAATATTATTGGTCAAAATATCGGTATAGCTAAATGATGCGCGATCAAATTGATCCCCATCTTGTTTTAAATCGAGGACAAAGACGGAGCGGAATGTCTCACGGATGACTGCTTCATGCTCGATATTACGGTGACGGCTTTCATGGGTTGTCAAAGTGACAGCGTCTCCAATATGAGCGTCGAGCTTATCTTTAATTTCAGCTAATGCGGTTGGCATATGAACACTTCCTTTCGTTACGAAACGCGTTCGTAGTAACAATCAAATCAAGGACGCAAGTCACAATGATCGATTGTGTAACGACAATAAATACCAACTAATATTATACAATGATTCACAAATATTTGCAAGTGCCTTTTAATGGGATTTACCCGCTAAAAATTAAAAATTTGCAATAAAATTCATAAATTTTAACCCTATTAAATGGAGTAATCATTTGCTATGATGGAAAAACGAAAAGGGGACTTGGTGATGGCACGGGTAAAGCGAATTGAATGGGATAAATATTTTATGATGCAAGCGGTGATGCTAGCAGCGCGCAGTACTTGCGATCGGCGGCATGTCGGCGCTGTTCTAGTCAAAGATGGACGCTTAATCGCTAGCGGATATAATGGCGCTGTTAGTGGTACGCCACATTGTGATGAAGTAGGGCATTACCTAGTAGACGGGCATTGTCTTCGGGCGGTGCATGCCGAACAAAATGCACTGTTACAATTAGCCAAAAATGGAGGCACTTCGGATGGTGCCGAAATTTATGTAACGGATTATCCATGTCTACATTGCACAAAATTTTTGTTGCAAGCTGGAGTGAAGAAAATTAATTATTTAAGAAGCTACCGGGAAGAACCATTAGCTGCGGAATTATTAGCGCAAAAAACCGTTGAAAGTGTTCGGATTAATTTAGCTTTAGACGATTTAAAAGCATTTAATTTTGCTGATTATCTTAATGCAGAATAAGGGAGCCTGAAATATGAGTAAGAATGAACAAACCTATCTTGATTTTATGCAAGACGTTTTAGAAAATGGTACTTATAAAGCTGATCGAACGGGGACAGGAACTTATTCTGTTTTTGGGCGACAGATGCGTTATGATCTGAGGGAAGGGTTCCCGCTATTAACAACGAAAAAAGTTGCTTTTGGCTTGATTAAAAGTGAACTATTATGGTTTTTGAAGGGTGATACCAATATTCGCTATTTGCTTGAACATAATAATCATATCTGGGACGAGTGGGCGTTTGAGCGTTGGATAAAATCAGACCAATATACTGGTCCAGATATGACGGATTTTGGGCATCGAGTTCAGACGGATTTGAATTTCAAAGTGCAATATGATGAAGAACATCAAAAATTTTGTGACCGTATTTTAAATGATGATCAATTTGCGGCTGAATTTGGCGAATTAGGGCAAGTTTATGGCGCACAATGGCGTCGCTGGGAAAAGGTCCAGGGTGGTTTCATTGATCAAATTCAAGACGTAATTGAGGCCATTAAAACGAATCCGACTTCACGCCGCTTGATTGTTTCAGCTTGGAATCCCGAAGCGGTTCCCTCGCAAGCTTTACCACCATGTCATACACTTTTCCAATTTTATGTGGTGGATGGGCGCTTAAGTTTGCAACTATATCAACGATCTGGTGATATTTTCTTAGGCGTGCCATTTAACATTGCTTCATATGCGCTACTATTACATATGGTAGCTGCGCAAACTGGTTTTGCCGTAGGTGAATTTATTCATACGTTTGGGGATGCTCATATTTATGCTAATCATCTTGAACAAGTTAAGAAGCAATTAACGCGTGCAATGCAGCCTTTACCACAATTATACTTGAATCCAAACGTTGATAGTATTTTTGATTATGAGATGGATGATATTAAAGTCGAAGGCTATAATCCGGCCCCAGGAATTAAAGCACCGGTTGCAGTCTAAGTTAAAAAGTATAAAATGGTAAGATATATAATATTTTGTTTATGATGACGACCATTATATTTTAATTTTGTAATCAAAAGGGGCTTCTCTGCCCAAATCAAAGGAGAATAGTTATGGATAATGATCCACAAAATTCGACGCAATCGGAATATAGTCGAATTTCGCGTAATAACATGTATTCGAAAAAGAAAAGTCAATCGAAACTAAGAGTATTTCGGATTGTTTTAGTGGTAATTGCTTTCCTAGGAGTCATTTTAGGGATTACGACTGCGAATACTTATCAGCGCATTCATGAAGCAGTTAATAAGACTTTTAAAAGCTCTGGTTTGAAAAAATCACGAAATACTTCGGAGATTTTAACGCAAGGTAAGCCGTTTACAGTCTTATTGATGGGAACTGACACTGGAGAATTGGGTCGCGAAGATGCTGGTCGCACGGATTCCCTTATGTTAATGACAGTTAATCCTAAGAAAAAGACCACCACATTAGTTTCGATTCCACGCGATACGGTGATTGCGCCAGTTGGGTTTGAAGCAAAGTTCCCGCAGAAAATGAATTCTGCGTATGAATTTGGTAAAGAGGCAACCACGATTAAGACAGTTCAGCAGTGGTTAAATGTTCCAATTGATTTCTATGGAATGGTCAATATGCATGGGATGGAAGATGTGGTCAATGAAGTTGGTGGAATTGAAGTTGAATCACCACTAACTTTCAAATACAATCCGTTAACAGCGCATGCAGATTCAGGTTATGACTATGGCTTTGCGGATCCTGGTGATTTGTATAGCTTTACGAAGGGTTCAACACGGGTTGGCTTTAATAAGGGCGCCACAGATGGTAAATATACGTATTCAAATAAGATGAATGGTGAAGCAGCCTTGGCTTTCTCACGGATGCGTTATGATGATCCTCAAGGTGATTATGGTCGGACTGCCCGGCAACGTTTGGTATTACAAGGAATTATGCAAAAGGCAAAGTCCAATCCCACGAAGCTAGTTAACCAAAGCTTCTTGGATACGATTTCTAAAAATGCGCTTACTGATTTAACATATGACGATATGATGTTAATCGTACAAAAGTATATTTCAGCAGCATCTAATATTAAAAATGATCATCTACAAGGTGGTGGTTATATGATTGGTGGCACTTCTTATGAGCACGTGACGCAATCCGAGAAGCAGCGTATTACGAATATATTGCGGTCGTCATTAGGATTGAAGAAGGATAAGACTGGTCCGCTTTACGCGGGAAAGGTCTCAAATGCTAAATTGTCCTTGTATCAGTTACCAACGGAAGCTGAAGAGACAACCGGTAGCAACTTAGATAATGCTGGTACGGCCACTACAGCGAATCGTACGACTGGAGCGACTTATAGTGAAGCCGCTCCAGCCGCTGAAGCACTTGATGGTTACGGACAATAATTAAAGATTTAAGAAAAGCTGGCTGGTTGGCATTGTTCACGCGGTCAGTTTTTTTAATTGGGTAAATTTTGGTTTATTTGATAATCATGAACGAGAGGCTTTAATAATTGTAAAATTTTGTGTATTATATAGAGAATAGTATTAAATAAAAATGCAGTGAGGATTATTCATTAAAGATAAAATATTCTAACGGTGCATAAGTGCTTGGAATAAGAGGGGTTAACAATGGAAAGTAATATTTACTTTTCGCAGTTGGAAGGACATTTATCAAATTTACCAGCTGAGAAACGCAATGAAATTATTCAAGATTATCGAAATTATGCGGCAGACCATACGCTAAGTGGTGAAGCGTTAATTAAAGCTTTAGGTACACCGCGACAATTAGCACAAAAAGCCATGATCGAATATTCCATTGATGTTGATACGATTGATGAAAATGCGGTGCCAAGTCGCGACGAAAGCTTATTTAAATATCGAATGCGCCGGATTCAACGCCAATTTAGTTTACTCGGTCTGATTATTGGATCAATGGCTTCTAATGTTGCCTGGTATCCGACCATGTTTCTAATTTTTTTGGCATTATTTGTCTTGATTGTGATTGTTGTTTTAGCCGATATTGCGTTAATAATTATGTTATTATTAGGGATTTATCAAATTATAGCGGGCATTGCGATTTTGGGCCATCATGCTGCGGTGGGCGATTTCCAAGGTGGAATTGGTGTGATTTTAATTGGAATTCAATTTATCGCATGGCCGATTATGGGCGTGATGATGCGTGGCTTAATGGGTTGGTTGATGCAGTATACGAAGTCAGTTGGCTTACGGTATGCTAAAATTACGGAGGTACAAAATGGGTAAAGCATTACGTTCAATTGTGATTGGCTTTCTCATTGTTGCGGTTGGTTTGAGTATGGTTTTGGTCGGCTCTTGGCAGGGGGGCGGATCGGAGGTGCTCTGGCATCATGGCCGTTTTTGGGTGCCACAAAGCAAACAAATTCAGGCAAATTATCCTAATATCAAGAGCTTAGACATTCAGGGCGATAATTTAGATATTACGGTTAAAAGTAATCCCGAACTGAAAAAAGGGATGCAGGTGACTGGGCATGTTACGAATGCGACGGGCCTATCAATGCAAACTAATCAGCAAAAACTGACCTTAAGCTATCATGACGCGGTTAATAAGATGCCTAGTTTTTCGGATACGATTAACGTTAACGAACAAGTGGTGATTCAAGTGCCAGCTAATACTAAATTACAAGATGTGAAGCTGAAGACCACAAGTGGTGATTTAACGCTCAAGCAAGTGCAAATTTTTAAATTGAAAACTAGAAACAATTTTGGTCAAACGCGCTTGCAACAGACAGAAGGCCAGCAAATTACATTAGCAAGCCAAGTGGGATTGCTAAATTTGGATCGTAGCCAGGCTAAACATTTGAAGTTAGATAGTGTGTCTGGTTTGTTGCAGGTGCACGGGGTGAAACTTGAACAAACGCAAATGCATGTGGTGCAAGCAGATGTCAATGTTGATCATAGTCAGTTGGGCCAAACATCATTGAACATTGGAAGTGGGAATACAAATTGGAAGTATGTCTCGGCGCAAGAGTTGTTAGCGCAAACGGGTGAAGGAAATTACCAACTTGATCAAGTGCAATTGTACGGTACGAATGTCATAACGACGAATCGTGGAAATATTACAACCGCAAAGTTGCAGACCAAAGGCTATCGCTTGGAAGTACAAAATACTGGTATTAATATGTGGCATGGTCAAAAGAAACCACATTCATTTATGAAAAATAATCATGTTGATGATCAAGTCGTTTTGGCGACGTATGATGGAAATATCACGGTAAATCAATAAAATCTATTTTTGTAGTATACTGATAAGTATTAAATTTAAAAGAGGGAAAATATGATTGAAATTATTAAAGCCATAGTTATTGGAATTGTAGAAGGATTAACGGAATTCTTGCCTGTTTCATCAACCGGACATATCATCATTGCTGAATCATTGATGGGTATCCCCGGCGGTAAGGTTTGGACAAAATCCTTTATGAATGTTTTTGATTATGTCATCCAATTGGGAGCGATTATGGCGGTGATTCAACTGTATTTCCATAAGTTGAATCCATTTTCTCCTAGTAAAACGCGTTTTGAACAAAAGCAGACTTGGAGCTTGTGGATGAAGGTTATTGTCGCCTGCATCCCAGCGGCAGTGATTGGTTTGCTCCTTAACGATTACATGGACCAGCACTTTATGACGACTACGGTGGTTGCGGGTGCTTTGATGTTTTATGGAATTCTATTTATCTTATTGGAAAATTATAATGCGCGCGGAGATGTGCAACCTTGGATGACCGATTTAAATAAGATGTCATATAAGCTGGCCTTGGCAATCGGTTTGATTCAAGTCTTATCAATTGTGCCAGGAACTTCACGCTCTGGGGCCACGATTTTGGGGGCAATGTTCTTAGGTGTTTCACGGGTTGCCGCTGCAGAATTTTCATTCTTCTTAAGTATTCCGGTCATGGTGGGAGTTTCAATTCTTAAATTAGGAAGTTTCTTCGCGAAGGGTGGTACTTTTACCGGCATGCAAGGCTTGGTGTTAATTCTAAGCTTTTTGATTTCATGGTTGGTAGCCTTCTTTGCGATTAAGTTTATGATGGATTACATTAAAAATAATAATTTCAAGGCTTTTGGGTGGTACCGAATCGTTCTTGGAATTGTGGTCGTAATTTTGGGAGTGTTTGGCGTTTTGCATATGTAAGCGTCAATGTAAGCTTGGGTCGTTGGATCTAAGCTTTTTCTTTAGGGTTCAAGGTTGAAATGCGACCTTTGATACCTTAAAATTAAGGCATTACAATCCTCGCAGCAGATATGGATTAGAAATTTTAGGGGAAAGCAATGAAAAAAAATTTTAAGAAATTAATCAATAACCCATATTTTAAAATTTCACTTGAAACCTTTAATCGGGCAGATTTATCGATGGATACGGCAGCAATCGCTTATTATAGTTTATTATCGCTATTTCCCTCGATCATTATATTGGCGACAATTTTACCACTCTTTGGCTTAACAACCCAAAATGTAATGCATTTTTTGGATTTAAATGTACCGACGACGATTACGAATGTTTTATTTCCAATGATTAAGTCAATTTTGCAGCATCCTGGTGTAGGGACAGTTTCAATTACGATTTTGTTCGCATTGTGGTCCCTTTCCAAGGTCGTAGCGAGTATTCGGAAAGCACAAAATACGATTTATGATATTGAGGTCAAACAAAATACGCTATTAGGGCGCGCCATTTCATTAATTTGGATGATCTTTTTAATTGGTTGCATGGGTACCTTAGTAATCATCGCTTCAATTGGTAACAACTTATTAGAGACTTTACCTTTGCCGGCGGAGATTGTTAAAGACATTGATCTAATTAAAAGTGCGGCGGTTCCGACTGGTCTGTTTATTGGCTTAACGCTTTTTAACTTCGTCATACCAGCTATCAAACCCCGGTTTAAGTGGGTTTTAGTTGGTTCACTAGTGCAAGTTGGGGGGATGTTATTATTGGCAAAGGGCTTTGGATTGTATATTAACTTTGCTGGGCGTTCATACTCGTTTTATCAGGCGGTAGGTTCGGTCATTATCTTGATGTTGTGGCTGAATTTAATTGCGACGATTGTTTTATTTGGGACAATGGTGACATCAGTCTTAAATCAAATTTGGCCTAGTAAGAGTCGCTGGTTATATAAAATTAACCAGACGTTAAATCGTACGGAGTATCAAGAAAAACAAAGTAAGGCGCCGGAGTTAGATGAAGAAATCAAGTCTTGATGGTCTGGTGATAAATTGAATTATCGGCTTTTGAGCCGTTAAAAGGCAGTCAACAGAAATGTTGGCTTTTTTTGAGCACAAAAATCAAAGGGAAACGTTATTAATAGTACCGGGAGCAAAAAGCAGCTGCAAAAAAGAAGGAGAATTTAATTATGGCAATTCAGACGACGATGCATACGAAGAAGGCGGCAATTATTAATCAAACGCATGATGGCAAAAAAATTACGCGGACGTTTATGATTAGTCCAGATACTCATGAAAATGAAGTAGAAGGCTTAGCACGCTTATTACTTGAGTTAGGGTTGGAAAATACTACCCATGAAATTCGCTTAATTGATACTAAAGCGCATAAAATGAATCAAAAGGAGAATCAATAATGGTGGAACGGAATCCGAAATATTTACCTAAGGATGAATTGCAGTTAGATTTATTATTTGAATTGAAGCCTGCTAGTAATACTGAAACGGGAAAATTAGTGATTATTCGCTTAACCCAAGTCCAAGATCATTTATCACCGGATGTGATTCGGCGGGTGATGGATACGATGTTAAAGATGAAATGGTTAGTTGATAGTAAAGGAAATCGACGCCTGCCGTTTGAAACGCGAGCGGTACATGCGCGTTATGCACGTCGTAAATATGAATTATTATTTTAAAAATAAGTGGTTAAGTATTTTTAATTGAAACAAAATAAATAAGTCGCCGGAAAATTTTCCGGCGACTTTTGTTTAAATATACATAAATCGGTTGTGTATTGTATGAATGTTTATACATTATGGGCATCCGCTTCTAAAAGCTTATCAGCCATTTCCAGTGCGGAAGTGAGTCCATAGGTAAAGTATTTTAGTAAAGCAATATAAACTAGCACCCGTTGGTCGAACGCTTGGAGATCCATATTTAATAACTTGCTGAGGGATTCGATCCGAAAGGTGAGGGTATTGCGATGAATATGCAAGTCATCGGCAGTAGGTTTGATGTGCCCATCGTTTTTCAAAAGGTACCAAAAAGTATGAATTAATTCATGGTGCTCATAATTGCGATCTAATTGGGCCAAGGTTTCGACTAAGTTGTTGACATCAATTTGGGCGTCAATTAGGGGTAACAAGGCTTCAAACTCATTAAAATCATGAATTTGATTATTGGTACATTGCTCTGGATCCAGCCATTCCAAGAGCAGAATGGTTTCGACAGCTTCATGATAGGCTGCGGAAAAGTCGCGTCGTTTGGTGGAGACGCCAATGTGCATAGTGTCGTCTTTCCAAGAATTAATATATTCTAACGCGGTATTGGATGAAAATACTAATACCAAAACGTTATCTTTCAATAGCAGGGAACGGCCATTGATGCGGTTACGTAAATTATAGAGCGGATGCTTTTTCTTAATTGGTTGCGAGGCATAAATAACAGCCACATATATAGGGTTTTCAATATTTAGGTTAAAGTGTTCGGCCTCTTCTTTGAGGGAAGGGCGCGGATTTTTACTGGTAAGCAGCAATTCACGAACGAAGATATCAGATCGTTCACGATCGGTTAAAGGCATATTAGAGTCGAACTTGTAGTTGCTATTTAAATACATATTAACGATGGTTAAAATAAGTTGATTAGCTCCTTTCACTTGTTCAGTAGGACCAAAGATTAAGAGATAGCCAATTAAAAGTTCTTCTTGAAAAAGCGTGTTAATGCATGTGGTGTTGCCGTCTAAGTCAGAGGTTTCAACCCATTTTGAGGTGCTCTGGTTGACATGTTTTATCAGAGCTTGAATGCTCTGGGTTGAGAGCCGTCCTGAAGCTGAATTGTAATTGGTGGCAAGAATATTACCATTGGGATCAAGAATGGTTAAGTTTAATGCATTATGATAGAAGTTTTGGTTGAGTAATGCTTGGGCTTCTTTTTTTGAAATTCCCATGATGCGAGCCTACTTTCTTAAAATCAGATTGAATAATTGTGTATTTGCATAATTATTTAAAAACATGTATTAATAAAGCATTTGTGGAAAACTAAATTGTAATAAATGAATATTTATTACTTTTAGTTGAAAGATATTCTTAAATGTTGCGTAATTGGCGTGTGGTCAAGCTATCGACGGAAAAAATTGCCAAAAAGATAACACAGACTGAAGATACCTTTCATTATAAGGCCAAAAAAGTCAGCTTTTCAACGCAAAAATTATTACCAAAAAATTTTTAAAATTTCATTGGGCAAATGAACAATCATCATTGTTATTATGACCCTATTCTAAAGCGATGTAAACGCTTTATTATAGACAGCGTAAGGAAGTTAAGAACTTCCAAACTACACACAACACATTTTAAGATTATATATTACAAAGGAGCACGATCATGACTGAAAAAGCTATTCAAGTCAATTCAGAAATTGGTAAGTTGAAGTCAGTTTTGTTGAAGCGTCCTGGTGCTGAAATTGAAAACATCACACCTGACACGATGGAACGGTTGTTGTTTGATGATATTCCATTTTTGGAAATTGCACAAAAAGAGCACGATTACTTCGCTAATGTTTTGAAGGAAAACGGATCTGAAGTTTTGTACATTGAAGATTTAGCGGCTGAGACCCTTTCAATGTCACCAGAAATTCGCGAAAACTTTTTGGAAACATATTTGACCGAAGAAGGGTACGCCATGGGAGCTACACATGACGCTTTGAAGGAGTACTTGATGAGTATGTCAGTTAAGGACATGGTTACAAAGTTGTACGCCGGAGTTCGTCGCAATGAGCTTACAATCAAGACTGCCTCATTGCACGATTTAGCTGGAAGCGATGCCGCAAATCCATTCTTCTTGGATCCATTGCCAAATGCTTACTTCACACGGGATCCACAAGCATCAATGGGTAGTGGAATGACGATTAACCATATGACATTCAAAGCTCGTCGTCCTGAGTCACTCTTTACTGAATACATCATGAAGTATCATACCCGCTTTGCTGGTAAGGTTGATATCTGGCGTGACCGGAATCACGATACTCGCATTGAAGGTGGAGACGAATTGATCTTGAATGACCACGTTATGGCCATTGGGGTTTCACAGCGGACTTCATCACGTTCAATCGAAGGATTGGCTAAAGAGTTCTTCTCAAATCCAAATAGTCACTTCGATACTGTAGTTGCCGTTGAGATTCCTCATAACCACGCGATGATGCACTTGGATACGGTCTTCACGATGGTTAACTACAATCAATTTACTGTCTTCCCAGGTATCATGGACGCTGAAGGTTCAATGAATATTTACATCTTGACCCCTGGTAAGGATGGTGAAGTCCACATGGAGCACCGTACTAACTTGGAGCAAGTTTTGAAGGATGTTTTGAAGGTTTCAGAACTTGATTTGATCCAAACTGGAAATGGTGACCCAATTGTTGCTCCTCGTGAGCAATGGAATGATGGTTCAAATACTTTGACCATCGCCCCTGGTGAAGTTGTTACTTACAACCGTAATTACGTATCAAACCAAATGTTGCGTGAGCACGGTATCTTAGTACACGAGGTTATTTCAAGTGAGTTGTCACGTGGTCGTGGTGGTCCTCGTTGCATGAGCCAACCATTGTGGCGTGAGAATTTGAACTAATTTAGTTCATTAAAATCGAATAGCATCGTAAGTTAAAGCCAGATCATTGAAATTCGGATATCCACTTGTATCCCAAACGATGGTCTGGATTTGACTTTACAGACCTTTAAAAATTTTAGGAGAATAATAGATTATGACTGAAGCAAAAGTAAACTCAGTATTGCAAGGACGCTCATTGTTAGCTGAAAAAGATTTCACACCCGCTGAAATTCAATATTTCGTTGATTTTGGATTGCATTTGAAGGCTTTGAAGCAACAACACATCCCACACCATTATCTTGAAGGTAAGAATATTGCCTTATTGTTCGCTAAGTCATCAACGCGGACACGTTCAGCCTTTACTACCGCAGCTATCGACTTGGGTGCTCACCCAGAGTACTTGGGAGCCAACGATATCCAACTTGGTAAGAAGGAATCTGTTGAAGATACTGCAATCGTTTTGGGAAGTATGTTTGATGGGATTGAATATCGTGGATTCAAGCAAGAAGATGTTGAAGGATTAGCTAAGTATTCAGGTGTTCCAGTTTGGAACGGTTTGACTGACGAATGGCACCCAACTCAAATGATTGCCGACTTCATGACTGTAAAGGAAAACTTTGGTCACTTGAAGGGCTTGACTTTGACTTACGTTGGAGATGGGCGCAACAACATGGCTAATTCATTGTTGGTTACTGGATCAATGCTTGGGGTAAATATTCATATCGTTGCTCCTAAGGAATTGCACCCAGCGCAAGAAGTAGTTGACTTTGCCAACAGCTTTGCTAAGGAGAGTGGTGCTAAGCCTATGGTTACTGACGACATCGCTGCTGGTGTTAAGGGTTCAAATGTTATTTATACCGATGTTTGGGTCTCAATGGGTGAGACTAACTGGGAAGAGCGCGTCAACTTGTTGAAGCCTTACCAAGTTAACATGGATATGTTGAAGATGACTGGAACACCTGATGATCAATTGATCTTCATGCACTGCTTGCCAGCCTTCCACGATACTGAAACTGAGTATGGTCAAGATGTTAAGGCTAAGTATGGTATCACTGAAATGGAAGTTACTGATGAAGTCTTCCGTAGTAAGTATGCTCGTCAATTTGATGAAGCTGAAAACCGGATGCACTCAATTAAGGCAATTATGGCTGCCACTTTGGGAAATCTCTTTATCCCTGAAGTGCCAGCATTAGAAGACTAAGGGGTTAGACCATGGACAACGCAAAGCAGAATAACGGAATTTCATTATTTGCACTGATTGCGATGGTTATTACAAGTGCGATTGGTGCAGGAATCTTTGACTTACCAACCACTTTGGCGCGTGCAGCGACTCCTGGAGTTACCCTCTTAACGTGGGGAATTACTGGAGTTGGAATCATGGCGCTGGCCTTATCACTGAAGAATTTGGTGCTCTTTAAACCGGAGCTAGAAGGGGTTTCGGATTATGCCCGTGCCGGCTTTGGTGACTATGTAGGTTTCGTTTCTGGTTGGGGTTATTGGTTATCAGCGTGGCTAGGAAATATTGCCTTTGCTACGATGATGATGTCGGCGGTAGGATATTTTTTCCCATCCTTTGAATCTGGAAATAGTTGGCAAGCTGTGTTGGTGGCATCATTGCTTTCATGGTTCTTGACTTGGTTTGTGGCTCGTGGTGTGGAATCAGCGGCTGCGATTAATGCCGTCGTCACCGTCTGTAAGTTGGTACCGTTAGCAGCATTTGCGTTGATGGCAGCAATTAGTTTTAAATTTGACGTATTTACAGCTCATTTTTGGAGTAATTTTATCGTCAATACAGCCGGACAAGTTAATTTTTCAGGCTTAACTTTTACCGGACCTGGTAGTTTCATGGAACAAATGAAGGGCTGCTTGATGGCGATGATGTGGGTCTTCGTTGGTATTGAAGGGGCTGCCATGTTGGCTAGCCGTGCCAAGAAAAAGTCTGATGCTGGTAAGGCTACTGTAATCGGATTGATTTCATTGTTAGTCATTTATGTGTTCTTAACGATGTTACCATACGGTTATTTACCACAATCAGAATTAGTTAAGATGAAGAGCCCTGCTATCTTGTACCTTTTCCAATCAATGACTGGAACCTTGGGCGGTGCGTTCATCGCTTTAGGAATGATTATCACCATTTTTGGAGCTTGGATTAGCTGGACAATCTTGCCCTCTGAGGCAACAAGTTTGATGACTAAGCAACAAATTTTGCCATCATGGTTTGGAGTGATGAATAAAAATAATGCCCCAGCCAATTCATTGTGGCTAACGCAAGGATTTATTCAAATTTTCTTGATTTCAATTTTGTTTACTGATCAAGCTTATACATTTGCCTACTCATTATGTACTTCAGCGATTATTGTATGTTACTTCTTGGTCGGTGCTTACCAAATGAAGTTAGGAATGCAAGAGAAGAAGGCTGGTTGGGTTGTTGAAGGTTTGGTTGCCTTAGCCTTTCAATTGATGGCCATTTTGTTAGCAGGATTAACGTATCTCTGGTTAACAACGGTCTTGTATGCCATTGGTTTGATCTTCTACTTCCGCGCTCGTAAGGAGTATGGTTATGAAGTTTCTAATCATGAAAAGATTGCATCAGTCGTCTTAACTCTAGTCGCAATTGGGGCTATTATTGCCTTGGCAACCGGATTTATCACAATTTAAGGTTAATAAGATATAACATCAAATGAGGAGAATGAATAATGAAGCGAATCGTAGTAGCGCTCGGCGGCAATGCCATTTTAACTGATGATCCATCTGCTAAAGGGCAAGAACTGGCTTTGGAAGCCACAGCACATCAATTAGTTAAATTCGTTAAGAATGGGTATCAAATTATTATTACCCACGGAAATGGTCCACAAGTTGGAAACCTTTTGTTACAACAAGAGGCTGGTTCAAGTGAAAAGAACCCATCAATGCCATTAGACACAGTTGGGGCAATGACCCAAGGTGAAATTGGTTTGTGGCTTTCAAACGCTTTGAATAAAGAGTTAAAAAAGGCTGGCTTAGGTGATAAGCATGTGGCAACAATGTTGACACGGACGCAAGTCGACGCCAATGATGCCGCTTATCAAAACCCTTCAAAGCCTATTGGACCTTTCTATTCAGCTGACGAAGTTGAAGCAGTCAAGGCGGCTAATCCGACTTGGACTATGGTTGAAGATGCAGGCCGGGGCTTCCGACGTGTTGTAGCTTCACCAAAGCCAATTAATATCGTTGAGAGCGATTCGATTTCAACCTTAGTTGACGCCGGCACCGTTTTGGTAGCCGGTGGTGGCGGTGGTGTTCCTGTCATTGAAAAAGACGGGGCCTACGTTGGTAGTGAAGCCGTGATTGATAAGGACTTTACTTCTGAAAAGCTCGCTGAATTAGTTCACGCGGATCAATTGATTATTTTGACAGCTGTTGATAATATTGCCATTAACTTTGGTCAGCCTGATGAAAAGAAACTCTCTGAAGTCACGGTTTCTGAAATGGAAGCTTACATGGCTGACAATCAATTTGCGAAGGGTTCAATGTTGCCTAAAGTTATCGCAGCGATGGACTTCGTTAAGGCGACTGGAAATGAAGCCGTTGTGACTGGTTTAGATAATGTTGAAGCTTTGATGAACGAGAATGCGGGAACGCATATTGTAAAGTAAAATTTTTCAAATCTCCATTTGAAATAAGATTCAGATACAAGGATTTAACTGATTTAAGTTAGATCCTTTTTTGGTTTTGCTAGCACAACTGAAAAGTGTTAAGTTAAGAATGATTATGTAAAAATGATAAAAAAATGGTAAAATTATGAAAGATAATATGGAAAATAAATTGAAAGAAGGTGACTATTAAATGAATAAGGTATATTTAATTTCAACGGCTGGGTATCCGAATTATGGAGATGAACAAATTGTGCGTACTTGGCTAAAATTCTTTAGCAAAAATCGATCGAATGTTGAATTGACGTTGGACGTTCCGTTCCCAGCACGAGCTCAATTTTTGTTTGGGGATGAGTTTACAAACGTTAAATTCGTCGACACGGTCTGGAATGCTATCTATAAGGCGGACCATGATGGCGCTGATTTAGAGCACCCAGAAGCTGTAATTGCTGCTTTATCCGGAGGTGACCCACGGAATCAGGCTGGAATTGACTATTTGTTGGGGTCTGATTCAATTCATTTATTGGGTGGCGGTTATTTTGATGTGACTTCTGAAACGTTTAAAAAAACCTATCTCTTTTTTCCATTATTGAAGTTTGTGAAAGAACAAAATCCTAAAATTAAGCTTTTGGCTACTGGGCTTGGTTTGACACCTATAACGCCCGAATATCAAGCGAGTCTCGCCCAAAAATATATTCCTTTGTTTGATTATTTTGGGGTGCGTGACGCGCGCAGTGCTGAAATTACAGGAGCGACTTTGGAGCTAGACGATGTCTTTATGGCCAAAAAATTGGACGCGATCCAACTCGATGAAAATCCGGCCCATCCGGATATTTTGTTAGCCATTCAACCGTTTGTTGATGATGAACATCGTGATGCCTTTTTAAATGAATTGATCGCTTATTTGCAGACTGAAGAAAATGCAAAGAAGCGCATTGGGGTGCTGGAAGCGATGATTGAACAAGATAATTGGCTGTTTTTCAGCGATTATTTTGATCAATATCCAGAAATTAAAGCGCGAATGACTTTCTTTGGCTTCTGGGATTTGTGGCAAAAAGGATTGCCATATAAAGAAGACCAGGTTTGGATAAGCACACGGTATCACTTCCACGTGATTGGATCGCTACTGGGAATTAAAGGAACGGCTGTATTAGTAGGCGGTGATTATTATGAAAATAAACATCATTCTTTGAATGAATTAGGAACCGGTTGGCAAATCTTGGATCCATTGGATGAGAATACAACGATTCAGCCGGGTATTAATAGTTGGAAGCTGATGGGAATTCGACAAAATGCTAAGAATAAAATCCGCATGGCTAAAAATGACCTTTATCCTAAGAAATAAGATTTAAGAAAGTTTGCCAGTGAAAAAGTATGACGGCATGTCCAGCATGGTCATGCTTTTTTAATATCTTTTTTTGGTTAATTGACAGGATCAAAATGGAAGCGGAAGGACTGTTAGAAGTCTTTAAGAATATATAATATAACCATGGTTGGCCGTAAAAAAATTGCAAATAATGATATACTGCCTAAAGAGTGCCAAAGAGGCTTTAAAATTTAATATATAGGATAGGATCTATGAAAAAAAGTGTTAGTTTTTTTAATGCCATGTTTTTAGGCTTTGGAATCGTCATTAGTTTGCTGATATTAGCTAGTGCGCTTTTTAGTCAGCCTTTTAATGTTGCGCCCAATGAAACGCCTTTGCTAATGGATGCGTTTTACCGGTTGGGGGCGACGATGATTGCGGTATTGGCTTTACTATTTAGTATTCGGAAGCTAAGGCAGTTGAATAAAAATAAATTATTATTTATTATTTTAGGAATTTTATTGGTACAGGCTTTGTTTATTTTCAAATTTCAGCGACCAGTTAGCACCGATACCGGTTATGTTTTTGATCAAGCGGAACAATTAGCCAATGGAAATTTTCATTGGCTAAAGTATTTTCAAATATACCCCAATAATGTCATGATTTCATTGTTTTGGGCATTGATTTATAAGGCCTTTAATTTACTGGGGATAACTAATCATTATTTAGGGGCAGTAGTAGTTCAAACGCTTTTATATGACCTTAGTCTGGGATTTGCGGTTCAACAGAGTCATAAAATTCCAAAATTTAATACGAAGTGGTTTTTAGTATTGGGGCTAGCTTATTTCCCGATGTGGCTTTTTAATCTTTTCATCTATAATGATATTGTAGGTGTGGCCGTAATTTATATTACGTTAGGCCTATGGATTAAATTTATTTATGCCCCAAGTGCCGCCCAGCGCTGGTGGGCGTTAGCGGGGGCTAGCTTATGTTTGGCAATTGGCATGCTTGTACGGCAAAATTTGTTAATTATTGGGATTGCGCTAATTTTAGCTTTAGTTTTCACAGTGAAACAGCCTTGGTTTAAAAAGCTGGGGATGTTGAGTTTAATTTTGGTTGTCTTTGGGGCGGTCAATGTGGCGGGCCAGGCGGTTGAACATCAGACTAATTTCAAGACGACAGAACAAATAAAAATGCCCACGGTTTCGTGGATTAATATGGGATTAAATCCAGGTACTTCCGGTGAAACGAATGTCGAGGATACCTGGGGATGGTATGGTTTGAAAGAACCTAAGCGGACGGAAGAATTAAAAAATTCGATTCAATTCCGGCTTGATTTTATGTCTAAGCGCGCTTTATTAGGTCATTTTTGGCATAAGATCCGCTATACTTTTGCGCGTGGTTTAACATTAATGGATTTCTCAAATGTAATTAGTGTGCAGAAGAATTTGAATATTATATCAGCTAGTTATGTGATGGCTCAATTGACGCAACCAATTTATAGCGCGCTGATTATTTTAGCGTTAATTGCGCTATGGCAAGCCTTTAAAATCCGCGATGAACGGAAATCAATTATTATTTTTAGTGCTTTGTCGATTGTGGGAGTCTTTTTGTTCCATGTTTTACTATGGGAAACGCGTGATCGATACGGGATTGTAATTTGGCCCTTCTTATTTATGTTATCTGGATTTGTGGATGTTGAAGGTAAGTCGTTTGCCTGGAAAAATCAACCGAAAATCCTATTGAGTTTGGGTGCCATTGGTATGATACTGCTCATGTTCGGGGCCATTACTAATCGGCCAATTCTAGGGGAACGACAGATTATTAATCAGCCAACTTTGTCACATACGTATGAAGATTATACTTTTTCACGCCCGATTAAATTAAAGGCGAATTCGGAGTATGAGTTTAAGTTTAAGGTGTACAATTTCTCAAATCGTTTAAACGCAAAAATTCGGGATGCTGCTTTGACACCTGAAGAGGCGGATAAGGTGCATATTAAAATTTATGCAAAAAAGAAGCTGGTGGCTGATTTGCCAGTCCAATCTACGAATCGTTATCCAGTGAAATTACATCCGGGTACTTATAAGATGCAAGTTGTTAATCAGAATCAACATGATATTGTTGATTCACGGATGTTTATTTATACAACCAAGAAGATAGCTTGGCCAGATGATGCGAAAGTGAAACGGAATCAAAAGCTTGATAATAGTATTGAACCAACCTTTACATTAGAACACCAAGCGAAGCAGACGCTGGTTGATGATCCGAAGTATTGTCTGATTTTTGGAGTGTATATGATTCTAGGGACAATTAATTTGTATCTAATTGGACGGTCATGGCAACGACGGTCTTAGAGTAAAATCAATCATGATAAAAGTCATATCTAATGAATTAGGTGTGGCTTTTTAAATAGCTAAGATTTTGAATAATATGTGAAAATTACGTAGTCTATCTGGAATTATGCTATGATAATTATGAATTGTTAAGACTAATGTATGGCTACATAGATATTAGGAGTTAAGGGATGAATAAGGGAAAATTAATTGGAGTTGTAGGGCTGACATTGGGGCTAGGCTTAATCACTAATCAACAAGCAATTAGCGCTAATCGAGTCAATGATTATATTTCCGCTCAAAAGTATAAAAAATTACCAACGCAAAATAAGGTAAACAGTTGGTTGAATCACCCGAATTGGTTGGGCGTTGACATGCAGTATCGACATGGTAAGCCAGAAGGGGTCGTCGTGCATGAGACGGCTAACCCAAGTGATAAATATAGTGATAATGCAATTTGGAATGAAATTAACTATATGTTAAACCATGCCGATAGCGCCTTTGTTCATTCATTTGTTGATGCTAATAATGTGGTGGCGATTGCAGATCCGAGTTATAAATCATGGGGATCTGGGGCTGAAGGAAACCGACGTTTTATTCAAACAGAACAAACTGAAGTTAATAGTAAGGATGCATTTGCGCGCGAAATTTGGAATTTGGCTAATTTACAGGCGGATTATTTACACCAATTTGGACTAAAGCCAGAGTTAGGTAAAACAGTATGGAGCCATGCAATGGTTTCACGCAGTTTAGGTGGCACAGATCATACTGATCCGGATGGTTATTGGGCAAATAACGCCAGCCAATTCTTTGGCTCAACGTATACGATGAATGATTATGAACAATTATTAGAAAAAGTTTATGATAGTCAATATAGTGCTAAGTACCATGTGGGCCAACGTGTTCAAGTTTTAAACACGGCGATCTATGAAACCAACGGAAATTCAATTGTGAATCGGCGTGGAAAAATTGGAACGGTTAAAAAGGTGACACATCATGATTATAGTAATTCGCATTTTGAATATGTCATTGATTTTGGTAATGGGGTAACAAACCAACATATTGCTGAACAGGATATAACCGATAAAATTACTTATCATGCGAAGTATCATGTCGGGCAAAAGGTCCAATTGTTAGATAGTGCTAGTTATGAAACCAATGGTAATTCGATTGTTGATCGACGCGGTAAAACCGGTATTATCAAAAAAGTCACCCGCAAAGACTACAGTAATTCACACTTTGAATACTACGTGGCCTGGGATGATGGTACTCAAGC